>CAKSDE010000006.1 GCA_934444735.1 uncultured Clostridia bacterium | reverse complement strand
AATTAAAATCGGCCGGAACTTTTTATTTCTACCTAAGAATTTTAATTGGAAAACGTTAGTTTTACAATTACCTATTTTACAAATAGATTTAAGGAGGAGTTAACAATATGTTTGATTTAAGCGGCAAAAAGGCGCTTGTCACCGGCTCGACTCAAGGGATAGGCTTTGCAATTGCAAAAGCACTTGCCGACCACGGCGCAAAGGTCTTTGTAAACGGTGCGTCAAGCCTTGAAAAATGCGAGCGTGCAGCGGCAAAGATACAAAATTCCGTACCGGTAAATGTCAGTCTTTCGGACGAACTTTGCGCAAAAAAACTGCATGAGGCAACGGGCGATATTGATATACTTGTTTTGAACGCGTCAATTCAATACAGAAAAAAATGGGACGGGATCACAAGCGAGGAATTTGACGAACAGGTAAGAGTAAACTTAAAGGCATCTTTAGAGCTTATTCAGGAATATGCGCCGCACATGAAAGCGCAAAATTACGGCAGAATACTGACCGTCGGGAGCGTTCAGCAATATAAGCCGCACGCGGAGATGGCTGTATATGCGGCGACAAAATGTGCTCAGATGAGTTTATGCGAAAATCTTGCAAAGCAGCTCGCACCATTCGGGATAACGGTAAATAATCTGTCCCCGGGCGTTATCGCAACGCCGAGAAACGAGGCGGCGTTATGCAACAAGGAATATGAAAAGAAAGTTTTATCGGGGATCCCGGCAGGCTTTGCCGGCGTTGCCGAGGACTGCGCACCCGCAGCGCTTTTGTTATGCAGTGCCGAGGGCAGGTATATAACCGGCGCTGATCTTATAGTAGACGGCGGTATGCATCTTTAAAAACAAATATGTAAGTAATTCCTCAATTTTTAAAGAGGAGCAGGGGGTGAGTCCCCCCAATTTATAAAAAATCAGGAGGCAAAAAAATGCATTTTAACGTAAGAGAAGAAATAATCGCGCTCACACCGCAATGGAAAGGGGAACGTTTCCCCGACGGCAGACCGAAGGTTGACGACAAATATCTGAAGGCGCTGAAAACGCTCACGCTTGAAGAAGTATGGAAGCCGATATTCGTAAAAGGCTACGAAAGCCAATTTGAGGGACGTTTGCACACTCTGCACGATGACGGCAGAAAGCTCATCGGCAGAGCCGTAACCGCTACATACTGTCCGTTTCGTCCCGACCTTGACGAGGTTGTAAAGGACATCGGCAGGAGCGAGAACAGAACGGGGACATATAATCAATGGGTAATTGACAACTTGCAGGAGGGCGATGTTCCGGTAATAGATATGTATGATAAGATATACAAGGGAACATTTCTCGGCGGCAATCTTACCACTGCGCTTAAAAATAAGACCAAAAATGAAAACGGCGGCGCGGTTATATGGGGCGGTATACGCGACACCGAGCAGATGAAAAAGGTTGAGGACTCGCAGGTTTATTACCGTGGCATCGACCCGACGCCGATACGTGACTTTATAATGACCGGCTACAACACAGTAACCCGAATAGGCAATGCCGTTGTTCTCCCGGGCGATATAGTGTTTGGAGCGGGCGGCGGAGTTCTCTTTATACCGAGCCATCTCGTCGAGGAGGTTGTCGGCGGTGCGGCAAAAACCCAGGTGAAAGACTTATTCGGATTCGAGATGATCACGCTTAATAAATTCACAACGGCGCAGATAGATAAAAACACATGGACAAAAGAAATGCTTGATCTTTTAATGGACTTCATTGAAAAGGACGACCGTGCCGCAGAATACCGCGGTCTTGATTGGTCGCATGAGTATGATCTTGCAATAAACGGAGATCCTACCGATACGCAGAGTGCGCTGTAGGGTTGGAGAAAGAATTGCAGCAAGAAGAACCGCCCCCCAAATAACAATTTGGGGGGCGGTTCGGTTTGATTCGGACTTATTTACGTTCCTTTATGTTCGTTTAGCAGCAGCAATCATTATTGCAGCAGTCGTTATTGTTGTTGCAGCAGCAATCGTTGCCGTTTCCCAAAAGACCGCCGTTATCCGAGCAGCAAAGCACGAGTACAATTATTATAAGAAGCCAGATCCACCAATCTCCGCCGCCGTTATTACAACCTCCGAATAATCCCATAAAAATATCCTCCTTAAAACATAATCTCTCAACAGGTAAATTACCTGTCATAATTTTCGGGAAAATTCCCTTAGTATAGATTACGCATATAAGGAGGAAAATGTTACATCTGAGTGAAAATAAAACCGCCGCTTTCGGTGGGAATAAGATAGATGAGTATTTGCGAGCTGTTATGTAAAATCACGCACCGATACCCTTCATCGGACGGGTATATGTCACCTATTTTCGCTCCGGGAAAGTGTGTATTTACATAGTTTTCAACAGCACGGTGCGGCTTTTTAAAGCGTATCCTGTTAAATGAGCCGTAGCCTTTTATGGCACGGTACCCCAAAACTGCGCCGAATCCGGCGAGTGCCAGAAGTCTGTTTTTATTTTTTATCACAAAAATCCCACCTTTTATCTTGATTGGGGACGGTAAATTCTTTTGTGTCCCTATTTATCTGTTGTTAATCTCTATGATATTCGTTATATACATCGCGTTTTGAAAGACCGCGGTCCTTTGCCGCCGATTTTATGGCGTCTTTTGAATTTTCGCCGCGCTTTATGTATTCGTCTACGTGCTCTTTTATCGACAGATCGCACCACCATTGCTCTTGGGTTTCAGCCTCTGACTCGGTTGCACCCTCAACGACAATAACATACTCGCCGCGCGGTGATTTTTCGCTGTAGTATTCCAACGCACCCGAAAGCGTGGTACGGAAAATATCTTCATGTATCTTGGTAAGCTCGCGCACAAGAGCGATTTTTCTGTCCCCGAAAATCTCAAGCATATCCGAGAGCGTGGTTATGAGCTTGTGCGGCGCCTCATAGAAGATGAGGGTGTGGGTGTCGTTTTTTAAGGATTCCAGATGCTCATGCTTTCTGCGCTTTGTAACCGATAAAAACCCCTCAAACGAGAATCGGCGTGCCGAAAGCCCCGAGAGGATAAGCGCATTTATTGCCGCGACCGGCCCGGGGATAGACGTTACCTCCAAATCATTTTCAACGCAGAGCTTTACAAGATCCTCGCCCGGATCGGATATTGCAGGGGTTCCTGCGTCGGATACAAGCGCAATGTTCTTACCCTCTTTTAAAAGCGAGATCAAGTATTCGCCTTTTTCGCGTTTGTTGTGTTCGTGATAGCTTGTCATCGGCTTGGATATGCCGAAATGATTCAAAAGCTTCAGTGTATGACGGGTATCCTCCGCCGCAATCATGTCAACCGAATTTAGAACCTCAATGCATCTTGAGCTGACATCACCGAGATTGCCTATCGGTGTTGCGCATAAATACAGCATAAATCAATTCCTCCCGTAAATACTTTTAAGCTCATCGCTCTCGCTGCCGTCTTTATTATAGAGTATAAGCGGCGGCAGTATTTTCATGTCTTTATTTGCCTTGTTCATTCCGTCAACAAGAAAAAGTATCGGTGCTTTTTCGGTTGACGCGTGCACAAAACGCAGTTTTTTCGGCTCTATTCCGAAGTTTCTCATCTCGGACAATACATCGGCAAGCCGGTTCGGACGGTGAACCATTACAAGATGTCCGCCGAACTTTAAAAGCCTTGCCGCCGATTTTATCACATCTTCAAGTGTGCACATTACCTCATGGCGTGAAATCGTTTTGCCGTCCGCCTCGTTTAATATCGCCGCGCCCGACTTCATATACGGCGGATTGCAGGTTATAAGATCAAATGAGGACGGTGCATAAGGCGGACTTTTAAGATCGGCACACTCTATTCCGATGCGCTCCGAAAGCCCGTTTAAAATGACGCTCCTTTTTGCCATATCCGCAATATCCGCTTGAATTTCGAGTGCAAAAAACTGCGGTGTTTTCGTTTTTGCGGACATAAGTATCGGCACGACTCCCGTACCTGTGCAGAAATCCAAAGTTTTTTTGGAAATTATGTTTTTTGCAAAATCCGCCAAAAGCACTGCGTCTGTGCCGAAACGGAAACCGTTTTGTTTTTGTATCAGCTTAAGTCCGCCGCATTGCAGATCTTCAAGCGTTTCATCATCGAATATTTCAGTTCTCATCGGCAACATTGTCTATTACGGCAAAGCTGATTTCGCCCATTGCGGCAACAGCGCCGTCAACCGTTGCCTTTACGTTTGCCTTGCCCATGCTGTGGCGGTATTGTATAAGCTCTGCCTCTAAGGTAAGTGTGTCACCGGGGACGACCTGACGTCTGAACTTGAAGTTATTGATACCTGTAAAAACTCCGAGCTTGCCCTTGTTTTCGGGCATGGAAAGAAGCATTATCGCACCTGTCTGCGCAAGGCTTTCCGTTATCAGGACTCCCGGCATGATCGGGTTTTTCGGGAAATGCCCCTGGAAAAACGGCTCATTTACCGTCACATTTTTTACCGCAACAATCCTTTTGCCCTCTTCAAGCTCAATTACCTTGTCCACCAAAAGCATGGGGTATTTGTGAGGAAGTATCTTTTGAATATCTACATTTGTAAGCATAGTTTTTCTCCTTGTTATTTTTTAGGTAATTGAAAAACCGATGTTTTCCAATTAAAATTTTTATTTTAGAATAGAGGGGACAGGAAAAAGCGTTCCGGAGCTTTTTTAATCCCCTGTCCTTTACATTTTCAGTGAATTTACCGATGGCAGCTTAAATGACGAATTTTTCAGCTTTGCCAGCTCGTACCCCGCGCCCATAACGGCGCACATATCGATATTTTCCGCTAAAAATACCTTTATTCCCAAAGACATTCTTATGCGTCTGTCGATTCCGTACATTGCCGCTCCGCCGCCGGTAAGAAGAATACCGTCCTCTAAAATATCCCCCAAAAGCTCGGGGGGAGTGTCCTCCAGTGCGGCTTTCAGTTCAGCGATAATCGGCGCTAAAACGTCCTCGTAGGCTTCTTTTAGCTCCTCCGATGAAACGGTTATCGATCTCGGCATACCGGTTGCGGCGTCGCAGCCGTATATCCTGTGGCTTTTTGCAATATCCAAAGAATATACGCAGCCGATTTCTTCTTTGAGCTTTTCTGCCGTAACCCAGCCGATATTCGTGTCGTATCTGTCCTTTATATATTTGATTGTAGCCTCTGTAAAGCTGTTTCCCGCTGTTTTGATTGAGCGGTTTATAACGGGGTGACCGACCGATATGGAAGAAATGTCGCATCTTCCGCCGCCGATGTGTGCGGTAAGCATACCGCGTGCAAGCGATATATCGCAGTTTGCGCCGAGTGATGCGGCAAGA
Source organism: uncultured Clostridia bacterium (assembly GCA_934444735.1). GTDB lineage: Bacteria > Bacillota > Clostridia > UBA1381 > UBA1381 > CAKSFT01. The sequence continues at coordinate 173,613 of CAKSDE010000006.1, read as the reverse complement.
GTGGATTCTATCAGAAAAGTTTTTCTCGCACCCGCCGCCTCTGTCATATCTATAACCGCGCGCTTTTCGACGTCGGTCAAAAGGCAGGGGACGGTAATTACCACTCTCGGTTTTATTATGCTTTTTTTACAGACTCGGTTTAAAAATACCTTTAAAAGAGCGGCGGTGTTTTTAAAGTCGGATACGGTGCCGTCCGAAATCGGGCGTATCACCTTTATGCCCTTGGGGCATTTTCCGTCCATATCACGCGCCTCACTTCCTACGGCGATAATCTCGCCGGTATGTATGTCGCGCGCCATGACCGTCGGCTCGTAAAGGCATATTCCCTCGCCTGCGATGATGATTCTTGTGTAACAGCTGCCCATATCTATGGCAATATCCTTTGAAAAAATGTTATCTGCATTCATTAAATTAACTCCTGTTTTTATTTTTCGCCGATACCCAAAAGACGGCAGGCATTTTTGTATGTTATCATGTCAAATTCCTCTTTTGTAAGGGGAAGATTTTTTAACGCCGGGAGAATATCCGTTGCCTCTTTCCAGGGAAAGTCGGTTGCAAAGAGCATTTTATCCGCACCGTGCGTATTTATGATTTCCATGGCAATGTCTTTGGGCATTGTATCGAGGCAGTATGCGGTATCGAAGATTACGTCGGTTTTGGCAAGGTGTTTTAAAACGTCCTCATACATTAAAAATCCGCCCATATGCGCCGCAACTATTTTTTTGCCCGAAACATGGTTTAGTGCGTCTGCCAAAAGCTCGGGTGAGCAGTGTACCGGATGCGGTACGCCCGAATCAACCCCCGAATGAAGAACGACCGCAAGATCCAATTTTTCCGCGAGCTTTAGGACACGGATAGATTCGGGTGAGTTTATGAAAAACTGCTGATAATCGGGGTGGAGCTTTATGCCCTTTAATCCCATATCCTTTATTTTGTGCATTTCCTCTTCAACATTTTCCTGGTTGGGGTGAACGCTCCCGAAAGAGATTATCCCGTCATGATCTGTAATTTTTTTCGCGAATGTGTTAATAGATTCGGACTGCGTAACGGTGGTTGCAATCGGTAAAACTACCGAAATATCAACTCCGCCGCATTTCATGGAGGATTTAAGCGCAGCTAAATTGCCGGGCTTTTTTGCATGACATTCGGGACATTCGCCCAAATTGGCACGCAGATTTGCCTCAAGCGATTCTATCGCCCGCGGGGCAAGCTTATCCGGAAATGCGTGTGTGTGAAAATCTATTAACATTAAAATCCCTCGCTTTTTAAAAAGTGTATCAGCCGCATGATTTTTCTATCAGCGCGGCAAGCTCTGTTGCTTTTTTCGTAATATAATCCTGGTCTTTTCCCTCTATCATAACACGAACCAAAGGCTCTGTCCCCGAAGGACGAATTAAAACTCTGCCCTCGCCGGCAAATTCCTTTTCAAGCTTTTCTATTTCTTCGGCAATCTCCGAAACGTTCATGTATGTGGCTTTGTTTTCAAGCTTAACCTTTGCATTTACCAAAGCCTGCGGCAATACGGTAACGATTGATGCAAGCTCGGACGCCTTTTTGCCGGTCTTTTTGAGGATTGACAGGAATTGCAGCGCACTTACCAAGCCGTCGCCGGTTGTGTTGTAGTCCAAAAAGATGATGTGTCCCGATTGCTCGCCGCCCAGGCAATATCCCTTGTCGAGCATTTCTTCGAGGACATATCTGTCGCCGACCTTGGTGCGCGGAATGTTTATGCCGAGCTTTTCGCCTGCGATAAATAAGCCGAGGTTGCTCATAACTGTCGATACGAGCGTATTTTTCTTGAGCTTGCCCTCCTGCATCATGTGATGCGCACAAGCCGCCATTATCTGATCGCCGTCTATAAGATTACCTTTTTCGTCAACGGCAAGCATTCTGTCCGCATCGCCGTCAAATGCGATGCCGATGTCCGCACCGATCGATACTACATAATCCTGTAAGCTCTTCATGTGTGTCGAGCCGCATTTGTCGTTTATGTTTACGCCGTCGGGGGTGTTGTGGATTGCCTCGACATTTGCGCCGAGCTTGTTGAGCGCTTTGAATGCGGTCTGATAGCTCGCGCCGTTTGCGCAGTCTATCGCGATTTTCAAGCCTTCGAGATTTGTGTCTATTGTTGAGATTGCAAAGCTTACATAGTCCTCAACGGCGTTATGGTTTGCGGATACATACCCTACTTTTCCGTGAGTCGGCAGCTCGTCTATAACTTTTCTGCCCTCGATATATTCTTCGATTTCGTTTTCGATTTCGTCGCTGAGCTTGTAGCCCTCGCCGTTAAAGAACTTTATGCCGTTGTATTCGCATGGGTTGTGTGATGCCGAGATTACCACTCCGGCATCGGCATTGTAAAGTCTTGTAAGATAGGCAACGGCAGGGGTGGGGATAACACCCAAGGGTATAACTTTAGCACCCATTGAGCATAAGCCGGCGGTTAGTGCCGCCTCAAGCATATCGCCCGACTTTCTTGTGTCCTTGCCTATTAAGATTCGCGGACGGCGTGCTGCCGCTTTTGTAAGCACATATGCACCGCTCTGACCTGTTTTGAATGCCAGCTCCGCGGTAAGCTCTTTGTTTGCAATACCGCGTATTCCGTCCGTTCCGAATAATTTACCCATTTTTTATTCCTCCTCATTTTTTAAATAAAACAACTATACCTACTATTATATAACATATTTTTAAAATTGTAAAGTTGAAAATTAAATAAAGGTGCGAATAATTGAAATAATCATGGCAGAAAATACTGTAATTGTAGGGATAAAGCGTGAATTGTTCGAGGCAATGCGCATAAGAATCCCCGAAAAGGCGAGAATAATCACGGCGCCCGAAAAGATAATCTTGCTGTGATCGGCGGTATTTAAGATGTTTAAGACGGAAAAAAATGTTGTAACAGACGCGGTTATTATAAAAGGCGTGTTTTTTTGTGAAAAAAACATAGTACACCCTGCCGTAAATCCGGCAAAGGACAGCAAAAGGAAAATTGTTTCGATAATCGGATTCATAAAATCACTCCTTTAAATCGTTAGTTTTATAATTACATATTTTCTTTTATTTTGCCGAATTTGTTTGACTTTTATTTGCATACATGATATAAAAAATCGGAATATAAAATTAAAAAAACGCACAGGGTAAGAAAAATACTTGAAAATTGCCTAAAACAGGTGTATAATATTTATGTCGGTTCAATCCGGCAAGGCAGGATCTTTTAACGGTGTTCACACCGGCGGTTGTGCTGTCATCTCTATCAAAAGGGGGTGATGTGCTTTATGGATAAGGATTACATAATCTCATTTATGATAATTTTGTTGCTGCTATTGGCATTAACCATAAAAAAATAACGCCGGCTCCGTGCATAAGCGTGGCGTTATTTTCTGAAAAATAATAAAACGTTAATGGCATGACCGTATGAGGTCTTGCCTTTTTCTATTAATATTATACCGCGTATTTATGAATTTGTCAATATTTTTTTCCTTGCCTTTTTGTCCGTATTAGTATATAATTATATAAAGATAAACCTTGAAAGGAACGAATTTTTATGAGTATAAATGCAAGTCAGACAATAAAGTGCCCGAAATGCGGCGAAATATCCGAAATGACGGTTTGGCAGTCTATTACCGTTTCGGACAGCGCGGATTTAAAGAAAGATCTTTTGGCGGGAAAGGTTAATATGTTCGTATGCCCGTCCTGCTCGCACAAGGCGCTGATTCCGACGCCGCTTTTGTATCGCGATGAGGAAAGGTCGCTGATAATATCGTTTTCACCCTGTGACGATGCTAAAAAGAAAGATGAGCTTTTTAAAAATATGAAAAAAGCGTCGGAGGAATCGGGAGAATTGAATGAGCTGAGAAACTATAATCTGCGTTTTGTCAGTGACTACAACAGCTTATTGGAGAAGATTCTGATATTTGATAACGGCTTGAACGATAAAGCGATTGAGGTTTTAAAGGTGCTTATTTTAATGCAGAAACCGGAGAGTATGGATACCATGAGAGCGGTATTCGGGAAATCGGAGGACGGTATGCTGGAATTTCTCATTCACGATACAAAGGACAATTCCTGCTATACGTCAAAAGTGCCGATGGAAAGCTACAATACGGTAAAAGATCAGATTTTTAAGAGCGGAGTGAAAGACAAAAGCTTTAATTGGGAGATTGTCGACTTTGATTACGGATTGGCACTCTTGCGGGGAGTAAACAATAATTTGTAAAAAAGCAAAGGCTGTTTAAAAAATCAATTGACTTTTTAAACAGCCCCTTTAGCTGAAATTACATCATAAACGGAGATCCGGAAAATTGACTCAGTGCCGAGATAAGAGCCGCAACCCAACCGATTGAGATAATGGTTGTGATGATTGCAAGAACAAGACCGATTATGCTCATTATGAGTCCTGCCTGACGTCCCGATTCATTTTTTGCCTTGATACCGAATACGATACCTACGATGTTGATTATAAATCCGGAGCATGAAAAGCAAAATACCAGACCTACAATTCCGAGCACAAGGGATATTGTTGAATAATCCAAAGGCTTTTGCTGCTTTTGATAAGGATTCGTCATGATCGGTTCGGGAGCAGGAGCTGCGTATGTACTGTCGGCAGCGGGCGGAGTATTCGGAGCCTCTTCTGCTGCATATTCGGCAGAACAATACGGACAGACCTGCGTCCCGTCCGGGATTTGTTTACCGCAATTTTCGCAAAACATTGTTTGCACCCCCATTTTTTTATTTTATCGTTTGGGAATTGGGTTTTAACGCCAAGTCCCCCGATTAACACGATTTTATCATATAAATATTATTTTGTCAAGCGGCGCGGAAGAAAACCCCGATATGCCGCGGAAAGGAACGGAGATAAAAATGAGTGATTTTTTGATACTGATGTTTTTGTTTTTTATAGGCTGCACTCTCGGGTGGGCGATGGAGCTTTTCTTCAGAAGATTCACCAAATCGAATACATCGCGCAAATGGATGAATCCGGGATTTCTGGTAGGACCGTATCTGCCGATATACGGCTTCGGGCTGTGTTCGCTGTACCTTTTGGCAGGGCTTGAGCGCTTTGATATGTTCGATAATCCGGTGGTGAACAAGATCGTGCTTTTTGCGATGATGGCTGTCGCAATGACCTTGATAGAGTATATCGCAGGAGTTATATTTATAAAGATAATGAAGGTAAAGCTTTGGGATTATAGCAATGAGAGATTCAATTTGCAGGGGATTATATGCCTGAAATTTTCGATATTCTGGTCGCTTTTGGGAGCGGTGTATTACTTTCTCATTCACCCATACATATTAAATGCGCTTGAATGGTTCTCAAATCATTTATCTTTTTCATTTGTATTGGGAATGTTTTTCGGGGTGTTTATGATTGACGTTGTGTACTCCTTCCGTTTGCTGACCAAGATCCGCGCATTTGCAAAGGAGCATGAGATACTTATTAAATATGAGACGCTCAAACAGCAGATTCAGACCTACAACAAAAAAGAGCGTCACAAATTCCTATTTGCGATGCGCTCGAAAAAACCGCTGCGTGAGCATTTGAGTGAGTATATAGAAAATCTGAAAAAAACAAAAAAGTAAGGGGAAAAGTCAATTGATTTTTTTTGGCAGCCTTTGATTTTAGAGCGGATAGCAAGAAAGGGAATAATTCCGTGAAAAATCATATTTTTTGATTTTTCGGCCTTTCTTGCTTTGTTTTTTTTATAGCCCCGTTTTTTGAAATTGTTGTAAAAAATCCACATCTTCCAGCTTAAATTCGCGGTTATTTAGATAGGAAAGAATCCCGGCGTCGGTGGTGAAACGGAAGATGAGCCTGTATGAGCAGAGCGCCTGATGCGAAAATCCCGAGCCGCGGTTTATCTTGTTTGAGCCGTATTTGCCGTCGCCCAAAAGAGGATGCCCGATTGAGGCAAAATGCGCGCGGATCTGATGCGTGCGCCCTGTTAAAAGCTTTGCCTCGACAAGCGAATTGCCGTTTGCTTCGGCGATTACCCGATAGTCGGTGACGGCGGTTTTTGCGCCCTTTTTTGGGGTGTTGGAAACATAGACTATTTTTTTCTTTTCATCTTTAAATATATACCCCGAAAGCCGTCCCGACTTTTTCGGAAGTATCCCTGATGCGATCAGAAGGTAGAATTTTTCGATTTCGCGGTTTTTGATTTTTTCGTTCATAATCCGCAGTGACTCGGCATTTTTAGCGGCAATTACTATCCCTTGCGTGTTGCGGTCGATTCTGTTGCAAAGAGCCGGTGTAAAGGACTGCTCTTTTTGAGGATTATATTCGCCCTTTTGCCAAAGATATGCTTTTAAGTGCTCAATCAAGGTGTTTGTGTCGCCCGAATCATCGGCATGTACATTAACCCCTGCCGGTTTATTTACAAGGATAATGTTTTCGTCCTCGTATACGATGTCGATGTTCGGTTTTATGCTCATAAACGGCTCGGATGCGGCATGGTCGGGGAAAAATTCATCTTTAAAATATAGGTTCAATATATCGCCCGCCTTTAATATATACCCGACATCTTTTATATGCTTGCCGTTTAACTTGACGCAGTTTTTGCGTATGCTTTTGTAGAGCATTGCCTGCGGCATATTTTGCGTGTATTTTGAGAGAAATTTGTCCAATCTCTGCCCTGCGTCATTTTTATTTACAATAACTTCTTTCATTCTTTGTCCTCATTCTTGTATAGGTATCCGACGTTTTTTTCGAGTGTGCGCAATGGTGCGTCCTTGGCATTGCCCCATGGAAGATCCTTGTTGCGGTAGTCGAATTTCAGTGTAAAAAGATGTATTTCCTCCTGTATGCGTAAAAGCTCCTTTTTCTGCTTTTCGTACATCGGCTTTATAAAGCTTTCGGGATTGTGCAGGTGTTTTTGGGAAAGCTCCACCAAAAAATAAAGGTGCGGCATACAAAATCCCTTTGATTCGAGTATCTTTTGCCTGAATGTGTCATCATTTTTCCACATATAGAAAAATACTTCGCCGTAACGGTCTAAAGTTGAGTTTATCTTGTCGCATATTACGCATGAGTGCTTGCGAAGCTCGGAAAAGGCGGAAGGCGCGTCCTGTTTTTTAAACAGTCCTTTTTTGGGCGAAAGCTTTTTTTCTTCAGCATCGTATTTTTTTCTGAAGGCTTCGAGCTGTGAATCCAAAACAAGCGCAAGGCTTAGTTTGTTCGGCTCGGCAAAAAGTAGTGATGCGTGGGTTTTGCAAAATCCCTTTTCGTTGCAGAGTATACGGTAATCGGGCTCCATCATCGCAGCGCCGAGGGTATATTCGATGCTTTCTTTCTCAAGCTTTTTTTCTATCAGACAAAACGGACATTCCGAGTCCGATTCTACCGCCTCATTTATCGGTATGGTATATATTTTTTCTTTCATAAAAGAAATCTCCTTAAAATAGTTGTATTAGGGGCTGTTTAAAAAGTCAATTATTTTCCCTTTCGGCATATGTATATTTTAATTCTTTTCTTGTGTCCCGGAGTTTTTTTACATTCCCTAATGGTCGTATTTCACAATTTGCTACTATTATTATAATATGTAGGGTGAAAAGTGTCAATTATAAATTAATATTTTATGAATAAATAAAAAAACCTTTGACATTTGGAGATTTTTTTGGTAATGTAATATGTAGAAATTCAAAATGGGGTGTGGTGCGAAAATGGGAAATACGGAATTGTGGGTATGGCTTACCTCAAAAGAGTTTATCAATTCCGGGAAAATTACGTCGCTTTTGGAGCATTTCGACAGCATTGAGGAAATCTATAATGCCGATTTTTACGATGATATTACCGGGATAGACGAAAAAGAAAAGCGCGATTTGCTGGATAAACGTCTTGACGGCGCCGAAAAAATCATAGAAAAGATAAATGCAATCGGCGCAAGGATTGTCACCTTTGAGGACGAAAACTATCCGCCGCCACTGAGAAAAATTGCCGAGCCGCCGTATGTTTTATATATGAAGGGAAAAGAGATGGATTGGGAAAATACATTCTCTTTGAGCGTAATCGGATCAAGGCAGTGCACCGACTATGGACGGGTGGTCTGTCAAAAGCTCTGCTATGAGCTTGCATCAAAAGGCGTTACAATCGTAAGCGGTATGGCGCGCGGAATCGACTCGATTTCCTCGATTGCGGCAATACGCGCGGGCGGCTCTACAATCGCAGTCCTTGGGTGCGGCATAGATATTGTCTATCCGCCCGAGAACGCAAAGCTTATGGAGGCAATCGAGCAATACGGCGTGGTGATGACCGAATATCCGCCGTCATGCCCTCCGTACGGACACAATTTCCCACAGAGGAACAGGATAATAAGCGGACTCTCCCGCGGTCTTTTGGTAATTGAGGCAGGAAAAAAGAGCGGAACGCATACAACAATTAAGCGCACATGGGAGAGCGGCAAGGAGGTATTTGCGGTGCCCGGCGGAATATTCCACAAGGAGTCGCAGGGGACGAATGACTGGATTAAAAAGGGTGCGATTTTAACAACCTGTGCAAACGATATTATAGAAAAATACCCCGAGGTTTTTGATAAATTAAAGGCGGATTTAAAGAAACCGCAGAACGTAAAAATCCCCGAATGGCGCACATATGAAAAGAAAGAAGCACCAAGGAAGAAACCCGAAAAGCCGCAGCCGAGAAAAATCGATATAAACGATAAGCGTTTTGAGGGATTAAATCCCGAAGAACGGCTTATAATACAAGTGATTTTAAACGGTGCATCGCATATCGACGAGATTGCACGTGAGAGCAAAATCAAGGTCGCAAAGCTAAATGCAATCCTGCCGATACTTGAAATGATGGGAATTATAGAAAAAGCAGCCGGAAACAAATATACGCTGGGAATGTAAAAAAAGTTCGGATCGCAAAGAAAAACCAAATAAAAGTGAAAAAAGGAGTTCTTTGCTACGAACGAACTGAACCGCTCGGAGTACCTCCGTACGCCGTCGGGTTCATTTCGTCCGTTCCGAATCATTTTTTCCATTCCCAAAGCAAGGAGAAAGTTCGAGCTGCAAAGAAAAACCAAATAAAAAAGAGTTCTGATTGGAAAATATTAGTTTTAAAATTACTTATACAAATTAAAAACATTAGGAGATAAAGGGAGAAAATCATGGCAAAAAAGAAAAAACTACTGATTGTGGAGTCCCCGTCAAAGGCGGACACGATAAAAAAATATTTGGGCAAGGATTATTCGGTTCTGGCGTCTGTCGGGCATATTATAGATCTGCCGAAAAGCCAGCTGGGCGTTGACGTGGAGAATCATTTCGAGCCGAAGTATATCACGATAAGGGGAAAAGGCGATATTCTGACGCAGCTTAAAAAAGAGGCAAAGTCGGCGGACGTTGTGTATCTTGCAACCGACCCGGACCGCGAGGGAGAGGCGATAAGCTGGCATCTGGCGAATGCTTTGAAAATTGATGTAAACTCAAACTGCCGTGTAACCTTTAACGAGATTACCAAAACGGCGGTAAAAGCGGCTATAAAAGAGCCGAGAGGAATAGATATGGATTTGGTGGACGCACAGCAGGCGCGCCGTGTTTTAGACAGAATAGTGGGTTACAAGATCAGTCCGATTCTCTGGAGCAAGGTAAAGCGCGGTTTGAGCGCCGGGCGTGTGCAGTCGGTTGCGACGCGCCTTATATGCGACCGCGAGGAGGAAATACAGAATTTCGTGCCGCGCGAATACTGGACTGTAGAGGCGGAGCTTTTGGCGCCGTCGTCCAAGACGGCATTTACCGCAAAATATTACGGCAAGGGCGGGAAAAACGATGAGCTTCCCGACCGTGAGACGGCGGAGCGCATAATTGCCGAGGTAAAGGGCAAGAAATTCACCGTAACGGATTTGAAAACAAGAGAGATTTCCAAAAATCCGCCGCCTCCCTTTACGACAAGTACGCTCCAGCAGGACGCGTCGAGAAAGCTTAATTTTAATACTGCACGCACGATGCAGACGGCGCAGGGACTTTATGAGGGTGTAAACCTCGGAAAAGAGCTCGGGACGGTCGGTCTTATCACATACATGAGAACCGATTCTTTAAGAATTTCGGCGGAGGCGCAAAAAGAGGCGATTGCTTATATTTCGCAGAATTACGAAAAGGAATTTTTGCACCCCAGACAGTATAAAACAAAGAAAAATGCGCAGGACGCGCACGAGGCAATCCGCCCGACAAGCGTGTTTATAACGCCCGATTCGGTCAAGGATAAGCTCACAAACGAGCAGTATAAGCTCTATAAGCTCATATGGGAACGATTTACGGCGAGCCAGATGGCAGCGGCGGTATATGAAACCTCAAGCGCGGCAATCGATGCGGACGGGCATCTTTTCAAGGCGAGCGGCTCAAGGCTGGTCTTTAAAGGATATATGAGCGTTTATGTTGAGGGTATCGACGGCACAAAGGAAAAGGATAAGACTTTGCCAAAGATGGCAATGGGCGATGAGGTGACTCTAAAGGATATAAACGCAAATCAGCATTTCACGCAGCCGCCTGCAAGATTTACCGAGGCGAGCCTTGTGCATGAGCTTGAAGAAAACGGTATAGGCAGACCGAGTACCTATTCGCCGACAATTACGACGATAATCTCACGCGGATATGTTTCACGCAGCAAAAAACAGCTTGTCCCGACAGAGCTGGGAATGATTACGACAGATATAATGAAAGCGTATTTTAAAGATATAGTGGACGTTGAATTTACCGCCGAGATGGAAACTGAGCTTGATGAGGTCGAGGACGGAAAGCTTTCATGGGTAAAGGTTCTGGAAGGGTTCTATCCCGAATTTAAGGAAAATCTCGATAATGCCGAAAAGAGCATTGAAAAGGTGACGATAAAAGACGAAGAGTCCGACGTAAAATGTGAAAAGTGCGGACGCATGATGGTGTATAAAATCAGTAAATTCGGCAAATTTCTCGCCTGCCCGGGTTATCCCGAATGTAAAAATACAAAGACGATACGCTATGAAACGGGCGCAAAATGTCCGAAGTGCGGCGGCGATATTCTTATCCGCCGATCAAAAAAAGGCAAGGAATACTATCCGTGCGAGCATATGCCGAAGTGCGATTTTATCGCGTGGTATAAGCCGGTGGCAGGAAGAACCTGTCCGAAATGCGGCGGACTCCTGTTGCAGAAGTCGGGTAAAAACGGTAAGATATTCTGTGAAAAGGAAGGCTGCGGCTACGAAGAAAAGAAGGAGAAAAAGAGCAAGGAATGAAGGTAAAAGTAATAGGAGCCGGACTTGCCGGGTGCGAGGCGGCTTTGCAGCTGGCAAAAGCCGGGATAGAATGTGAGCTTTTTGAGATGAAACCGAAAAAGTTCTCCCCGGCACACAAAAGCGAAAATTTTGCGGAGCTTGTCTGTTCAAATTCACTAAAGGCGGAGAGGATTGAGAATGCCTGCGGACTTTTAAAAGAGGAAATGCGGCTTTTCGGCTCTGTTATGATGGAGGCGGCGGATATATCAAAGGTACCGGCAGGCGGTGCGCTTGCGGTGGACAGAGATATTTTCTCCCGATATATAACCGATAAAATAAAGGCGAATAAGTATATCACGGTTGTAAATGAAGAAGTGAGCGAAATTAACCCCGACGAATATACGATAATCGCCGCCGGGCCTTTGGCAAGCGAGGGCTTGTGCGAGAGAATAACCGAGCTTTCGGGCGGTGAGAATATGTATTTTTACGATGCGGCGGCGCCGGTTATCGCAAAGGAGAGCATAGATTTTGATAAGGTGTTCTACGGCGCAAGATATGACCGCGGTACGGCGGATTATATAAACTGCCCTATGACGAAAGAGGAATATGAGCGCTTTTATAATGAGCTGGTAAATGCCGAAACCGCACCGCTCAAAAGCTTTGAGAATCAGAAGGTTTTCGAGGGGTGTATGCCGGTTGAGGTTATGGCAAAAAGAGGGTTTGAAACCCTGCTTTTCGGCCCCTTAAAGCCGGTGGGATTAAAAAATCCGAAAACCGGAAAAGATGACGCATATGCGGTGGTACAGCTCCGCCAGGATAACCGCGAGGCGACGTTATATAATATAGTAGGATTTCAGACAAATTTAAAATGGGGCGAGCAGAAAAGGGTATTTTCACTTATCCCCGGCTTGGAGAATGCGGAGTTTGTGCGCTATGGTGTAATGCACAGAAATACCTACTTAAATTCACCCGGGATACTCGACAGATTCTACAGAATGATAAAATATCCGAAAATTTACTTTGCAGGACAGATAACAGGTGTGGAGGGGTATGTGGAATCGGCATCATCGGGAATTTTGGCAGGATTTAATATGGCGCGGCAGATTAAAGATGAGCCGCTTTTGGAGCCGGATATAAAGACGGCGATAGGATCGCTCCCGATTTATATTTCGGAGGGCGCAAACGGTAATTTGCAGCCGATGAATGCGAATTTCGGTATAATCGAGGGCTGGCATGAGCGAGTGCGCGGACCGAAAACCGAGAGATATAAGCTTATTGCTGCAAGAGCTTTAGATATAATGAAAGAAAAATTGGATAAATGCGGGATATAAACATCTTGTGCTAATCAAGGTCGTTTATTCCCGATAAAAATAAAAATTTAAACAGGTAATTGAAAAACTAACGTTTTTCAATTAAAATTCTTATGAGGAAATAAAAAGTTCCGGCTGATTTTAATTTTGCCGGAGGGTTGAAACTTTTTATTTCAGCCAAAAATGACACACATGTCGTCATTTTTAATTATAAATCAGGGGCTGGCACCCCCGATACCCCCGCAAAGATGCGGTGACTAAAAAGTAAAATTTACATTTTACTTTTATCATAATAAAAATTTAAAATTACGGAGGAGGAAATTTAAAATGGACAAGAAAAAGAAAATTATAATTATTGCGGCGGCGATTATCGTGGTGGCGGCAATAGCGGTGATCGCGGCGGTAAGCGGCGGCAAAAAGGGTGTAAAGCCTGATGAAACGCAGCAGACTCAGACTATTGATGAAGCAGGAAAAACCGCCGATGAGAGCAAAAATGATCAGGCAGGCGAGACACCTGCTGCGGACGGTACCCAAAAGGCTGATGAGCAAAAGTCCGATACAAATAAGCCGGATACCCAAAAAGCGGACGAAAAGAAATCCGAAGAAAAGACTTCGGATAATACGATGACAAAAGAGGAAAAGGAAGAACTTGCGAGCTACACGAAAAATCTCCCGACCTTCATGTACTTTATGTCGTCAAAGGATAAGGGATATGCCGATGAAAAGGCGACCGTTGAGAAACTCAAGGGCGAATATGCCGGACGCGTTACGTTTATGGTAAAGGAAGTTGACGGCAGCGAAGATACATATAAAGATCTTTTGGGCGCACTTGAAACGCCGGCATTGGTAATGCTCGACAAAGACGGAAACTCTACGGCGATCCTGCCGAGCGCAACCGATTATAATGCTTTGAAAGCCGAGATTGAAAAAACGCTAAAGTAAGCGCAGGATAACGGTGAATGCGATTGCGGACGCCAATATAATCCCTCCTAAGAGAAGAGCTTTGTTCTTCTTTTTGGGGGGATTTTTAAAATATCCGCCGACAATGCGCTCAGCCTCCTCTATAATCCCCGTATTTTCACATTCAGCTCCTTCTTTTAATATGATAATCGCCTGTGAAATGAAGGGGGATTGCAGGTTCTCCAATATAATTACTTTTTTCTCTTTGTTTTTCATAAAACTTACCTCCCGAAAAAATTTTTTTATCTTACGATTTTGAACAGCCTTTGTTTTTTAACATATCTCTTTTTGGAATAAATTTTTTTAAACTGTAATAGGATAGATTATGTAACAATTTTGTAGCAAATTACAGGCTTGTTACATATGGATATTTTGCCCATTTTTTGATTGAGTTATACATATATTTTGCCGTAAAAAGGCTTTTTCTGCCCAAATTTCAAAAAAAGTCGATGTAAAATAATTCCATTATTTACCATTTTATGGCAAAAAATTTGTAAAGTTTATATAGTAAAGGGGGTTTTTGAGGGGTGAAAAAGGTGGGCAATTGGTGAGATGTAACAACTTCTTAATAATTTGGTTGACATTTAAAGCGAAACTATAGTATAATGCAAGAGATATGTAAAAGGAGGTAGAAATTATGTTATTTGAAAAAATGCGTAATGGCTGCCGTGATAAAAAAAGTTTAGCGTTGGCTATGGCATTTGTCGTAATGATGAGTATGCTTACGATGGGTGCAATTTCGGATAAGGATACGAAGAATGTAACCCTTGTACAGAGGGATTGTTTCAATGATTTTGAATCAACAAGAAAATTTGTTACAAGAAGTGAAACTGTAGGAAATTTTCTGGAGGAACAGGGAGTCGAAATAAAAAATGATGATGTTATAAATGCTAAACTGTCTGATACGCTGTATCAGAATCAAACTATTACGGTAGAAAAAACAAAAATGGTAGAGGTGAACTTCGACGGCGCAAAGGTGACCGCAAGAACACCGAAAAGGACGGTTAAAGAGGCGATAAAGGATCTGGGAATTACAATTTCCGAAAATGATCTGGTAAGCCCCGAGAGGGATTCGGATATTTCGGACGGCACGGTGATAAATATTGTGCGTGTGGAATATGTTGACGAAACCTGCGACAGCGATATACCTTACGAAACCGTAACCGAGGAGGATCCCGAGGTATATTCGGGCAGAACGACTGTAAAACAAAAGGGCAGTGTCGGAACGAAAAGAGAGGTATACCGCGTAAAGAAGGTCGGGGGAGAGGAAGAATCGAGAGAGCTTGTATCGAGCGTGACGGCGGTTGAGCCGATAAATGAAATAGTATCGGTCGGAACAAAGCCGATCCCGGAGAGCGGCACATGGCAGGCAAATGCACAGCCGGCGGCGGATAAAAGCTTTTCATACTCAAAAGTTATAAACGTTACGGCGACGGCATACGATCCGTCACCCGAAACAAATTCGGGATATTCGATAACTGCATACGGACTCGTTCCGCAGTTCGGCGTTGTAGCGGTTGATCCGAGGATTATTCCTTTGGGATCAAAGCTCTATATCGAATCGCCCGACGGCGGCGCGTCATGGACGTACGGCTACTGTATCGCGGGAGATACCGGCGGTGCGATAAAGGGAAACAGAGTTGATCTTTGTTACAATACAAAAGCCGAATGCATTCAATTCGGAAGAAGAAGTGCAACGGTCTACGTTTTAAATTAAAGATTTGGGAATATTAAAAAACTTCGCAAAGTTTTTTCTATCCCCTTAAAAAATCAAAGGCTGTTTAAAAAATCAATTGACTTTTTAAACAGCCACATTGTTGTTTGAGAAAAATTACGGAGGAAAAATATTTTGGAGCTTACGGAACCGCGGGTTATAAAGGATATTGCGCAAAAATTCGGATTTGGGTTTTCAAAAGGACTCGGACAGAACTTTTTGCTGGATAAAAATGTACTGGAAGATATTGTTGAGGCGGCAGAACCGCAAAAGGGCGTTTTAGAGGTCGGACCGGGGTTCGGTGTTCTGACGCGTGAGCTTGCAAGGGCATCGGAAAAGGTGGTTTCGATAGAGCTGGACAAGCGTCTTTTTCCGGTTCTGGAATATACGCTTTCGGAATTTGACAATGTTAAGCTTATCGAGGGCGATGTTTTAAAGCTGAATCTGAATGAGATAATAAAACAGGAGTTTGGCGGCGAAAAGATAAGCGTTGCGGCAAATCTGCCGTATTATATCACCACACCGATTATCACAATGCTTTTGGAGGGGCATTTTCCTATCAAAAAGATTGTTGTTATGGTGCAAAAAGAGGTTGCAAAAAGACTTTGCGCCGAGGCAGGCACAAAAGATTACGGCGCAATAAGCGTTTTGTGCGGATATTACACAGAGCCGCGGATTGTGACGGTTGTGCCGGCAGGTAAGTTTTACCCGGCGCCGAAGGTGGATTCGGCGGTGGTGTGCCTTGATGTATGTGAAAAGCCCAATGTTTTGCCGAAAGATGAAAAGATGTTTTTCCGTGTGGTAAAGGCGGCTTTTGCACAGCGCCGAAAGACGCTTTTAAATTGCCTTTCGAGTGCATTCGGTATGGATAAGGCGCAATGCGGCAAGATAATTGAAGAGTGCGGTATTGAGCCGGGAATACGCGGTGAAAAGCTTGGAATCGGGGAATTTGCAAAATTGGCGGACAGATTTTTTGAGGAGACGGCGGAGGGTTGATATATGCTTGGAACAATAGTTAATGCGGCGGCGATTGTCGGCGGCGGGATTATCGGACTTCTTCTCAAAAAAGGACTCCCAAAAAGAATAGGCGATGCAATCATGATTGCTTTGGGGCTCTGCACTCTTTATATTGCAGTGACAGGACTTTCAAAAACCGACAATACCCTTTTGGTGATAGTATCAATGGCTTTGGGTACCCTTTTGGGTGAGGCGGTTGATTTGGATAAGCGGCTTTCAAATTTGGGAGAGAGGATAGAGAAAAGATTTTCAAAGGAGCAGGGAGAAACAACGCTTGCGGAAGGGTTCGTTTCGGCAACGCTTTTATTCGGAGTGGGAGCTATGGCGATTGTGGGAGCGCTGCAGAGCGGACTTACCGGAGATCACTCAACGCTTTTTGCAAAAGCGACAATCGACTGCGTTGCCGCGCTGATATTTGCCTCATCTTTGGGAGTGGGTGTGATTCTTTCGGCTTTTGTATCAGGGAACAATTACCCTTTGCGCACAGTGGATATCACCTTTTCTGAGCGATGTGATCGTATCGCAGATGACAGCGGTGGGTTGTCTTGTGATGATACCTTTAGCACTTAACATGATGGGTATTACGAAGATTAAGGTTATGAATATGGTGCCGGCGATATTTCTGCCGATAATACTCGGCCACTTTATGTAGGGGATGTTAAAAAACTCCGGAATGCAAGAAAAGAGGCAAAATACAAATAAGCTTTTTTTCTGTTACCTAAAGTTCAAAAGGGGTTGTTTAAAAGTCAGCTGACTTTTTAAACAGCCTTTTTTGCTTGGCGAAATCGGCAAAAATCTGTAAAATTTGACAGAAATAAAATTTTATGATATAATTATAATATTAGTGAAAAGCTATTTTTACTTTTTACCCGAATTACAGATATATCAAGATAAATCAGGAGAAAACGATGTTTACGGATAAAGCGAAAATTTTAATAAAAGCAGGAAACGGCGGAAACGGCGCAATAGCATTTCACCGTGAGAAATATGTTGCGGCTGGCGGCCCTGACGGCGGTGACGGCGGAAACGGCGGAAATGTTATATTTCATGTCGATCCCGGGCTTTGCACGCTGATGGATTTCCGCTATAAAAGAAAATATACGGCGCAAAACGGCGGTGACGGATTCGGCAAGCGCTGCAACGGCAAAAAAGGCGAGGATATTATAATAAACGTGCCGCAGGGTACGATAGTAAGAGACGCCGCGACAAACAGAATACTTGCGGATATGTCCGATCCCGAAAAGGACGTGATTCTGGCAAAGGGCGGCAGCGGAGGCTGGGGAAACAGTCATTTTGCGACCGCGACAAGACAGACCCCGAATTTTGCGAAAAACGGAACAAAGGGCATGGAGCGTGAGGTAATACTTGAGCTGAAGCTTTTGGCAGATGTCGGCTTGGTGGGATTCCCGAATGTGGGTAAATCCACGATTCTCTCGCGGACGACAAAGGCTGATCCTAAAATTGCGAATTATCACTTTACGACTTTGGAGCCTAATCTCGGAGTTGTGGAGCTCGATGGCGGAATGAGCTTTGTTCTGGCGGATATCCCGGGGATTATCGAGGGCGCAAGTGAGGGTGTCGGACTCGGACACGATTTTCTGCGTCATATAGAAAGAACGCGGCTTCTGATTCACGTGGTTGACGTTTCGGGAATCGAGGGCAGAAACCCGACAGAGGATTTTGATATTATAAACGAAGAGCTTTCAAAGTATAATATGGAGCTTGAAAAACGTCCGCAGATTGTTGCGGCAAATAAGACCGATATTTTGCAGGACGTTCAGGTTTTTGAAGAGTTTAAGGCGGAGATTGCAAAAAGAGGGTATAAGCTTTTTGAGATTTCGGCGGCAACGGGAAAGGGTGTTTCGGAGCTGATGAAATATACCTTTACCGAGCTTTCAAAACTTCCTCCGATACAGGTGTATGAACCGGAGATGGATATTTCCGAGGATATGATTATAGACAAAACCGAACGCGGATTCGATATTGAAAAAGAGGACGGAGTATATGTTGTTTACGGCTCGTGGATTGAGGCGGTCGGCGCAAGCGTGAACTTCTCCGATGAGGAAAGCTTGCAGTATTTCCAGAGAGCTTTAAAAAACCGCGGTGTTATCGACGCTTTGGTTGAGGCGGGCGTAAAGGAAGGCGATACCGTGAGAATCGGAGATCTGGAGTTTGATTTTGTGTGGTAGTTAAGATAATTGTAAAACTGATGTTTTACAATTAAAATGCTTATGTAGAAATAAAAAGTTCCGGCTGATTTTAATTTTGCCGGAGGGTTGAAACTTTTTATTTCAGCCAAAAATGACGCACGTGCCGTCATTTTTGATTGCAGATCAGGGGTTAGCACCCCCGATACCCCCATAGAAATGGAGGATAATTGTAAAATTTAAATTTTACAATTACTTGTGTGGTAATTGAAGGAGGGAGATCCTGTGAAGAAGAAATCTGTAGGATATATTGCAGCTCTTATTGCTGCGGCGGTGGTTATAATTTTTGTGATGATAATGTTTTCGCCGAATCGGTGCAGACTGTATGAAGATACCGTTATCGAGATACCGCAGGGAAGCTCGGTCGGAGACATTGCGGATATTTTAAAGGAAAATTACGTTATATCGAATAAGTGGAGCTTTATAGCAAAGACAATAACTTCAGGCAGCCGCGGCAAGTTAAAATACGGTGAATTTAATTTTTCGCCGAAGATGAGCTATTCCGAGGTTATAGATACGCTCTGCAATGCCGCAAAGACGCGCGAAACGGTGACAATTACGATACCCGAGGGGTATTCGGTTGAGATGCTTGTAAATAAGATTACCGGAGCAGGGATTGCGACCGTTTCGGAATTTGAAGAAGCGCTCAAAAAAGACTATAACTATGATTTTCTGCAATCGGCACAAATTTCGCCAGATGTAAACTACAGACTTCAGGGATTTTTATTCCCGTCAACATACGAATTTTACAAAACCGCAACGGCGGAGGACGTTATAAATATCATGCTCGGTGAGTTTGAAAAGCAGTACAAAAGCCTTGCCGACGGATATGACAATATCGAGGATATTATTACAAAAGCGTCCTTGATTGAGCGTGAGGCAAAGTTGGACGGTGAGCGTGCGACTATCGCGGGAGTTATAGAAAACAGGATAAAGGCGGATATGCCGCTGCAAATTGACGCAACGGTTGTATATGCGATAAGCGGCGGACTCTATGATGTCGAGAAGGTGTACTATAAGGATTTGGAGGTAGCCTCGCCGTATAATACTTATAAAAATAAAGGACTCCCGATAGGGCCTATATGCAACCCGGGCTTAAAATCGATAAAAGCGGCATTGGAACCACAGCAGCACGAGTATCTTTATTATCATACCGACACCGAGAAAAACGACGGCAGTCACATATTTACAAAGACATTTGAAGAACATAAAAATAAGTAATTACCTAAGAATTTTAATTTGAAAACGTCAGTTTTTCAGTTACTTAAATTACAAACACCAAAAGGAGCAAAGTATGGCAGATAAAGGAATTTTGATGCATATTTCCTCTCTGCCTTCACCGTACGGTATCGGCAGTCTGGGGCAAAAAGCGTATGAATTTGTTGATTTTTTAAAAGACGCGGGACAAACCCTGTGGCAAGTCCTGCCGCAGAACCCGACGGGATACGGCGACTCGCCTTATCAGAGTGCGTCCGCATTTGCCGGGAATCCGTATTTTATTGACATCGATACGCTGATTGAAGAAAAGCTCCTTACCCGTGAGCAGTGCGATAATTACTTTTTCGGGAGCGACTGCGAAAGTGTAGACTACGAAAAGCTGTTTTTTTACAGATACCCTCTTCTTCGGAGTGCGTTTTTCAATTTCGTGCCTGATGAGAAGTACCGTGAGTTCGTAAAAAAGAATAAGTATTGGCTGGAGGAATACGCGCTTTTTATGGCGCTAAAGGAAAAGAATCATTATAAAAGCTGGGTTGACTGGGATAAAGAGCAGAGGGCGCATGAGAGCGAAACCCTGGCAGAGATTGGCGAAGAATATGCCAAGATAATCGATTTTTACAAATTTGTGCAGTACAAATTCTTTGAGCAGTGGTTTGCACTTAAAAAGTATGCCAATAAAAACGGGATAAGAATAATCGGAGATATGCCGATATATGTTGCGATGGACAGTGCCGAGGTATGGTCGGAGAAATCGCTTTTTATGATAAATGAAAAGGACGAACCGCAAAGAGTGGCTTGTTCTGTACCCGATAAAAAGTCGGGATATGCGCAGATTTGGGGAAATCCGCTATATAACTGGGACGAGATGGAAAAGGACGGCTACAGTTGGTGGAAAAAGCGATTTTTGATGGCGGCTGAAATGTACGACATTATAAGAATCGACCACTTCTGCGGATTTTTTGAATATTACTCGGTGCCGTACGGCGCAAGAGATACAGAGAAAATTGTATCTGCAAAAGGTCCCGGAAAAGAGTTTTTCGCAAAGGTGGGCGCCGATCGACTTGATATTATAGCCGAAAATCTGGGTAATGATACCGACGAGCTGAAATCCGCAATGACGGAGCTGGGATTTTCGGGCATGAATATCATGGAGTTGGAATGTGACTTGAAAAATCTTTCGTGGGAGGTTTGCGCAAATGACGCGGTCTATACCTCCACGCATGATGATAACACGCTTATGGGGTGGTATGACTCCTTGAGCGAAAATAAAAAGAGGGCGGTAAGAAAGCTGTTTAAAATATCGCGCGGCGATGATGTTAAAAAAAAGCTTTTGGAGGATGCGCTCGGAAAATGTGCGAAATATAAAATCGTGCCGATTCAGGATTATCTGGGATATGGGAGCGGCAAACGCATGAATATTCCGGGAACGCTCGGAGGAAACTGGCTTTTTCGGGTGAGAGACGGTGTATTTGACAAGAATTTCGCAGAGCACATAAAAAATATATAAAAAAATATCGGAACGAAGTTTTTTTATATCTACTTAAAGGGCGGTGTCTTTACACCGCCTTATTTTTTTACTCAAATTGTTTATTTCTCTTTTTTAGTATAATAAAACGAAATGGGGAAAAAATATCAGTATAAATCGGATAAATTTTATTATCCAAATCATTATTAAGGAGGAAGCAGTTTTGAGTAATAAGAAAAAAATCGGAAAAAAAGGGGGCTTCTACATAGCCCTTTGCGGCTGCGCGGTAGTAGTTGCTTTAATGGGCTATGTAGGTAATTTTATAAAGGATGACGAGGAATTTCCCGAAAATCAGAGTATAGCGCTTGAGAATACCGAAAATGAGAGCTATATCGAAAAGGAAACGGCGCAGGAGGAAAAGGACGAGCCGGAAACAATCGTTATAGAACCGAAGCGCGAGGAAAAGACAGAGCCGAAAACGGAGCCGAGTGCGGAGGAAACCGCCGCAAAAACGGAGACGGAGGAATTTGTACCGAATCTGCCCGTTTCGGGAAAGGTGCTGGCAGACTTCTCGGGCGATAAATTCATACACTATAACAACCTTGACGACTGGCGCACACATTCGGGGATAGACCTGGAGGCGGCGGTCGGTGATGATGTATATCTGTGCGATAACGGTACAGTCGAGAAGATTTACCACAACAATCTCGGCGGCTGTATTCTGGTTGATCACAAGAACGGCTACAAATCGCTTTATGCAAACCTCGGCGAAACCGATCTTGTAAATGTCGGCGATGAGCTTAAAAAAGGCGAAACAATCGGCAGAGTGGGAAACACCGCAGTCGGTGATCTTACCGTAGCGCCGCACGTACACTTTGAAATATATCAAGACGACAAGGCGGTTAATCCGTTAGATCTGATCCCTGTGGAGTGATTTTGCGAGATCTGCGGCGCATCTTACCATGATTCAATGCTTGAAGTACACGAGAGGGGGATGTTAAAAAGCTCCGGAACGAAAAAAAGGAATTGCTCCTTTTCTTTCTATCAACAAACTTCGCCCTTGGCGTACCCATGTACGCCGTCGGGTATCCCAAAGTCAACGCTTTGGCTCAGTTTGTTAATTCCAAAGCTTTTTTCCTATCCCCTTCAAAAAAGCAAAGCCTGTTTAAAAATTAGTTTGTTTTTGAAATAGCCCCCTTTTAGTAAAAAATCTGATCTCAAAAACGGATTTTATGATGAAATGTTTCAATTTTTGGAAAGAAAATTGTGTGGTTTACACAAAAAGTGTTTGAAAAAATTGTAAAATCCGTATTGCTCTATTGACATGAAAAGGGCGCTGTGTTATACTGAAAACATGATAACTTTTGTTTGTGACTGACGGATTGGCGGAGTACCGCATGGGAGCAGGCAAGAGCGCTTAATGCCGACCGTCTGGGCAGACTTATCCGTTAGATTTTTTCGGATAGGTCTGCCCTTTTTGATTTTTTAAAATGAGGTGCTGTTAACGGGAAAAATCTGCTGCGCATCTTACCTGTTTTCGAGGTTAGGAGTATAAGCATACGCCGTCACCTCTCAAAAAAAGATAACCTGCTTGCATCTTTTACACGTTAATATTTATGTCGCCTTGCGGCAGAATGGAGGATTAGAATGAAAAAAGTCGGAATTATCATGGGCAGCGACAGTGATCTGCCTGTTGTTGAAAAAGCAATTTACAAGCTAAAGGAATTTGACGTACCCTTTGAGGTACATATTTACTCGGCGCACAGAACCCCGAAAGAGGCAAAAGAGTTTGCCGAAAATGCAAGGGATAACGGGTTTGGTGCAATAATCGCGGCGGCAGGAAAGGCGGCGCATTTGGCGGGTGCGATGGCGGCAAACACTACCCTGCCGGTTATCGGAATCCCGATAAAGTCCTCCACGTTAGACGGACTTGACGCACTTTTATCGACGGTTCAGATGCCCTCGGGTATGCCTGTTGCAACGGTGGCGATAGACGGCGCGGAAAATGCCGCTCTATTGGCAATACAGATACTTGCCGTAAATGATGCAGAGCTTAGCAAAAAGCTTTGTGAATCAAGAGAAAAAGGTGCCGAAAAGGTGCTTTTGAAGAATAAAGAAATAGAAAACAGAGTGTGGTAAGAAAGAGAGGAATACCAATGAAAAAAACAGAACAAATGTATGAAGGTAAGGCAAAGAAGGTTTTCGCAACAGATGATCCGAATTTCTGTATCGTTTCCTACAAAGACGATGCGACCGCGTTTAACGGTCTTAAAAAGGGAACAATCCTCGGTAAAGGTGCAATCAACAACAGAGTAACAAACTATCTTATGAAGCTTTTGGAGAAAAACGGTATTCCGACTCACTTCGTTGAGGAGCTTTCCGATTGCGAAACGGTAGTTAAAAAGGTTTCTATAGTACCTTTGGAGGTGATCGTAAGAAATATTGCGGCAGGATCTTTGGCAAAGCGTCTGGGACTTCCCGAGGGGACAAAGCTTAAAAGAACTGTTCTGGAATACTGCTACAAGGACGACGATCTGGGCGATCCTATGGTAAACGAATACCATATTCTTGCCATGGAATACTGCACCAAAGAGGAGTTGGATCTTATAGCAAAGTATGCCCTCAAGATAAACGACATTTTAACGGACTATTTAAAAGATGTAAATATTGAGCTTATCGACTTCAAACTGGAGTTCGGAAAGACTCCCGACGGCACAATTGTACTTGCCGATGAGATTTCGCCGGATACGTGCAGATTCTGGGATTCGGTGAGCCATGAAAAGCTTGATAAAGACAGATTCAGAAGAGATTTGGGCGGCGTGGAAGATGCATATAAAGAGATTTTAAAGCGTTTATTGGGAGAATAAAAATTAGGGGATTTTTCTATCCCCTATAAAGGCGGTGTTTTTTACACCGCCTTTATAGACTTTAAAATTCGGGCATAAAGGAGATATAATAATGAGCAATTTACATGAAGAATGCGGGGTATTCGGGGTTTTTGCGGATAAAAAAACCGAGCTTACACCGACTGTTTACTACGGGCTTTTCGCACTTCAGCACAGAGGTCAGGAAAGCGCCGGAATGGTGGTAAACGATGATGGGATTTTCAGATCATATAAAGAGCTGGGACTTGTAAACGATGTATTCGGAGCGGAGGAACTGAAAAATCTCGGTGACGGGAATATGGCGGTCGGTCATGTCAGATACGGCACAACGGGTACAGACGGCAGACTGAACGCACAGCCGATTGTAGTAAATCACATAAAGGGAAGAATGGCGCTTGCGCACAACGGAAACCTTACCAATTCATATGAATTAAGGCGCGAGCTGGAACTTGAAGGCTCAATTTTCCACACAACGTCGGACACCGAGGTAATATCCTACATTATTACAAAAGAGCGCCTTAATGCACCCTCTATCGAAGAGGCGGTAAACC
This sequence comes from uncultured Clostridia bacterium, assembly GCA_934444735.1. Classification (GTDB taxonomy): domain Bacteria; phylum Bacillota; class Clostridia; order UBA1381; family UBA1381; genus CAKSFT01. The sequence goes on along the minus strand of CAKSDE010000006.1, from coordinate 149,103 downwards.
GTGCAATGAACAGGATTAAGGGCGCATATTCACTGGTTATTATGTCGCCGTCAAAGCTGATTGCGGTGCGTGATGAAAACGGATTCAGACCGCTTTGCTACGGTAAAACGGAGGACGGAATGTACGTTATCGCATCGGAGAGCTGCGCACTTGATGCGGTCGGTGCAAAATTTATACGTGATTTAAAGCCGGGAGAAATCATGGTGTTTGACAAAAACGGAATACGCTCGATTGAGGATCACTGCCAGAAGGTTGATCCGACTATCTGTATTTTTGAGTATATCTATTTCGCCCGCCCCGATTCGGTGATAAACGGTGTGAGCGTACACGGGGCAAGATTAAAGGCAGGTGCCTGCCTTGCACTGGAACACCCGGTTCAGGCGGACGTTGTAATCGGTGTGCCGGATTCGGGTATTGACGCGGCTTTGGGATATGCAAGGCAGTCGGGGATCCCTTACGGTATCGGGTTTATAAAGAACAAATATATCGGCAGAACATTTATCTCACCGGGGCAGAAATCACGTGAGGACAGAGTAAGAATTAAGCTGAACGTACTGGAGGAAACGGTAAAGGATAAGCGCGTTGTTTTGGTGGACGATTCGATAGTGCGCGGAACGACAAGCGCGAGAATTGTAAAGCTCTTGCGTGAGGCAGGTGCAAAAGAGGTGCATATGAGAGTTTCCGCACCGCCGTTTTTGAATCCGTGCTATTATGGAACCGACATAGATTCAAGAGAAAACCTGATTGCGTGCCGTCATACCCTGGAGGAAACACGTGATATTATCGGTGTTGACAGCTTGGGGTATCTGGACGTGAACCATCTTTGGATGCTTATCGGAACAAAGCCGGGCTGCGGATATTGCAGTGCGTGCTTTGATAACAACTATCCGACAGAAATCCCTCAGGATTCGGGAAAGAGCAAATTTGAACATAAAATAAATGAAAAGGGTGATATATAATGAAAAGTTACAGTGAGAGCTATAAAGAGGCAGGGGTTGACATTACCGCAGGATATAAGGCTGTGGAACTGATGAAGGGACATATAAAAAAGACTATGACGGCAGGTGCAATGTCGGATATAGGCGGCTTTGGCGGACTGTTTGAGCTTGATATGACAGGGATTAAAAAGCCTGTATTGGTAAGCGGAACGGACGGCGTCGGGACAAAGCTGAAATTGGCATTTTTGATGGACAAGCACGATACGGTCGGTATCGACTGCGTGGCAATGTGCGTAAACGACATAATCTGCACAGGCGCAAAACCGCTGCTGTTTCTGGATTATATCGCACTTGGCAAGAATTATCCCGAAAAGGTTGCGGAGATTGTAAAAGGCGTGGCGGACGGCTGTGTGCAGGCAGGCTGTGCATTGGTCGGCGGCGAGACGGCGGAGATGCCGGGTTTTTACCCCGAAGATGAGTACGATTTGGCAGGATTTTCCGTTGGAGTTGTCGACAAAGACAAGGTTTTGGACAACAGCACCATAAAAGAGGGCGATGTTATAATTGCGCTCCCCTCATCGGGTGTTCACTCAAACGGATTTTCATTGGTAAGAAAGGTCTTTGACGTTGAAAACAGCGATATTAAAAAGCCGGTTGCGGAGCTTTCGGGAAAATCAATCGGAGAGGCGCTTTTGGAGCCGACCAAAATATATGTAAAGCCGATGCTGGCGCTTTTTGATAAAATAACCGTAAAAGCGGTTTCGCATATAACGGGCGGCGGATTTTACGAGAATATCCCGAGAAGTATTCCGGAAGGATTCGGTGCAAAAATCAAGAGAGCCGCAGTAAAGGTTCTTCCGATATTCGAGCTTATTCAAAAGACGGGAAATATCCCCGAGCGTGATATGTTCAATACATATAACATGGGCGTCGGTATGAGCGTTGTGGTTGCAAAAGAGGACACAGACCGTGCACTTGAGATACTAAAGCAAAACGGCGAGGACGCATATGTTATAGGCGAGATTGTAAAGTCGGAGGAGAGTGTTACAATATGCTGAAAAAAGCAAGAATTGCCGTTTTGGTTTCGGGCGGCGGCACAAACCTGCAGGCTTTGATCGACGCAGAAAAAAAAGGCAAAATAAAGCACGGCGAGATAGCTGTTGTAATATCGAATAACCCGAAGGCATATGCGCTTGTGCGTGCAAAAGATAACGGAATAAAAGCGGAGTGTGTGGATAAAAAGCAGTGCAAATCGCACAGTGAATTTGAGGAGGCATTATGCCGTATAATTGACTTAAACCGCATTGATATGATTATCCTTGCCGGGTTTATGAGCATATTAAGCGAGGGATTTACCGCAAAATATGCGCACCGCATTATAAATATCCACCCGTCGCTGATACCGTCGTTTTGCGGTAAGGGCTACTACGGCTTAAATGTGCATGAGGCGGCGCTCAGATACGGTGTGAAGGTTACGGGAGCAACGGTGCATTATGTAAATGAAGTGCCGGACGGCGGCGAGATAATAATGCAGCGCGCGGTTAAGGTGTTAAAAAACGATTCGCCGAAGAGCCTGCAGCAGAGAGTTATGGAGCAGGCCGAGTGGGTGATACTCCCCAAGGCGGCGGAACAGGTGGCAAAACGTATTTTAAAGGAGAAAAGATATGAGCGTGTATGAGATAAATAATATCGGAGAACTTATTGCGGATAACAGCTATGTCGGACGCGGAATCATAATCGGCAAAACGGCGGACTCGAAAAAAGCGGCTTTTGCATATTTTATCATGGGCAGGAGCGAGAACAGCCGCAACAGAATCTTTGCGGAAAAGGGCGATGATTTGATAATCTACCCGTTTGACGAGTCAAAGGTGGAGGATCCGTCATTGATAATATACTTGCCGATACGAAAATTTGAGAATAAGCTTATCGTCACAAACGGCGATCAGACCGATACTGTTTATGAATATTTAAAAAACGGCAAAAGCTTTGAAGATGCACTGCAAACGCGTGAATTTGAGCCGGATAAGCCGAATTTTACGCCGAGAATAAGCGGCATTGCCGAATTTTCGGAAAATGACTTTACCTATAAGATGAGTATTTTAAAGAGCGCCGACAGCGAGGGTACATACTGCAACAGATACACATTCTCGTATCACCCGATTGCGGGACTCGGGCATTTTATACATACCTACAATCATGACGGAAACCCGATCCCGACCTTTACCGGAGAGCCGGAGAGAGTGGCAATCCCGAATGATATTGACGCGTTTACAAAAGAGATTTGGGATAATTTAAATGGGGATAACAAGATTTCTTTGTATGTCCGATTTGTGGATTTGGAAAACGGAACGGCAGAGAACAGAATGATAAACAAAAACAGATAAATGTAAAATCGTTAGTTTTATGATTATAGGTAATTGTAAAATGTAAATTTTACAATTAGCCACCATATAATTTTAATTGGAAAACGTTAGTTTTACTTTTTACTTATTTATGATTAGGAGGAGAAAAGCTTGAAGGAATTTGAATTAAAGTACGGCTGCAATCCGAATCAAAAGCCGGCAAAAATATATATGGCAAACGGGAGCGAGCTGCCGATTGAGATATTAAACGGAAAACCGGGGTATATAAACTTTTTGGACGCATTAAACAGCTGGCAGCTTGTAAAAGAGATAAAAGAAAATCTGCATATGGCGGCTGCGACATCTTTTAAGCACGTAAGTCCGACATCGGCGGCAGTCGGCATAAAGATGAGCGATAATTTGAAAAAAGCGTGCTTTGTGGATGATATAGAGGGATTGGACGAATCGCCTTTGGCGACGGCATATGCAAGAGCAAGAGGTACCGACAGAATGAGCTCGTTCGGCGACTGGATTGCGCTTTCCGATGTCTGCGATGTAACAACCGCAAAGCTTATTGCAAGAGAGGTTTCGGACGGAATAATCGCACCGGGATATGAGCCTGAGGCGCTTGCGATATTAAAAGGCAAGAGAAAAGGCGGATACAACATAGTAAAAATCGATGAGAGCTATGTTCCCGATACGGTTGAGGAAAAGCAGGTATTCGGAATTACTTTCAGACAGGGCAGAAATAATTTTAAGATAGATAAAGAGCTTTTGAAAAATATCGTAACCGAAAATAAAGAACTTCCCGAGGAGGCAAAGCGCGATTTGGTAATTGCGCTTATAACATTAAAATACACACAGTCAAACTCGGTGTGCTTTGTAAAAGACGGACAGGCAATCGGAGTCGGTGCCGGTCAGCAGTCGAGAATACACTGCACGCGCCTTGCCGGAAATAAAGCCGATATTTGGCATCTGCGCCAGCACGAAAAGGTGCTGAATCTGCCTTTTTTGGACAGCGTAAGACGACCTGATCGCGACAATGCGATAGATGTTTACATCTCGGACGAGAGCGAGGACGTTTTGGCGGACGGCATATGGCAGACGCTCTTTTCGGAAAAACCCGAGGAATTCACAAAAGAGGAAAAGAAAGCATATCTTGCAGGGATCTCGGGAGTATCTTTGGGGAGCGACGCATTCTTCCCGTTCGGGGATAATATCGAGCGTGCGGCAAGAAGCGGTGTAACATATATTGCAGAGCCGGGCGGCTCAATCCGTGACGATAACGTGATTGATGCCTGCAACAAGCATGGCATGGTTATGGCATTTACGGGTATGAGATTATTTCATCATTAATGCAGAACCTATAAATCAAGGAATTTTGGGAGAAAGGACTGAAAAACACATATGAAAATTATGGTAGTAGGCGGCGGCGGCCGCGAGCACGCGATAATAAAAGCGCTTAAAAAAAGCCCTAAGGCAGAAAAAATATACGCACTTCCGGGAAACGGCGGAATTGCCGCGGACGCCGAGTGCGTGGATATAGGCGCTAAGGATATAGATAAAATATGCGAATTTGCGAAAAAAGAAGGAATAGATTTTGCGGTTGTCGCACCCGACGATCCGCTGGTATTGGGCGCGGTAGACGAGCTTTTAAAGCTTGGGATTCCATGTTTCGGACCGAAGAAAAACGCTGCCATAATCGAGGGCAGCAAGGTATTCTCAAAAAATCTTATGAAAAAGTACGGTATTCCGACCGCGGGCTACGAAGTATTTTCAGATGCCAAAAAAGCTTTGGAATATCTTGATACGGCACCGATCCCGACCGTTGTTAAAGCGGACGGACTGGCTTTGGGCAAGGGTGTAATTATCGCAAAAACGCGCGATGAGGCAAAAGCGGCGGTAGTTGAGATAATGGAGGATAAGGTTTTCGGCGAGAGCGGAAACAATATCGTAATAGAAGAATTTTTGGAAGGCCCCGAGGTTTCGGTTTTGAGCTTTACCGACGGAAAAACGCTTGTGCCGATGGTATCGTCTATGGATCATAAAAGAGCGGGCGACGGCGACACCGGCTTAAATACCGGCGGTATGGGAACTGTTGCGCCGAACCCGTACTATACCGAGGAGATTGCAAAAGAGTGCATGGAAAAGATTTTCATGCCGACGGTTGACGCTATGAATAAAGAGGGAAGAAGCTTTGAGGGGTGTCTTTATTTCGGCTTGATGCTCACCAAAGACGGCCCTAAGGTTATAGAGTATAACTGCCGTTTCGGAGATCCCGAAACACAGGTGGTTCTGCCGCTTTTAAAAAGCGATCTTTTGGAGATTATGCTTGCGGTTTCGGAAAAAAGGCTCGATAAAGTCAAGGTGGAATTTTCGGACGGCGCGGCTTGCTGCGTTGTTATGGCATCCGAGGGTTATCCCAAAAAGTATGATACGGGTTTTGAGATAAGTATGCCGCAAAATGACGATAAGATATATGTTGCCGGTGCAAAGATAAAAGACGGTGCGCTTGTTACGGCAGGCGGACGTGTTTTAGGTGCAGTTGAAACCGCAGATACTCTAAAAGATGCGGTTGATGCAGCATACGAAAAGGTGAAAAAAATCAAATTTGAGAATGCATATTACAGAACGGATATTGGTAAAAAGGCATTGGAGGTGCTTTGATGGTTTACAGACTGTATGTTGAAAAAAAGCGCGAATTTGCGCATGAGGCAAAGGCGCTTGAAAATGATGTTAAAAAGATTTTGCAGATTAATAATCTGGAGGAACTTAGAATTTTAAACAGATACGATGTTGAAAATATAGACAAAAAGCTTTTTGACTACGCAAAAGATACCGTATTTTCAGAACCGCAGGTAGATAATGCGGCGGAGTTGGCGGACTTTTTCGGATATACCGTTTTTGCGGTGGAGTATCTGCCGGGACAGTTCGATCAAAGAGCAAATTCAGCCGCAGAGTGTATACAGATTATATCAAAGGGCGAAAGACCGACCGTTAAAACAGCAAAGGTTTATCTTTTGGCAGGGAATCTTACCGATGAGGAAATATCCGCGATTAAAAAATATGTCATAAACCCGGTTGAGGCAAGAGAGGCTAAGCTTGAAACCTTTGAAACGCTGAAGGTAAACTATGAAATTCCCGAAACGGTAAAGACATTAGACGGTTTTTGCAAACTCTCAAAAGACGAATTGCAGGAATTTATTAATAAAAACGGACTTGCAATGGATTTGGACGATATAGCGTTTTGTCAGGAATATTTTTTGAGCGAAAAGCGCGATCCGACAATTACCGAAATAAAGATGATCGATACATACTGGTCGGATCACTGCCGACACACGACATTTTTAACGACAATCGACAGCATAAAGTTTGAGGACGCTTTGTTGGAGAATACCTATAACGAGTATCTTGCAACAAGAGATTTTCTGGACAGGAAAAAGCCGATAAATCTTATGGATATTGCAACTCTGACCGTTAAATACTTAAGAAAAACAGGCAAGCTTGACAAATTGGACGAATCGGAGGAGATAAATGCCTGCACCGTTAAAATTGATGTGGACGTTGACGGAAAAACCGAAAAATGGCTTCTGCTCTTTAAAAATGAAACGCATAACCACCCGACCGAAATCGAGCCGTTCGGCGGCGCGGCAACCTGTATCGGCGGTGCGATCCGCGATCCGCTTTCCGGAAGGAGCTATGTATACGCAGCAATGCGCGTAACCGGCGCAGCAGATCCGACAAAGCCTGTCAGCGAGACTCTCCCCGGAAAGCTGCCGCAAAGAAAGATAGTCACAACCGCCGCAAACGGCTACAGCTCATACGGCAATCAGATCGGTCTTGCGACAGGTCAGGTGGACGAGATTTACCATGACGGATATGTGGCAAAGCGTATGGAAATCGGCGCGGTTATTGCCGCAGCCCCCGAAGAAAATGTTCGGCGCGAGCGCCCCGAGGACGGCGATATTGTAATACTTTTGGGCGGAAGAACAGGTCGTGACGGCTGCGGCGGTGCGACGGGTTCGTCTAAATCGCACACCCTGCAATCGCTTGAGAGCTGCGGTGCGGAGGTGCAAAAGGGTAATGCGCCGGAGGAAAGAAAGCTGCAAAGACTTTTCAGAAATCCCGAGGCATCTAAACTTATAAAGCGCTGCAACGATTTCGGCGCAGGCGGTGTATCGGTTGCAATCGGCGAACTGGCGGACGGTATCGAGATAGACTTAAATGCCGTACCGAAAAAATATGACGGCTTGGACGGTACCGAGCTTGCTATAAGCGAATCGCAGGAGAGAATGGCGGTTGTCGTTGAGAAGAATGACGTTGAACGCTTTAAGGCTCTTTGCGAGGCGGAAAATCTTGAGGCTACGGTTGTTGCCGAGATTAAGGAAAACCCGTATCTTGTGATGAATTGGAACGGAAAGAGAATCGTAAATATTTCAAGAGAGTTCTTAAACTCGAACGGTGCAGAAAAGCATATAGATATAGAGTGCGAAAAGGCTGAAAAGTACGATAAGGCTATCCCCGAGAATTTCGTGGAAGGGTATGAGGCGCTTGTCGGAGATTTGAACGTATGCTCAAAGCGCGGACTTTCCGAACGGTTCGATTCGACAATCGGCGCAGGCACGGTTCTTATGCCTTTCGGCGGAAGATTCCAAAGAACACCGAACCAGGCGATGGTAAATAAAATCTCGGTTGAAAAAGGGCATACAGACACCTGCTCGCTGATGGCATGGGGCTATAATCCGTTTATTACTGAAAAAAGCCCGTATCACGGCGCATATCTTGCGGTTGTGGAATCGGTATCAAAGCTTATTGCACAGGGCGCGGAATTTTCAGATGTTTATCTGACATTTCAGGAATATTTTGAAAAGCCGATGAAGGATCCAAAGCGCTGGGGTAAGCCGGCGGCGGCACTTTTGGGTGCATTTAAGGCGCAAAAGGAGCTTGGAATCGGCGCAATCGGCGGTAAGGATTCGATGAGCGGTACATTCGAGAAGATTGATGTTCCGCCGACATTGGTTTCTTTTGCGGTGACTTGCGAAAATACAGAAAATATCGTATCGGGCGAATTTAAGGCGCCGGATCACGAGGTTATAATGATAAAACCCGAATATGACGAAAACGGACTGCCGGTTACATCGTCACTTTTGGACGTATTTGCAAAGGTATCAAAGCTTGTGCGCGATAAAAAAGCCGCGGCGGTATATACACCGACATACGGCGGTGCGGCAGAGGCGATTTTCAAGATGACGCTCGGAAACAGAGTCGGGTTTGCGTTTGATAATAAGCTGACTTTAGCGGATATTTTCGGCTATAGCTACGGCTCCTTTATAATCGAGCTTGTCGGCGACTCACAAGAGGGAATATTGATCGGCTGCACAAAGCCGGAGCATACAATCTCTTATCTGAATGACTCGTGCAATATGAGTAAGCTTTCGGAAATTTACGAAGAAAAGCTTGAGAAAATCTATCCGACAAAAGTGCATACCGAAAAAGAAAAGGTTGAAAATGTCAGATTTGCGGCAGAAAAAATCACGCACCCTGCGATAAAATGCCAAAAGCCGAAGGTCCTGATACCGGTATTCCCGGGGACGAACTGCGAGTATGATACGCAAAAAGCATTTACCGATGCGGGCGCGGATGCAGAGATATTTGTAATAAACAATATGTCTGCATCGGGGATTTCGGAATCGGTAAAGAGCTTTGCAAAAAAGATTTCGGATTCGCAGATAGTATTTATCCCGGGCGGATTCTCGGGGGGAGATGAGCCGGACGGTTCGGGCAAGTTTATAACGGCATTTTTCAGAAACGGCGAGATAAAAGAGGCGGTAGAGGAGCTTTTGAATAAGCGTGACGGACTCATGGGCGGTATATGCAACGGTTTCCAGGCGCTTATAAAGCTGGGACTTGTACCCTACGGCAAAATTATCGACGCAAGAGCCGATATGCCGACTTTGACCTTTAATACGATTGCACGTCACCAGTCCAAGCTTGTGCGCACAAAGCTCACCTCGAATAATTCACCGTGGCTTACAGAGGCAAAGCTGGGCGAGGTTTATACCGTACCGATTTCGCACGGCGAGGGCAGATTTATAGCAAGTGATGAGGAAATCGCACGGCTTATCCGAAACGGTCAGATTATGACGCAGTATGTGGACTTTGACGGAGATGCGAGCATGAATATCGAGCATAACCCGAACGGTTCGTATATGGCGATTGAGGGAATTTTGTCACCCGACGGAAGAGTGTTCGGCAAGATGGGACATTCGGAGAGAATCGGTGACGGACTCTACAAAAATGTAGAAGGAAACTACGATATGGGACTGTTCAGATCGGCGGTAAAGTATTTTAAATAGAAAAAGGGGTTAAAAAAACTCGTAACATAAGAATAAAGCAAAGGCTGTTTAAAAAGTCGATTGACTTTTTAAACAGCCTGTTTTTTAACGTTTTATGCGGTTCCGTGCATTTTTACGCAGCCCTTACTGATTTTTTTCTAATATAACTCTCTGATTATCCTCGTCCCACGAAACGTCGGCGCCGAGGTTTTCCGCGATAAAGCGCACAGGTGTGTATGTGCGGTTATTTTCGATAAATGCGGGACTGTCAAGCGTTACCGCCTCGCCGTTTACATATGCCGTATCCGAGCCGATATTTATAACAAGCGACACATCTTCGCCGTTTTTATTCTTGCCGTTTACCGTTACTGCCTTGTTATTTTCATCCCAGCCGACTGTTCCGCCAAGACTTTCCGCAACCGCTCTTGCCGGGAGCATTGTACGGTTGTTGCGGATAATCGGTGCGACATCGTTTTCCTGCAATTTGCCGAATACTCTTGAATTGTGCTCGCCGATTGTAAAGATTACTTTATGGATAACATCTTCGGCAAGCTGCGGATCGTATACCTTTGCAATGCCCCAGCCCTCATCTGTGCCTAATGAACAATACAATGTACCGTTGTCTATAATGGCAGTACCGATATCATAGTTACATGGGATTAACTCCTTGCCGTATTTTGAAATTATACCGTATTTATCACCTTGCTTTACAACATAGATGTCATGAGAATCTAAATCCTTGCGGTATTGATAAAACCACATTCCAAAACCGTATGCCTGATATATACCGTCATAAATCATTGGTGAAAGTGCGTTATTGTTACTATCAACAATTCCTTTCTTATCATCTTTTTCTACTATAAATCTATCTTTGGCGAGCCTTATAATATTTTTATATTCAATCGGTAAAACAATATCTCCTTTTGAATTCAAGATTCCACCCATACCATCTTTTTTTACACCTATAGTGTCCTTATTGTAAAAAAATACACCATCATATTCTATCGGTATTATTATATTTCCGGCTTGATCTATAGCTCCTACCTTTTTATTATCATCACCAACAATAAATATACTGTTGTCCCCCTGTTTCCAATCAGTTTCTATTTTTGTATATTGACACGGAACCACAATATTTCCATATTTATCCATTATGCCATATTTTCCATCCTGAACAATTCTGATAAGATTACCATTTAATACACCAAAACCATCACTAACATCTCTTTTTTTCGTTATCGTGTGTGAAATAATCACATTTCCATTTACATCCCATAAATCATATACCTGATAGTAGCCGTCATCTCTCCTTTCCAATTTTTCTTCTTCGATAAAGCTATCGTATTTCAGATTATTTAGTTCTTTACTTTGCAATGGTACTATAATATTTCCGTTTCCATCCACAATACCCGTCTGACCATTCTTGGAAACCTTATATCTGTCATCTTCAAGTTTTTGTATAGTACTATACTCACTTAAAACATATTCTCCATTGAAGTTTATTGCCTTCGCATACGCATCGTATTCATCATTTTTATCAATAAGTATTAAATTATCACAAATCGTATATGCATCCATCGAGGAACTGCTAAAGGAAAAAATATTCTCTCCTGTTGTTTTCATAACGGTATATTGTTCACCGTCTTTCTTTATAAACATGGTATCATTTATTTTATCAATCGGCTCTACTTCTTGACCGTCATAATTGAAATATTTATTATCGCTCGTAGTAAAACACTCTTTGATTTGTTTATTGTTTACATCGTAATAATAATACATGTCCGGATTATATATGCCTTTGTATTCAATAGGAAAAATTACATTTCCGTTATAATCAATAATTCCGTATTTTCCGTCTTTTTCAGCTCCGATACGGTTGCCGTACATTCTTTGGAATGTGTGTTGATAATTATTTCCGAATAATTCATCATATTCAAACGGTACCGTTACCGTACCGTCAGTTTTAATTATTCCGTACTTGTCGTTGCTGTCTGTCGTAATCCAATAATCACCGTATGAAGAATATTTAATATTTTTATACCCACTGTTGATCGGTACCGAGAAAGTCAGATGTTGCGCGTCCTCCGCCCATGCCGCATTTGCAAATACAGAACTGCATAAAAGTACGGCAGATAATGTTTTTGTTAAAAATTTTTTCATTTTTCTTCCCCTTTCGGTTTTAATAAATATTTATCGGCAAAATTTACCGATATTAAACATATTATATCATGAAATAAATGTATTTTCAAGGTTTTTCGGAAATTTTCACAACTTCTTTTTTTGCCCCTCAAACCATTGATTTTTTTGTTTTTGTGTGCTATAATATAAAGATACTTTAAAATGATGAGGGTGTTGATTTATGAGGATAACGGACGATTTAATAAAAAGCATTTGCTCTCAGGCGATTTATAAGCGCGGTACGGAATATTTCCGCGAGGGGCGCGTTCATATAAAGTCGATGGACGAGAATACGATTCACGCAGTGGTTGACGGCGCTCAGATATATAACGTCAGCATAAGCGTGAAAGACGGCAAAATTACCCAATATTTCTGCACCTGTCCGTATTATCATACAATGGGCTGCTCCTGCAAGCATATTGTTGCGGCGCTTAAGACCTGTATGAAAAATGACCGTAACGGAATGACGAACGACAACGACAGATTGGCGGCGGCACTTTGCGATGAGTACAAAAAGCTCGACAGTGAAAAGAAAAAGGTGAATGTGTCGTTCTGCCTTAATATTTATACCGGTGTCGATAAATGCAGCTGCTCTGTCGGAATTAAGGCGGGGATTGAAAAGACCGAGCCGATTGAAAAGGTCGGCGCGTTTATAAAGGGTATATACGGTGAGGGAAAGGTGATTCTCTCAAAGCACAAGCGCCCCGATGCGGACGAATGTGTTTTTGGTGCGGATGAAAAGGAAATACTCGATATTCTGCATGAGGTCGGCACGGGCGCAGGCGAGGGAAACGCCGAGATGTATGTCGGCGATTATACGCTAAAGCATATACTGCCGATTTTAGAGCGAGTGGAATGTGAATTTAAGATTGACGGTGTTTCGGCGCCCGATCTGCGCATCATAGAGGACGATCCCGATATTCTTTTAGATGTGAATGCCGAAAAGAACAGCGTAAATATGATAGTAACCGAGCGCGCAAATGCGCTTACAGCCGATGGGAGTTGGTTTTTGTATGAGGGAATGTTATATAAAACCACAAAGGATTGGCAAAGCTGGTTCATGCCCGTCTATAAGACGGTAATTGCCGCGGGACGTACACAGGTTGATTTTGAGGATAGTAATGCGGTCAGCTTTGTTGTGAACGTTCTGCCGAGGATAAAGGGCAAAAGAGGGGTTGTTTTAAACGGCTTTGAAGAGATGGTTATAGACCAAAAGCCGCGATTTGAGATTTTCGCGGATAAGTACAACGATTCGGTTACGGCGGCGGTGCTTGTTCATTACGGTGCGATTACGATAAATCTTTCGCAAGGATTGGAGATTCGGGATAAGATTTTGGTGAGAAATACGCGGCTTGAAAAAGAGGTGGTCAGATTTTTCTCCGATTTTGAAAATGACGGTACGAAATTTGTGAGTGATGATAACGATGTAATCTTCGATTTTTTGACAAGAAGGCTTGCAAAGCTTGAAACCTATGCGGACGTTATCTACAACAACAGAATTGATATAGAAAAAGCGCCGATAAAGGCAAGGGTGGGGTATCGCGGTGATATAAACCTTTTGGAGGTCGGATTTGAAAGTGAGCTGTCCGATGCGGAAATTTCCGCGATTATCGCGGCAGTAAAGCTTAAAAAGCCGTATTACCGGGCGAAAAACGGCATATTTTACGAGCTTGAAACGGACGGTATTTCTCCCTTTTCACTGATAGAGAGCTTAGGATTTGACGAAAAGGACATAGCCGCAGGCAAAAAGTCGGTAAGTATGTTTAATTCGTTTTATCTTTCCGGACTTGAAGGTGCGGGGATTATCGAGGGTGATAAAAGCTTTGATAAATTTATCGGCGAGATTAAAAATGTAAAAATAAATATCCCAAAAGAGATAGACAGCGTTTTGCGTGATTATCAGCGTGAGGGCGTGAAGTGGCTGGCACAGCTGGCGGCATTCGGCTTCGGCGGAATATTGGCGGACGATATGGGTTTGGGAAAAACCTTGCAGGTAATAGCGTTTTCCATGAGCGTTTCGCGCGATAAGCCCGTTTTGGTCGTTACACCGAGCAGTCTTACCTATAATTGGCAGAGCGAAATTGCAAAGTTTGCGCCGAGCGCGAAAAGCGTGATTATAGAGGGTGTAAAAGAGGACCGTATACGCCTGACGGAGGATCTGGACGGGTATGATTTTGTAATAACCTCTTATCCGCTTATGCGGCGCGATATGGAGCTTTACCGTAAAAAGGAGTTTGCGTACTTTTTTATAGATGAGGCGCAGTATATAAAAAATCCGGGGACAATAAACGCGAAGAGCGTCAAGAAAATCAAGGCAGGCGGCTATTTTGCGCTTACCGGTACTCCGATAGAAAATTCTTTGAGCGAGCTTTGGTCGATATTCGATTTTGTGATGAACGGGTATCTTTACTCCTACCGTGAATTTGTAAAGCGCTTTGAGAGCGGTATCATGAAAAATGAGGACAAGGCGGCAATTGATGAGCTGCGCGAGAAGATTCGTCCGTTTATATTGCGCAGAATGAAAAAGGAAGTGTTAAAAGAGCTCCCGGAGAAGATTGAAAATACGGTTTATGCCGGTCTTGAGCGTGAGCAGAAGAAGATGTATGAGGCATTTTTGAAGTCGGCGCGCAATGAAGTGATGTATATGGATAATTTAGGCGGCGAGGGACGTATGCGGATTTTGGCGCACCTTATGCGCCTGAGGCAGATATGCTGCCACCCACGGCTTTTTGACAGTAATTTTAAAGATGAGAGCGGAAAGCTGCTGCTTTTTGAGGAGCTTGCCTCCTCGGCTGTCGGTGCGGGACACAGGATTTTAGTCTTTTCGCAGTTTACGTCAATGCTTTCGATTATCGCCGAGAGCTTGGACAAATTGGGGATTTCGTATTTTTATCTTGACGGCTCGACTCCGCCGGAGGAAAGAATAGAGCTTGCGTCAAGATTTAACAAAGGCGAGAAAGATGTATTTTTAATCTCCTTAAAAGCCGGCGGAACGGGTTTGAATCTTACCGGCGCCGATATGGTTATCCATTATGATCCGTGGTGGAATCCGGCGGTGATGGATCAGGCGTCAGACAGAGCGTACCGTATCGGTCAGGATAAGGCGGTGCAGGTGATAAAGCTTGCCGCAAAGGGAACAATTGAAGAACAGATTATAAAATTGCAGGATAAGAAAAAAGAGCTTGCCAATGATTTGATAAAGGAAAATTCGCGCCTTTTATCGGGACTTACAAAAGAAGAGATATTAGCAATATTTTCGTAAAAATAAAAAGGGGATGTTAAAAAGCTCCGGAAAAGTATCCCCTAAAAAAAGAGGTTGTTTAAAAGCCAATTGACTTTCAAACAACCTTTTTTTCTTCGTTTTTGCAAATTATTGAGCGTCAGCCTCTGTATCAGCAGCTGTATCGTCAGCAGCTGTGTCATCAGCTGTCTTATCTTCGTCAGCTGTAGCATCAGTTTCATCAGCTGTCTTGTCTTCGTCAGCTGTTGTGTCATCAGCAGTTTTATCAGTTGTATCTGTTACTGCTGAGTCATCAGCTGTTGTATCGTCAGCTGTGTTACCGCCGCAAGCACACATTGAAAGTGCGAGCATACCTGCCAATAATAATGTAATAAGTTTTTTCATTTTAAATTACCTCTTTCTTTTTTTATGTATCCGTAAAGTATATACGGCACATCTGTTTACAATACGCATTTTAGCAAAAAATATTTTAAAAGTCAAGGATTTTATCAAAATTTGCCCATTTAACAATAATAACCAAAAAATGAAATGGAAAATTAGTTAAAATAACAACAAATTTTGAACGTTTGAACTGTTTTTAAGTACGGAAACTGTGCTTGCGCCTTTTTTCGCTTTCCGAAGCTGTGTGACTTGCACTGTGAACGTATAAAAACAGCGCTCCTACCGATGCCAAAAGCAGAGCGATAAAGGATTGCATTTTTTTTCACCCCTTCTTGCACATTTTTGCGATTTGTGCCGTACAAAGAAATTATATGCGCCGAAGATTGGATATATGACTATTTTTTTGATTTTTCTGCTTTAATAAAACCAAATCTTAACA
This sequence comes from uncultured Clostridia bacterium, assembly GCA_934444735.1. Classification (GTDB taxonomy): domain Bacteria; phylum Bacillota; class Clostridia; order UBA1381; family UBA1381; genus CAKSFT01. The sequence continues at coordinate 133,249 of CAKSDE010000006.1, read as the reverse complement.
ATTACATTTACTATAATATTTGTATTTTGCTTCTTTTCTTGCGTTGCGGAGCTTTTTAACATCCCCTTATGACTATTTTTCAAAAGTTTTTCTTTTAAGCTCATTTAAAAGCTGCGGATAGAGCTGTGCGCTCATGCCGCCGTCAACGATAATCTCGCTGCCGGTGATATTTTTCGATTCGTCACTTCCCAAAAACCATGCGGCATTTGCGATGTCCTCAAAGTCGGATATGTCGCCGATGGGAGTAAGCTCACCGTTTACAATCTGTTTATTTCCCATCTCAACCCATCTTTGCGTTTTTATTGTGCCGGGCAGAACGACATTGCTGCGTATGCCGTATTGCCCGAGATCTATCGCAAATGCTTTTGACATTGAATTTATGCCGCCCTTTGATGCACAGTATGCGCTGCGGTTCGGGATTGCACGGTAGGCGGTATTTGAGCTTATAAAGACTATCGCGCCTTTTTTGTGTTCTTTCATTCTGAGTGCTGCCTGGCGCACGATCATAAAATTCCAGACGAGATTTGTTTCAAACACACGTCCGAACTCCTCGACCGAAACGTCAAAAAACGGCATACCGATGGCGGGATCTTTACCGAATCCCATATCTGCGGAATTTAAGCAGACCGTTTCGCAAAAGCAGCCGTTTTTGTCAATGTCGGAAAATATTTCCTTTACGCGCTCCTCATCGCGTATATCCAAGCCGTACCCTTTTGCGAATACGCCGTAAGCGTCCGCTATCTTTTGCGCGGCGGCTTTGGCACGAACTTCGTCTCGGCTGGTGATTATGACGGAGCGTCCCTCTTTGGCGAAGCGTTCGGCTATAGCAAAGCCGCTGCCGACCGTTCCGCCCGTTACAAATACTGATTTTTTCATATTATTCACTCCTGCTCTGTTTCATCAAATACTCTTATATAATCTACGATAAATGCGTCATCGATAAATCCGTTTTCATCCACCTTTTTGGGATTTTCTTCTCTGTAGCCGTAAACCTCGGTTGTAAGAAGTATAAACTGCGGAACCTGAGATACCGTTTCCTTTGCACGTGAAACCTCTTTTCCGTCGCAGTAGAATATGTATTCGTCGGGCGTCCAGTGCATTGCAAAGGTGTGGAAACCGTCGGGTGTTTTTTCCAAAGCATAATGCACTCTGCCCTCTTCGTGCAGCTGTGCGCCGTAGCCGCCCATAATATTGCCGGTGGTCGCCTCGCCTTTTTTGAAACACTCCATTATATCATTCTCCACACCGCTCCAACGGTTTGAATAGGTCGTGCCGATGCTCGGCGCCTGTACCCAAAATGCGCTCCACATTTCCTCGGGGTATTTTTGGAATTTGCATCTTATTTCGTAATACCCGAAACGGTGTAAAAATTTCGGCTCGCTTAAATTTCCCAAAGGCCAGAAATTCTTTACGCTCCATGGCTTTTCGGGATCATTTTTCGGAATATCGAATGAATTTGAGCCGGTCTGGAGCTGCGGTGAAACGTAAAAACCGTCCTTTTCAACACGGTGCAGCTCAATATTGCTGTTACCGTCAAAGCGTATGCCACGGTCGGTATAGGCGGCAAAGGGCTTGCCCCAAAAGTTCAGACGGAAATCCCATTTCGTGCGATCAAGCTCAGGGCCGTCAAATTCATCGTGCCAGATAAGTTTCCAGTTCTTCCCTTCGGGGAGAAAGCTCGGTATATGCCCTTCAACTTCGTATTTTTTCATATTATTCACTCCTTACTGTCAGTTCCCTGATTAAAAATAAAACTCGGTTTTTGCCGGACGTATATTCGTAAGCTCACCGCTATAGTGGCGCAGTGTATGCGGCTTATATGGGTGCTTTAAACATTCCTCTTCATTGATTTCGATGCCCAGTCCGGGATTATCGGGAATATAAATATATCCGTCCTCGTATTTTAAGCTTTCGTTTGTAATATCCTTTCTCCATTCCACGTCCGAATACATAATTTCGAGTATGCAGAAATTAGTGCAGCTTGCAGCAAGCTGCAGTGTAGCGGCATTTGCAACAGGCCCCGACGGATTATGTGGTGCAAAAGGTATGTAGTGCGCCTCTGCTTCTGCGGCGATCTTTTTTAACTCCATTATACCGCCTGCGTGCGATATATCGGGCTGAATATAGTCCGCCGCCGCAAGATCGAACATTTTACGGTAGTCCCATCGGGTATAGAGCCGCTCGCCTGCCGAAATGGGAATATTTGAGCGCATTTTTACCTCTTTTAGAGCATCAAGACTGTCGGGCGGAACGGGTTCTTCAAAGAACATCGGCTTGAACTGCTCAAGCTCCTTTGCGATTGTTACCGCAGTCGGAATATTGAACCTGCCATGCCCCTCTATTAGGATATCAACGTCATTGCCGACAGCTTTTCTTACCTCGTCTACGCATCTCATAGCCTTGTCCAGCTCGCTGTTTGAGATGTTCATGTAATTTTTGCCGAAGGGATCCCACTTCAGCGCAGTAATCCCCTTTTGTGCGGCGATTTTTGCTTTTTCGCCGAACTCTTTCGGCTCTTTTGCACCTGCAAACCAACCGTTTACATAAATACGCACCTTGTCGTTCGCTCTGCCGCCCATAAGCTGATATACGGGTGTGTTGAGCGATTTTCCCAAGATGTCCCAGAGTGCGGTTTCGACGGCGGAGAGCGCGCTCATAAGCACCGCACCGCCGCGCCAGTATGCGTCGCGGTAGATTGTGTGCCAGTGTTTTTCAATCTCGAGCGGATTTTTGCCGAGCAGATATTCTTTTATATGCTCAACCGCGCCGAGAAGTGCTTTTTCCTTGTATTCGAGCGTTGCCTCGCCCACACCGTCTATCCCTTCGTCGGTATAGACCTTCACAAACACCCAGTTTGTGCGGAAACAGTCGGTTACAAAGGTTTTTACATCGGTAACTTTCATATTATTCCTCCAATTCAAAATGTTTTTTTACATTTCCTGTTGATTTTTATAAAATATTATTTTATAATTACAGTATACAGCGTAAAATAGAAAAAATCTATTTAAAATATTATTTACTTTTATAAAATGTTATTCGGGAGAAAAAAAGATGCTTGATTTGAAAGATGCGGGGTACTATATTTCAAAAAATTTTCATAAAGAGGAGGTTACGCCCAAAAGAAGGGTTAAATGGTATGAAATCGAGCTTTATAAGACAGATTTGGGGACGAGCGTAATAAACGGTGAGGAGTATAGGCATCAAAAAGGGAATGTGCTTGTGGCAAAGCCGCAAGATGTAAGATACAGCAAAAAAAGCTTTGAGTGTCATTCGGTGAAGTTTGCAAATGCCGACAGCGGCATGGTTAAATACCTTACAGAGATTTGCGGAGTCATGCATATTATGAACGAAAGCCGTGTTGAGAATATATATAACGAGATTTACCGCGCGGCGGCGGACAGACGTGCGGGAGCGGAGCTTTTTACCGACGCGAAGATAAGAGAGCTGATATATGAGATATATAATGAAAAGAACACCTATAATACTGCGCACGAATTTTCCGATTATGCCGAAAATATATATGCCGCCGCGGCATTTATAAGCGAAAACTATGCATTGGGAATATCCTTAAACGGCATGGCGGCCGCCGCTGATTTAAGCCCGGCATTTTTTCACCGTGTGTTTAAAACTATCATGGGGGAAACACCGTGGGAGTATTTAAACCGTACGCGGCTTAACAATGCCCGGCTATATCTCGAAAATACGCCGTATTCGATAGAGGTGATTTCGCAAAAATGCGGTTTTTCGAGCAGGCAGTATTTTGATACGGCATTTAAAAAGTACGTTGGCATAACGCCGGCGCTTTTCAGAAAAAGCATACATAGAACGATTTAGTGACCTCTTGGTGCAGTATTTTCACCTGCTGCACAAAAAGTGTTTACATTTAGCGAAAAATATACTATACTGTAATTAGAAAATTAAAAAGGGGTGAGAAAAAAGTGAAGGTCAGGGTGGAAATCGATGAAGATGTGCAGGATACCGAGATTGTGATACGGTGCCGCGAGCTGGACGATGAAGTGAAAAAGCTTCGGGAGCTGGTCGTGCATACATCGAAAAAGGCGACGGTCGAATTTTTCAAGGGGGATTGCCAGTATTACTTTGATATTGACGAGGTACTGTTTTTTGAAACGTGCGAAAAACGCGTATTCGCACATACGGCAAACGATATGTTTGCGGTCAGCAGAAAACTCTACGAACTGGAGGAGATTTTACCGGGGCAGTTTGTCAGAATCTCAAAATCGGGCATTATCAATGTGCATCACATATATTCCATCGAGCGCAGCCTCACCTCGGCAAGCGAAGTTTCTTTTGCCAAATCGGCAAAGCGCGTGTATGTATCGCGCGGTTATTATAAGGAACTGAAAAAGAGAATTGAAGAAAGAAGGATTTAATTATGAAAAGAAAAAATGTTTTGTGGGGAATTTACTATGTTTTGGCAGCGGTCTTGATCGTACTTTTCAAAATGAACGTTCTGACCGATGTGAACATAATCAAGGTGATTGTGGCGATATTCCTGCTGCCGATGGTTATAAAGGGGATTGTAAAGCTGCATTTCGGTGAGATATTCTTCCCTTTGGCGGTAGTGGTTATTATGTTTGAGAATGAGCTGGGGGTTTCAAATATCGGATTCTGGACGCCGCTTGTCGTTGCGGCACTCTTAAGCGTGGGATTCTCAATGATTTTTCCGAAAAAAACGTCTAATATGAAATACGACGGGAGAATCGAGTCGTTTTCGGAGGACAGCTTAAATGAGGTGAGCATCGAGAGCAAATTCAGCGGTATTACAAAGTATATCGATTCGCCGGCTTTAAAGAAAGTAAACATCTGCAATTCATTCGGCGGTGTGAATATTTACATCGATAAGGCACATTTGAGTGAAAACGGAGCGGAGTTCATTTTCGACTCGAACTTTTCCGGAACCGAGATATATCTGCCGTCAACCTGGAATGTAATCGATAACACAAATAAGTTTTTGAGCGGAGTCGGAAGCCGTGGAATAAAAAATCCCGATCCGACCTTGCCGAGCGTGGTTTTAAGCGGTAATCTTTCCTTTAGCGGTATCACGATAGTTTATATGTAAACGGTAAAAATTGAGTAAACGGGGCTGTAAAAAAAGTCAATTGATTTTTTTTACAGCCTTTGCTTTTTAAGGGGATAGGAAAAAAGCTTTGGAATTAACAAACTGAGCCAAAGCTTTAGCTTTGGGGTACCCGACGGCGTACATCAATAGGGCTCCCGAAAACCAAAGGTTTTTGGGAAAGAGGAGAAACAGCATAATGATTGAATCGTGAATTGAAAATTTACGGTTCAATATATGTCGCTTGTTTCGACGATCGAGTGGCGAAGTTTGTTGATAGCAAGAAAAGAAATAATTTCATGAAAAATTATATTTTTTGATTTTTGGACAAGACTAAAAACACAACAATTATATTTTATATAATATGTGTATTTTGCTGATTTTCTTGCTTTGCGGAGTTTTTTACATCCCCGTTTAAATATTTGCACGTTTTGTTTGTTATATCGCTCTTTACGGAATAATGTATTTGGGAATTGTTGTGATATATGCTGAAAAAATGTGACTAAATTTAAAACAAATGCCTTAATTGCAAAATAATACTTGATTTATAAGGGAAAATGTATTAAAATAGAGGTGCGAAGAAATAAAATACAGATGGAGTGGTAGAAATGGAAAATTTAACGTTTAGCTATGAAAAGGCAGCGCCTTTTATAAACAAACACGAATTTGAAGCTATGAAGGATTATGTGAAAGCAGCGCACGATATGCTTCACAATAAGACCGGTGCCGGAAACGATTTTTTGGGCTGGATTGATTTGCCTGTAAATTACGATAAAGAAGAATTTGCAAGAATCAAAAAGGCGGCTGAAAAAATCCGTTCGGATTCCGATGTTTTGGTTGTAATCGGAATAGGCGGTTCTTATCTGGGAGCAAGATCTGCGATTGAAATGCTTTCACATTCTTTTTATAATATACTTGATAAATCCAAAAGAAAAGCTCCGCAGATTCTGTATGCCGGAAACAGCATAAGCTCGACATATATGGCAGAGCTTTTAGATGCCGTTGAGGGCAAGGATATATCGGTAAACGTTATATCGAAGTCGGGAACGACAACAGAGCCTGCAATCGCATTCAGACTCTTTAAAGAGCTTTTGGAGAAAAAATACGGTAAAGAGGGCGCAAAAGAGAGAATATATGCAACAACCGATAAAAAGTCGGGCGCACTCAAAAATCTCTCGGACGCTGAAGGGTATGAAACATTTGTCGTACCCGATGACGTCGGCGGAAGATACTCGGTTCTGACAGCTGTCGGACTTCTCCCGATTGCTGCGGCAGGTATCGATATAGATAAGATTATGCAGGGTGCGGCTGACGCAAGAGAAGAATATTCCGTTGCCGATCTGGATAAGAATCAGTGCTATCAGTACGCAGCGGCACGTCAGGCGCTTTTGAGAAAAGGCAAGAATGTTGAAATGATGATAAACTTTGAGCCGTCGCTGCATTATTTCGGCGAATGGTGGAAGCAGCTTTTCGGCGAGAGCGAGGGTAAGGACAATAAGGGAATATTCCCTGCTGCCGCTGATTTTTCAACAGATCTGCACTCTATGGGACAGTATATCCAGGACGGTATGAGAATACTTTTTGAAACGGGTATTTCCGTTAAAAATCCGAGAAAGAATATAACAATAGACGCAACCGAGGATAATATAGACGGTCTGAACTTTTTGGCAGGAAAGACTATTGATTTCGTAAATTCAAAGGCGGCCGAGGGTACGGCTCTGGCGCACACAGACGGCGGAGTACCGAATCTTTTGGTGACAATTCCGGAGATTAACGAATACTACTACGGTAAGCTCGTATACTTCTTTGAGAAGGCTTGCGGAATCTCGGGTTATCTTTTGGGCGTAAATCCGTTCAATCAGCCGGGTGTTGAGGCATATAAAAAGAATATGTTTGCGCTTTTGGGCAAGCCCGGATATGAGGATATGAAAGAAGAGCTTGAAAAAAGACTCGGTAAATAATTTTAAGAATTAAAAACGAATGGTTTTCGTTTTTAAATAAAAAAATAGGAGGACATAATTATGATTAAACTGTTGGTTGGTAAAAAAGGAACGGGTAAAACAAAAATATTATTGGACAATGTAAATGAGGCTGCGACAAGTGCTAACGGCAATGTTGTATTCATAAGCAATGACACGGGAAAGAATATGTATGACATAAAATCAAACGTGAGAATGGCAGATACTTCGGAATTTGACATAACATCATGGGACGAATTCGTAGGCTTTATTTTCGGTATCATCAGCGGAAATTTCGATATTACAAATATTTTCGTAGACGGAACCTTGAAGATTGTAAATCATTCGGTTGACGGATTTGACGAATTTTTGGCAAACGTTGAAAAGGCTGCCGAAAAATTCAATATAGACTTCGTATTCTCGGTAAGCATGGATATAGAAACAGCACCGGAATACATTAAGAAGTATCTCTAAAAAAGGAAAATACAAAAAAAGGGAGACATTGGCGATGCAATATCAAAGTACACGTAACAGGGAGCTGTCGGTAAGCTCCGCAGAGGCTATAAAAAAAGGACTTTCCGAAGAAGGCGGACTTTTTGTCCCGAAGGAAATACCAAAGCTTACGATTGACGAGATCGGGGCGCTGAAGGATAGTTCCTATAGAGAGAGAGCATATGAGATTTTAAAAAGGTTTCTTACCGATTTCACCGAGGAGGAACTCAGATATTGTATCGATAATGCATATACAAAGGAAAAATTTGAAACGGAGAATATCGCACCGGTATATAAGCTGAACGACAGCACATATTTTCTTGAACTGTGGCACGGTCCGACCTGCGCATTCAAGGATATGGCATTGCAGATTCTGCCGTACCTTCTGACCACTTCCATGAAAAAGACGAACGAAACCGATGAAGTTGTGATTCTGGTTGCAACATCGGGAGATACGGGAAAAGCGGCGTTGGAAGGCTTTAAAGATGTGCCGGGGACGAGAATTATAGTATTCTACCCGAATAACGGCGTAAGCGAGATGCAAAAGCTGCAAATGGTTACGCAGGACGGCGAAAATGTCGGTGTTGCGGCTGTTGACGGCAATTTTGACGATGCGCAAAACGGTGTTAAAAAGATATTCACCGATGAGGATTACAATAATCTTTTGGCGTCAAACGGCTTTAAGCTCTCGAGCGCAAACTCGATAAACTGGGGGCGGTTGGTACCTCAGATCGTGTATTATTTCTCGGCTTATGCGGATATGCTCTCGGGCGGCGAGATAGAACTCGGCGAAAAGGTGAATATTGTTGTCCCAACAGGTAACTTCGGAAATATTCTGGCGTCATATTATGCATATAAAATGGGACTCCCCGTAAATAAGTTTATTTGCGCGTCAAACGTGAATAATGTTCTGACAGATTTCCTGACAGAGGGAATATACGATAAAAACAGAAAATTCCATACAACGATTTCTCCGTCGATGGATATACTCATTTCAAGTAACCTTGAGAGATTCTTATACGACCTGTCCGGTAAAGATGACGTACTGATCGCGTCGTGGATGAAAGCACTTTCCGAGTGCGGAAAATATGAAGTGACCGGGGACATAAAGGTTAAGATAAGAGATTTGTTCTGGGCAGGCTGCGCAGACGATGAGGAAACCGTAAAAACAATACACGACTGCATGAAAGAGTATGATTACACAATAGATACTCACACGGCTGTCGGAAAAGCGGTATATGATAAATATGTAAAAGAAACAGGCGATACCAAAAAGACGATTATCGCATCGACTGCGAGTCCGTTTAAGTTCAGCCAGAGCGTTTTGGCGGCGCTGGGCGGAAATCAGGCAATTGTCGGAAAAGGCGTATTTGAGCTGTTGGAGGATTTGTCAAAGGTGAGCGGCATGAAGATACCGAAATCATTGGCAGACATTAAAAACAAAAACAGACTCTTTGATTTGGTATGCAAAAAAGAGGAAATGCCGAATGTAGTCGGAGAATTTTTGAATCTTTAAAATTAAAAAAATATAAAATTAGGGAGTCGAAACCGACTCCCTAATTTGGCGATACGAAAGGAAGAATAGAAATGAAGATATTGTTTCAGGGCGATTCGCTCACAGACAGCGGTCGCGATAAAAAAATAACAGAGCCGAATCTGGGACTTGGCATGGGATATGTAAATTTAATTGCCGCAAGACTTACCTGCGATAATCCCGAAACGCTTGTATATAACCGCGGTGTAAACGGCAACCGTATCTGCGATATGTATTCAAGATGGATTGAGGACACCTTAAATATCGATTTTGATATTTTAAGCGTTTTAAACGGTATCAATGACATCGGATTCCAGCTCAGAATGGGTATGGGCGCGGATAAAGAAAAGTACAGGTTTGTATATGACAGAATGCTTTCGGAGGCAAAAGAGGCGCACCCCGATTCAAAGCTTGTTATACTTGAGCCGTTTTTGGTAAGAAAGCATCTCGGAGAGGACGGCGGAGATATATATAACGATTGGGATATATGGCATAAAGAGATTTCCGAGCGCGGCGAGGTGTGCCGTGAGCTTGCCAAAAAGCACGGTGCAATATTTGTGCCTTTGGCGGATAAATTTGCGGCGCTTTCGGAAAAGTACGGCCCCGAAGTGTGGAGCATAGACTGTATCCACCCGACACCGGCAGGGCATGAAGTTATTGCAAGAAGCTGGATAGATGCGTGCGCAGGCATACTGAAATAATTAACGGGAGCTTTTTATTATGGGGTACTTATTTATAGCAATATCCGTACTTGCGGGAGCGACAAAGGGATATTGCGGAAAGATGACAAGCGGATATGTCGAAAAATATAACGACGCGATGTTTATAAATATAATCCGTATGTCAATCTGTGTTATAATCGGTTTTTTGATGCTTTTGGCACAGGGAAGCGTGGGACTTTTGGCGGTTGACGCAAAAACGCTTGCAATAACCGCTCTCTCGGGTGTTACGACATCGCTCTTTGTGGTATTTTGGCTCATATCGGTCAAGCGCGGAGCGTATATGATGCTCGACGTATTTTTAATGATGGGTGTTATAGTAACGCTTTTGTGCAGTAAATTTACCTTTGGCGAGGATATAAAAGGCACGCAGTGGATCGGACTTCTGATACTGCTTGCGGCGGTTTTTATTATGTGTTCGTACAGCAGCTCGATAAAAGAGAAGATGACGCCGGTGTCGCTCATGCTTTTGATTGCTACAGGCGTGGCAAACGGACTTACCGACTTTTCTCAGAAGCTCTATGTGCATTACGGAATAAACGACAATGCGGCGGTGTTCAATTTCTATACATATGTATTTTCCGCGCTGACGCTTTTGGTGTTCTATCTGATATTCAAATTCAAGAATAAAGAAGAGGCGCGCGAGGGCGAAGTGCTAAAGAAGATATTTTTGTATGTTCTTATTATGTCGGTCTGCCTGTTCTTAAACTCCTTCTTTAAAACGAAGGCGGCAGGACTTTTGCCGGCAACACAGGTTTATCCGCTTTTCCAGGGCTGCGCGCTGATATTAAGCTCGATTATGTCGGCGGTATTCTTTAAAGAAAAGCTTACTCCGAAATGTATAATAGGCTTGGTGCTGGCATTTATAGCACTTCTGATTATAAATTTACTGTAACGGTGAAAGATCAAAATAAAGAAAAAGGAAAGAATAAATGAAAGTATACGCGGAGAAGATGGGATTTTCCCCAAAAAATTCGGGGAGCGAAAATTCCAAAATATTAAATGAACTTTTAGAAAAATATGATGATGTCGAGGTTGGCGAAAAGGGCGTATACAGCGTGGCGGAGGCAATAGAAATAGGCAGCAATACGCGTCTTTCGTTTGCCGAGGGTGTATTTTTAAAGCGCGAAGAAAGCGAGACCGAAACATCGTATGTTCTGATAAATAAAGGCGCGTACACGAGGACGTATGATGAGAATATAACCGTCTGCGGTTTGAATATTATCTGCAACGGTGTGCAGAGCAGTGAGGCAACATCGGAGAGTAAGGCGGTAATTGCGGGCTTAAGGGGGCATATTGCGTTTTTCTATGTGAAGAATCTTGTAATAAAGAATTTTACGGCGCTTGATCTGCCGCCGAAGGATTTTGGCATACATATCTGTACTTTTTACAATATCCTGATCGAAGATGTGAAGATTGAGGGCAGGAAGGACGCGGTTCATCTGGGACGCGGCATGAATTTTGTTATCCGCGGCGGCGATTTTAAAACGTTCGACGATCCTGTTGCCTTGAACGCACATGATTATGCAAGCTCGAATCCGCAGCTGGGTTGGATAGAAAACGGCTTGATTGAAAATTGCATTGACCGCGACGATTCCGAAACAACCGGCTTTTTCTGCCGTATACTTGCGGGTTCGTGGTGCGAATGGGAAAAAGGTATGAAGATACAAAATTCCGATACAGTTATATCGAACGGACGGCTCTATCGTGCGCTGATGAAGGCGGACGGCAAGATATACGAATCGCTTACCGCGCCTGCGCATAAGACGGGTATGCAGGTTATTGACGGCATAAACTGGGTATTTGTGCAGAACGAAGTGTTTAAAAATTGCGGTTGTAAAAATATAACCTTTAAAAATATCGTGATTGAGAAAAACCGTCCTGTTGCATTCTCGATGCATTTTGACAATGACAATTTTTCAAGAAGTGTATACCCCGGATCGGCGGCACCCGTGCAGGAGAATATCACCTTTGAGAATATAAAGGTTTCGGGCGATGTGCCGGTATTTATGTACGCGGTAACGCCTGTTTCAAATATCATGGTAAAGGATTCGGATTTGGGCGAGGGAACTGTAGAGATAAGTTCGCTGAAAAATGTCGGGGAGTACCCGATTGATAATTTCGCCTTTGAGAATACTAAAGTCCCCGAATTTGCGATTGCACCGGGAAGAAAAGTGACGGTAGAGGAGAAATGATATGAAAAAAGAATATGATAGCTATGGCGGTGCATTTTATATCGCGGAACTTGAAGAAAAGACGTCAAAGACCGAGTATGATGCAGGGAAGATAGACAATTTTGACAGATTCTGCGCCTCCTACAGACAGGATCCGTTTTTCATGCACGTAAAAATCTCGGACGAGCTGAATGATTTGCCAAAAGAAACACAATGGTTCGGGGTTCGTCATACCGATGGCACCTACAGTGTATTTTTCAGTATGTCGGAGGGGCTTTTCAGAACGTCATTCTACGGAAAAGACGGCAGACTCTTTATCTCTGCGATAACAGGCGACAGCGGAGTTTCGGACGATAAATTTTATGCGTATTACAGCATAAGCGGCACGGATTTTTACGCTTTGGCAAAAACCGCGGCAAAGAGCATATCGGAGAAGTTTAAGACGGTAACTCTAAGAGAAGAAAAGCGAGTCCCCGAATTTTCAAAATATTTCGGCTGGTGCACATGGGACTCTTTTTATGAAAAAGTGCGCGAAGAGGATATAGTAAAAGGGCTTGAGAGCTTTAAAGCCGGCGGATTTGTGCCGAAGTTTTTGATTTTAGATGATGGCTGGCAGGACTGCAACTCGGATTTTTCGGGGCGCGGTGAATGGAAGCTGAAAGGCTTCGGCGCAAATGAAAAATTCGGATATACTTTAAAAAATGCCGTAAAGACGGCAAAAGAGAAGTACGGAGTGGAAAAATTCTTTGTGTGGCACGCGGTTATGGGATATTGGGGCGGAGTTGATCCGACCTCGGACGCAATGAAAAAATATCTTCCGAGATTAAGCTGTGCGGAGCATACCGACGGATTAAAGGAGAACAATCCCGAAAGATGCAAAAGTGAGCATTTTCCGTTCGGAATAATCGATAAAGATAAAGCGTTCGATTTCTATAACGATTATCATTCGCTTTTAAAAAGCGAGGGCATAGACGGAGTTAAAATAGACGTCCAGGCGGCAGTCGGCGCACACGCGGAGGGCGCAGGAGGCTGTGTGGAACTGGTAAAGCGCGTAAGGGACGGACTCGAGGCATCGGTATGCTATAATTTTGACGGTGAAATGATAAACTGTATGTCCTGCTCGAACGATATTATTTATCATGTTAAAAACACGAACCTGATGCGCTCGTCCGACGACTTTTTCCCGACAGTCCCCGAATCGCATCAAAGGCATATTGTCTTTAATGCGGTAAACAGTATATGGATGAGCGGATTTACGATGTGCGATTGGGATATGTTCCAGACAAAGCACGAATATGCGCTCTATCATGCGGCGGCAAGGGCGATAAGCGGCGGACCGGTTTATGTTTCGGACAGGGTTGATGAACACGATTTTGACCTGATTCGCGCACTGGTCGATGATGACGGTGAGATCCTGCGTGCGGAAGGTGTTGCGGCACCGACCGAGGATTGTCTTTTTGCGGACTTGGAAAAAGCGCCGTATAAGATATTTAATAAAAACAGATATAACGGCGTTGTAGGTGTATTTGCCTCGGGCAATACCGAAAAGACGGCGCACGTTTGCCCGTGCGATGTTCACGGATTTAAAAAAGGTAAATATCTTGCATACAGCATGAGAGAAAAGCGTGCGTATCTTATAGGTGATGAGAGCATAGATGTAAGCGTTAAGGCGAATGAGTGCGATGTTTTGACCTTTGCTGAGGTTAAAGACGGATTTGCAGCGGTCGGAATATGCGGTAAAATAAACGGCGGCGCGGCGGTAAAAAGTATTTTAAAGACCGATGGCGGCATTGAAATTACCGTTTCGACAAGCGGGGAGCTTGTACTCTACAGTGAAACCGAGGCGGAAATATATGACGGTAAAAAGCTTTTGAAAAAGGGCGCGGGGATCATGAAAGTCCCTGTTGATAAAAAGAATACGCGTATAGTGCTGAAAAAGTAAAATTTAATATTAAGAACCGACAGAAAGATATTGCAGAAATACGCTGTCGGTTTTTAATTTTTTAACAATTAAAAGTAGTGACGGCGAATCTATTGACAAAATCATGCATAGATGATATAATTAAAACGATTGCACAATAATAAGAAACAATAAAATAAACGTATAAAAATAAAAAGACGGAGGCGTTAAATATGTCTGTTTTCAAGGATAAGGTTCTTCTGATAACGGGAGGGACAGGTTCTTTCGGTAATGCTGTTTTAAACAGATTTTTAAATACCGATATAGGAGAAATCAGAATTTTTTCGAGAGATGAGAAAAAACAAGATGATATGCGTCATTTATATCAGGCGCAGTTCCCGGAAAACGGGGATAAGATCAAATATTACATAGGCGATGTGCGCGATATAGCAAGCGTTAAAAATGCCATGCACGGTGTGGATTACATATTCCATGCGGCAGCGTTAAAGCAGGTGCCGTCGTGTGAATTCTTCCCTGTAGAAGCGGTTAAGACGAACGTGCTGGGAACAGACAATGTACTGACGGCCGCAATCGACGAGGGCGTGAAAAAGGTTATATGCTTATCTACGGATAAAGCGGCATACCCGGTAAACGCTATGGGTACGTCAAAGGCTATGATGGAAAAGGTTGTTGTGGCAAAATCGAGAACGGTGTCATCGGATAAGACCATGATTGCCTGCACAAGATACGGTAATGTTATGTGCTCAAGAGGATCGGTTATTCCGCTTTGGATAGAGCAGATCAAAAATAATGAGCCGATAACCTTGACAGAGCCGAATATGACAAGATTTATCATGTCATTGGAGGAGGCTGTGGAGCTTGTTCTCTTTGCGTTTGAAAATGCCGAAAGCGGAGATATAATGGTTCAGAAAGCGCCTGCCTGCACGATTGAAGTGTTGGCAAAGGCTGTAAAAGAGCTGTTTGACAAGGAAGATAAGAGCGATATAAAGGTTATAGGTATAAGACACGGCGAGAAGATGTACGAAACACTTCTGACAAATGAGGAATGTGCGCACGCGTTTGATATGGGCAATTTCTACCGTGTTCCTGCCGATAAGCGCGGACTTAACTATGATAAATACTTTAAAGACGGCGATACAAAGCGTACTCAGCTGTCAGAATTTAACTCAAATAATACCGAGCTTTTGAACGTGGAGCAAGTTAAGGAAAAGCTTTTATCGCTTAAATATATAAGAGATGAGCTTGCCGCATTGGAGGAGAACAAATGAACATACTCATTACGGGCGCAAACGGATTTGTAGGAAAGAATCTTTTCGAGTCGCTTAAAAATATACGCGACGGAAAAGACAGAACACATGATATAAAAATAGATGAAATTTTCGGATATGATATCGATACGCCCAAAGAAAAGCTGGACGAATATGTTAAAAATGCGGATTTTGTGTTTCATCTGGCAGGCGTGAACCGTCCGAAGGAAGAGGCGGAGTTTATGGAGGGTAATTTTGGATTTACCTCTGTACTGCTTGCGGCTTTGAAAAAATATTCCAATAAAGCGCCGGTGATGGTTTCTTCCTCGATTCAGGCGGAGCTGGACAACCCGTACGGAAAGTCCAAAAAGGCAGGGGAAAACCTTATTTTTGAATATGCAAAAGAAAACGGAGTAAAAGCGCTGGTGTACCGTTTCCCGAATGTATTCGGCAAATGGTGCAGACCGAATTACAACAGCGCCGTTGCGACTTTCTGCCATAATATTGCGCACGACCTGCCGATAACGGTAAATGACCGCGCACATATGATGACGCTTGTGTATATAGACGACGTTGTTAGTGAGCTGATACGTGCTTTGGAGGGGAAGGAAAACCGCAGCGGCGATTTTTGCCGTGTTCCGGTTGAGCATAAGGTAACTCTCGGCGAGATTGCGGATATGCTCTACTCTTTTAAAGAAAGCCGCGAAACGAAGATGATCCCCGATATGAGTGAAAACTCTTTTTCAAAGAAATTATATTCGACGTATCTTTCATATCTTGATGACGGGGATTTTTCATATAAGCTTAAGATGAATGTTGATGTGCGCGGAAGCTTTACCGAGCTTTTGAGAACAAAGGACGCGGGACAGGTCAGCATAAATATTTCAAAACCGGGGATAACGAAAGGTCAGCATTGGCATCACACGAAAAATGAGAAGTTTATCGTAGTTAGCGGACACGGGCTTATAAGGCTTCGAAAAATCGGGAGCGATAAGGTTGCGGAATATGAGGTTTCGGGCGATGAAATGACGGTTGTCGATATGATCCCGGGATACACTCACAGCATAGTAAATCTTTCGGACACCGAGGATTTGGTGACGGTTATGTGGTGTAACGAATGTTTTGATCCGGAGAGGCCGGATACATATTTTGAAGAGGTATAATAGTAATTGAAAGAGCAAAAAATGCACAGATCGCATAAATAAAAATGTAGAAATTCGTTATACAAACGAATTTCTGGTAAATATGCTTTATGCTATAAACAAACTTCGCTGCTCGACGTACTTCTGTACGCCTTCGGGTAACCCAAAGCTAAAGCTTTGGCTCGGTTTGTTCATTCTGCACTATTTTTATGCTCTTTCACCAAAGATAAAATAAAAGCATTTTGTTAGTATAAAGTTTGAAAGGAAAAGCTATAAAGATGAAAAAGTTAAAGCTTATGACCATAATAGGGACAAGGCCCGAAATAATCCGTATGAGTGCGTGCATAAAGGCGTGCGACAGATACTTTGACCAGATTTTGGTGCATACGGGACAGAATTACGATTACACGTTAAATCAGGTATTCTTTGACGATTTGGGACTTCGCGCGCCCGATTACTACCTGGATGCAGTAGGTAAAAATCTCGGAGAAACCATGGGAAATATCATATCGAAATCGTATGATCTGATGGTAAAGGAGATGCCCGATGCGGTATTCGTACTGGGAGATACAAATTCATGCCTTTCGGTAATCGGCGCAAAACGTCTGCATATTCCGATTTTTCACATGGAGGCGGGTAATCGCTGCTTTGACGAGTGTCTGCCGGAGGAAACGAACAGAAGAATTGTGGATATTATCTCGGACGTGAATATGTGCTATTCGGAGCACGCAAGAAGATATCTGAACGCGTCAAGCGTTGCGAAGGAGCGTACATATGTTGTCGGCTCGCCGATGGCAGAGGTTCTGCACGCAAATCTGGAGAGCATAAAAAACAGCAATATTTTAAATGAGCTGGGGCTGGAAAAGAAGAAATATATCCTGCTTTCGGCGCACAGGGAAGAAAATATCGATACCGAGGAGAACTTCTTTAATCTGATGAACTCGGTTAATGCCATGGCGGAAAAATATGATATGCCGATTTTGTATTCGTGCCACCCGAGAAGTAAAAAATTTATCGAGGCACGTAATTTCAAGTTTGATAAGCGCGTTATTCAGCATCAGCCGCTCGGATTCCATGATTATAATAACTTACAGATGAACGCATTTTGCGTGGTTTCGGACAGCGGAACGCTGCCGGAGGAAAGCAGCTTTTTCCTCTCGATCGGAAATCCGATTCCGGCAGTCTGCATAAGAACGAGCACCGAGCGCCCCGAGGCACTCGATAAGGGTGATTTTATCCTTGCGGGAATTACGGGAGATCAGGTGCTGCAAGCGGTTGATATGGCGGTTTCGATGAACGAGAACGGTGATTTGGGCATACCTGTTCCGAATTATGTTGACGAGAATGTGTCGATTAAGGTTGTAAAGCTTATTCAGAGCTATACAGGTGTTGTAAATAAGATGGTGTGGAGAAAGTAAGAAGGCTTTTACACATGATTTTGGATTAAGGAATGAAAATATAATGAAAATATTACATATATGTTTAGCGAACTTTTTTATAGATAACTATAGCTATCAGGAAAATATGCTGCCGAAATATCATGCCGCTATGGGGCATGATGTTGAGGTGCTGGCATCTTTGGAATCTTTTGATAAAGACGGTAAGACTTGTTTGTTGGAGCATGGCGGAAAATATAAAAATGAATATAATATTCCGGTTACAAGACTCGAATATAAAGATTCTTTCGGTGCGCGCAAGTTAAGACACTATAAGGGAACATATGAGGAACTGGAAAGAGTAAATCCGGATATAATCTTTATTCACGGCTGCCAGTTCTGCGATATAAAATATGTGGTGAAGTATCTGCAAAATCATAAAAATGTGAGAGTTTATGTGGATAATCATGCCGATTTTTCAAACAGTGCAAGAAACTGGATTTCAAAAAACATACTGCATAAGATAATCTGGAGAAGCTGCGCTAAAAAAATTGAGCCGTATACGAAAAAGTTTTACGGTGTTTTGCCGGCAAGAGTGAAATTTTTGCAGAATGTGTATAAGCTGCCCAAGGAAAAGTGTGAGCTGCTTATAATGGGTGCGGACGATGATGCGGTGGCAAAAGCCGCCGATCCCGATAAGATTGGAGAGCTGCGCCGTAAATACGGCGTGGCGGACGGTGATTTTTTGATTGTTACCGGCGGAAAGATAGATTTATTTAAAACGCAGACACTGCTTTTAATGGAGGCGGTAAAGGATATAGAAAATGTAAAACTTTTGGTGTTTGGCTCGGTAGTACCCGAGATGAAGGAACAGTTTGATAAGCTTTGCGGTGACAATGTAATATATATAGGCTGGATAAACGCCCCGGATTCGTATAAATATTTTGCGGCGTGTGACTTTGCGGTATTCCCCGGGAGACACTCGGTATTCTGGGAACAGGTTGCGGCTCAGGCAAAGCCGATGATTGTGAAATACTGGGACGGAACAACGCACGTCGATATTGGCGGAAATGTCAGATTTTTGTATAAAGACAGCGTTTCGGAGATAAAAGAAGAAATAGAATATGTAAAAGATAACTTTGATTTTATGAAAGACGCGGCAAACGCTGCGGCAAAGAACTTCTTGTATTCGGATATTGCAAGAAGGAGCATTGAATAAGATATTTTCGGGGAATGTATGTTGAAATTTGAAAGATAACGGAAAGGAAAAAATATGAACGTTATACCAATAGAAAGAGACAGTTTCGGTGCACTGCCATCGATAGAGAAGGTGCAGGTTTTAGTTACCTGCTTTATAATGAGTTGGTTTAATAATGGTATCGTGGCTCAGGTTTTGGGAGCAAGGGCAATAATTCTCTTCGGACTTTTTGCGGTATGGCTTGGTCTGGCAGTATTTTTTGAAAAGTATTTCATCTGGACATTTATAAAAAAAGCAAGATGGCTTTTGTGCTTTTCGGCAATTGTGTTTATTTCGTCTGTGGCACTTCCCGCAGTATGGAATTCGCAGACCTATAATGCGCTTTATCTTCCGATGATTTATGCTTTAGGTGTATTTTATCAGAATGAGAAATATAACGTGCATAAGAAATTTATACTGAAGTATTTCCTGATAGAGGGCATCATTATTTCGATAAGAAGTATGTATATATTAAAGGTTGATCCTTCATATTCAAGAATGCTTGCAACGGGTGCGGAAGTGAGCGACAAGTATTCTATGGTAATATATTTTTCAACCGTTTATGCGTTTGTTGCGCTTTCTGTGTTCTTAATTAATCTGAAAAATTATTATTCAAAGGACTACGTTTTTTTAATAGTGATATTTTTGATTACATCGTTGATTGCGGTCTATATGGCGGATTTTGCTACAGCGGTATTTTTGGGAGCGGCATTTGTTGTGGTTTCCCTGCTGGCAAAAAATCAGCGCAGATTTACTCTGTCGCTGATAATATTAATTGCGGCATTTTTTATATTTAAGCCGTATGTTGCAAAGCTGTTTTTATGGGTATCGAACAGAGATATATCCGAACATTTAAAAAACAGAGCGTATTCTGTTGCGTCATTGCTTTCGGGACTAAACGGTGATAAATCCTCGCTTGAAAACAGAATATCATATGTCAAGAGTGCATGGAACGTGTTCAAGGAATCGCCGATCATGGGCGTTTACGGAAGAACCGACAGAATGATAGCGTATAACAAAATGCTGCATGACCATAACGTTTGGATCGATATGCTCGGAAACTTCGGAATTATAAGAAGTCTGCCGTTTATTTTGTTTGTTATCACGTGGTACAAGGATACGGTAAAGGATAAAAAGCAAGCATACAGTTATGCGGTATTTAGCGCGTGTATGTTCTTCGTCGTGTGCGGATTCTTCAACCCGATCAATAAAATGGGCGTACAGCTCGCGGTATTTGCAATCATACCGATGGCAGATGTTTTCGTTTCGCCGCTGAATGTTCCGAGAGAAAGCTGGCTTAAAAGACATAAGCACAAGATTGTGCTGCTGCAGGAAGATAGAAATTAATCTTAAGGAATTGAGGGGTTGAAAACTTATGCAAAAGGTTATGATTTTTCACCATGTGGGCGGCATGGGCGGCGGAAGTATCAGTATGATAGAAATGGCGCGTCAGCTGCAAAAAAAATATGAAGTCGTGGCGGTAATACCGAAAGAAAACTCCGAAACTTTGACCGCGAAGCTTTCTCAATATGCGAGGGTGATTCATATTGACGGCACTTTCCCGCAGTTTGCATATTACAGCGGCTCACAGGGGATTATATCACGCACCTTTATAAAAACGTTTTTCGTGGGAAAAGATTATTCGGCAAAGATATTGGAGATTGCAAAAAATGAGCAGCCGGATATTATTATCGCCAATTCGGTAGTGGAGTTGAGGATAGGTAAGATTCTATCGGGGATTGCGACGAAAAAGATTTTGTATATCCGTGAAACATTTATTGAGAATTTTATCTCGAAAAAGATGATAAAGTTTATCGGCAAGTACTTTGACGCTGTGCTTTGCATTTCGCCTTATGAAAAGGAGTATGCAAAATTCAAAATTCCCTGCGAGGTGGTTGCCGACTGTGAATATAAATCAGAGAATAAGGATTTTAAAAAAGAGGACAGTACGGATTTTAACGTTTTGTATCTGGGCGGTATACCTGAGCTGAAGGGCGCAAGAACCCTTCTGCGCGCGGTAAAATATGTTGATCCTTGTGTACGCTTTGTTCTTGCGGGAAGATTTGATTATATGCCTCCGACTCTTTTAAATCGCATAGTTCACCGACATACGCTGCGTTACCAAAATGAGGTAAGAGAGCTGATACAAAAAGCCGGAGACAGAATTGAGTGTCTGGGATTTGTAAATGATATTGCGTCCGTTATAAAAAATGCAGACGTAATTGCGGTGCCTTTTTCAAAGGCACATCAGTCACGGGCGGTAATCGAGGCGGCGGAATACGAAAAGCCGGTTATAATATCGGATTTTAAGCAGCTGCACGCTTATTGCATAAACGGATATAACTGCCTTAGCTTTGACAGTGAAAAACCGTCCGAGCTTGCAAAATGTATAGAGCATTTGCGTAAAAATAAAGATATTTCAAAAAAATTGGTTGAAAATAACAAAAAAATGAATGAGCAATATCATAATGTTGAAAAGGAAAAGCAAAAATTATTGAGCTTTTTGGAGAATATAGTATAAGCGGAGATTTTTATGGAGAATAAAGAAATGCTTAAAGCGACTTTGGCGCTTATCAGAGCGGCTTTCGGGCAAAAAGCAGAGATTGCGGACGATATTGACTGGGAAAAGCTGTATTTGTACGCGTCAAAGCATCATGTCGCAAATATTGTATGTTATGCGCTGGATTCGCTGAAGATAAAACCGGAAAAAAAGGTGTATGACGCATTTAAAACCGAGCAGATGAGAGCGCTCAGAACGGATATGCTGCAAGAGCGCGAGATTGATGCGATTTTAAAAGAATATGAGGAGCAAAACATTAAGGCGGTTGCCCTAAAAGGCTTTGTTTTAAAAGGTATGTACCCGTTAAGAGACATGCGCGTTATGGGAGATCTGGATCTTCTGCTCAAAAGAGAGGATATTCCGAGGGGGCATGAGATTCTTATAAAAAACGGCTATACCGAGATCGTTGAGGAGTATCAGGATAAGGAAACGAATCCTCATGAGGAATATCGTAAGCCGCCGGTTATGCTGCTTGAACTGCATAAGTTTTTATTTCCGAAAAAGGGTTTTGAGGAAATATTCGATTATTATGAGCATATTTGGGACAGGTGCGTAACTGTCGGAGAATATAAGAACATTTACAGAATGAATGATGAGGAATTTTACATATATATGATTTTTCACATCATGAAGCACTATAGGCTTGCGGGGACGGGCATACGCTCAATTTTGGACGTTTGGGTGTTTTTAAAGGATACCCGGATTGACCGCGGGTATGTTGACGGTGTTTTGGAAAAGCTGGGAATGAAAAAGTTTGAGGAGCATATACGTACGCTTGCCGAAATCTGGTTTGACGAAAAGGAAAGCAATGATCCGCTTTATGATGAAATGGGAGAATATATATTTGAGAGCGGAACATACGGAACCGAAAAGAACTACAAGACACGCGACGCTCTTGATGCCGACGGAAAAAATGCATCGGGAATAAAGTATATGCTAAATATTGCCTTCCCGGGATATAAGTCAATGTGTATGCTCTATCCGAGCCTTGAAAAAATACCTGTTGCCTTGCCGATATACTGGATTGCAAGAATTATCGACAGGCTGATACATAAACGTGAGGATTTAAAAAAAGAAATAGAAATTTCATCGGATACAGAATATTTAGAAAAGCTGAAAAAGCATTTTGATGAAGTGGGAGTATAATAATTTATAAAAAAGGACGTGGTTTTTTTGAAGATTGCAATAGCGGGAACGGGATATGTCGGACTTTCAAATGCCGTGCTTTTGGCACAGCATAATGAGGTTTGGGCGGTAGACATAATACCCGAAAAGGTGGAGCTGATAAATGCGAAAAAATCCCCGATAGTCGATAAGGAAATCGAGGAATATTTAAAGACAAAGGAGCTTAATCTGACAGCTACTTTAGACGGAGACAAAGCGTACAAAGACGCGGATTTTATCATTATATCCACGCCGACAAACTATGATGAAAAGCTCAATTATTTCAATACATCATCGGTTGAGGCGGCAATCGAGCAGGTCATGAGAGTAAATTCCAAAGGTATAATTGTTATAAAATCGACTGTGCCGGTAGGATATACCGAATCGGTAAGGAAAAAGTATAATAACAAAAATATTATATTCTCTCCCGAGTTCCTGCGTGAGGGACGTGCGCTCTATGACAATCTTTACCCGTCGAGAATTATTGTGGGTTCTCCGAAAGATGATGCGGATATGCGAAAAAAAGCGGAAATTTTCGCCGATCTTTTATGCGAGGGCGCGATAAAGGAAAACATAAACGTACTGCACATAAACCCGACCGAGGCGGAGGCGGTAAAGCTATTTGCCAATACATATCTGGCGCTCCGTGTATCTTTCTTTAATGAGCTGGATACATACGCCGAGGTACGCGGCTTGAATACAAAAGAGATTATTGAGGGTGTGGGGCTTGATCCGAGAATCGGCACGCATTACAACAATCCGTCCTTCGGATATGGCGGATACTGTCTGCCTAAGGATACAAAACAGCTTTTGGCAAATTATGCAGACGTGCCGAATAATATCATACAGGCAATAGTTGACGCAAACAGAACGAGAAAAGATTTTATTGCCGAGCGTATTTTGGATCGTAACCCGAAAGTAGTCGGAATATACCGTCTTACAATGAAGTCGGGTTCGGATAATTTCCGCCAAAGCTCAATTCAGGGTGTTATGAAACGAATCAAAGCAAAGGGTGTTGAGGTTATCGTGTATGAGCCGACATTAAAAGAGGAAACCTTCTTTAATTCGCGTGTTATAAAAAATCTGGACGACTTCAAAAATGAGGCGGACATTATAATCGCAAACAGATTCAGTAAGGATATTGAGGACGTTTGGGACAAGGTATACACAAGGGATTTGTATTGCAGAGATTAAGATGAAAAAAAGCTAATATCGGAAATATTTTTTATCCTTCCATAAAAGAGCTGCTTTAAAATGATTTCATTTTGAAACAGTTCTTTTATTTTTTAAATTCCTAAATTTGTTTAAAATAAATAATGGACAAATGCGATAAATTGTAGTACAATAATAGAAAGAGCAAAAATAGATGGGAGTGACAGGATCATGGGAATGACAATGACACAAAAAATTTTGGCGCACGCCGCTGGAAAAGACAAGGTATTTGCGGGTGAGCTGATAATGACAAACCTTGATTTGGTAATGGGAAATGACA
The DNA here is from genome assembly GCA_934444735.1 of uncultured Clostridia bacterium. Classification (GTDB taxonomy): domain Bacteria; phylum Bacillota; class Clostridia; order UBA1381; family UBA1381; genus CAKSFT01. The sequence continues at coordinate 109,156 of CAKSDE010000006.1, read as the reverse complement.
TTACCTCGCCTGTAGCAATTAAGGAATTTAATAAAATGGACGGCGGTGTGTTTGATAGGAGAAAGATTGCGCTTGTTCCTGATCATTTCACTCCGAACAAAGATATTAAGTCTGCCGAACAGGCAAAGACCGTGCGTGAATTTGCAGACAAGTTCGATATAGAGAACTACTTCGAGATAGGCGAAGTCGGAATCGAACACGCACTCTTGCCCGAAAAAGGTTTGGTAAAGGCAGGAGATGTTGTAATAGGTGCGGATTCGCATACCTGTACATACGGCGCTTTGGGCGCATTTTCGACAGGTGTCGGCTCGACCGATATGGCGGCAGGCATGGCAACGGGCAAGGCATGGTTTAGGGTGCCCGAGGCGATCAAGTTTAACATAAAAGGCAAGCTTAAAAAGTACGTCAGCGGTAAAGATGTAATCCTGCACATAATCGGCATGATCGGTGTTGACGGCGCTTTGTATAAATCAATGGAATTTTCGGGCGAAATCGAAAATCTTACAATGGATGACCGTTTCACAATCGCGAATATGGCGATCGAGGCGGGCGCGAAAAACGGAATATTCGAGGTTGACGCTCTGTGCGAGGAATATATGAAAGAACACGGAGTAAAGAGCTTTACAAAATACAGCGCTGACTCGGACGCGGAATATGTGAAGGTTTACGATATAGATTTATCCGAAATCGATCATACGGTTGCATTCCCGAATCTGCCGGAAAATGCGAGAACGCCGAAAGAATGGGGCGAAATTGCGATAGACCAGGTGGTTATCGGCTCATGTACGAACGGAAGGCTGTCGGATCTCAGAAAAGCGGCTGAAATTCTGGACGGCAGACACGTTAAAAAGGGCGTAAGAGCGATAATAATTCCTGCAACGCAAAAGATATATTTAGACGCCTTAAAAGAAGGTATTTTGGAGAAATTTATCCTGGCGGGCTGCGTGGTTTCCGCGCCGACTTGCGGACCGTGTCTGGGCGGACACATGGGCATTCTGGCAAAGGGCGAGAGATGCGTTTCGACCACCAACCGTAATTTTGTCGGCAGAATGGGCGACGTTGAGAGTGAAGTATATCTGGCAAGCCCCGAGGTTGCGGCGGCAAGCGCTGTTGCCGGAATTTTGGCAAGACCGGAAGATTTATAAAAAGGAGCGATGCAACATGAAGGCTGAAGGAAAAGTTATAAAATACGGCGATAATATCGATACGGACGTTATTATCCCGGCGAGATATCTTAATGTGAGCGATCCGGCAGAGCTTAAAAAGCATTGCATGGAGGATATAGACAAGACGTTTGTCGACAGAGTGGAAGAGGGCGACATAATGGTCGGCGGCGCGAATTTCGGGTGCGGCTCGTCGAGAGAGCATGCGCCGATTGCGATAAAAGCAAGCGGTATCGCCTGCGTTATAGCAAAGGATTTTGCGAGAATTTTCTACAGAAATGCAATAAATATCGGTCTTGCGATTCTTGAGTGTCCCGAGGCGACAGAAGATATTGACGAGGGCGATGTTGTTACGGTTGATTTTGATGAGGGTATTATAAAGAACAATACCAAAAATAAGGAATATAAGGCAGTGCCGTTCCCGGATTTCATGAAAGGGATTATCTCCTCGGGCGGACTGATTCCATATCTTAAACAACAAAACAGCTAAAGATTGCATATATACACAGCAAAACTAAAGGAGCGAGAAAAATGGCGGAATTTAACATAGCGGTAATCCCGGGCGACGGGATAGGCCCCGAAATTGTAGACGGTGCGGTGAAGGTATTAAAGGCGGTCGGAAGAAAATATAAGCATAAATTTAACTTTGAGGAAGTGGATATGGGCGGCTGTGCGATAGATAAGTACGGCACAAGCCTTCCCGATGAATCGCTCAATAAGGCGCTTGCGTCGGACAGCGTGCTTTTGGGTGCGGTCGGCGGCTCGAAATGGGACGGCGTTCCGAAAGAGATACGCCCCGAGGCTGCGCTTTTGAAGATAAGAAAGGAACTGAACCTTTACGCAAATCTGCGCCCGGCGGTATTGAATAGGTTCTTGCGCGACGCATCGCCTCTTAAGGACAGAAAGCTTTTTGACGGACTTGACATTATGGTTGTGCGTGAGCTTTGCGGAGGGATATATTTCGGCAAAAGAGGACTTTCCGAGGACGGCTTGACCGCCTTTGACGAAGAATGTTATTCTGTCGAAGAAGTGAAAAGAATTGCAAAGATCGCATTTTCTACGGCACGGCTCAGAAAAAAACAGGTTGTTTCGGTGGATAAGGCGAATGTTTTGGAATCGTCAAGGCTTTGGAGAAGAACGGTCAGCGCCGTTGCCGAAGAATACCCCGATGTTGAGCTTTCGCATATGTACGTGGATAATGCGGCGATGCAGCTTGTAATTAACCCGGCAAGGTTTGATGTCATTCTGACCTCGAATATGTTCGGTGATATTCTCTCGGATTTGTCGAGCGCCGTTGCGGGATCTATCGGTATGCTCCCGTCGGCATCTCTGGGCGATAACAAGAGAGGTATGTACGAGCCGATTCACGGCTCTGCTCCCGATATTGCAGGATTAAACATCGCAAACCCGATCGGTACGATTCTTTCGGCGGCGATGATGCTTGAGATGTCATTCGGGCTTTATGAGGAGGCAAAGGCAGTCCGTGCGGCTGTGGATAAAGCACTCGAGAAGAATTACCGTACCGCCGATATAATGAGCGACGGCATGATAGAGATCGGGACTGCCGAGATGTCAAAGCGGATTGCGGACAATATATAGAACCAACTTTATGTAATTTGAAAAAAACTATTCCCAAAACGATAAGTTTGTAGTATAATAATCGTAGGGGATGTTAAAAAGCATAGGGAGCTTAAATTTTGCCGTAAAAGGGGTTGTGACTGTGAAGATAGAAAAGCTTGAAATGAATAAAATTAAAGTTACCTTGTCGGCAATGGATTTGGTTGACATGAATGTTAATGTGAGAATGCTCACTCCGAACTCACCGCATTTGCATGATTTTTTACATGAGGTAATGGAGAAGGTGCGCGCGGAAACGGGATTTAATCCGTATAACGGGCAGGTGGTTGTCGAGGCGACACCGAAAGAGGACGGGATTATTCTTACGGTTACAAAGCTGGGCGAGGAAAAGAAAAAGCGCCCCAAAAAGATTAAGGTTTCGACGGTGAAGAGTAGATATACATACCGTTTTTCGTCCTTTGAAAATCTTTGTGAGCTTTTTCGCAATAAGGATTCCGAGGTTTTTTCAAAGAGTGCGCTTTATGAGTATATGGATAAATTTTATATGGTTATCCCGAAGGGCGCGATTTCGGGGATTTCGGAGTTTGCCGAGAAATACAGCGGTATTCTTTTGAACGAATATTTTTTAAAGGAGCACGGAAAATGCCATGCGGAGTGTGAAAGACTGGTGTCTATGGCAGAGGGCGTGCGGAATATGTAAACAGGAATGTTAAAAAGACAAGGGCTGGAAAAATCAATTGATTTTTTCAGCCTTTTTTGTGTTTTTAACATCTCCTTTAATGTTACAATTATATTACATTTAATTGATAATCATTGACAATATATATATATATATAATGGTATATAATAATTGTTAATTTAAGGGAGAGTGCAAAAGATGAATAAAAAATTAGAAAGATATCTTAAAGAGCTGGAAAATGACAAAATTAAAAGTTATCAGAAATATTTGATGAAACATGGTGTGTATGAAAGAAAAAGCGAAGAGGGAGAAGAAAATGCATATAGAGTACGTAATGAAAATTGGGAGGTTATGTATGTTAATCCGATAGATATTAGCATTGAGGATGTTGAAAAGATAGAAAATTATGTTAATATCGGAACGGCGACAAATAATGAAATTGCTACTGCGATAGCAATAGTTGCCGTATTGATTTATATTGTGGGATTTATTTACGGAAGCACTGTTTTAGGAATAGAGGAATCTTGGGGATTGGCATTGATATATTGGTGTGCGTTTGGTGTGTCGGGCACAATCATGCTGGGATTTTCGGAGATTATAAACTTATTACATAAGATAAATTTAAAATAATAACAAAAGCGGGCTGTAAAAAATCAATTGATTTTTTACAGCCCTTGTTTTTTACATCCCCTATTATAAATCTTTTACAATATCGCCCACACCGGAGAGCACATATTTCGGACAGTAGGGGAACTGCTCTATCATGTCCTTTGTTGTGCAGCCGGAGAGAACCAGAACGGTGTCTATCAGCGATTCGATGCCGGCGACAATGTCTGTATCCATTCTGTCGCCTATTATTGCGGTTTCAAAACCGTGGCAACCGAGCGCCTTTGTTGCGTGGCGCAGCATAAGCGGATTAGGCTTGCCGATAAAATAGGCTTTTTTGCCTGTGGTTATCTCAATCGGTGATATAAGTGCGCCGGTCGCAGGCATTATGCCCTTTTCGGTCGGACCGGTTATATCGGGATTCGTACCGATCAGCTTTGCGCCTTTATTTATGAGCGATACGGCTTTTTCCAGCTTTTCAAAGCTGTATGTTCGGGTTTCGCCCACAACAACATAGTCGGGGTTTACATCGTTCATGTAGATGCCCTGGTCGTAGAGTGCGTTCATAAGTCCTGCTTCGCCGATTACATATGCACTGCAGCCGGGTTTTTGTGCGTGCAGAAATTCGGCTGTCGCAAGTGCACTTGTATAGAAGTGACTCACGTCTACGTCAAGTCCCATGCGCTTGAGCTTTTGACTCAGCTCGAGTGGAGTGCGCTCGGAGGAGTTTGTTAAGAATATAAATTCCTTGCCCTCGGAGGTAAGCCAGTTTACGAACGGTATAACGCCTTCAAGGATTCTGTTGCCGTGGTAGATTACACCGTCCATGTCGCATATAAAGCCTTTTTTTGCTCTCAGATTTTCCATAATCTTGCTCCTATTTACCCTGTTCCTGTTTGTGGCGTTCCATAAGCTTTTTGATTCTCGTAACCGGAACGAGCAGCTGACTGATTGTATCGTCATGGTTTAGAGTATCTATAAGCAGTGAAATGTATTTTGACATATCAACCTCACAGTACCAGTCGCGTTCCAAAAGTCCCGGCATACGGTAGATGAGGTTTGTTGTGAATACTTTATCTATTTCGCCGTTTTTGTAGGCTTCGTCGAATTTTTCAAGACCGTTGCAGAAAAGACCGAAAGCGGTGAATATGAAGATTCTCTTTGCGCCCTGTTCTTTAAGCTTTTTGCCTATATCAAGAACAGACTCGCCGCTGGAGATCATGTCGTCAACCACGATAACGTCTTTGTTTTTTACGCTTCTTCCGAGGTATACGTGTTCTTCTATCGGATTTTTGCCGTTTACGACAACCGCGTAATTTCTTCTTTTATAGAACATACCGAGGTCGATACCCAATACCGAAGAATAGTACATACATCTTTGCATACCGCCCTCATCGGGTGATATAACAATAGTATCTTCCTTATCAAAAGAAATATCCGGAACAACCCGTGTTAATGCTTTTAACATCTGATAGGTTGTCTGAACATCGTCAAAGCCTGTTAAGGGGATAGAGTTCTGAACACGTGCGTCATGTGCGTCAAAGGTGATGATATTGGTTACACCCATTCCGGCAAGCTCCTGCAAAGCCAAAGCGCAGTCGAGCGATTCTCTTGCGGTTCTTCTGTGCTGTCTGCCCTCGTAGAGCATCGGCATAACAACGGTAATACGTCTTGCCTTTCCGCTTGCCGCGGCGATAATTCTCTTTAAGTCCTGATAGTGATCATCAGGGCTCATGTGATTTTCGTTTTCGTACATTTTATATGTAACGCCGTGATTGAACATATCGCAAATGATGAACAGATCGTGACCTCTTACCGTTTCGTCGATAACGCACTTTGCCTCGCCCGTACCGAAACGCGGACAGGTGATATGCGTGATATACGTATCAACGTCCTCGTAATCTGCACGAAACTGCTTTAAGTACATATCGATTTTGCTTGTGATTTCTTCGCAGCCGCGCATACTTATAATGCTGAGCTTTCCGAATGTTTTCTTTTTTTCATTTTCCATGACGAACATGAACCTCCTGTTAAAATTTCATTTTCTGCGTGGTTCGGATAAAATCCGATATTCTCTCTGAAACGGGTAGTTACAAAACTACCTACCTATATATATTTATAACATAAACAGACAATTTTTTCAACCCTAATTTGACATTAAATTAAAATTTGTTCAATAATTTACAATATAATGCAACCGACAGGAATAAAACGGTAATTTTTTGTGTATAATCTCATTTAAAAAAAGAGGGACACGTTCACAAAATGTTAAAAAAATAAATAATCTTTTTTAATTGACTTTTTCTGATATGGGTGTTATAATACAGTTAAAAGTCAGGGAAGGTCAAAGAGGTGAATAAAAGATGGCAATGAGTGATAAAATCGAGGCGTTCATAACCGAGCTTTTAAAAGATGACGATTCGGACTGGCTGGAGCTGGGAAGAAACGAGCTTGCGGGAATTTTCAATTGCGTACCCTCGCAGATAAATTATGTGATTTCCACACGTTTTGGTCCCGATAAAGGTTATATGGTCGAATCAAGGCGAGGCGGCGGAGGATATATAAGAATAAAGCGGATTTACGAAAATCCCGACGCAAAAGAGATTTCCGAAAAAATCGGCGATGAAATATCTCCCGGTGATGCGCAGAATATTACAAAGCATCTTTTGGATACAGATAAAATAAGCGAAAGAGAAAAAAGGATAATCGACTCGGCGCTCTCCGACAAAGTTATAAAAGAGGACAAAACCCGAGCAGAGATTCTAAAGAATATATTGGTAAACGGAATTTGAAAGGAATGATTTTTATGTATGATTTATTTTCAGACTTTTTTGACACATTTAACAACTTCGATGTTTTTCCGACCTTTGCGGACATCAAAACCTGTCCGAAATGCGGCAGGAGCTATCAGGATTTCAGAAAAACGGGAAGATTAGGCTGTGCGGAATGTTATGAAACCTTCTACTCGCCGATTGCAACCACAATTAAGCAGGTGCACGGCACAACAACCCACACAGGCAAAATCCCATCACACTGCGCAGATGAGCTAAAGCGCAAGAGAAGATACGAAACCTTGAAAAAAGAGCTTTCAAAGGCAGTTGCCGCGGAGGATTACGAAAAGGCGGCAAAGCTGCATAAGGAATTGAAATCCTTGGGTGATATGTAATGATTATGTAATTGAAAAACGTTAGTTTTACAATTATTTATAATAAGGGAGGCTATGACTTATGATTTGGTATAAAGAAAAAAACGATGACGATATTGTAATCAGCACAAGAATACGTCTTGCAAGAAATATGAAAAAATACCCGTTCCCGAATGCGATGACAGAATCGCAGATGAAGAGCGCGGTAAAAGAAATTGAAGATGCGGTAAGCGGCGGAAATTCAACGCTCGCAAAATCCTTTAAGGTGCTGCACCTGGCGGATACGGATCCGAAGATGCGCGGCGCTTTAATCGAAAAGCATCTGATAAGCCCCGATTTGGGAGAGCGCGCATCGGTTATGGTGAGTGATGATGAATGTATGAGCATTATGCTTATGGAGGAGGATCACATAAGGCTGCAAATCATAAAGAGCGGATTTGCTCTGGACGAAGCGTGGAGCTTAGCGGATAAGGTTGACGATGTGATAGAAGAAAACATCGAATACGCGTTCCATAAGGATTTCGGCTATCTGACAGCCTGCCCGACCAACACCGGAACAGGCTTGAGAGCATCGGTTATGATGCATCTGCCGGCACTGACCATGACAAACAACATGGGCAGGATTATATCCTCGGCATCTAATTTGGGTATTGCCGTAAGAGGTCTTTACGGCGAAGGCTCCGACGCGCAAGGCTCATTCTATCAGATTTCAAATCAGATTACCATGGGTATGACCGAAGAAGAACTGATAGAAAAGCTTAAAAATATCGTAAATCAGATAAAAGAGCATGAGGAAAAAATGCGCAAACGGCTGATGAAAGAGAATAAGACAGAAATTGAGGACAGAGTATGGAGATCGTTCGGAACATTGAAATATGCCCGTTCAATATCCTCAAAAGAGGCAAAAGCTTTGCTCTCCGATGTTATCATGGGGAAAAATATGGGTATAATAAAAGGGACGGACGCAAATCTGGTTGAGCTTATGATAGACACAGAACCGCATATCTTAAGCTTTAATGCCAAAAAGGAGCTTTCGCCCGATGAACGTGATGTAAAGAGGGCAGAGGTCTTAAGAGAGGCTTTATGAAAGGATAAAAAGGGATTTTTGGAAAAAATCTTTAAAACCGCATAAGGTGATATGTATAGATAACAGATGACCGCCAAAAGCGGTCAAGGAAAGGAAGGATTATTATGTTTTCAAACTTTACCGAAAAATCAAGAGAAGCTTTAAGACAAGCGCATGATGCCGCTTGCGAAATGGGACACGGATATGTCGGAAGTGAGCATCTTCTTTTGGGTATCATAAGAGAAGGCAGCGGCGTGGCGGCAAAAGCACTTGCCGATGCAGGAATAACACAGGAAACTGTGGAAAATAAAATAAAAGATACAATCGGCTTTTCGGAGCCGCTGGATATGCAGACAGAGCTGTCATTAACGCCGAGAAGCAAGCGTATTTTAGAAATTGCCGCAATGGAGGCAAGGCGCTTGGGGCATAATTATATCGGCACAGAGCATATCTTAATGGCGATAATCCGCGACGGTGACGGTGTTGCCGCACAGATTTTGGCAAGCTCGGGCGTGCATATGGGCGATTTTTACGCGAATACGCTCAACTCAATAGATAACGAAACGGTATCGCCGAACTCGGCATCGCAAAAAGCCGCAGGCTCGAGAAGTAAAAACACTCCGACACTGGATAAGTTCGGACGTGACCTTACACAGCTTGCAAACGAGGGCAAGTTCGATCCGGTTATCGGAAGAGATAAGGAAATCGAGAGAATTATGCAGATTCTTTCAAGACGTACCAAAAATAACCCATGCTTAATCGGTGAGCCGGGTGTCGGTAAAACCGCTGTAGCAGAGGGCTTGGCACAGAAAATCGCCTCGGGCGATGTGCCGGAGAGCCTTAAAAACAAAAGACTTGTTACTGTTGATTTGTCGTCAATGGTTGCGGGCGCGAAATACAGAGGCGAATTTGAGGAAAGACTTAAAAAGGTTGTCGAAGAGGTTATCAGCGCCGGAAACGTTATCCTCTTTATCGATGAGATTCATACGATTGTCGGCGCGGGATCTGCCGAGGGCGCAATAGATGCGTCGAACATCTTAAAGCCGAGCTTAGCGCGCGGCGAATTGCAATTGATTGGTGCGACAACGCTTAACGAATATAAGAAATATATCGAAAAGGACGCGGCTCTGGAAAGACGTTTTCAGCCGGTAATGGTAGGCGAGCCGAGCGTTGAGGAAACGTGCGGAATCCTTGCCGGAATACGTGATAAATACGAGGCGCACCACGGCGTTAAAATCACAGATGAGGCGCTTGAGGCGGCGGCAAAGCTTTCGGCAAGATATATTACCGACCGTTTCCTGCCGGATAAGGCAATCGACCTTATAGACGAGGCTGCATCTAAAAAGAAGCTCTCAACTTTGACCGAGCCGGACGATTTGAAAGACATCGAGAATCAGCTGGAGCAGATTTCAAAGGATAAGCAGGAGGCAATCACGGCTCAGGACTTTGAAAAAGCGGCACAGTTAAGAGATAAAGAAAAAGAGCTGAATGAAAAAGCAAAAGAGAGGAAAGAAAACTGGAAAGAGGTTTCTACCTCGAACGAGCTTACAGTCACAGCCGATGACATCGCGGATATTATCTCAAGCTGGACTAATATCCCGGTAAGAAAGCTTGCCGAGGAGGAAAGCGAAAGACTTAAAAATCTCGAAGGCATACTCCACACGAGAGTTATCGGTCAGGACGAGGCGGTAACGGCTGTCGCAAAGGCGATAAGACGTGGCAGAGCCGGACTTAAAGATCCGAAACGTCCGATAGGTTCATTCCTGTTCTTAGGTCCTACGGGTGTCGGTAAAACCGAGCTTTCAAAGGCTCTGGCAGATACGATGTTCGGCACCGAGGACGCGATGATAAGAGTTGATATGTCGGAATATATGGAAAAGCACTCGGTATCTAAATTCATCGGTTCACCTCCGGGATATGTCGGATTTGAAGAGGGCGGTCAGCTTACCGAAAAGATAAGAAAACACCCGTACTCGGTTATCCTTTTCGATGAAATTGAAAAGGCGCACCCCGATGTATTCAACATCATGCTCCAAATCCTTGACGACGGTATCTTAACGGACGCACAGGGAAGAAAGGTAGATTTCAGAAATACCGTTATCATCATGACCTCAAACTTAGGCGCAAAGGACATCTTAAATACTGCATCAAAATTAGGATTTGCATCTGAGGATAAGGAAAAAGATGCCGCTAAGAGCGAGAATGAGAAGATCAGGGAAAAGGTAATGGAAGAGGTAAAAAGAGCCTTTAAGCCTGAATTTTTGAACCGAATCGATGAGATTATCGTATTCAGAAGGCTTGTTGAGGAGGATATTGAGAAAATCGCAAAGCTTATGCTGGATAGCCTTAAAAAGCGTCTTGAAGCGAACGAGATTACGGCAGAGTTCAGCGACGAGGCAGTGGCTTTAATCTCTAAAAAGGGATTTGATCCGGTATACGGTGCAAGACCGCTAAGACGTGCAATCCAGAGCAATATCGAGGATATGCTCTCGGAGGAAATCATAGACGGCAACGTCAAAGCAGGCGACAAAATCACAGTAGGAGTCAAAGACGATAAATTCGTTGTTGAGAAATAGTGGGGCACAGCAAAATGCACAGATCGCATAAAGCTATGCTTTAAGCTATGAACAAACTTCGCCGCTCGACGTACCCCTGTACGCCTTCGGGTAACCCCCGGCAAGGTTTTCCTTGCCGGGGCTCAGTTTGTCCATTCTGCACTATTTTGCCGCACCCCTGATGAATTGCAGCATAGAACTTTGTTGCAGTTCATTTTTTTTATTCTTTGTTTTCTTTATTCTTTTCAAGCCTTTTTAGATGATTTTTCAAAACCAAGTTGATGTATTGCGAAACGGGACGATCGGAATCCTCTGCTAAAATTTTGATCTGTTCTATAACGTTTTCATCAAGTGTCAGAGTTATGTGTGATTTGAACTGTTTCATGCTTTTACCTCTCTTTATTCTTTGTTTTCCGTATTTTTTGCAACTCTTTTTATATGGTTTTTCAAAACAAAATTGACATATTGTGAAACAGAACGGTCACAATCTTTCGCTAAAATTTTAATCTGTTCTAAAATATCCGCGTCAAGTGTTAGGCTGATACTTTCTTTTAACGGTCTCATTTTACCACCTCTTATGATATAGTATAACATAAAAGAATGAAAAGTATTGACAAATGCAGTAAAATGCTGTATAATGTTGTTTGTAATACAAAAGGGGTATAATCGTAAATACAAAAGAGCTGTAAAATAAAATTTTACAGCCCTTTTGTACGAACGATCAGTACTTATTCAAGTGTTTTACAGTCGGATACGTATAGTGTGTTGTCCTTGTTATCAAAGGTCAGCTTTTCGTCAACTATATACGATTCATCTGAAGAATCGGTGAGATGATATGAAATATAAGCCGTGTTACCGGAAACGGCAACATCATAGGAAACAACATGAGGACTTGAAAAGCCTATGGTGTAGTTCCAGTTTTCGTTATCGTTTATCAGAGCTTTCTGATCTTCGATAAACTTATTTTGCATATCTTCGGTCATAATGTCGTATCGCGGTTTGCCGTCGCGGGTTTTTAAGGAATCAGCCCAGATGAGCGCCCGATTCAGTTCATTTTCCGACATCTCATCAGCTGCAATAACGGTTTCAAAACCGCCGTCAGGGTACAGATTTGCGTTTAATATGACCGCAAGGTCGTAAGAAACGTAGGTTCTGTTGTTAAGAAGTATCGCCGGTTGAGATAAAGCGAACTCCCGGGCTTTTTCGCCGCGTGTTACTTTAAGCTCGTTTGAGCCTATCTGAAATTCGGCGCGTGACGGCACTGTTTCATCGGCAGTTTTGGCAAAAGTACCGTTTAGGACGATTGATTTGTCATCGTTCCAGACGATTTCGATTTTGCCGTCCGAGAGATTATCCAAAAGCTCCCTTAACGGGAGATATACTGATTCATTTTGGATAAATGCGGAATTGCCGAGGGTGAGCGGCTCGCCGCCTTTGTAGACCGAAACGGCAGCGGCGGAGTTATCGGCAAATGCACCGCCGCAAAAAGAGGTGCACAGCAAGAGTGTGGATAATGCTGCGGATAATTTTGATTCTTTCATGGTAAACACTCCTTCTTTTTTATTTTAATAGATTTTATGACAAGGACTGTTTAAAAAGTCGGTTGATTTTTTAAACAGTCTTTGCGTTTTAGGGGACATATTTTAAACATTCCCTATTATTTTATAATGTCTTTTATTATGTCGTTTGGGATAATAAATTCGGGACTGCCCTGTGCGCCTGCCGCGACTTCGTATTTGTCAAAGCAGATAACAAGCTCGCCCTTGTCGTTTATGTAGAAGTTCTGGTCGGGTTTTATCTGCTTGAATGCGAAATCGCCCTCAAGGTCGTACAGACCGTCATTTTCGGCATTTTCCCTTGCCATCTCGCCCTTGATGTAATCGGTCAGAACCGAGACATAGTCGGCGCCGTCTTTAAATAAGCCTTTTAGCGTGAGCAGCTTTCCGGTTTTCTTGTCGATAGTGTAGAATGAATGTACCGTTGATGAGGAGCCGGCGATACTCAAAGTGTACAGGTCAATCGCCAAATAGTCGTCATTGTCGGTTTTTACGATGTAATCCGAGATGATGCCCATGTGAATGGAATCGTCGCCGTATTCCGCTTTTAATTCGGAAACGTCTTTTTTGTATGCGGCGATTATCTTGTCGGCGTTGTCTTTAAACTGCTTGTTGAGCTTGTTTTCCAGCTCTTTGTCGGAAAGTCCCTCGATTTTGGGAGTTGCGATTTTGGCATCGTAGCCGTTTTCACTGTGCTCAAATCTGCCGAAGGTCACAACACGCACAAAAGACGATAAAATCGGGACATCGGACATCGCATAAGCTAAGGGAGGTACGGCATTTACTCCGATTACGGCGGCAACAACAAGTGCTGCTGCGGCAGTGCCGCTTATCTTCCAAAAGTGCTTTTTAGAGAGTTTTTTGTTTTCTGTTTTCATTGTTTTTTCAATCCTTTCTCTTAAATCATCACAGGGCGTGATTTTTTCATATTCAGCCTTTAAATTCTTCATCGATATCTCCTTTCAAATCTTCCTTTAAGATTTTCAGCGCCGTATAAAGCCTTGTTTTTACGGTATTCTCATTTACATTTAAAATATATGCAATATCTTTTATCGGCATATCCTCAAAAAACCTTAAAACTATAACACTTCTGTATTTTTCGTCGAGCCTGTTTAAGATGTCCGAGAAAGTAAGCGCGGAATGGTCGTCCTCAAAAGGCTGGACGAGATAATCTTCATAGCTTGCAGTGATTATCTTTTTGCGGTTATTCAAGATTGTTACAGATGTGTTTATGATGATTTTGAAAAACCATGTTTTTATGTGTTCGCAGGATTTAAGCTTTTCGATGCTTCTGAGCGCTTTAATAACGCTTTCGTTTACGGCATCTTCGGCGTCCTCGCGGTTTTTTGTGTATGTAAATGCGAAACGATAGGCGCTGTCGAGGTTTTCGTTGATGAAATTTTCAAACAATTGTCTTTTAGTCACCGGTAACTCCCCTTTCATAATATTAGACTAAAAAAACGTATGAAAAGTTTTGAAATCGGAAAAAAATTTTTGGATTGAAAAAATGTGGGGCTGTAAAAAATCAATTGATTTTTTACAGCCTTTGCTTTTTTGAGGGGATAGGAAAAAAGCTTTGGAATTAACAAACTGAGCCAAAGCTTTAGCTTTGGGATACCCGACGGCGTACAGGGTTACGTCGAGCGGTGAAGTTTGTTGATAGCAAGAAAAGGAAAATTGTATTTTTTGATTTTTCTGCTTAAAAAAACAAACCAACAATCATGTTTGCTATAATATACGTGTTTTTCTTCTTTTCTTGCGCTCCGAAGTTTTTTTAACATCCCCTTATTTTATTCCGCCGCCTGCCCCTGTGTAGATGTCTATCGGCTCGTTAAATTCGATTTTTATAACGGTGCAGTAGGAGTCGCACAGCTCTTTGGGCAGGCTGAACCAAAGCACACCGGGCATATCCAAAAATCCGCCCTGCTTGTAGTGCGGAAGGTCGATATTTTTGCCGAGAACCGAAATGCGCTTGATGTCGTTTCGGATTCCCTTTACCGCAAGCTCGCCCATAGGACTGTCGTAATAGTAAAGATAGAGCGTTTTTTCGTCCTTTGAGAGCGCACTGTTGCCGAAAAAGAAGCCTTGCGGAAGTCCTCTTTTTGTGGCATAGACCGCCTCAGGATATTTATGCACCCAAGCGCCCAGCTCAAGCAAAAGTGCCTCGGCCTTTTCGTCAATCGTACCGTCGGGCTTGGGGCCTATATCCAAAAGAAGATTGCCGCCCATGCCGATGCATTCGGTCAGAATACGTATGAGCTGGCGCGGGGATTTGTAGTTTGTGTCTTTGGGGTTGTAGCCCCAGCTGTCGTTTAGAGTGGTGCAAAATTCCCAGTCGCCCTCGGGCGGAACTGTCGGGAGCGCCTGCTCGGGCGTTTTGTAGTCGCCGTACTTGCCGATTCGCCCGTTTATGATTATCTCGGGCGCAAGCGAGCGGATATAATCGTTCATTTCCTTGAATTTCCACTGCTCCTCCGTCCGCTCCCATACTCCGTCAAACCACAAAAGATCAATCTTGCCGTAATTGCATAAAAGCTCGGTTAACTGTGTTTTGTGGAATTTCAAAAAACGCTCCCATTTTTTGAGGTCGTCGGGCATATTTTCGGGCGGTGCGGTAAATTTACTGCTTGCCCACCATTCGCCGCTTTTTGGGTGTATTGCCGCATAATCGGGGTGGCTCCAGTCGAGATGCGAAAAATACAGCCCGACCTTTATATTGTGCGCGCGCATTGCATCGGCGTACGGCGCGATAAGATCTCTTTTTGCGGGCGTTTTTTTGCATACGTTCAGATCGCTTGCTTTTGTATCCCAAAGCGCCACGCCGTCGTGATGCTTTGAGGTCAGAACGGTATATTTTGCGCCTGTTTTTTCAAAAAGCTGCGCCCATTTTTCGGGATTGTAATTTTCGGCAGTAAATCCGCTTAGTTGATTCATGTAATCTTCGTAGCTTATGCTGCCGTCAAAAAACGACCATGACTCGGTTACGCCAAGTACGGAATATATTCCCCAATGCATGAAAATGCCGAGCTTTGCATCGCGGAACCATTGCATTTTATCTTCCATGATTTTCTCCTTGTTAAAGTATCTTTTTTAGTTCTTCGGTCAAGTGCTTTGCCACGATTTTGTGTCCGTCACGCTCGGGGTGGATAGGCTCTCTCGGAACCCAACCTGTGGAATTTATGTAGTATACGCTGTCGTTGTGCTTTTTGTTGTGGTTTTCAACCACTTTTTCGATAAGCTCCGCGTGAAAACCGCCGAACGGAGTAAGCGCGATTATTTTCGAGTGCGGATTCCTTTGACGTACAAGCTCCAAAAATGCACTGTATTCTTTGTCTACAAGCTCGGGCGCGGCGCTTGCGTCATTTGTGCCGTGATTTATCACGATATAATCAGCGTTGGCGCTCGGCATCGGATTTTGGAAACTGTAGAACGGGTATGATTCCGCAACCTTCGGGACTGCACCTGAGCCGGATTTTGTTGTGCCGACTGCGCCGTAGCCCATGATTATCGGGCGCAGATTCAGCGCCTCGGCGGTGAGCCATGCGTATGTTGCGGTGGAGTCGTCCTGGAAAACTCTGTCGCGCACGTCCTTGAATTTTTGCTTTTCGGGATTTATCAGAATGCCCTCTGTGATTGAATCGCCGATAAATTCGATTGTTTTTCTGTTGTCGGGTGCAAGTTCGCCGAAAGCGTCCGCCGCTATCCCCACAAGCTCTGCTTTGGAAACGAGAGGAGCGTACCATCTGTGGTGAGCCTCGACTGCGCTTTTTAAGATTACCTCAACACGGTGCGTGCCGGGGATTGTTGTGATTCTCAAGTACTTGTCAATCGGCGATTCGATTCTTGCGCCGTCATCGACTTTTATGTAGAGATGCGGGTAAGGATCGCGGCAGTTGTCGGTGTTAAACTCCATTACTGCCATATCGCCGGAAAAAATAAATTCAAAATAGTTCCCCGGTGCGGTGCATACGGCACTTGCGTCTGTTATCTGCCATCTCTCGGAAAAACGTATTCTTTTGTCTGTTGGTTTTATTATCATTTTTGTCAATCCTTTCAAGGGGAAAAATAATCCCGATATTTGCGTATATTGTAACACAAATCGGGACGGAAAACAATACTTTTGAATAAAAAAGGTATTTGGAAGATAAAGAAATATCAAAAAAAATAGGCTGTTTAAAAAGTCAGCCGACTTTTTAAACAGCCCTTGATTTTTAAAGGGATAGAAATCCCGCTTTAGCCGATTATTTTTTGATTAAGCTGTTGCCTGTCATTTCTTTTGGCTTGTCGAGTCCCATAAGATCAAGCATAGTAGGCGCAAGATCCGCGAGCTTACCTTTTTCCAGCTCAACATCACCGGCACCCATAACGATAAGCGGTACGGGGTTGGTGGTATGTGCCGTAAACGGCGCTTTTGTTTCGGGATCGTACATACAATCCGCATTGCCGTGGTCGGCTGTTATTAAGATCTTCGCATTTTTCGCCATAAGCGCCGAAACAACCTTGCCGACGCACTCGTCAACCGCTTCAACAGCCTTTACCGCAGCGTCAAATACACCGGTATGTCCGACCATGTCGCAGTTAGCGAAATTCAGTATTATAGCGTCATACTTGTCCTCGTTTATTAAATCAACGCAAGCGTCGGCTACGAGATATGCGCTCATTTCCGGCTGCATATCATAGGTTGCAACCTTAGGTGACGGAATGAGCTTTCTGTCCTCGCCGTCGTATACGTCCTCAACACCGCCGTTGAAGAAGAATGTTACGTGAGCATATTTTTCCGTTTCGGCAATTCTCAATTGCTTGAGTCCCTTTTTGGAGATGTACTCGCCGAAAGTATTTACAAGCTTTTCAGGCTTGAACGCAACATGAACGTTCGGCATACTTGCGTCATACTGAGTCATGCATACATAGTAAAGCTGCATAAATTCGCGCTCAAAGCCGTTAAATTCGGGATCAACAAGCGTTCTTGTGATCTCTCTTGCACGGTCGGGTCTGAAATTGAAGAATACTACAGAGTCGTTCGGCTTTATTGTGCCGACAGGTTCGCCGTTTTCATATACGACCATCGGAACG
Source organism: uncultured Clostridia bacterium (assembly GCA_934444735.1). Lineage (GTDB taxonomy): Bacteria > Bacillota > Clostridia > UBA1381 > UBA1381 > CAKSFT01. Next base: position 91,735 of record CAKSDE010000006.1, on the reverse strand, counting down.
ATAAACTCGTCTGTTAAAAGGCTGTCGTTTTCGTCTTTGGTTTCGTATGATGTCAAAAGCGACTTTTTAATATCCTCGGTCTTTACGCCCTCGCCTTTTACCATAGCATTATACGCTTTTACTACTCTGTTCCAGTTAGTATCTCTGTCCATAGCGTAGTATCTGCCCATAACCGTTGCGATTTTGCCGACTCCCGCCTCATTGAGCTTGTTTTGCAGATCTTCTATAAAGCCTGCGCCGGAGGTCGGGGAAACGTCACGTCCGTCTGTTATGCAGTGGATATATACCTTTTTAAGACCGTTTTTCTTTGCCAGATCTATAAGACCGAAAAGATGTCCGATATGGCTGTGCACGCCGCCGTCCGACAAAAGTCCTATCAGGTGCAGAGCGGAGTCATTTTTTTTGCAGTTCTCGCAAGCACCGAGAAGTGCTTCGTTTTCAAAGAAGTCCCCATCCGAGATTGATTTTGTAATTCTTGTAAGCTCCTGGTAAACCACACGTCCGGCACCGATGTTGGTGTGACCGACTTCGGAGTTACCCATCTGCCCGTCGGGGAGTCCTACGCTCATGCCGCTGGCATAGAGTATAGTATTCGGATAATCGGCAAAATAGCTGTCCATATTCGGCTGCTTTGCCGCTTTTATAGCATTTCCTTCTACAGTGTTGTTAAGACCGTAGCCATCTAAAATAATAAGTGCAATTGGACTTTTTCCCATAATTATTCCATAGCCTTTCTGTCCGCAGAAAAATTTGCTTTAATTTGTGAAAACCCTTACCCTGCGGACGCGGACAAAGAGTATACGGATCGGATTATTTTGCTGCCGCAACGATTGGCGCAAATTTTTCGGCTACCAATGATGCACCGCCGATAAGTCCGCCGTCGATGTCCGGCTTTGCCAAAAGCTCTGCCGCATTTTTGTCGTTCATGCTGCCGCCGTACTGGATAGTAAATTCGGGAGCGCATTTTTCGCAGTAAAGACCTGCGATGATTTCTCTGATGCCCTTGCAAACTTCTTCAGCCTGTTCAGCTGTTGCAGTCTTGCCTGTGCCGATTGCCCAGATAGGCTCATATGCGATAACGACCTTTTTAGCGTCTGCCGCTTCGATTCCGGCAAATGCCTTTTTAATCTGGATTGCGATCAAATCCATTGTGATTCCGGCCTCTCTCTGCTCTAAGCTTTCGCCTACGCATACGATAGGAATAAGTCCTTTTTCGAGCGCCTTTTTGGTCTTTAAGTTGACGGTTTCGTCGGTTTCTGCGAAATACTGTCTTCTCTCTGAGTGACCGATGATTACATATTCAACGCCCATATCCTTTAACATATCAGCCGAAACTTCGCCTGTGAAAGCGCCCTTGTCCTCAAAATGGAGGTTTTCGGCACCGATTTTAACGTGAGTGCCCTCTGCTGCCTTTACAGCCTCAGATAAGCATACGTAAGGTGTGCAGCATACAACTTCGCAAGACGCACCTTCTGTTACCTTTGCAACTTCCTTTACGAAATCATATGTTTCGCTCGGGAGCTTATTCATTTTCCAGTTACCTGCAATAATATATTTACCCATTTTTAATTATCTCCTTAGTATTTTTAATATAGGTAATTGTAAAACTAACGTTTTCCAATTAAAATTCTTAGGTAGAAATAAAAAGTTCCGGCCGATTTTAATTTTACGGCAGGTTGAAACTTTTTATTTCAGCCAAAAATGACGCACATGTCGTCATTTTTGATTACAAATCAGGGGTTAGCACCCCCGATACCCCCATAAGAATGGTGGCTAATTGTAAAATTTACATTTTACAATTACTTAATTTTTAATAAAAAATTCTGCGTATTTTTTGCTCTTTAACGATTATTTATCATTTAATGCAACGATTCCCGGTAAGTCTTTGCCCTCCAAGAATTCGAGCGATGCGCCGCCGCCTGTTGAGATGTGGCTCATCTTGTCGCCGAGACCTGCCTGGTTTACTGCCGCAACGCTGTCGCCGCCGCCGATGATTGTTGTAGCGTCGATATCAGCCAAAGCCGCCGCGATTGCGTTTGTACCCTTAGCGAAGTTCGGCATTTCAAATACACCCATAGGTCCGTTCCATACAACAGTCTTTGCGTCTTTTATAGCGTCTTTGTACAATGCGATTGTCTTTTCTCCGATGTCAAGCCCCTGCCAGCCCGGCTCGATTCCGCCGCGCCCAACTGTCTTATATTCAGTATCGTTTGAAAATTCCTTTGCAACAACCGTGTCTACAGGGATCAAAAGCTTAACGCCCTTGTCCTCTGCCTTCTTCATCATGTCTTTTGCATAGTCGATGTAGTCAGCCTCCAAAAGCGAATCTCCTACTTCTTCGCCCAGAGCCTTCATGAATGTATATGCCATACCGCCGCCGATAATCAATGTATCAACCTTATCGAGGAGGTTGTTGATAACCGAGATCTTTGATGAAACCTTAGATCCGCCGAGGATTGCAACGCAAGGTCTTACAGGGTTATTTACGGCATTTCCCAAAAATTCGATTTCTTTTTGGATGAGGTATCCGGCAACTGCTGTGTCGAGGTACTTTGTAACGCCTACGTTTGAGCAGTGTGCACGGTGAGCCGTTCCGAATGCGTCGTTTACGAATACGTCAGCCAAAGATGCAAGCTCTTTTGAGAAGTTGTCCTCATTTTTTGTTTCTTCTTTTCTGTAACGGGTGTTTTCCAAAAGAACAACATCCCCGTCCTTCATTTCGGCAACAGCCTTTTTGGCATTTTCACCGACAACATTGTCATCAGCTGCAAAAATTACGTCTTTTCCCAGTTTTTCCGAGAGCTTTTTTGCAACCGGTGCGAGTGAAAGCTCGGGTTTCGGCTCACCCTTAGGCTTGCCCATATGTGAGCAGAGGATAACCTTTGCTCCGTTATCGATAAGGTACTTAATTGTCGGCAGAGCGCCGTCAATACGGGTTTCGTCCGTGATATTGCGGTTTTCGTCCAACGGTACGTTAAAATCACATCTTACAAGAACTTTTTTGCCTTTTACTTCAATGTCTTCAACACTTTTTTTGTTTAACATTTTAAAAACACCTCTTATGAGTTTATTTTGGAGACCATACTGCCCCAATTATCTATATTGTACCCTAATTTAGAATATTTTTCAAGAGATTTGGTGTAAATTATTCTAAATTTGTTAAAAAAATATCTTACATACCGAAAAGCTCATTAAAACACCTACAATATCCCCAAAAACCGCGGCAGGGATAATCTGTTTTGTATATTTTACCTTGCTTTTTGAAAAGTATACGGAAAGCGCATAAAAAGTTGTTTCGGAGGCACACATCAGAACCGATGAAAATCGGCCGGTGAAGCTGTCGGGGGAGTAGGTGTGCAGAATCGAATCCAAAATGCCCAAAGAGCCGCTCCCTGAAAGAGGGCGCACAAGACACAAAAGAATCGCGTCATTTTCTATGCCGAGCTTTGATGTTACCGGCAGAATCGCACGCATTAAAAAATCGAGTGCGCCCGAGGCGCGTATCATCGACACGCCGACCGTGACCGCAAGGATTGCCGGGAATATATTAAATACCGTGATAACACCGTTTTTTGCGCCGCTTAAAAAAGAATCGTAAACAGGCGCTTTTTTGATGAGCGCATACGATATTACGGTAAATATAAATAAAGGAATAAAAAAGTTCATGACTGACCTCTCGGTAAAACCTTGCGAAATTTTAAAATGAGCTTCATTGCCAAAAGCGCCGAAATCAAGGATACTGCCGAAACAATCCACATCGGGAGCATAATCTCGGACGGCGCGGCGGAACCCGCTGCGGCGCGAAGAGCCGTTACGGTGGTGGGGATAACCTGAATCGAGGCGGTGTTCATCACGATAAAAAGACACATTTCTTCGCTCGGAATGGGTGAGCCGCCGTTTATGCGGTCAAGCTCCTCTACCGCCTCGATTCCGGCGGGAGTCGCGGCATTGCCGAGTCCCAAAAGATTTGCCGTAACGTTCATCGTTATGGCGGAGTATGCTTTGGAATCTGTGGAAAGCCGCGGAAAAATACGGTGCAGGACGGGGCGCATAAGCTTTGAGATAATTCCCGAGAATCCGCCCGATTCCGCGATTTTTAAAAATCCCGACCAAAAACAAAAGATCCCCGCCATTGCAATAACCGAACCTGCCGCCTGCTCCGCACCCGAGAATGCGGCGGCAAGCGTTTCGTCCAATGTTCCGTTTATTGCGGCAAAGATCAGTGAAATGATAATCATGCCGGACCAAATATAGTTCATAAGAGGCATCTCCTTAATTAAAAAACTTACATTAATTAAACTATATTCGGTTTTTCTGCATTAAAGACCTAAAAAATTACGCACAAACCCCCAAATAACAATTACCGTACAGGCAAATATGTTGAAGAGTCCGCGGTGTACGGTGAGGGTTCCGTATCTTATGTAGCCGATTACGAGCTCGAGATACAGCTTTATCAAAAATGCCCAGATGAAGTATATCAAAAGATTATAGGAAAGCGCACCGCGAAAATCAAGCGCCAATATGCACATTGTTGCGCGTGTTGCGCCGCAGGTGGGGCATTTTATGCCGGTCGCGACCTCCAAAGGACACGGAAAATGCAGTCCGAAAAAGCGCATTACCGACAGCAAAATACAGCCGCCGGCAATCACCGCGGCTGTAATTATTATTGTTTTTATAAGTCGTTTTTTCATTTTGATGTACGCTTAATCTTTTTGGTGGTGGTTTTATCAAATTCCGTCTTTCTGAATTTGATCTTTCTTATCTGCTTATATGCCGCAAGCGTTTTGTTCATCGCCAAAACGTCATTTTTAATCTGCTGCTTAACTTCATCGATATTTTCCTCGGCATTTGAGTAAATCTCTGCCACAATCATGTCGTTTTCCTGATACACCAAAACCTCGGTGACATTATCTATATAGGAAATAAGTGTTTCGATTTCTTCGGGATAAACATTTTTGCCGTTATCGAGAATAATGAGATTCTTCTTTCTGCCGGTGATGGACAAAAAGCCGTTTTCAAGCTTTCCTATATCGCCCGTGTTAAACCAGCCGTCCTGCATTACTTTTGCGGTTTCCTCCGGCTTTTTGTAGTATCCCATCATAACGATGTCGCCTTTTACCCAAATCTCGCCCTCGCCGTCCGAGTCGGGATTTTCGATTTTTACCTGTACATTCGGAATGGGGTTTCCGACAGTGCCGAATTTTATATTGTTGTTGCGGTTTAGTGCCACAATCGGCGAACATTCGGTGATTCCGTAGCCGTTTATTATGGTTATGCCGAGGTCGTCAAAGCCTTTCATGTATTTATCGGCAATCGGAGCGCCGCCCGAGATAATCATTTCAAGGTTGCCGCCGAAATTATCGATAATTTGCTTAAAAAAGAACTTTCTTTTATCTATGCCGACGGCGCGAAGTGCGTTGCTCATCTTTATAAGTGCGCGTAATGCCTTTGCCTTACCTGTTTTTTCTGCCTCTTTCCATATGTTTTTATAGAAGTTTTCGACAAAGAGCGGAACAATCGAGATATGCCCCGGTTTTGCCGCCTGAATATCTTTTAAGACATATTTTAAGCTGTTGTTTATAAATATTGTATGTCCCATCCAAAGCTGACAGAGAACGCTTGCCATAAATCCGAAGGTGTGGTTTAAGGGAAGTACCGCAACGGTGACATCGGGAATAATCATACATGACATACTGTAGTATGCGTCACTTGTGAGGTTTTTGTGCGAAATCATGACTCCTTTCGGATCGCCTGTTGTGCCCGAGGTGTAGATTATCGCACACATTTTTTCGCGGTCGATTTCGGTATCTCTGTATTTTTTCGAGCCTTGAGCAAGTAAATCTTTGCCCTCGGCAAGAACAGCTTCAAAGTCGGTTGTGCAGATGAATTTTTCGCACGGCACTCCGATTTGCTGTAATTCCTCAACGCACACTTTTTTTGAGGGGGAGTATATAAGAATCTGACTGTCGCTGTCTTTTAGGAGAGTTGCGATTTCGTTCGGCTTTAATTCTTTATCAATCGGGATAATGATGTTGCCGCTGTTTACTACCGCAAAATATGTTACTATCCATTCATAGCTGTTTTCCCCTAAAACCGCGAGCTTTTTATCACCCGTCATGTTGTGGTTTAAAAGATATTCGCCGAGCGCGTCGACGTCATCTCTGAAATCCTCAAATGTGCGCGAGATTATATCTGCGCCGTTTCTGTATTTAAATGCGATTTTTTTGTTGTATGCTTTTGCTCCGTAATCTACAAGCTCTTTTAAATCTTTAAGATATGCACGGTCTACGTGCTGTTCGGGAACGCTTTTACTCATTTTAATCAATCCTCTCGAAATGTAATTACTTTAATTTTACCATATTTTTATGATTTTAACAAGATATTTTTGTAAATTATTTTAATTTTTTTTTACACTTCCGAATATCTGTCGCCCTGGTAACAGTCTCTTCTTACCATTTCCTTATCTATCTCATTTAATACTACAAATTTTTTAAGGCTCCAAAGCGGCGCAATCAGAGAATCTCTGCCGCCGTCACCTGTCAGGCGCTGGATTACTATATCTTCGGGGATTAGCTCTAAAATATCGACTATGAGATTTACATATTCATCGCGGGATAAAACGTCAAATTCGCCGCGCGCATACTGCTCCGCCATGACAGTCCCTTTTAAGATATGCAAAAGATGCAGCTTTATGCTGTGCGGGTGCAGGCGCGCGACTGTGAGTGCGCTTTTTAAAATCATATCGCGATTCTCGCCCGGAAGCCCCACAATCAGATGAACGCAGGTTTTTATGCCGCGCTCCCGGAGTGCGTTGTAGCCTTGCAAGAATTCCTCGTATGTATGGGCACGGTTGATTTTTCTGCCCGTTTCATCGGATACCGACTGCAAACCCAGCTCGACAAAAAGATTTGTTTTCCCGTTCAGCTCCGAGAGATAGTCCAGAACATCATCGGGGAGGCAGTCGGCTCGTGTTGCGATGCTTAGTCCCACAACGTTTTTCTCATTTAAGACAGGCTCGAATTTTTCTCGTAATACCGATACGGGCGCGTAGGTGTTGGTGTTTGCCTGAAAGTATGCGATGTATTTTGCGTCGTGCCATTTTTTGTGCAGCTGTGCTTTGACCTCCGAGAATTGCTCGTGTATGCTTTTTTGGGGATTGCCGGCAAAATCACCGCTGCCGAGGGAGGAACAGTATGTGCAGCCGCCGACGCTTTTTGTGCCGTCTATATTCGGGCAGGTAAATCCGCCGTTTAGGGAAACCTTGAAAACTTTTTCGCCGAAAGTGCGGCGGAGATAGTAATTCCATGTATGATAACGCTTGTTGTCAAGCGAATATTTGAATTTATTAACCATTTCTTTGCTCCTTTTCAATAAATATATAATAGCACATACTGATTTTTTTGTAAAGAGGAAACAGAAATTTAAAAATATACAATAAAAATTCACGCAAAAACAGTTGAAAGAAAAGAAAAATCTGATAATTTGCCGTGAATTTCGGGTTAATCGACCAAGATTTTAAAAATAAATGCATTTTATCTTTGAAAATAGTTTAATGTCAACATTTATTGACTTTAATTCGACTAAATATTATAATTAAAGTAATAAAGTTTTTGCACTTATGCCATACTGCAAGGGCAAAAGCAAAGCATTTATTTTAAATTTTTAGGAGGTTTTTTTTATGAAAAAACAAATTTTTGCAGCAGCGCTTTCATGCACAGCTTTATTTGCATTGGCATCTGTTGCATCGGCTGATCAAACATTGTATTCATTGGACGGAAGGGTAGCGGATTTTCCGGAGGAAGTAATTGAACAAATGTATGCTGAAAGCGGCAGACTTTACGGCACACAGTGGTATGATTTCCCGGTTGCTGCCGAATATCATCACGCAACTGTAATGTACGCAGCGGACGACGCTGATCATCCGGACGGCAGAACAGAAGTATTTATCGACGAAGAGGTTGAGGCTCAAAAGGCTGTAGGCTGGTATGATTACAAGGTAAAGACTGTTTACTCACCTGAAGATACAAAAGTTGTTGTTGCAAAGACAGATTTGCAGGCTTGGTTAGACGAAGGCTGGTATAGCTATCCGGTTGTTTATCTTAACCACTATAACGGTGAAAGATGCGTTATTGCGGAAATCGATTTGTTCGACTGGAATAATGCAGGCTGGAAGTGCAATTACCTTATGAACGACGGTTGGGCATTTGCAGGCTGGAAAAACTTTAACGTAGATGAGTTTGACACAAATGCGTATCATGATCAGCGCGACTGGAACAGATATTATTTCATGAGAAATGCTGATTTGGATATAATCAATCACGATGTTCTTAACTTTGAGTCTTATGGTGTATGCCCGATCTACAATGCAGAGGGTAACAGAATCTGGGTTAAAGCTGACGATGTAAGCCTTAACTGGACTTCAAACGGTTGGCACTGTGATGACAGAGAATTTTTCTACAATTTCGGTTCAAACATAAAGACAGTTACAATAGAAGAGCTTAACAATATGCTTGAAGCATATGATGTTAATCACTTGGCATGGCCATATGATGAAGTAAACCGTAAATATGTATTTGAAAATGATTATGCTACATATCTTATAGTTCCTTACAACGGTGACTGGTATGTGAGAGTTTCTCACGATGATGAACATACATTCCACTTTGTAAAGATCAACGGAAGTTTGTTTGTAGACTAATAAAAAATAATCCGGCGGTAAAAACCGCCGGTATTTTTTTGTGAAAATGTAAAAAAGGAGCCGCGGCAAAATGAATTTATTTGCCGCGGCTCCGTAATATTTTCGCGTTTACTGCCAATGTTTAGTGTCGGTACTTTTGCGCTCCGAACTTTTTACATCGTCGTAAAGGGGATAGGAAAAAATGATTTGGAACGGACAAAAGCAATCCCGACGGCGTACGCTGGTACTCCGAGAGGTTGCTTTTGTCCGTAGCAAAAGGGTTTAATATAGAAAAGAAAATTGAATAAAATGAAATTTTCTTACCTAATTGAGAATAACATTCAGCAACAATCCCTTTTGCGATCCAAACTTTTTTTACATCCCCGATTTAGTCGATTACTATTGCATCACTGTTGTTCGTTTCCCCATCATCTACCTTGATGTTTACCGAGGAATCACTCTTTTTCTCGGAATACTCCGGCAATTCTCTTGCTGAAATGAGTTCATCAATATTGGCATTTGAGCCGCATGAGCAAAGTGTACACATAAGGGCTGCAAGAGCCGTAAATATAGCTAATTTTTTCATTGTTATTCTCCTTATTTCCCTTCAAACTCTTTTATCAGCTTGATATTTGCTTTTTCGGTGTCATTAAGATCCTGCCAATAAATTGTCTTTTGAGGTGTATACCATGTCTTTGCTGCAAAATACGATTGATATTTGCTTGTGGTAAAGATATGTCCTTTTCTTGCGTATATTTCATTTCTTATCAGTGCAATGTCATTTTTTGAAAGTGTTGCAAGCTGCTCACGCGTAAGGAGCGTTGTGTCGCTCGGGTAGATATACGCATCAGCCGAAACATTTGTGTTTATTGCAGGAGCAGCGGCAGGAGCGGCAGCTTGTGTCTGCGGCTTTTGCGCTGTTGATGTGTTTTTCTGTGTGTTGGTTTTGGTATTTGCTTTTGCGGTACTCTGTGTATTTTTCTGCGCTGTTGTGTCTTTCGTTTTTTGCTCGGCTTGCTTTTTAGCCTCTTGCGCTGCCTGTTTTTCCTTTTCTATGCGTTCCTGTTCCGCCGCTTTTTGAGAGGATATGTTGGTTTTATATCCGTTTAATTCCTCTACCTGTGCCTGCGACAGATCGCTTACGCTGATTTTATCTGCGGCAGTTTCCGCACCGGCATAATCGCCCGCGGAAAGCTTGTCCGAAACATCTTTTAAAGTTTTTTCGGTTTCGACCGCTTTTAAAATATCACTTTTTAAAGTGACGATTTTGTCCTTTATGCCGTAATTTTCATAGTTCGCGTCGATTGATTCGATAATTTTTTCCGCAGTTTCATAGTTGTTCTTGCCATACTCTTTGTTTGCCTGATAATATTTCAGCGTTATGTCGTACAGATTCTTGATTTCCTCATCACTGCTGCCGTTATCGATTGCAAGCCCGAACGCTTTTGCCGCGGTTTCATAATCGCCGCTGTCAAAATAACTTTTTCCCTTTTGCGCCGCCTCTTTGGCAATATCCTGTCCGCATGAGCAAAGCATTGCGGTGCAGGCAAAAGCCGACGCCAATGTAACTAACTTCTTTTTCAAAACCCTTTTCTCCTATCCGCCTTACGGCACTTATTTTATCGTATCTGTCCGTTACCGTGTATCACATATTTTATCGAGGTGAGCTGCTCTAAGCCCATAGGCCCTCTTGCGTGGATTTTCTGCGTGCTTATGCCGATTTCCGCGCCGAACCCGAACTCGAATCCGTCGGTAAAACGCGTTGACGCGTTTACATATACTGCCGCCGCATCCACCTCATTCAAAAACATTTCGGCATGAGCGCTGTTGTTTGTGACAATCGCGTCGGAATGTTTTGTGTTGTAGATATTTATATGCTTTATCGCCTCTTTTACGCCATCCACGATCTTTATGGATACGATGTAATCATTATATTCGGTTGACCAGTCCTCTGGGGTTGCGGCATTTATATCGGGGCAGATTTTTCTGCACTCATCGCACCCTCTTATTTCGACATGATCGTCCTTTAACACCTTAGCGAGCTTGGGCAAAAACTCATTTGCAATTTTTCGGTCTATCAAGAAGGTTTCGGCAGAGTTGCAAACCGACGGGCGGCTTACTCTCGCATTTTCGCATATTTTTATCGCCATGTCGAAATCGCAGTCGCCGTCAACGTAGATGTGGCAGTTGCCGGCGCCCGTTTCGATTACAGGGACGGTCGCATTTTCGACAACAGATCTTATAAGTCCGGCGCTGCCGCGCGGAATCAGAAGATCAATATAGCCGTTCATCTTCATAAGCTCGGTTGCGGTTGCACGTGAGGTGTCCTCGACTATGTTCATACTGCCCTCTGGGATCCCTGCTGAGTATGCCGCGTCCTGCATTATTTTCATTATCGCTTTGTTGGAGCATATAGCCTCGCTGCCGCCGCGCAGTATTACGGCATTCGATGATTTTAAGCACAATACCGCCGCGTCAACCGTAACATTCGGGCGCGCCTCGTAGATGATTCCGATTACGCCGATAGGCACGCGCTTTTTTGCGATTTTAAGCCCGTTCGGGCGCTCCCACTCATCTATGATTTTGCCGATAGGATCGTCTAAAGCAGCAACCTGACGAACTCCCTCTGCCATGTCCGCAATACGTGCGTCGGTGAGGGTGAGCCGATCGATCATGGCTTTTCTGGTGCCTTTTTTTTCGGCATTTTCGATGTCTGTTTTGTTTGCCGCGAGAATCTCGGCACTGTTTTTTATAAGTGCGTCCGCGATTTTTGCAAGTGCAGCGTTTTTAATTTCGCTTTTTGTTGTTACAAGCTTAAATGCCGCGTCTTTGGCGAGTGTTCCTTTTTTTAAAAGCTCTTCTGTCATTTATATCAGCTCCTGTCGCAGAAATTTTTCGATACAAAGAGTGTACCTACAGGATTTCCGTCTAAAATATCGTAAAGTTTAAATATATCGTTTCCGTTTGCGATTACCATGTGAATACCTGCGTCGGTCGCGACTCCCGCAGCATTCATTTTTGTCACCATGCCGCCTGTGCCCCGTCTTGAGCCTGCGCCGCCTGCCGTATTTCTGACTGCTCCTATATCAAATACCATAGGGATAAGCTTTGCGTCGGCATAGGCGTGCGGATCATGGTCGTAAAGACCGTCGATATCCGAGAAAAGCACAAGCAGATCGGCATCGACAAGCTTCGCTACATGCGCCGACAAGATGTCGTTATCGCCTATTTCGATTTCGTCCGCCGATACGGTGTCGTTTTCGTTTACAATCGGGATTATCCCCATCTCCATGAGGGTGTAGAAGGTATTTTGAATGTTGCGCTTTCTTCTTGGGATAACGATGTCGTCACGCGTCAGAAGTATCTGCGCAACGGTGTTGTTGTATTCCGAGAACATCTTATCGTAAAGATACATAAGCTCGCATTGACCGACAGCCGCCGCAGCTTGTTTTCTGCTTGTTTCCTTCGGCTTTTCCGAAAGTCCGAGCTTTCCGACCGCAATTCCTATTGCGCCCGACGAAACCAAGATAATCTCTTTGCCTTGATTGTGCAGATCCGAAAGGACTCTTGCCAAGGTATCTATCCTTTTTATGTTCATCTTGCCCGTATCATATGTAAGGGTAGATGTTCCGACTTTGATTACAATGCGCTTTGCATTTTTTATGTCATCGTAAATATGCTCCATTTTTCGTCTCCTTCGCAAAATCAAGGAATGTGGATTTTTGCACACCCCATACTTTATGCATTATATTATATCTATTATATATCTGTAACCGTTTTTTGTAAATAACAAAGCTGTTAAAATAACATTAAAATTTGGTGACGAAAGTATGAAAGTAAGGTTTTTTGGGAAAATATGCGATAAATGTGGCTTAAATAAGAAAAAATGCTTGACTATTGATGTGAAAAAGTGTAAAATATAAGATGTTGTTAAAATACTTTAACAGAGAATGTAAAGCATAAAAAAATTATAAGGTTGTGATTTAAAATGGTAAGAGCAATTGTTGGAGCTAACTGGGGCGATGAGGGTAAAGGTAAAATTACCGATATGCTTGCGGAAAAAGCCGATATCGTAATCAGATTTCAGGGCGGAGCAAATGCCGGTCATACGATAATCAACGAATACGGTAAATTTGCACTGCATCTTCTGCCGTCGGGTTCATTTAACAAGAATGTTATCAATATGATCGGAAACGGTGTTGCACTGGATATACCGCGGCTTTTTGCCGAAATCAAGGACGTAACCGGTAAGGGCGTTCCGATGCCGAACCTGGCAATATCCGAAAGAGCTCAGGTTCTTATGCCATATCATATATTGTTTGACCAATACGAAGAAGAACGTCTTTCGGACAGAAAGTTCGGCTCGACAAAGTCGGGTATTGCGCCGTTCTTCTCGGACAAATATTCAAAGATAGGCTTCCAGGTATGGGAGCTTATGCAGGACGAAGAAGCGTTAAAGGAGAAAATCAAGAACGTTTTGGAGGTTAAAAATCTTATTTTGGAGCACGTTTATCATAAGCCGCTTATCGACGCTGACGAGCTTTTTGAAACATTAAAGGGTTATCGCGATATGGTAAAACCGTATGTTGTAAATTCGGTTGAGCTTATACATAAGGCTTTAAAAGACGGCAAGGAGATCCTTTTGGAGGGTCAGCTCGGCTCGCTTAAAGACCCCGATTTCGGAATATACCCGTTTACGACATCATCTCCGACGGTTGCAGGTTTCGGTGCGGTCGGCGCAGGAATCCCTCCGTATGAGATTAAGGATATTATCACGGTTGTTAAAGCGTATTCATCAGCGGTCGGCGCAGGTGCATTCGTTTCCGAGATATTCGGAGATGAGGCGGACGAATTAAGACGCCGCGGCGGTGACGGCGGCGAGTTCGGCGCAACGACAGGCAGACCGAGACGTATGGGTTGGTTTGACTGTGTAGCGTCACGTTACGGCTGTATGGTTCAGGGTACAACACAGGTTGCGTTTACCGTTTTGGACGTTTTGGGTTATCTTGACGAGATTCCGGTATGCGTAGGCTATGAAATAGACGGTAAGGTTACAACAGAGTTCCCGACAACCGATAAGCTTAACCGCGCAAAGCCGGTTTTGGAAAAGCTCCCCGGCTGGAAAACCGATATCCGCGGAATCAAGAAATATGAGGATCTGCCGGAGAACTGCCGCAAGTATATAGAATTTGTTGAAAAACAAATCGGCTGCCCGATAAAGATTGTTTCAAACGGACCTAAGAGAGAAGATATAATCTACAGATAAAAATAGAAAATGTAAAAAAGTCCGGACTGTAAAAAAACAGGTCGGAAAATATGACAATAAGCATTGACAAGGACTGTTTAAAAAGTCAATTGACTTTTTAAACAGCCCTTGTTTTTTAATGGATAGGAAAAAAGCTTTGGAATTAACAAACTGAGCCAAAGCTTTAGCTTTGGGTTACCCGACGGCGTACATGGGCACGTCGAGGGCTCAGTTTGTTGATAGCAAGAAAAGGAATAATTTCATGAAAAATCATGTTTTATTGATTTTTCTACCTCAGCCAAACTAAACCATAACATTTGTATTTCCTATAACATTTACTTTTTTCTTGCGATCCGGAGTTTTTTTACATCCTATTTGGTGTATTTTGTTATTCCGCCGCCGTAGCATGAGGTGTTTCCCAGCTCCTGCTCGATTTTTAACAGCCTGTTATATTTGCATACTCTGTCGGTTCTGCACGGCGCGCCGCTCTTTATCTGCCCGGCATTTAACGCGACCGCAATATCCGCAATTGTCGTATCCTCGGTTTCGCCGCTGCGGTGCGATATGATGGCGGTATAGCCTGACTTGTGCGCTTTTTCCACAGCGTCAAGCGCCTCGGTGAGCGTTCCTATCTGATTTACCTTTACCAATATTGAATTTCCCACATTTAATTCTATGCCTTTTGAAAGGCGCTTTGTGTTTGTGACGAAAAGATCGTCTCCGACAAGCTGGATTTTTTTACCGAGCTTTTCTGTGAGCCGCTGCCAGCCCTCCCAATCCTCCTCGCCGAGTCCGTCCTCAATCGATACTATCGGGTATTTTGAACATAAATCCGCCCAGTAGTCGATCAGCTCGTCGTTTGTTTTGGTTATCCCTGATTTGGGGAGCTTGTATGTGCCGTCGGGCTGAACCCATTCACTGCTTGCGGCGTCGATTGCCAAAACAAACTTATCGGCATATCCTGCCTCGGCAATCGCTTCAAGAATCAAATCGAGCGCTTTTTCATCGCTTGAAAGATTCGGTGCAAAACCGCCCTCGTCACCTACAGCTGTTGTATTATTCGATTTTGAAAGTATCTTTTTTAAGGAATGATATACCTCGCTGCACTGTCTTAAGCCTTCGGCAAAATTTTCGCTTTTGTACGGCATTATCATAAATTCCTGAATATCCACATTGTTGTTTGCGTGCGCACCGCCGTTTAATATATTCATCATCGGGATAGGGAGGGTGTGCGCATTTGCGCCGCCGATGTACTGATAGAGCGGAATGGCAAGATAATTCGCGGCGGCGTGGGCGGCGGCAAGCGATATGCCGAGTATGGCATTTGCGCCCAGCTCGCCCTTGTTTTCACTTTTATCCATGCGGCACATTTTCATATCGATTGCGCGCTGATCCAAAAGATTCATGCCGATTATCTCATCGGCTAACTTTTCATTGACGTTTTCGACTGCTTTTTTCACACCCTTGCCGTTGTAGCGTGCATTATCGCCGTCACGGAGCTCCGCCGCCTCAAATACACCGGTTGATGCGCCGGAGGGGACTATTGCGCGTCCGAACGCGCCATCTGCGTATACTTCAACCTCGACAGTCGGGTTGCCGCGCGAATCCATAACCTCTCTTGCAAATACATCTGTGATTTCAACATATTCTTTCATCGTTATTCCCATAGCCTTTCTGCTCACAATACTTTTAAAAAAATATGCGCTTACCGTGAGCGGATATGCGCATTTATGACGGGGAATAATGCCCCCGCCGACTTTTTATAGTATTGTCGCAAAGCTTGCATTTTATGCAGGAAAAGGAAATAAAAGTTTAATCGTCATCGCTGTTTTGCGGCAGCAGCACCGTTACGGTTGTAGTGCCGTTTGATGAGGCTATATGACAGCCGTATTCTTCGCCGAAAAGTATTTTTATGCGGTTATTTACATTCAAAAGTCCGATATGTGAGCCTTCGGGCGAAAGATTCTTATTCATGCCGTCGTTGAGTTCGGTAAGCTTTTCACGGCTCACCTCCGCTCCCGAATTGGAAACCTCGATTATCATATTCTTTCCCGAAAGATAGCTTTTTATTTTAATATATCCGTTAAACTTCGGAAGTGCAAGTATGCCATGGTTTATGCAGTTTTCGACAATCGGCTGGAGAATAAATTTTATCACGCAAAGAGAGAGCGTTTCGGGCGCAATTTCCTTTATGTAGCTGAACCGATTGCAGTATTTGATATTTTGCAAAGCTACGTACTCGTCTGTATAGGCAAGCTCAAGTTCAAACGGAATTATATATTTTTTCTGGTTCATGGACGCACGCAAAAGATGCGAAAGCATATCTATAATGTGCGTGATTTCGGTGGATTCGCCGTTTTGGTTTATATCTATCAAAGATATTGTGTGCAGTACGTTAAAGATGAAATGCGGATTTATCTGACTCTGCAAAACGGCGGCTTGGGAATGTTTGAGCTGTGTGTATTGCTCGGCGAGTCTTTCCTCAACGCTTTTGTTGCGCATATTCAGAACGTTTATATTTTTTATAATGTATTGCAGCTCGTTTTTGCTCTTGTCCTGCTCGCCGCCATCGCCGAAGATGTTCATAATATCAATCAGGAGGCAGAAAAAGCGCTTGGACAGCACAAATACGCTGATAAATAGCACTAAAAGAATCAGCAGGGTGTAGACGGCGAGCATGGTGATATAGCTTTTGTCCGAGCCGTCCGCCGTGCGGTAGGTAAAAGCCGTATAGTACGATGAGGACGGCAGACAGGTCACCATATTTTTCTCGTATGAGAGCGGTGTAAAATCCTTGCCGACGATGCCGCGGTCGTTGGAGAAGAGAATACTGTTTCCCGGTGCGACAATATAGAATTTATCAATAAAATTGTCTGAGGAATTGACTATATTTAAAAGCGCATTGCAGTCAACGTTATAGACTATCAGTTTATCGTAAAAACCGTACAGATTCGCATTGGAGCAGACGGTTATGTATTCTTTGGATATACCGTCAATCGATGCGGTGCGGTATATTATGTGATTTTTCAAAAGGTCATCATATGATGAGCCGAGAAAAGACTTGTCGCTGAAATTGTCGAGGTAAGAATTTTGCAGTGTGGATATAACGTAGTTGTTTTTGCTGTTGTAGATATGTATTGAGTCGATATACTCGGAGGACGCGCATATATTTTGCAGATATGAGCGCATCTGTGAGATGTTTAATGCCTGCTCGTTTGTGCTTATCTCGTCCGAGCCGAAATAATCGGAAAAGGATACGTTATCGAATAAAAGCCCCTGTGTTGTGTAGACTGTATCCAATATTCCGTTGAAGGCAGAGGAAAATTTTTCGCTGTAATAATTACATTTGTGGTTGTTTTTTGCATCAACGCTCACCTTATAGCTGCGAAAGAAAAAAGTAAAGGTGAGTATTGTTAAGGGCAGGATTATAAAGACGCACAAAGTTACCGCATATTTTAAAAATATACTGTTCCAGCGGTATCTTTTTATCATCTGCCATATGGTACTGTTTTTAAACATAAGCATTGTCCTCTTTTTATATTTTTGGAGAGCGTGTTTTCATGATTTATGCGGTCTGTACAGTTTTATGCGCGTTTTCTTGGGGGTGCAGAAAAGTAGTGCAGAATGGACAAACTTCGCCCAAGCTTGCTTGGGGTTACCCGAAGGCGTACATGGGTACGCCGGATTGTGCATAGCATAAAGCAAATTTATAAAAACTATTTATAAACAGAAATATTGTTTTCGATTTAAGGCTATTCGGGGGATTTCCCGATACAATGAAAATCAATATTTTTGTGTTTTATGCGGTCTGTACAGTTTTATGCGCCCCAAACTATTCGGAGTATTTGTATCTGTACTCACTCGGGGTAAGTCCGGTGTATTTTCTGAACAGGCGCGAAAAATAGTCCTTATTAAGACACCCTATTTCGGTGCGGATTTCGTTTATCTTTTTGTTTGTGTTTAAAAGCAGATATTTCGCGCGGTTTATCCTAAAAAGGTTCAGGTAGTTTATAAAGGTTTCGCCGGTGTATTTTTTGAAAAGACGGCTGGTGTGGTACGGCGACATGGAAATATATTCCGCAAGAGTGTTTAAGGAAATGTCCTTAGAGTAGTTTTCCTCTATATATTTTTTCGCGAGCTCTATCGCAAAATGATTGTCCCCCGACGATTTTTCGCTGCTTTTTAGTATATCCAGAATCCTGCATATCGGCTCGCGGAGCTTCTCAAAACCTGAAATTTCCGAAAGCCTCTTTATCGAAAAGGTGCGCCCGAAGATAGATGCGCAGTTCGATATATAGCCGTCAAGCGCGGATTTGAATTTTTCGCGTGAGTGGATAATTGTCAAAAGAGTAATCGTGTCGTAATTGTACTTTAGCGGAATTATATCGAAAGCGTCGTTTTTTGAAAGATTCTGAAATGCTGTATAAAGGCGGTCAATGTTGTAATTCCACTTGCACAAAAGCTCGTCGAAGTTGTCGATGGTGATTTCAAAAAGGCACGATGCATCATTATCGGGGTTAAAATTTATGCCGTTATTTGCGATGCAGGCGCAGAGGTCATCGAGTGTGATCTTAGAACAGCAGTAGTCGATAAGCGCCTGCTGACAGCTAAGCGCCGCAAAGTTCGGCTCGACGTTATCCTCGGTATTGGTGAGCTTATCAACAATGCGCAGGACAAGGTGCGTGAGCGCTTCGTTTGTCACCGGCTTTACGATATAGTCGAAAGCGTTATAAACTATTGCGGTGTGCATATATTCAAAGTTGTTGTAGGCGGTGACAAATATGAAAATCACCTCGGGTGAGATAAGCTTTGCCTCCTTGAAAAAGTCTATGCCGTTCATGCCGCTCATGCATATATCGGAGAGGATAATATCCACCTTGTTTTCTTTTATAAAACTGAGCGCGTCGGGTGCATATTCGTATGTTGCGATGATTTCTATGCCGTATTGATTCCATATTTTAAGTGATGAGATAAGAGAAAGCTCCAAAGGCTCATCGTCAACGATAATCATTTTATACATAACATACTTCTCCGTTTCTGCCGGCTTTTCGGCATATATAATAGTTTAACTATTTAATATAATAACATAAATTGTTGAATTTATCAAGAGTTCTGTCGGCAAACAGCAAAAATTACCGCCAAATAGCAAAAATATATGCTTTAATCGGGGTGTGATTCATGGTATAATATTTACAGACAGCAGTTACCAAACGCCAACGCGTTTGTAATTGATGTAAATATTGTATCGGTGTGTAGTGGCGCATTTTAAGCGTTGCACTTATGATATAATATTTATATAAATTCAATTAAACGGTTTAATAAAAAAGGATTGATGCGATTGAAATTGATAAAAAGGATTGCCGTATCGGCGGTTGCGGCTTGTATGGTTCTTGCGGTTTTGTCGTGCGGCGAAAAGACTGCGGATACCGGTGCGACGGATATGCCTGTTTTAAAATGGTATCTGCCGGGAACGGAGCAGGCGGACGCAGATGCCGTGGGGGAGAAAATTAACGAAATATTGAGCGAAAAGATCGGCTGCAAGCTCGACATTGAGTATGTTGACGATTCGGTCTATCGGGAAAAGATAGCAATGCTTACCGATAACGGCGACACCTTCGATCTGTGCTTTGTCGGATATTTAAACCCTTATGCGAATATGATTGAGCGCGGCGGACTTATGCCGATAAATGAATATCTGGATAATGCGCCGGGACTTGACGGGATTCTTCCCGATTATGCGCTCTCGGCAATTGATTTCGGCGGTAAAATTTACGCATTCCCGAATATGCAGATATTTGCATCATGCACAGGACTTTATATCCGCGAGGATCTGTTTTCGGAATACGGAAAGCTTGATATTAACAGTATAGAAAAGGTACAGGATTTGGAGCCGTTTTTTGAATGGGTAAAAACCGCACACCCCGAGGTATATCCGTTTAAGACGGGGTACGGCTCGGGACTCGGCAAGGAATACGGTTACGGCGTTGAAGAAGAAATATGCACCGGTGTTTTTGTAACCAATACCGACGGCGTTTTAAAGGCGGAGAACGAATTTTGCCTGCCGAACCGTCTGGACGAGGCAAGACTCATGAGGGAGTATTACGAAAAGGGTTATATACGCTCCGATGAGGCGGGAGCGTCGGCGTCCGCGAATGATTCTTATGCCGCGTGGCGCGGAGTGTATAAGCCGGACGGCGATGTGGAATACTCAAACGCCGCAGGAAAGAAGATAATCGGGATAAATTTGAGCCGAAAGGGCGAGATAAATTCAAAATCGATTAAAAATACCATGACCGGCGTCGGTGCAAAATCGCGCTATCCAAAGCTTGCGGTACAGATTATCGAGCTTATGAATACCGATAAAGAGCTTTATAATCTGGTGAGCTTCGGAATTGAGGGCAAGCATTATAAAAAGGTGGGTGAGAACCGCATAGAACCGATTCCCGGGAGCGGATATGATCCGGGCAGAACATGGCGGTTTGCAAATCAGTTTAATGCGTATATCCTGCCGGGAAAGAGCGACGATGTTTGGGAACAAACGAAAAAATTAAATGATGAGGCATATATAAGCAAGCTCATAGGATTTTCCTTTAAAAATGATAATGTCCGCGATGAGATTGCGCAAGTGGAGGTTGTATCGAAAAAGTATTCATCGATGTATAAGGGATTTTTACCTCTCGAGAGCTACTATGACGACTTTTTAAAGGAGCTTGAAGATGCCGGAATCGACAGGATAATAGATGAAGTAAACAAACAGTTGGAAGAAAAGTGATTTTATTTGCTTTTCGGCTTGATACGAAAAATTTAACGGGTATAAGGAGAGAGCTATGAAAACAAAGAGAATAATCGGCACGGTATCGCTCATTTTGGCGCTGTGCAGTTTGAGCGCCGGAGCGGAAATTTTAAAGATCAGCGAAACCGACAACGGAGATGACATGACCAAAACGATAACGGTCAGCGGACAGATACCGACAGATACAAAAAGACCGTCGGGCAGAGAAGTTATCGTGCGCGTATTTGAGAAGGGCACGAAGGACACGGCGATGATTGAGTATATGGATCAAGTGACCGCAGACGAGGACGGGAATTACAGCTTTTCCTATAAAAAATCGTCGGAATCGGGGGATTATCGGGTAGAGATAAACTATGCGGCATCGGGCAGCGCACCCGAACAGACGGTGCATAATTACTTAAGTCCCGCATTAAATAAGCAGTTTTTTGATGCTCTGAATGAAATCCTTGCAAAAAAAGATGATGAGGGTTATGATGCTCCCGCCGCTCTTTTGGAGATGTTAAAGAGCTACTCGGAGCAGAATGTTATAAATATAGAAAAGATGAACGAGATGACGGCGGCACAAAAGGACGTTACCGATATTATGGAGTTCATGCTTAAAAAGGATAAATATGCGGATATTGACGAGATTGCGGCGACCTTTAACGAGGGCTATGTTTTAAAGCTCATAAAAGAGGCAAAGAGCGAGGATATGTCGGATATTTTATCGGACAGCTTTAATCTCGGGGTTCTGAAAATTAACGAGGATATATTAAAAACCTACAAAAACGGCGGAAAATCGGACGTTGATACACAGCTTGCGGCAAAGGACTATGAGTCGGCGGAGGACTTTTCGCAAAAATTTGCCGATGCGGTTGTGGTATCCGAGCTTTCGGGCAAGCCGTGGCAGAAGATTTTGACGGTTCTAAAAGCCAACAATTCCGCAATCGGTATAGATTTTACCGAATACGATAATCTGAGCGAGGAAAGAAAGGACAAGGCGCTAATGAACTTTGTTGCAAAGGTTCCGTCGGTTAAGACCTGCGCCGGCTGCAAGGACGCATTTGACAAAGCGGTGGAAGAGGCGAAAAGCTGGAGTCCGTCTGGAGGAAAAGGCAACGGAGGCGGCAGCAGCACGGGAGGAAGCTCGGGCGGCTCTTCCGGAGGCAGTACGTCTACGGTTAAAATCCCCGGAAAGGACACAACCTCGACAAACGAGATAGACACTACAATTTATCCCGAAACCAAAAAAAAGGTCAGCTTTGACGATTTGGAAAACTTCGATTGGGTGAAAGAGGATATAAGCTATCTTGCCGAAAGGGGATATATAGACGGTGACGGAAACGGCAAATTCAGACCGGGCGACTACATAACAAGAGCCGAGTTTGTAAAGCTCCTGATAGAGGCGACAAGGCTTAACAATGCGCCTGTAAGCGATAAAAAGTTCAGCGATGTGGCAGAAGGCGACTGGTTTAAAAAGTACGTTGACAAAGCGGTCGGAGCAGGTGTTGTGACAGGTGTCAGCGAAGATCTGTTCATGCCGCACAAAAATATAAAAAGAGCGGACGCGGCAGTGGTTGCGATGCGTGTTTTGAAATACTTCGGTCAGGAATTTACCCAAAAGAACATTGTTTATTCCGATGTTACCGAGGACTATGCCTTTGATGCGATATACTCGGCTGCCGAGGCGGGAATTATGAGCGGCGTCGGGGACAATAAATTTCAGCCGCAAAGATTTTTGACGCGCGCCGAGGCGGCAAAGGTGATTGTAAACATTATCAAGTGCAAGGGGGATTTTGTCGAATGATAAAGAGAATAATATGCATTTTAAATGCGGTTTTGCTTGTGCTGTCGATGTCGGTATTCGCAGACGAGGCAGAAAATCCGAACGCGGCATACGAAAGCAATAAAAACGAGATAGATTTTTTGGTCGCGGCAGGCTTTGCCGAGGGGAAGGACGAGAGCAGCTACGGGCGTGAGATGACGGCAAAGGATTTTCGCGCAATCTTAAAAAATATCGGCATATCCGATGAGTATCTGCGTGAAATTGACGCGTTTGGTATTGATTATACAGCAAAAAGCGGTGTGAAAAGGATTGAGGCGGCAGCGCCTTTGGTAAAGCTTATCGGCTATGATTCGCAGGCGATTTCCGAGGGGGGATTCCCGACGGGTTATTTAAATGTTGCCGAAGAATTGGGATTTTTCAAGGGTGTGTCGGCAAAAGGCGAGGAGAATCTTTCGGTTGCAGACGCGTACAGGACAATCTACAATGCGCTTGATGCACCGTTCTTCCCGGAGGTACGGATCCCGGGAAAGAAATACTATATCGATGATTCGCTTACCTACCTGACCGAGAAATTGAGCATATATAAGCTCAAAGGAATCGTGACTTCTACCGAAAGAAGTAATATGGCGGGATTTTCTGCGGCGGTTTCGGGACAGCTCGGTATAGGCGATATGTATGTATATACAAACGGCGGAAATTATGAGGAATTTTTTGCGCAGAAAATCGAGGCGTTCTGCCATTATGATAAAGATGATGATGAATACACGCTGATAAGCATTAAGGTGCACAGCAGAAACACCGTTACAAAGGTGGCGGCGCAGGATATTGTATCTTATGAGAACTATCAGTATACATACGATGATACCCAAAAGGATAAATTGCAGAAAAAGAAGCTGCCGGCAGACTGCGCCATTGTGTATAACTGTATCGGTATAACGCGCGATAACGCGGATATGCTTAATATGCTCCCCGAAAACGGCAGCGTGACCTTTGTCGATAATGACGGCGACGGGGACACTAATGTTCTTATAATAAACGATTATGATATATTGAGCGTGGACAGCGTAAATTCAAACGGTGAATATATTGTTACTAAGAAAATGGGGACACAAAATTCTCAAAAGCTTGATGTAAAGGATATGGACTTTTATTCGGTATCGGGCGATAAAATCGAATACAGCTCACTTGCCGAATGGAATGTTTTAAATCTTGCAAAGGACGGCAAGGGCGGCTGGCTTTACTGCGTTGTTTCGACAGATTCAAAAAGCGGCACGGTAAGCTTTGTCGATGCAAAAAACGGATATATAAGCTTAGAGCTTGCGGATAAGAATGAAATGTGCATTGCAAAGGGACTTTTGCAGGATATGGACAGTGCGAAAAAGCTCTTTAATTATCAGACTTCTTACATATATTATTTCACGGCGGACGGAAATGTCGGCGCATATAAGATGCTTGCCGATTCAAATTTCAGAGTGGCATATCTTGCCGATGTCAGAATCTGCGATGATGACGAGGGCGAGGAGGCTTTGAGAATAAAGCTGTATGATGTGGAAAATGCCGGAGGGCTTACGCTCTTTTGCTCGGATAAGTGCAAATTTGAGGGTGAGCGTACCGGATTTGCGGAAATTGCCGCTAAAATGAAGGGTGCGGACGGATATGCGCTGGATACGCTTTTCAGATATAAAACGAATGCAGACGGCGAGATTTCGGATATAGATATGCCGTTCGATAACGGCGATTCGCTTGAGCCTACGGGAAAATCCGGGATCGTTAAGGTGTACAACGCGCCGACCGTGAATTTCACAAACGGCAGAAGAAGAGGTGTATGGCCGAGAACCGAGAGCGGTGTATTGGTGGTTTTGGACGAGTCGGTCGGCGGCAGATCATGGATAGAGGCGTGTCCGATTTCGGCAACAAATACGCATTTATATGTCCCTGAAAACAGAGCCGATTTTGACAGATATGTGATAATGAATTCGTGGAATGATTCTCAGGTTGTTGCCGAGGCATACAGAATAGAGGGCGAGACGGTTTTGCCGACACTTTTGGTGGAGCTTGCCGGAAACGGATTGCCTAAAAGAAGTGAAAGCTCCGATTTTGTGAATAACAAGAACCTGATTTCGTCGAGTGCGCAGTATTATCTGGTTAAAAAGGTTATCACGGGGCTTGATGAAAATGACGAGCTTCAGTATACCTTGCAGCTTTGCGGATATAAAGGCGAGGCAGAGTATGCAGCGGAAAATGCGGAGCTTGTAACACAGCTCAAAATAATCGAGGGCTCGGTTATAAGAATTGCTCTAAACGGCAGTGACGAGATTGTTGCGGCGGACGCCGTTGTAAATGCGGATAAGCTCAAGCCTGGCAGCGCATGGTATTCATATACCGGCGCACTGGGGAGCGGACGCGGTACGTTCGGTCTGGCATACAAAAAGTATGATGATGCTGTGGCGGTTTCCTTAAAAGATCCGCGCGACGGTGTTTTGTGGAACGATATTATGTACGTGAATCCGAAGATGGTGAAAACATTCGTGTATGATGCGAAGAAAAAGACGGTCAGAAACGGTGATTTGAGCGACATAAATGTGTATAGTCCCGACGGCTACGACAACGCGTCGAGAATATTCTATTATTCCGAAACGGGCGGCGGACGAGCGATATTTGTGTTTAACGGACTGGAAAATTAGAAAGGAGCGGGAGTATGAAAAAAACTATTGCACTTTTGCTTGCACTGGCGAACCTCTTCACATTTACGGCTTTTGCCGAGAATGACGGAAGTGATCTGTTCAATCTGGATTTTACCCAAAAAGATGATTATAGTCAAATGATTCAAAGCGGCTCGGGCTGGACTTTGTACGGCACAAATCCGGGCGGTGCGGTAACGTCTTTTGACTGCAATTACGGCAGATTGCGCCTCGGTCATATCTGGGGCAGCGACAGCGCCGGATTTTACATTGAGCCGAAGGAGATCGGGTTAAAGTACGATTATTCAATCACCGCGGCATACGAAACCGATAACGGCTGCGGCGCTGTTGCACCGGATTATCTCGGGGACGGTAAAATGTATACGACAAGAACGAGAATCACGAACGGATACTATATGCTGGATTTTTCGATTGAACGGGACGGAATATACGGTGTGGATTCGAGCGGAGAATGGAAAAAGCTTTACGACGGTGCGGCACTGGAGCTTAAAACCTACAATACCTTTAAAGCAGAGGTTGAGGGCGATGCCGCAGTGATTTACAAAAACGGAGAAAAGCTTTTTGAATATTCACTCTTGAAGTCTGATGGGGACATAAAATATAGCTTTGAGGCGATGGGTAAATACGGTAAGGTTGCCGCCGCGCCTTGCTTAAAAGGGGTGTCTCTGACGGAATATGAAGTGGCATACAAATATATGGGCATGACAGCCGACGGCAAAAGCTATAAGGACGCAATACCGGCATCGGCAAAGAGCGTTGAACTGAAATTTAATGTCCCTGTAAAAGACGGAGTTATAAGTGCGGAACTTTCTGCCGACGGTGAGACAATCGATGCCGAAACGGTGCTTGATGCAAATATTTTCACGATCACTCCGAAGGACGGTTTTGAATACGGAAAAGAATATACGGTTTCGGTGACGGCAAGTGAGGAGATAGAGGGACTTTTGAATGAAGTTACCTTCAAAACCGCCGAGGACGATTTTGTTGCTAAGGATTGCACATTTTCGGCGGACAGCGCTGCGGTTACAGTCGGAAATTTCTCGGGAGCGGACAAAGAGCTGTGCGTGGGGATATTTGTGTATATAGACAGTGCGCTTAATAGTTGGAACGTTTCAAGCTATGAATTAAAGGACGGAGAAGCGGCAGAGCTTTCATCGGGGAGCGTTGAAATCCCCGAGGGGGCAGAGGTAAAGGTGATGATTTTCGACAGCATTGAGAATATCAGACCTCTTACGAAATCTTTTAAAAAGGGGGAGTAAGGGTATATGAAGAAAATAATTTCAGCACTCCTTTCGGCGGCGCTCATAAGCGCTCTGTATGTGCCGGTTTCCTTTGCCGAGGAAACGATGTGTATATATGTCGATGTCAAAAACGGAGATGACAGTGCCGGAAACGGCAAGATTGACGCGCCGTATAAAACAGTTCAGCGAGGATTTAAAGATGTTGCCGCGGCGCGCGGTTCAATTTCAAAGGGTACTGTTCAGGTGATACTCCGTGAGGGCATATACAGTATGGACAGCCTTCAGATTGATTCGACACTTTCGGGGACAGATAATGTGACTGTCGAGCTTAAAGGTTATGACGGAGAATATGCGAAAATCACCGCGGCAAATTCGATTGATACAAATCTTTTAAAAAAGGTAGAGGACAATGCGATATTATCGAGAATACCCGAGGATTCGCGCGATAAGATATATCAGCTTAACTTAAAAGAGGCAGGAATCAATTTTTCGCCTGTGTATGATGCGAAAACGGGCAATACGGGTACGGTAAGAAATTTTGACTTTTATTGGAACGATAAAGTAATGGATATCGCACGCTGGCCGAATGCGGATGAATACACAAAGACCGCCTCGGTGACTCTTAACGATAAGGAAGCGGGAAGTATCGGATTTACGATGTCGGACGATCGGATTTTGCGCTGGAAAACGGCGGAAAACCCGTATGTGCACGGTTTTTTCTACTATGAGTGGATGGACTCGATCATGCCGATTGCATCAATTAATACCGAGAATAAGGAGATAAAAACTCAAGGGTATCCGATATACGGCGCGGTTGTTGACAGACGGTTTTTCGTGTTTAATCTCTTGGAGGAGATTGATACTCCGGGAGAGTATTATTTAGATAAAAAGAGCGGGATTTTGTATCTCTATCCCGATGGGGACATAAATTCTGCGGATTTTTCATATGTCTGCAATAATCAGTCGTCGCTTTTGGCACTTACCGGGGTTAAGAATTTTAAAATCTCGAATTTAAATATCGGCGGCAGCACAAGCACGGGCGTGAATCTTAATGCCTGCGATAATGTGAGAATAGAAAATTGCAGAATTTTCGGCGTTTCAAAGACGGGAATACAGTTTGGGTGGAATGAACAGGCAAGCACCAACTGTACGGTTTACGGCTGCGATATATACGACATCGGCTGCCGCGGAATCAGTATACAGTCGGGGGACACTAAAACACTGACGCCCGGAAATATTGTTATAGAGAACAATAATATTCACCGTTTTGCGCAGAAAATAAAGACATATGAGCCGGGCGTATATCTGCTCGGCGTGGGAAACACGGTAAAGCATAATCTTATTCATGACGCGCCGCATATGTGTATACATTTTTCGGGAAACGAGAATGTCATTGAATATAACGAAATATTTGACGCGATAAAGGAAACGGGAGATGCCGGGCTTATCTATGCCGGACGAAGCTTTACCGCGAGAAACTATATCAGAAACAATCTTTTCCACGATATGGGGCGCGGTACGCAGCTTATGACGGTTTACTGCGACGATAATATGAGCGGTACACAGATAGAGAACAACATCTTTATCGGGCAGACCGCAGGTATCGCGATAGGCGGCGGAAGATGGACAAAGGCGAACAACAATCTGTTTTTGGATAAAGGCTGGGACGGAAACGGCGCAGGAATCAAGCTTGATGAGCGCGGAGTGACTTTTGCGAGAGAATATCTTATCCCTGACGACCCAAATTCCCAGATGATGAGGGATCTTTATGCGATTCCGTACAATACCGGCATCTGGGCGGAAAAGTATCCGTGGCTTTCAAATATCGTTGAGGATAACCCCGAGATGCCGAAGTATAACGAGGTAAAATACAACGTTATGGCGAATGCCGGCAAGGTTGAGGCAACAGCTTTGAATGTAGAATACGGCGATATATCGGACAATTACGAGATCGGTCCGGTGGCGTATGAGATCGCCGAGGACAGGACGGTTACGATACTGGAGCCGGAAAAATTCGACTCATGCGACGGTTTTGAGCTTGACAAACTGGAGCTTGATAAAATCGGCGTATACGGTGACGGAAATTACGATATTCCGAAGCATGAATATGTGAAAACAAGCGGACAGCTTGAAGAAAAGAATGAGAGTAAGCCTGCCGAGAGCGTAATGCGTGAGGGCTGCGAAAATATAGATGTGGGAGATTTGCTTCTATCCAACAAAAATAACTGGGATACCTCAAAAGGCGGCATTACGGTAAACGGCGATGAAGTAGAAATAGGGACAGGAAAAGTCGGATATAAGGCGGATTCCTGGGATAATATAAGCGCACGATTTAAGATGAAACTCGGCGAAGATGTTGATTGGCTCGGCGTGGAGCTAAGGTCGGGTACGACCTCCGAAATGCCGTGGAGCGGCGGCAAAAGCTATTTGTTTATATTAAAGCCGAGGCGGTTTGAACTGCAAAGATGGTACGGTAATCAGCAAATGCTGGACGAGAAGGATAACTATTACTACAAGGATGCGGATTCGTGGATGAATGTGGAATTCAGAACCTATACCGCAGACGACGGCAAGGTTTATATAAAGGTTCGCTTAAACGGCATGAATATTTTCGATACTGCCGATGCAAATGAGATTCTCTCGCTAAAGGATCCGGGGTATCTGAACCTGATAGTTGTCGGAAAGAGCGGCGCGAAGAGCGTTATCGGCGAGTTTGACGAGGCATATAACGTTATTGAGCAGGACGAAGAAATCGATAATACGCCCAAGACCGACGATACGCCGAAACAAAAGCCGATAAAGGTTATGGTGGACGGCAAAAAGATAAATCTGCCGACCGAGGCGTATATAAAAAATAACCGCACGATGGTTCCGATGAGAGCGATATTTGAGGCTCTGGGAGCTATGGTGGATTGGAACGGCGAGTCGCGCAGGATAACCTCGACAAAGGACACAAAGCGCATACTTATGCAGATTGACAGCCCCATTGCATATGTAAACGGAGTGGAGTACGCGCTCGATGCAATCCCCGAGATAGTCGATAATTCTACCATGATTGGTGCACGGTTTGTTGCCGAGGCGTTGGAGGCAAATGTTGACTGGGATCCGACGGAACGCACTGTCAGCATAAAGACAAAAGACTATAAAGATGACGGGGACACTAAAGATGATGAAAACAAAAATCCGCCAAAGAAAGATGATGAAAAGACGGAATTTTCGGATAAGCGTGAATTTGATAAAGAAAAACTTGTATCGCACAAAATAGAAAAAGCGGATCTATCCAAAAACAGAGCGCTGCTTGAAGGGGACAGAAAAAGAATAGAAGAGCTTGTTAAGATGACCGAAAAGGAAGATTCGTATTATGTGCGCTCGGGGCTTTCAAATTTCAAATATAAGCTTGAAGAAACGAAGGAAAAGCTCAATGTTGTATTTTTAGGCGGAAGTATCACCGAGGGCGACTATTACCGCCCGTATATGTGTGATTGGTTAGAGCAAACGTACGGCAAGCGCTTTAATTTTGTGAATGCCGGCTACGGCGGCACGGGAAGTACGCTTGCAAATGCGAGATATTCGTTTGACGTGCTTGATAAAAAGCCGGATCTGGTATTTATCGAATTTGCGGTAAACGATACGAATCCCAAGCTTTCGGCGGTGGCAATGGAATCGCTGGTGAGAAGAACATGGAATGTTGACGATACGGTCGACATCGTATTCCTGTATATGGTGCAGGAGTCGGGATTGGAAAGTGCGCAAAAAGGAGAATGGACGCCGGTTGCAAAGGCGCAGGACTATGTTGCGAAAAATTATAACATACCGTCGGTATTCATGGGAACAGAGGCGGTTAAGAAATACAGCGACGGCGAAATTGCCTGGAATGCGAACAAAAACCCGAATAATCTTGAAGCCTTTACGGTGGACGGAACTCACCCGACAAAAGAGTCGAGCGTATATTATTTTAACATTTTAAAAGAGGCATTTGAAAAAATGATTTCCGATGCAAAACCCGATGCAACAGAGGGAAAAACTCTCTTTGCCGAAAATTACGGGGACACAAAAGTATATTCGCCGGCAGACTTTGCGGCGGCAGGCGAAAAGTCGGGATCGGATTATGAAATATGGAAAAACAGAACAGACAAGGTATATATGCTCTCAAAACCGGGCGACAGTATAACTGTGGAATTTACCGGAACAGAATGTTCGATACTCGTAATAAGCGGCGGCGACTGCGGTATGGTAGATGTTGAGGCGGACGGCAAAAAGATAGGTCCGGTTGATATATTTATGCCGTATCACGGAGTTACAACCTACGGTCTGACAACGGTAAGCTCGGGGTATCTGGGCGGCGGCGAGCATAAGGTGACATTCTCGGTAAGCGATAAGATTCAGGATAAGGCGGCGAGGATAAACGAGGTTACAC
Organism: uncultured Clostridia bacterium; assembly: GCA_934444735.1. Classification (GTDB taxonomy): domain Bacteria; phylum Bacillota; class Clostridia; order UBA1381; family UBA1381; genus CAKSFT01. Next base: position 60,895 of record CAKSDE010000006.1, on the reverse strand, counting down.
ATAATGCGGCACAGATTGAGCTGATCGGGAAGATGCCCGAATTTTACGGCTCAACCAACCTTATAATCGGTGCGGTTTTGGTAAACGGCGAGAAGAAATAATCAGGCAGATAATTGCAGAGCGGCAATTATTATAAAAATACGGGTAAAAAGTAAAATGCAGATTTTACTTTTTACCCTCGCAATTTCGGAGTTTTAATTGTAAAACAAACAGTTTTACAATTAGCTAATAAAAAATTTTAAAACGGAGGGAAATGGATATGAATATGAAAAAAATGTCGGCAACAGTTACAGCTTTTGTTATGTTGGGGGCAAATCTCACGGGAGCTATCTATGCAGATGAAGGACAAAACGTGATCTTTCAAAAGGATTTTTCATCTGCTGCGGCAATCAATAACATGAAAGCAGCAGACGGTGATGATCCGGGGTGGACGATAAGGGGTTTTGTGGAAGATTTTTACGGATATTTGAGAATCGGGCACCAATGGAAGGAATATCCGGCATCTATTGAAAAAAATTACGACACAATAGGTGCAAATTATGAATTTACAATGCAGATGAAGATTATGCCGAGCGGTAACGGTTCGGGATATATTCCTGCAGACCTGCTCACCGACGGAACATACTATACTGCGAGAACGACAATCAAAAACGGTACATATGCACTGGACTTTTCGATTGAAAATGACGGAATATACGGCGTGAACGATTCGTATGAGTGGACAAAGCTCTACAGCGGCGAAAACTATGCCGACGATGCACAGCACATATACAAGGTTGCGGTTTCGGGCGATTCGGCAGAATTTTACCGCGACGATGCAAAGCTTTTCACATATGATCTGCCGGCAGATGTCGGCACGGCGGGGTATAAGTTTGGCGTGAACGGCTCGCAGACATATCCGGCTTCGGCGTATGTAAAGAATATCAAGCTGACATCTTCGGGCGAAAGCACACAGACCAAAAAAGAGCTTGTATCGATTACGGCAGGCACGGCGGATGAACTTGCCGCAATAAAAGCAGATACTTCTTACAGCTTTGTAAATCCTCACGCAATAGAAAAGACGGAGTGGGAAACAAGCTATGAGTTCAACTGCGGAAAAACGCAGGGTGATGACGGTAACTACGGAAACGGAACTATTTCTATGAAAAAAGCAATTCCGGGTATCAGTTCAAAGTATCTGTATCGTGCAGAGTACAGGAGAGGAGCAAACGGTTCGACAAAGACGCTGGCTGACGGCGCACGGACGGGAAGATGTGTTGTTTCGGGTGAGTATTTGCTGGACTTTACTACCGAAATTGACGGAATATATGCAAAGACTGCGGATTCGGCATATGAGTATGTTAAGGTAGCGGATACCGGGCTGGCTAATAATACAAGAGCGGTATTTACAGCATATGTGGATAACGGCACTGCAATTATCAGCAAAAACGGTATAAAGCTTTGTAAGTACGATATGCCTGTAGCTCTTGCGGGAAATTACTGGAAATATGAGGTAAAGGCTTCGCATACACAGATGTTCTCAATCGCATTGTACGATCTTTTGGGAGATGCGGATTCAAAGATAAAGACAATGGAAATCGCACCGAAAACGGAGCAGGATTTCAACGCAATTTTAGCGGATTCAAGCGTTACGGTTGAGCCTGAAGGCAATGCACTCTATTGGAATACATATGTATCAACCTATAACATAGAGCTTAACGCGAGCAGAAGCAGCCTTGACGCAGGAGAGAATAACTGGGGCAAGGGCAGAGTATCGCTTATAAAGAATATTGATACAATCGGCTCGAGATATATCTATTATGCGGATATAAAAAGAGACACAACCGAATTGACCGAAAAAACGGACGGCATAACATCTGCAAGAAACGTTGTTGCAAACGGAAAATATCTTCTTGATTTCACCTGCGAGCCGGACGGAATATATGCAAAGACCGCGGATTCACCGACAGCATATGTAAAGGTTTCGGATACAGCTTTTGCATCGGGAGAAATTGCTTTATTTACGGCGTTTGTTGAAGATGACAATGCGATTATCGCTAAAAACGGCGAAGCTGCGGCAAGCTATAAACTCGCAGCAGGCGAGGATACCGGCTATAGATTTGAGGTAAAGGCATCTGTTGCGAATGTACAGTCTTTGAGTGTGTATAATTATCCGAAGCCAAAGGCACGCCCGACAGCAAATATTGCCGACGGAGTTCTTACACTTACAAGCGGAGATTTTGATGAAACCGTAAATTCATATTGTCCGTATTACGTGATTGCAGCGGTATACAATAAGACCACAAAAGCGCTTACGGATATCAATTTTGCAGAGGTTACACCGCTCTCGGGCGTTCAGACCGTAAAAGTGGACTATAATCCGAGTGAACAGTATGTACTTATATATAAGTGGCAGTCTGTAAGCTCTATGGTTCCGTGCGTGGCAGAGCAGACATTGGAAGAATTTATCGGTTAAATAAAATATACGGGGCGGCTTTGCTGTCCCGTATATTTTAGAAGGATAGGAGTAATATGAAAAGAAAAATACGAAAAATAGGAATCATGGCCTTGAGCCTTTGCATGATGATACCGACTGTGCCGTCATTTGCCGAAACGGTTGAATATATGCCGCAAAACCGCGTCATAGTCGAGGGTGAGGCAGAAAAGGGCACTGTTACCATGATGCTGGTAGACAAAAGCCTTTCTGCCGATGATGAGATTATGCCCGAAAATATCGGGTATATCGCACAGACGGAGTGCGACGGGGATTATCGCTTTGATTTTGAGTTTTATAAGGATATATCAAAATACAGCGTGCTTATCCGCGAGAACGGGGAAATAATCTCGGACAGCGTTAAACGTGCTGAAACGGTGATTGACGCGATGAGCTTTGATATTGACCTTAAAAGTGCGGAGAATTTAAGCAGTGTGCGCGCGATTATCGAGAATAAATTTAATCTCGAATTTGACGATGCAAAGCTCATTTTGGCATCGTATGATAAAGACGGCAGACTCATCGGAGTAAAGCAGGCGAAGGCTCTTTCGGGTGAAGAGCTTACGCTGTCGGGTGCGAGCGCAAAAGCCTTTTTGTGGGACGCATCACGTCAGCTGCCTCTGTGCCCCAAAAAAGAATCGGGAAACATACAAAAAACCGTATATGTTTCACCGACAGGGGACGATTCACAAAGCGGCAGCGAGCAGAGTCCTTTAAAGAGTATTAAAAAGGCAGTTGAGCTGATGACGGAATATGCTGATTCGGAAGAAAACAGCGGCGGAAAATTACAGATTGTCCTGCGCGGGGGAGTATACCGTTTGAACGAGGGAATAAGCATCAAAAATTTTAAATATGCAGATACTTCGCTTGAAATATGCGCATATGACGGCGAGACGGCAGAGCTTAACGCGTCAAAGATTATCCCTGCAAGTGCATTTGAAAAGGTAAGCGATGAAGATGTGTTAAAAAGGGTGTATGCCGATGTGCGCGATAATCTTTACGTTGCGGATCTCTCGGCACTTGGAATAACCGACTTCGGCGCATTGGAGGAAAAAACGGCAGGAAATTTCACGAAGCGCGGATTTGACCTCTATTTCAATAAAGAGCCGCTCACTCTCGGGCGCTACCCGAATGAGGGGCTGGAGAATATCGGGCTTATAATGAGCGATGATAAGACGAATAACAAGCTTGAGTTTAAAGCGCCCGATAATGCCGCCGCACGCTGGGCGACCGCTTCGGATATGCGTATATACGGGCTTCTTTACTATGGTTGGTTTGAAACATATCAGAAGGCGAGTGTAAATGAAGAGAAAAATTTAATCGAGCTTTCAAAATATCCGACCTACGGCGCAAGTCAGGCACGCGGAAAATATTATGTGTATAATCTTTTGGAGGAGATTGATGTGCCGGGTGAATATTATCTTGACCGTGAAAATGCCAAGCTCTATCTTTATCCGCCCGAGGATTTGGCGGGTGCGCAGATTGAGTATATAAACGGCTTAAAAAGTGCGGTTATAAAAATAGAAAATTCCGAAAATGTGACATTGAAAAATCTTACATTATGCCAGAATGCCGGTGACGCAATAAGTGTAAGCGGTGCATCGCAGAGCGTTCATTCCAAAAATATTCTTATCGATAACTGCCATGTGTATAACTGCACATCGGGAGGAGTAAATTTTAATTGGTTTACGGTAAGCGATGCGACGGTGAGAGATTGTGAAGTGTTTAATGTCGGAGCAAGGGGTATTCATGTGCAGTCGCCGAATACAGATACAACTCTTGCACCTGCGAATATTTTGATTGAGAATAATTATCTTCATAATACATCGATGTATAATAAGCTTTATAATCCGTCGATTTATGTGGCGGGCGCAGGGATAACGGTGCGCAATAATACAATACATGACGCTCCGCACAGTGCAATCCAGTACGGAGGCCATGATATTCTGATAGAGAATAATAATGTTTACGACGTGTGTAAAGAGTCGGACGATTCGGGTGCAATCTACACAGGGAATAACTGGATTGCGTCGGCGGTGGTGAGAAATAATTTTATCCACGATTGTAAAGGTTTGGGAAACCAGACCGTCGGGATATATGTGGATAACTTAGGCTCGGGCGAAGAGATTTATAATAATGTTATCGCAAATATCGACCAGGGTACGCTCTTTAACGGCGGAATCAAAAATACCTACAGAAACAATCTGATAATCAACTGCAAAAATGCATACGATTATTCTGCATGGGGTGCAAACAGCACTGCAGACAGTGCTGTTGAAAATGAGATCAAATCAATTGAAAAAAAGATGCAGATGGGCGAGTATGTTGAAAAATATCCCTACATTACAAATCTTTTGGAGAGAAATCCAAGATATACCTTAGATGTTATAATCAAAGATAACATAATAACCGAAGGCAGTACGGCAACGGCAGACGAGCAGTACGTAAAGAACGGAGAAAGCAATCAAATATCGGATCCGACAGAGGTTGATTTAGGGATTTGCAGAATCCTTTCCGACGGCACATTAGACGTTTCCAATCCCGAAGCATTAGACGGCAAATTCGATATATACACAATAATGCAAAATGTAGGCGCCCGTCGAACAAAATAAGCGGCGTATCTTACCATTATTCAGCACTCGACGTATATGCATACGCCATCGTTCTTCATAACGGCAATCTGCTTGCTTATTTTGTCCGACGAGAGTGTGTGGAAAGCGGTGCATCTCACTATTATTCAGCACTCGACGTATATAGCATACGCTATCGTTCTTCATAACAGCAATCTGCTTGCTTATTTTGCCCGACGAGGGCGTTTGGAAAGCGGCATACTACTGTAGTGATTAACGGCGCCGAGTGTTGACGGGATAAAGAAAGTATGGTATACTTTAAAAAATATTAAACGGAGAAAATCAAATGGAAAGATTTGAATTTATAACAGGAAAAAATAACGTCTGCACTGCGGTGCGGACAGGCGAAAAAGAATACAGAATCAGTCTTAAATGGAATATGCGGGAAAAAGAGGACGAGAGTGTTTTGATAAAGATTTTGATTCCATGCGTGGATATTGAGTGTGCGTGGCAGCCGACAATTCTTGCGGCAAGAAACATAAATCTCAAATTTTTCTCGATGCTCTCGGCGTCCGCTCCTGTTTTATCATATCTGAACAATTCGGGTAACAGTGTATTTTTACTTGCTTTATCCGAGATAAGAAAGCGGATAGACTATGATTTTGCGGTGGTTGAAGAAACCGCAATGATCGAGGGGAAAATCAGCATTGATCTTAAGCAGTTCGAGGGAATGAGCGAGTATTCTTTCTATATCTACATAGACGAAACAGAGAGGCCTCTTTATGAAGGATGCGGCAGAATAAGAGATTGGTGGTGCGAAAAGCTGGGTTTACGCAACAGCCGTATTCCGGAAAACGCACTGTTGCCGATGTACTCAACATGGTATTCCTTCCATCAGCACTTTACGGCGGACGAACTGGAGCGTGAGTGTGTTTTGGCTAAAGATATGGGCATGAGTTCGGTGATTGTTGATGACGGCTGGCAGACAGATGATGTTTTGCGCGGATATGCATATTGTGGTGACTGGGAGGTATGCGCATCAAAGATTGCCGATATGAAGGAGCACGTCCGGCGGGTGCATAAAGCAGGGCTTAAATATATTTTATGGTACAGCGTTCCGTTTATCGGGAAAAAATCGAGAATGTGGAACACCTTTAAAGATAAGTTCTTAAAAGTTGATGACGGATTGGGGACGGGAGTTCTTGATCCGAGATACAAAGATGTCAGGGAATACCTGATAGGGACATATAAAAAAGCGCTGCTTGAATGGAATTTGGACGGATTCAAGCTTGACTTTATCGACAATTTCACATTTTCCGAAGATGCACCGGCAAATGAGGATATGGATTTCTCCTGTGTTCAGGATGCGGTATATGAGTTGATGAGCTCGGTAAAGCGTGAGCTTTCGGCAATAAAACCCGATATTATGATAGAGTTCAGACAAGGATATATAGGTCCCGGAATGTGCGAGTTCGGGAATATGTTCAGGGTTGTGGACTGTCCGGAAAATTATATTATGAACAGAATTTGCACTGTGGATTTACGTATGCTTTCGAGAAATGTTGCAACTCATTCGGATATGCTTATGTGGAATGAAAACGAAAGTGTTGAGGGTGCTGCCTTAATGATTTTGAATGTAATGTTTTCGGTTATTCAGTTTTCTATGCGTATAGAAAATTTATCTGAGGAACAGATAAAAATGTCGAAATTCTGGCTGGGCTTTGCAAAAGAAAACAGAGCACTTCTTCTGGAGAGCAAATTTGCGGCATATGAACCACAGCATTTTTATCCGATCATAAAAGCATATGACGAGAAGGCGGAGATTATAGGTGTTTATGAGGATAAAAAGATTGTAAAAATAGATCGGCTCGATAATATAAAGATAATAAATGCCACAAAGAGCGAGAGGATTTATATAGAAACCGATTTTTCAAAAGAGTATAACATTGTAGTGAGAAATTGTATGGGAGAGATAATAAACCGCTGTATTCATTATTTTGCAGAGGGGGTTTACGCCCTTGATGTACCCGGGTGCGCACTGATCGAACTTTTTTAAAAAATCGTATTGACATGGTGCGGAATTTGTGATATATTCTATTTTGTAGATGTAAAAAGCATCAATATATTTTCTTGTGAAAGGTGATAGAAGTGATATTTGAAGATTTGGACAGAATTGTATTTGCGGGTGACTCGGTAACCGATATGGGAAGCGCAAATCCTGTAGGTGAAGGATTGTTTGATAATGTCGGCAGAAGCTATGTGCGAGTGATAGAAAATATGCTTGCGGTATATTATCCCGAAAGAAGAATAAGGGTAACAAATTCGGGAATAAGCGGGAATACAAGCAGAGATCTTTTGCAGAGATTTGACAGAGATGTCGTTGATTTAAAGCCTGATTGGGTATCGATCTGTATCGGAATAAACGATGTATGGAGACAGTTTGACAGTCCTGCAATATTGAGCGATGCGGTTGACACCGAAGAATACGAAAAAAACGTTGAACAGATGATTTTAAAAGTTAAAGACAGCGTTAAAGGGATCTTTATTTTAACCCCGTATTACATGGAGCCGAACCGTGAGGATATGATGAGAAAGAGAATGGATGAGTACGGCGCAATATGTAAAAAGCTTGCTGAAAAGTACGGCTGTATTTTCGTGGATTTCCAGCAGATGTATGAAGATTACTGCAAGATTCGTCATTCGTCATACATAGCGTGGGACAGGATTCATCCGAATCAGGTAGGGGCGACATTAATGGCAAGAGAATTTTTGAAAAAATGTGAATTTGAATATTAAAAAAGAGAGGCTGTTTAAAAAGTCAATTGATTTTTTAAACAGCTTTTTTTACATATCGTTATTTTCATCGATTATCATATATATGTCCTTCGTTCTGCAAATGTTGTACATATATTTTTTTTGATTTGTTGTTCTGTTCCTCCCTTAAAATCAAAGGGATTTCGGTTTCGGCGGTTTTTCTGAGAATTACGCCGCCGTGAGTGCACAAAACTTTCCACTGACTTTCCAGTATACTCAAATCCCTGCGTATCGTAGTAAAGCTTGAAGATGCAATTAAATAACAGAGAATATAAAGAGGGTGTAAAAATGTTTTTTTACCCCTTCTTATCAGTCGGGGATATATACCAATATATCTTCAACCTTGCACTCCAAAATTGTACATAAATCGTTTATGGTTACGGTAGTAATGGGCTTATTGTGCTTTAATCGGTCGATCAGACTTCGGCTGAGGTTATATGTTTGAATAAGTTTATAAGTTGAAATATTTTTTGCCTTTATTGTTTGATAGAATGGCGCATAGCTTATCATTTTTAATCACCGAATCTATTATAAAATATTATCTACATATTGACAATTGTCGATATATAGAGTATAATGTACTAAGAATCCCAATATTATGCAAGGGAGGGGAGCATTTTTTTCTTAATGGGATAAGACGGAAGAAAGGAGGGTAAAAAATGTTTTTTATAGGTTTGGTGATGGTGATAGTAGGTGTACCTTTTACGATTAAAGGTTTCAGAACTCTTGCTTTGCTTGAAAGTCACCCGTTTTATACACTCGCAAACGGAGTGACCGAGGAAGAATTGGCTATGTCAAGCTTTATATGGCTTGTGGTAGCACTGGCAGGTGTTGCACTTGTTATTTTTGCAATCATAAAAAGGCGGAATAAATCTGCGCTTGATGATATTCAAAACAGCACTCAAAAGTCATATTGTGAGCATTGCAAGCTGAATGTATCAAGCAGTGACGGGAAGTGCCCTATATGCGGTGAAAAACTTTAATTTTTCAGAGGGAGGATTTACAAGTGTCAAGAACGGTAATAAACATAAAATGCGATGATTTGCAAAATGCAAATATGGTAGCCGAAAAAATATTGACGGCAAATAAATATCAAAAGATTTCGGAAAACAGTGAAACTGTATGGAAATCGGGCATGGGACTTTTAACGGCTATTAAATATATAAAAATTGAATTTACAGACGGCAATACCATGAGTATATCCGGCTGGATACGACCGATGGCAAGCGGAGAACAGGATTTGACCGGAGCTTTTGCGGCAATGCCGAAAAAACAGGTTATGAATGTAATCAGGAAAATACAAAGTTCAATATAACAAAAGCAAAAGGCTGTAAAAAATCAATTGATTTTTTACAGCCCATATTTTTTTATATGGAGCGAGCAACGAGAATCGAACTCGCATCAACAGCTTGGGAAGCTGTGGTTCTGCCATTGAACTATGCCCGCATATTTGGATTATAACACTTTTATCCGAAAATTGCAATAGATAATTGAAAAAAATCTTGAAAAAGGCACTGAAAAATGCAAAAAAACTAAAAAAATACTTGACAAAAAGCTGAAAAACAGATATAATAAGCGTGATGTCTAATTTTTTAGTGGACGAACAGATATTATTGTTTTAAGGAGGTGTCGTAATGTTAAGAACATACCAGCCTAAAAAGCGTCAGAGAAAGAAAGAGCATGGCTTCAGAAAGAGAATGCGCACTGCTTCGGGCAGAAAGGTTTTAGCCAACAGAAGACGAAAGGGCAGAAAGAAACTGTCAGCATAAGAATGAGGCGAGAAGTAGTTAGGCATGTGCCTTGTGCTTTTTGCCTTTTTTAACATTTTAACAAGATAATTTTATGTATCGGAGCGGTAAAATGAAGGTCACAAAAACCCTGAAATTGAATAAGGAATTCAGACGGCTTTACTATCGCGGCAAGAGTTGTGTATGCAAAAATATTGTGGTTTACTGCATGAAAAACCGCAAGGGTTCAAACAGAATCGGCATAACCTGCGGCAAGGCTGTCGGCAAAGCCGTTACAAGAAACCGCGCAAAAAGACTTGTGCGTGAGAGCTACAGGCTTATGGAGGCGGAGCTGCCTTTGGGGTTCGACTTTGTTATAGTTGTAAGAGCAAGAGCGGTAGGAAAAAAATTAGACGATATAAGTTCGGATATGCACTATGCTATGAGAAAGCTCTCTCTTATATAAAATATTTCGGAAAATACCGTAAGAGGTTTTAAAAAATGAAAAAGCTTTTAATATTACTTGTTAAATTCTACCGTAAATACATTTCGCCTTACAAAGGCGGAGCGTGCTGCCGGTTTTACCCGACTTGTTCGGAGTATGCCATGCAGGCGCTGGAAAAATACGGTGCGGCAGTCGGCTCGTACAAAGCCGTAAAAAGGATTATCAGATGTCAGCCTATGTGCCGCGGCGGATATGATCCGCTAAAATAAAAAAATCATGACGGAAAGGAAAATGCAATGTTTGAATTTATAATCTATCGCCCTTTGGGATTTATCATTGAACAGATTTATAACTTGGTTCAGAACTACGGCTGGGCGATTATAATTTTCACAATAATTGTTAAGCTTATTTTGCTGCCCTTGAATATCAAATCGCAAAAGGCGATGAAAAAGCAGCAGAAGATTCAGCCGATTCTCGCGGATCTTCGCAAAAAATATGCAAATGACAATGAAAAGCTTCAGCGCGAAACAATGAAGGTCTATAAGGAGAATAATATAAGCATGATGGGCGGCTGTCTGCCGATGCTTATTCAGTTCCCGATTTTAATAGGTCTTTACAGAGTTATCCAATCTCCTATAAAATATCTTTTGAGAGTCGATTTCAACAATGCGGCAAATCTTAATAAGGTAAGCGAGATTATGAGCGCAATGAAGGACAAGTTCCCGGATATAATAGGGAAGCTCGCGGATAGCTCACCCGAGCAGATTGTAAAGACGGCGCAGATGCAGCTGTCAAATTGGAGCAAGCTTGTCGGCGACGGGAAATGGTCGATAGACTTCGGATTTTTCGGTCTTGACCTGTCAAGAAACCCGATGGAGGCAATAAATGCCATGATGAAAGGAAACTTTTCCGATCTGGCAACGGTATTGCTGATATTGATACCGATACTTGCAATGTTTACCACATGGCTTTCTATGTGGCAGAGTCAGAAAATGACTGCACCGGCGGCAGGGGTAGACGATTCGGCGGCGCAGATGTCAAAGAGTATGAATATGGTTATGCCGTTGATGACGGGATTTTTCGCAATCTCGCTCCCGGCAGGGTTGGGCATATACTGGATTGCGGCAAACATCTTCCAGATGGCTCAGCAATATTTTTTAAATGTATATTTCAGTAAAAAGGAGGACGATTTCGTTGTTACAGTTCCTGAGAAAAACAGAAAAAAAGGCAAAAAGCGTAAATGAGGCAAAAGAGGCTGCACTGGCAGAACTCGGCGTTTCGGAAAACGAAGCAAAGATTGTCGTAATAGATGAAGGATCAAAAGGATTTTTAGGGATAGGCTCAAAAGAGGCGGTAGTTTCGGCAGAACTTAAAAATCCTGAGTTGTTCGCCGCAAAAAAATTCCTTGCGGATATATTTGCGAGCATGAATCTTGATGTTACAATAAATGCAGAGCTTACAGACGAGGGAGAAATTTCTATAAACCTCGAAGGTGAGCATATGGGTATCGTTATCGGTAAAAGAGGCGATACTTTGGATAGCTTGCAGTATCTGACTTCTTTGGTGGTAAATAAGGAGTCGGAAGGCTACATAAAGGTTGTGGTTGATACCGAGAATTACAGAGAAAAGCGCTACAATGCACTTATCGCTCTTTCAAACAGACTTGCGGAAAAGGTTACAAGAACGGGCAGACGTCACACGTTGGAGCCGATGAATCCGTATGAGAGAAGGATTATTCATGCAAATCTTCAGGATAATCCGGAGGTGACAACGCGTTCGGTCGGCGAAGAGCCTTACAGAAAGGTTATAATCGAGCCGAAAAACGCAAGACCGTATCACAAAAGACCGTACAGACATTCAAGCTATGAAAGCTATAATCGGTCGGAGGATACAACCGAAGAATAAAAATATTACTTAACTTACGGAATGTAAAAAGTTTCAACCAACGCGGAATATAAATTGGATGGAACTTTTTATTTCTGCCTAAGTAATTATTTACCGAAGAAGTAAAGGAGAGAATGAAGTATGTCAGGACACTCAAAATGGAGTACGATAAAGAGAAAAAAAGGCGCAAATGACGCTCAGAGAGCGAAAATATTCACAAAGATTGCACGTGAGATAATTGTTGCGGTAAAAGCGGGCGGCCCCGATCCCGAAAATAATTCGAGCTTAAAGGACGCAATCGCAAAGGGACGTGCGGCGAATATGCCGAACGATAACATCAGCCGTACAATCAAAAAGGCGGCAGGAAGCACCGATTCGGACAATTACGAAAATATCACATACGAAGGCTATGGCCCGGGTGGAGTGGCGGTTATCGTAGAAACTCTTACCGATAACAGAAACCGTACCGCCGCAGACGTGCGTCACTATTTCGATAAATTCGGCGGAAACATGGGACAGACAGGATGTGTAGGATTCATGTTTGACCAAAAGGGCGTAATCGTAATCGAGAATGACGGTATTGACGAGGACGAAATCACTATGGACGCACTCGATGCAGGCGCTGAAGATATAGAGACAAGCGAAGATTGCTACGAAATCACCACAACGCCGGAGGATTTCCGTACCGTGCGTGATGCACTCGAGGCAAAATATACACTTATGTCGGCTGAAATCAGCATGGTTCCGCAGACTATGACCGAGCTTACCGATGAAAAGCAGATCACCATGATGTCAAAGCTTTTGGAGAACATGGAAGATAACGATGATGTGCAGAATGTATATCACAACTGGGATATGCCGGACGATCTGGAGTAGGAAAAAGTCCGAGCCGCAAAATGGCATGGATTTTTTCGGATACTAATGAAAAGCAGTGTAAAAAATTATTTTTTGCACTGCTTTTTTTGTTTAAAATTTGGGTTGAAAAAAGAGAAAAAATAGTGTATAATATGTATAAATATGCAAAAAGCATTTAACGTGCCGTAATTTTTGCGGCGCAAAAGGAGATATAGATGAAAAAGATAGCCATTATTCCGAATGAGACAAAGGACGTGGGTTTGAGCGTTACGAAGTCGCTTATAGAGTGTCTTTCGGGAAAAGCCGAGCTTTTTATGGAGGATAAATTTTCCCCGACCGGTTTTGACGTTACCTTTAAGGGCAAAGACATATTTGACGGTGCGGACTGTGTTATCATAATAGGCGGTGACGGGACGATGCTGAGCGTTGCCGAGCCGTGCGGCAGAAATAAAATCCCGGTTATGGGAATAAATATGGGTACGGTTGGGTTTATGACCGAAGTGGAAATTGATGATATGGTTTCTGCCTGCGCACGGCTCCTGTCGGGTGATTACAAGATAGAAAAGCGCATGATGATGGATATAAGAATCGTGAAAAACGGCATGGAAACCGCAAAATACAGCGCACTGAACGATCTTGTGATTGCCAAAACCGATACGGCGATGATCCCGGTTGAGCTTTACTCAAATGAAAACAAGATAAACGAATATATTGCGGACGGGCTGATTATCTCGACTCCGACAGGCTCTACCGGATATTCGCTCTCGGCAGGAGGCCCTGTTGCCGAACCGTGCATGGAGCTTTTTATCGCATCGCCGATATGCGCCCATATGCTCGGCAGCCGCCCGATGGTTCTCCCGAGTGATAAGGATATAGTGTTAAAGCTCTCGGACTGCCAGGCAAGCGTCGCCATAGACGGCAATATTTTGGAGCGTGTCACAAGCGATGATACAATTGTTATTTCAAAATCGGATTATACGGTGGATATTATAAAGATGAGCAAGTGTTCATTTTACGATGTATTAATAAACAAGTTATCATGAAAACGCGGGGAGAATGTAAAAAAAGTCCAGACCGCAAAAGTTACGAACAAATCTCACCACTTGGTCGTCGAAACAAGCGATATATAATTCATCGTGAATTAAAAATTCACGAATCGATTATTACGCTGTTTCTCCTCTTTCCCAAAAACCTTTGGTTTTCGGGAGCCCTATAGAGGTACGCCGTCGGGATCGTTTTGTCCGTTCTGAATCTTTTTTTCCTATTCTCATCTGAAAGGAAGTAAAAAAAGTCCGGACAGTAAAAGCTATGAACAAATTATATTACCCAAATACCTGAAGAAACGGAGAAAAAAATGAAAAGAAACAGACACAGCAGAATTCTAAGAATAATAAGCGAAATGCCGGTTCAAACGCAGGAGCAGCTGACCGACATATTAAAAAATGAGGGATTTTCCGTAACCCAGGCGACTGTTTCACGTGACATAAAGGAGCTGGGTTTAGTAAAGGTATCTTCAACGAACGGCGGCTATAAATATGCGCAAGGAAAGGGCGCTCATGAGCACGGGCAGAATATAAACGTATTTTCGCGTGCGGTGATAAGCGTCGAATATGCGCTGCACACGGTTGTGATAAAGACCTATGCGGGAATGGCGCAGGGGGTGGCGGCGTCGCTGGATTCGATGCTGGAGGGCGAAATTCTCGGCTCTATCGCCGGAGACGATACGATACTTCTTATAACGAAAAGCGAAGAAAAAGCGTCACAGCTTGTACCAAAGCTGGAAAGACTGTTCAGAAACTGATGTTTCGGGAAGGATTTAAGAGATGTTAAGAAGCCTTGATATAAAAAATGTTGCGGTTATAGAAAATCTCAATATAGAATTTAAAAGCGGACTTACGGTGCTGACCGGCGAAACGGGCGCAGGTAAATCGATTATAATAGACTCTATCAATATGATTTTAGGCTCGCGCACAAATAAAACGCTTGTCAGGTACGGAGCGTCTAAGGCATTTGTGAGCGCATTTTTTGATGCGGATAAGAGATTTAACGCTCTCTTTGAAGATTTGGGAATACAGCAGGAGGACGGCATTATAATAAGCCGCTCGATGAGTGCGGACGGAAAGAGTATAGCGCGTATAAACGGTGTGATGGTGCCTTTGAATGTCTTGCGCGATATAGCGGCAAGCCTTGTGAATATTCACGGTCAGCAGGACAATCAGGCGATATTGAACGATTCCGAGCATATCGGATTTTTGGACGAATATGCAGGCTGCGCCGAGCTTTTATCCGACTACGGCGAAAAATATGCACAGGCGAGAGATCTGAAAAAGCGTCTTGACGCATTAAAAACCGATGAAGAAGAAAAGCTCAGAAGAATCGATATGTTGAGCTTTCAGATTGATGAGATAGAAAAGGCGGATTTAAAAAGCGGCGAAAAAGAACGTCTTTTGGAGGAGCGCGATATAGCAGCAAACAGCGCAAAGATTGTCGCGGGGGTATCGGCGGCATATTCGGCGCTCTACGAAAATGACCGTGCCTCGGCATATGATGAGATAAGCGTTGCCGCCGATGCTTTGTCGGAAATTTCGGGGTATGAGAAAAATATAGCCGAGCTTTATTCGCGCCTGACCGATGTAAAATATGCGGTTGAGGATATTGTACACGAGCTGCGCGGAATAAATCCCGAATATGACGAAAATTATTTAAATGAGATAGAAGAGCGCCTGAACACAATAACAAAAATCGAGAAAAAGTACGGCGGTGATTATGAGGCGGTGACCGAGTTTTACGAAAATGCCGCAAATGAGCTGATCACCTTAAAAAACAGCGATGAGGCGGCGGAAAATTTAGAAAAAGAGCTTTCGGATAAAAAAAATGAATTAAAACATGTAGGTGAGGCAATATATTTAAAGAGAAAGACCGCCGGAGAAAAGTTGAGCAGGGCAATTGAAAAAGAGCTTGCCGATCTGGATATGGAAAAAGCGAAGTTTTCGGTTTTTTTGGAGCATAAGGACGTATTTTTAAAAAACGGTATGGACGAAGTGAAGTTCATGATCAGCACAAATCCGGGCGAGCCGGCAAAGCCGCTTACGAAGATTGCCTCGGGCGGTGAGCTTTCAAGAACAATGCTTGCGATAAAGACTGTTTTGGCGGAGTGTGACAGTACCGATACGCTTATCTTCGATGAGATCGATACGGGTGTTTCGGGTAAGGCGGCGCAAAAAATCGCGGCAAAGCTTTGGTCGCTCGGAAAGAACAGGCAGGTTATCTGCATAAGCCATCAGCCGCAGCCGGCAGCGTTTGCGGATAATCACTACTATATTGAAAAAACGGTGGATAAAGACAGCGCAAGAACGAGCGTGCGAGAATTGAGCGATTCGGAGCGTGAGCTTGAAGTGGCAAGAATCACCGACGGCGCAGATATTACCGAAACATCTCTTACGCACGCGTCAGAGATGATAGCAGTGGCAAGAAAGAGGAAAAGTGAACTATAAAAGTTAATTGATTTAAAAAACCTCTTTTAATTAAAAGAAACGGAGAAATATATGAAGAAAAAAACACCCGAGGAATCATACACAGAACAGGTACAGATAGTAACGCAGGGCGATTTGAACGGATTTTCGCGTCTTTTCGGCGGAAAGCTCATGCAATGGCTGGATATTGCGGCAGGCGTTTCGGCAAGGCGGTATTGTGAGCATAATGTGACAACGGCGATGGTGGACAGACTGGAATTTCATGCGCCTGCCTATGCAAACGATATTGTGCTTTTGACTGCCAAGGTGACATACGCCGGCAGAACATCGATGGAGGTAAGAACAGAGGCGTATGTCGAGAAGAATAACGGCAAAAAGACGCTTATAAACCGCGCGTTTTTTATAATGGTTGCGATGGACGAAAATGAAAAGCCGACTCCCGTACCCGAGCTTGAGCCGCAGACGCACCACGAAAGACGGCTTTGGGAGGAAGGCTACAGACGGCATATGGAAAGAAAGGCAAGAGAGGAGAAATAAATTTATTTATGCATTTTTCCTTAAAAAACGCTAAAACGTGACACAGTTTTTCCTGTGCTGACAAAATAATGTATAAAGGTTGACAGTGGCGGAATAAAATGGTATAATAACACTGTTTTAAGATATTGCCTTTGTCGGCAGAAAATGAAAAAGAGGTAAGATGAGTGAAAAGGGCGAAAAAGAAACCCGAAAGGGGAACTAAGATAAAAATTTTATCGTGGGCGCTCGGGATATTCGTACTCTCTTTTCTGCTTATTTTTATGATCGGGTCAAACCGGAGCAAGAACGGATTGGAAACGGATAGGGGACAAAAAATAAATGTACTTATTACCGGTATGGATAATGACGGATTGCGAACCGATTTTTTGATGGCGGCATCTTTGGACACAAAAGAAAAAAAGGTTAATGCGCTTTTGATACCGGCGAATACGAAAATGTATGTCGGCGGGAAATATCAGAAAATTTCAGCGGCGCACGCACTTTTTCAAAACGGCAGAGCAAAAGGGATAAATGGTACGATTGAGGCAGTATCGCGTCTTTCGGCGATTCCGTTTAACTGCTATGTTGAGTTTTCGCAAAGCGATTTTTCAAAGCTTATCGACAGCTTGGGCGGAGTTGAGTTCGATATTACGGAGGATTTAAAGTATACCGATCCGACTCAGGACCTTAAGATCGATATAAAAAAAGGTCATCATCTTTTGGACGGTGAGGACGCGCAAAAGCTTTTTCGGTATGAGTCGTACAAAAGCGGCAAGAGCGAAAGAAACATTACTCAAAAAAAGCTTTTGGAGGCACTGGTGAATCAGAAATTCTCACCCAAATATATCCAGAAAGCGGCGGATTTTGCAAAAAACTCGGATATTGAAACAAATTTGAAGGTAAAAGACATAATAAGTTATTCAAACATATTGCTCGGTGTGAACCGTGACGATATAAATTTTTTCATCTGTCCCGGAAAGAGCGAGGGCGATTATTGGATTGCGGATACCGAAGCACTGGGAGAGATGATAACAGACGTTTTCGGTTATGATGCCCAAGGGATAACAACCGATAAAATAAAATGAAGAGGTAGAATGTTGTGAAAAGAGCAAGAAATAAGAAAAATAAAAGACGTTTCCCGGAAAGAGAAACAAGGGACTATACGGAGTATACCGAGTATACACCGTCGGACGATACACTCGCACCGAGTGAGGACAGCGAGCCGAACGATTTTGCCGTACCCGATGAAGTGTTTGACGCAAATGTGGGCGCAGGCAATTTTGACAATGTCTCCGAGGAGGAGGTTCCGTTTTCAACGGGAGATTTTGAAACGGCAGAGCCTGTAAATCATGCGCCGGAGAGCGGCGAGCTTAAAAAGGACAGTGTTAAGATGAGCAATATAGCCAAGATTAAGAAAAAGAGAAAAAGAAGGCGCATAACAACGATATGCTTAACGGTAGCGCTTTTGCTGATTGTACTTGTCACGGTTATAATGGGGCTTGACTTCTCGAATCCCGACAAAACACCCGAGCAGGTATATGATTTCTCGGCGGTGGATAATGAAACGGGTAAGCTTAACGTTCTGGTTTTGGGCGTGGATAAAGAGGGCTTGCGAAGTGACTCGATTATGCTCGTAAGCTATGATTTTGACGATCATACGACCAAGCTTTTGTCTGTACCGAGAGATACAAAGATGTACGTTACCGACCGCAGCGTCACAAGAAAGATTACCGAGGTTCACGGAATGCACAATAAAGAGGGAAAACTCTACGGTGCGGGCGCGGTTGCCGAGGCAGTAACGTCAATTACCGGTATGCCGATCAACTACTATGTGGAATTTTCGTTTGATACGGTGGATAAGCTGATGGATATTTTAGGACCTGTCGAGTTTGACGTGCCCGATATAGAGGGCGGCGGACGAGGCATGAACTATGACGATCCGACGCAGGATCTGCATATTCACTTAAAGCCGGGCGTTCAAGAGCTTTCGGGAAATCAGATACAGCAGTTCTTCAGATACAGAAAGAGCAACAACGGCACAAGCGACGGCAGCGATTTGAGCCGTGTGAACAGACAGCAGGAATTATTGCAGGCGATAGTTGACCAGAAGGTTAATCTTGAACTGATAACCAAAGTGCCGGGACTCTTTAAAGAGCTTAAGAGCCAGTTAAAGACAAATCTCGGAACAAAGGACGTTATAAAATATGCCGGTGTTCTTAAGAATATTTCAAGCGACAGTATGAGTTCGTTTGTACTCCCGGGCGACACCGCAACGATAAATAAAAAATCGTACTTTGTATGTGACCTGGCGCAGACGGCTGAGATGATAAGCACGAACTTCGGATACAGCGTTACTGCGGACGATTTGAGCACCGATATAAGCCTGACAGGCAAAAAGGCGGCAGGACAGACCAAGACATCGAGTGACAAGACAACTACCCAGGATAAATCGGCTAAAACGACGGACAATAAGATTTCGGTTTCGGTTTCTGACGCAAAGGAGCAGCCGAATATGTCCAAAAACACCGAAACAAAAAAGGAAACCGAAGAGGTTCAGATAAATACAAGCAAGAAAGATACAACCAAAAAGACAGAAACAAAGACTAACGAATCAACAAAAACGGATACAAACAAAAAGAACGATACAACAAAGAAAACCGAAACTCCGAAAAAGGAAGAAACGACAAATAATCATCAACCGGACAAGAAAACAGAAACACCTGCAAAGAGTGAGGAGAAAACGACCGATACTCCCAAAAAAGAGGAAACATCGGCCGCTGAAGATAAGAAAACCGACAGCAGTGCCGAAAGCGGCAGCACAAAGTCGGAGGAAAGCACAGGAACAAGTACGGAATCTGATTCGGAAGGTTGAGAAACGAAAAAGGGGCTGTAAAAAATCAATTGATTTTTTACAGCCTTTGCTTTTTTTTCTTGCGTTTCGGAGCTTTTTTCTATCCCAAAAGATTGAGGGGTTGTTTAAAAAGTCGATTGACTTTTTAAACAACCCCTTTTTGTATTTGATTTTTTATTTTACCAATAACATAATCGAAAAATACGCTATAACCAAAATTCCGAGAATGATGCGGTAGTATCCGAACACCTTGAAATCGTGGTTTCTGACGTAGTTTACAAGGAATTTTACGCTCATCATTGAAACTATGTATGCTACAATCATGCCGACTGCCAAAAGTCCCCATTCGTTCGCTGTCATTGCATAGTCGGTTGTTACGAGCTTTAAAAGACTTACGCCGAACATAACCGGTATTGCAAGGAAGAAGGAAAATTCCGCGGCAATTCCGCGCGAACAGCCTAAAATCATAGCGCCGAGAATGGTTGCACCCGAGCGCGAGGTGCCGGGGATAATCGAGAGTACCTGGAAAAGTCCGATTAAAAGCGCTGTTTTGTATGTCATCTGGTTCATGGAGGTTATCTTGCCGTTTTTCGGCTCGATGAATATAAAGAGTATACCGTAAATTATAAGCGTTGCACTTATAACATACCAGTTCTCGAAATTATTCATGAAGTCGTTTAACAGAAGCCCTATAACCGCCGCCGGCAGACAAGCTACAATGACTTTGAACCACATCTGCCATGTATCCTGCTTTTCACGTTTGGTTTTGGACGGCGAAAAGGGATTGAGCTTTTTAAAATAGAGCGTTGCAATTGCAAGAATCGCACCTAACTGGATTACATAAAGGAAAACGTCCGAATTGAAGAAGGTGTCCTTTGTATTTGTAATTTCATTAAAGAGGATCATATGCCCCGTACTTGAAATCGGGAGCCATTCGGTTATTCCCTCGATGATTCCGAGCAGGAGGGATTTTATAAAGTCAATCACGCTTTATTTCCTCCTTTTTTATCCAAAAATGCTATAACAACATCTACCGCGTCATCAATCGATATGTCGCTTGTGCTTATGCATAAATCGTAGTTCTGCATTGCACCCCATTCTTTATTTGAATAGTAGTTATAATATGCCTTTCTGCCTTTTTCAACCTTTTTAATTTTATCCTTTGCCTTGTCACGGGAAAGATCATATTTTTGAGAAATTCTCTCAATTTTGTGCTCTAAAGATGCATAGATGAACAAATCCACTGAGGGGATTTCAGCCGACTCGAGAACATAATCGGCGCATCTGCCGACTATTACGCAGTTGCCCTCGTGAGCAAGCTTTTTTATAATGTTCGATTGCTCAATAAAGAGCTTATCGTTTATCGGAAGCTCATAGTAGGGATTGAAAAAGCGCGAATCCATACCCGTTGCGATTGAGTATAACAAGCTCTTGCTTGCCTTTTCGTCTGCCTCTTGCAGGATAGATGCGTTCATGTTGCTGTTTTTTGCCGCCATTTCCACAAGCTCTTCATCGTAAAATTTGTAGCCGAGCTTTTCGGATAATTTTTTCCCAAGCTCTTTTCCGCCGCTGCCGAATTGTCTGCCGATTGTTATAATCATAATATCATTCCTTTCCGTCCGAAGAATTTACTGCCTCGGACTTTCTTTTTTTAATATTTTTTCCTAAATCGTATAATTCTTTGTATGTGCGCTCGTAATCATTCACTTTAGCCACGTATTCGCGCGTTTCCTTAAACGGGATATAGGAAAGCGTGATACCGTCCGAACTGTATTCGGGGTTTTTGAGCCATTTTGAAACATTGCCCATGCCTGCGTTATATGCCGCAAGCGCCGTGTCGCGGTTTTCATAGAGGGTTGTGAGATATTTTAAGTAAAAGCACCCCATTTTTATGTTTGTTTCGGGATCCTCAATGTCGTTTGTCGAAAATTCAATCCCCATCTTATCCGCAACCCACACGGCTGTGTCATCGGTAAGCTGCATAAGACCGCGCGCAACTCCCGAATGTGCATCGTGGATGTAGTTGCTCTCCGCCTTTATTACTCCCATTACAAGGTATTCGTCGAGATTATTCTCCCTTGAATATTTATCGATATACTCGTAATATCTCACCGGGTATATCGCGTGCATAATCAGATTATATGCGGTTTTTGTAAAGGATATTATCACAAACGCCGCAATAAGCGCAAAAATACATTTTGAAATTTTGCTCACACTATGCTCCTTTAACATTATTTAATATGTTTTTGACTTGTTCCTCCAAATCCTCTCTACCGTTATTATACACTATATAGTCGGAATTTTCAAGATAAAAGGCATTATTTTTTTGCGCACCGATACGTGTTCGGGCCGCGTCCTCGGAGATGGAGTCGCGTGCCATTATGCGTTTTATACGAATATCCTCATCTGCTGTTACAGATATTATATAATCGCACATATCCGAAACACCGCTCTCAAAAAGTACCGCGCCGTCAATTCCGACCGTATCGCTTTTGCTTTTTCCGATCAGTATATTGATTTCTTCTTTTATATATCTGTGTGTTATGGAGTTTAAAATCTTGAGCCTTGCGGGATCGGAAAAAGCGAGGCGCGCAAGCTCACTACGCTTTAGCGTGCTGTCATCATTTAATATATTCTTTCCGAATGCATCGGCAAGCTCTTTTAGCGCCGGCATATCAGGCTCCACGATTTTTCTTGCCAGAATATCGGTATCGATAATTTCAACACCGTACTTTTTAAATATTTTCGATACTGTGCTTTTGCCTGCACCGGTCGGACCTGTTATTCCGAGAATTATCATTTTTTTCACCTACTTTGCATCATACCAGCTTCTGCCGGAGGAGGTGTCGGCTATTAGAGGAACCGAAAGCGGGAATGCATTTTCCATTTCCTCTTTTAAAAGCTTTTTAACGGCGTCCTCCTCCGATTTTGGTGCCTCGACAATCAGCTCATCGTGTACCTGCAAGATAAGGCGAGCTTTGTAGCCCTCTTTTTCAAGACGTTTATGCACACGAACCATTGCAAGCTTTATTATATCGGCGGCAGTTCCCTGGATAGGGGTGTTTAATGCCACTCTTTCGCCGAAGGAGCGTGTATTGAAGTTGGTGGATTTAAGCTCGGGGATATAACGGATACGGTTCATTGCCGTTTTTACAAATCCGTCCTCCTTCGCCTCCGCTTTTATATGCTCCATGTATTCTCTGACACCCATATATTTATCGAGGTAGCTGTTAATATATTCCTTTGCCGCCTTTACTGAGATCCCCAAGTCCTGCGAAAGGCTGTATTCTCCGATGCCGTAGACAATCCCGAAATTAACCGCTTTTGCACTGCTTCTTTGCTCGGGTGTGATCTCGGATATGGGAATACCCAAAACCTGCGATGCGGTAACGGCATGGATATCCTCGTTATTTTTAAATGCCTCAATCATGGTTTTGTCGTTTGCCATGTGCGCAAGAACCCTGAGCTCGATCTGTGAATAGTCGGCGTCAACCAGGACATGATCCTCGTCCTCTGCGATAAACATCTTTCTTAACTCGCGCCCGAGCTCGGTTCTGACGGGGATATTCTGCATATTAGGCTCGGTTGAGCTGATTCTTCCCGTCACCGTTACAAGCTGCTTAAACTGCGAGTGAATCCTACCGGTACGCGGATTTATAACGTTCATCAATCCGTCGCAATAGGTGCTTTTGAGCTTTGTGAGCTGTCGGTATTCTATTAAAAGGTTTATTATCGCATGATCGCCTTTGAGCTTTTCCAAAACGTCTATGTTGGTGGAATAACCGGTTTTCGTTTTCTTGCCGGATTTTAAGCCGAGCTTTTCAAAGAGAATGACGCCGAGCTGCTTTGTGGAATTGATGTTAAATTCCTCGCCGGCAAGCTCATATATGCTTTGGGTAAGCTCGTCTATTCGCGCCGAGAGCGTGTCGGAAAAGCTTTTCAGCTGATTGGTGTCGATTTTTATACCGTCCGTCTGCATATCGGCAAGCACCGTTACAAGCGGCAGCTCAACGTCGTAATAAAGCTTTTCCTGACCGTTTTTTACAATCTGCTCTTTTGTTTTTTCCATTAAAGGTTTAATTGCAAGAACCGACATTGAAACATCGTCCGATGAGCTTTCGGTATCAAAGAGCGAAATTTGAGCATTTTCCTCTCCGACATCAAAGGTAAGCCCCAAAAATTCGGGGAGAATCCCGTCTATGGTGTATTGAGGACGCGCAGGGTTTATAAGATATGCCGCAACGGCACAGTCATATGCAATTCCATTTATTTTTACTTTGTCCGAAAGGGCGACAAGCGCGTCTTTTACATCGAAGGTGTATTTTTTTATACTCTCGTCGGAAAGCAGGGGAAAGAGCATCTCAAAAAGGTCGGGGTGCAGGTCGGTATCTATAAAATATGCACTTTTTCCGACTGCAAAGCCGACGGATACAAGAGAGCCGCCGCTTAGCTTGAAAAAGCAGGACACTTCTTTTTTTTCGGATATTTCCGAGATAAGCTCATCCGCTTCTGCCTTACTTTCGACCGTCACCTTTTTTGCACTTTTTACAAACTCACTTTCGGAAAGCTTTGTTTCGGATTTGCGCTCGGTGATGTTGAGCTTTTTTAATATACTCTCAAGATTCAGGCTCTCTAATATTTCCGCCGCATCGGGGGTGGCAAGCGCCGATATATCACCGGGAAAAGTACAGTCGGAAAAGTTTGAATCTATCGGCACGTCACGCACGATTGTTGCTAAGGTTTTGCTTAAAAATGCCGAGTCTTTCCCTTTTTTGAGCTTTTCGAGCATCGCGCCTTTTAAGCCGATTCCGTCTATATTTTCATAGATGTATTCGATGTTTTTGTTTTTCTGAATAAGCGAAAGGGCGGTTTTCTCGCCGATCCCGGGGACACCGGGGATATTGTCCGAGCTGTCGCCCATTAAAGCTTTAACGTCTATGAACTCTTTGGGAGTGACGCCGTACTTTTCAAAAACCTGCTCCGCACCGTAATAAACCGTTTCATTTACACCGCTTTTGGTGACTGTGAGTATTACCTTTGTTTTGTCGGAGGCAAGCTGCAAATCGTCCTTGTCACCTGTTGCGATAAGGCACTCGATTCCCTTGCCCTCACATATCTGCGAAACGGTGCCGATAATATCGTCTGCCTCAAAGCCTTCCTTTTCGAGGATTTTTATCCCCATTTTGGTAAGTATCTCTTTTGCAATCGGCATCTGGCGTGCAAGATCGTCGGGCATCGGTTTTCTTTGCGCCTTGTATGCGTCGAACATCTTGTGGCGGAAGGTCGGTGCTTTTAGGTCAAATGCCGCAAGAATATAGTCGGGGTTGTTTTCCTCGACCAATTTAAAGAGCGTTTTTAAAAAACCGAAGATTGCATTTGTCGGTGTTCCGTCCTTTGCCGAAAGGTAGCGCACACCGTAAAATGCACGGTTTATTATGCTGTTTGAATCTATAATTAAAAGTTTTTCCATGAATTTCCTCCGTAAAATCAAATTCAGCGGGGTTGTAGATTTTTTTACAGCCCCTTTTGTCGGTTATATATTTTCTATTTGCCAGTCTATCGGCTCTTTTCCCCATGATGTCAAAAGCTCGTTTGCCCTTTTAAAGTGACCGCAGCCGAAGAATCCGCGTGAAGCCGAAAGCGGACTCGGGTGTGCCGCCGTCATTATAACGTGTTGGGGATTGGTGATAAATTGC
This sequence comes from uncultured Clostridia bacterium, assembly GCA_934444735.1. Taxonomy (GTDB): domain Bacteria; phylum Bacillota; class Clostridia; order UBA1381; family UBA1381; genus CAKSFT01. Next base: position 35,591 of record CAKSDE010000006.1, on the reverse strand, counting down.
GCCTTTTCTCTTGCATTATTCCCCCAAAGCATGAAAATTATCGGATCGGTGCGCTTGTTGAGTTCCTCTGCGATTTTTCCCGTCAAGATTTCCCAACCCTTATTGCGGTGAGAATTTGCTTGGCCGTCACGCACCGTAAGCGATGCATTCAAGAGCAGAACCCCTTGGCGCGCCCATTTTTCAAGATAGCCGTTATTGGGGATAAAGCAGCCAAGCTCGGAGTTGAGTTCTTTATACATATTTATAAGCGACGGCGGAATATCGACACCCTTTTGCACCGAAAAAGCAAGGCCGTGCGCCTGATTTTCGCCGTGATACGGATCCTGTCCGAATATTACAACGCGTGTATCCTTATACGGAGTCCATTTGAGGGCATTAAAAATGTCGTACATATCGGGGTGAATCTTGTAGTGCGAATACTCATACTTTAAAAATTCGCGAAGCTTTAAATAGTAGTCCTTTTTAAATTCACCGGCAAGAATTTCGTCCCAGTCATTTCCTATGTTTACCATAAAAATCTCCATTCTGCCGCTCTGCAACGGCATAAACAGTATATAAAATTTCTCTTATCCGCAGAACAGAAATTGATAAGAGGGTTTTGCGCTTTTCTTCTGTTTGATATGTATATTATACCTTATTTTCCGTCTATTTTCAATTATTTTTCAAAAATTTAATAAAGTTATTGACAAATAAAACAGATGTGATATACTTTCTGTAAAAGAAACCTGTAATTTAAAAAAACGGAGGAGATATTTATGAAAGCGGAAAGTGTAATGTTTCGCGTGACGCCGTCGGTTGTCGAGGCGGATAAGGAGAGCGAAATCAGCGTAAAGAGCCTTGACGGTATATTCAAATTTTACGATGATGTTGAGTATAGCGTGGAGTTTGTACCAATGGAGGAGAGCGATGTACCGCTTGACGGTGCGATGTCTTTACTGGGTTGGGATAAAAACAGAAAGGTTTTCAAGGTAAGACCGCAAAACGGCGAGCTTAAGTTAAAATACTTTTTCGGCGGCGAGCAGGAGTGGCGGATACATATAAGCGCCGAAGATTACGGCAGCCACATAAATCCGCTCTACGAAAAGTATGAGCCGCACTGGCATAATCTTTTTACGGCACATAAAACGGGTGTGGTATTGCCGATATATTCTCTGAAATCCGACTTATACAAAAGACGTGCGCTAAGAGGAGATCTGCATATTCACACATACCGTTCCGACGGTGATGAAAGCCCGGCTTTGGTTGCGGCGGAGTACAGAAAGGCGGGATATGATTTTATCGCGCTTACCGACCACAATGTTTTCGATTCGGCAAAATATGCAAAGGAAAAATTCGATTTTAAAACCGACTTTGAAATAATGAGGGCAGAAGAGGTACATAACGGAATCCCGGGACTTTTCCATATGGTGCATATCGGCGGTGAGTACAGTATAAACGAGATATATTTTAATGAGCCGGAGCGGATAGAAAAGGAAGCAGCGGAGCTTGAGGGTGAAATAAGCGTTCCCGAGGGCTTGGATAAACGGGAATATTTAAACAGAGTATGGCTGTACCGTGAAATTAAAAAAAGCGGCGGATATGCGATCTATCCGCACCCGTACTGGAATGTGGGAAACCACTATCACACCGAAACGAAGATGAGCGAGGCGATTTTAAAAAACAAGCTTTGTGACGCATATGAAGTCTTGGGCGGCTGTGCGCATGAGGATAATAATTTGCAGCTGGCGCTCTACAATAAATTGAGAATCGAGGGCATAAATATCCCGATTGTCGGCTCGACCGACACGCACACCACCTTAAAAGAAAACTATTTCTTTAATTCCGCATCAACTATCGCATTTTGCGAGGATCACGATATACTCGGTGCGGTGTCGGACGGATACAGTGTTGCGGTTGAGCACCCGAAAGGTGAAGATATACGCATATACGGCGATTTTCGCTTGGTTAAATATGCACGTTTTCTTTTGGAGAACTATTTCCCGATGCATAATGAGCTTTGCTTTGCCGAGGGTAAGCTGATAGAGTGCTATGTTTTGGGAAATACGGCGCTTGCAGCTGCAATCGAGACAACGGAGGGCACGATTTCAGGCTTTGAAAAGCAATTTTTTGCAAGGTAAAAAGATTGACAAGGCGTAAAATGCGTGATATAATTTAAAGGATACGGGGCCTTGGGGTGATGCACGGCTTGTCCGTTTTGCATTATTTTCCAAAGCCCCGAAAAGGGACTGCATCAAAATGAGTTTGTTTTGATGACAGTATCTCAATGAAAAAGGAGAGCTTAAAATGAGCGAGAAAGAAATCCGTAATATTGCTTTCAGTCCGCCGGATTTATCGGAGCTTGAAGAAAAGGAAGTTGTTGCGGCTTTAAGGTCGGGTTGGATCACTACGGGACCGAGGACGAAAGAATTAGAAAAAAGACTGGCTGAATATTGCACTACATCTAAGGTGGTCTGCCTTAATTCGGCAACCGCAGCGGAAGAGCTTAATTTCCGTATACTGGGAATAGGACCGGGCGATGAGGTTATTGTGCCGGCATATACTTATACAGCGTCTGCATCGGCGGCGATTCATGTGGGGGCAAAGGTTATCTTTGTGGATTCTCAAAAGGATAACGTTCAGATGGATTATGATAAAATGGAAGCCGCGATAACAGAAAAAACTAAGGCGGTTTGTGCTGTAGATCTGGGCGGAATTGTCTGCGATTATGACCGTATTTATAAGGCGATTGAGAATAAGAAAAGTATTTTCAAAGCAAAACAGGGTAATGATTTGGGAGCGAGGATTCAGCAGGCTTTGGGACGTGTTGCCGTTGTATCCGACTGCGCTCATGCGCTCGGTGCGAGCAAAAACGGTGTGATGTGCGGCGCTATTGCTGATTTTACGAGTTTTTCTTTTCATGCGGTCAAAAATTTCACAACCGCAGAGGGCGGAGCTGCCACGTGGAGAGATATTCCGGGTATCGACAACGAGGAAATATATCATTTGTTTCAGCTGTACAGTCTGCACGGTCAAAGTAAGGATGCACTTGCAAAAACGCAGTTGGGCGCGTGGGAATATGACGTTATAGGACCGTGGTATAAATGCAATATGACAGATATTATGGCGGCAATCGGATTAAGACAGCTTGACCGTTATTCGGGTATGTTAAAGCGCAGAAAAGAGATTATTGCAAGATATGATGCGGTTTGTGATGAACTTGGGGCAGAACACCTGAAACATTATACAAAGGATATGACCTCCTCGGGGCATTTGTATATTACACGTATTCCGGGTGCAGATGATAAATTAAGGCGAGAGATTATCGTCAAGATGGCGGAGCGCGGTGTTGCGTGCAATGTTCACTATAAGCCGCTGCCGATGATGACGGCGTATAAGGCACTGGGCTGGGATATTTCGGATTTCCCGAATGCGTACGGACTGTATGAAAATGAGATTACCCTGCCGCTGCATACCTGCCTGAGCGATGATGATGTTTCGTATGTGGCGGAGAGCTTTAAAGATATATTGAGGAATGTTTTATGATTTTAAAAAAATATGAAGATTTACCGGAAGCCCTCAAAACAAAAGAGGCTTATGAGTATTACAGTATTTTAAAAAGAAAAATTCCGAGTCTTTTTCTGAAACGCATTTTTGATTTTACCGCCGCGCTTGTTATGCTGATTTTGATAAGTCCCGTACTGCTTGCTATCGGCATTGCGGTAAAAACCGATTCGGACGGAGCGATAATTTTCAAGCAGCAAAGAATAACCAAATACGGCAGAATATTTTATATATATAAGTTTCGGACAATGTATACCGGTTCGGAAAAGGGTTCTCAGGTGACGGTGGATAATGACAGCAGAATCACAAAATGCGGAAAGTTTTTGAGAAAATACAGACTTGATGAACTGCCGCAGCTTGTAAACATTTTAAAAGGCGATATGAGCTTTGTCGGCACAAGACCGGAGGTGAAAAAATATGTGGACTGTTATACCGACGAAATGCGCGCAACTCTTCTTTTGCCTGCCGGTGTTACGTCTTTGGCAAGCATTAAATATAAAGATGAGGACAGACTTTTAAATTCGTCTTTGGATCCGGACAGTACATATATTGATGAGATTCTGCCGCAGAAGATGAAATATAATCTTGAATATATTAAAAAATTTTCGGTGTGGTATGATTTGTATCTGATGCTTGATACAGTTGCGGCAGTATGCAAAAAAGATTCAGATACGGGTGAAACACTGCCGCAGGAAGAGAAAACTTTTATTGAAAGGTAACAGGGATATGATAATTAAGGAAATTGTTCAAAACGGCAGCGTTATAGATGAAGTGGCGGATATACATATCTCTACCTTCAGCGGCTTTTTTCTTACCTTTATGGGCAGGGGATTTTTGAAGGTGATGTATGAAAGTTATTGCGAGTATGATAAAGCCGGCATAATAGGTATGTTTGATGAAAATGAACGGTTGGTAGGTTTTTTGTCGTATTCGGGAGATATGAGCGGTTTATATAAGTATATGATTAAAAAAAAGCTTCCGCTATTTGCTTGGTATAGCATAAGCGCGTTTTTCAGAAAACCCAAGATTTTTATAAGACTTCTGAGAGCTTTTTTAAAGCCGGGTGAGAGCAAACGCGATGAGGATTATATTGAGCTGTCCTCAATAGGCGTAAAACCCGAATATAAGGCGATGGGTATAGGAACGCAGCTTATCGATTATCTGAAAGAGCTGGTTGATTTTAAAGAATATAAATATATCAACTTAGAAACCGATGCGGTTAATAATGAAAAGGTCAACAGTTTTTATAAAAAGAACGGATTTGTATTGACGAGAACATATGAAACTGCCGAGCAGAGAAAGATGAACGAATACAGATTCTATCAGGAGGATAAGGCGCCGGTATGAAGCTTTTAATTTTATCTGCATATTTTTATCCCGAAAAAACTTCAAGTCTGCATTTGAATATCGACAGATTCAAATATTATGCGGAAAAAAATGTTGATATGGAGATGTTTGTCCCTTTTCCGACAAGGGGAGTAGACGGGAAAACAAAAAAAGAATACCGTCTGAAAAAGATTGAGAAAATGTACGACGGTAAGCTTACCGTACACAGATTTTCTATGTATGACGAGGGCGAAGGTACTTTGGGGAGATTCATAAGATATTTTATCTGTAATATTATCCAGTTTGTTAAAGGTCTGCGCACCAAAGGGATTGATATGGTTTACTGTGACAGTACGCCGCCCACTCAGGGGATTGCGGCAGCGCTTATCTCAAAAATCAGACATATTCCGTTTGTATATAATCTTCAGGACGTTTTTCCCGATTCACTGGTTAATGCAGGAATGACGCGGAAAGGATCTGTTATCTGGAAAACGGGGCGTGCCGTTGAGAATTTTACATATAAGCATGCCGATAGAATTGTGGTCATCAGTGAAGATATAAAAAAGAACATCTTGGATAAAGGTGTTGACGAATCGAAGATAGAGCTGATCCCGAACTGGACAGATACGGACGGGATTCGTCCGGTGGCAAAAGATGAAAATAAGCTGTATTGCGAGTTTGGAATCGATCCCGATAAATTTACCGTTGTTTATGCGGGAAATATGGGTGCTGCACAGGGGGCGGATATAATAATTTCTGCCGCGAAAGAATTGAAAAACATTCAGTTTGCCGTTTTCGGCGGGGGAGCGGAGTATTCCGCATTTAAAGAAAGAGCGGAAAAAGACGGACTGGAAAATGTGATTGTAAATCCTCTGCTGCCGTCGGAACGGGTGGCAGAAGTGTACAGTGTCGGCGATGTTGCCTTGATTACCTGCAAAAAAGGTACCGGAATTGCAGGTATGCCGAGTAAGACATGGAGTATAATGTCCTGCAATACGCCGATAGTCGCATCGTTTGATGTTGACAGTGAGCTGGCAGACATATTGAAAAGTAGCAAAACGGGTATATGTGTACCGCCGCAGGATGTCCGCTCGCTTGTCCGTGTGCTTGACGAGCTGTCGGGAAATCCAAAGGAGCTTGAAAAATACCGAAATGGGCGTGAGTATGTGACAGAGAATGCCTCGAAGGACATATGCACTCAAAAAAATCTGTCGGTATTGGAAGATGCATATTGCGGTGCATAAAGCAGAGTACCAAAAACCTTACCATACTTTTTAACAGTACGGCAAGGTTTTTTCTTGCTTTGATAGTTCAAAGTATATTAAATTACCGCGCATTTCTTGACAAAAGCCGATTAAAATGATATAGTTATAATGGTATGTTTTAACTTGAAATAAAGATGAGGGTAAAAAGATATGTGGCTTGCAAATGAATGGAATGATTATAAATTAAAAGACTGCGCGGACGGCGAAAAACTGGAGATGTGGAAAAGTATCATGCTTTGCCGCCCCGATCCGCAGGCTATATGGAGAGAAAAAGCTGCGCCCGAATTGTGGAAAAAGGCTGACGCACGGTATTTAAGAAGTAATACGGGCGGCGGCAGGTGGCAGTTTTTCAATAAGAAAATGCCCGAAAAATGGACTGTTAATTATAAGGATTTAACCTTTAACATAAAGCCGATGGGCTTTAAGCATACAGGACTTTTCCCCGAACAGGCGGTAAACTGGGACTGGTTTTCTGCGCTTATTAAAAATTCGGGGCGACCGATACGGATATTAAACCTTTTTGCATATACCGGAGGCGCAACGGTTGCGGCACTTGCCTCGGGCGCCGAAGTGGTACACGTTGACGCGTCTAAGGGTATGGTGACATGGGCGAAAGAAAACGTCATTTCGTCTGGACTGGGTGATAGATTCGTACGATTTATAGTTGATGACGTGAAAAAATTCGTACAGCGTGAATTTAGGCGCGGACGTGAGTATGACGCGATTATAATGGATCCGCCGTCCTACGGCAGAGGCCCAGGCGGTGAAGTGTGGCGCATTGAAGATGAGCTTTACCCGTTAATTGAGGATTGTATGAAAATCATGTCGGACGATCCGCTGTTTTTTCTGATAAATTCGTATACTACCGGTCTTTCACAGACGGTTCTGTCGAACGTTTTGCAGCTTACGATGCAGAAACGCTACGGCGGACGGGTGAGTGCGGACGAGATTGGTTTGCCGATTGCGGACGGAAAGCTTGTGCTGCCGTGCGGAATATCGGGAAGATGGGAAAAATAAAGCGGCAGAATGGAGAGTAAAATGGAAATTATAAAGACGGAGGATATGTCCTATGCCTACACTTTTGTTGATGATGAGGGCAGGCAGAAACTCTCGGCAAAGGTCATAGACGGACTGAATTTGTCGGTAGAAAAGGGCAGCTTTGTTGCGGTACTGGGGCATAACGGCTCGGGAAAATCCACTCTTGCAAAGCACTTTAATGCGATTTTGATGCCGACCGAGGGGAAAGTTTATGTGGACGGTATGGACACCGCGGATGAGGAGCATACATTTGATATAAGAAAGACGGCAGGAATGGTCTTTCAGAACCCCGATAATCAGATTGTTGCGGCAATCGTTGAGGATGAGGTGGCATTTGCCCCTGAAAACCTCGGTGTGCCGCCGGAGGAGATACGAAGAAGGGTTGATGAATCCCTTAAAATTGTCGGAATGAGCAAATTTGCAAATTCATCTCCGGCGCACCTTTCGGGCGGTCAGAAACAGCGGATTGCGATCGCGTCGGTTTTGGCAATGCAATCGCAATGCATAGTTTTGGACGAGCCGACGGCAATGCTTGATCCTATGGGCCGCAGAGAGGTTATATCGACCATAAAAAAGCTAAACCGCGAGCGCGGTATGACGGTTGTTCTGATAACGCATTACATGGACGAAGCCGCCCAAGCCGACAGGATTGTGGTTATGAATGAGGGAAAGGTTGTTTTGGACGATGTGCCTAAAAAGGTTTTTGCCCAAACGGAGCTTTTAAAAGAACTCGGTCTTGATGTGCCGCAGGTAACATTGCTTACCCATAATTTGAGAGATATGGGATACGATCTTCCCGATGATATTATAACACTTGAAGAGTGTGCGGACGAGCTTATGAAACATTTGACCAAAAGGACTGATGCAAGATGATAAAAATTGAGAACTTGAGCTTTGTATACCAAAAGGGTATGCCCGATGAGCGAGAGGTTTTGCATAATGTTAATATAGAAATAGCCGATAAGGATATTGTTGCCGTAATCGGACATACGGGCTCGGGGAAATCCACCCTGATTCAGCACTTGAATGCGCTTTTGCGCCCGACGTCGGGAAAAATTTGGATAAACGGTGCAGAGATAACCGATCCTAAAGCGAATTTGAAAGAAGTGCGCAAGAAAGTCGGAATGGTTTTTCAGTACCCGGAGTATCAGCTTTTTGAAGAAACCGTAGCAAAGGATATTGCGTTCGGCCCGAAAAATATGGGACTTCCCGAGGACGAAATTCAAAAGCGTGTACTTGAGGCTATGGATTTGGTGGGACTTTCGCGCGATTTGTGTGAACGGTCGCCGTTTGAACTTTCGGGCGGACAAAAAAGGCGCGCGGCGATTGCCGGAGTGCTTTCTATGCGCCCCGAGATACTGATTCTGGACGAGCCTACCGCAGGACTTGATCCGAGAGGGCGCGACGGACTTTTGCAGTGCATAGAGGATTTACACAAAAACTCGGATATGACGGTAATTTTCGTGTCGCACAGCATGGAGGAGGTCGCACGTCTTGCAAAAAATGTTATCGTAATGAATGACGGGAGCGTTTTTGCCAAGGGAAGTGTTTCGGAGATTTTTTCTATGGGGTATGAGCTTAGAAAAATCGGGCTGAATATTCCGCAGGTAACACAGCTTGCGCTGATGCTAAGGGAACGCGGAGTGGATATACGAGGCGATATTTATACTGTGGATTTCGCAACAAAGACAATTGCGGAACTGATGAAATAACGGAGGAGTTAAAAAATGCTGCGTGACATTACTATAGGGCAATATATAGATACAGGCTCGGTTCTGCATAAGCTCGATCCGAGAATAAAGCTTTTTTTGACGACCGCGTATGTTATTGTCCTGTTTATTATAAATAATCCTGTTTCGTATTTGATATTCGGCGGATTTACATTTGTGCTTATACTTTTGAGCAAGATACCTGTGAAATTTATTCTAAAAGGCTTAAAGCCTATGCTTTTTATACTTTTATTTACGGTAGTGCTGAATCTTTTTATGATACGCGGAACACCGCTTGTTTCTGTTCCTGTGTTTAATTGGTTTACCCTGACCGTAACGTATGAGGGGTTGATTTCGGCGGTATTCATGTCGCTTAGGATTTTGTTTTTGGTTGTCGGAACATCACTTTTGACGCTTACCACAACGCCTTTGATGCTTACCGACGGAATCGAGATGGCGCTAAAGCCGTTTGACCGTATCAAAGTTCCGTCACATGAGATTGCGATGATGATGACAATTGCGATACGCTTTATTCCGACTCTTGCAGAGGAAACGGATAAGATAATGAAAGCGCAGACGGCGCGCGGAGCCGATTTTGAAAGCGGAAATATAATAAGGCGCGCAAAAGCCATGATACCTTTATTGGTACCGCTTTTTGTGAGCGCATTTCGCCGCGCGGACGATCTGGCAACGGCTATGGACTCGAGATGCTACCACGGCGGCAAAAACCGAACGCGTATGAAACAGTTAAAAATTGAGCCGCGCGACTTGTGGGCGCTCGGGATATGTATAGCGGTATTTATAGCCGTGATAGTAATACGCTTTATATAAAAGAGGTTAGAAATGAAAAATATAAAACTCATAATCCAATATGACGGGACGGCATATCACGGCTGGCAGACGCAAAAAAATGCGGTGAGTGTACAGGAAACGGTGGAAAAAGCACTAAAAAAGCTTTTGCAAGAAGATGTGCGTGTGACGGGGTGCGGCAGAACCGATACCGGAGTACACGCAAAAAGATATGTATGCAATTTCTTCTCAAACAGCACCATCCCCGAAGAAAAATTCCCCGATGCCGTAAATTCATATCTTCCGCCCGATATAGTTTGTCTTGAGGCGGAGGAGGCGGACAAAGATTTTGATTCCAGATATTCTGCAAAAAAGAAAACCTATTCCTACTACATTAACAATTCAAAATTCCCGAATGCGTTTTTAAAAAATTATACATGGCACTTTAAATATAAGCTTGATACGGATAAGATGAAAGAGGCGGCAAAGGCTTTTTTGGGAACGCATGATTTTATAGGCTTTGCGGCGTCGGGATTTACGGTTAAGACTACTGTCAGAACCGTCTATTCGCTTGATATAGAAAAACAGGGCGATATAATTGCGATACATATTACCGGAGACGGGTTTTTATATAATATGGTGCGGATTATTGCAGGGACGCTTGCATTTGTCGGCACAGGGAAAATTGATGCAAAGGATATGCGTGATATTATTGATTCAAAGGAGCGCAAACGCGCCGGCATAACCGCGCCGGGCGAGGGCTTGTTTTTATCGGAGGTGTACTATTGATGAAAAAGAAGGTCGGTATTATTGTAATAACAGCAGTTTTGCTGGGAGCTGTGGGATTTGCATTTTTTATGAGCTCTACGGGTTCGGAATTTTTTAAAAATTACGGTTCAAATTTTAAGAGCAATATGAATGCGATAATGAAAAAGCTTAATATTCCGGTAAAAGAGGAGCAGACAGACGAAGAAAAGCAGTATGAGGAGCTTGTAAAGCAATACGAGGAGGAAAAACAGAAAAAACAAGATGAAATCGATCAAAAGACCGAGGCGGACAATAAAGAGCATCAGTCTACCAATATCGGCTACAGCGGTACGAATATCGCATTTGACGGCGCTAAAAACGCAAGATTTGCCAAGTATTCGGGCGGCATATTGGCGGTCGATGAAACAAAAATGACCTTCTACAACAAAAACGCAAAGGAGAGATGGTCGGCAAATCTGCAAATATCTGCACCTGTTTTGAAGGTGGGCGGCAGCAATATCCTGATATTTGAGAAAAACGGTACAAAATTTGCTATGTATAACGCGTCAAAAAAAGTTTACGAAAAGAGCGTTGACGGGACGATAAAAACCGCATCGGTTTCGGCAGGCGGAGATGTTGCTGTGGTGTATGACCGCGGAAACTATAAGGGCAGCATAGGAGTATACAACAAGTCGGGCGATGAGGTGTATTTGTGGAATTCCGGCAAATACAGCGTTATAAGTGCGGATATTTCGGAATCGAGACGGCTGGGGGCGGCGCTTTTGGACGCCGATAACGGTGTGTCCTCAAAGGTGTACTTTTTCAATATAGAAAAATCCGGAGCTGATGCGGAGCTTGATCTGGCGGACAGCTTGGTCTTTGACGTTGACTTTAACGGAGATACCCTGAATGCGTATGCGGATAATGCCGTGTACGGAATAAGCGGTGCGGGAAAGGTAAGATGGACGTATGAGCTGGGCGAAAAGAAAATCACGCGTTATACGATGTCGGAGGGCGGCACAAAGGCGATTGCGCTTGATAACAACAATACGTCGGAGCTGGGAATAATTTCTGCGGCAGGCAAGGAAAAAGCGTCGGTAAAAATCGATGTGCTTCCCGATTTCGTGGACGTGTCGGATAACCGTATTTTGTACAATGATGAAAGAACGGTGATTATAACCGATATGGACGGAAATGTTGTATCGAAGTATTCCTGCTCGCGTGATATAAAAAAGGCATATATTATAGATTCAAATAATATTTTTATCGCATATAACTCGAGTATTGAATTTTTGAAAACGAACGCTAAATCACAGGAGGCGAAGAAATAATGTTTTGGCTTGTTTTGGATATGGCGGTGATTGCGATCTATATCGGATCGGCGATGTACTTTAAATCAAAAGGCTTTTTAAAGTCCACTCAGACTATACTTTCGCTCGTCCTGACCGTTGTTCTGATTTCACTGTTTTCGCCTGTTTTCGAGGGCGTTGTCGCAGATTCGGCAATGGGCGGATATGTGAGAGAGCAGGTGAGCGGCGCTATGGTAAAAGAAGATGAGACAACGCAGATTCAGGGGAGCGGACTGCCCGATTTTATGGAGGAATCGTTAAATAAAACGCTTAAAAATATTGACGATACCAAAAATGACGTTATGCAGACGGCGGCAGACGAAACCTCTGCTTTAATTATAAGAATTATCGCGTCGGTACTGCTGTTTTTTGTAGTGAAGATAGCCGTTTTTCTGGTATTTAAGCTTTTGGAGCTTTTCTGTCATTTAAAAATTTTCGGATTTGCCAATAAAGTCCTGGGTGTTTTGGTCGGCTTGATAAATGCGACTATAATTATTTATATCGCGTGTGCGGCTTTGGCATTTTTACTGCCGCCCGAGTATTCGGCTTTATTTAAAGAGGCGGTGGCAAGAACCTATATAACGAAAATTTTCTATAATAACAATATAATTGTAAAAATGTTTATGTAAAATATGAAAGAGGTGTCTTATGCAAGACGGAGTAGCATTGGAAAGAAAAAATAAAGAGGACTTAAAGCAGATTGCTTTGGGATTGGAAGTGCCGAAGGTTTCTTCGATGAAAAAAGATGAGCTTATTGCGGCAATACGCGAGGCGAGAGAAAAACTGAAGCCGAAAGAGGAAGAGAAAAAGCCGCAAAAAAAGCAGCGCCCGGCAGATGTTGTTGAGGTGTGCGGCGTTTTGGACGTAATGAGCGACGGATTCGGATTTTTGCGCTTTGAGAATTATCTGCCGGGACCGAACGATGTATATGTATCGCCGGTGCAGATACGCAGATTTAATTTAAAGACTGGAGATGAAATCTGCGGTGACTGCCGTCCGTCCCAGGACGAGGACAAATATTCGCCGCTTTTGTTCGTAAAAACCATAAACGGCGATCCTTTGGAGATTGCCCTAAAGCGCAAAAATTTCGAGCGGCTCACTCCGATATACCCGAAAGAGCGGCTCACTCTCGATACGGGCGATGAGATGAAATCGGCTGCGAGAATTATAGATATTGTCTCACCGATTGGAAAAGGTCAGAGAGGTATGATTGTAGCGCCGCCCAAAGCCGGCAAAACAACTATAATAAAGCAGATTGCTCAGTCGATTACAAAAAATTACCCCGATGTATATTTAATTGTACTCTTAATAGATGAGCGCCCCGAGGAGGTTACCGATATGCGCCGCTCGATAGACGGAGATGTTATATACTCCACTTTTGATCAGACACCCGAGAATCATACAAAGGTTGCCGAGATGGTTTTGGAGCGCGCCGAGCGATTGGTTGAGCAGAAAAAAGATGTTGTTGTGCTTTTGGACTCGATAACGCGTCTTGCGCGCGCGTATAATCTGACGGTTACGCCGACGGGAAGAACGCTTTCGGGAGGTCTTGATCCGGACGCATTGATAAAGCCGAAGAAATTTTTCGGTGCGGCGAGAAATATCGAGGAGGGCGGAAGTCTTACGATTCTGGCAACTGCTTTGGTCGAAACGGGGAGCCGTATGGACGATGTGATATTTGAGGAATTTAAGGGTACGGGAAATATGGAATTGAAGCTCGACAGAACCTTGCAGGAAAGACGGATATTCCCTGCAATCGATATATTAAAATCGGGAACGAGAAGAGAGAATGATCTGCTGACGCGTGATGAAAACGAGGCTATCTGGAAGCTCAGACGCGAGCTTTCACGCCAGACTCCTACGGATGCGATGAATGTATTTTTGCACTATATCCGAAAGAGCAATGACAATAAAGAGATGGCAAAGATTATAAACAGTAAAATGCAATAGAAAAGGGGCTGTAAAAAAAGTCAATTGACTTTTTTTACAGCCTTTTTATGTTACTTTATTATTTCTTCTGCCATTTTTGTAAAATCGTCTTTTGCAAGCTCGCCGTCAGTCTGCATTAAACCGTAGTGCATATCGCCCTCTGCCCAATAAAATGAGCGGATTTGGCTGTATTCCACTTCATCGCTGCCGTAGCTGATTGTAAGTTCGCCGTTCTTTTCGGCTTTTTTGTCCTCATCGGTCAGCTCATAATCGGGCGGCACGAATTTGTAGGTGTCATCGGCATAATATGCCACAGCGCCGTTTGAGAGTGTGACCTGTTCGCCGTGAAGAGTATCGGGAGAGCTGAACTTCTCCTCTGAAAAATAAACCCTATTGCCGTCTTTTTCATAAATGAAGTTATATGATTTGAATTTTTCTACAGACTTGCCGTTTTCATCATTGCTTGAATTTTTTACTATATTGCCGCCGGAAAAGGTATAGCCGTTGTCAAAGTTTTCGATAAGATACGGCACATATCCGACGTCTTTCATGCATTCTTCGGCGGTGGGGAGCTTTTTATATTCCGGGATTGACGATGAACTTGACTTTCTTGAAAATATAGTGTTTCCTGCCGCAAAAGCGATAGAACCGATACATAAGCAGGCAGCTGCGGCAATTAAAATTGATTTTTTCTTCATAATAAATCTCTCCTTTTTGTTTGTTAGTTTGTTTAAGAGGTTTTTTTGCATATTTTGAGGAATGTTTATTTTATCCATTGCGTTTTTGTAATCATATTCTTTCATTTTTACCGCTCCTTTTCTATTTCAAATTTTAACATTTCTCTTGCATATTGCAGCCGTTTTCTTACGGCGGCAGGGGTTATCGAGAGGATTTCGGCAATCTCTTCGCCCGAATAACCCTCGATATAATAGAGATGAATTACCGTTTTATATTTTTCGGGGAGTGCCGTAATTTCCTCCATTATACCGACCGTCTCGTCATCTTGGCATAAATCGTAGAGATCGTCTATATTTAAAGCTGAGTGCGATTTCCGAAACCGCCCCATATCGCGGCATACATTTCTCGCTACCTTCAAAAGCCAGGCTTTTTCATGTTCGCTGTCGCAAAACACAGGCGATTTTTTTATGTATTTAAAAAACGTTTCACTCAGTGCGTCCTCTGCGTCTGCATTATTCCCGAGAAGTGTAAAGCATAGCTTGAAGAGCATATTTGAATAACTGTTCAGGGCATTTTCTATTTGTTCATCAGTCGGCCGAGCTGATCTTAACATTATTATCAACTCCTTTCACAATATAACACGATTAAAAAACGGGGATTGTGATAAAAAAATAAAAAATGGGGCTGTAAAAAAATCAATTGATTTTTTTTACAGCCTTTGATTTTTCTGCTTTAATAAAACTAAATCGTGGCAAACATATTTCAAATAATACATCTGTATTTTACTTCTTTTCCTGCGTTGCGGAGCTTTTTAACAGCCCTTTTTTATGTGTCTTGATTTTCTTCTTCAGTCAGTGCTTTCATGATAAGCCGATATATCTTTTCGGGATCTTTTTTGAAGTTTCTTATCATATCTGCCGCCATCTCCCGCGTGCCGCCGTATACCGAAAGCTGCATGAGCGGAGTTTTTCCCTCAAAGATTCCGCACTCTGCCAAAAATTCCTTCTCATTTAACGGCATCAGATCCGCGCGTATACTCTTTTTCAATTCTTCTTCATGGAAAAACGGCGCTATGGATTTTTTTATAGGCTCTCTTATATAAATCGGGATTGAGCCTTGAAAAAATCCGTTCGACTCGACTCCTTTTGGTAAAAGCTCGCAGTACTGATTATTGTCGTTTGCGGTAAAAAGCCGCACAAAGCCTATACTTGAGAGATTATCCAAAGCTATCTGAAAATCCGCAAAATTGATGTTGCAGTTATCCAATACAAGCGTCGTAAGCTGGCTGTGCGTCACGATCCTGTCGGCTTGCGCCAGCGTGTAAAGGATTATATATTGTATCATTATCATATCGGTTATTTCTCTGTTGTATTCCATTTTGTCACATCCTAAAAATTTTCTTAAAATTATTATAGCATATTTTCAAAAAAAATGATATAATAAAATGAAAATAAATTTAAATTTTTTTATGGGATGTTAAAAAACTCCGGAACGCAAGAAAAGAAACAAAAAGTATGATTGTTGCTGATTAGCTTTATTAAGTAAAAAATAGGTAATTGTAAAATGTAAATTTTACAATTAGCCACCATTCTTATGGGGGGTATCGGGGGTGCTAACCCCTGATTTGTAATCAAAAATGACGACATGTGCGTCATTTTTGGCTGAAATAAAAAGTTTCAACCTGCCGTAAAATTAAAATCGGCCGGAACTTTTTATTTCTACCTAAGAATTTTAATTGGAAAACGTTAGTTTTACAATTACCTAAAGTAAAAAAACAAAGGAGAAATGAAATATGGCAAGGCTTACAAAGGAACAGGAACTGGAGCGCCAGGAGGTAATGTGGGAATATGAGAGAGGTCTTTTAGAATATGAATATATAGCAGGGGTTGATGAAGCCGGGCGCGGACCTTTGGCGGGACCGGTTTATGCCGCCGCGGTGATATTAAAGCCGGGTGCGAGAATCGACGGCATAAATGACTCGAAAAAGCTCTCGGAAAAAAAGAGAGAGGAGCTTTATGATGTGATAATCGAAAATTCGATAGCATATGCCGTATACAGTGTTGATGAAAAGACGATAGACGAGGTGAATATCCTAAATGCAACGCATATGGCGATGAACGGTGCGGTTAATTCGCTGAGCGTGCCTCCCGATTTCGTGCTGATAGACGGAAACAGTATAAAAAATATGACTCTGCCGCATGAAACGATCGTAAAGGGGGACGCAAAAAGCATAAGCATTGCCGCAGCGTCTATTTTGGCAAAAGTTTCAAGGGACCGCTACATAATCCAAATGGCGGAAAAATACCCCGAATACGGCTTTGAAAAGCACAAAGGCTACGGCACAAAAGCACATACCGAGGCAATCTTAAAATACGGCCCGTGCGAGATTCACAGAAAAACATTTTTAAAAAAGCTTTTGGGAGAGTGAGTGTTATGGCTTCTGGAAAAACGGGCGAAGATATTATATGCGAATATATGGAAAAAAAGGGTATGCGGATTCTGGAGAGGAATTTCCACAGCCGCTGGGGCGAGATTGATATTATCGCAAAAGACGGCGAATGTACCGTGTTTTGCGAGGTGAAGTCACGAAAATCCACCTTGTACGGACTTCCTTGCGAGGCGGTAACAGTATCAAAGATGAAAAAGATAATAAAGACGGCAATGGTGTACTTGGAAAACCGCGAATGTGAGATGCGATTTGATGTGGGCGAGGTATATTTAAAGGATAACAAAGTAAACTATATAGAAAATGCATTTGGAGGCAGTTATGAAATATTCTCTGATTGATACGCACTGCGATACTGCGAGTGCGGCACTGGATTTGGGCATGGGCTTTTTTGAAAACGGACTTCATATTGATTTGGCAAAGCTTGGGGGTAAGCGATATACTCAGTTTTTTGCGGCATTTATCGATCCCGAATATCGGCTTTCGGCAAAAAAGAGAGCAGATGCAATTATTGAAAAGGTCAAGAGCGAGGTGGCAAAAAGCGGCGGAAAAATCGCAGTTTGCAAATCTTTTGCCGACTATGAGAAAAATGCCGATAAAATATGTGCTTTTCTGAGCCTTGAGGGAGGAGAAGCAATACAAACCTTAGCGGATCTTTCGGATTTGTACGGACAGGGTGTGAGAATGGCGACGCTTACCTGGAATTTTTCAAATCATTTGGCAGGAGGGGTAAGCGAACAGGAAACGGGACTCTCGGACTTCGGTGCAAAGGTTATTGCCGAGATGAATAAAATCGGCATGATACTCGATGTTTCGCATTTGAACGATAAATCCTTCTACGATGCGGCAGAGGTGTGTAAAAAGCCATTTATCGCATCTCATTCAAGCTCGAGAAGTATATGTAAAAATATGCGCAATCTTACAGATGATCAGTTTTTGCGGATTAAAGAAAGCGGCGGAAGAGTGGGGATAAATCTGTATCCTAAATTCCTGTCCGAAAAGGGCAGCGCCGGGATTTCGGATATAATAAAGCATATCGAGCATTTTCTCTCGCTCGGCGGTGAGGATACAATCGGTATCGGTGCCGATTTTGACGGAGTGGAATGCCTTCCATGCAAAATTACGGGTGTGTGTGATATGGACAGACTTTTTGATGAAATGCTTAGATTAGGCTATAAAGAAGAATTGGTAAATAAAATTTCCTATACAAATATGGAGCGGTTTTTGCAGGAAAATTTATAAAAAAATTCAAAAATAACATTTTAGGTCTTGATTTTTTCGGAAAAATGGTGTACTATATATCTTGTGGGAAAATCTTGATGAAATATTTTTTATCGGGATATTCAAAAATATATTTTGGAGGTTAGACAGATGATTTCTCTAAAAGCATCATGTATCAGTCCTTCGCCGACGCTGGCGATCGATTCTAAATTTAAGGAAATGAAAGCAAACGGCGAAGATGTTGTCGGATTCGGCGCGGGTGAGCCGGATTTTGATACTCCGCAGCATATAAAAGACGCGGCAATCGCCGCAATAAACGCAGGCTTTACAAAATATACGCCGGCGGCAGGTACTTTGGCTTTGAGAAAAGCTGTTGCAGATAAATTTTTAAAGGATAACGGTCTTAGCTATACTCCGGCAAATATCGTAGTCTCAAACGGCGCAAAGCACTCGCTTGTAAATGCGTTTATGGCAATATGCAACCCGGGTGATGAAGTTATCGTTCCGGCGCCGTTTTGGGTAAGCTATCCCGAGATGATAAAGCTTGCGGACGGTGTGCCTGTTATTATAAATACCGAAGAAGAAAACGATTTCAAGATGACGGTGGACGATCTTAAGCGTGCGCTTACCGACAAGACTAAAGCGATCGTTTTAAACAGCCCGTCAAACCCGACAGGTATGGTATACACAAGAGAAGAGCTTAAAGCTATCGCGGATTTTGCGGTAGAGAATAATATATTCGTTATATCGGACGAAATTTACGAAAAGCTGATATACGAGGGCGAGCACGTGAGCATAGCGTCATTTAACGATAAGATCAAGGATTTGACGATAGTTATAAACGGCGTATCGAAAACCTTTGCTATGACAGGTTGGAGAATAGGCTTTGCTGCCGCAAATGATCAAATTGCAAAGGCGATGGCAAATATTCAGTCGCACGCGTCATCAAACCCGAACTCCATAGCACAGGCGGCGGCTTTGGCGGCACTGGAGGGCGGATATGCCGAAGTGGAAAGAATGAGACTTCATTTTATGAGACGCCGTGATTACATGGTTGAAGAGATCAACAAAATTGACGGTGTATCATGCAAAAAGCCGCACGGTGCGTTCTATATCATGATGAATATTTCGGATTTGATCGGCAAGGAGTATTACGGTAAGATAATAAACAATGCCGATGATTTTGCGGAATTGTTTTTGCAGGTTGCCTCTGTTGCGGTAGTTCCCGGTACGGGATTCGGCGCAGAAAAGTATGTCAGATGGTCATATGCAACCGCAATGGACAATATTGTAGAGGGTATAGAAAGACTTAAGAAATTTATAGATAAAAAGTATTAAAAATAAGAGGGGAGCTGATTGCAAAGTGATTTTGCAATCAGCTCCTTTTATATTGATTAATTTTAGCTAATTGTAAAATGTAAATTTTACAATTAGCCACCATTCTTATGGGGGGATCGGGGGTGCTAACCCCTGATTTGTAATCAAAAATGACGACATGTGCGTCATTTTTGGCTGAAATAAAAAGTTTCAACTTGCCGTAAAATTAAAATCGGATGGAACTTTTTATTTCTACCTAAGAATTTTAATTGGAAAACGTTAGTTTTACAATTACCTGTATTGATTAATTTATAAAGTATTCTTTTTCCGCCTTTTCGTACGTTTTAACACCTGCAAAACGCGAGGCATAAAATAGAATTTCATTTTCAAGCTCTTTGTCGGCACCGTTTTCGGCAAGTATATCATAAGTGTTTTTTATTTTAAGCATGCCGTCTTTTACGACATTTTTATAAAGGATAAATGAATATCCGGCGCATATTTTGCCGTCGGTTTTTGTGAGAGCTATTTTTAATGTCGCGCTGTAGTTGGGATCTATGGTACATTCGCCGCAAAGCGCACAATGGAAATTACCGTAACCGTAAGCGGTAAATACACCGTTCTCAAGCTCGGACGGAAGTATTATGTGCGGATGATTGCAAAGGACGGTATCTGCGCCGGCGTCTTTCGCTCTTTTTGCGGCAAGCTTTGAAAATGCATCGGGTTCTGTGTTATACTGACCGCCGGTATGCAGCAATACAATAACAAAATCCGCTTTTTCTTTTGCCTTTTTTATAAGCTTTTCCATGCGGTGAAGGTGTATTTTTTCTCCCTCGCGCTCGGGAGTATAGATTTTTTTCACATCAGCGTCAATTTTATCCAAATCCTGCAAAAGGTCTATTGCATATTCGGTTGTTTCCTCCGGCTGCAGCAGATTTACCATATATTTTTCATTGTCTTTTAAAAAGTTACGGTGAGCAAAGGCATTTGTTCCGTATGTAAAATTTAAAAATGCAACATTTATACCGCCGATATTTTTTATACAGAGATCATCTTTTTTGCTCTCGTTATCGCATATGCCGATATAGTCCTGCCCCTCCGCCCGGCACAAATCTATTGTAGCTTTTATTCCGTCTGTGCCGCGATCCATTACGTGGTTATTTGCGAATGTCAAGAGATCAAATCCCGTTTTTTTCAAAGCCTTAAGCCCGTTTTCGGGGGTGTTAAAGCAGTATCTTTCATGAGTATAAGTATCATTTTTTGAAAAGACGGTTTCGGGATTGCCTACCAGAAAATCGGTGTTCAAAAGTGTTTCACAGGCGGGAAAAAACGCTTCTCTGTATCCGTTTGAGCCATTTGCCGAGCAATTTTTCATAAACTGTTCATGCCATAAAATATCGCCCGCAATTGTTATTTTACAAGAGCCTTTGTCAAATTCTCTGAGTGCTTTTGCAAAATTTTTGCCGAGTTCCACACCGCCTTTATCGGTAAATATCGAGTCGTCCCTGCCGAAATAACAGGTTTCCACACTCATGGCGATGATTGAGTCGGTCATGTGTCCCATATAAGGTCCGAAACACGGTGCATCGGAGCTGTTCCAATCGGTATCCGGCTCGATTGTATTTTTGCCGCTGTATTTAAGAGTGTTTCCCTCATTTGTTTTTTCAAGGAGCGCCGAGAGCCGTGACATAGCCTTTAGCTGGCGGTAGTTCTTTTTGGCAAAGAAAACGTAATCGTTTATGTCATATCTGTGCCAAGGGGAGTGGAAATCAAAGGCATATTTTATTTTGTGCGATGACGCAAAATCCAGTACAAATTTTACGGTGTTGTATACAGGCGCTTTGTCAAATTCATAATCTCTGTTATGATCATGCGGAATACGGTTTTTGCCCTGATCCCCGGCGCATACGCCGTCGTAGTCCATAAACGGCACGCAGATAACTTTAAGTCCTGCTATCGGGTTATCGATGAGTGCGCTCAAAACCCCCTCAAGCACATAACTGCCGGTTGATTCGCAGGCATGATGGCGGGAGGTCAAAATGATATATTCCTCGCCCTCGCCGAAGGTAATATACGGAATGTTATCACCGTTTTTCGCTTTGTCAAGGGTTTTTACGGCTATATTTTTCTCTTTGCAGAAATCGCGGAATCTGTCGGGGTGATAAAGCATATGATGCGCAAAGTATACGCAATCCTCATCTGGTGAGAATGTGTATGTAAAGCTTTTGTCGCTGTTTCTTTGATTGAGCCAGTGCCAGTTTCTGTTATCGTGGCTTACGGCAGGACCGAAAGGACCGAGATAATCGTCGCATATATCGAACGTTACCGTTCTGCCGGTAGCGCCGCGCACGCAAAACGCCCAATAAAACCATTCTCCCCCGGTATCCCGAAGTTCTCGCCTTAAGACGGCCTCATTCTCGCCTATGGATTTTACCTCTATATTTCCGCCTATAAAATTTTTTGAAATCTCAAACATAACAAATACCTCTCTTTACAATTCGGGTTTTCCCATTATGCAGATTATATATCAAAACCAATCGCATTGCAAGAGATTTTACAAAAGAACTGTTGACATTTGAAAAAAACGGTATTATAATATAACTAACAAACGTTAGTTAGGAGAAAGCCATGAAAAAGGAAGACACGAAACAAATAATACTTGAAAAGGCGCTGGAGCTTTTTTCGGAAAAAGGATACGATTCGGTGAGCGTGGGAGAAATTGCAAAAGCGGTCGGGATAAAAGCGCCGTCTTTGTATAACCATTATCCGAGCAAGCAGGCGATTTTTGATGCTATCGTCGAGAGTACGGCAGAACAGTATGAAAAGTACACAGACGGGATAGATGTTCATGTCGGGGACGCAAAAAAGGATATAGGAGTATTTTCGGGGATTGATGAGGACGTATTGTTTGAAAAGGTCAAAAAAATTTTTATATATTCTCTGCATGACGGGGCAATCAGCCGTTTCAGGAAGATGATGACGATTGAGCAGCTCCGTTCGTCTGAACTCTCAAAATTATACTCGGAGCGATACGTTGATCGGCTGATTAAATATCACACAGGAATATTTCAGAACCTTATCGCTGCCGGGGAGATAAAAACCGAAAATCCCGAAACGCTTGCGATGATGTATGTTGCGCCGGTTATTGCGCTTATCGGGATTTGCGACCGTGAGCCGCACAGGGAGGATGAGTGCCTTAAAAAGCTGGATTTGCACGTTCGGCTTTTCTTTCGGACATTTAACACCGAAAAAGGAGATGAATAAAAATGGAGCTTTATTTTTCAGATGCCGTAACAACGGTTACAACGGTAATGATTGTCGGATTATTGATATTTGTCGTGCGGTGTGTAAAAAATAGCGGGAATATTCGGCATTGGGGACGGAGGAGCGCATTTTTGCTTGTGTATGGATTGGTGGTCTGCTGCTTTGCGGCGGCTCGCGACGGATTGGACAAAACAATTCAATATACGGTCGATGCAAGCGGCTCACCCGGGGTTTTTGCGCTTGTAAGCATACATACAATAGCAGGCTGTGTCGGTGCGCTTATGATAATTACAGCCGCCATTGCAGCACCGATTGCAAAATCGCAGAATATGCGCAAGGTGTGGTTTTATGTTATGTCTTGCGGTGCGGTTTTAAAGATTATGGTTATGGAAATATCAAGAATTATTGTGAGAGGAGCATAAAAATGAATATAACGCTAATACGCGCAACAAAGCGGAAAAACAGCAGTACATATAACGCGGCAAAATATTTTATATCAAAACTTAAAAATGTGGATGAGGTATTTGAATTTACTCTGCCCGAGGATATGCCGCATATTTGCCGCGGCTGTTATGCCTGTCTTTACGGGAATGAGGACAAATGCGGCGGATATGAGTATTTAAAGCCGATAAATGAGGCTTTTTCAAAATCGCAGCTGATTATATTCTGCTGCCCGGTATGGTGCTTTCATGCGCCGGGACAGATTAAGTCATTTTTGGATCATTACGGGTTCAGGTGGATGGTTCACCGCCCGAATTTCGATATGATGAATAAACAGGCGGTAATAATCACGACGGCAGGGGGCGGCGGGCTAAAATCTGCCGCAAAAGACATAAAAGACAGCATGGATTACTGGGGCGTTGCAAGAACGCATACTGTACGGCAGTCGGTATGGGGATATTTTTGGAACGATATGCCCGATAAATTCAAAAAAAGCTTTATAAAAAAGCTGGATAAAACGGCGGCAAAGGTGGATAAATGCGCAGAACATTTAAAGCCGAGCCTTAAGGTTAAGTATCTTTATAAAATGTTTGCCAAGCTGCACTTGAACGGGAAAATGTGGGAGATTGACAATGAATATTGGAGAAAAAATAAATAAAAAACATAGGAAATTTTAGGTTGACCTGTACCGCTTTTTATGCTATACTTATGGCAGCGGGGTGGTAAAATGTCTTTTAATATAGTACGAAACGATATAACACGAATGGAAGTGGACGCGGTTGTAAATGCCGCAAATTCAAGGCTTTTGCAGGGCGGCGGTGTCTGCGGTGCGATATTTAATGCGGCAGGTGCGCAAAAGCTGCAAAAGGCGTGCGAAAAAATCGGGTTTTGCGGCGTGGGCGAGGCGGTTGTTACAAAGGGATATAACCTGCCGGCAAAATATGTGATACACACGGTGGGACCGATTTACCGGCAGGGGAACAGTATTCAGGAGGAGCAGCTTTTTTCATGCTATAAAAATTCACTTGATTTGGCAAAGGCGAAAAGGATAAAATCGATAGCCTTTCCTCTTATATCATCGGGAGCATTCGGGTATCCGAAAGCGGAGGCTCTGGCTGTCGCAAGGCGCGCGATTGCCGATTTTCTGCTTGAAAACGAAATGGACATATACCTGGTTGTATACGATACCGATACATTTGAGATAAGCAAAGCTCTTTTTGAGAAGATTCGTAATTTTATCGGCGAAAAAATGATTGTACTGCAGACTCAGGAAAGGAGCCGGGAGCTTGCGGAGTTTTGTCAATATCCGAGTGTTGCAAACGGCGGTTCGGCTTTAAACGGGAATTTTCAAGGAAGAAGAAGTCTTGATGAGAGGCTTGACAGTATGGGAGAAACATTTTCGCAGATGCTTTTACGGCTTATAGACGAGCGCGGAATGGATGATCCCGAGGTTTACAAAAAAGCGAATGTTGACCGCAAGCTTTTTTCAAAGATACGGAATAACAAAAATTACAGCCCGAAAAAGTCGACCGTTTTTTCCTTTGCGATAGCGCTCGGATTATCCCTGGACGAAACGAGGGATTTACTGTCAAGGGCAGGATTTACGTTTTCTTCGTGCAGCAAGGCGGATATTATTGTGGAATACTTTATCGAAAATAAAAATTATGATATATTTGAAATTAATGAGGCGCTGTTCGCTTTTGACCAGCCGCTTTTGAATGTATAAAAAAGCCGCTTGCGGCGGAAAAGGTGATTTGAAATGACAGAGTTAATGCAGGTATCGTCGCTTGAAAAAATTCTTCCCAAAAGCGACTGCCGAAAAAAACAAATTAAAGATATGACTGTTTTGCATAAAGAGCAGGGATCGTATCAGATTGCATTTAAGGACGGGCATAAAACAAAAATCAAGGTAAATATCAAAAGTGATATAGCGGATTTTATCGAGGTGTTTTCGGTAGGTTGCGTTCCGGTTATGCTGCCGACATATGAGGAGGCATTTGATGACACGAACTATATCAGCAAAGAACCGGGGATTTACCCCGATATTTTAAATCCGTTGGAAGATGGAGAACTGGAGGCAATCGGGTGGTATCAGAGCCTGTGGATCAAGGTGTCGGAGGAGGCGCCTGTCGGAGAACATAAAATCACGGCAGAGCTTGTGAGCGATAATGATAAAAAGAGCTGCGAGCTTATCTACAATGTACTGCCGATTGATCTTCCGAAAGGCGATCTTATTTTTACACAGTGGTTTCATGCCGACTGCATCGCTACATATTATAATGTTGAGGCATGGAGCGAAAAGCACTGGGAGCTGGTGGAAACATTCATAAAAACAGCCGCAAGAAACGGTATAAATATGCTGCTTACTCCGATTTTTACTCCGCCTTTGGATACAGAAGTCGGTAAAGAACGTCCGACAGTGCAGCTGATTGAAATAGAAAAAAACGGTGATGATTATTCATTTGATTTTTCAAAGCTGGAGCGTTGGGTGCAAATATGCCGAAAGTACGGAATTGAATATTTTGAAATGGCGCATCTTTTCACACAGTGGGGCGCAAAATTTACACCAAAGATAGAGGCGTATGAAAACGGAGAGAAAAGGCGGATATTCGGCTGGGACGTATCTGCGGCAGATCCGCGGTATGAGTGCTTCTTATCGCAGTTTTTGCCCGCCCTTAAAGAGTTTTTCTCTAAAAAGGGACTTTTGGAAAATACATATTTTCATATATCCGACGAGCCGAGACTTGAACATCTTGAGGATTATTTAAAGGTAAAGGAAATTGCGCAAAAATATCTTTCGGGGTGCAAAATAATAGACGCTCTTTCAAATTATGATTTTTACGAAAAAGGCGTAACAGAACTGCCGGTTGTAGCGATAAATCACATTGAGCCGTTTATCGGGAATATTGATGAATTGTGGGGATATTACTGCTGTTCACAGACTCTCGGTACATCGAACCGTATGATTGCCATGCCGTCGGTCAGAAACAGATATATCGCTATGCCGATGTTCAAATATAAGCTCAAAGGTTTTTTGCAGTGGGGATATAATTTCTACTATACGCAATATTCAAAAAGACCTGTTAATCCGTTCTTTGAAACCGACAGCGGCGGTGCGTTTCCGTCGGGTGATCCCTTCTCGGTTTATCCCGGAGCGGACGGCGCACTGGAATCACTGCGCCTGGTTGTATTTTACAACGCATTGCAGGATTTGGCGGCGATGCGGCTTTTGGAAAGCTTTATCGGGCATGAAGAAACCTTAAAAATTATAGAAGATGTTACGGGAGATGTCGTATTTTCAAAGTGCGCCGAGGATCCAGAGGTGATATTTGAGGTGAGAAAGAGAATAAATGAAAAGCTGTGCAGCGTGTGCGGGTAAAATCAACGTACCTCTTTCGGAGTTTTGCCCAAAATATCGAAAAAGACTTTTCTGAAATGATTCGCAGAAGAAAAGCCGACGGATGCACTTATCACCTCGATTGTATAATCGGAATGAACAAGCAGGTCAAGTGCATTTTGAATCATAATATTGTGCTTATAAGCAATCGGAGTAATTCCGATTGCTTTTTTGAATATCTTAAAAAGACTCGATTCACTGCAATGGCAAAGTCCGCACAGAGTGTCTATTGAGATGCGCTTATTGTAGTTTTTCTCGATATAGTCGATGGCAGGCTGAATAACGATACCCTCGGGCGCGGTTTTTTCAATGCTCATTTTTGCGTACAGATCATCGAGCATACGGTAAAGGTATGAGATTGAAAGATATGGATTTTCGACATAGGTGTTGCAGATCATATCGGGGATTTCGGGGGGATAGTTTCTTATTATCTGAAAGCGGTACTCATAAAAAGTGTAAGGCTTGGCAAAGGTGAACTGGATAGAATAAAACTCGATTTCGGGATTACCCTCCCAGACGGAATAATATTTTGTGTCCTTTGCGATATATATAAGATCGCCCTCATATGCGTAGTAGGTTTTCCCCTTATACAGAAAATGCGCACGTCCCTTTTTTATATACCCGACGGTCGGGTGTGAAAAAAACAGCTCTGTATCGCAAAAGTGCTTTTTGCGGTATTTTATATTATAAAAGTTATATTCCGAGATTAAATTATCCTGTGGCATAAAATCACTCTCATTTTACAGTATAGTGGTGTTTTAGTACAGTATAGCATATTGAAAAGCAGATGTCAATACGGTATAATTACTATAAAAACAAAATGAGGTGAGCAAGAAATGGAAAACAAACAGATAGTTTTTACAAAAAAGGATACCGCAGAGCTTTTGGCGGCAGAGGACAGAAAACCGCAGCCGGGTGAGGTGCGTGTAAGAACGGTTGTAAGCTCGATAAGCTCGGGGACGGAGAGAGCGAATATAACGGGGGATCTGAACACTAATATATATGCTCCTCCGGCAAAAGAAGCGGGATTCCCGAGATTTTGCGGCTACAGCAGCGCAGGAATTGCCGAAGAGGTCGGCGAGGGGGTAGAGAGTATAAAGCCGGGGGATCGGGTTGTAATGTATGCAAGCTTTCATAAGCTTTTTAACGTACTCCCCGAGCAGAATGTTATAAAGATAGAAGATGAGAATATCTCATTTGAGGAGGCGGCATTCTGCCATATCGGCAATTTCCCTTTGGCGGCGGTAAGAAAGACGCGGCTTGAAATCGGCGAGTCTGCACTTGTTATGGGACTCGGAACACTCGGACTTTTAGCGGTTCAGTTTGCACGTGCGGCAGGCGCTGTACCTGTAATTGCGGTTGATCCGAATGAAGGCAGACGGAAAAAGGCGTTGAAGTTCGGGGCGGATTTTGCTTTTGACCCGACCGATAAGGATTTTGCGGAGAAAATAAAAGAGCTGACCTGCGGCGGAGTAAATGCGGCAATTGAGGTGACGGGACTCGGTATCGGGCTTGATGAGTGTCTGGACTGCATGGCACCAATGGGCAGAGTTGCGCTTTTGGGCTGCACGAGAAACAAAAACTTCACTATAGATTATTACCGCAAGGTGCATGGACGGGGAATAAGTTTAATCGGTGCACATACCATGGCACGCCCCAATAATGAATCATACCCCGGGCATTTTACCCACAGGGACGATATAAAAGCGCAGCTAAAGCTCATGGCGGGAGGAAGAGTGAATATAAAGGGTATGATAGACGAGGTACATTCTCCTAAAGAGTGCGGCGAGGTGTATAAAAGATTGGTCAGCGAAAAAGACTTCCCGACCTTTGTTCAGTTCGATTGGAGGAAAATATGAGAAAGATCAGAGTTGTTCAGATAGGAATAGGGCATGACCATGCAACCGGCATACTCGATACCGTGTTAAAGCAGCAAGATATTTATGATGTGTGCGCTCTCGGTATGCCGGAAAGTGAAAAAACGGACTTTTGCGAAAGATTAAAGAATTATGAAAATAAGCTCCCGATTGTGACGGTTGATGAAGCGTTGAACTTGAAAGACATTGATGCTGTAATTGTTGAAACGGAGGAGGAAAACCTGACTCAATATGCATATGCGGCGGCAAAAAAGGGTTTGCCGGTTCATATGGATAAGCCGGGCGGTCTTAAACTTAATGAATTTGAAAAACTGATAAATGCCGCAAAGGAAAACAAGTCGGTTTTGCATTTGGGGTATATGTACCGGTATAACCCGGCTATAAATGAGGCGATAAAAAAAGCAAGATCGGGAGAAATCGGTGAGATTTATGCGGTTGAGGCACAGATGAACTGCGAGCATGGAAGAGAAAAGCGCGAATGGCTTGCAAGATTTCGTGGGGGGATGATGTTCTTTTTGGGGTGTCATTTGATTGATCTGATTGTGCGCATACAAGGCTTTCCCGAGGAGGTTATTCCGCTGAACCGCCCTACCCAAATAGGCGGTACAACGGCGGAGGATTACGGATTTGCGGTTTTAAAATATAAAAACGGAATCTCGTTTGCCAAAACCTGTGCGGCAGAGCCGGGCGGATATTCAAGGCGCCAGCTTGTTATATGCGGCTCGGAGGGGACGATTGAAATGAAACCCTTAGAGTCCTTTGATGAAAACGGGGATATATACACGCAGACGGCAGAGGTGAATAAGAAAAAAGCCGATGTTGACTGGTGCTACCGCGCACCGATTGTTTCGTCAAAGCCGTACGGCAGGTATGATTACATGATGTCGGATTTTTGCAAAATGGTTTGCGGTGATTTGGAAAATCCGTTCGATTATGACTATGAATTAAAGCTATATAAAACGCTCTTAAAAGCGTGCGGAGTGAGATAAGAGGAATAAAAAAATGAAAGCAATACTTATAAATAAAGATAAATCATTATCATGGAGCGATGTACCCGATCCGATTATAAAACCGGACGAGGTACTTGTAAAAATTGAGGCGGCAGCACTAAACCGTGCTGATTTAATGCAGAGAGAAGGAGATTATCCGCCGCCTCCGGGATGCCCTGAGTGGATGGGACTTGAAATTTCCGGAGAAATTGTTGAAGTCGGAAACGGAGTAAAAGAAAAGTCGAATTGGAAAATTGGTGACAAAGTTTGTGCACTTTTAGGGGGAGGCGGATATGCTGAATATGTTGCAGTAAAATACGATATGCTTATGAGAGTTCCGAAAAACTGTTCAATGGTGGAAGCGGCTGCAATTCCGGAGGCATTTGCGACGGCATATTTAAATCTTTTTATCGAAGGTAAAATTAAAGAGGGTAATACTCTCTTGATGCACGCCGGAGCAAGCGGACTGGCAAGCGTTATAATCCCTATGGCAAAAGCATTCGGAATAAGAGTTATAACATCGGTTCGCTCGGACGCGAAAGCGGAGGCGATAAAGCATTTGAATGCGGACATTGTAATAAATACATCAAAAGAGAGAACGGCAGATGTTTTAAAAAGAGAGCTGGAGAACGGACACGGTGTTGATGTTGCAATCGATTGCGTAGGCGGTGAGCAGATGGGCGAGTGTCTGCCGTATTTGGCGCATGGCGCAAGGTGGATAATGATTGCAGCTTTGGCAGGACAAAAGACCGAAATTGACCTTAAAAATATATATGTAAGAAACGTGAGGATTATCGGTTCAACTTTGCGTTCGAGAACTCCCGAGGTTAAAGCGCAGATATTATCCGAGCTTGTGGAAAATGTGTTCCCGAAAATTGAAGAAGGATTGATAAAACCGACTGTCTGCAAGGTTCTGCCGATTGAGGAGGCAGAAAAGGCGCACGCCATACTTCAGCATGGGGAAAATGTCGGTAAGGTGGTTATGCAGGTGAAATAAAATATATGCGTCTGAGGTTGCATTTTGAAAAAAAGCATGGTATAATTATAAAAAACAGTTAAGGTGAGAGTGTTTGTGATAGAAAAAAATAAGATTTATACCATTGAAATAACAGATGTGACGGCGGAGGGGAGCGGCGTCGGGCATATAGACGGATTTGCGGTTTTTGTCCCCGGAACGGTTTCGGGGGATAGGGTTTTAGTGCTGATTGTTAAAGTTCTAAAAAACTATGCATACGGTAAAATGCTCGATATAATAATGCCGTCACCCGACAGATGCGATGTTTCCTGCCCTGCTTTTGCAAAATGCGGCGGCTGTAAGTTTTTGCATATAAAATATGAAAAACAGCTTGAGATAAAAAAGAATATCGTCCGAAACGCACTTAAACGAATTGGCGGTATCGATTGCGAAACGGATGAGATTATCGGTGCGGATAATCCCGAAAGATACCGCAATAAGATGATTTTTCCTGTTGGAGAGGACAGAGAGGGAAATCCCGTATGCGGGTTTTTCAGAGAGCGCAGTCATGATATTATTCCGCTTGCCGATTGTCTTTTGGGAGCGGAATTTAATGCGCCGGTAATTGCCGCGGTTAAAGAATATATGACGGAAAATCATGTTGATAGCTATAATGAAGAAACTCATAGCGGCATGATTAGGCGCATTTTTACACGCAGGGGTACTCAATCGGGGGAGATAATGATTGTTATTTCGGCAAATGGGGAGGAACTGCCGAATAAAAATGATCTTGTTGAAAGATTAAGAAAGATAAGCCCCGATGTTGTGAGCATCATTCTTAATGTAAACAAGAAACGAACAAATCTTGTTCTGGGCGACAGAAATATTATATTGTACGGCAAAAGTACGATTTCGGACAGGCTGTGCGGTATGGATTATGAAATATCGCCGTACAGCTTTTTCCAGATAAACCATGAACAGACAGAAAAGCTTTATAAAAAAGCGATTGAGTATGCGGATATAAAAAAAGATGATGAGGTTATGGATATTTACTGCGGAATAGGCACGATATCCTTATATGCCGCACGGTTTGCAAAGCACGTTACGGGAGTGGAGATTGTTCCCGAGGCGATAGAAAATGCTAAAGAGAATGCCGAAAGAAACGGTATTGAAAATGCAGAATTCTTTTGCAGTGATGCGTCAATGCTTGTCCCGAAGCTGATAGAAAAAAGCATATCTCCGAATGTCGTGATACTTGATCCGCCGAGAAAGGGCAGCGATCCGCGTACTCTTTCGGCAATAGTGAAGTCCCGGGCGGCAAGGGTGGTGTATGTCTCCTGCAATCCCGCAACGCTGGCAAGAGATGTGAAATTTTTGAGCGAGAACGGATATGCCGCGAAAAAAGTGTGCGCTGTGGATATGTTCCCCAATACGGGGCACGTGGAGACTATAGTGTTGCTGCAAAACCGAAATATGCAATAATCCTTGATTTTTAAATAAATCCGATAAAAAAGAGATGCGAAAAACGCATCTCTTTTTATATATGCCGATATAGTTCTTATTTTGTACGCGGATTTATACCTTTAAAATGAAATGATTTTTGTGAAAGTCTAAAAGTTCGTCTTTTTTCATCTTCCCAAGTTCAAGCGAAAGACCGCTGCGCTCGACCGCAAGATAATCCGCGAGCTGCTGTCTTGAAAAAGGGATATCAAATTCGTATTTCCCGAGCCGCTGTGCTTCGGAGGATAAATAGGACATGAGCTTTGCGCGGGTGGTGCGCTGTCCCATATGTGTGAGCTTTTCATTAAAACGCAGATTTTTCTCTGCAAGCTCGCCGAGCAGATTTTGAAGAATACGGTTGTGGTGCGCACAGGCAGATGAGCACATATTCATAACACGCGCTACATTCAAAAATATTGCAGTAACGGGAGTTTCCGCAACTACACTCACATTCAGCACCGAACCGGGAGCACAGGCATAAGCGGCGGCGAAGGTCTGAGATGGGCCTGCCTTTGAAAGAATGTTGCGATTGCCCCAAATGTCCTCCTGTATGACCAGAACACTTCCCGACAGAACCAGTCCAATCGATTCCGCCGTATCACCAACGCGCATCAGAAATGTATCTTTAGGAAAACTCTCTTTTTTCGTATCGAGGCATGAGAGTATATCAGCGAGTTCTTCATCGGAAATACCAGAAAAAAGCTGAGAAGAACGAATAATTGGTAAAAATTTTTTCATAAAAATCCTCTTTCGTTGAAAATTCAACAGACTTATTGAATTTATTATACTATAATGGAGTAGAAAAGTCAAGGAGGTACTGTTATGAAAAGAAAAATTATTGAAATTAATCAGGAAAAATGCAACGGATGCGGTGCTTGTGCCGCTGCCTGTCACGAAGGAGCAATTTCTATGGTAGACGGCAAGGCAAAGCTTATGAGGGACGATTATTGCGACGGTCTGGGTGACTGTTTGCCTGCTTGCCCCACCGGTGCTATTACCTTTGTTGAGCGTGAGGCGGCCGCTTATGATGAAAAAGCCGTTATGGAGAATAAACAGAGAAAGATGCGGGAAAAAATAAAAAAAGAGGGAATGATATTGCCGTGCGGCTGCCCGGGGAGTCAATCAAAAAAGATTGAGCATACGGAATGTGCAGAGGAAGAGATTTTTCACACAAAGCCTGTCAGCCGACTGTCGCAGTGGCCTGTACAGATAAAGCTCGTTCCGGTGAATGCGCCGTATTTTGACGGTGCAAAGCTGCTGATTGCCGCCGACTGTACGGCTTATGCCTACGCTGCCTTTCATGAGGAGTTCATAAAAGGGCATATCACGCTTGTGGGCTGCCCGAAACTTGACAGTGTGGACTATTCGGAAAAGCTTGCGGAGATAATCCGCAATAACGATATTAAAAGCGTAACCGTTGTCCGTATGGAGGTCCCATGCTGCGGCGGACTGGAGCAGGCAGTCAAAACCGCATTGCAGCAGAGCGGAAAGTTTATTCCGTGGCAGGTTGTGACTATTTCCACAGACGGAAAAATACATGATTAAGAAAGTGAGGATTTTTAATATGGATAATAATATGTTTTGTTTTCAGTGCGAGCAGACAGCAGGCTGCAGCGGTTGTACCGGCAAGGCGGGAGTTTGCGGAAAGAGTGCCGATGTGGCGAAGCTCCAGGACGAACTGACAGGCGCTCTTATAGGACTTGCAAGGGCAGTTGAAAATGCTCCGAGGGTAAGTGCGGACACATGGCGGTTAATTATTGAAGGACTGTTCACCACAATTACCAATGTGAATTTTAACCCGAAAACCATTCGTGAGCTGATCGGCCGAGTGCATGAGGAAAAGGCAGGATTTTTGCCCGGATGTTCCGCTTGTGCTGCGGCATGCGGACAAAATGGCGATTACAATATGGAAAATGTATGGAATGCACAGGAGGATATCCGCAGTCTTAAATCACTCATTCTCTTTGGTGTGCGCGGTATGGCAGCTTATGCGCATCATGCAATGGTGCTGGGCTATACCGATGAGGAAGTAAACCGATTTTTTGCAAAGGCTCTTTCTGTTGTGGGCGAGGATCTCGGCATGAATGAGCTGCTGCCCGTAGTTATGGAAGTCGGTGAAAAAAATCTCAAATGCATGGAACTTCTTGACAGGGCGAACACAGAAAGCTACGGTACGCCAACGCCTGTTACCGTTCCTTTGAGCGTGGAGAAAGGACCGTTCATCGTTATTTCAGGTCACGATCTCCATGACCTCAAGCTGCTTTTGGAGCAGACCGAGGGCAAAGGCATCAATATCTACACACATGGCGAAATGCTTCCTGCGCACGGATATCCCGAACTGAAAAAGTATGCGCACCTTAAGGGGAATTTCGGTACGGCATGGCAGAATCAGCAAAAAGAATTTGCGGAGCTGCCCGCGCCTGTGCTTTTTACCACCAACTGCCTTATGCCGCCGAGGGCAAGCTATGCCGACCGTGTATTTACTACGGCGGTGGTATCATATCCCGAAATAACACACATCGGTGAGGACAAGGATTTTACTCCCGTTATCGAAAAGGCGTTGGAGCTGGGCGGCTATTCCGAGGATAAGGCGTTTACCGGCATCAACGGCGGCAGCACGGTTATGACAGGTTTTGCGCGCGGCACGGTGCTTGGTGTGGCAGATAAGGTAATTGAGTCGGTTAAGGCGGGAGCGATAAAGCATTTCTTCCTTGTCGCAGGCTGCGACGGAGCGCGCCCGGGACGTAATTACTACACGGAGTTTGTAAAACAGACTCCTGCCGACACGGTGGTGCTGACTCTTGCCTGCGGCAAATTCCGCTTTAATGATCTTGATCTCGGCACGGTCAACGGTTTGCCCCGCCTTATGGACGTGGGACAGTGCAACGATGCTTACAGCGCCATTCAAATCGCCGTTGCGCTTGCCGATGCATTCGGCTGCGGCGTGAACGATTTGCCGCTGTCTATGGTGCTGTCGTGGTATGAGCAGAAGGCAGTGTGCATTTTGCTGACCTTGCTGCATTTAGGTATCAAGAACATCAGGCTTGGACCTACACTGCCGGCGTTCATTTCGCCTAATGTGCTGAATTATCTGGTGGAAAACTTCGGCATTGCGCCCATTACCACTCCGGAGGAGGACTTAAAGCAGCTTTTGAAATCACCGCAATTGTGATATATGCTTTTTTAAAAGAGCAAACGGAGTGTACCTGCATGGTACACTCCGTTTTTGTTGTATAAAGAAAACCACGCGATAGTCGCGTGGTTCAAAAAAGGTTAACCGATGAACAAAAATTCCTCCTATGTGTTTATAATAAAGATGACCTGCCAGTCAATAATAAAGAACACATAGGAGGAATTTATCTATGAAAAAAGAAAACATAGACGTAAATAGTTTAGCACATACAAAATGGAATTGCAAGTATCATATAGTGTTTGCACCGAAATATAGAAGAAAAGTATTTTATGAAGAAAAAAGATTAGAGATACGTGAAATACTCAGACAACTATGTCAATGGAAAGGAGTAGAAATAATAGAGGGAGAAGTATGTCCGGATCATATACATATGTTGGTAAGCATCCCGCCCAAAATGAGCGTTTCGGGGTTTATGGGATATTTAAAAGGAAAAAGCGCATTATTGATATTCCAGAAGTGGGGAAATATGAAATTTGCATACCGAAACCGCGAATTTTGGTGCAAGGGATATTACGTAGATACCGTGGGGAAAAATACAAAAGCAATAAAGACGTACATATCAGAACAATTGAAGAAGGATAGAGAAAGTGATCAATTAAGTTTGTTTGACCCACGGGACCCATT
>CAKSDE010000005.1 GCA_934444735.1 uncultured Clostridia bacterium | reverse complement strand
TTCCTCCTGTTTTTGTGTTTATTTTATTATATCATATTTTGCATCATTGTGTCTACTTTTTTAGTATAGCACCAATAGGCGGACACCTTGTTACAATTACTTCCGCAGAGGAAAATACACAAGTGACATCTTTGATAACGAACGGCGCATATGAAGGATATTTAACAGGTGCTAACGACTTAGCGAGCGAAGGTAGTTTTGTATGGAATACCGGGGAACCTTTCAGCTATAGTAATTGGAAAAGTAATGAACCGAACAATTGCGCCCCAGAGGAAGATGCCATTGTAATTACAAAGGGCGGCGGCTGGAATGACCATAAATATCTGTCATATATCTCAGATGTCGGCTTTATCTGTGAAATAGAAAACTTAACTCCATCAAATGCAATTATATATAACGGACACTTGTATCAGACTTTTGATAAAAATTTTACGTGGGAACAAGCAAAAGATTATTGTGAAAAAATAGGAGGACATTTAGCAACCATTACAAGTGAAGAAGAAAATAATGTCGTTAAAGCATTAGTGGAAGATCAAAATAATGCTTTTTATTGGTTAGGGGCAACTGATGAAGAAACCGAGGGCACATGGAAATGGATAACAGGTGAAACTTGGAATTATTCAAATTGGTATGGAAATCAGCCGGACAATGCTTCGGGCAAGGAACATTATTTGCAAATTTATACAAAAGCACAGTCGGAGAAGTGTAATGGTTACTGGAACGATTTACCGCAGCGTTGGTCCTCTTCTTTGGGCTTTATCTGTGAATTTGACAGTATTGAACCTGTTGCAACTACAACCCACAACGGGCATGAATACAGATTGTACGATATAAGCTGCACTTGGGAAAATGCAAAGGAGTATTGCGAGAACATAGGTGGATATCTGGCTACGGTTATATCTGCGGAGGAACAGCAGCAAATTGAAACTCTGATTGGAAAAGGCAGCAAAAATCAGTATTGGCTCGGAGGTACAGATAGGGAAACCGAAGGAGTGTGGAAATGGCTGACAGGTGAGAGTTGGAACTATACAAACTGGGATAGCAGACAACCGGATAACGCGGCAAGCAAAGAACATTATTTGCAGATTTACAAAAATGCTCATCCAAATACTGCAAATTCTCAGTATAAATGGAATGATTCGCCTAATGATAATGTTGTAGAACCATATAGCTTTTTTAGTAAAAACAGTGTTGGCTTTATCTGCGAGTTCGGCAATACCGACAATTATACGCCGGTAGGTTCATTTATTCATAACGGTCATTACTATGAAATATATGATAATAGCCTGCATTGGAATTATGCAAGGGATTATTGTGAGCAAAACGGCGGTCATTTAGTTACCATTACAGATGAGGAAGAACAAAATGCCATAATTTCCGCATTGGATAAATACTCGACAATACAGCATTACTGGTTAGGCTTAACCGATTTAAACGAAACCGGTACATACAAATGGATAACGGGCGAAAATACGGATTATATGAATTTCCCTGAAGGGCGACCGAATAAAGATGATAAGCATTGGGTAGATTTATCCATTATGCCAAATCAAAAGGGATATTGGTATGATTACTATTCAACGTATGACGGTATGGGCTTTATCTGTGAGTATGAAACAATAGAGAAAATCGGGTATACTGTCACTTATGATGCAAACGGCGGAGAAAATGCGCCCGGTATTCAGTCGCACAACTTCGGTGAGCCGTTTGTCTTGACAAGCGAAATCCCGCAGAGAGAGGAATATGTTTTCGTTGGCTGGGCGACTGATAACAATGCGGCAGTGCCGGAATATATGCCGGGAGAAGAGTATATATGTAATGACACGTTACAATTGTACGCAATATGGAAATATGAAAAATCGGGAGAGCTTGGGAATAATATTTCGTGGAATATTGCCAACGGTGTGCTGAAGATATCGGGAAACGGCGAAATGCCGGATTATACAGCGGCGGAGAATGCTCCGTGGTATGAATACCGTGCGGGAATATCGGAAGCGGTGCTTGATGAAAACATAAGCGCAGTCGGAGATTATGCATTTTATGGGTTGTCTGCCGTAAAGAGTGTATCTATGCCGGGAATAACAAGTATCGGCGAATATGCGTTCAGCAACTGTGTGTCGTTGGAAACGGTTGATTTGACAGGGATAAAGTCAATCGGCAGTTATGCATTTCGTTACTGTAAGGCAATGAAAGAGCTTACCGTTCCGAAAACAATTGGAGAATGTGGGATAAATGCATTTTCAAACTGTAATAATTTAGAAAAAGTTGAGTTTGAAAACGGTTCACAGATTATATATAAGGGTATGTTTACAAATTGCGGAACAATAAAGATGATGCTTATTCCGACAACCGTGCAGAAAGCGGATACAGGTGCGACGGACGGAGCTGTTATTCGTACGTTGTGTTATAAAGGGAGTGAAGCGGAATTTGCAAAGGCAGATTTATCATCTTTAAATTATGACCGATTGATTTGCAATTGTGATACAACCGTTTATACTCTTTCGGAAGTTACCCAAAACGGTGTTTTGATAAATGTAATCAATAAAGACTTGCTTACGGAGAGTGCACAGGTAATATCGGCTTTGTATGATGAAAACGGGCGGCTTTTGGAAGTGCAGAAGAAGGATATTAACGGAGAAACCACAGATGTCAATTTTGATGCGGAGGTTAAGAAGAATTATACCGTAAAGGTTTTTGTTTGGTCATCTGTCGATTTCATGCGACCGGTGACTCAGATCGAAACGCTTAATATTAGGGAGGACATATGAAAAAAATATT
This sequence comes from uncultured Clostridia bacterium, assembly GCA_934444735.1. Classification (GTDB taxonomy): domain Bacteria; phylum Bacillota; class Clostridia; order UBA1381; family UBA1381; genus CAKSFT01. The sequence goes on along the minus strand of CAKSDE010000005.1, from coordinate 178,643 downwards.
ATTAACGTTATATGTAATTATGCTGATAACCTGTTCGTCCGCTGCGGCAAACGAATATGCGTCAATATCGGCAGTACAGGCTTCAACAGATAACAGCGGAAATCCGGTTGCATTGATAAGTATAAGCGACAATTCAAATTCATGCGGCGGCAGTTTTAATCTTATATATGATAATACAAAATTAAAGATTATGTCGTATAAAACGTCGGAGCTGCTTTCGTCATATTCGTGTTTTGTAAATCTTGAATACGGAAACAATACGGCACGTTTTTCGTGGGCGGGAACTGAAGAATTGACAAACGGGGGAGAGCTGTTTGCAGTATCATTTGAGCCTGTTGAGGACGGCAGCTTTGAAACGGAAATTGTGATTGACGCTCCCAAGCTTGCAGACGGTGACGGAAATAGAATTGCGGTTGCGGGCGGTAACGGCAAACTCTCATACAAGGCAGAAAGTACATCGAGCCGCGGACATTTCAGCGGTACGAAAAAAAATAATACATCAAACACCGTTGACGAAGAAAAGCGGAATGAAAGCGAGACGGTTATTTTCTCCGATATTAAAAAAACAGATTGGTTTTATGATTATGTAATGTCGGCGTATGAGTCGGGGCTTATGCGCGGAATATCGGAAAACACATTTGATCCGCGCGGCAAGCTCACGCGTGCAATGTTTATAACTGTAATGCATAGATTGAGCGATTTGCCGAAACCGGAAAAACAGGCGGGATTTACAGATGTTGATGCGAGTTCATGGTATGCCGACGCTGTGGCATGGGGATATGAAAACGGTATTATAAAAGGTATATCCGAGACACAGTTTGCTCCGAATAATAATATAACCCGTGAGCAGATTGCTGCGATATTGTACAGATATGCGAAATATAAAGGTATAGATGTTGAAAATATTGCAAAGGAAACGGAAATGTCGGTTTATCCCGATTCATCGCAGGTTTCCGACTGGGCCGCCGATGCAATGTGTTATTGCATAGCCTCAAAAGTGATAAACGGCGACGGTAACGGGAATATTCTTCCTAAAAATTACGCTTCACGCGCGGAAATGGCGACAATTATTGTAAGGTTTATACAAGAATAGATATGTTTAATAAAAATCTGCATTTCTCTGTAATGCAGATTTTTATTTAGTTCTTGCCACGGTATAACCTAAGCTGTTTTGAACCTCTAAAGATAATGTGCAAATAAAAAAATCAAAGCTGAAACCACTAAGTCTTCAGCTTTGATTTTTTAAACATCCCCGTTTTTATTCCAGCTCAAATGCTCCGGTGTAGAGCTGATAATATTTACCCTTTTCGGCAATGAGTTTTTCATGATTGCCGCGCTCTATGATTCTGCCGTTTTCCAGTACCATTATAACGTCCGCGTTCTTTATTGTGGAGAGGCGGTGCGCAATAACGAATACCGTGCGTCCGTGCATAAGAGAGTCCATACCCTTTTGGACGATTGCCTCTGTTCGGGTATCTATAGAAGAGGTTGCCTCATCAAGGATCATGACGGGCGGATCTGCGACTGCCGCACGTGCAATCGAGATAAGCTGGCGCTGACCTTGCGAAAGATCACTTCCGTCACCCGATATAACGGTGTCGTAACCGTGCGGCAGCATACGGATAAACCCGTCTGCATTGGCAAGCTTTGCCGCAGCTATACATTCTTCATCGGTTGCGTCAAGCTTACCGTAGCGGATATTATCCATAACAGTGCCGGTAAAGAGATTTACGTCCTGCAAAACAATACCCAAAGATCTTCTTAAATCTGCCTTTTTAATCTTATTTATATTGATCCCGTCATAACGGATTTTGCCGTCCGCAATATCGTAAAAGCGGTTTATAAGGTTTGTAATAGTCGTTTTGCCTGCGCCTGTCGCACCGACAAATGCAAGCTTTTCTCCCGGCTCTGCGTACATTGAAACGTTATGCAGAACGATTTTTTCGGGAGTATAGCCAAAGTCAACATCATCAAATACAACGTTACCGGCAAGCTTTGTATATGTGACTGTACCGTCCTTGTGCGGATGACGCCATGCCCAGATGCCGGTGCGCTTTTCGGATTCGGTGAGGTTGCCGTCTTTGTCATATTGCGCATTTACAAGTGTAACGTAGCCGTCGTCCGCCTCGGATTGTTCGTCCATGAGGTCGAATATACGTTTTGCGCCGGCAAGCGCCATTACGATAGGGCTCATCTGCTGCGATACCTGAGATATAGGCATTACAAAGCTTTTGGAGAGTTGCAAAAATGAGGCGATTGCACCAAGGGAGAGCACGTTGATTCCGGTAAAGCAGAGGTTTGGCGCTTTGCCGATTGCCATTACACCGCCGATTATCGCAAGCAATATATAAAGCACAAGGCCGAGATGGTTCATCAAAGGCATCAGAATATTTGCGTAAATATTGGCTTTTTCAGCACTGTAGCGCAGTTCCTCGTTCTTTTTATCGAAAATATCCCTTGCGCGATCCTCAAAGCAGAACACCTTAACCACTTTCTGGCCGTTTATCATCTCTTCGATATAGCCGTTCACATCACCGAGAGCTTCCTGTTGCTTCATAAAATATTTTCCGCTGTTGCCGGCAATCTTTGCAACAAATTTCATCATGACCAAAACAAACAGCAGAACCATTACCGTAAGCGGAAGGCTTAGGTAGAGCATCGCGATAAGCACCGAAACGATTGTTATGCATGATGAGAAGAGCTGCGGAATACTTTGCGAAATCATCTGACGCAGAGTGTCGGTATCGTTGGTGTAGTGGCTCATTATATCGCCGTGCGTGTGCGTGTCGAAATATTTTATAGGCAGAGTCTGCATATGCGAGAACATCTTGTCACGCACGTTCTTTAATGTACCCTGTGCGATTATCGCCATGGTGCGGTTATATATGAGGGTTGACGCGATACCTATAAGATAGATGCACACCATTGTAAGTATTGTCTTTAAAAGTCCCGAAAAGTCGGGGTTTGCCTGCGAGATCAAGGGTGAGATGTAGTCATCTATCAGAGTCTGCAAAAAGAGTGATGAGAAAACCATTGCACCCGAAGAAATCGCGATACAGACAAACACAGCGATAAACAGGAGTTTATATTTGCCCATATATTCAAAGAGCCTTTTTAAGGTTTTAAAGTCTGCTTTTTGAGGTGGTTTTTTCATGTTCGGCGGCTGTTTCATATTCTTGTTACTCATCGTCACTACCTCCTTTTACCTGTGATTCATATACTTCTCTGTAAATTTCACAGCGTGAGAGCAGCTCATCATGAGTCCCGATGTCGTTGATTTTACCGTCGTCCATAACGATTATCTTATCTGCCTCCTGAACCGACGATACACGCTGTGCGATAATGATTTTTGTTGTGTTCGGAATTTCCTCCTTAAATGCCTTTCTTATTAGCGCGTCGGTTTTGGTATCAACAGCGCTGGTTGAGTCGTCAAGTATAAGTATAGCGGGCTTTTTCAAGAGTGCGCGCGCAATACAGATACGCTGCTTCTGACCGCCCGATACGTTCGTGCCGCCCTGCTCGATGTAAGTGTTGTAACCCTCGGGGAAGGTCTTTATAAATTCGTCCGCCTGAGATAGCTTGCAGGCGTGAACCAATTCTTCATCGGTTGCGTCCTTATTTCCCCAGCGCAGATTTTCCGCGATTGTTCCCGAGAAGAGCACATTTTTCTGCAAAACCATAGCAACGTTATCACGCAGAACTTCAAGATCGTATTTTTTGACGTTTATTCCGCCGACCGAAACCTCGCCCTCGGTTGTATCGTAAAGACGGGGGATAAGCTGCACAAGCGTTGATTTTGCCGAGCCTGTCGCGCCGAGTATTCCCACCGTTTCGCCCGATTTGATGGAAATGTTGATGTTATCAAGACATTTCTTGGCGGCATCGGCACCGTATGCGAAGGATACATTTTTAAATTCAACCGAACCGTCAGGTACTGCGGTTACGGCATTTTCGGGACTTGTGATGTCGCTTTTTTCAACAAGAATTTCATATATACGCTCAGCGCTTGCTCTTGATATTACTATCATGACAAATACCATAGAGAACATCATAAGACTTGAGAGAATCTGCATTGCGTAGGTTATAAGCCCCATGAGCTCACCTGTACTCAAACCCAGCTTTGCGTCGCCGCCGCAGGCAACTATCGCTTTTGCGCCGAACCATGACACCAAAAGCATACAGGCATACATACACAACTGCATAAGCGGCATATTGAAAGCGAGAAGCTTTTCCGCCTTTGAGAAATCTTTGTAGATGCTGTTTGAAACCTTGCCGAACTTATCAATTTCGTGATTCTCTCTGTTAAAGGATTTTACAACCCTTATTCCGTGCAGATTTTCCTGAACTATATTGTTGAGCTTATCGTATGTCTTAAACACTCTTTCAAAAAGCGGATGGGCGTGGCTTATTATAAGATAGAGCCCTATTCCGAGTATCGGCAGACAGGCTAAGAATATCATTGAAAGCTTTACGTCTATCTTGCATGAGGCGATAAAGGAGAAGATCAGCATAAAGGGCGAGCGAATCGCCGTGCGGATAATCATCTGATATGCCATTTGCAGATTTGTGACATCTGTCGTGAGCCTTGTTACGATACTTGATGTAGAGAATTTATCAATATTGGAAAAAGAGAAATCCTGAACATTGTGATACATATTCCGTCTTAAATTTTTTGCAAAGCCTGTTGCTGCCGTTGCCGCCGAGTTACCTGCCGCCGCGCCGAAGAACATCGAAACGAGTGCGCACAGCAAGAGCATCAACCCGACCTTTAAAACGTAAGGCATATTTCCGTCATTGATACCGTAATCGATAAGATTCGCGGTAAGAGTCGGGATAATTACCTCCATTATTACCTCCATGGTGACGAAGGCGGGAGCTAAAATGCTTTGTTTTTTGTATTCGCCTATAGATTCTGCTAATTTTTTCAGCATTATATACCACTCCTTTTTTGGTTATAAATTTTCTTTTAAATTATTTTTTATTTTTTCCGCACACCTTAAAAAAAGCTCAAGATCCTCGTCCGAAATCCCTGAAATTATAATTTCTTCAAGCATTTTGCCGTCCTCTTTCATGAGATTTACAAGCTCTCTTGCCTTATCGGTCAGGATAAGCTTTTTTAAGCGTGCGTCATACGGCACCCTTTCAAATTCCAAAAGACCTTTTGAAACCATAAGGTTAATTACCTTTGACGCGGTAGAGCGTGTGATGTCGAACCGCTTTTCGAGATCTCTTTGGAAAATATCCTCATCTTCGTGCTCGCTTAAATATATCATAACCCAGCCGTTTGTGCCTGTTATGGTGTCGATATAGTGCTTGTGTGAGTGACGGTCAATATAGCGCATTGTCAGGTTTGAGATACACCTAAGCTCCATCGCAACAGATTCTGTTCTCATTTATTTCACCTCCGATTGTACGATATGCAACAATTCTACCATTAATTTTTTAATTATCCAATGGATATTTTGTGAACAATTTGTTAATAAGATATTTTTGTGTAAAGTGTATGTGTTTTTGCTGTGTACATTGGTATATTTTGTGAGTGTTTTGGCCGGGGATGTTAAAAAGCTCCGCCGCTTGGCGTACCCATGTACGCTGTCGGGTAACCCAAAGCTAAAGCTTTGGCTCAGTTTCTTAATTCCAAAGCTTTTTTCCTATCCCCTAAAGGTCAATGGGTTGGATTTTTTATATCACAAGACAGAAAAATCCCCGAAGTACGGGGAAATACTTCGGGGATTTCTTTATATTAAATTAAGGGGTAGGGGGGAACAATTTCATTCCTTTTGCAAGAGTTCTTTTACATCTGCCCTTGACTGAAAAGATGTGTTTTTTTATTTCAGCTTTATCAAATGTTTTCTACGTTTTTTAAAATACACTGCCGGCAAAATACTTTTTGCTTATTTTTTGGGGGAAGTATGTAGCAAATATCTTCTGCCGCAGCTCCATTATCCATGGCGTTCACCTCTTTATTCTCTTTTTCCCTTTCGGGTAATTATATAATAACATACACTTGTGAATGGGCGGTGTTTTCTTCATTAAATATTTTGGTATCTTATATTAACTTTTAATGAATTGTGTGAATTATCTGTAAACGCGGCAGGACTGAACATTTTTCGCAACAATAAAGACGGCGTTTTTAACAATTATTTGTATCATCTAAATGAATTTTGGAAAAAAGACTTGATTATTTCGCGTATTTGTGAGAAAATATATAGATAGAACTTTTTATTTCTACCTAAGAGTTTTGCAATTATTTAAGAAAATATATTTAAGTACGTTATTGCTTTAAAAAAGGCGGTGAATTGTAATGGATAAGGGATGTCTGATTCTTCGGGTGGAGCAGGAATCTTTGGCGGAGATGGCAGGCGTTGAGCCGGGCGACAGGCTGATGCTTTTGAACGGTCACGAGGTCAGAGATGTTTTGGAATACAGATACCTTATGTCGGAATACGAGATAACCGTTACGGTTCAGAAAAAAAACGGCGATATTGAGGAAATCACAATCGAGAACGATTATGAGGATATAGGGATTGAATTTGAGTCGGGGCTTATGGATAATGCCAAAAGCTGCACCAATAAATGCATATTTTGCTTTATCGATCAGCTTCCCAAAGGTATGCGCGAGACGGTCTACTTTAAAGATGACGATACAAGACTCTCCTTTTTGCAGGGTAACTATGTTACGCTTACAAATATGAAGGAAGATGAGCTGCAAAGAATGATTGATATGCACGTTTCGCCGATAAATATCTCGGTGCATACGACTAACCCCGAGCTGAGAGTGAAAATGCTGAATAACCGATTCGCCGGAAAAGTGTATGATATAATGAAGCGTTTTTCAAAAAATAATATTCATATGAACTGTCAGATAGTTCTCTGCCCGGGGTATAATGACGAAAAAGAGCTTGACCGCACGATAACCGATATAGCAAAGCTTTATCCGTATGTGGACAGCCTTGCGATTGTGCCGGTTGGACTCACCGCTCACCGTGAGGGCTTATGCAAGCTTTGCGAGTTTGATTCATTGGGTGCAAAAAAAGTGATAGAGCAGGTGGGGAAATATCAGAAGAAGTATTTGAAAAAGTTCGGAACAAGGCTTGTTTATCTTTCGGACGAGTTCTATTTAAAGGCAGGGGTTGATTTACCCGAGCCGGAAGAATACGAAGGATTTCCGCAGCTTGAAAACGGAGTCGGACTTATCCCGGGAATGGAGGAAGAATTTTTAGAGGCGGTCTTGCGAATTGCAAAAAAAAAGCGGAATCGGCGGATAAGCCTTGCAACAGGCGAGCTTGCGTATGATTTTATAAAGAGCATGACCGAGAGAATAGAGCGGGCGGCACCGGGATTTTCGGCGGAGGTTTTTGCCGTGAAAAATGAATTTTTCGGCGGAGGCGTCAATGTTGCCGGGCTTGTCTGCGGAGGCGATATTATAAAGCAGTTAAAGGGCAGAATAACGACAGAGGAGCTTTTTATTCCGCAGGTGATGCTAAGAGATGACGATGAGCTTTTTTTGGACGACGTTACCGTTGCGGATTTGGAAAAGGCGCTTAACGTAAAGGTGAGCGCGGTTTTAAATGACGGATATGATTTTGTGGAAAAGCTTTTGGGAGAAGAATTGGAATTTTAAGGAAAGGGGTTTTATAAAGATATGAAACCGTTGGTTGCGATAGTGGGCAGACCGAATGTCGGAAAATCCACTTTATTTAACAAAATATCGGGAAAGCGCCTGAGTATTGTCGAGGATACACCGGGTGTTACGCGTGACAGAATATATGCCGACGCAAGCTGGCTCGATAAGCATTTTACCCTGATTGATACGGGCGGTATTGAGCCTGCCGGAAAGGACGAGATACTTGTGCAGATGCGCCGTCAGGCAGAGCTTGCAATAGAGATGGCGGACGTTGTGGTATTGATGGTAAACGTCCGTGACGGGCTTACGGCAAACGATCAGGACGTAGCGTCAATGCTTTTAAAAGCGCGCAAAAAGATAGTCCTTGCGGTCAACAAAGTGGATAACATAGGTGATCCGCCTTTTGAATTTTACGAGTTTTATAATCTCGGCTTGGGAGATCCCGTTGCGATATCTTCGACTCACGGACTGGGCGTGGGGGATCTTTTGGACAGAGTATGCTCGGAGTTCCCGGAGGATGCAGACACATCGGAAGATGAAGATGAAATTAAGGTTGCGGTAATCGGCAGACCGAATGCCGGGAAATCCTCGCTGATAAACAGAATCCTGGGCGAAGAGAGAGTTATCGTATCGAATGTTGCGGGTACTACGCGTGACGCGATAGATTCGCACTATGAGCATAACGGGGATAAATATGTATTTATCGATACCGCCGGAATGAGAAAGCGCGGAAAGATTGATGAAGTGGTCGAACGCTACAGCGTGGTGCGCTCGCTTGCCGCGGTTGACAGGAGCGATGTCTGCGTTATTATGATTGACGCGAGCGAAGGGCTTACCGAACAGGATACAAAAATTGCAGGTTATGCACATGAACAGGGCAAAGCGTGCATACTTGTAATTAATAAGTGGGATATTGTGGATAAAGACGGAAAAACTATGAACGCTTTTAAGGTAAAGGTGAAAGAACATTTTGCGTATATGTCGTACGCGCCGATTCTCTTCATCTCGGCAAAGACGGGGCAGAGAGTGGAGAAGCTTTTGGAGGAGATAAAAGAGGTAAATGTTCAGCATAAGCGCAGAGTTACTACGGGTATGCTCAATGATATATTAAATGAGGCGATGGCAAAACAGCAGCCGCCCTCAGACAAGGGAAAAAGGCTTAAAATTTATTATGGTACGCAAGCCTCGGTTGCACCGCCTACCTTTGTACTGTTCGTGAATGACAGCGATCTTTTCCACTATTCATATTTAAGGTATATCGAAAATCAATTCAGACTGGCCTTCGGCTTTGAGGGGACGCCGACTCATTTTATAATCCGTGAAAAGAAAAAATAGGAGCAGAAAGTCTGAAAAAATCGCCCATAGCACAACTTTTTGCTCGGGGCGGTACCATTTGTACAGAGCAGTAGCGTTATCTAAATCAATGATTTAGAACGCTGTTGCATGGCTCTCGTTTCCAAATTAAAAATTTGGACTCGGGCTCAACCACTCGCTGCAAAGCAGCTACTTGCGAACGATTTTTTTCAGACTTAGGTTTTGTGCCCTACGGTACGGAAAGGAATGATTATAAAAATGGAAATAATAATTGTTTTATGTGTGGTCTTATCGTCATATCTTATAGGAAGTGTTTCGAGCGCGGTTATAATATCAAAGCTTATGTCGGGTAAGGATATACGCGAGGAAGGCTCGGGAAATGCCGGGGCGACAAATATGTTAAGAGTCCACGGCAAGGGCGCAGGCGCGCTGACTTTGGTATGCGATATACTAAAAGGTGTTATTGCGATACTTTTATCGATGCTTTTTAATATGTGGTTAAAAAGCGCCGCGCCGGATAGCATATTTATCGGAAATCTTGCCTATATCGCCGGATTCTTTGCGGTGCTCGGTCACGATTTTCCTGTGTTTTTCAAATTCCGCGGCGGAAAAGGTGTTGCGACAAGCTTGGGCGTTGTGTTGATGCTCAACTGGAAAATCGGACTCATAGTGCTTGCGCTGGCGCTCATTATTATGATAGTTTCGCGCTATGTTTCACTTGGCTCGATTACGGCCGCCGTTTCCTACCCGATACTTGTTATCGGATTTATGGTGGGGAGCGAAAAATGGAATGTGTTTTATATTTTGAGTGCGGTTTTGATGGCTTTGGTGCTTATTTTAAAGCATCACGCAAACATTTCCCGACTTTTAAAAGGAGAAGAAAACAAGCTGTTTAAAAAATAAAGGAGGGCATATCATGAAAGCCTGTATAATAGGCGCCGGCAGCTGGGGAACGGCTATGGCGGTGCATCTGGCATCAATGAAACATGATGTTTCGGTATGGAATAAATTCGATGCCGAAATAAAAGAGATAGAAAAGGACAGAGAGAATAAGCGGTATCTGCCGGGAGTGAAGATCCCCGAAAATGTAAGCTTTACAACAGATATGCAAAAGGCTTTGGACGGTGCGGAGCTTACGGTGTTTGCCTTGCCAAGCCCGTTGGTAAGGACTGTATCCCATGAATTGGGACAGTTTATGAAAAAGGACGATATATTGGTGAATCTCTCAAAAGGTCTGGAAAAGGGTACTCTAAAGCGGCTTTCCGAAGTCCTTGAAGAAGAGATACCGCAGGCAAAGATTGTAGTTATGAGCGGACCGTCTCATGCGGAGGAGGTTGCGCGAAAGCTGCCGACGACAAACGTTGTCGCATCAAAAGATGAGGATGCGGCTTTGTATGTGCAGAACTTTGTGATGAACGAGAGCTTTCGCATATATACCTCGGACGATATTGTCGGAGTGGAGCTGGGAGGCGCGCTAAAAAATGTAATTGCGCTTTGCGCCGGAATAAGTGACGGTTTGGGTTACGGTGATAACACAAAAGCGGCGTTGATGACAAGAGGATTGGCTGAAATCAAGCGTTTGGGTACGGCGATGGGCGCAAAATCCGAAACATTTCTGGGACTTTCGGGTGTGGGCGATTTGATCGTTACCTGTACGAGTATGCACAGCAGAAACCGCAGAGCAGGTATTTTGCTCGGTAAGGGCATGAGCTTAAAAGAAGCATTGGACGAAGTTAAAATGGTTGTCGAGGGTGTAAATACCGCCGAGGCGGCATTGGCTTTGGGCAGAAAATATAATGTTTCCATGCCGATTGTCGAAGAGGCGAATAAGATTCTTTTTGAGGGCAAGAGCGCAAGACTTGCTGTGACCGATTTGATGACAAGGGATAAAAAAGCTGAACACAAATAAGGGAGTGTATATATGGATATTGTATCGGTATTGTTTATTGCAGCGGCGCTTGCGATGGATGCCTTTTCGGTATCAATTACTTCGGGAATGGTGCTGAAAAAAGTAAAGATGAGCGCAAGCTCGAAAATAGGACTCTTTTTCGGAGTGTTTCAGTTTGTTATGCCGTGTATCGGATATTTTTTGGGGAGCGCTTTTGCCTCGCTTATAACATCGTTCGATCACTGGATTGCGTTTATCCTTTTGGGATTTATCGGGGGAAAGATGCTTTATGAGGCGATAAAGGACGATGAAAAGGAAGAAGAGAATATAAAAAATCCGCTTGACAATAAGCTGCTCACGATGCTTGCGATTGCGACAAGCATAGACGCATTGGCGGTTGGAGTAACATTTGCGACTATGGGTATGCAGGTGGTGTCGCCCTGTACATTTTCACAGCTGGCACTGTTGCAGAGCGCAGGTATTATCGGGGTTGTGGCATTTTTAATCTCGGTTGCCGGAGTACATATCGGCGGCAAATGCGGAAATCTTTTCGGGAATAAAGCGGAGATTCTCGGCGGCATCGTTTTAATCGGAATCGGCGTGAAAATTTTGATAGAGCATTTATTTTAAAAAGCATATTTTAGTGCGGCGGTAACGGTTTTGCCGCCGCATTTTATTTTAAAAAGAAAGGTTTAACGGAAAACATGGAAAACATATTAAATGAGGGTGTGGAAAAATTAGGTATTGAGCTTTCTGGCGAGCAGCTTGATAAGCTTTTAAAATACAAAGACATATTGCTCGAATGGAATGAGAAAATGAACCTTACGGCAATAACCGACGATTTCGGGATATATACAAAGCACTTTTTGGACAGCTTAACGCCGATTTTAACAGGGAAAGTCAAGGGTAAGGTTATAGATGTCGGGACGGGTGCGGGATTTCCCGGATTGGTTTTAAAGACGGCGATGCCCGATATTGAGCTGACATTATTGGATTCTTTAAATAAGCGCATTACCTTTTTAAAAGAGGCAGCCGGTGTGATGGGCTTTTCGGATATTGAATTTGTCCATGCAAGAGCGGAGGACGGCGCGCGAAGGATGCGTGAAAAATTCGATACCGTCGTTTCGCGTGCGGTTGCGAATATGACGGTCTTATCCGAGCTTTGCCTGCCCTTTTTGAAAATCGGCGGATATTTTCTCGCATTAAAGGGACCTATGGCAGATGAGGAGCTTTTGTCGGCAAAGCGCGCGATAACAATCCTCGGCGGTGAGATAGAGGACGTATTTTCGACAGAAATTCCCTTTACCGAGCTGTCCCACAAGATAATTATTGTAAAAAAAGTACGACATACTCCGATGCAATACCCGAGAAAAGCAGGTATTCCGTCAAAAACACCTATCGAGAGTTGTTATAATTTGAAGAAAAACGCAAAGAAGTGAGAAATAAGGAAATTTCGGTCGAAGTCTTTTTCTTCCATTTTTAAAAATTTGTGCTATAATGGAATTGTAAGACAGATTAAGGGAGAAACGAGGCGTATTTATAAAGCTCCCAATTATATAACCCTGTACGTTTTCGTTTGTCCGGGCAGTAATCTGTTTTGCACCTTCCACCACACCGAGCGAGATAGGGTGTAAAAATTGTTTTTACACCCTATTTTGCGGAAAATGGAAAAATGTTTTTTAAAAGAACTATTTTTTAAGGGGACATAGCAATGATTGAAGTTTTTAAAAAGGAAAAAGATAAAGTCAAAGTGGTGAATATTCCGTTGGGACTGATAAGGCCCAACCCGAATCAGCCGAGAAAAAATTTTGATGCCGTAGGACTGGAGGAGCTTTCTTTATCAATTGTGCAAAACGGAGTTTTACAGCCGATAACGGTACGCGCTGTCAGAAATTTTTATGAGATTATAGCAGGTGAGCGGCGCTTTCGTGCGTCCAAGCTTGCGGGATTGGAAAAAATTCCGGCAATTGTGGTACAAGCCGATGAGAACAAATCCGCGCTGATTGCGCTTTTGGAGAATTTGCAGCGCGAGGATTTGTCGTTTTTTGAGATCGCCGAGGGGTATCAGCGCCTGATACGCGACCAGGGCATAACGCAGGAGGAGTTGGCAAAAAAGCTGGGAAAAAGCCAATCGACCGTTGCGAATAAGCTGCGGCTTTTGCGATTTACGCCGCGCGTGCAGGATTTAATCGCCGATTACTCGCTCACCGAGCGCCACGCAAGAGCGCTTTTGCATTTGACGAGCGAGGAGCTGCAATGCACCGCGGCAAAAACGATATATGATCAGCAGCTTAATGTAAAACAGACCGAGAATCTTGTCCGTGATATGCTAAACGCACAGCCGCAAAAGAACAGAAAGCTGAAAATCTCCGCCTATCACGATATGCGAATGTTTACCAACACAATCAAGCAAGCCATAGGCATCATGCGCGAAAACGGCGTCCAAGCCGATATGCATGAGAAAAACTTTGATTGGGGAACGGAATATATAATCAAGGTGAAAAAAAACAACCACCAACCGTTAAAACTGAACAAACAGGCTTAGAATAAGTACACACGAGCGCCATACCTGTTCCACATAAAAAGGGGCTGTTTAAAAAGTCGATTGATTTTTTAAACAGCCTTTGATTTTTTCTTCTTTTCTTGCGCTGCGGGGTTTTTTAACATCCCCGTTTACATAAAGTCATTATTGTTCTTGCGTATAATCGGGAATGAAACGGTAACGGTGGTATATTCGGAATCGGAGTCGATCGTGCAGCCGTAATCGTTCCCGAATATAAGCTTTATACGCTGATTAACATTCTTTAGTCCGATATGGTTATTTTCGGGAATTTCTTCCTCGCAAATCAGAGCATCCTGAAGATCGGCGAGCTTTTCGGGATTGATCTGCGGACCGTTATTCATTATCGAAAAGCTTACGGTTTGACCGCGTAATCTGCCGATAATCTTCACAACCCCCTGTTTGTGCCGCAGGAGCTTTACGCCGTGCGTGATTGCATTTTCGATTAAGGGCTGGAGTATCATTTTTAAGGTATAGTATTCATAAAGCTCTTTATCGATAAAAAATCGGAAATCTATCATATTATCGTGCTTTATATTTTCTATTTCGATATATTTTATCGTAGCGTTTAACTCTTCTTCGATTTTTATTATATAATTTTTCGTGTTAAGACAAAAACGCAGTATATCCGAGAGCTTGTCGACAATAACGACCAGAGGACTGTCCTCACCGCCGGAATCGAGCGCAAAGCTTGATATGAGGTTTAGCGAATTAAAGAGAAAATGCGGATTTATCTGCGTTTGCAATGCCAATGCCTGATATTTTTTCAGCTGCTTGATTTTCAGCGCAAGCGTACTTTCCGACTCATTGTTTCCGTCAACGCGCGACATCATATTTTTCGTAAAAAAGACGAACTCATCATATGTATTTGCGTCGGACGAGGGTGTTTCTATATATGACAGTGCATTGGAAATCGAGGTGTAGAGCTTGAAGGTGCCCGCAACCGACAAAAGTATCAGCGCAAGTACAGTAAAGAGCAGATACATCAGAGTGTTTGCGATAAACGGATAAAAGGCGGTGTAGTATACGTGACGTGTAACGCAATAGATGAGGTTTATGTTCTCATATAAAATCTTGGTTGACATATACACGTTTTTCGGCGTTTTATTTATCTTGTAAACTCCGAAATGACCGTCTGTACACTTTGAAATATCGCGGTCGAAAATGCCGTCGGACGCGGTTATGGTGCTGCCGTCCGACTCGGCAAATATCAGACAGGCACCCACTGTGCTTTGACCGATCAGAGTCGGCATCAGCTTGGATATATTAATATTAAAAAATACCGCGCCGACATTTTTACTGCCGTTATTTACCACATAGCAGAGCGTGACGGCATTACCGTTGTTTTTACGTCTCATAAGGATATAGTTGTTGTCTGTGCATTTTTTATAGATGTTAAAGCACTCGCTGTCATAAAAATACGGGCGGTAGTTGCTGTTTGTGCTGGACATGAAATAGTCGTTTTCGACACTGTAGATATGGATTGAATCAAGATAATTCAATGAGGTGCATATGCTTGAAAGATGATCCGACATAAGACGGCTGTAGCTGTATATCTCGGACGCATTATTGTTTTGGAAAAAGCCGTCGAGAAAAAACAGGCTGATGCTCTCATCGGAGCAGATTGATTCGTAGTTTTTTGAAATCGCCTCAAAAAGATTATCCATAACCGTAACGCTTCTCGAGAGTACCTCGGTGGAATTTGCGCGGAATGCGTCCTCATTTGAGCGCAGACTGTATAAGAAAAGTATAGTGTAAAAGAGCAAAAAAGGTATCAGGAGTATGCCGAAAAGCCATTTTAAGTAATGCTTAAAAAGGCTGTTTGTGGAATATTCCGAAATTGTATCCTTTGTAAAAAAGTGTTTCATCTAATTATTGCTCCCGTATTTCTTTCTGTATTCGACAGGAGTAAGCCCCGTCTGGCTTTTAAAGGTTTTATGGAAATAGTTTGTATCGCGAAAGCCCGACATTTCCGCAATCGTGGAGATTTTTATATCGGTTTCGGACAAAAGCTCCTTTGCCTTGCCGAGCTTGACATGGGCAAGATAATCACTGTATTTTTCGCCGGTTTTCTTCTTGAAATATGAGCTGAAATATATCGGGTTTAAAAATACGTGCTGTGCCACATCGTTTAAGGTTATATCGTTCGCAAAATTATCCTGGATAAACTTGCACGCATTATCTATGACATCGGTTTTTGAGATGTCGGTCAGATTATAGCGCTTGATATCCTTTATATCCGAGAGTATGATATTTAAAAGCTTATCACTGGATAAATTGTCATCGGAAAAGGTTTTTTGGGTGAGCTTGCTGAGGTGCGAGAGTATCGAGGTATATATAAGCTGCACCTGTGTTTCGTCAAAAATCATTCTTACCGCCTCAACGCATCTGACGGCGGACTCAAAGTCATTTTCATAAACGTAATACATTATATTTTTAGCTTGCTCCTCGTATGACGAATCGCGGCGCTGTGACTTGTAGAAAGCGTCAATATCCGCAAAGGTATCGATTGAGTTTATGGTAACGCCGATATTTAAAATCCTTTGGGTATCCTGCGATATTTCATCTATATATGCCGAAAGATTTTTCTCGAAGGTTTCCGCGTCGGTCGCGGTCTTGCTGAATACGAATATCGCAATGTTATCCTCCGAATAGTT
Organism: uncultured Clostridia bacterium; assembly: GCA_934444735.1. Classification (GTDB taxonomy): domain Bacteria; phylum Bacillota; class Clostridia; order UBA1381; family UBA1381; genus CAKSFT01. The sequence continues at coordinate 162,597 of CAKSDE010000005.1, read as the reverse complement.
GAAAAGCACCGAGTAAAGCGAGGGATTGTTGCGCGATATGATCTTTGACGCGATTTTGTATATATCCTCGCGCGTGTATGACGGCTTTTCCTTTAAAAGTGCAAAGAAATTATCGAACGAGGCATATATTGTGCCGGCGCGGCAGGTGTCGGGAGAGAGCATGACATCGTTTTTTCGCATATCTTCAAAAAATGTGTTGTAATCACTGTAGAATCCCGACAGAAGATTTACTATTGTCTGCTGTCTTTTTAAGGTTACCGACGCTGCGACAAACCCCTCCGATTCTTTCTGCGCGGCTATTTTATCAGAAAGCTTTGCAAGCAGTGTTTCAAGCTTTTGTATGGTTATCGGCTTTAACATATAGTGACATACTTCAAGCTCTATCGCTTTTTGTGCATAGTCAAAATTATCGTATGCGCTTAAAATCGCAAATTTTATGTTGGGATAATGCGTTTTGCAGTATCGGCAAAATTCTATTCCCGTCATCTCGGGGAGCTGAATGTCGGTTATTACCGCATCGACCGTATTTTCTTTTAGGTAATCCAAAGCGTCCAGAGGGTGTGTAAAGGTCATTGCTATTTCAAATTCCGAGCTTGTTCCGCTTATGATTCTCTTTAACTGACGCAACACCGGTACATCATCTTCTATAAGAATAACCTTGTACATAGAATCCCTGCCTTTCAAAAAAACGGTCTGCCATTTTACATATCATATAAAAATAGAATAATACATAAAAACAGAAAAGTCAAGCCAAATTAAATTTTTACCATAAAAAATCTTAAAATATTGCACCTTTAATCTTAAGATATTCTATTAAATTTTTTTGAACAATGTGTTAAAATAGAGATATAACAGTGGAGGTATATTCAAAAATAAGGAAAGGAATACTGAGATTTGAAGAAAAAATGTGATTCACCGAGTCGGCGCAATCTTTTTATTATGTCGGCAGTGCCGCTTATCTTTATAATTGTTTTTTACCTGATACCGATTCTCGGCAATGTGATCGCATTTAAAGATTACAAGCTCGGGCGCGGCATGATAAAAAGCGATTGGGCAGGATTTTCCAATATACGCTTTATTCTGGAAAGCCGCGATTTTTTAAACGTTTTGAAAAATACCGTTTTTTACAATACGGTATTTACAGTTTTGGGAATCGCCGCGGCTTTGGCGGCAGCGGTTATGGTCTATAATTTAAAAAGCGGACGCATGAAGAAAATCTACCAGGCGGCGCTGATAATACCTTACCTTATATCTTGGGTTTTTGCCGGCGAGATATTAAATCTCATTATAGGTGAAAACGGCGCCGTAAATCATCTGCTTGCTCTTTTTTCAAAAGAGCCGGTAATGTTTTATGCAAAGCCGGGGGTGTGGCCGTGGATTATGGTTATATTTTATCTTTGGAAGAATACGGGATTCAGTGCGCTTGTCTTTTACTGCGCGCTGTGCAGTGTGAAAAAAGAGCTTTTTGAGGCGGCAAGAGTGGACGGCGCAAGTGAAAAAAGAGTATTTTTCAGCATTATGCTCCCGTCAATCATGCCTGCCGTGATTATACTTATTATTTTAAACGCAGGCAATATCCTGGCGTCGGACTGCGATATGTTCTTGCAGCTTACGCGCGAAAACGGAATACTTTTGAATATTACCGATGTTTTGGATACATATATAATAAGAAATATCGCAGGCAGCAATATGTCGATCTCGTCGGCGGCAGGACTGATCCGCTCGGCGGCGGGGTGTATCGGTGTTGCGGCGGTATACCTGATTTTCGGGAAAAAGAGCTTGGGAGAATATTTGTAAATATTTTGTATTATGGGAGGAATCGGCATTGAAAAAAAGACAGACTGCGTTAAACGCAATGTTATTTTGTATAACGCTTATAATTATCGCACCGTTTATTGCGATTGCGGTTATGTCTTTATTTGAAAAAGAAATCCCCGGTGAAAAGATACTCTTTTGGGGGTTGGATTCATACAGATATATATTAAAAAACGATTTTGCGCTTTTTAAAGCTTCGGGCATAACGTTTTTCTACTCGGTGCTGACGGCTTTAGGTGCGGCGGTGCTGATACCGATGCTGAGTTTTTCGCTGGCAAACACAAAGACGCCTTTTAAAAAACCGATATACTTGGCTGTTTTTACAGCGATGCTTTTTAGCGGAACGAGCGTTGCGGCATACATTATGCAGGTAAGGGTTTTGAATATCGGCGATACACTTTGGGTATACATTCTGCCGTATCTTGTTATTCCCGAATATGTTTTGATACTGACCGCGTTTTTTAAGGGAATACCGAGAGAAATCAGAGAATCGGCGCAGATGGACGGGGCGGACGAATGGCATATGCTTTTTTCGGTCTATATGCCAATGTCAAAGCAGATAATTGTGACGATGGCAATACTTCTTTTTATATCGCGGTGGAATGATACCGTGACCTGCCGCCTTTACATAATAAGCGACAAGCTTTTAAATATTCAATACTACATACAGAGGATAAATACAAGCGTTTTGATAAAATACGCGAAAAATACGGCGGAGTACGATATAACGGAGGCGGTGAAATTTGCGGCGGCTGTCATGGGCGCGGTGCCGATTATTATTCTTACTCCGGTTTTGGGAAAATATATTTCGGGAGGAATCATATGCGGAAAAATAAAATAGTTATTTCGGCTATATGCCTGATTATTTCGGCAGGTGCAATGCTCTCTGCCTGCAAAGAGGATAAAAACAGCAATCTTCACGATGATGTGACGACGCTTAAATGGTGCATAGTTTCGGAAAATTTAAACGATATGGACAGAGTGCTGGAGGAATTTAATAAAAAGCTTTATGAAAAGGCTGGGTTTAAGCTTGAGGTCGAGTTGATAAACGGCTCGGTCTACAATGACAAGATAAATATGTACATTGCCGCGAATAATGATTTTGACTTAGCATGGATCGGGTATCTGACAGGGTATGACGCGGTTGTGGCAAATGAGGGACTGTACGATCTGACCGATATGGTGGAAAAGTCCGAACTAAAAAATACCATGCCGCAGTATGTGTTGGATTCGGCGACAATAAACGGCAGAATATACGCAATCCCGAATATGCAGGTGCTTTTTGAAAAACGGCAGGTTACGGTAAAAAAGGATCTGGCGCAAAAGTATAATCTTGACATCAGCAAGGTAAGAAAAACCGAGGATATTGAGCCGTTTTTGGAAAAGGTTCGCGATAATGAGCCGGATATATACCCATTCGGACTAAGTATGCACGAGATGTCGTTTCAGTCGGTGGACGACTACAGCACGAGCGACACAATAAATTACTGTTATGTAACATATGAAAACGGAGAACTGACCTGCAAGCCGTATTATGAAAATGAGATCTGGAGAGGCAAGGTAAATAAGCTGCATGACTGGTACAAAAAAGGATTTATAAGAAAAGATGCGGCGGCAGTGCGGGACGATTCCAAGGATCAGTTAAACGGTATGTATGCCGCGTGGGTAACTCACAATAAGCCGGGCGGATATTACGAGTTCAAAAAACAGGGAAACTCATACGATATATGCTATGCCGTAGTATCGCAGCCGTACATAGCACCGACATCAAGCAATGCGACAATGATCGGTGTGAACGCACACTCAAAGCATCCGCAAGAGGCATTTAAGCTGATTGAGCTGATGAATACCGATAAAGAGCTTTACAATATGCTGGTATACGGAATCGAGGGAGTGCATTACAACAAAATCGGCGAGAACAGAGTGACGATTACCGACGGCTCGTACGGAATTGTCGGCTGGAAGTTGGGAAATCAGTTTAACGCGTACTTTTTGGACGATCAGAGCGAAGAGGACTGGAAATTGACTCAGGAAATGAACGAGGAATCGCCGAAATCGAAATTTATAGGATTCCATGCCGATATAACGGATATTAAAAAAGAGCTTACTCAGCTGGGAAATGTCAAGAAAAAATATGAGTTTTTGCTGACGGGTGCAGAAGATCCCGAGCTTTACTGGGAGGATTATGCAGCCGAGATGGAGGCGGCAGGTATGGAAAAGGTATGCAAGGAAACGCGAAAGCAGTTGGAAGAGTTTATTAAAGAAAAAAATATAAAATAAAGGAAGGCGCGATAAGCGCGGAAAGGACGAGATTATGAAAAAAATGAAGAAGTTGATTGGTGCGGTATTATTATTGTGCATGGCGTCGGCAAATGCGGCGTTTGCCGACTATGATCCCGACAGAGCCATTTTTGCACTGGAATTTGACGGTACGGACAATACCGACAACTGGATTAACACAGCAAACAAAAAGGTGACAAATCCCGAAGATTATCTTTCTCCCGAGGGTTGGTTTATAACCTCGCCGGTGGGTGTAAACGGAAAGTATAATTTCGGATATGTGGGATTTAAGCTCGATTATTCGGAGAACCCGATTGATGTTTTAACAAAGGATAAGCTTGTTTGGGAAACAAAGATAAAATTCAATATGCCGGCAACAAAGGTTGACGGCGAATATTTGAATTTTTCGGATAATCAGCTTATGATTATCGACGGACCGCACTCAAACACAAGAGCCTGCATAAAGATTAAGGACGGCTGTCTCGGATACGGCGGCGACCATAACGGTTTTGATTATGTTTCGGATTACCGTCTGAAAAATGATACATGGTATACGATAAAAGCCGATCTGCATATCGTGAGCCATAACATGGAGGTGTATATCGCAGAAGAGGGCACCGGGCGTGATTTCCAGGGACCGACAAAGGGAATGTCATATAATGCCGATTGGGGCGCTTGGTCGACTCCTAAAGGGCAAAGATACATAAGAGCCGTGAACTTTACAAGAAACCTGACAACCGGCGGCATAATCTATATGGACTACTCAAGACTTTGGGACGAAGGCTTTGCGGTTACAAAAACTTCGATTAAGAACGGTGCTGAAGATGTTTCGGCAGATACGGGATTTTCAGCCGAGTTTTACGGTGATCTGATGGTTGCAGCAAGCGATGCCGTTAAGGTGCAGGACGCGTCGGGTGAAAGCGTTCCGACCGAGATTACGCAGGAGGGGAATAAGTTTGATATATATTTCCCGGCAGGACTCAAATATGACGAGGAATATACGATAACAATCCCGAAAGACATAGAGAATGAGAATGCGGATAAATTGGGTACGGATATAGAGATTAAGTTTACGACGGAAGAGGCTCCGTTTATAATAAGCGAGCCGAAAACAGCGCTTTTGACGGGCGAGGCAGAGGCAAGCGTTAAGGTTAAGAATAACGGCACCGCCGACAGAACGTTTTTCATACTGACCGCCGTATATGATGCGGACGGAAATCTCATAAAGCTGGCAAATCAGGAATTTTCGGCAAAAGCCGGAACGACAGAAAATTATGTTGCCAAAACCGATGTGGCTGACGGCGCAAAGACAGTTAAGGCATATGTATGGAACGGATTCAGTATAGAGTAAGGGGATGTTAAAAAGTTACATCTAATTTAAAATATAGAAAGGATAAGGTAATCTTATATGAAAAAAGTGCTTTTAACCCTGCTTGCCGTTATCATGACGGTAACGAGCTGCGGCATCGTTTTTGCGGACGAGGCGGAGGTTTTTAAGAATTTAAAATCCGCGGAATACCAAAAACTTATGCAGAATACCGTAATTGTGCGCCCCGGCTCACCCGACGCGTTCGTATACGGGAAACGGTACAGCATGGAGGATTATGCCGAATACGGCGAAACGAGAAAAGACGGCGATAAGATCTATGTCCCCGGCGGATTTATAAAGGACGTATTCCCCGAAAGTGCAGCAGCCGAGGGAGAATGTGAACTGTACAAATTCTCGGCAGACAATGGGCTTAATATTAAGGAAGTGAACGGGAATATCTACATCGCAGAGAGCTCATACGAAATTCCCGATTCGATAAGCGGATATATAACCAAGTTTTTCGGAATATATGTAAAGCCGGGAGTTAAGGGCGTCGGTACATATGAAAGTCCGTGCGCAAGCCTTGAGGCGGCGAAGAGCACCGTTTCGGAAATTAAAAAGAGCGTCGGACTTCCCGACGGCGGTATAAATATCGTACTGCGGGAGGGGACATATATAATAAACTCGACAGTATTTTTTGCCGAAACCGATTCGGGACTTGACGGTGCACCGATAACATATCGCGCATACAAGGACGAAAGAGTTTGCTTTGACGGCGGTATAAGCGTTAAAGGGAGCGAATTTTCACCGGTGACGGACACGCAGGTAAAATCAAAGCTGCCGAACCCGGAGCGTGTTGTCGGGATAGATTTATCAAATAAGCTCTCGGGTTTCGGCGACGGATTCAAGGGTGAAGATCCGGCAAACTGGAGCGTTATCTATAAAGACGCAAAGCTTGAGTGTGCGCGCTGGCCGAACTCGGGATTTGCGCTTACGGGAGAAGTTTTAAAACGCTCAAAAGGCAGAGGCGATACCTTTGAATTTGTCGTGGGCGATACAAGAGTGAAGAACTGGGCAAAAGAGGACGATCCGAGAATGTTCGGATATTTCGCGTTTACATGGGCAGGCGAGCGCCGATTGATTGCAAAAGTCAATACCGAACTTTTGTCTATAACCTCGAACGACCATGCCGAGTACGGAATCTCTGCCGATAAACAGTATTATGTGTATAATATGCTCTGCGAGATGGATAATCCGGGTGAGTGCTATTTCGATAAAAAGAATAGTATGCTCTATGTTTATCCGGTTGAGGGCGATCCGAAAAGCAGCGAATTTTTGAATAACGATGTGCAGTTTTCACTGCTCTCGGGCGATATGTTCTCACTTGCGGGGACACAAAATGTGATATTTAAGGGAATCACCTTTGAAAATTCATTGGGACTGGCAATGAAGATTTCGGATACCTGTAAAAATATTCAGATAAGAGGCTGTACCTTCAGAAATATTAAAAGCGCTATCGAGATGGAGGGCTTTAAGCACTTGGTTTCGGGGTGCGATTTTTATAATATTTCAGCACGAGTGTTCTGGACGAACTGCGGCGACAGATACACGCTTACTCCGTCCGAGACGGTTATAACAAACAACAGATTCTGGAACTTCAATACGGTTTCAAGAACCAATAGCAGTGCGCTTCATATAAACGGTGTGGCGCATACCGTATCACATAACGAGTTTGTCGGCGGTCCTCATATAGCGCTTAACCCGAACGGAAACGACAACATTATAGAATATAACGAATTTTACGATAATTTGCAGGATCATGCAGCAGACGCGGGACCTGTATATAACGGACGTAATGCGTCGGTTTTGGGAAATATTATAAGAAACAACTATTTCCATGATATTCCGGCGAGCATGGGCGTTATATATTTAGATGACGGAGAGAGTGATCACACGATTGAAGGGAATGTATTTAAAAATACCGGAAAGATCGTGTTTATCCACGGCGGTGTGGCGAATAAGGTTATAGATAATCTTTCGATAAACGATTCAACAACCGGTATCGGATTTTCGGCAATTGAGGGTTCAAGATGGGATTACAGCAAGGCGACATCGGTATCGAACAACACGTTTTTGTGGAATTTGACTCCGTTTAACTGGCAAAAAGCGCCCTGGACAAAGTACAATCACGTATTTCAGTATATAAATCAGACTGATAAAGCGTCTATGTACGATACCGTGATAAAGGGGAACACCTTTGTTAATATAGGCGGAGAGATTTTGGCGATAAGCGATAATGATTACCCGAATATTACAGATGAAGATAATAAAAAAGTGAACGGTGAGGACGCTGAAAATTATGTTATTCCCGAAAGATATAAAGAGGTAATGGAAAATGCGGGAATATATCTCGATGAGGACAGAAAAACAAGCCCCGAGCTGGGAAGCTTTGATCTTTTAAGTCCCTTGAACAAAGAGCAGAATATCGAGGCGTCGGAGGTTACGTTTAAATGGTCGGCAGCGGAAAATGCATATGCGTATCAGTTCACGCTTGCGACCGATAAGGAGTTTAAAAATATAATTTCCAATAAAATAGTAAAGTCGGCGATGGTTACGCTGGAGCGTTTAAACTATTTTAATACGAGATATTATTGGAAGGTGCGCGCGATTGCAAACGATACCAATTCGGTTGTCGGCGAGAAAGAGAAAAAGAGCAATCAAGAATATTTCACCTTTACGACAAAAGCCTTTGAGGTGGTATCGCGCGAAAAGCTCACCGATATGATAGATAGCTGCAACGGTAAGCTGACGGCGATTGTCGAGGGCGAGAACCCGGGCGAGAATAAGCCGGGCACGGTCGATGCGATGAAGTCGCTTATTGCGGAATATCAGAAAAAGTCGGAGAGTGAGACGATAACTCAAAAAGAAGTGAAGCGTATGGCGACAGAATTGGAAGAAAAGTTTAATAAGCTTTTATATAAGAAGAATCCTCAGGTGTTCGATATGGCAGGAATGGTTGGCGGCGGCGCAGGCTGGGATTTCGCTCCTAACCAGGTGGTATTTGCCAAAGATAAGCTGACGATTACAAACCTCGGCGCAAGTACAATCGGTACGAATACGAGAGTTGAGCCGCAGACAATTTACAAGTTCAGAGTAAAGACGGATATATTGAATAGAGGCAGCTGGTACGGATTCGCACTCCGTGCGCAAAACAGTCCGACGGCAGTTGCGTGGGGCGGAAATCCGCAGTATCTGGCGATTGTCAAGAAGGACACGATCGAATCACAGGTATGGGGCGGCCCGAAGAATATCGTAAACGAATATCCGAACACATTCTTAAGAGACGGTGAAGAGGCGGAAATTGAGATTTCAACGCTCGACCAAGAGGACGGAACGGTTCTCTTCAGAATGGCGGTCAACGGAGAAACGGTGTTTGAATATACCGACGAGAACGCCGTAAACGAAAACCCCGGATACTTTGAGATATATGTAATGGGTAAGGATAGTTCGATGGAAGTAATGCCGTCCGCAGATTTGACGGAATAAGAGAAAGGAATGAAGAATATGAAAAGAAAAATTATAGTTACGGCGATTTTTGCCGCCGCTCTGATTTCGGCAAATGCGGCATTGGCAGATGTATCAATTTCAAACGGTGTGTTGGATCGCGAGTTTGACGAAAAAAGAACGCTATATTATGTGCAGATCCCGACGGGAGATATTCCCGATATTGAAATAGACGGGTATGAAACGGTATCAAAAGCCAAAACTCCGTATTCGGGCGCAGCACTTACAGAGGAAAATGTGACGGTTTTAAAAAACAAGGATACCGGAGTAAAATACAGATTTGTATTTGAGAAGAACGGCGGAAAGCTTGAGGTCGCGTCCTGCGACCTCTCGTCCGACGGAAAGCTCGTCATTTCGGGGGACGCACAAAGCTTGAAAAATATAAAGCTTTTTATATTAAAGCCGACAGAGGATTTCTCGAATGAAGCATTTGACATTGCGGATATTAAAGACGGTGCAATGGAAGAGGCTGTGCTCGATGTGGTAAATTACGAGAACGCCGAGGGCGGCACATTCGAGTACACATTCCCGCAGAGTGCGGTAAGCGGCAGCTACAGATTTGTGCTTACAGCCGACGGTATCGAAACACAGTACAGCACGACTAAATTTTATATGTCCCTGAATGATATAAAAAAGGTCATTGCAGATATAAACGAAAAGAGTAAGTTTGATTCGGACAATACGGTTGCAAAATTGAGAGAATATGTTGAGGGACATAAAAACGCGCTCTATATTGATATGACATATTACGATAAGCTTTCGGACAGCGCGAAGGATATTGCGATAGAGGGACTTTCATCTGACGGTGATTACAAGACCCTGGACGAAATCGGGGATAGATTCTATAAATCAACCGCGGTTGCGTGGATATATGACGGACTTTCGCCGAAAGAGATTCTGGAATCATATAATAAGTATCTGAATCTGGAGCTTTATAAGGAATATAGCGAACTGAAAAGTACGGCGAATGTTGACAAGAGCCTTAAAGGGGTAGAAAAGGAAGAGGAAATACGAAAGATATTTAACAGAAAGACAGGGGTTGCCCGCTTTAGCGAGGCTGATCCGTCCGATATGAAAGATGTGCTGAAAAACTACAATAAATATATCGGCGTTGAAGAAAGCCTTTACAATTATTTCATGGAGAATACCTCAAAATGCGTAAAGGAAATGCGCGATAAGAGCTATGACGATACCGCAGATATCGAAAAGGCGATAAAGGCGGTTAAGGATTCGGACACAGACGGCTCAACCGACGGTTCGACAACAGGCGGTTCAAAGGGCGGATCCTCGGGCGGAATAAGCGGCGGAAAACCGTCCTCGGGCGGCGGAAATATCGCGCCGATTACACAGCCCAAGCCCGATACCGACAAGAGCAAGGACGATACAAAAGAACCCGAGACGCCCGAGAATAAGCTCCCGTTTACCGATATTGACAATTTTGAGTGGGCATATACGGCGATCGAGCATCTCTACAATAACAAGATATTAAACGGCAAGTCGGAAACGCTGTTTGCTCCTAACGATAATATTACACGTGAAGAATTTGCAAAGCTTGTTGTTTCGGCATTCGGACTCGAGGGAAGCTCCGAGCTGAAATTCAAAGATGTGAGCGAGGACGCATGGTACAGAGAATATATCGAGATTGCTGTTGCAAACGGTGTAGTAAACGGCGTGAGCGAGGACGAATTCGGAGTCGGAAAAAATATCACGCGTGAGGATATGGCGGTTATGATTTTAAGAGCGGTGAATAAAACGGGGACAGATACCGATATTATTATCGAAAACCCGGCTGAGCTGAGCGATCTGGAAACTGTCAGCGAATATGCAAAGGAAGCGGTTGAATTTATGATTAAAAGAGGCGCAATTAACGGCATTAACGGCGAATTTAAGCCGAAGGCTGCCGCAACGCGCGCACAAGCCGCGAAGATTTTGTACCAGATTATAAAAATAAGATAAGGGGGACATAAAATAATGATTAAAAGATTAATTGCTCTATTTTCCGCGGCGGCGATTTCCTGCGCAGGTATTTCGGCTTTTGCGGCAGATGAAAATGTGAATCCCGATTTTGAGGCACGTATGAAAAAAGCCGAGGCTCTCGGAATAGAATTTGATAGGGACATAAAAAGTGCGGATACGATAAGCCGTGCGAAATTTTCAAAAATTATCCTCGGCTTTGCCGGCGTCGAAAGCTATGAGGCGCAAAGTGACAGTTTTTACGACGTTGATAAAGATTATCCGTATTTTAACGAAATAAATATCAGCGCCAATCTCGGCTATACAGTCGGATACCCAGACGGTAATTTCAAGCCGGACAGCCTGATTACGGTAAATGATGCCGTAAAGGTGTTTGTAAATACTTTGGGGTATGAGCTGCCGGCAACGCAAAACGGAGGCTATCCGGCAGGGTATCTTTCAACGGCAAGTTCAATCGGACTTTTGGACGGTGTAAAAACGGGAGACGGCGAGCTTACCTACGACACGCTTTTGAAGATTATCGATAACGCTTACGAATGTAAGGTGTTCGAGATAAGCATCAAAGACGGCGATGTTACATATAACGAGTCGGAGGATAAGGACGCTTTATGGAAATTCCACAGAACTATAAAAGCTAAGGCAATTGTGACCGCAACGGGCGTTACGGGACTTGAGGACGAGAGCGACAAGACCTCGGGAAACGATTACGCAAAGTTAAACGGCGAGGTTGTCGCGGTCGGCGAGAGCGATGCGGCAGAGTATCTCGGATATGCGGTTGAGGCATATGTGTACTACGACGAGGACGAGGATTTCGGCGAAGTGAAATACGTTACGCCGAGCAGCAAGAACACAACGGTTGTTGTTGACGCTAAAAATGTTTTGTCCGAGTCGGCAGACTTTACCGCATACAAGTTCGTTTATGAAAATGAAGCGGGCAGAGTTAAAAATGTGAAGATCACATCGGACACGAGCGTTATATATAACGGCATCGCAAAGGCGCAATATAAAAAAGATGACCTTATCCCGGAAATCGGAAACGTTACCTTGATTGATAACGACGCCGACGGTGATTTTGAAGTGATAAGCGTATTTAAAGCCGATAAAATCATTGTTTTGGATTATGCGGCGACTAACGATGAGGAAATCAAAATATACGACCAAAAGGATTCTTCAAAAACCTATTCTTACAAAGATGAGTACAAGGATTACGTTGTTTATATAAACGGTGAAAGAAATACGGCGCAGGGACTGGCAAAGAACATGGTTGTACTTATCGGTACGAACGGCGATCACAGCATAACCTATGCATTTGATAAAACCGTTTCGGGAAAAGTATCGACAATCTCGAAAAAAGATGACGGAACGGTCGATAAAATCGTGATTGACGGCGTGGAATACGATATGGCGCCGGGGGCGGAAAAGTATAATATTAAGATGAATGATTCGGGACTCTTCAGAATTGACGATATGTTAAACGTTTACGCATTTGAAAAAGAGGCGGGATCGGACGATTTTGCTTACGGCTATATGATAGCAGGATATTTTGATGAGGACGAAAGCCCGATGATTGCGGCAATAAAGGTACTTACGGCAGAAAACAAATTTGAAAGATTTAACTTAAAGGAAACTTTGAGATTTAACGGTGCTAAAAAGGATGCAGATGAGGTTCTGGACGCATTGAGATTCAATGGCAAACGCGAAAGAGAATTTGAACCGCAGCTTTTGATGTATAAGCTGGACGAAAATGGCGATATATCCGAGCTTTGCAGTGTGACCAAAGACGGAAAACTTACTTGGGCAGGAAGATTCTATGCCATGAATCCTGACAAGGTTCCGGCAAGCGAATATACCGGCAAACCGATCGGTTCGACAGGCTTTATCGATAAGGAAAATAAGGTTTATGTTGTTCCGTCAAACCACGGATATGTGTATTATGCAAACAGCTGGTTGAATATGTGGTATCAGGACACGAACACCATATTTTTCAACATAAACGAGCAGGACTTGGAAAGCTCGTACATATCACAGCCGCAGTGGGCGCCACAGCCTACATACAACTATGCGCATGAGCTTTACAACGAGGACGAGGACACGCACACAATCGGTGCGGTTATATGGAAACGTGCAGGCTCTGCGGAATTGCCGCAAATTGCCAAGAACTTACGCCCTGCTATAGTAAAATCGGCAACGACTGTGCTTGATGCGGACGATTTACCGGTTAAAGCATTGATAGTTGAGCAGAGCGGAAAGTCGATTTCGATTGAATGGAACGAAAATGCGGCTGACGGGGTAAAAGAAATATTCCAAAAGCTGCACGCGGGCGATATTATCTACTTCGAGCTTGACGGAAACGGTAAGCTTTCAAACCTCGACCGTGTGTTTGACATCGAAAAAGCGGATCAGTTCGGTGTAAGCAGTGCAAAAGGTGAAGTTCACGGTAAAAACGGCAGTGCAGTGCATGCAGAAAAACGCTCGCAGTATGTACACATTACGAAAAAGCTCTCAAACTACTTCTTTGAATATACAGGCGTGGACGAAACCTCGGGCAGATTGCAGAAGATGAATACAGGCGCAAAGATTTACAGAATGACTGTAAGGGGCAACAAGGTTAAGACCGAGACAATCACCTGGGACGATGTGCAAAACGGCGACAATGTATTCTTCTATGCCGCGACAAACACGATATGGACAATGATAGTAATAGACAAACGCTAAAGCGCGGGCTTTATAAAAATGCACAGATCGCATAAAGCCCCAATAAGAGACTGCGACAAAATGAAATCATTTTGCGGCAACTCAGGAATATATAAAGGAAGTGAAGTAATGCGTAAGAAAATAAGCGCAATATTGATGTGCCTGTCGCTTATAAATATACCAATGGCGGCAAGCGCACAGGAGGAATACAGCATATCGGCGATAGACGGTATAGATGTTACGGTGCAAAAAACGCAGTACACAAACGGACTGCAAAGCGAATTTTCGGTAAAAAACAGCTCGGGTACCGATATGGAGGTAGCAATTGAGGTGACTTTGGAGGACGGGGACAGAAATGTCCTTGCCTCCGCCGATACAATACGAAAAATCGCGCGCGGCAGGAGCGTACCGTTTAAGTTCAATTCGTCAAGGGCGGTTGAGCGCGGTGCGGCACTGCATATAAGCGTGGTAAATCCGCCGAAGGATAACGAGATTTATGTTGCCGAAAACGGCAGCGATTCGGCAGAGGGCAGTTTTAAAAAACCGCTCAAAACCCTTTCGGCGGCAATAGACGCCGCAAAGGAAAAAGAGGGCGATATATCAATCGTTATGCGCGGCGGCGAGTATGAAATAAGAAATACCGTAAATGTCGCGGAAATCGGCAGCCTGTCCTCGCTTACGGTAAAATCCGATGGGACGGATGTGATATTTACCGGAGGCGTTTCGGTTACGGGAGCTGATTTTAAAAAGGTCACCGATACCGGAATTCTCTCGATGTTCCCCGAAAACGTCAAAGGAAAGCTCTACAGCATAAACCTTTCCGATTACGGCATCAAAAAGGACACGGATAACCCGAGAAACACCGCGCTCTACTATAACGGCGAAACCGAGCAGATTGCAAAATACCCGAACGACGGATATTCCGCGACGGCAACTCCGGTATGGCTCGATTATACCAACAAAATCCTTGCGGTGGACGCAGACGACATAAAGGACTGGAAAAACTACAACGAGGCATGGATAAGCGGATTCTTTTTCTATGACTGGGATTTTTCGAGCAACAAAATCGCCTCGGTCGCAAACGGCAGAATAACCATAAGCCCATACAATGCCGGTTCATACACAGATGATGACAGAACGGGGAAAAAATGGTGCGTATACAATATGCCGAGCGAGCTGGATATTGAGGGTGAATATATAATAAAGGGTAATGTTTTGTACTATTACCCGAGAGAGGCGGACGTTTCGGACGGAACGTTTGACAACACCGAAATCCGCATAAATACCGACAAAACGGATATGATCAATATTTCGTGCGGCAATGTCGCGATTGAAAATATCACATTTGAAAATTCGAGAGGGTATTTTATAAATGCTGCGGCGGACAAGGTTAAGCTTTTAGGCTGCAATTTCAAAAATAATGCGGTAAGTGCGGTTTATGTTGACGGAAACAACAACCTTGTGTCCGCCTGCGATTTTGTGAATATCGGCGCAAGAGGAATTTATATGACGGGCGGCGACAGAAACACGCTCACATCGTCAGAAAGTCTTGTGACAAACTGCTATTTTGAGCGGACAGGACAGTTCCGGCGCACAAACGCGGCGGCGCTTACCGTTGCCGGGTGCGGAACGGTCGCGTCGTACAACACAATCACAAAAACACCGCACTTAGCGATGAGCTACAGAGGAAATAATCTGATAATCGAGCATAACGATATTTACGAGTGCTTAACCGATAATTCGGGTGACGCAGGGATAATCTACACCGGAAACGATCTGTCCAATTTGGGGAATGTTATGCGCGAAAATTATATCCACGACTCCAACAGCGGACTCGGCGCGATATACTGGGACGATTTTCTGAGCGGTCAGACAGCGGAGCACAATGTAATCGAAAATATCACCTCCGGCGGAGTCTTTGTTCACGGCGGCGTATGCAACACCTTTAACGGAAATATCGTAAAGGGCACAAACTACGGCGCAAGAGTGCGCGGAAAAGGATTATACATCACGCTTTCCGACGGCACCAAGGTAAACGCATGGGACGAAATCGCCGGAAGATACAGCCCGTATGCGAATGTATTTATGGCAAACCTTGAGGGGAGCGAAAGAGATAGCGTAAATTACCCGGGATTTCCCTGGAAAGAAAGCATATGGCAGCAAAGCTTCGGAAATGTCTTAAAATATGTAAATACAAGGACAAATCCGGAGGCGGTGGAAACCTCGGTCTGCGATAACACATTTATCGATATTGCAATAGAGGGCTGCTATACCTTTGCCGGAACAACCGACGATGATATAACTATAACGGGTAATGCGGAAGAATTTACCGATGCAACAAGGGCGGAATATGAAAATATAAAGAGTACAAGCGGAATTTACGCCGATAAGTACAGAAAGATGTAATTAGCCTGCCTGTAGGGCGGTTAATATAAAAAAACAAAAAAATTTAAGGAGGAAAAAACATGGCAAAAATGAGAGAAAAATTGCTGAGCACACTGCTCGGCGCAAGTATGCTCCTCAGCGCGATGCCGACAGGTGCGGCATTGGCACAGGACGCTCAAAACCCGATTATTTGGGAGGCAAATTTTGACGGTACAGACGATACCACCTATTGGGCTCATGAAGGCCCAAACAACGTCACGATGAACAACCACGAGTTCTATACCAAAAACGGAAATCTGGTTGACGGTGTTCTTACAATGAGACCTAACGGAACGTACGGTATGGGTTACGGAAAGTTCACCGTTGACGGACGTATGACAAACGAGACGTCAACAACAACCGAAACGGGAGATCCTGTAGTTACCGTAGAGAATTTGGAGGACGGCTCGAAAAAGACAACGACCGTTACAACCGAGACTACAAAGGTTTCGAGCTTTAACCTTAAAACAACAACCAAAACAACAACAGAGGTAAGCATCGAAAAGGACGGAGAAACAACAACCGAAGAGCCTGTTGTTGATGAAAAAACAACATATGCGACAGTATCGCCGGTTAAGCTTTTCGATATTGCGGGAAAAGAAAACATTATGTGGGAAACCAAAATTAAGTGGGACTATCCCGCAGATGCCTTGGACGAAAACGGATATATCAACTATAACGACAATGCGCTTTTAAGACTTAACGGAAAAAACACAAACTACATGGCAAATCTGCGTTATACAAACGGATATATTTCTTACGGCGGAACACAGAATGATGCAGCGGTTATTACAACCGAAAGATTTAAAAATAACGAGTGGTACACCGTACGTATGTATGTAAATAACGTTACAAAGAAGATGAAGCTTGACTTTGTAAGCGACGACGCTTTTTTGAACGGTGAAAAGCATGAATTTTACGGTGACTGGACCGATACGTCGTATGGTCTGGCGCTGGGAGATATTTATTATATCACATTTACAAGACAGCTTGCAGGCGGTATGACAACCTACATCGATTATTCAAAGCTTGTTGATATGTCGCTTTTGCCGACTCCGAACGCAACCTATAATGGCGCTGATTTAAACGGTCAGAAAAACGTAACGGCAGGAACAAGCGCAGAGATTACCTTTGATTACGCGATCGGCGCGGACGATCTGAATAAAATCACGATTAATAATGGCGCTGTAATCTCAAAGGCACTTTCGGAGGACGGAAAAACAGTTACCGTAACCTTTGATACATTGGCTGCAAGCACAAAATATACATTGGCTGTTGAAGAAATTGGCATGAACTCGGCGACGAGCTTTAGCTTTACAACGGCAAAGGACGAAAACAGTCCGTATTTTGTAGACTATCAGTTTAACGGAGATGAAGATGATTTCTCGGGCTGGTATATTAAAGATACAAGTGATGTATCGGGAGAAATGTCTGCAAGAATAAAGGATGGTTGTTTGGTAGGAACTACTCAAAGTGCAGGGACTTCGACGGGATATAACAGATACAGCTATAAGTTCAGCCCTGCGCTTGAGCTGGAGGACAGAGAAAATATTGTTATTGAGGCAAGAGTAAAGGCGCACTATGCAGAGAGCGAAAGCGGCGCAAACAATACGATTATTGGCGACAGCCGCTTCATGCAGTGGAATAACGGACTTTGTACGTTAAAGACAAGGAAAAATGCCGACGGCGTTTCCTGCTTTGCATACGGCGGAGATGATAACAATGATAATGTTGTGACGGATTTCCCGATATATAACGATAAGTTCTATACCTACAGAGCAACTCTGAACTTTAAAACAAATCAGTTTGCAGCATCTGTATGGGATGATGACGGAAACCGTTATGACGGTCCGTATGTAAATGCAAGATACGATGCAGACCTGAAAACACTCGAAACAATCTATTTTGCGCGCCATAACTGGAACGGTACCGAGACATGGATCGATTACTTCAAGGTATTCGATAAGGATATGCTGCCGCAGGTTACGGCAAACTATGACGGAAAAGATCTTTCGGGCGCATCAAAATTGCCGTATACATTTGACGCAGCAGTTAATTTCCCGTGCGAAATTACCGAGGCTGATATGAACGCAATTCAGATTGATACCGAGAATGTTACAAGAACACTTTCGGAGGATAAAAAGACAGTTACATTGCACTTTGCTGACCTTGACGCATTCACACAGTATAAGATTGTGGTTCCCGATACGGATTCGTATGCAGGAGGCGCATGGCAGTTCACAACAAAGTGGGAGGATAAATATATATTCAGAGCCGAATTTAACGGTTATGATGATTATACAAATATGTATCACATAAACTATAACGGCGGAAAATATGACAAATCGCAGATGAGCGGAGCAGATGTATCAAACGGTACATTTACAGGCGGAACATACCGCGGATTTGAAATGAATTTGGGTAAAAATCTCGATATGACCGATAAGGACAATATCGTGGTACAGTTAAGATTCAAGTATACCGGCAGCGAGCCGATATGGAATGAGATTTTCTCGGTTCTCAATGTAAACGAGAGTGCGGACGATCCGCGTACACTCAGCAGCGGCGCTGCAATTACAACGCTTAAGGTTACAGATAATGTACTTTGGTATAAAAATGAGAGTGTAAGCGGCGGCTGGGCTGATACAGGTTATACAATCGAAAAAGATATGTATTATACCTTAAACGTAAAGCTTAACTTTGTAAGCCATAAGTATTCGTTCACAATCAGAAATGACCTGGGCGATATTGCGTCGGCTGCGGAAACAAACTTTATGTATAACAATAAGAGTGATACGTTCGGTGCAATCCGTGCGGTAAGAAACTATGACGGCAAATGGGCAAAGGGTTCAATCGACTATATAAGAGTATGGGACGCAGGACTCGGCAAGGCTAAGGTTATCACTTCGGACGGTGTGGCTCTGGACAGAAACGTAAATATCCCGATTGCGAGCAATATGTTTACGGTTACACTTGCAACCGAGGTTACGGCAACAGACGGCATCACATTGAAGTCGGAAAACGGAACAGCAATCAATTGTGCGTTCTCACAGCAGGGCAGCAACGAGATATTGGTAATTCCGCAGGAGGATTTCGATTATGATACGGCATATACGCTGACAATTCCGAAAGAAATACTCGGTGCGGACGAGGATCAGGAAGTAACCTTCAGAACAGTGTATGATACAACGAAGTCATTCACTCTCCCGAGTGCATTGGCAGATAAGGATTCTTTGAATGTGGTATACTTCGGCGGCTCGATAACAGCTCAGGAGGGCTGGAGAGTGCACGCGTCGAGTAAGCTTACAGAGCTTTTCGGAGCGAATAATATAAATGTTACAAATATCAATTCGTCGGTCGGCGGAACGGGCGCAGGCTACGGCTGGAAGAGATTGGGACGTGACGTAATCTCGAAGAATCCGGATATTGTATTTATCGAGTTTGCGGTAAATGATTCAAACAGCCCGACAGCGGCAGCGGATATGGAGAGTCTGGTAAGAAATCTTAACAGCCTTGAAAACAGACCTGTTATAATCTTCGTATACACGACTGTAATGGACTTTGATACGAACACATTTGCGATTGCAGAGCATGAAAGAATCGCAAAGGCTTACGGAATTCCGACAATCAGCATACACGATAAGATGCTCACATACTATAATGCGGACGCGAAATTCAAGTCGGATTGGGATTCAAAGGTATATCTGCCCGACGGAACTCACCCGAACACAGACGGTTCGGCACTCTACGGCGAATATGTAAATGCGCTTTTGGAGCATAATTCGGATAAGTATTTCGTATTGCCGAAGACAAATGAAGAGGTTGCGGCGCTCACAGACTGCAAGAATTACTATTATGATTATGCAGCAGCGGAAACTGTAACCGATGCCGATAAGACATTCAGCTTTAACGGCGATTCGTTCATGCTGACCTTTGGCGAGCCGAGCGGCACATATACACTTACCGTTGACGGTAAAACGGTTGCGGAAAATGTTGCATATACAAAGACATCGAAAGGTATGGTAACATATGACGGATTCGGCGACGGTGCGCATACAGCGACAATTACCGCGACAGGTACGGTTAATCTGACAGGTATATTTACAATTCACCAGAACGGTGTAATATACACAATGCCGGTATTTGATAAAGACGCTGTAACAGCCGGCGAGGCATTGACGGCAACTGCTAAGTATACGGCATATTCGGTACAACCGATCACCTTGATAGTTGCATTGTATGATGCAAGCGGCAAGCTCACGAACGTACAAAGCGTTTCTACAACAACAGACGCAAGCGGTGTTGAAAGAACTGTTTCGACAACAGTGACACCTGCATCGGGAGAGGTAAAAGCAAGAGCATTCTTCTGGAGTGGTGTTGATACAATGAATGCATTGGCACAAAAAGCACAGCTTGGATTCTAAGGTGTAGGAGATGTTAAAAAGCTCCGGAACGCAAGAAACTTGCTATCAACAAACTGAACCGCTTGATCGTCGAAACAAGCGACATATATTGAATTGTGAATTTTCAATTCACAATTCAATCATTACGCTGTTTCTCCTCTTTCCCAAAAACCTTTGGTTTTTGGGAGCCCTATGGAGGTACGCCGTCGGGTAACCCAAAGCTAAAGCTTTGGCTCGGTTTGTTAATTCCGAAGCTTTTTTCCTATCTCCTAAGAGGTGAGGAGAAAAACTCCTACCCACGGATAGAAGCTTCTGTCCCCTAATGTATAAAGGGCTGTTTAAATTTAAACAGCCCTTTTTTAAGGGGTTGACAAAGAAGGGCAACTATAATATAATGAAGGAAATGAGGGGATTTAAAGAGCTCTTTTTTAAAGCTTTTTTCCTATCCCCGAAAAAAACCAAAGGAGAAAGAAATGGATATTGAGAAAATAATCGCCGAGATGAGCATTGAGGAAAAAGCGCAGCTTTTGACAGGCTTTGAGGGCAAAACAAAGGGATTTGAAAAATGGGGTATCGAGCCGGTGTGGATGGTTGACGGTCCGCACGGAGTGAGAAAAGGAAAGAGCAATACCGAGGGCGGTTGTGTGTGCTTTCCGACCTCGAGCGCAATAGGCGCATCGTGGAGCAGAGAGGTAGCGTTTAAGACGGGCGAGGCAATCGGAAGAGAGTGCCGCCAGGAGGATTATGAAATGCTTTTGGCGCCGGGCGTAAATATGAAAAGAACGCCATACTGCGGAAGAAATTTTGAGTATTTCTCGGAGGATCCGGTTTTGTCGGGACATCTTGCGGCAGAGGTGATAAACGGACTCGAAAGTCAGGGTATCGGTGCGAGCTTAAAGCATTATGCGGCGAATAATCAGGAATATGAGAGAACTACCATAAATGCCGAGGTGGACGAGAGAACTTTGAGAGAGTATTATTTAAAGGCGTTCCAAGTAGCGCTTGAAAATTCAAAGCCGACGTCGGTAATGTGCGCGTATAATAAGCTCGGGGGAATATGGTGTTCCGAGAATAAGTACCTTTTGACCGAGATATTGCGAGATGAGTGGGGATATGACGGAATTGTAGTTTCGGACTGGGGCGCGGTACATAATGCGTGCAAGTCGATAAGAGCGGGACTGGATTTGGATATGCCGTGCAATAAAAATATAGCAAGCGATGTCAAAAAAGGCTTGGAAAACGGCGAGATTACAATCGAGGAAATTGACCGCAGCGTAAGAAGAATGCTTGAATTTATCGACAAAACCAAGAAGATGCAAAAGGGTAAGTGCCAATATTCGAGAGAGGCGCAGCATGAGGTCGCAAAAAAGGCGGCGGAGGAGTGCATAACGCTTTTGAAAAATGATGATGATGTACTTCCGATAACGGCTAAAAAGTGCAAAAAGATCGGTGTGTTCGGAAGAGCCGCCGAAAGACCTGTTATAATGGGCGCGGGAAGCTCCGCGATTCTGCTTGATGATGAGAAAATCGATAAGCCGCTGGACTTTATAAAGAAAAATGCGGCAGAGGCGGGAATCGAAGTGTATTATAGTCCGGTTGCGGCGACAACCTTTGCCGGCGGCTTTATGGGCGCCGAGGACGTAGGCGAGTTAAACGGATGGAGTCAAGGCAACGATTTTGACGCAATGATTCTTTTTGTCAGCGATAACTACGGACTGGACGTTGAAACGGAGCATTGGGACAGAGAAAATCTGACCTTCTCGAATTACTTAAACGGTATGCTGGAATCTGCCTGCAATGCGTGCGATAATGTTATTGTCGTTATGCAGACGGGAAGTGCGGCGCTCCCCGGAAGATGGCATGAAAGAGTAAAGGGCGTTGTTCAGATGTGGTATGCAGGAGAAGCCGGCGGAAGTGCCGTTGCAGATATTTTGTTCGGGAAGGTAAATCCGAGTGCAAAGCTTTCGGAAAGCTTTGCAAACTGCGACAGAACCGAAATGGACGTTTCGGGCGACGGCAGAAAAACGTGGTATAATGAGGGAATGTTTGTCGGGTACAGATACTATGACAAAAATAAGGATAAAATCTGGTTCCCGTTCGGACACGGACTTTCATATACAAAATTTGAATATTCCGATCTCCAGTTGTCGAGTAAAAAATCGGACGGAGAGAATATCGGATTGACGGTAAGCTTTAAGGTTAAAAATGTCGGCGATATGGCAGGAAAAGAGGCTGTCCAGCTTTATGTTTCGCATAAAAACAGCGTTGTTTTAAAGCCGGAAAAAGAGCTTAAGGCATTCGATAAAATTGAGCTTTTGCCGGGTGAGGAAAAAGAGGTTTCTTTTGAGCTTAACAAGAAAGATTTTGAATATTACAATATCTGCTTAAGAGAGTGGCATGCAGAGAGCGGAAAATATGCGATACTAATCGGTGCGTCCTCTGCCGATATACGGCTTTCGGGCGAATATGAGATAGCGTATGAGAGCGACTACTCGATTGATACTTTATCGACCAAGTATCTGCAAATGCAGGAAAGCTAAACGGAATGTAAAAAAGCTCCGGAACGCAAGAAAAGAAATCTTTTTCTTTTCTTGCTATCCCATTGAAAATGCACGGGCTGTTAAAAAAATCAATTGTTTTTTTAACAGCTCTTTGTTATATATTTAAATACCATTATCAACTTTTTTGGCATAACTTTCTATATCATGCATTTTTTTGGTTGACTTTTAAAATAAAGTATAATATAATCAAAAAAATGGGTGTGAAATTTTAACAGTCCCAATAAAGTTTTAAGAAAGGAATTTTAAGTATGTCATCAAAAACATTCTATACATCACCGGCTAAGGTATGGACCGACGCGCAGCCCTTGGGAAACGGCAGTATCGGCGCTATGGTTTACGGCAGGGTGAAAAATGAAACGGTTTCTTTGAATCATGATACACTATGGTCGGGTGTGCCCGAGGAAAAGAAAACCGAGGATAAATATGCCGCATTTACGGCAACGAGGGATGCGGCTTTGGCGGAGGATTATAAAAAAGCACAAAAGCTTGCCTACGGCTGTATGGGAAGTGCTGTTGCGATGTATCTGCCGTTCGGGGATCTGGAGCTGCACTTTGATATTGAAAAGGAGTGCGAGAACTATACTCGTACGCTGGATTTGGAAAAGGCTCTTTTGACTGTTGCGTTTTCCCAAAACGGCGTACGCTACAAAAGAGAATATTTTCTCTCATTCCCCGATGATGTTCTGGTTATAAAACTATCGGCGGATAAAAAGGAAAAGATAAGCTTTTCGGCAAGCTTTACATCGCTTATGAAGCATGAGGTCTCAAAAGACGGAGATATGCTCATATTGGACGGAGAGTGTCCTGGAAGATCATGGGTGGATAATGAAACATGGGAGAAAAAGCATATATATTTCCAAAATCCCGAAAAGAGGGGCGTGCAGTTCCGCGGCGGATTTAAGATTAAGACCGAAAACGGGAGCTGCCGTTTTGAAGAGGATAAGGCTGTTGTGGAAAACGCCGACTCGGCAACGCTTGTCTTGTCGATAAAGACTTCCTTTAATGGCTATAACAAAAACCCCTGCATTGATGGAAAGGAATATAAAAAAGCGCTTGCCGATACCCTGTGCAGTGCTGAAAAGTTGAGCTTTGATGAGCTTTATGCGCATCATGAGGCGGATTATTGCGAGCTTTTTGATAAGATTCATCTTGATCTGGGAAAAAGCGGACGTGAGGATATGCCGACAGATGAACGGCTGATAAAATTCGGCGAGGACAAAGACGATTTAAGCCTTTATACGCTGATTTTTGACTTCGGGCGATATCTTACCATTGCATCATCGAGAGAAGGCTCACGGGCGACGAATTTGCAGGGAATATGGAATAACAGAATGGATCCGCCGTGGAATTCGGACTATACGGTGAATATCAATACCGAGATGAATTACTGGCCGACTCTCGGGTGCGGACTGGAAAAGTGCTGCGAGCCGCTTATAAGCTTTATGCGCGATGTCAGCGTTAAGGGTGAAGAAACGGCTAAACGCTATTATCATGCACGCGGATTCTGTATGCATCATAATTCCGATCTGTGGGTGCATACCGATCCTGTAAAAGGTGATCCGAGGTGGGCATTCTGGCACGGTTCGTCGGGCTGGCTCTGCCATAATCTGTTCGACTGCTATGAATATACACAGGATAAAAAATACCTGAGAGAAATATGCTATCCGATAATGAAAAAGGCGGCGGAATTTTATATTGACCTGTTGTGTGACCGCGGAGACGGCAAGCTTTCGGTAGTTCCTGCGACGTCACCCGAAAACGCCTTTTGCATAGACGGCGAAATTATAAGTGTTGCAAAATATACGGCGATGTCCGATTCGATATGCTATGATCTTTTGGAAAATTGCAAAAAGGCGATAACCGAGGGAGAAATTTCCGATCCCGAGTTTGAAAAAGAGGTGGATTATGCATTGGCGAATATGTCGCCTGTTGCGATAGGCTCGGACGGACGCTTGCTTGAATGGAATGATGAATTTGAAGAAAGCGAGATTACGCACCGCCATGTGTCTCATCTTTACGCGCTGCACCCGGCGCATATTATAACAGCGGAGGGGACACCGGAGCTTGCCGATGCGTGCAGAAAGACGCTTGAGGTGCGCGGAGATGCCGGAACGGGCTGGAGCCTTAGTTGGAAGATTAACTTCTGGGCAAGGTTGAATGACGGCAATCATGCGCTGAAACTGTTGGATATGCAGCTGAAATATGTTGAAGAAAAAGGCAACGGCGTTGACTATACCGGCGGCGGAGGTACATATAAGAACCTGTTTGACGCGCATCCGCCATTTCAGATTGACGGTAATTTCGGCGTTGTGAGCGGTATTTTGGAGATGCTTGCCGATTACCGTGACGGTGAACTGAAGCTTTTGCCGGCACTCCCCGATAAGTGGAAGAACGGGAGCATTCGCGGCTTGCACGTAAAAGGCGGAAAGATTATTGATATGGAATGGAAAGACGGCAAAATTGTATCGTACAACGAAAGGTAGATTTTTAGTCTGCGGCATTTGCCGCAGACTAAAAAAATATATTTTATTGCAGAAAAACTATTGACAAAGTATGGTGGGGTGTGGTATAATATAGTTTGTGATTTGAGAAAAGCATAAATGCGCTCGTAGCTCAGCTGGATAGAGTGCCTGGCTACGAACCAGTAGGTCGGGGGTTCGAATCCCTCCGGGCGCGCCAAAATAAAGCTTTTGTATATGCAAAAGCTTTATTTTTTTACATAGAACAATATTTTTTGAATATAAGTAGAGAGATTTTTGTTTTGTTCGATGTGAGAGTATAGTATAAAGTAAAAGTAATATAAAGAGGGAAAAGGCTATGAATTTAATAAAAAAATTGCAATTGCAGGTGCTGCAGTGATGATGTGTTTGGGAACAATTTCGTATGCAAGCGAGATAAGCGGAACATATGAGGGATGGTATTATGCAGTGCAGGGGCAAACAGGCTTGACACTTACAATAAAAGATGATAGCACGGGTGTTTTTGATTTTTATAACATGCCCGGGATGAGTAATGCAAAGGATGGTAAATATACGGTAAGTATAGAAAATAATGAAGATGGGAGTTATACTGTTAAAGGCAAGGAATGGATAGAAGAACCGTCAGGCTATAGTTTTGTAACATTAAAAGGATCACTTGAGGATAATGTATTTTATGGAAGTGTTGACGATAAGTGGGAATTTAGACTTATAAAGAACAATGAAAACTATCAGGAAGTTTTCGACAGTGTGTATAATAATCATAAGTATCAGTTGTTTTTGGAAGGGCTGACGTGGGAACAGGCTGAAGCGGAGTGCAGATCTCTCGGAGGGCATTTAGTATTTATAAATTCAGAGGGAGAGCAACATTTTATAGAACAGCTCATGGAAAATGCGGATTTGTCGGATGGTTCGGACGTATGGATAGGAATGTCGAGAAATCTTGATGAATTTACAAAATGGGTTACAGGTGAGGCTGTGACGTATACAAATTGGGGAACTCCGCAACCTGATAACAAGTTTGGTAACCAAAATTATGCTGTTATTGTAAACGGCAACAGAAAAGGCAGCGGCTATTCTATTGATAAATATCAGTGGGATGATAACAGTGATGGAGAAAGAGCGTATATATGCGAATGGGATACATGGAAAGATGCGGCACAATGGTCAACTCCGGAACTTAAAAGGGCAGCAGAAAACAACCTCATACCGGATGTACTTGTTGGTAAGGATATGACAAAAATCATAAGCAGAGGGGAATTTGCGGCAGTTGCGGTACAGCTTTTTGAACAAATGACAGACGGAAAGGCAGTTATGTCATCAGAGTGCGAATTTAAGGATATTTCTAATGATGCCAATAGAAATTATATTTTAAAGGCATATAATATAGGTGCGGTGACAGGTTTTACAAATACGGTATATGGTCCGAATGAGCCTATAACACGTGAACAGCTTGCAACAATGCTTTGCAGAGTATATAAGAAAAGTGAGTGGCCGAATTGGACGATAGCAACAGATGATGATTATACAATAAACTATTCAGGTGTGAAAAAGTTTGCTGATGATACAGATATTTCCGATTATGCTAAACCGAGTGTATATTTTTTGGTTAAATATGGTGTTTTGTCGGGAATAGGTGATAATAAATTTGCACCGAGAAATGTAAACAGTGTGCAAGAAGCAGAGCAATATGCAAATGCAACAAGAGAACAAGCGATAGTAATGTCGCTTAGAAGTTTTGAAAATCTAAAATAGAAGTTTTGAATATAATTAAGGAATATTATAAATGTAAAAAAATCGGAATGGACGGGGCCATTCCGATTTTTACTCAATTGCAATTTTTATTTAAAATATACCTTTAATTCCTCATTTTCCCGATATACTCGCGTGCGGCGGAAATTGCGCGCTTTACCGTATCATGTGCGGGACCGCCGATAAGCTTGCGCTCATTTACACAGGTCTGCATACTTATGGCGTCATATATATCGTCCTCAATAAGTGTTGAAAATTCAGCAAACTCTGACATGGAAAAATCGTCCAGATCTTTGTTATGCTCAATTGCGTAAAATACCATTCTTCCGACGATACCGTGCGCCTCTCTGAACGGAACGCCTTTTTTAACAAGATAATCCGCAAGGTCTGTCGCGTTTGTGAATCCGCCTTTTGCACCTTTTAGCATATTATCTTTTTTCACTTTCATGGTCGCTATCATATCGCAGAATACCGGTAGGCAGAGCTTAACCGTATCGACTGCGTCAAATATCGGCTCTTTATCCTCCTGCATATCCTTGTTGTACGCCAGCGGTATTCCTTTCATGGTTGTAAGAAGCCCAATTAAATGACCGTATACGCGGCCTGTTTTTCCGCGTATCAGCTCCGCAACATCGGGGTTTTTCTTCTGCGGCATTATAGATGAGCCGGTTGAGAATGCATCGTCCATTTCCACAAAGGAAAATTCGTGGCTTGACCATAATATAAGCTCCTCGGAAAAGCGTGAAAGGTGCATCATTATGATTGAAAGACAGCTTGCAAGCTCAATTACAAAATCTCTGTCCGAAACACCGTCAAGCGAGTTGCCTGTAACAGCGGCAAAGCCAAGCTCATGTGCTACAAATTCACGGTCCAAAGGATAAGTTGTTCCGGCGAGCGCACCTGAGCCGAGCGGCATGACATTCATTCTTTTTTTGCAGTCGGAAAGCCTTTCAAGATCGCGCGAAAACATCTCGAAATATGCCATCAAGTGATGCGCAAATGTTATGGGCTGCGCCTTTTGCAGATGCGTATAACCCGGCATTATTGTGTCGATGTTTTCGTCTGCCAAATCGGTCAGCACTTCTAAGGTGTGCATGAGCATCTCGCGTATTTCTTCACATTCGTCCATCAAATACATTCTTATATCCAAAGCGACCTGATCATTTCTGCTCCTGCCGGTGTGCAGACGCTTGCCTGCCTCGCCTATGCGCTCAATTAAGAGCTTTTCCACGTTCATGTGAATATCTTCTGCGTCTATCTCAAATTCAACCTTATTATTTTCGATGTCGGCTAAAATCTCTTTCAATCCGGCGATTATCTTCTCCGAATCGTCTTTAGGGATAATACCCTGCTTGCCGAGCATTGCCGCATGAGCAATACTTCCCCGTATATCCTGGCGATACATTCTTTTATCAAAATGTATCGATGAGTTGAAGTCGTCTACCTTTTTGTCGGTACTTTTCTGAAATCTGCCGCCCCAAAGCTTTGCCATAATTATTCTCCTTAAGTATTTGTTTAAATAGGTAATTGTAAAACTAACGTTTTCCAATTAAAATTTTTGATTATAAATCAGGGGTTGGCACCCCCGATACCCTCTATAAGAATTGTAAGTAATTGTAAAATTAACATTTTACAATTATTTATATTTGTTTAAAAGATCCGGAACAGACAAACTGAACCCGACTGTGTACACAGGTACCCGGAAAGGTTCAGTTTGTTCGTTGCAAAAATCTTTTTACACTTTTTTATTTATTCTTTTCTTTCATCATTGCTCTGACCTTTAACGGTAAGCCGAACAGGTTGATAAATCCTGCTGCGTCTTTGTGGCTGTAGAGCTCGTGGCTGTCGCCGAAGCTTGCGATTGATTCATTGTAGAGTGAATACGGGCTCTTTGCACCGGCAGGAGTAACGCTGCCTTTGTAGAGCTTGAGCTTTACTTCGCCTGTTACGGTTTCTTCCATTACGTCAACCATAGCCGAAAGCGATTCGCGAAGAGGTGTATACCATTTGCCGTCATATACCAATTCCGAGAATTTGATTGCAGCCTGGCGTTTGAAGCTTTGTGTATCACGGTCAAGACAGAGGTATTCAAGCTCTTCCAAAGCCTTGTAGAGAATTGTTCCGCCCGGTGTTTCATATACACCGCGCGACTTCATGCCGACAAGTCTGTCCTCAACTATATCTGCAATGCCGACGCCGTACTCGCCGCCGATTTTGTTCAGTTCTTCAACCAACGGACGCGGATCGTATTTTTTGCCGTCTATTGATACAGGTTCGCCCTTTTCAAAACCGATTGTTATGTATTTCGGTGTATCGGGTGCCTTTTCGGGAGGAACGGTGAGCTTCAAAAGATTATCGAGCTGCGGCTCGTTTGCCGGATCCTCCAGATCCATTCCCTCGTGGCTGATGTGCCAGATATTTCTGTCACGTGAGTACAAATCCTTCTTTGTTACCGGGATTTCGATTCCGTGAGCCTGTGCATAGTCAACGGCGTCCTCACGTGATTTGATGTCCCAGATTCTCCAGGGAGCTATAATCCTCAAGTGCGGTGCGAGTGCTTTTATTGTAAGTTCGAAACGTACCTGGTCGTTGCCCTTTCCGGTTGCGCCGTGGCAGATTGCCGTTGCGCCCTCTTTTTCGGCAATTTCAACGAGTCTTTTTGAGATAATCGGACGTGCGTGCGATGTACCCAAAAGATACTTGCCCTCATAAACCGCACCTGCTTTTAAGGTCGGGAATATGAAATCCTTTACGTATTCATCTCTTAAATCTTCTATATAGAGCTTTGATGCACCTGCTTTTTTAGCACGTTCTTCCAAGCCTTCGGTTTCTTTTCCTTGACCAACGTCACCGCACACCGCGATAACTTCGCAGTCGTAATTTTCCTTTAACCAGGGAATTATGATTGATGTATCAAGTCCCCCGGAGTATGCCAAAACAACTTTTTCTTTAGACATGGTTGCAATTCCTCCTAAAATAGTATAAAATATAATCAGACAGCAGCAAAACCGAAGTTTTGCAATTGCATATCTTATGTGTATTATTATACATTAGAATTTATAAATATGCAATAGAAAAATGTTATAAAAATAAAAAAAAAGAGAGGTTTTTTTTGTGATAATTATTGGTATAGATCCGGGATATGCGATTGTGGGAGTAGGCGTTGTGGAATATAAGGGCAATAAATTCCGCCCGATTGAATATAGTGCGATAACCACAACTGCGTCTATGGCAACGAGCCTGAGACTTAAAACAATATATGATGAAATATGCATTTTTTTGGATAAATATAAACCCGACGCGGTGGCGATAGAGGAGCTTTTTTTCAATACGAACGCCAAAACCGCAATATTGGTGGCACAAGCAAGAGGTGTTTTGGTGGTTGCGGCGACAAACCGCGGCATACCGGTGTATGAATATACACCGCTGCAGATAAAGCAGGCGGTGACGGGCTACGGCAGAGCCGATAAGCAGCAGATTCAGCAGATGGTAAAGATGCTTTTGAATTTAAACGCAATCCCAAAGCCCGATGATGCCGCCGATGCTCTCGCCGTTGCCATATGCCATGCACATTCGGGAGCGATTAACGAAAAGCTGTCCTTAAACAGGATATGAAAATGTAATATAATCGTAACTCTTGTGAAGTTGACAGAACGGGATATATGGAGTATGATATAATCAGGGTAAAATTAATAACTTATTATATAGGAAAGGATATTGATATGTATTATTACATAAACGGAGAGTACGTTTTTAAAGGCGATAACTTCGCAGTGATCGACTGCGGCGGCATCGGCTATAAAATATACACTTCCGCACTTGCTATGACGGCGATGCCGCCGATCGGCGAAAAAGTGAAGATGTATACGCATTTTTATGTGCGCGAGGATATTCAGGATTTGTACGGATTCCCCGAAAATGATGAGCTTTCTATGTTTTTGAACCTCATCTCGGTTTCGGGAGTGGGCCCTAAAGCGGCGCTTTCGATTCTTTCGGTTGCAAAACCGTCCGATATTATTCTTGCGATTATGCAGAAAAACATAAAAGTCATCACAAAGGCATCGGGAGTAGGCCCCAAGCTTGCCGAGAGAGTGATTCTCGAGCTTAAGAACAAGATTAAAAATATAGACATAGTACCCGAAGAATACAGCGGAGTCGAGATAAATGACAATTCCTCCGAGGCGGTATCGGCGCTTATGGCTTTGGGATATTCCGAGCAGGAGGCAAAAAAAGCGGTTTCCTCGGTGGAAGGAGACGCTCCGTTGGAGGACATAGTAAGAGAGTCGCTTAAAATGCTTATGAAGTAGGTGATAGGATTTGATTTTTGAAGAGGACGAAAGAATAGTTACAAGCGAATATACCGATGCGGACGCGGAAATTGAAACGGGACTCCGTCCGCACCGATTGGAGGAATATATCGGTCAGAAAAAGGCGAAGGACAATCTGGAAATATATATAAAAGCGGCACTGGACAGGCATGAGGCGCTTGACCACGTGCTTTTATACGGCCCTCCGGGGTTGGGGAAAACGACCCTTGCCGGAGTAATTGCAAATGAGATGGGTGTAAATATCCGTATAACGAGCGGCCCTGCGATTGAAAAAGCCGGGGATCTTGCTGCGATACTTACAAATCTCTCGCAGCATGATATTTTATTTATAGATGAGATACACCGCCTGAGCAGAACGGTAGAGGAGATACTCTATCCGGCGATGGAGGATTATGCACTGGATATTATTATCGGCAAAGGTCCGTCGGCAAAATCAATCCGTTTGGATTTGCCGAAATTTACGCTTATCGGGGCGACCACGCGTGCGGGAAATTTAAGCGCGCCTTTGCGTGACCGTTTCGGGGTGCTTTCGAGATTGGAGCTTTACACGGTGGAGGAGCTGGAAACGATAGTTGTGCGCTCGGCGCGGCTTTTAAATGTT
Organism: uncultured Clostridia bacterium; assembly: GCA_934444735.1. Classification (GTDB taxonomy): domain Bacteria; phylum Bacillota; class Clostridia; order UBA1381; family UBA1381; genus CAKSFT01. Next base: position 130,415 of record CAKSDE010000005.1, on the reverse strand, counting down.
CGGATAGATCCCGATGGTGCAAAAGAGATTGCAAAGCGTTCACGCGGAACACCGAGAATTGCCAACCGCTTTTTAAAGCGTGTGCGTGATTTTGCCGAGGTTAAGCATGACGGCATAATAACAAAAGAGGTGGCGGACGAGGCGCTTTTGGCGATGGAGGTTGATCCTATGGGACTTGATAATATAGACCATAAGATGCTTCTTACGATGATTAAGAATTTCGGCGGCGGTCCTGTCGGACTGGACACTCTTGCGGCAACGATCGGCGAGGACTCGAATACGATAGAAGATGTTTATGAGCCGTATCTTTTGCAGCTTGGATTTATTGCAAGAACGCCGAAAGGAAGAATCGTTACACAGAGCGGATATTCGCATTTTAACATTCCGTATGCGGAATAGGAAGAAAATATTGGGAGGTAAGGAATTTGAAAAGGGTTATTTTATTATTAATGTGTATTTGTATGATGTTTGGTACGGTTACGGCAAAAGCAAGCCTGGAGCTTTATTATGACGGAGCGTATCATACTTATAACGGCAGTATTTACTCGCTTTATATAAACGGGCAGAAAATTGATACGCCGATGGAGCCGATTATCTTTAATAACCGCGCGCTTGTGCCTTTGCGTGAGGTGTTTGAGGCGCTCGGTGCGACGGTGAGCTACAATAACCAAACGAAGGGAATTGTCGTTGAAGGCTTGGGCAAGAAAATAGAAATGCAGATAAACAGCAGTATTGCGATTATAAATAATGTCGTGGGGACAATTCCCGACGGGATTACACCGAAGTTGATAACAAAAGCCGGGGGCGAAACAAAGACAATGGTTCCGGCGAGATTTATTTCGGAGAATATAGGCTTAAACGTTGAGTTTGACGCGGCGGCAGGTGCGATTAAGATAAGCTCGCCGGCGACGGGTGCAGGTGTTATACAGGCGCCGATTGTAAATACGCAGGATTCTAAAACCGCGATTATTACAATAAATATGACATCGCCTTTGCAGACACTGAAAACGGCGGTAACGGCATCGGACGTTCTGTATTTTGACGCCGCAGGATTTACATATAGCGGTGCGTCAAAAACGACGGTAACGCACGCGGCGGTAAAGTCTGTACGGTTCGGCTCACATGATGGATACACGAGAGTGGCGGTGGATATGCAGAATTATGCAGGATATAACGTATCGCAGTCGGCAGATAAAAAGACGGTCACTATAACGGTTACTGCAAAAGACGGCGCACAAACCCCGGTTACGCCGCCTGCAAATACCACTGTGGATACATCTAAAATTACGGTGGACGTAAATAAACTGAAAAATTATTCCCCGTCAAACGGATATAAAATCGTTATTCTTGACGCAGGTCACGGCGGAAGTGATCCGGGCGCGCAGGGTACGGATTCAAGCGGAGTAAAACGCAATGAAAAGGATATAACGCTTGCAATTACAAGGCTCGTACGCGATAAGCTCGAGGCGAACGGCGTGTGGGTTATAATGACGCGCGACGGCGACACTTACCCGACTCTGACAGAAAGACCTGATTTGGCGAACAGCAAGGACGCGGCGCTTTTTGTGAGTATCCATGTCAATTCGGCGACGACGGAACAGGCGAACGGCATAGAAGTATATTATGCCGAAACGAATAATCATGAATATTATAATGTTTCGAGCCAGGAGGTGGCGAAGTCGGTGTTATCCGAACTGATAAACCAGACCGGAGCGAGAAACCGCGGTGTAAAAACAGCACAGCACGCAGTCACAAGACGGAGCATCATGCCGGCGATATTGGTGGAAACGGGATTTATCAGCAATGATGCGGAAATTCAGAAGCTTGTCGATTCGACATATCAAAATAAGCTTGCGGATGGAATTGCAAAAGGGATTTTGGATAATCTTTGGAAGATAAACGTTCCGGACAGACGTGAGTTGGTGGAAAAGCTTGTCGCTGAGGAAGTCGGTGCGGCAGCCGCTAAAGAATATATGAATGAAGTGTGGAAATAATTATGGATAAAAAGGATTTTTATTATGATTTACCGGAGGAGCTTATAGCGCAGACTCCGCTTAAAAACAGAAGTGAATCAAGGCTGATGCGCCTTAATAAGAGGACGGGCGAAATATCGCATGATCATTTCTATGATTTGCCGAAATTTTTGAAAAAAGGCGATTGCCTTATATTAAATGACACAAAAGTTATGCCGGCGCGGCTTTACGGTACAAAAGAGGATACCGGCGGCGCGATTGAGTTTTTGCTTTTGAAAAAAAGAAGCCTTGATGAATGGGAGGTCATTCTGCGCCCGGGCAGACGTGCAAAGCCGGGGGCGCGATTTGTGTTCGGCGAGGGTGAATTAAAAGCCGAGATAATAGATGTCGTAAATGACGGCAACCGCATAGTGAAGTTTTTCTATGACGGGGTTTTTGAAAATGTTTTGGATAAGCTCGGCGAAATGCCGCTGCCGCCGTATATCACCGAAAAGCTGGAGGATAAAGACCGCTATCAGACGGTGTATGCAAAGCATACGGGATCGGCGGCGGCACCGACGGCAGGCTTGCATTTTACAGATGAGCTTTTAAAGGAAATTGCGGATATGGGCGTAAATATCGGCTATGTTACGCTGCACGTCGGACTGGGGACGTTCAGACCGGTAAAAGCGGATAATATACTGGATCATAAAATGCACTCGGAGTTCTATGTAATGCCGGAGGAAACGGCTGAGCTGATAAAGAGAACAAAAGCCGAGGGGGGACGAATTGTATCGGTCGGGACAACGGCAACGAGAGTACTCGAAACGGTGGGCGCAAAGGGCGAGATAAAGGAAGATAGTGGCTGGACCGATATATTTATTTATCCCGGAATAAATTTCAATGTGGTTGACGCGCTGATAACGAACTTCCATCTTCCCGAATCGACTCTTATTATGCTTGTAAGCGCAATGGCAGGAAGAGAAAATGTGCTTAATGCGTACAATGAGGCGGTTAAGGAAAAGTATAGATTTTTCAGCTTTGGTGATGCGATGTTTATATATTAAATTGTCTGAATTATTATGTGCCCTGTTTTATATTTTCATAACACGATAACCGATTCAAATGTAAAAAGTTGTTGACAATATGGGATAAATCATATATAATATAAATATATGATAAATCATATATTTTCGGAGAGAATATCAATGGATGAATTTGAAATAATATTTTATGATAAGCCGGGTGGAGAAGAACCTGCAAAAGAGTTTATCATTTCGCTCGACAACAAAATGAAAGCGCGAATGTTAAAATTGATAAATCTTTTAGGTGAATGCGGAAATAAACTCAGAAAGCCGTATTCGGAACATATTGAGGATGGGATTTTTGAATTGCGCGCCAGGGTCGGTTCGGATATATCAAGAGTTTTATATTTCTTTGTTATAGGCAAACAAATTATTTTGACTAACGGTTTTATCAAAAAAACACAGAAAACTCCAAAAAGTGAAATAGAACTTGCCAAAAAATACAGAAACGAATATCTAAACAGGGAGGAATAAATATGACGAAGTTTAAGGATTTTTTAAAAGAGCAGCTGCAAGATGAAAACTTAAAAAAAGAATATGATGCGTTAGAACCGGAATTTTCAATTATACAAGCAATGATTAATGCAAGAAAAGATTCGGGCATGACTCAAAAAGAGCTTTCGGAAAAAACAGGTATCAATCAAGCGGATATAAGTAAGCTTGAAAACGGAACAGCAAATCCTTCCTTAAGAACGCTGCGGCGCTTGGCTGACGGTATGGGAATGGTATTAAAGCTTGAGTTTGTGCGACCGACAACAAGACAATAGCTCCATGTTGCCGAATCTGTCACATAATTCAATATATATTAAATTATTCTATTAAACATCTTTATATTTTCCATTGACAAAGAAAATTCTAACCGATATAATACGGTTAGGATTTTTTTGTGCTTTATAGAAAGGAGCAGTTGCGGAAATGAAGTGTGAATTGAAGAAAATAAACGGAAATAAAGTGATAGAGATAAACGGGGTGCCGTATTCGCCTATGGCATTTCGCTCGTTTCGCCCGACGCCTGCGAATGTATCGCTTTTTTACCGAAACGGAGTGCGTCTTTTTCAGATGATTTGCTCGGGAGTAATAAACTGCCTGGGCATTAAATATTCCGCTTACGGTGAAATATGGAAGGGTGATAACGAATATGATTTTACGGCCTTTGATAAACAGATGGAGATGTTTCAAAAATTTGCGCCCGAAGGCTATTATTGCATAATGATTCAGTTGGATACACCCGATTGGTTTATAAAAAAGCATAACATTCCCGACAGTTTCAGAAAATTCGGGATTGCGTGTTTCTATGATGAATGGAAGAGTGCGGCAAAAGAATACTTAAAGGCATTTATACGCTATGCGGAGGAACATTACGGGGACAGAATTTTTGCCTACAGCTTTTCATCGGGACTGGCAACGGAATGGTTTACCGATGACAAGGGTGCATATGATCTGAAAAAAGAGGAATATTTTAAAAAATATATGAATGATGAAAAGGTGAAAATCCCGACAGCGGAAGAACTAAACCGATTTGACGGCGATTTTCTCTATCCGAAAGCGTCGGATATTCCTGCCTATTATAAATTTACCGCGGAAAAAACGGCAGATACAATCTGCGAATATGCCGCGGCGGCGCAAAGCGTTATAGAACATAAAAAACTTATCGGGCTTTTTTACGGCTATATGGATCTTGCTTCTGATTTGCAAAACAGATGGGGTACGGCGGGATATGAAAAGGTTTGGAAGTCGGAAGATATTGATATGATCTTTTCGCCTGCGGCATACAGAGAGGCAAGAAAAACCGAAAATCCTGCGGCATACCAGGTTGCAGTGGATTCAATTGAATTAAACGGCAAAATGTATCTGCATGAAATCGACCACAGAACGCACTTAGCTAAATATCCGCTTGAAAACGGAGCTATAATTGAGGACGGCTACGACAGCGAAGAGGAAACGGTCATGGTTCTGCGCCGTGAGATGTGTCAGGCAGTGCAGAAAGGCTCGGCACTCTGGTGGTTTGATTTTACCGGCGGATATTTCTTCTCGCCGCGCTATGAATCGGAAATTAAAAGAGCGGTCGAAATATTAAATATGCTGAAGCTTACCCCGAGAAAGCCTGTATCGGAGGTGGCTGTGTTCTACGATTCCGAGTCCTGCTTTTATCTGAACGATAACATGGGCATAAAGGAGGATTATGTTACAAAGCAGATTTTGGAGATTGCCAAAAGCGGTGTTTTGTATGATATATATAACCTAAACGACATAAGCAAAATCGATACGGCGCGCTATAAAATGTTTATCTTTTTAAATGCTTTTAAAATCTCTGAAAAAACACTTGAAATTATTTATTCAAGCGATGCGTATAAGGTGTGGATTCATGCACCGATGTACGCGAACGCGCGAGAGATCTCTGATATTGAAAAAGCAGTCGGCATGAAGTTAAGACGTGTAGAGGGTGTGGATAAAATTATCTGCGGCGGCATGGAATATGGATTTTCAAAAGATATGAGTCTGATGCTTGCGCCCGAGGGTGATGTCGAAATCCTCGGCAGATACAAGGGCACCGACATTGCCGCTGTGGCAAAAAAGGGCAAAAATATATACTCGGGCGCGGCGGATATTCCGTATACGGTATGGAAGAACTTTGAGAGAATTGCCGGAGTACATATTTATACCGAAAACGGTACAGGGATATACGGCGATTCGAGATTTTTGTGCTATCAGAATCCGTTTTCCGATGAATGTGAAATAAAGCTCATCGAGGACTGCAAATTTGAAGAGCTTTTTGACGGCGGAGAATATGAAAGCACGGGAAAGGTTTTAAAATACAGAGCGCCGAAGGGGACGACGAAGATGTTTTTAAGAAAATAGAGATAAAAAAGGGGCTTTAAAAAAAATCAATTGATTTTTTTAAAGCCTTTGCTTTTTTGAGGGGATAGGAAAAAAGCTTTGGAATTAACAAACTGAGCCAAAGCTTTAGCTTTGGGATACCCGACGGCGTACATGGGTACGCCGAGGGCGAAGTTTGTTGATAGCAAGAAAATGAATAATTCTAAGAAAAATCTTTTCTTGATTTTTCTACCTTAACAGAACCCCATCAAAACAGTCATATTTCCCACAATATGTGTGATTTACTTCTTTTCTCTTGCGTTCCGGAGTTTTTTTACATCCCCTTTTGATTATTTCAGATGTTTCATTGCCCTGTCGGCAAATTCATCAAAAGTGATTTCGCCTATATGCGAAACGGTTGTCATAACCGTTTCATTAAACGGCTCATACCACTTTTTGTCAATCTTTTCAAATCCGGTTATCATACCGATAATTGAGCCGACCGTTGCACCGTTGCAGTCTGTATCAAAGCCTGTCTGGACTGCCATGCATATGGATTTCCCGAGATCACCGCCGCCGTAGAGCAGGCTTGCAGCAACAATGCTTGCGTTTGAAACGGTGTGGCACCAATCATGTGAATTGTATTCGTCATATTTTTTGTGAATCTCCTTGAAACACTGTTCTGCCGATACCTTATTTTTATAATTGTCGATGATATGCATTATATCCTCATAGAGTCTTGATGTGTTCGGTATCTGCGAAAGCCCGGAGAGGATGATTTCTTCAATATTGTCGGTAACTGCCGCTGCGGCAAGCATTGCCGAAACGAACATTTCCCCGTATATTCCGTTCTTTATGTGCGATATCGACGCATCGCGCCATGCCATATCTGCCGCAGTTTCGGGATCTCCCGGGTTTATGTAGCCGTAGTAATCGCCGCGTATCTGCGCACCGATCCATTCTCTTGCAGGATTTTTATAAATTGCCGTATTGGGCGGCACAAATCCGTTTAAGAAATTGCGGTAAGCTAAAAATTCCGCGGTACAGTATTGATCGCATGACTGCAAAGCCGCCCATTGATTTATAACATCGTACGGTGTGAAATCGCGTCCGCACTCATCTATCAGGAAACTTGCGAAAATCGTGTAGTTGGTATCATCATCTTTCCATGCCTTTTCGGGTAGCATATCAATCAGGCAATACCAGTCCTTTTTAAACGCATACTTTTCCACAAGCTCATCGGTAATGTCGGCGGATTCAATATAGCGGTGCATGGGATAATTTCCCGAGGATTTTAAAAGCGCTGTCAGCTCCTCGCTCTTTCTGCCCTCTACGGGTTTGCCGAGAGCACATCCGCAGACTCTTCCGGCAAATGCGCCTTTGATTTTGTCGCGGATATTGTCGGGGGTTTTGCCCGAAACGCATAGTGCAGTGTCACGCAGCAGCTTTATTTCATCGAGTGTTGAAGGCTCGGCATATTTATAGTCGTCTTTTATATGTGCGTTGGACACAATTTCAAATAAGAGATTGCATAATTTATCCTTTATTTCGCCCGACTCAAGCTTTGAGGCTTCCCTAAAAAGTCCCTCATATTTTTCTACGTCCAAGCCTTCCTCGATTGACTGCGCATATTCATGCTGGATCATGGTTTCGTATGTATACATCCATATCGGATGGGTATCATGCGAAATTTTGATGTTTGCGCCGCCTTTGATTTCCTCAATAAAGCGTTTGTCGGTGTTTTTTATAAGCATATCCAAAGATATGCAGAACTTTGAAGATATTGCAAGGAGATTTGCAATATCGGGGGTTGACGCGCCCGATTCCCATTTTTGCACCGCCTGTCTTGATATGTTCAAAGACTCGGCGAACTGTTCCTGTGTAAGCTTATAAAATGTTCTCAGACGATAAATGTTATTTCCTATGTTCATTTTAACCATTCCTTTCTTGATATGTTCTGTAAATATTATACCACAACGGCGCACAATTTCAAGCAACGGAGGGTGGCTTTATATGTAAGCAGCAGATTACAAAAAAAGCCGAGTGCAAAATGATTTTATTTTGCACTCGGTATATAAATTATCTTTTCCGTACAACGGTTTTTGCTCGGTTTTATAAATTTATGCCGTTACTATATCATTTGCCTTTTGCAGTCTGAGCTTTTCAACAGCATCTTCACGCATCTTGTATTTTAAAATCTTTCCTGCCGCGTTCATCGGAAATTCCTCTACGAAATCAACATATCTCGGCACTTTATGCTTTGCCATGTGATCACGCACAAATTGCTTTATTTCCTCCTCAGATGAGGTTTCGCCGTCCTTTAATATAACGCACGCCATAATCTCCTCGCCATATGCCTTATCCGGCACACCGATTACCTGAACATCTTTTACCTTCGGGTGAGTGTAAATGAAATCCTCGATTTCTTTAGGGTATATATTCTCGCCGCCGCGGATTATCATATCCTTGATACGCCCGGTAATCTTGTAGTTGCCGTCGGGAAGACGTCTCGCCAAATCGCCGGTATGCAGCCAGCCGTTTTCGTCTATTGCCGCCGCCGTCGCCTCGGGCATTTTATAATATCCTTTCATTATATTATATCCTCTTGCGACAAATTCACCGTCAACATTATCAGGTAAATCTTCATTCGTTTCGGGATCGACAATCTTACATTCAACCGCAAATATCGGGCCGCCGACGGTATTTACACGCGTTTCTATAGAGTCGGTCGTCTTGCTCATTGTTGTTGCCGGAGACGCCTCGGTCTGACCGTAGGTTATGCATATTTCAGACATATGCATCTTTTCGATAACCTCTTGCATTGTTTTTATCGGACAGGGTGAGCCTGCCATGATCCCGGTTCTCATATATGAAAAATCTGTCTTTTCAAAGTTTTCGTGACCGAGCATTGCGATAAACATTGTCGGAACGCCATGGAAACAGGTTATTTTTTCTCTGTTTATGCAGTCGAGTCCTTTTCTCGGTGAGAATGCTGTTATCGGTGACATCGTAACGCCGTGCGTGACAGACGCAGTCATCGCAAGCACCATGCCGAAGCAGTGGAACATCGGCACCTGAATCATCATGCGGTCGGCGGTCGATAAATCCATGCAGTCACCGATTGCTTTACCGTTATTTACAACGTTATAGTGCGTAAGCATTACACCTTTCGGGAAACCTGTTGTACCCGATGTATACTGCATATTGCAGACATCGTCCTTCTTTAAGGTTTTTCTTATTTTGTCCACTTCCGAATAGGGAACACTCTCGGCAAGAGCCATAGCCTCGTCCCATGAGTAACAGCCGTTTTGCTTGCTTTGAATTGTGATGATGTTTTTCAGATGCGGGAATTTTTTGCTTTCCAGCTCGCCCGGTTTTGATGTTTCAAGTTCGGGGCAAAGCTCTTTGATTATTCCGAGATAGTCCGAATCCTTCCAGCCGTCTACCATAACGAGCGTGTGTGTATCCGACTGTTTTAAGAGATATTCTGCCTCATGCACCTTGTATGCGGTGTTTACCGATACCAAAACCGCGCCGATCTTTGTTGTTGCCCAGAAGGTTATAAACCACTGCGGAACATTGGTTGCCCAGATTGCAACGTGATCGCCTTTTTTTACTCCCATAGCCAAAAGCGCTCTTGCGAAGTTATCGACATCGTTTCTGAATTCGGGGTATGTTCTTGTATAGTCCAGTTCGGTGTATCTGAATGCGTACTGGTCGGGGAACTCCTCGCAGATTCTGTCTAAAACATCGGGGAAGGTTTCATCTATAAGGGTTTCTTTCTGCCAGGGATAATGACCTGTCTTTCTCATGTTATCCTGCAAAGGTGCACGGGTTGTTTTCAAATAATCGTGCATGAAGTCTGCAAATTTCGGGAACACGATACCTGCGTCGCTCAAGTGACTCGCCCATCTTTTTACCCATTCGAGCGAAACATATCCGCAATAGCCGCTTTTTTTGAGCTCTTCGAGCATTTCATAAACAGGAATATCGCCTTCGCCCATCATCTTATAAGAAACTGCGCCCGATTCTGTCATAACGCTGTCTTTGGTATGTACATAGCGGATATACGAGCCGAGATTTTTAACCGTTTCGGCAGGTGATTCATGCATATATCTGTATGGGTGGTGCATATCCCAAAGCGCTGCGATTCTGTCGCTGCCTACTGCGTCAAGCACCTTGCAAAGACGCTTTGTGTCGGAATATACGCCGTTTGTTTCAACCAAAAGTGTAACTCTGTATTCCTCCGCAATCGGGATAAGCTTTTTTAAAACTTCAATAATATAGTTATCGTCAACCTCACCCTCGGGACCGGGCTCGAGGTCTGCCAAAATTCTTATGTAAGGAGTGTTTAGCTTTGAGGCAAGCTTCGCATATTCTGTAATCTCTTCGATTGTTTCTGCCTCTTGATACTTGAACTTCAAACAGGCACCCGATGAGAAACACGGAATTTCCAAGCCGAGCTTGTTTAGCTTTTCTATAGTCTTGGGTAGTTCTTTTTCGGTGAAAGGGCGAGCCTTTACAGAGAAAATATCATTTCCCAATCCTCTTATCTCAATTCCGTTAAATCCCAAGTCCTTTGCCATGGAATAAATATCGGTCCATGAAAAGTCCGGGCATGCCAATGTTGAAAAAGCAATTTTCATTTTTATCGTCCTCCTTAAAAAACATTTGATTAGGTAATTGTAAAATGTAAATTTCGCAATTATCTATAAAATTTGATCCCAACCCGATTATTGGGATAATGAATCCATTATACAATGATTTGGCACGAAATGTCAACCGAAACGGCGCCCAATTCGGCAGAATTTCCCTTTTTTCGCGTTCTTGCGGTGCGATATTGTAGTAAATGCCATTATTTTAAAATGTTTATAACGCGCACGCCCTTGCGTTTTGCATAATCGACCGTATTTTTCGTACCCGACGCACTTCCGTTAAAGGCGGCTATAACAAGGCTTGAATGATCCACCATAAATTCGTTTCGCACCTGATAGCAGCCGGTAAAATAACGGCCGCTTACAAGCTTTACGAAGTCGGCGGCTGCAATGATTTTTTGAAATCGTGCTTTTTCGCTTACGCCCCGCCGATTTTCAAAGCCGGGATGCGGCAGGGCGCATATTAAGTGCAGATCGGCGTTGCTCTTTCGTTTATCCAGAATAATCTCCGCTGCCCATATATCCACACCCTCCGCCATGCCGCTTATAAAGGTTACAAATCCGTTATCAATCGCCCGGTCGATTACTTTTTCCAAAAGCGGCTTTATTTCCTGCTCGCTCCAGCGCAGTTTATTCGGACGGTGTCCCGTAAAACAGCAGCGATGTTGACGTAAATTTTTAGTACACATCTTATACAACTCCAAATATGCTTTTTAAAATAATGATATTGCAATTATAACACATATAAAAGCATATTTCAACGAAAACAAACCATTATAAGAGATATATTTTGTTTTGTATGCTTTAAAATATAATATAGGTGATGAAATAATGGAAGAAAAAGATTTTGCATTGCGGCTTGCGATGCTGAGAACAAAGAAAAATGTATCCGCACGGGAAATGAGCTTGGCGATAGGTCAAAATCAAGGATATATAAATCATATAGAAACAGGTCAGGGAACACCGTCATTGGCAGGAATATTATATATTTGTGAATATCTCGGGATTACACCGAGCCAATTTTTTGATTTTGATTCACCCAATCCCGAAAAAATAAATAATATAACCGAAGGTTTGAAAAAACTAGATGATGAACAACTTGATATTGTTGAAAATCTGGTTAAAAATTTAGCTAAGAATAAGTAAAAAGATTGAGAACGGCAAAGGAAGTGATGTGTTTTGCTGGAAAGCCAATATAAAATGAATTTAATAAAAATCGGATTGAAAATTGCATATTACAGAAAGCTTTGCGGCATGACACAGGAGGAGCTTGCCGAACGGTGCGGATTGTCGGCGGGATATATCTCGCAGCTTGAAGGTCCGAACAGTTTTTTCTGCCCGTCAATTAAAACGCTTTTTATAATTGCGGAGGTTTTAAATATCCCGATGTTTAAATTGGTAGATATTGAGGAAGATTAAAATGGACGAAAAATACATTAAAGAAAAAATCGCAAAACTGCGAACTGCCAAAAATATTTCGGCACGCGAATTGAGCTTGAGTTTGGGGCAATCGACAGGATATATAAACTCAATAGAAAACGGCAAATCACTGCCGTCTATGAGTATGTTTTTATATATTTGCGATTTTTTTAAAATTACCCCAAAAGAATTTTTTGATGAAGAAAATGAATATCCGATTCTTATAAGTGAAATTGCAAAGGAATGTAAAAAACTGGACAAAAGCTCATTGGAAAGTATTTTGGCGGTTGTTAAGAATATGACGAAGTAGGAATTTAAGCTATGAATATACATGAGAGATTAACGGAAATATTAAAGCAGAAAGGCTGGACAAGATACAGACTTTCAAAAGAATGCGGGTTATCGGAATCTACTATTACCAATATATTCAGAAGAGGCAACACACCGACAATTGCAACTTTAGAAATCATATGTAATGCGATGAATATAACTCTTTCACAATTTTTTGCCGAAAATGAGCTTATTGAATTGTCACCCGAATTGCAAAAGCTTACAGATGAATGGAAATTTTTATCGGAAGAACAAAAACAGGCGGTGCTGCAAATAATGAGAGTGATGAGAAAATAATTATGGAAGAACAGAAGATAAAACAGGACAGTATTTATATTGGTAAGAATATTCGCACGATACGGAGAAAAAAGAAAATAAAACAGACGGAAATAGTGATTAAATTACAGCTTTTGGGGGTGGATATGACGCGCGAGGCTTTAGTGAAAATCGAGCGCGGTATTCAGCATATTTATGCGAGCCAGCTAAGAGGAATAAAAGAGGTTCTTGATACAACATATGATGAACTGTTAAAGTAAAAACACCGCTATAAAACCGCGCCGATGAACGGGCGCGGTTTTCTCTTTGGCAAAATGCCGAAAGGGCGAAAGCTTTTTGAATATTTTTTTATGTTTTATGCCGAAAAAAGGAAAATAACATTGAAAAAAATTGAATTATGTAATATCATAGAAATGTATTTCTTTTTTAGCTCAGGGGGATTTTTTGTGGAATTATTAAAGCAAATGATACGGGAGAAAGGTATAGTCCGCGAGGGGAATATTTTAAAGGTGGACAGCTTTTTGAATCACCAGATGGATATAAAGCTTTTTAATGAGATAGGCAAAGAGTTTAAGCGGATTTTTGACGGTGAGAAGATAACCAAAATCCTCACTATCGAAGCGTCCGGAATCGGAATTGCCTGCATTACGGCGCAGTATTTTGATGTCCCGGTTGTGTTTGCCAAGAAGAGTCAGACAAAAAATATTGCCGGCGATGTTTATTCAACAAAGGTTCAGTCGTTTACTCACGGCAGAGTCTACGACGTTATCGTTTCAAAGGATTTTTTACATAAAGATGACAGAGTGCTTATTATAGATGATTTTCTTGCCAACGGCTGCGCGCTTTTGGGACTTTTGGATTTGGTAAAGTGTGCCGGAGCTGAAGTTGCAGGTGCCGGAATCGTTGTTGAAAAAGGTTTCCAGCACGGCGGAAAAGAAATAAGAGATAAGGGTATAAGAGTGGAATCGCTTGCCATAATAGATAGTATGTCTGTGGACGGCGGTGTGGTATTTAAGGATTGATTTTTAAGGCGGAAAAGCCTTTTAAATAAAAAAATTTTAAACCATATTTTAAAAAGGGAGGATTTTTTAAAATGAAAAAATTCGGGAAAGTTTTGGCGATGCTTCTTTCTTTGACGATGTTTGCGTCATTTGCAGGCTGCGGAGCTAAAAAGGGTGCGGACGACAATTCCGCAGATCAGAAGCAGGAAGCAACAACAGGTATTTCCAAGGACAAGATCAAAGTCGGCGTAATTCACATCGGCGATCCTGAGGCAGGCTCGGGCTATTCTTACGCTCATGACTTGGGTATTCAGGAAATGCAGAAGAACCTCGGTCTTTCGGACGAGCAGATCGTAAGAAAGAACAATGTATCGGACGGCGATCCTACAGCTACCGAAACAGCAATCGTTGAGTGTATCGAAGAAGGCTGTAACATCATCTTCGGAACAAGCTGGGGTTACATGGATACAATGGAAGCTTTGGCAGAACAGTATCCTGATGTAATATTCTCACACGGTACAGGTTACAAGAGCAACGACAAGAACTTCAACAACTACTTCGGCAGAATTTATCAGGCAAGATATTTGTCGGGTATCGTTGCAGGTATGAAGACAGAATCAAACAAGATCGGTTATGTTGCCGCTATGGGCAAGGATAACTCAGAGGTAACAGGCGGTATCGACGCATTCGCTATGGGTGTTAACTCGGTTAACCCGGATGCTCAGATCTATGTAAAGGTTACAAACAGCTGGTATGATCCTGCAGAAGAAACAAACGCTGCAAAGGCTCTTATCAATTCAGGCTGTGATGTTATAGGTCAGCACTGTGATACTCCGAACCCGCAGCTCGAAGCTGAAAATGCTGGCGTTTGGGGCGTAGGCTACAACTCAGATATGATCAAAGATGCTCCTAAGGCAACTCTTACATCAACAATCTGGAACTGGGGCGTTTACTATACAAAGGCGGTTAAAGAAGTTATCGACGGAACATGGAAGCCGGAAAACTACTTCGGCGGCATGAGCGACGGTCTTGTTGACATCACAGAGCTCAACAAGGATCTCTGCACAGACGAAATGCAGAAAGCTGTTGACGAGGCAAGAGCTAAGATCGAAAGCGGCGAATTTAACGTATTTGACGGCGTAATCGAAACAAATGAAGGCACAACAGTCGGCGAAGAAGGCAAGACTTTGGATGACGCTACAATCACAGGCGGAATCAACTGGTACTTCAAGAACGTTGTTGCTGAATAATAAAGTAACCGGCAAAGCTTGATTAGATGACTTTGTTTACAATTCGGGAAGGGGATGTAAAAAAGTCCGGAACACAAAAGGGCGCATATTACTTGGAAAACTATAATAATAGGTTAAGTTCTATAGTTTTCGGATAAAGTTAAAAAATCTGTTTTTTCAGATTGCCTTTTTGTTACACCCTCATCGAACCTCTCGGAGTACCAACGTACGCCGTCGGGTTCGTTTCGGGCGTTCCGAAACTTTTTTCTATCCCCTCCAAAGGCGGTGTTTTTTTACACCGCCTTTTTGAACTTAACAGAGAATAGCACGCTTTTTCTGTTAAATTCAAAAAGGAAGATGGGATATATAAATTTTTTTGAAGGGGTGAAATAATGGCAGTACCTGCAATTGAATGTAAAGGAATAAGAAAGGTTTTCGGCTCGACCGTTGCCAATAATAATATTGATCTGACCGTTAATTACGGTGAGATATTGGCACTTTTGGGTGAGAATGGTTCGGGAAAGACAACTTTGATGAATATGCTTTCGGGAATTTACCATCCCGACGCAGGAACTATTTTTGTGAACGGTGAGGAAACGGTTATAAATTCGCCGTCCGATTCGGCAGAGCTGAAAATCGGCATGATTCATCAGCACTTTAAGTTGATAAACGTATTTTCGGCACTGGACAATATCGCTTTGGGAAATGACCGCGCAGGATCAAAGGCTGTTGCGAAACGTGCAAAGGAAATCTGCGATTCATTCGGACTTGATGTGGATTTAAATAAGAAGATATATAATATGTCGGTCGGGGAAAAGCAGAATGTGGAGATTTTAAAGGTTTTGTACCGCGGTGCGAAGATCCTTATTCTTGATGAGCCAACGGCGGTTCTGACTCCGCAGGAAATCAAAGTATTGTTTGACATTTTGAAGAAAATGCGCCAAAACGGCTGCGCGATTATCATAATAACGCATAAGCTCAACGAGGTTATGGAGATAAGCGACAGAGTTACAATTTTGCGAAAGGGCGAAAGTATAAGTACGGTTAAAACGGCTGAAACAAACGAAAAGCAGCTCACCGAGCTGATGGTCGGACGTGCGGTAAGCCTTGAAATCGAGCGCCCGGAGGTGGACGATGTACATGAGCTTTTGCGTGTGTGCAACTTAACGGTACTAAAAGATGACGGCTCGATTGGACTGGACGATGTTGAGTTCAGCTTGAATACAGGAGAAATCCTGGGCGTTGCGGGTGTTGCAGGGAGCGGACAAAAAGAACTTTGTGAAACCATTGCCGGTCTTACCTCGGTAAAGGCGGGAGCGATTCTTTATAAAAAGGAAAATATAGTCGGCAAAAAGCCGAAAGAGATTATTGATTTGGGAATCCAGATGAGCTTCGTGCCGGAGGATCGTCTCGGAATGGGCTTGGTTGCCTCGATGAGCATGACCGACAACATGATGCTCAAAAACTACAGTGACGGCAAGAGCATATTTATCGAAAAATCGGGCGCTAAAAAATTGGCGTCAAGACTGGTGGAAGAGCTTGAGATAAAAACGCCGAGCATAGATACTCCGGTAAGAATGCTTTCGGGCGGTAATGTTCAGAAAGTATTGGTGGGTCGTGAGATTGCGGCAGGCCCGAATCTTTTGATTACCGCGTATCCCGTAAGAGGCTTGGATATAAATTCATCGTATATGATTTATGACCTTTTGAATCAGCAGAAAAAGAAAGGCGTTGCGGTTATATTTATAGGCGAGGACCTGGACGTGCTCTTGCAGCTTTCGGATAAGATAATGGTTTTGTGTCACGGTAAAATTACCGGTATAGTTGATGCGAAGAGTGTTACAAAAGAGCAGATCGGTCTGATGATGACAGGAAAAACAGCAGAGGAGGCGGGAGTATGCAAACAGTAAAAAAAGAACCGTTGGTTCGTATAAGCAAAAGAACCGAACTTTCCAATAACAGAATATTGCTATTAAGACTTTTCTCTGTTTTACTGGCAATTGTTGCCGGGGGTATATTCGTGCTTTGTATCGGACATAACCCGTTTAAGGTTTACGGAACAATTATAAGCGGCGTATTCAGAAGCCCGCTTGCCTTTCAGGGAACGATAAAGATTATGATTCCGCTGCTCATTACATCTTTGGGTGTGACTCTTGCTTTTAAGATGCAGTTCTGGAACATCGGCGGCGAGGGGCAGATTATTATGGGTGCGGTATTTGCGTCGTATTTTGCGCTCTATCATGCCGATATGCCGCATTGGCTTCTGATTGTAATTATGCTTGTTGTCGGTATAATCGGCGGCGGCTTGTGGGGACTTATTCCGACGGTGTTTAAGTGTAAATTTAACACGAACGAAACGCTTTTTACACTTATGCTTAACTACATAGCGCTTTATGTTATAACATTCTTGCGTGACGGCCCGTGGAAAGATCCTGCATCGAGCGGATTCCCGAAGATTGCGAGATTTGCGAAAAATGCACAGCTCGACACTGTTTTGGGCGTGCAGATGGGTTGGATTATAGCGCTTGTTTTGGTGGTTTTGGTGTTTGTTTACTTAAAGTATACCAAAAACGGTTATGAAATCAGCGTTGTCGGTGAGAGCAAGGCGACGGCAATATATGCCGGAATCAACGTTAATAAGGTTACAATGCTTACAATGTTTTTAAGCGGCGGAATATGCGGCTTGGCAGGTGTTGTCCAGGCGACAGGCTCGGATATGACGCTTGCAACATCGGTTGCCGGCGGCGTCGGATTCACGGCTATCATCGTATCGTGGCTGGCGCAGTTGAATGCATTCGGAATTATGATAGTTTCCTTCCTCTTCAGCGTGCTTGAGAAGGGGTCGTCGGTAATGCAGTCAACATATGGCATCTCGACATACTCAGCAGCCGTTTTGCAGGGAATAATCCTGTTCTTCGTTCTTGGCTGCGAGTTCTTTGTAAGATATAAGTTTGTGGTAAGAGGAGGAACAAAGTAATGGAGATGCTGATTAAATTTATTGTTGCGGCGATCCTTGCCGGAACTCCGATACTCTTTGGTATATTGGGCGAGATCATGAACGAGCGTGCGGGACATTTGAATCTGGGCGTTGAGGGCATGATGGCGCTCGGCGCGTGCGGCGGATTTATGGTGGGTTATTTTTCGGATAATCTTCTGCTGGCACTCGGTGCGGCATTTTTGGCAGGCGCGCTGAGCGCACTGATATATGCCTTTTTGACGGTTACTCTTATGGCTAACCAAAATGTAACGGGACTTACGCTGACTATTTTCGGTATAGGTCTTTCAAACTTTATCGGTGATTGCGTGAGAAGCTTTGCAAAAACCAACCTTGGAACGGAATCGTTAAAGCTCCCGGCAGGAATAACCGCACAGCTTTCAAATATACATATCCCGGGGTTGAGCGATATTCCCGTTTTGGGGCATCTGCTGTTCTCGTTTAATCCGTATGTATACTTGGGGATTGCGGTTGCAATCGTGCTTGCGGTCTACTATAATTGCACCAAGGTCGGATTGTCGGTTCGTGCAATCGGTGAGAACCCGGGCGCGGCAGACGCGGCAGGCGTAAAGATTGTAAAGCTTAAATATATAAACCTGTTGATCGGCGGCGGAATATGCGGAATCGGCGGATCGTACTGCTCTATGATTACCTGCGGCGGCGTGTGGCTGCCGGACAGCGTTAACGGTATGGGCTGGATTGCGGTTGCTTTGGTAATATTCTCGACATGGCGCCCGTCAAAGGCGATTTTCGGAGCATTTATCTTTGGAGCGTTTAGTATACTTAAATACTATGTGCCGAAAAGCGTTATATCGGTACCGAATGCGATATATGATATGTTGCCGTTTATCCTGACTGCGCTGATATTGGTTATCACATCAATTCGTCAGTCAAAGGAAAAGGCACAGCCTGCATCTTGCGGCGTGAATTATTTCAGAGAAGAACGGTAAATAAAAAAGGGGATGTAAAAAAACTCCGGAACGCAAGAAAAGAAGTAAAGTACGCGTATTATGGGAAAATATAATTGTTGCGATTTAGTTTTATTGCGGTAGAAAAATCAAAAAAATGATTTTTCTTATGATTTTTTCTTTTCTTGCTATTAACAAACTGAGCCAAAACTAAAGTTTTGGCTCAGTTTGTTAATTCCAAAGCTTTTTTCCTATCCCCTCAAAAAAGCAAAGGCTGTAAAAAATCAATTGATTTTTTACAGCCCTTTTTTGTGTTATTAAGCAAATACCAAATAAACCCTTAAAAGGTTGCACAGATGTTAAAAATTTTTATGTGCGGTTGAGTTTTTGCATATTCAACGGTTTTGAAAGCTCCGCCCCACGAACGCTGCAGATAACAGATTAAATAATCGCAATTATCAATCATATATTGATTTGTTTTTATGATTTGAAGGCGCTTGGGGGTATTTACGGGAATATCCGCAATTAAGATATTATTGTAATTTTTATAATATATTTCCCTGTATTCATTTATTTCACGTGTCAGATAGGGGATAATCAGTTCCAATTTCACATCGGTATATATTTTCTGTATGTCGCGGACAGCGTTGGCAGAAACAATATCGAATTTTCCGTAGTTACCAACCCAAAATGTTTTGACATTTTGGGTTTCGATTAAATTAATTATTTGTCTATGCAGTTTCTCTTTTATTTTATCATCATATACTTCATTATGCCCGGCAAAACAACATATTTTCAAAAAGCACACCTCCTGATTGCATAATACACACGTTATATGTGTATTATACCATAATATAATTATAAATGCAATCAATTTGTTCTCTTTAAAGAACAAATTGATTGTCGATGTTGTCTTGCAACTAATATATAATTATTTACGAGGTGAAATCATGAAAAATGAAAATTTTGATATTTGGCTCGGGATCGGTTTGAATATAATGTATTACAGAAAAGAGCAGGGAATGACTCAAATTCAGCTTGCGGAAAAATGCAATATCAGCAGAACATATATGCAGAAGATTGAAACGGCAGCGTGTTCGTGTACACTGGACACGTTGATAGGCATATCTAAAGCTTTAAATATACCGTTAAAGAAGTTATTTGAATTTAGGGACTGATTTTGAATGAGGTGAAATCATGAAAAATAAAAACTTTGATGTCTGGCTGGGCATTGGTTTGAATATACTTCATTACAGAAAAGAACAGGGAATGACGCAAATGCAGTTGGCAGAAAAATGCGATTTGAGCAGAAATCATGTTCAGAGAATAGAAACCGCCGCTTGTTCCTGTTCGTTGGATACTCTTATTGAGATAGCGGAGGCTTTAAATATACCATTGAAAAAATTGTTTGAGTTTAGAGATTAAAAACGGATTTAGAAAAAGAGGCTGTAAAAAAGTCAACCGACTTTTTTACAGCCTTTGCTTTTTTTGGGGAAAAAGCTTTATAACAAACTGAGCCAAAGTTATCCTTTCTATTTTTCGGGTGTCCATACACCCTTGAATTTTATGAAATAATATAAGGTCATGAGAATTCCGAGCATTTCACTCGCTGTAAGAGAAACCCATACACCGTCGAGTCCCCATATTTTCGGGAGTATAAGAACGGGCAGCACCATGAATATCATTGTACGGCAGAAAGAGAGAATCGCGGAGGTTCTTCCGTCGTTTAGGGCGGTAAACCACCCCGACGAGAACACGTTATATGCCATCATGATGAAGCTTGTTGCAACGATTTTATATCCGTGCATTGCCATTTGCTCAACCTGTGCATTGCCCTTTGCAAAGACCGAGATGACCGCCTCATCAAATATATAGCTTATTGCGGTGACGAGTATCCCGGCAGCGGCAAGCGACCATATGCTGATCTTAAAGAGCTTTGAAAGGCGCTCTTTGTCACCCTTGCCGAAATTGTAGCTTACAACCGAGGATATTCCGTTTATATATCCGCGGAAAAGCCCGCCGAAAAGACCTTGTGCGTACCATATAATTGTAAGCGATGCAACACCGTCCGAACCGCTTATTCCCATTAAGATGCGGTTGAATAATACGGTGATTACCGAAAAGGCGAGTACGCTTACCATTTCCGAGGAACCGTTGGCGCAGCTGTGGAGTATGGTTTTCAGTCTCCATTTGGGTTTTACTACGTATAATACCACCTTGCGGTTGACGCAGAATAATATCAATCCTATAACCGACGGCAGGGCATAGCCTATTCCGGTTGCGATTGCCGCACCTAAAAGCCCCCAGTTGAAAATGGCGATAAAGAGCCAGTCGAGAACTATATTTATCACTCCGCCCAGAACTGACAGAATCGCGCCCAGACCGGCTTTACCGATAGTGATAAAGCTCATCTGAAAGATCATGCCGAAAACCGCAAAGGGCAGGGATAAAAGCGTCGGGATCATGTATTCGCGGCAGTAGGGAAGAAGTGCTTGGTCGGAGCCGAGGAAAAGGCACAAGGGATCCATGAAGATAAAGCATATTGCGGCAAGGACTATGCTGAAGATAAATGCTGTTGTTATCAAAAGCGAAAAATCCTCTCTTGCCTCCTCGCGCTTGCCCTCGCCGATTTTTTTCGCAACAAGTGCATTGCCGCCTGTTCCGAACATCATGCCGAGTGCGGAGGCAAGAAAAATCATGGGCATTGTTATGTTTATCGCCGAAAGAGCGTCTGTATTTACAAGCCGCGCGACAAATATTCCGTCAACTGTGGAATAAAGGTTCATAAATATGCTCGACAATATTGTCGGCAGTGCGAATATTCCGAGCCAGCGGAAGGTTATTTTATGTTCCAGTTTCATTTGTTTTTCCAAAAAATCAATCTCCTTTTTCTAATTTCCTGCAAAATTTTTCTATGTGATTATCTAATATTTTAATAAGCCCGTCCAAAGCGACTCCCTCGTCATACAGGCTGTACATAAGATACATCGGTCCGTAATATTCGATAGCCAGGGCATATGCCGTATTGCGTGAGCCGGTGAGATTGGCGAAAATGTCCGACATGTAATCTGTCGGACATTTTGAAATGTACTGTTTAAAAAGCTCCTCGGCTTTTTTGTCTTTATATTGCTCGAGCGTGAGAAGCTTTCTGAAATTGCAGAAAAACTCATCTTTTGTCCAGTGTAAAAACATTGCGCGCGTAAAATCCTTCATTTTATCGGGCGACAGATTAAGATAGCTTTTGCCGTCTTTTTCTATTGATTCGAGCGGCATATCGTAGGCTTTTGCATTTTCCGCGTCCGCCATATTTACGCGTTCGATAATTGTTTCAAAAATTTCTCTTTTGCTTTTGTAATGCTTATATAAAGAGGGGGCCTTTATCTTGACAGCATCTGCAATCTCCGAAACGCCGACCGCGTCATACCCCTTTTTTGCAAAGAGCTTTAAGCTTTCATTTAGTATTTTCTCTTTTGTGTTCATTAAATTCCCTCCCGGATAATTTTCCACGCGTCTGTCAGCCTTTCGATATTCCATGCCGCGTTTGCGGGAGAGGTCGACGGCAGACAGATTGCTGTGATACCGGTTTTTTCTTTTGTATATTTGTTATAGTATTTTTCGGCTGTTTTTCCGTTTACGAATATCCTTTTTACCTGGCTGTTTTCAAGAATTTCGCTCAAGTCATTTGCCGCGGCATTTTTTATCGTGCTGTCCGCGCTGCCCTCTATCTCGCATGATGCGATAACGTCCCAAAGAGCGATTCTGTTTTTGTGCAAAAATGCCTTCTTCTCGTCTATGGTGTGCGGTACGGGCGAGTTAAATACTGCGGCGGTCACTTTCCAAAATCTGTTTTGCGGATGACCGTAGAAAAACATCTGCTCGCGTGATTTTACAGACGGAAAGCTGCCGAGTATCAGGATTTTCGAGTTTTCGTCGTATTCGGGGGCGAATGGGTGAAAAATCATTTTGCCCCTCCGTTTTTTTCGGTAAGCTGTCGGCATAAATCCAGCACTTTCTTGCCTTGTGCGACATTGTTTTTCTTTTCAAGGATAAACTCTTTTGCCTTTTTGCCGAAATCGTTCAGCTCTTTATCCGAGAGTGCAAAAACTTTTTCCAATGCAGCTTTTGCACCGTCCTCGTTTTCTTCTTCGATAAAGAAAACATACGGCTTGTGATCATCTGGCATACCGGGAAGATGCGTTGTCAGAACGGGTGTCCCCGACGCCATATATTCCATATTTTTTGAGGGGAAGGAGTATTTTGTGTATTCCTCGTTTGAAGGGCGCGGATTTATCAGAAGAGCTGCTTTCAGTTCCGCCTCGACCACCTCGCTGTTCGGCGCTATTCCCATGTATTTTATATTCTCGTGTTCTTTTGCCATTTCACGGATCTGTTCTTCAAAATTACCGTTGCCGTAGATGTGAAATTCGGTATTGGGAATGTTTGCTTTTAAAAAGCCGTTTATAAAATACTTAATACCGTACTTTTCCATAAGAGAGCCGGCATAAAGGCAGACTTTTTTATCGTATTTTTGAGAAAGCTCATTTTTCATATATGCCATTTTCCCGTCAGCATGCCCCTCCAAAACGATGTATGGGTTATTATGCGGATTTACAATGTCACTCATAGCTTTGGTCAAGAGCAGATACCCGTCAAAGCTTTGCATGATTTTCAGGTTTACGGCAGAGAAAAAATGGCTGCTTTTTGTAAGAAAGCAGGGTATATCGGTTACTATCGCGATGCTTTTAAAGCCGCGGATACGCCCTGCAAGACACCCGGCAAAGGCGGCGGTAATGTTTAGAGCGTCACAGACTATAGCGGTATCTTTTTTGCTCCTTTTTGAAAACAGAACCTTGTTGAACACATCAAAAAATAAAAAAACATTCCTTAAAACGGGAAGGTTCATAAATGGCATATAGTGAAAATTAACGCCGTTTTTGCGCTCCTTTTCTCCTTTAAACCATATGCGCTTTTCGAGATTCCTGTTTATCGGGCGGGTGGAAAAGAGATCCACCTGCGCACTGTTTGCCGCTAACCCCTCGGCGAGCAAAAGATTATACTTCTGCGCCTGCTGTGCGGCTCTTTCTCCTTTTTTTTCAACATATTCAAAATATTTCTCTCTTGAACACGTACTTGCTATATAAATAATATTCACCTATTTTCACTCCAATACAATATTTACATTAATCACAAACATATCGGCTTTTTTGAGCTATGTTCTGTATGTATTATACCAAAAAAGAAAAAATATGTCAATGATTGAAGGCGTAGCAAAAAGACAGAATATTTTTCCCGATTTGGCTTGACTTTTCAGCAAGTTGTATGTTATTATAGTAGCTGAAATGTTTTTGGGAGAGAGTGTTATGAAAACCACATTTAAGACAACAAAAATTGCGTGCTATTTGGGATATATCACACAGGCGGTGGTAAATAATTTTTCTCCGCTTTTGTTTGTAATGTTCTCGGAGCAGTTTTCTTTGAGTATTACAAAAATAGCGTCGCTTATAACGATAAACTTTGTAAGCCAGATGTTCGTTGACCTTTTCGGGGCAAGATATGTTGAGAAGATCGGTTACAGGCGCGTGCTTATCGGCGGACAGGTCTTTGCCGCGGCAGGTCTTATCCTTTTGGGGATTCTGCCCTTTATTATGAATCCGTACATAGGCCTTATAATTGCGACTGTAATATGTGCTGTCGGAAGCGGTCTGACTGAGGTTATGGTAAGCCCTGTTGTTGAGGCGCTGCCCGGGGACGCGAAATCTGCGTCGATGAGTCTTTTGCACTCATTTTACTGCTGGGGAAGTGTATATACCATATTGATTGCAACTTTGTTTTTCGGGATTTTCGGACTTGAAAATTGGCGTTATCTGTCCTTTTACTGGGCGATACTCCCGATAATTACGGCATTCCTTTTTGCAAAAGTGCCTATTAACGTATTCGGAGGCGAGGAGGAAGAGCGCACAAGCTTTCTTTCTATGGCAAAATCGGGAATGTTTTGGATATTCGTGCTTTTGATGCTTTGTTCGGGAGCGGCGGAGCTTGCCATGAGCCAATGGGCGTCTATGTTCGTTGAAACAAGTCTGGGGATTTCAAAACAGATAGGAGATATTTTAGGCCCCTGTATGTTTGCGGTATTTATGGGTATTGCGCGTGTGGGCTACGGGAAATTCGGCGAGAAGATGAATCTGCAAAAAAGCCTTTGCATAACCTCTTTAATATGCATTTGCGGATACTTAACCGCATCGGTAATCCCGGCACCGCTTGTAAATCTTGCAGGCTGTGCAATATGCGGTTTTTCGGTCGGAATCATGTGGCCGGGTTCATTAAGCCTCGCGGCAAAGGCTTTCCCGCAGGGGGGTACGGCTCTTTTCGGACTCTTGGCATTAGCCGGTGATGTAGGCTGCACCGCAGGACCTGAGCTTGTGGCAAATATTTCGGCATTTTCTACTTTAAAAACCGGGCTTTTCTTTGCAATGGTTTTTCCGATAACGATGATTATACTTTCGCTGATACTGAAAAAGAAAATGGCGAAATAAAAACTTTTTTCATCTGAGTAAAAAAAGGTTGTAAAAAATCAATTGATTTTTTACAACCTTTGCTTTTTTAGGGGATAGGAAAAAATGCTTCAGAACGGACTAACTGAACCCGACGGCGTTTCATTATTTAAATTCGGGGAATATCTCTATACTCCGTTCCAAAATCCCTTTCATATAGGCGATTGCCGTGCCGTAGTTGGTAATCGGGATATTTTGCTCGGCACACATTTTTATGCGGCTTTTCATTTCGCGCTCGTTTAGCATACAGCCGCCGCAGTGTATAACAAGCTTAAATTCCGACAGATTCTCGGGAAATCCCATTCCCGAAGATGTTTTTATATTTATGTTTTTGCCTGTGTACTCTCTGATCCAGCGCGGCAGCTTGACGGTTCCTATATCGTCGCATTGGCGGTGATGTGTACAGCCCTCCGAAATGAGGATTGTATCGCCGTCTTTTAAGCTGTCTATACAGCGCGCGGCGCTGACTACCCTTTGCAGATCGCCTTTATAGCGCGCAAACAGGATAGAGAATGATGTAAGCTTGATGTCTTTCGGGACAAGCTTTGAAACTTTCCCGAAAGCCTGACTGTCGGTTATTACAAGCTTGGGTTTTTGGAAAAGTTTTTTCAAAGCGTCCGAAAGCTCGCTGTCGCGCACGACTACCGAGATTGCACCGTGATCCAATATGTCGCGTATGGTCTGCTGCTGGGGGAGGATAAGCCGTCCTTTTGGCGCGGCAGAGTCGATCGGTACGACCAGAACCGCAATATCGCCTTTTTGCAGAAATTCGCCGACAATCGTTTTATCGGTATCGGTTGAAGGCGTAAGCTGTGCGATGCGGTTTTTTAGCTCATTTATGTTATATCCGCTGACTGCCGAAACGGCGATGCATTTTTCACCTTCAGGCTCTTTTTTTGTGATGTCGTATTTGTTGTATACGACTATATAAGGAATATTTTTTTCGGAAAACGTCTTTATAAGCTCCTTTTCGCTCTCCGATTCACCCGCTCGTGAATCTACCACGATTACGGCAATGTCGGTTTTTCTGAGCACCTCTTTTGCCTTTTCGATTCGCAAATTTCCGAGCACTCCTTCATCGTCAAGCCCCGGGGTGTCGATTATCATGACAGGTCCTAACGGCAAAAGCTCCATGGATTTATATACCGGATCGGTTGTTGTGCCTTTTATATCGGATACGACCGAGATGTTCTGGTTTGTGAGCGCATTTACAACGCTTGACTTGCCGGCATTTCTCTTGCCGAAAAAGCCTATGTGTACTCTTTCCGATGACGGCGTATTGTTCAGTCCCATAAAATTCACCACCCTTTTAAATTATGTTGTATCTGACAAGCGCTTTTTTAATGCCGTCATTTTTAACGCTGTCAGTGATAAAGTCGCATACCTCATCGAGCTTGGGATAATGCTCTTTCGGAGCGGCGGCATGATATGCAAATTTCAGGAGCTCATAGTCGTTCGAGCCGTCCCCGAATGCATAGATTTCGTGTTTATCTATATTGAACGCCTCACATATCGCCTTTGCACCGTCCGCCTTTGTCATGCCGCAGCGTGACGCGTCGGTGCTTTTTGATAATCTGTGCCGATCGAATACAAATATACCCGAAAAGTAATCGACAAGCTGAGAGTATTGCTCTTCTGTATCAAAAACCACCTGGAGCTTGCCCGTGTCGGGGATATTTGCTCTGTCAAGAGGAGTAAATGCGCTCTCGGGCATATTGAAATTTATTCTGTGCGCCGAAAGGCGGGAGTCGGACGGATCACTTGAATAGCATATGGCTTGCGTTTCCACAAAATAGCCGAGCTTCATCTCATCAAGCTTATCGATAAGCTTTTTTAGCTTGTCTTTCGGGATAAAGCTTTCAAATATCGTTTTGCCGTTTACCTCGGCATATGAGCCGTTCGATAAAACATAACCGTCAAAATTTATTCCGCTCTGCGTAACAAGACATTTCGGACGTCCCGAATTGAGAACAACCATATATCCGTTTTTTTGCGCCTCTGCCAAAGCATTTCGGCAGGACTCCGACGGGAACGGAACGCCGTCCTTTTCGTCGGTAAGAGTTCCGTCATAATCGAAAAATAAAACACCTTTGTAATTCATAAAATTCAGCCTTTCTTAAAAAAATCTGCTTTAGTCTGATTATAGCACAATATTTCCCGATATTCAAGAAAAGTATACGAAAAATTCAGAGCGCGGAGTTTTTTCTCTAAGCCTTACCGATTTTTTCTGTTTTTATTCGTCGATTCTCTTCATTTTGACGATAACCGTCTTTATATATATAACGACTGCCGAGAAGATCAGGAATGTAACAAAAGACAGTATCTGCTGTGCATAGACGGTATGCGAAAAGATTGCATTGCCGTTTGCCTGAACCGCCGAGAGGATTTTTGCTCCCAGCAGTGACGCCAAAAATCCGGCACAGCCGCCGAATGCAGATGAAATTCCCAAAGCCGCCGCTCTGTTTTCATGACTTGCATAGTCGAATGTGATGTTCATGATTCCGCTGTTCGTTCCCGCCATATATATTGCGTAGATCATGTAATACAGCGCATAGAAAACGGTGCCGTTTGCGGGGGCTGTAAAGGTATTTACCAAAAAGCCGCACGCGCCGATTGAAAAACTTAAAAACAGCATATCCGCCCAGGAATGTTTATCCGCAAACTTGCCGAAAAACCGTGAGAATATCACTCGGACAATACTGTAGAGCGCCGAGAGAATTGCGACATATTTTAAGCTGAAACCAAGCTCGTTTATCTGATATGTACCGAAAAACGAAGTAGATATACCGGTACCGAACTGCCAGAGGATATTTAAAAGTATTATGCGGCGCATGTTTTTATTGAGCAGTGTATTTGAGATTACATCTTTTGCCGAGATTTTTTTCTCCTCTGGTGCAGACGGAATATTATCCTCTTTTACCGCCAAAAGCGAGATGAGGTGCAAAAGAGAAAGGGTAAAAATTGTTGCGGCAGAGATTAAAAACCCTGTTCTTGAATTGCCGAGGGCATTATAACGGTCAATAACCGCGCCCATAATATAGGAAAAGATCATTCCCCCCAAAAGTGATATTATCTCTTTATTTGCAGTGAACCGTCCTCGTTTTTTGTCCGGAACGTACGACATCAGCCAGCTTATTTTAAAGGGGGAAACGGCATTCGATATAAAATGACCGCCTAAAAACATTATTATAAATGCTGCGACTTTGACGTTGTGCGGAACTCTTATAAATGGAATCACGTAAAGCGTTACGAACATGAGCTGGTTTATAAGGTGCATTATTGTAACCGGTTTTTTCTTTTTGCCCGGGAGCCTCAGAAAAAGCACCGACGCCGCCTGCGCCAAAAATCCCAAAGACGCGAGCGATGATGTGATACCGACTACCGAATCGGGGACGTCTATATTGGTAAGGATTGCGGCTAAAAATGCGCCGGTTATTAAAAGAGAAATGAAATATTCAAATGCCGCCTCCGCGATATATGCAATGCGGTTTATTTTATGCGGATCCTGTTTTTTAGGGGTTGTCTGATACATTACTTTCATTATTTTTCTCACTTTCATTTATTTATTAGGTAATTGTAAAATGCAAATTTTACAATTAGCCACAATTCTTATGGGGGTATCAGGGGTGCCAACCCCTGATTTATAATCAAAAATGACGACATGTGCGTCATTTTTGGCTGAAATAAAAAGTTTCAACCTGACATGAAATTAAAATCAGCCGGAACTTTTTATTTCTACCTAAGAACTTTAATTGGAAAACGTTAGTTTTACAATTACCTAATTTATTTATCTAAAAGTTATTATAAAGCATGGAAAAAATATTTCAACAGGAAACGGTGCGAAAAATTTTCGTAAGAGGAAAAATTTACATATTATCTGTAAGACAAAAGAATTTTGAGGCTGAAACGGCGCAAATACGCATAGCTATGCCAAAGTTTTAAAAAGTGCAAAACTGATACTTTTTCTCAGATTTGAGCCATAACCTAATAAAAAAATAGTGGTGTTTTTGACATTGTGGAATAATGATAGATGTGCTATAATTATTATAATAAAGTTCGTGTAATTTTGTAAAAAGTTACCAAAAAGTTATCGTGAGGTTACCGATAGGTAAACTTGCAAAGAGTTACCAAATTATAAGGAGGTAAAGAGATGAAAAAGAACAAAACATTATCGTCAATTCTGGCGCTGTCTTTGGCGGCGACAAGCTTTGCGGGATTGGGGATAAACGCAAATGCGGCAGAGAGTTATGAGGACTATATTGCAGGTAATAAGCCGGCAAACTTAATCCCGGACGCATCGTCAGGCGGCGGTTCAACATATTTTACGTTCAGAAATAACGGAAATGTTGATAACAGTGATTTCTACACTGCGGGTATAAATCCGGGAGGATACTGTTTTAAGTATTATACAAGAGGAGATGGACCGCTTGTGCTTGACGGCGCATGGAGAGTTTTTGAAGGATTTGAAGTAAAATCCACGGGCGACTTTACATTTACTCCCGAAGCCGGAAAGACATACGTTGTATCGGCAACAATGAAGAATGCGTCATCTAACGGTATAACACCGTATTTCGGTGCGGCAATGAACGGAACATACGGTTCGGCAAATGCGATTGTTACGCCGGAGTACGGAACAAAAGGTATGGCGGTCGGAAACGATTGGACGGATTTTAAAGGAACGCTTTCTTTGCCTTCGGACTGGACGGCAGGGCATGCATATGCAAATGCAATATTCATGGGATTCCCGGCAGGAACACAGACAGGCAGTGCGGTATGGATTGACGTATCGTCGAAAGATGCGGTATATCTGGCAGAGGAAAAAGTTTACGATATAAATGTAACAGCCGCAGGCGGCGGATATACCAAAGCAGGAGCGAGTATAACCGTTGATGCGGATGTGGTAAACCAGATCGGAATAGTCGGAACACTTAAACAAAACTTCGAGTGGACAGTGCTTGACTCAACAAGAACACCTGTAACTTCCGGATTTACGGTTTCGGCAAAAGATGATAAGGCAACCGTAAAAATAGACGCTGATGTTGCAGACGGAACATATTATGTTTATGCAAAATCGACCGATTATAATATGGGTAAGGCAGCAGAGATTACGGTAGGAAGTTTTGAGGACTATGTTCCGGGTGATAAGTCGGCAAATCTGATTCCGGACGCATCAGCAGACGGCGGTCAGAAATATTTTACGTCCAGAAATAACGGAAATGTTGATAACAGTGATTTCTACACTGCGGGTATAAATCCGGGAGGATACTGTTTTAAGTATTATACAAGAGGAGATGGACCGCTTGTGCTTGACGGCGCATGGAGAGTTTTTGAAGGATTTGAAGTAAAATCCACGGGCGACTTTACATTTACTCCCGAAGCCGGAAAGACATACGTTGTATCGGCAACAATGAAGAATGCATCATCTAACGGTATAACACCGTATTTCGGTGCGGCAATAAACGGAACATTCGATCCAGCAAATGCGATTGTTACGCCGGAGTACGGAACAAAAGGTATGGCAGTCGGAAATGATTGGACGGATTTTAAAGGAACGCTTTCTTTGCCTTCGGACTGGACGGCAAAGCATGATTATGCAAATGCAATATTCATGGGATTCCCGGCGGGAACACAGACAGGCAGTGCGGTGTGGATTGACGTATCGTCGAAAGATGCGGTATATTTAGCGGAGGAACAGAGATATGATATATCTGTTTCGGCAGAAACGAGTACAGATAAAATAAAGTCGGGTGATGTGGTCGCACTCTCGGCAAACGTTTTAAACCAGGTAGGTATAGCAGGAACATTATTGCAAAACTTTGACTGGATTGTTCTGGATTCGGACAGAGTGCCGGTATCTGAAGGGTTCAGCATTACGTCAAGTGATAACAGAGCAACATTAAGAGTTAATGACAATGCAGCAGGCGGAACATATTATGTCTATGCAAAATCAAAGGACTATGATATGGGTAAGGGTCTTAAGATAACCGTTGCGGCATATAACGATTATGTTGCCGGAGATAAGCCGGAAAATTTAATCCCGGACGCAACAACGGGCGGCGGTTCGACGTATTTTACGTTCAGAAATAACGGAAATGTTGATAACGGTGATTTCTATACTGCGGGTATAAATCCGGGAGGATACTGTTTTAAGTATTATACAAGAGGAGATGGACCGCTTAAGCTTGATTGCGCATGGAGAGTTTTTGAAGGATTTGAAGTAAAATCCACGGGCGACTTTACATTTACTCCCGAAGCCGGAAAGACATACGTTGTATCGGCAACAATGAAGAATGCATCACCGGACGGTATAACACCGTATTTCGGTGCGGCAATGAACGGAACATACGATCCGGCAAATGCAGTTGTAACATCGGAGTACGGAACAACGGGAATGGCAGTCGGAAACGATTGGACAGATTTTAAGGGAACACTTTCTTTGCCTTCGGACTGGACGGCGAATCATGCATATGCAAATGCAATATTTATGGGATTCCCGGCAGGAACACAGACAGGCAGTGCGGTATGGCTTGACGTATCGTCGAAAGATGCGGTATATCTGGCAGAAGAAGTAGCTTACGATATTAATGTAGCCTCCGAGAAAAAGGGCGCAAATGAAGTTGACTTTACAGCAGAGGTTGTAAACCAGATAGGAACTGTCGGAAGCTTAAAACAAAACTTTAATTGGGTTGTTTTGGATTCGGACAAAAATGAAGTAAGCAATATTACAATCACACCGATTGAGGGGACGGCTAAGGTTAAAGCAACATGGGACGAAGGTGTTGAAGGCGGAGAATATACCGTTGCTGCAATATCACGTGATTATAAAAAATTCATACGTACGGCAAAAATCGAGATAAAGGGCGGCGCAAAGACGCTTTATGTTGCACCGAACGGAGATGACGGTGCAGCAGGTACGGCAACAGCACCTCTGGCAACACTTGCAGGAGCAAGAGAAAAGGTTAAGGCGTTAAGAGCAAGCGGAGTAACAAGCGAGATTAACGTAATTTTCGCCGGCGGAACATACTATTTCAATAATACGGTAGTATTCGACAAAGACGATTCGCAAAGCGCAAAGGTTACATATAAAGCGGCAGACGGCGAGGAGGTTGTATTTACCGGAGCAGTATCTCTGGATCTTTCAAATGCGTCAAAAGTTACCGATACGGCAATTACCGACAGATTAAAGGATAGCGTAAAGAATAAGGTTGTCGAGATCGACTTGTCGAATGTAATATCGATGTCGGGAGAAACGCTTAGTGCAACAATCCAGCAGCTTGTAGGAGATTATGAATATCCCGAGCTTTACCTGGACGCAAATAAGCAGATGTTGGCTCAGTGGCCTAACGGGGACGCTAACTATGCAAAATACGGATTTGTCGGAGCTGGCAGCGGAGCAGCAAAAAATAAGATCACTTATACCGACAGTGAGCCGTCAACTTGGAGCGATATATCAAACGCATGGGTCGGCGGATACTTAAGCTATGATTACTTATATATGCGTCTGCCTGTAGAGGGAATAGATAAAGAAAATAAGCAGATTACTTTAAGCGTTAATGAAGATCAGGGACTTAGTGTGACAAATGCGAGAACAACATCGCAGAGATGGAAGATATTTAACGTACTCGAGGAACTTGATACTCCAACAGAGTGGTTTATCGACAAAAATACCATGAAGCTCTACTATTACCCGCCCGAAAAGAATGAATCTTCTGTATTGGAGATTTCAAAGCTTAAAGGCTCAATGATAGAAATTAAAGAGGCGGACAATATCGCATTTGATGGCATTTGCTTTGAAAAGACAAGAGGAAATGCGGTTTCGGCACAAAATGTCGAGAATATAACAATTTCTGATTGTACATTTAAGAATATCGGCGTTGATGCTCTTTCCTTTACAGGTACGGCATTGGCAGAAACCGATAAAAATTACTGGCAAAGACAAAATGTTGACGCAGTATATAACTGTGAGGTTTCGGATAACACATTCTTCAATATCGGCGGTCATGCAGTTGTGATGGACGGCGGTAATGTAGATACATTAACTCCCGGAAATAATGTTATCAAGAATAATATCTTCAACAGATGTGCTCAGACAATTAAGAATTATGAGACGATAAAGCTTTTGGGATGCGGCAACTCGATTTTGAATAATAATATCAGCTGCGCTTCATTCTCGGCAATTCGTCATTACGGAAACGATCATGTGATTTCGTATAACGAAATATATAATGTGATACAGGAGACGGACGACAGCGGAGCTATCTACTGCGGCAGAAATACGGTTCAGCGCGGTACGGTTATTTCCTATAACTATCTGCATGATCTGTACAGCACCGAGGAATTGCCGTTTGCTCATCAGCCGGCAATCTACTGGGACGATAATCAGACGGGCATGAAGGCTGAATACAATATCATAAAGGACGCTAAAATAAATATTTATACAAACGGTATTGATAATAATTTCAGCAATAATACAAGCATTAACATCAAAAAGACAAATATGGACATTAAAAACGGCGGAGCGGCATCAAATACGAATACCGAACAGAGCACGTTTGCAGGTGATATTGCGAATGAATCGCTTTATTTTGAAAAGTATGCAAATCTTTCGAGCATCATTTCAAGTGCGAGCCTTACGAGTCCGGACTTGGCACGCTACAATATCTTAAAGGATAACTTGAACGTTGCCGGAACGGGTGCGGACGGTATCGGAAGCAATACCGCAGCATACGGAACGGTAAGCAACAATACAAACAGCTCCGATATGTCGATATTTGTTGACGCGGCAAATCAGGATTACAGAGTTAAAAATTCATCGGCATACGCGGCAACCGTATTGAACGAGGATTTCGACATCGAAAAGATCGGTGTTGTAAGCAATAATGCATTTAATACGGAAAAGGTAACACTTGCCGCACCGTTTAACGGAGAGAAAACCAATGCGGATAAAATACACTTTGTATGGAATTACGCATTAGGTGCAACAAGCTACAAGATTACGGTTGCAAAGGATGCAAACTTTACGGATATAGCAGCAAGCAAGGAAGTATTCTACAATTACGCAGATATCGATGTCGAGAGAGATTCTTCGAGATATTACTGGAAGGTTGAGGCGAGAAATACGTCAAGAGAGTTTGCGGCTGTTTGGCAGAGTGATGTATATAGTTTTGTAAACGGTGAGAAGATTTCGGTAACAGCCGGACTGAATGCTGATAATACCGTATCGGTAAATGTTATAAATAACTTCTATGAGGACGGTAAGAATGCAGATGTTTATATTGCACAGTATGACGGAGGCGGCAGACTGCTTGCCGTAAACAAAGCAGAGGTGGCGCTTGATTATATGACAGAAACAGTTCTTACGGAGAATGATGTTGATTTGAGCATCTCTTCACAGGCTGCGAAGGTTAAAATATTTGTATGGGAGGGCGAAACGCCTTTGGCGGATCCAACTTCGGTAAAGTAATATAAATAATCCGGGGACGGCGGGTGATGATATGCCTGTCGCCCCCTTGCGTTTCCTTCTGGGAATATTGATTTTTTATAGGATATAGGTTATAATGTTTTAAATAAGACATATGATTTTGCCGAAACGGCAGATTTGGAGGGACAAGATGAGAAAAAGTATTTCTTTGCTTTTGGCGGGAGCATTGAGTATAAGCGGTGCGGTTATGCCCGTTTATGCCGAAAACACGCAGTATGAAGATTATGTAACGTCGGAGAAAAATGCAAATTTAATCCCCGATGCGTCAACGGGCGGCGGTTCGACATATTTTACTTTCAGAAATAACGCAAATGTCGATAACGGCGATTTTTATAAGCCGGGGAAAAATTCCGGCGGATACTGTTTTAAATATTATCAAAAGGGAACAGAGCCGCTTAAGCTTGACTGTGCATGGAGAGTTTTTGAAGGGTTTGAAGTGAAATCTACGGGCGGCTTTACCTTTACTCCCGAAGCGGGAAAGACTTATGTTGTATCGGCAACAATGAAGAATGCATCACCTGACGGTATAACGCCGTATTTCGGAGTGGCTATGAACGGAACATACGATCCGGCAAATGTGATTGTTACACCGGAATACGGAACGGACGGCATGGCAATCGGAGATGATTGGACAGAGTTTAAGGGAACGCTTTCATTGCCTTCGGACTGGACGGCGAATCATGCATATGCAAATGCAATATTTATGGGATTTCCGGCAGGAACACCATCAGGTGCTGCGTTTATGTTTGATGTATCGTCAAAAGACGCGGTATATTTAGCGGAAGAACAGAGATATGACATTGAGGTTTCTGCGGACAAAACAAAAGTAAAACAGGGTGAAACTGTTGAACTTTCGGCAAAAGTTGTAAATCAGATCGGGACGTGCGGTGAATTTTTGCAGAACTTTGAATGGACTGTACTGGATTCGGACAGAGCACCTGTTGATTTTGAAATAAAGAGCAATAATGATACAGCAAGCTTTACAATCCCCGAAGATGCGGCAGACGGCGAATATTATGTGTACGCACGTTCGACAGATTATACCGAGATGGGTAAAGCGCAGGCGCTGACGATCGGGGATGATAAAGAACCCGAACCTGAACCCGAACCTGAGCCGGAACCGGAAACTTATGAGGATTATGTGCCGGGTGATAAGCCTGTGAACTTGATTCCGGACGCGTCGGCAGGCGCCGGAGACACATATTTCGGAGCAAGACACCCTAAATGCAATTACGGTAAATTTTATGAAACACCGGGTATAACCGAGGGCGGATTTGCCTTTAAGAGTTATTATACCGAGATGTCTGATCTGACATTGAGCAATCCGTGGACGGGATTTGAAGGATTCTGGCTTAATCAGGCAAAAGGTGACGGCACGGGAAATTTTGGATTTAAGGCAGAGGACGGAAAAACGTATGTATTTTCGGCGAATGTCAAAAATGCGTCGGAAAACGGATATTATGCGCATTTCGGAATTGCCATGAACAATTCATATGATGCACGGAATACGATTTTCAGCAATGAATACGGAAATAAAGGGATGGAGCTTGGCGATGATTGGCAGGAATTTAAGGCAACACTTTCATTGCCGGCAAATTATGCGTCTGCAAAAACAAACGGAGAGTATGCGGACAGGGCGATGATCGGTTTTCCGGCAGGAACAAAAGCCGGTGCGGCTGTATTGGTTGACGCATCGTCAAAAGATGCCGTATATTTTGCGGAAGAGGCGGCATATGATATTGAAGCTGCAATTGATAATGGGTCGGAGTTTGTAAGACTCGGCGAGACGATTGACCTGTCGGCACGGGTTATAAATCAGATCGGAACGCAAGGTGCACTGTCACAGGAATTTAAATGGGAAGTTCTGGATTCGTCAAAAACACCGGTAACAGACGGGTTTACTATTGCCGAAAACGGCAATAAAGCGTCGATAACCGTGGCAGACGATGCTCAGCCGGGCGAATACTATATCTGGGTGAAGGCCAAGAAATATAATATGGGAAGACTGTTAAAAACAGATGTCAGAAAAAAAGTGATAACAGATTCGGAAATTACCGATATACCCGAAAATATAATAGCAAAGCCGCAAAGCCCGAGCTATGCGGTAAACAGTAATAAAAATGCAGTATCGGCAGAAACAAATACAAAGGTTAATCCCGAGTATTATACGCTTACCGCACTTTCCGATATTTCATCGGAGTTAAAGGCGGAGGGCTTAAAGATACAGAACGGATATGCCGGAGTGCCGAAAAATTTCAAATTCGAGTCCGGCGAAACATATGCAATTCTGGCAAGAGTGAGGAGCGTCAGCACAGAGGATGCGTACGTTAGCTTTTCTTTGAGTAACGGCAGTGCGAGTAGCGTAATCACCACGAACGAGTACGGTGAAAAAGGCATGAAGGCAACAAACGAATGGCAGAATTTCGGCGCAACCGTGACAATCGGCGATAACTATGATGTATCGGGAGAAAAATGCCTTATTTTGGGTCTTGCAAACGGATCAAAAAAGGGTGCGGCAATAGAAATCGGATTCCCGGTATATATCGCAAAAGAGACAGCAGTTTCGGCAAAGGTGAAATCGGAGAGCGGAAACACCGCAATTCTCGGCGAGGACTATATATTAACGGCAAATGTTATCAATCAGGCAGGCGTGCCGGGTAAGCTTAAGCAGGGTTGTTCATGGAGCGTTTTGAATTACGATAAGGACGCGCAGGCAGACGGCATTACGGTCGAAAAAGCAGACGACGGCCAAATGATGCTAAATATTGATATTTTTGCAGAGCCGGGGACGTATTTTGTTGCGGTTGAACCTACTGAATATGACGGGATAAGAAAGCTTTTTGAAGTAACGGTGCAAAAACCGAGCGTTGAAGAATGTATTGTTTTGGAATTAAACGACAAGACAGCTGCTGAA
This sequence comes from uncultured Clostridia bacterium, assembly GCA_934444735.1. Taxonomy (GTDB): domain Bacteria; phylum Bacillota; class Clostridia; order UBA1381; family UBA1381; genus CAKSFT01. The sequence goes on along the minus strand of CAKSDE010000005.1, from coordinate 92,802 downwards.
ATTGAAAAGGATCTGGCAAGGTATCTTGACGCTGTCGGCGCAGATGATATTACAAAGAGTGCTGACGGTGCGGAGCTTGCAATACTCATTGAAGAAAGCGCAAAGAATGAAAAATTCAATAAGGATAACTTATTGAAAAGAATTGAGCGCCTTGCACTGATTTCTCTTTATAACAAGAATCCGCAAAATATTGTACTCTATGATGAAAACGGTGATTTTTCCGAAAAGGATAAGCTTTCGATAGATTCTTATAAGCCGGGTACAACGTTTGAGAAGATTTTCTCGGATATAATGTCAAAAGAGGCGAAGATTGAACTTCAAAAGGCTTTGACGGGTAAATCATTTAAGTCGGAGAAGGATTTTTTCCGGAATTTGGCGGAAAATGTTATATTAAAATCGATAAAGAATCCTAAGGTGCTCGGATCTGCATATGTTGCGGACATTTTAACAAAGGAAAACGCAGAATGTGCCGATATAACAATTGATAAATATTTAAATCTTAAAGATAAATCGAATGCGAATGAGAAAATTGCCGGAAATTCATATACAAAGGCGAGTCTGGAACAGGAAATAAAAAATCTCAGTGACGATCCGAAGGGCGGAGGCGGCACGACAGGCGGCGGCTCAAAGGGCAGTTCAAGTATGCCGACACCGTCCGAGGCTGTATCAAAACCGACAACCTCAACTCCCGATCCTAAGGAAAATGAGATCAATTTCGAGGATATATCGGAGGATCACTGGGCATTTGATGAAATATATCATTTAAAGAAATTGGGTATAATTTCGGGTGTTGACGGGACGCATTTTGCACCCGATCAGAATATAACAAGAGAACAGTTTGTAAAACTTTTTGTTGAGGCACTGGGATATGAAAAGGTGAATAAGAGTCTCGGCTTTGCCGATACATCGGACAGTGCGTGGTATGCACCGTTCTTGGCAACGGCTTTGGAGAACAGACTTATAACGGGTATTTCCGAGAAAGAGTTCGGCATAGGTAAGCCTATTACAAGACAGGATATATGCGTTATCGTAATGCGTGCTCTGGAGGGTGATGAGGAAAGCACGGAGGCATCATTTGAGGATTACGATGAAATTTCGGATTATGCTAAAAATGCAGTGTCTTATCTGAGCGCATTCGGAGTGGTCAACGGATTTTCCGATAAAACATTCAGACCGAAAGCGTACTGTACAAGGGCACAGGCGGCAAAGATTATCTGCACGGTTATAAATTTCGGAGGTGTACAGAATGAAAAATAGGATATTAACAGCGATTTTGTCCGCAGCGATGCTTTTTGGCATGCTCAATATAAGCGTTGCGGCTGAAGATAACGGTTTATCATCGGCAGAAAAGATCTGTATAGGCTTGGGCTGCATATCGGAGAATGAGTATAAAGGCGATGAAACGGTTACAAGAGGAAAATTTGCAAAAATCATCTCGGATATGTGCATGATGGATACCGATACCCGATATGCCGAATGGTTTAATTCGGCATATGGTGATAATACCGGAACCGCAAATTTTGAAAAAGCGAACGCTTTTGATGATGTTGATAAGTCATATCCGTATTATAATGAGATTATGGCTGTATATAGCGCAGGATATATGAAGGGCACGGGACAAAAACGTTTTGCTCCGGAATATGATATAACCGTGTTGGAGGTTGTAAAGGTTATTTCGGATATGGCAGGGTATTCAAAATATGCCGAAATAGGCGGAGGATATCCGATCGGATACGAAAAAACGGCTTCGGACATCGGCTTGCTTTCGGGTATTTCGGGTAATATCCGAAGAACCGCAACACAGAGTACGGTTCTTCGTATCATCTACAATGCACTTGATATAAACATGATGGAATTTAAGGGCTTGAGTGAAGATAAGGAGTATATTCAGAGTGAAAAAACCTTTATGGAGGGTGTCTTAAAGACATACAAAGTAAAGGGTGCGCTTACAGATAACGGTATTACCGCAATAGGCGGCTTGAGTGCGATAAACCGAAAGGAAATAAAGGTAGCAAATGTTACGGCAACTCTTCCCGAAAGTATGGACTCTTTCAGAAAATATATCGGAAGAAGCGTCGAGATGTATTATACATACGATGAGGACGTCGGCGAGTATACCGCAAGATTTTTGAGTATTCTTGAAAAAGATAATTCGGTTACTTTCCCGGCAGACGATTTCGTTTCCTACAAAGACGGAAGAATAACCTTTGAACAAGGGAAAAAGACGGTAACGAGAACTTTGAAAAAGGGCGCTAACCTGATATATAACAACAAAACAAAGAGTTATTATACAGCTGATATTTTCGAGTTTGAGTCGGGCGATATAACGCTTTGCTCGACAACCGATTCGGACTATAACCTGATAATAATAAACGATTACGAGACAGCATATGCCTCTTATGTAAATACAAACGACAGTATTATCTATAACGGTTATAAATCGATCTCGGGCACAGACAATATTATTGAATTGACAGACGATGTATATCCCGATTTTATACATATCTACAGCTCGGACGGGAAAAAGATGAATTTTGACGAAATCAGCGCAGGATCGGTGTTGAGACTGTTAAGATGTGACGGCGGCATAGAGGTTTTTGTGTCAAAAGAGCAGACGGTCGGGTTTGCGATCAAATCCGTAGGAGAGAACAGTTATCCGAGCGGCAACAGAACGGTTATATCGGACGGTACAAACGAATATGAAGTTTTGTCATCTTATACAGCACTTGCCGATGCGGTGGACTTTAAAGCGGGGCAGACGGTTGAGCTTTATTTTGACGGTGCAGGCAAAGTCGGTTGGGCAGAACTTGCCTCATCAGACGATGCCGAGCATATCGGTGTTTTGATAAAGTATTATTACAACGAAGATGAAGAAACCGATCCGGTAAGAATGCTTACAATATATACTGACGGCGGTGAAAGGAAAAAGATATTTGCCGATGAAAAAATAAAGGTAAACGGCCAGAGAAAGAAATTCAGCGATGCTCAAAGCGAGCTTGAAAAGCAGATCGGAAATCCGATTATTTATAAGCAAAGCGAGAACGGAAAAATTGAGTCGATCACAACACCGGCAGAATATAATGAACAAAATGTTTCAAACCGAGGCTGGTACAGAATAAATCCGCAAGGGATAAAATACCGTTACGGTGCAAACGGAAATGATTTCGACCGATTTTTCTATTATGTTTCGGGTAAAACAAAGGTATTTTTAACTCCCGAAACATATAGCGAGGAAAGCTATAATGATGAGTCGAAATTCGCACTCTCGAATGCAGGATTTTCGGATAATCAGGAATATCTTGCAGAGGGATTTTCCACGTCTGACGATGCAATTGAGGCAGACGTAATAGTTTACAGAAAGTATAAAGACGATTCGGCGAAAAAGGAGGGTAATCCGGATAAGCTGAGTGCGTTCCTGATTCAATCAGTAAATACGGGGCTGACAGGCGAAGATGAAGAAGTGTTAAAACTTAAGGGTTATTATATGAGTTACGGTGTACCGACAGCGGAATACAGAGAACTGACGGTTGACCCCGAGGCTATAATGATTACAAGCGGTGAGGCAGGAACGGAAATAGATAAAGACGCAGAGATAAACGTTGTCGGCCCGAGAGTACCGTCTGAGCTTGCTCCGGGAGACGTTATACGCTTTGAGACAAACTCAAATGGTTATTTGAGTGCCATAAGAATTGCTTATGATTGCGATACGGGTAAGAGTTTTCATGCGGGACGCGGAGAGGAGTTCGGCGAAGCGTCATCTTATGCGGGATATGCAATTGCAAGAGCCGGAAACGGAGTGAAGATTGCGACCGGAAAATTACCGGAAAATATAAACTATTCAGATTTTGACGAGGTAAAAAAGAACGTAAAAGCATTCAGAATATCCAACTGTGCGATTATGGTGGTTGAAAAAAACAATCAAAAGGTAAAAATAAGAACCGGAACGCTTGACGATATTTTATCATACAGCAACTCACTGAAAAACGAGCAGTGTGATAAATTGGCGGTATTTACGTATTATACATCGCTTGCCTATGGTATGGTTATTTATAAGTAGGAGGTGTGCAAGGCTTTGAAGAAAAAAATTATTGCGGCAATTATGGTATGTACGCTTTTGGGTACCATGATAAATTCTCCGATTATATCGGCGGAGGAAAATAACTCAAATGTAACCATATGGGTGTCGCCGTCGGGAAACGATTCCAACCCCGGTACAATGGAGCGTCCTTTAAAAACACCGTATGCGGCAAAGATAAAGGCGCAATCGCTTATAAAAGAAGCAAACGACGGCGTGGAGGTGCTGTTTCGCGGGGGTGAGTACAGATTTTCCGAATCACTTGCATTTACCGCTGCGGATTCCGGGAGCAAGGATAAGCCGGTAGTGTATAAAGCATATAACGGCGAGAAGGTGGAATTTAAAGGATCTTTGGAGGCAGATGCATCAAAGGGAGAGTATGTGACCGATGAAAAGGTACTCTCAAGACTCTATGATTCGGTGAAAAATAAAGTTGTGCGCTTTGATTTAAAGAGCTTCGGGTTTACCTCGAACATGGTGCGTCAGCCGGCTGTTGAGGACGGCGCATATGCTTTAAAAAACGGTGAAGTAAACGGTATATACATAAACGGCACGGCGCAGAAGGTTGCCGAATGGCCGAACGGCGAGGGGATATACAAAAGATGGGATAATGCGGTAAATGCAACAACTATCGAATATACCGATGCCGAGCCTAATCGCTGGGCGAATGCTAAGGATTATTGGCTTGCAGGCTATCCGTCGTATGATTATTACTATATCCGTCAGAGTGTAACTGGACTAAATACAGACGAAAAGACGATTTCCATATATTCATCAATTCCTATGCATCAGTTTACGAGCAGTCAGTCAAGGCGCTGGAAGGCAATGAATCTTTTAGAAGAGATAGACGTGCCGGGCGAATATTATATCGATACGGAGAATCTCATATTGTATCTTTATCCGACCGAGAGCTTAAAGGGGGCGAAAATGGAGATTTCGTGGCTGAATACTCCTATGATTACCTTCACAAATGCAAAAAATATCACATTTGACGGCATAACATTTGCCCAGACCAGAGGTGTCGGGATTAAAATGGTAAATGTTGATAACGTTGATTTGAAAAACTGCACGTTTGAAGATGTTTTGAGCCATGCGGTAGAGGTTTCGGGTACGGTTAAGGCGCAGACCGATAAAGATTACTGGCAGGTGCAGGACATTGACGGATCGTATAACTGCGATATTGACGGGTGTACCTTTGCCAATATCGGAGGCGGCGCAATTCATATGTCGGGCGGTAATGTTGATACCTTGAAAAAGTCAAACAATGTGATTTCGGATAATATGATTTATCATGCAAACTACTTGGCAAAGAATCAGAACGTAATTCTTTTAAAGGGTTGCGGAACGACGGTTATAAACAATAACATCAGCAAATGTCCGTTTCAGGCAATACGTTTTTACGGGAATGATCATGTTATAAAATATAACGAGATATATGATGTAATCCAGGAAAGCGATGATTGCGGTTCGATATATGCAGGAAGAAATACTTTGCAAAGAGGCACGGAAATTTCGTATAATTATCTGCATGATTTGTTTACCACCGAACAGCTGCCTTTCGGATTCCAGAGCGCAATTTACTGGGACGATAATCAGCAGGGAATAGACGCAAATCATAATATCATTAAAAATGCAAGAATGGATCTTGCATCGAATGGTGCGACGGATTTTAATTTTTCCGAAAACACTTCAATAAATATTGAACGTGAGGCGCAGAAGTTTATAAACGGTGGGTTCTCGGTAAATAATGATGCCGGAGATGCGGCAACGGGATATAAATTTTTAAGTAATATTGCGAATCCCGAACTTTATTTTTCGAGATACAAAAACTTAAAAGAAGTTATTTCCTCGGACAGAAGTGATGATCCGAAGCTGGCGAGATTTAACATAATAAAGAATAATCTGACGGTTAATGCAGCTGCGATGGGTATCGGAACAAATACCGAAAAATACGGTACTGTAACGGGAAATCTGCAGCTTTCGGAGTGCAACGATTTCGTTGATGCCGAAAAGCAGGACTACAGAATAAAATCAGGAACGGAGACTGCAAAAAGGGTGCACGGAATATTGACAGATGAGTTTGATATTGAAAAAATCGGTCTGATACGAGATGTTAAACTCAATGAGCAAACCGCACCGTTTAAGCTGATATATCCGGCAAACGGCGCACAGGCGGTGCAGCACTCGGAGCTTGAATTTGAGTGGGAGCAGGCATTCGGCGCGAGCAACTATAGACTCATTGTTGCAGAAGATCCCGAACTCAAAAACGTGGTTTATGATGAGGTTGTTCCGTATACTTTACAAAAGGTTGAGGGTTTGGCAAGCGATAAGGTGTATTATTGGAAAGTGTCTGCAATAAACCGCTCAAGAGAGCTTGCGGCCGAATGGGAGAGCGAGAGCGGAGTATATGTGTTCTCTACTTCAATATACGACAGCATAGACACTTCACTTTTGAATACCGAACTTACAAAAATTTCGGAAAAAGTCAAGAATATTGATGAGGGCAACGGTATCGGTCAGTATCCTTTGGGGACGACAGATAAAATCAATTCACTTATTAAAAGAGCGGAAATGCTTAAAAAAGCAAAGCTTGGCATATTAAAACAGAAAACGGTTGACTCAATGGCAAAAACTTTATCATTGTCGCTTAATAAGCTTGGTATGGTGAATAAGGGATTTTTGAATATAAATAAGTATATAGACAGTGCCGAGGATTGGGGCGGTAAGGTCGATATTTCTGGTGATACCGTATCTATTCACGGTGTGAGCGGCACCAATAAGGTTGGCGGGACAAAAACATTGTCGGCTACCACGGGTTCTTGTCTATACAGCTTTGACGCGATGGTAAATACAGAAATCTATGCAATTATAGCCTTTTCGAAATATATAGATATGGAACCGTATTCGGCGGCAAATACCGGATATTCGATATGTATAAAAGATGATTTGGTTGAACTGCAGCTTTCAACAGGAAATTCGCACAGTGTTATTGAAACCGTTTATAAGAGCTTTGCGAATGACGGAGAGTATCATCGCGTTGAGTTTGGATTTATCAATACTCAAATCGGAAATCTTGTTGTGCTTTATGTTGACGGTGAGCCGTGGTTTGAATATCCCGATATATTTGATACAAGCGTAAAATGTAATTGTGAGCTTTCTATGTTTGTTGTGGCAAAAGAGGGCGAGCTTATCAGTATAAAACCTACGCAGGAAACATCATCGGCAGAAGAATTTGATGAATGTCTGATAAGAAACCTGCATAAGAGCGTAAAGCTTACGTTGGATAAATTCAAAACAACGGATGAAGTTATTCTCTTTAAAGACGGTGCGACAAAAATTTTCTCGCCAAAGGGAGTGTTTGACGTATCATATGCACCGAATAAGACGGTAGACGGAAAGCTTATGATAGCGTTTGACAAGGTAGATAAAATTTTCGATGTCGAAACGGGCGAGGAAAACGGAAACTGTTATATCAATTACAACGGTAAACAACAGATAATGTCAACAGCTGAGGAAAACGGCTATAAGATGGTATCGGTTGAGGAAGTACTGAAAATTCTTGACCGTGCAAGCGTGCCATCTGCGGCGCACGGCATGATCGTTGCGGGTAACATTATCTATATGAATAATGTGGAATATTTAAATAAAGCACAGACCTTGATGGAGCTTTTGAAGGATTATAAGCAGGATTATTTATTCTAAATACAACAATAGGTAATTGTAAAACATCAGTTTTACAATTACCTATAAATATGACAAAAAAGAAAGGAATAAAGGAATATTTTTCCGAAAAAAGGGACTATGGCAACATATTATATTGATGCAAATGCGGGGGACAATAAAAATGACGGTTTGAGCGAGAATACAGCCGTTGCGGATATGGAGGCGCTCTTAATAAAGCCGGGCGATACCGTACTTTTTAAAAGAGGAAGCTTTATAAGAAAAAAAATAAAAACAGTAGAAGGTGAGCCGGGAAAGCCGGTTAAATATTCCGCTTACGGCGAGGGCGAGATGCCGACCTTCTGCGGCTCGGTAAATCTGACGGACGAGCAGCATTGGGTGGAGGAAAGCGAGAATATATGGTGTTTTGCGGCACACGAGTGTGAGGAGGCGGCAAACCTTATATTTAACAAATCCGATTTATGTGCGGCACTTAAATGGAGCAAGGAGGACTTGTGCGAGCAGGGCGACTTTTTCGATAACCGTTTCGGTACCTCGTTAGATGAGAACAGAGATCTGAGCGGACATAAAATATATCTTTACTCAAAAGAAAATCCGGCAAAATTTTATTCCGATATTGAGTGCGCAGTTTGCAATGACAGAGCACTTGCGGATAACGGTCATGACGTGACCTTTGAAGGACTGAGATTTTTAAACGGTGCGGTACACGGTATTGCGGGCTTGGGTAATTGCCGAAACTTACGGGTTATCGGATGCTCTTTTGAGCATATCGGAGGCGCTGTTTGGAATAAGAAACAAAAAATCAGATTCGGAAACGGTGTTGAGGCGTGGGATATAGGCGAAAATATCGAGATTTGCGGCTGTTGGTTTAACGATATATATGATTCCGCCACAACTCAGCAGGGAGGAAAGCTGTGTGAACAGGCAAAGAACTTTATAATAAAGGATAATGTATTTATAAAGTGCGGAATGGCGGCATATGAGCAAAGGGACAGAATCCCGGAATCTGCCGAGTTTTGCAATAATATCTGCGTAGATGCCGGAGAGGGCTTTTCAAAGCTCGGCGAGGAAATGCCGAGATATTCCGAGATATGGCCCGAGCCGATGGGACACCACATCTTCCTGTGGAGAATCGATAAAGATAACAGCGGACATCTTGAGATTAAGAACAATATTTTTTACAATGCACCGTATGGCGCGGAGATATATTCGATTATAGCAAAGGACGCGGAAAATGTATGCGATATTGAGAATAATACATACTATACCGAAAACGGAGAGCTTATGAACCGCTGGGGCGGCGTGAACTATAAGACCTTTGATGAGTATAAGGATCTGGAAAAGGGCTGCAAATATGAAAAGGTTGATATAGAAAAGCTTCTTGCCGATTGGAAAAAAGAGCATATCGGATAATATTGGATTTGACAAAATCGGATTTTTGTGATAAGGTTTATATAAATAGCCGAAAAAGGAGGCGTCATGGGTATGAAGAAGTTTGAGATAAAGGAAAATTTTATGAGATGTGATGCTATTGCCATCTCTTATCAGGAATACGGACACAGTGAAGAAATTCATACACATGACGCCATCGAAATCGGATATGTGGTAAAAGGTAACGGTGAGCAGATTGTCAATGACAATGTAATGTGGGCAAAGGACGGTTCTTTTATAATAATGGATCACAGCTGCTCCCACAGTATGCGTGTTTTTGAAACTGTACGATACTACAACATCATGTTTAAGGAGTCGTTTTTAAAAGAAACGTGCGCCGACTATGCCGGTTTAAAAAAGCTTTTGAAGGAATACTATAATTTTGATTTTACGCAGGATTTTTTATGTGTGGAATTTAAAGATGACAAAGCAAAAAAACGCATTGAAGAGCTGTTTTTCGGTATGCTTGACGAAGGCTTGCATAAAAGAGAACGCTATGAGGAGATAATGCGCTGTTATCTGGATGCGATTATAAATATTGCGCTCAGAAATTACAAAGAGGAACATTACGGTAAAGTTGATGTCTTTATGGAGGAGATAATAAGCAGTGTTGAGAAAAATTGCGATCAGCCGCTCCTTTTGGAGGATTTGGCGAAAAAGTATAATTACAATCCGCGATACCTCAGCAATCGCTTAAAGGAATATTGCGGTTTGAGCTTCAAGCAGCTTCTGATAAAAAAGCGTCTTGACAATGTGATATACCTGATGCTCACAACCGAGGATTCCATAGATACCATAATAAGAAAGACGGGCTTTACGAATAAGACGTATTTTTATTCGATATTTGAGAAAAATTACGGAATAAAACCGAAATTTGTGCGTGAGTACAGAAACAATTTCAGAAATTATCTGGAATTAAGGACGCAGCATAACGATTTGCTGACAGGAGACGTGAAAAAAGTTCGGATTACAAAAAAGTAGTGATAATGAAAAAAACACCGAACCGACCGGAATTGAAACAGGCGGTTCGGTGTTTTTTTTGTTCTGAAATATATATTTTTTTGCTCAATGCACTAAAAAACGTTTTTAATTACTCACATACTCTTTTTATTCTTCATATTATATTAGCAGACAGAAGGTGATTTTTTGTTGATGCGGTTTTAAAATAAGCGGCGTCATATCTCTTTTGGTGTAAATTGTATGGGGGTAATGAAAATGAATATATCTGTAATAGGCGGCGATTTAAGACAGCTGACTTTGGCAAAGCTCCTGGAGGCGGACGGATATAATGTGATAACTGCCGGGTTCGATAAAGGCCCCGGAGAAAACAGCATTGACGGAATATGGGAAAGCGAGGTAATCATATTGCCGATACCGGCGAGCCATGATTCAAAAAATGTCAATGCGCCGTATTCCAAAATGCAGATTGCGATAGATTTTGACAGTTTATCAAAATGCAGATTGCTTTTGGGAGGGAATATAGGCGGTGAGCTGGCAAAAAAGCTTGATGAGAAAAAGATAAAGTACATAGATTACTTAAAACGTGATGAGCTTATGATAAAAAATGCGATACCGACAGCCGAGGGTGCTTTGGAAATAGCGCTTTCCGAAACGCCGACTACAATTCATTCATCAAATTGTCTGGTGGTGGGATACGGAAGAATAGGAAAGGTTCTGAGCGGTATGCTTAAAAATTTGGGAGCGAATGTTTCGGTTTCGGCGAGAAAATGTTCCGATATGGCATGGATTGCGGCAAACGGGTTCAGACCTATTCACAATTCCGATTTAAAAAATGAAATAGACGGCTTTGATGTGGTATTCAATACTGTTCCGGCGATGATTTTGGATAAGACGGTGTTGGAAAATGTCAGTGCCGAGAGCCTGATAATAGATCTTGCCTCAAAGCCGGGCGGAGTGGATTTTGCGACAGCAAAGGATTTGGGCTTGAAGGTAATCTGGTCTTTGGGGCTTCCCGGAAAGGTTGCACCCATTACCTCGGGGGAGATTATAAAGGAAACGGTTATAAATATTTTAGATGAAATGGGGGTGTAGAAGCTTGGATTTGACCGATAAACGTATAGGATTTGCGATGACCGGTTCGTTTTGTACATTTAAAAAAGTGCTTTTGCAGCTGGAAGAATTGGTAAAGTCAGGAGCGGACGTCACGCCGATTATGAGCAAGACGGCTTTTTCGACAGATACACGCTTCGGTACGGCGGAGAATTTCAGATGGCAGATTGAGAATCTGTGCGCAAAGCCGATTTTATCCGAATTGTGCGAGGTTGAGCCGATAGGACCGCGTTCGCTTTTGGATTTGCTGATTATTGCTCCGTGTACCGGAAATACTTTGGCAAAGCTTGCAAACGGAATCACCGATTCATCGGTAACATTGGCGGCAAAGGCGCATCTTCGCAATAAAGCGCCGATACTTGTTGCCGTTTCGACAAATGACGGACTGGGGAATGCGGCAAAGAATATAGGTACGCTTTTAAACAGCAAGTACATTTACTTTGTGCCGTTCGGGCAGGACGATTACAAAAATAAACCCAATTCGCTGGTGGCGGATATGACGCTTATACCGAGCGCCGCCCAAAGTGCTTTGGAATTAAAGCAGTTACAGCCTGTGCTGATTAGATAGATTTAAAAAAAGGAGCTGTAAAAAAAATCAATTGATTTTTTACAGCTCTTTCGCTTTTTTCCATCCCTTGTGAGAAATTACTATTTTACAGTTGCTTTTTTAACTGTCCCAAATCCCGTTCCGCCTTTAGGTAAAGTGTTCGGATAATCGGGGTTTATTTTTTGATGAGTTTCTTTGACAAGCTTATCACTGTCCGTAACAGACTCGCCTGCAAAGGTGATATTTTCCAAATTTATATCTTCAACGGTACAGCACATATCCGGCTCGAAGAAATCGCCCCAATTTGCCTTGTCATCGGTATATTTAAAGGTTGCGGAAATCGGGCCGACATTTATCAGCTTGATATTTTTTTCGTCAAGCTCGGACAAGGTATGGTCTACCCTGATGTTTTTGAAGTTGAGGTTTTTGCAGTCCGCCAAAATATCGAATATGCCGTAAATTGCAATATCGTTAAAGCCTGCGTCGCGTATTTTCGGAACGGTGATATTTTCAAAATATATGTCGTCCATTCTGCCGACTGTTTCCGCAGAATCGAAGTGTTCGCCCCAGACTACATTTTTATAGTGCGGCTGATAATACATTTTGTATGTATATATTCCGGTGACATTTTCAAAGACGCAGCGTCTTATGTCGCAATCCTTTTTCTTGCCGTTTCTGTATACCTTTCTGCCGCTCAAGAGCCGTATTTCGTTGTTGCCGCCTTTGACATTTTCAACAAAAATATCTTCAATGTCACCGTTGGTAATACTTGAGGAGAACCAATCCCACGCAAGAAGAGCGATCATATCGTCACCCAATCCGACACCGTCGAGGTTGCGGATAATACCGAATTTGGCGGGGCCGTCAACGTGTATGCCGTCTTTTTCAAAACGGTCGAATTTGATGCCGTCAACATAGAAATTGGTGCAGTTGGAAAACATTACGGCATACGATGTGCCGCGTGAAAAGGTTGCATTTGTAACGTTTACATAGCGCACGTTTGAAAAAGCGAGTTGCGCAAAGCCGCCGACAATTGTTCTTAAATTGTCCATTCTGAGAGGTCCGTTGTCGGGCGCTGCCCATATACCGCCGGTGACGGTTATGTATTCGTCGGGATCAACCTGCTCGGTGTATGCGTGTCCGCCGGGGATCATGTTTCTGTTTCGGAGCATACAAACATTGGTCTGCTCCTTTAAGCGTATAACCTGATTCTCGTCAACCTTCAAATTGGTATGCGAATCCATAAACACAGATCCGTCCAAAAGGATTTCATGCCCCATATCGGGGATATAGACATTCTTTCGTTCGTCAAGTGCCGTCTGGATTGCTTTTGTCCATATATTGTCCTGCACCAGATGCTCATATTCTTTGATGTTTACGAAATTAAGCTCCGATGTGTCGATAATTTTTACCGTTTCTCTTATTTTTGCTTTTATCTGCTCTTTCATTTTTTTCTCCTTATTGTCCTTGTTTTTTTATATTTCCGTACAACTCATCTGTACAAGTTAATTATACATTGCGGATTTGTATTTGTCAAGGGAAAAATATTGCAATATAAGAAAAAATATTATATAATAGATGCAGGGGATGTTAAAAAACTTCGGAGCGTAAGCATGGTGGGTAAAAAGAATTACTGTTATATACAAAATTTTTGGGAGGTGACGGGAAGTGCAGGAGAAAAATAAGCCTGTATATATGCAGATTGCCGATATGATAAGAGAGCAGATCGAAACCGGAGAAATCAAGCCGGGCGATAAGCTTATGAGCGAAAATGAGATGACCAAAGCGTACGGCGTGGCGCGGCTTACCGTGCGTGAGGCGCTGGGAGTTTTGGTGAATGAGGGGTTTTTGGAAAAAAAACACGGTAAGGGGACTTTCTGTAAAATGAGCAGAAGAGGTCTTTCGATTGATGTTCTGCTTGATATGAACGATTTTTATTTTATACCGTATTACGTGAGATCAATAAGTGCGGTGCTTGATAAAAACGGCGCGGATTTTATTGTGGGAGATACAAAAAATTCGTGGGATGAGATTATAAAGCTGTTAAAAAAGATTATAAAGCGCGGCTCGGATGGGATTATTGTGCAGGTGAGTCCGCAGAAAGATTTTGACAAAGGTGAAATTAAGAGGATATTTGATGAAGTACAAAACGCAGGGATCCCGCTTTTGCAGATAGATACAAAATCGGGTATTGACGGAGTACCGCTGCTGATTATGGACGAAGAGAAGATAGGAAAGCTTGCCGCAAAGTGCTTTATTGAGCATGGACACAAAAAAATGGCATATATTGCAAGAGATAACTGCAATATATCCGATATGCGAATGAAATATTTTAAAGAAAGCTTTCCCGATGCCCGAAGGATTGATTTTGACGGTAAACTTTCGGAGAGTATCCGTTCGGCATATGATGACGGAATAACGGGAATATTCTGCTTCAATGATTTTGTCGCCAAAAGCTGTATAGACGCCATGAATTCAATCGGGCTGAGAATGCCGGAGGATATTTCACTTGTGGGTGTGGACGATACGCTGCTTTCTAAGGTGTATAACCTCACATCGGTTACGCACGCAAAAGAAGAAATAGGTGAATGTGCGGCAAAGATGATAGTTGAGGGCAGGTTGGAGAATGTTGTTTTTGAGCCGGAGCTTTCCAAGAGGACATCGGTTAAAGATATTTTATAATTCTATTGACAGGGTACAATTTTTGTGCGATAATATATGCAGCAGAAAAGAGCAACAACGCGAAAATATAGTTTTTTTAATTTGTATCGCCGAGCGGCGGAAAGGGAGATTAACATGGACTTAAAAGGTAAAAAAATCAATTTTTTGGGTGACAGTATAACAGAAGGTCACGGGACGAGCGGAAAGGATAAGATATTTCTTAATCTTTTAAAGGAAAGAGAAGGCTTAAAAGAGGCGAGAAACTACGGTATAGGAGGCACAAGGATTGCAAATCAGATGGGTGAGGACGATATGGCACCGTCATATTGCCAAAGATTTTGCGAGATGGACGATGATGCGGATATAATCGTGGTATTCGGCGGAACGAACGACTACGGTCACGGCAATGCTCCTTTGGGAACATTTGCCTCGATTACTCCCGATACATTTTACGGCGCGTGCCGCTATCTGATTGAAGGGCTGATGGAAAAGTATCCGACTTCTCTTATAGTATTTATGGCACCGCTGCACAGAAAAGATGACGCATCTCCGAGCATGGGAAACAGAGAGCCGCTTGAAACATATGTAAAAATCATACGCGAAGTGTGTGAATACTATTCGATTCCCCTTTTGGATTTATATAAAACTCTCGGAATCTGTCCGAATGTGGAGATCTCGAGAGTTACATACTGCCCCGACGGACTTCACCCGAACGATGCCGGTCATGAGCTTATATATTCAAGACTTGCGGGATTTTTAAAGAGCCTGTAATTAAAAAAAGCAATTGCTTGTTTTCGATAATATACATATGAGGTCAATAAAAAAAGCGGACATTTGTTCGCTTTTTCTATTGACTTTTTTTTTATAATGAGATACAATAATAGAGAATCGCAAAATGCGCTTTTGTATAAAATAAGAAACGGATTTTGCACTCGGAAAGGGTGGATTTATGCTTATTACGATAGATATAGGAAATTCATATATAAGCTTCGGCGGATATGAGGGTGAAAAGCTGGAATTTGTTTCGGATATTGTTACCGATTCGAGAAAGGCAACCGATCAGTATGCCGTTGAAATGGGAAATATAATGCGGCTTTATAATATAGATTTTTCAAAAATCGACGGCGGCATCATAAGCTCGGTTGTACCGGAGCTTACCGATGTCATAAAAAATGCGGTGAAAAAGCTTTGCAAAATCGAGTGTATTATTGTAGGGCCGGGTGTGAAGTCGGGGATAAACATAAATATAGATAATCCGGCACAGCTGGGAGCGGATACCGTTGCCGAGGCGGTTGCTGCAATCGCGAAATTCTCGTGTCCGTGCGTTATATGCGATCTCGGGACAGCAACCGTTCTCGGGATAATCGATAAAAATAAGAATTTTTCGGGGGTAATTATTGCCGCCGGAGTCGGGACTACGTCTGCGGCATTTTCAAAGAGTACGGCGCTCCTGCCGCACGTGAGCATCGATGAGCCGAAGAGATTGATCGGTAAAAATACGGTAAATTCGGTGCAGTCGGGGTTGATTTACGGCACTGCGGCAATGATTGACGGACTGATTTCGCGGATTGAGCGTGAGCTGGGCGAAAAGCCGACGGTCGTGGCAACAGGCAAGATGACCGATAAAATAATACCTCATTGCGACAGCAAGATAATCATTGCGGACTATCTCGTATTTGAGGGATTAAGACTGATATATGAAAAGAACCAAAAATAATGAGCTTTGGAAAAATATGCAGTTCGCCTGTTTTGAACTGTTTTTCTGAAACTCCAAAAAAGGAGAAATTATGGGAATTTTTAAGCTTGTTTCGGATTTTAAGCCGCAGGGCGATCAGCCGCAGGCGATAGAAACGCTTGTTGACGGTGTAAAAAAAGGCGAGAAATATCAGACGCTTTTAGGCGTGACCGGATCGGGAAAAACCTTTACAATGGCAAACATTATCGCACAATGCGAAAAACCGACCTTGATTCTTGCACACAACAAGACTCTTGCGGCGCAGCTGTACAGCGAATTTAAAGAATTTTTCCCGGAGAATGCGGTGGAATTTTTCGTGTCCTATTACGACTACTATCAGCCGGAGGCATATATTCCGCAGACCGATACATTTATAGAAAAAGACGCGTCGATTAACGATGAGATAGATAAATTGCGCCACAGTGCTACATTTGCGCTTTTTGAGCGGCGCGATGTCATAATCATTTCGAGCGTTTCGTGCATATACGGCTTGGGAGATCCGGAGGATTATCAAAGCCTGATGATTTCGCTGCGTGTCGGCATGGAAAAGGACAGAGAGGAGCTTTTAAAAAAGCTTGTTGAGATACAATATGAAAGAAACGATTTGAATTTTGTCAGAAATAAGTTCAGAGTGCGCGGTGACGTTGTGGAGATATTCCCGGCAAATAACGGCGAAAATGCGATAAGAGTGGAATTTTTCGGCGATGAGATAGAGCGCATATCCGAGGTGAATGTGCTGACGGGAAAGGTCGTGGGATACAGAAATCACGCGGTTATATCGCCTGCATCGCACTATGTTACGACAAGCGATAAAATGGAAATC
The DNA here is from genome assembly GCA_934444735.1 of uncultured Clostridia bacterium. Lineage (GTDB taxonomy): Bacteria > Bacillota > Clostridia > UBA1381 > UBA1381 > CAKSFT01. The sequence goes on along the minus strand of CAKSDE010000005.1, from coordinate 75,779 downwards.
GCAATTGAGGCGATTCTGGAGGAAATGCGCGAGAGGGTGAAGTATTTTCAGGATAATAATATGCTGATCGAGGCGCAGAGGATAGAGCAGCGAACCGAATATGACGTGGAGATGATGCGCGAAATCGGGTTCTGCCAGGGAATAGAGAACTATTCGCGCGTGATAAGCGGAAGAGCGCCGGGGAGCGCTCCGTATACGCTTTTGGATTACTTCCCCGATGATTTTTTAATGATAATAGATGAGTCGCACGTTACTGTGTCGCAGGTCAGGGGAATGTATAACGGTGACAGAGCGCGAAAGGACAGTCTTGTGCGCTACGGATTCCGTCTGCCGTCTGCTTACGATAACCGACCGCTGAAATTTGACGAATTTGAGGAGCGCATGAATCAGGTGATATTTACGAGCGCAACTCCGGGTGATTATGAGCGTGAACATTCGAGCGTGATTGCCGAACAGGTTATACGTCCGACGGGACTTTTGGATCCGAAAATCGAGGTGCGCCCGATTGAGAATCAGATAGATGACTTGATAGGCGAGATAAATAAGCGTGTGGAAAAGAATGCACGTGTGCTGGTGACAACGCTTACCAAAAAGATGGCGGAGGATTTGACCGACTATCTTTCAAATGCCGGAATAAAGGTGAGGTATATGCACTCCGATATAAAGACGATTGAGCGAACCGAGATAATAAGGGATCTGCGCTTGGGCGAATTTGACGTTCTGGTCGGGATAAACCTTTTAAGAGAGGGACTGGATCTTCCCGAGGTTTCGCTGATTGCAATTTTGGACGCCGATAAAGAGGGATTTTTAAGGAGCGAAACATCGCTTGTTCAGACGATAGGCAGAGCTGCGCGAAATGCCGAGGGTATGGTTATCATGTATGCCGATAACATAACAGGATCAATGCAGCGCGCAATGGACGAAACCGCAAGAAGAAGGGCATTGCAGGAGAAATTCAATGAGGAACACGGAATTACTCCAAAAACGGTAATTAAAAATGTTCGCGGCGCAATAAGCGGACTTGAGGCTGCGGAAGATGAAGAGCCGGCAGAGGAAGATATTGAAGTAATGATTGCAAATCTCAAAAGCGAAATGCTTGCGTTTGCGGAAAATCTCGAATTTGAGCGCGCCGCAGAGCTGCGTGACAGGATAAAGAAGCTGGAAAAGGAAAGGAAGTAAAAAGTTGGATAAGTATATAAAAATACAGGGAGCGAGAGTTCATAATTTAAAGAACATATCGGTAAATATTCCGCGTGAAAAGTTTGTTGTTTTAACAGGACTTTCCGGCTCGGGAAAATCCTCCCTTGCCTTTGATACAATATATGCCGAGGGACAAAGACGGTATGTGGAATCGCTCTCGTCATACGCGAGAATGTTTTTGGGGCAGATGGAAAAACCCGATGTGGATAATATCGAGGGACTTTCGCCCGCAATCAGTATAGATCAGAAAACGACCTCGAAAAATCCGAGGTCAACTGTGGGTACTGTTACCGAGATATATGATTATCTGCGTCTTTTGTATGCAAGAATCGGTATACCGCACTGCCCGAAATGCGGAAAAGAGGTTAAAAAACAAACGGTCGATCAGATTGTCGATCAGGTTGCATCTCTTGATGCGGGAACGAAGATTCAGGTTTTGGCACCCGTTGTGCGCGGCAAGAAGGGTGAGCATAAAAAGGTATTTTCCGATGCAAAAAAGAGCGGATATGTGCGTGTTAAAGCCGACGGTATTCAGTACGATCTGGACGAGGAGATAAGCCTTGAAAAGAATAAAAAGCACAGTATAGAGATTGTTGTGGACAGACTTGTAATAAAAGAGGGCATGGAAAAGCGCCTGACCGATTCGGTGGAAACCGCGGTAAATCTGACCGGCGGTACGCTGATGGTGGAGATTATCGGCGGAGATATTTTAAATTTCAGCATGAGCTATGCCTGTGATGACTGCGGAATCAGCCTTCAAGAACCGGCACCGCGTAATTTTTCGTTCAATAACCCGTACGGCGCCTGCCCGTGCTGTGACGGCTTGGGAATGCTTTCCAAAATTGATCCGAGCCTTATAATAGCCGATGAGAATCTGAGCCTTGCCGAGGGCGCGATTTACGCTAACGGCTGGGTATCTCCCGGAATGGGCGAAACTATGGCGAGTATGTATTATAAAGGCTTGGCTAATCACTACGGCTTTGATATAAATACTCCGTTTAAGGATTTGAGCGATGAGGTCAAAAATGCGGTTTTGTACGGTACGAACGGCGTGAAGATTAAGCTTGATTATGAGCGGAGCTACGGCAGCGGCTCATATTACGGAGCGTTCGAGGGGATTGTGAATAATCTTGAGCGCCGCTACCGTGATACCACCTCGGAATACGCAAAACACGAGCTGGAGAAGTTTTTGAATACCGTTGTGTGTCCGGAATGTAAGGGTGCGCGATTGAATAAAGAAATGCTTGCGGTGACGGTCGGCGGCATGAATATCTATGAATTTACAAAACTACCGATTGCGGACGAGATGGAATTTATGGAGGATCTGAAGCTCAGCGACAGAGAGCTTATGATTGCGGCTCAGATTATAAAGGAGATAAAGGCGAGATTGAAATTCCTGCTTGATGTCGGCTTGAATTACCTTTCCCTTTCACGCTCGGCAGGGACTCTTTCGGGCGGCGAGGCACAGCGTATACGTCTGGCAACACAGATCGGATCGGGACTCATGGGTGTTTTGTATATTTTGGACGAGCCGAGCATCGGTCTGCATCAGCGCGATAATTATAAGCTGATTGCGACTTTGAAGCATCTGCGTGATTTGGGAAATACCGTAATAGTTGTCGAGCATGACGAGGATACAATGCGTGCGGCGGACTATATAGTAGATATAGGCCCAGGAGCGGGGATTCACGGCGGAAAAGTAGTCGGCGAGGGTACGGCAGAGGAACTGGGAAAATGCCCGACATCGGTTACGGGGCAATATCTTAGCGGAAAAAAGAAGATTGAAGTGCCGAAAAGCCGCAGAAAGCCTAATGCATGGCTTAAAATCGAGGGTGCAAAGGAGAATAATCTGAAAAATATAGATGTTGATGTGCCGCTCGGTGTATTCACTTGTGTGACGGGGGTTTCGGGCTCTGGAAAAAGCTCTTTGGTAAATGAGATTTTGTATAAGAGCTTAGCGTCAAAGCTTAACCGTGCAAAAACGCACCCGGGTGCGCATAAGTGCATAAAGGGCATAGAAAATCTCGATAAAATTATCGACATAAACCAAGCGCCGATCGGAAGAACCCCAAGGTCAAACCCGGCGACATATACCAACCTCTTTAACGATATACGCGAGATTTTCGCCTCGACCAATGACGCGAAGATGCGCGGATATAAAGCCGGAAGATTCAGCTTTAATGTAAAGGGCGGACGGTGTGAGGCGTGCTCCGGAGACGGTATTGTAAAAATCGAGATGCATTTTCTTGCCGATATTTTCGTGCCGTGCGAGGTTTGTAAGGGTAAGCGCTACAACAGAGAAACGCTTGAAATAAAATATAAAGGCAAAAATATTTATGATGTTCTGGAAATGACGGTTGATGAGGGTGTAGAGTTTTTCGCAAATCATCCCAAGCTGAAACGCAAGCTTGAAACCTTGCAGGCTGTAGGATTGGGGTATATAAAGATAGGTCAGAGTTCGACAACTCTTTCGGGCGGCGAGGCGCAGAGAGTAAAGCTTGCGACCGAGCTTTCCAAAAAGGGTACCGGAAAGACGATATATGTCCTGGACGAGCCGACAACGGGACTTCATTCGGCAGATGTGCATAAGCTTATTCAGACGCTGCAAAAGCTTGTGGATGCCGGCAACAGTGTTGTGGTAATCGAGCACAATCTCGATGTTATAAAAACCGCCGATTATATAATAGATCTCGGCCCTGAAGGCGGATCGGGCGGCGGAACGGTTATAGCCAGGGGTACACCCGAGCAAGTAGCCGAAACAGAAGCGTCGTATACGGGGCAGTTTCTGCGCCCGCTCCTTTCGTAGGCTAAAAAATTCGTGTATCTTACCACTTTCAGAGGACAGGGAGTATATTGAATACGCCGCTGCCCTCTGAAAGCAGCAATCTACACGTTTTTTAGCCTACGATTGAGAAGAGGAAAAGTATGTCAATAAGGAAGAGAAGCAGATAGGTATAAATTCGCCTTAAAGAAGAGTTTTGGCTGTATTTGTGTAAAAAACGGCATTTTTTGAGGTATATATCGGCCATAAATCCATATATTGTATAATTTACACAAAAAACACGTTTTGAAAAGCGTGTTTTTTTGTTTGACAAGTTTTGAAAAATTGCCGAAAAAACTTGCAAAAAAATCCATAATGGAGTAAAATATATAATGAGGTAAATTTGAATTATTTTTTGCTGCGGTATATTAATACGCAGAAAATGTATTGTTTTACCGCAGGAAATTATATTTTCATGTAAATAAAAAACGGAGGTAGAAACATGGGAACAGTTGATAAACTAAACCAATTGCAAAGCCGCAGAAATGCTATAGCTTTAGGCGGCGGCGAGGAAAAAATCAAAAAACAGCATGACGCTAAAAAATTGACTGCCCGCGAAAGAATCCTTGCTCTTATGGACGAGGGGAGCTTTATTGAGGTGGACGCATTCGTTACACACAGATGCAATGAGTTCAATATGGCAAACACCGAAGCACCGGGAGAGGGCGTCGTTACAGGCTACGGCACGGTAGACGGCAGACTTGTATATGTATATGCGCAGGATTTCACGGTTATAGGCGGCTCGTTGGGTGAGATGCACGCTAAAAAGATCTGCAAGATAATGGATATGGCATTAAAGATGGGCGCACCTGTTATCGCAATGAATGATTCGGGCGGTGCAAGAATCCAGGAGGGTGTAAATGCTTTAGCCGGCTTTGGCGACATATTCTACAGAAATACAAAATGCTCTGGAGTTGTTCCGCAGATTTCGGTTATAATGGGACCGTGCGCCGGCGGTGCGGTATATTCTCCGGCTCTTACCGACTTCATATTTATGGTCGAGAATACAAGCCAGATGTTTATAACCGGCCCGCAGGTTATAAAGGCAGTTACGGGCGAGGACGTAACCTTGGAAGAACTGGGCGGTGCAAAGTCGCAGGCAGAAAAGAGCGGTGTTGCACACTTTACTTCGGCAACGGACGAGGAATGTATTGCAAAGATCAAAAGACTTCTCTCATTCCTGCCTTCAAATAATCTGGAGGGCGTACCTGTTGACGCTCCGAGCGATGACATAAACAGAATTTCCGAAAAGCTTACAACAATCGTGCCTGATGACGCAAACAAGGCATACGATGTTAAGGCGGTAATCGCTGAAGTGGTTGATAATGCCGACTTCATGGAGGTTATGGAAAATTATGCGAAGAATATAGTTATAGGCTTTGCAAAGATGAACGGCGCAACGGTAGGTATCGTTGCAAATCAGCCGATGGATAAGGCAGGCGCTTTGGACGTTAATGCGTCGGATAAAGCGGCAAGATTCATAAGATTCTGCGACTGCTTTAATATTCCGCTTGTTACCTTTACAGATGTACCGGGATTCTTGCCGGGTGTATCGGAGGAGCACAACGGTATTATAAGACACGGCGCAAAGATTCTTTATGCATATTCCGAGGCGACAGTGCCGAAGATCAATGTAATAATAAGAAAGGCTTACGGCGGTGCATACATAGCAATGAGTTCAAAGCACTTGGGTGCGGATATGGTTATGGCATGGCCTACGGCTGAAATTGCGGTTATGGGACCTGAAGGTGCGGCAAATATCATATTTAAAGATGATATTAAAAACAGCGCTGATCCTATTTCGGAGAGAAAGACAAAGATTGAAGAATACAGAGAAAAATTTGCAAATCCGTATGAGGCTGCAAAGTTCGGATATATCGATGATGTTATAGAGCCGGATTCCACAAGACCGAGAATTATCGCAGCGCTTGAGATGCTCGCGTCAAAGCGTGAAAATTCACCCTCGAAAAAACACGGAAACATTCCGATGTAAGTAAAAAGGAGGAATTTATCATGACAGGAAAAATGTCTTTGTCCGAAGCTCTCTCGATAGGTGTGCAGACGACAGTTATAGGACTTTTGATAGTTTTTTCGGTTTTAATAATACTTATGCTGGTTTTGCAGGCGATGAAATACATATTTACACCGAAAACCGAAGAAAAGGAAACCGTACAAAAAGCCGAACCGCAGAAGGTACAAGCACCGGCGGCGGTTGTTTCGGACGATGCGGACGATGAAGAGCTGATAGCGGTTCTGACCGCCGCTGTTGCAGCAAGTCTGAACACTTCGACATATAATCTGAAGATTAAATCGTACAGACGAGTGGGAAATAATGCACCTGCATGGAACAGAGCAGGATTAAATGAAGTAATAGACAGCCATTATTAAGAATGGGTAATTTGAAAGGATGGTAAAAAATGAGAAAGTTTAATATAACCGTAAACGGAAAAACATATGAAGTAGATGTAGAAGAAGTAGGCGGCGTACAGAGCGCACCGGTAGCAGCAGCACCTGCTGCACAGGCGGCTCCGGCACCTGCGGCGGCTCCGGCTCCAAAAGCAGCACCTGCGGCACCTAAAGCAGCAGCACCGGCAGGGGCGTCAACTGTTAATGCTCCGATGCCGGGAACTATCGTTTCGGTTAAGGTAAATGTGGGCGATACTGTTAAAAACGGAGATTTGGTTGCCGTTTTGGAAGCAATGAAGATGGAAAATGAAATATTCTCGGGTGTTGACGGTAAGGTTGTTGGAATATCCGTATCAAACGGCGATTCCGTAAACACGGGAGATGTTATTGTTTCGATAGCGTAAGCTATACCGGATCATTTAAAAATGATAATTTGTTTGGAAAGTGGTGACAAGAAATGTTAGATAGCTTTATTAGCTTTTTGGGCGAAACGGGTATAGCGAAAATGATTGCTCAGATGAGCGATTCCATGGCAAGCGGAAACTGGCTTCAGGTTATCGGAACTCCTTTGATGATAGCGGTAGCGTGCGTACTTTTGTATCTTGCGATTGTTAAGGAATTTGAGCCGCTCCTGCTTTTACCTATCGCTTTTGGTATGCTCTTATCGAATCTTCCTATGGAATTTACGCAAAAGCTTATGCATACCGACTTCTTTGTTAATGAGAAGTTTTTGATTGACGGACACTTGGATATACAGCGGATTGTTTCGGAGGGCGGACTTCTGGATATGCTTTATCTGGGCGTAAAGCTCGGAATTTATCCGCCGCTGATATTCCTGGGTATCGGCGTTATGACCGATTTCGGTCCTCTGATTGCAAATCCTAAAAGCTTGCTTTTGGGTGCGGCGGCACAGTTCGGCGTATTTGCGGCATTCTTCCTGGCGCTTATTATGGGCGCTACAATCCCGGGCATTGACTTCGGCTTAAAAGAGGCAATGTCAATCGGTATTATAGGCGGTGCCGACGGACCTACCGCGATTTATGTTACAAAATCGCTTGCTCCGGCGCTTTTGCCGGCGATCGCTGTTGCGGCATATTCATACATGGCGCTGATTCCTGTTATTCAGCCGCCTATTATGAAGCTGATGACAACGAAAAAATCGAGAAGCGTTGTTATGGAACAGTTAAGAACCGTAAGCAAAACGGAAAAGATCCTTTTCCCGATAATAGTTACTATAGTTGTGGCTTTGATAGTGCCCGACGCGGTATCACTGGTCGGAATGTTGATGCTCGGAAACCTTGCAAAGGAATCGGGCGTTGTGGAAAGACTCGGAAAAACTATGCAGAACGAGCTTATGAACATCGTTACAATCTTTTTGGGGATTACGGTCGGCGCTACGGCAACAGCCGAAAGCTTTTTGAATCTTCAGACTCTCGGCATTATCGCACTCGGTCTTTTGGCATTCTGCTTCTCGACTTTCGGCGGACTTTTACTGGGAAATATTATGTATAAATTAACAGGCGGAAAGGTTAATCCGTTAATCGGTTCTGCCGGCGTATCTGCCGTTCCGATGGCGGCTCGTGTTTCACAGGTTGTAGGTCAGAAAGAGAATCCTTCAAACTTCCTCCTGATGCACGCTATGGGTCCGAATGTTGCAGGTGTTATCGGTTCTGCCGTTGCTGCCGGAGTATTCTTGGCAATAGCGGGAACTATATGATTGGATAAATTGAAGAGGAGTGAATAATATGGCAAATAAAAAGGTAGGAATTACCGAAACAATATTAAGAGATGCTCATCAATCACTTATTGCCACAAGAATGCCGACATCGGAGATGCTCCCGGTTGTGGAAAAGCTCGATAAAATCGGATATCATTCTTTGGAGGCTTGGGGCGGCGCTACATTTGACGCGTGCCTGAGATTTTTGAATGAGGATCCGTGGGAAAGACTCAGAAAGATAAAGGATAAGGCAAAAAATACGCCTTTGCAGATGCTCTTTCGCGGACAGAACATTTTGGGATACCGTCACTATGCCGATGATGTGGTTGAATACTTCGTACAGAAGTCGGTAGCAAACGGTATTAATATCATCAGAATTTTTGATGCGTTAAATGATGTAAGAAACTTGCAGACAGCTATAAATGCGACCAAAAAAGAGGGCGGTCACGTTCAGGCGGCAATATCTTATACAATCAGCCCGGTGCATGACATTGATTTCTTTGTAAAGCTTGCAAAGGAGTACGAAAACTGCGGTGCGGATTCGATATGCATAAAGGACATGGCAGGACTTTTGATTCCGTATGAGGCGGAAAAGCTTGTTAAGGAGCTTAAAAAGTCGGTTAAGGTGCCGATTCAGCTCCATACGCATTATACAAGCGGTGTTGCTTCGATGACTTACTTAAAGGCAATTGAGGCAGGTGTTGACGTGGTTGACTGTGCACTCTCACCGTTTGCACTCGGAACAAGCCAACCGGCAACCGAGGCTTTGGTTAAGACCTTGGAGGGCAGCGAGTTTGATACAGGCATAAACCTTGATGCGCTGACCGAAATATCGGAGTATTTCAAGGGATACAGAGAAGAATGTCTTGCAAGCGGACTTATGAATACAAAGGTTTTGGGCGTGGATATTAATACGCTTAAATATCAGGTTCCGGGCGGAATGCTTTCAAACCTTGTTTCGCAGTTAAAGCAGCAGGGTAAGGAAGATAAGCTCGATGAAGTATTAAAAGAGATTCCGCGCGTGCGTGAAGATCTCGGCTGGCTGCCGCTTGTTACACCGACAAGTCAGATTGTCGGAACACAGGCAGTTTTAAATGTCCTGATGGGTGAAAGATACAAGATGGTATCCAAAGAAACGAAGGGTATTGTAAGAGGTGAATACGGAAGAACTCCGGCGCCGATAAGCGATGAATTCAGAAAGAAGATAATCGGCGACGAAAAGCCGATAACTTGCCGTCCGGCAGATCTTTTAAAGCCGGAGTTGGCGGAGCTCAAAAAGAAGTGTGCACAGTGGATCGAACAGGACGAGGACGTTTTGAGTTATGCGCTGTTTGACCAGGTTGCGACGAAATTTTTTGAATACCGTCAGGCACAAAAGTATAAAATAGATCCTGATATGGTAGACAGAGAGGAAATGGTGCATCCGGTATGAAGCACCATAAAGAGAGGAGATAACGATGAGTACAAACGTATATGACGTCTTGAAAGAGCGCGGACTTATTGCGCAGACGACTCATGAAGAAGAAATACGCGAGCTTTTGGGTAAAGAAAAGGTTACATTTTACATCGGATTCGATCCGACAGCAGACAGCCTTCATGTGGGACATTTCCTGCAAATGGTAGTTATGAAGCATATGCAGGACGCAGGTCACAGACCGATTGCATTGGTCGGCGGCGGCACAGGTATGGTAGGAGATCCGAGCGGCAGAACCGATATGCGTCAGATGATGACGCCGGAGATTATTGATCATAACTGTGAATGCTTTAAAAAGCAGCTGAGCAGAATGGTTGATTTTTCCGAGGGCAAGGCAATTATGGTAAATAATGCGGATTGGCTGTTGGATCTGAACTATATCGACTTCCTGCGTGATATCGGAACGTGTTTTTCGGTAAATAAGATGCTCACAGCGGAATGTTTCAAAACGAGATTGGAAAGAGGGCTTTCTTTTCTTGAATTTAACTATATGCTTATGCAAAGCTATGACTTTTTGATGCTCAACAGAAAGTATAACTGCAAAATTGAGTTGGGCGGAGATGATCAGTGGTCGAACATTTTGGGAGGACTGGAACTTTGCCGTAAAAAGGATCAGAAGCAGGTTTACGGAATGACATTTACATTGCTCACCACATCAGAGGGCAAGAAGATGGGTAAGACTGCAAAGGGTGCTTTGTGGCTTGATCCCGAAAAGTGCAGCGTTTATGACTTCTATCAGTATTGGGTCAACGTTCAGGACGATGATGTAATCAATTGCTTGAAGCTTATCACCTTTGTCCCGATGGACGAGATCCGCGAGATGGAAAAATGGGAAGGTCAGCAGCTCAACGAAGCTAAAAGACGCCTTGCTTTTGAGGTTACAAAGCTTGTGCATGGCGAAGAAGAGGCAATTAAAGCAAGAGATGCGGCGGCGGCAGTATTTGCCGGCGGCGGTGTTAGCAGTGATATGCCGACAAGCGAAGTGACCAAAGAAGAAATTGCCGAGATGAATATTCTCGACCTTTTGCTTAAGGTGAAATTGATACCTTCAAAGGGAGAGGGAAGACGACTTGTTCAGCAAAACGGACTGACGGTTAACGGCGATAAGGTTACGGATATAAATATGACGGTTACGGAAGATTTGTTTGCGGATGACGGAATGATTGTAAAAAAAGGAAAGAAAGTTTTCCACAGAATAGTTCTCAAATAGTTGCAAAAAAGGGGCTGTTGTATTTTTACAGCCTCTTTTGAATTTTTTTAAAAAAGCGGTTTTATTTGATTTTATTTGAATAATATTGACTGAAATTCATATTTTATGGTATAATAAACAGTGACAGAAAAAACTGGGTATTTTTATGATGTTTTCAAGAATTTTATAGTTTTACATATAAATTAAAAAAGAACATTATTCGCAGAGCGGAAGCTTGCGGTAAAATAAAAAAAATAATAGATAATTGAAAAATGTAAGTTTTACAATTACCTAAAAAACGGAGGTAAAGTTTATAGTGGCAAAAAAAGGAAAATTAAGAATTATCCCTCTGGGAGGGTTGGACGAAATCGGGAAAAATATGACTGCGTTTGAGTATGCAAATGAGATCATATTGGTAGACTGCGGTATGGCATTTCCGGATGATGATATGCCGGGTGTGGATCTGGTTATCAATGATATTTCGTATCTTGAAAAAAACGCAAAAAAAGTCAAGGCGGTATTTTTGACACACGGACACGAAGATCACATCGGTGGGTTGCCGTACTTTTTGAAAAACATTAATGTGCCGGTGTACGGAACAAGACTTACGATTGCACTGGTGGAGCATAAGCTCAAAGAACACAATATGCTCTCTAAAGTAAAGCTTGTAAATGTGCGTGCGGGACAGACAATTACCGATTGCGAGCATTTTAAGGTGGAGTTTATAAGAACGAATCACTCGATTGCCGATTCTGTCGCGCTTGCGATAACGACAAGCCTCGGCACAATAATTCATATGGGCGATTTCAAGATCGATACGACTCCGATCGTAGGTGAAATGATTGACCTGACAAGACTGGGCGAGCTGGGGAATCAGGGCGTTTTGGCGCTTATGTCGGATAGTACAAACGTTGAGCGCGCAGGATATGCAATGAGCGAGAAGAGTGTAGGTGTGAAATTTGAGGAGATATTCGCGAACTGTAAAAAGAGAATTATAGTTGCGACTTTTGCATCTAATGTACACAGAGTGCAGCAGATTATTAATGCAGCGGCAGCAAACGGCAGAAAGGTTGCGGTTTCGGGGAGAAGCATGGAAAATATCGTCGAGATTTCGCTTTTGCTCGGATATATGAAGGTGCCGTCGGGAGTTTTGATAAATCTTGACAATATCCATAAATATCCGCCCGAAAAGGTTGTAATTATCACAACCGGCAGCCAAGGTGAGCCGATGAGTGCACTTACGAGAATGGCATTTTCCGATCACAGAAAGGTTGAGATGACCAAAAACGATTTGGTTATAATCTCGGCAACGCCTATACCGGGCAATGAAAAGACGGTTGCGGCGGTTATAAATGAGCTTTTCAAAATCGGAGTTGAGGTTATATACAGCTCTTTGGCGGACGTACACGTTTCGGGGCATGCCTGCATCGAAGAGTTAAAGCTGATATTATCGCTTGTTCACCCAAAATATTTTATACCTGTCCACGGTGAGCACAGGCACTTGGTTCTTCATTCACAGCTGGCGCATAAGATGGGTATGGCGGAAGAAGACACCTTTGTTTTGGGTAACGGCTCGGTATTGGAGATAGACAATGACCATGCAAAAGTTACCGGGACTGTTCCCTCGGGAAAAATCCTTGTTGACGGTCTGGGTGTGGGTGATGTCGGAAATATCGTATTGCGTGACAGAAAGCTCCTTGCGCAGGACGGCTTGATTATCGTTGTGGCAACGATTTCAAAGGAAAACAGGCAGGAAATACTCTCCGGCCCCGATGTGGTATCGAGAGGATTTGTATATATGAGAGAATCGGAAGAGCTGATAGAGAAAATCCGCGAGATTACGCGCGACAGTATCGCAAATGCAAAACGCGGCTATGTCGGCGATTGGACAAATATGAAAAATGCGGTTAAGAATAATATCAGCAGATACATCTACGAAACAACCAACAGATCTCCGATGATACTGCCGATTATAATGGAATTATAATTAAAGAGAATTTAAAAAAATTCAGAAACGCAAGAAAAGGCTGTTCAAAATCAATTGATTTTGAACAGCCTCTTTTTTAAATCTCTCAATTAGTTCAATTCAGCAAAATACTTGATTGTTCTAACCATCTGGCTTGTGTATGAGTTTTCGTTATCATACCACGAAACAACCTGTACTTCGTAGAGATCGTCAGAGATTTGTGATACCATTGTCTGAGTTGCATCGAACAATGAACCGTATCTCATGCCGATAACGTCTGAAGAAACGATCTGATCTTCGTTGTAGCCGAAGCTTTCTGAAGCCTGAGCCTTCATTGCAGCGTTAATTCCTTCTTTTGTAACGTCCTTGCCCTTAACAACAGCTGTAAGGATTGTTGTTGAACCGGTAGGAACAGGAACTCTCTGTGCAGAACCGATGAGCTTGCCGTTCAATTCAGGAATAACAAGACCGATAGCCTTTGCAGCACCTGTTGAGTTAGGAACTATGTTTGCAGCGCCTGCTCTTGCTCTTCTCAAATCGCCCTTTCTGTGAGGACCGTCAAGAATCATCTGGTCGCCTGTGTATGCGTGGATTGTTGACATGATACCCGACTGGATCGGTGCATAGTCGTTAAGAGCTTTAGCCATAGGAGCCAAGCAGTTTGTTGTACAAGAAGCAGCTGAAATGATTGTATCGTCAGCTGTAAGAGTCTTTTCGTTTACGCTGAATACGATTGTCTTAAGATCGCTTCCTGCAGGAGCTGAAATAACAACCTTCTTAGCGCCGGCATCAATATGAGCCTGTGACTTTTCTTTTGAGCAGTAGAAACCTGTACACTCAAGAACAACATCTACGCCGATTTTACCCCAAGGTAAATCCTTAGCGTCTTTTTCTGCATAAATTGTAATTTTCTTGCCGTCAACAGTGATAGAACCTTCGCCTGCTTCAACTGTGTGAAGACCTTCGCCGATCTTTCCGCAGTAACCGCCTTGTGCTGTGTCGTACTTCAAAAGATTTGCCAGCATTTTAGGATCTGTCAAATCGTTGATAGCAACAATTTCATAACCTTCTGCACCAAACATCTGTCTGAATGCGAGACGTCCGATACGTCCGAAACCATTAATCGCAACTTTAACTGCCATGATTAATTCCTCCTAAAAAATAATATTATTTTTTCTAAAGCCTGTTTGTACAAACTTTATCTACTATATTTTACCTCAAAAACGGCAAATATACAAGTGTAAATGTTATAATTATAACATTTTTGTGTATTTTTTTGTTTTAGCTGTTGTTTTGAGTGAATTATTTGGTTGTTTTTGGTGCATATAACATTTTTTTGTGCCTATAATACATTGGTGAAAAGCGGTTTGGAGCAAAATATTCACAATATCCAAAAGAGCGTGTGTTTTGCGTGCATTTTTTGTCTGTAATATTTATGAAAAAATTTTAAAAAAGCCTTGACATATGCATTGCTTTTTTGGTATAATAGTGTATGTTTGGTGTAATATGTAGTGAGGAGGCGAAAAAAGTTTTGATGTTTGAAAATGAAAAGTTCAAAACGGGCTTTAAGGAAGTATTAAAAGCCGTATCGGAAAATAATGTGAAAAAACTTTTTATCGCCGGTGATTCATCACAGTCCATGCAGGACAAGTTAACCGCAAAGACTGCACCCGACTGCGAGATTCTTTATATCGACAGTATGAAGGATCTGGGCAAAATGTGCGGAATCGATGTCGGCGCGTCATGCGCGGCGATATTGAAAAACTAAAGGTTATACCACATTTTATGTGTTATAATATATAAATTTAAATTCTAAGGAGGTGTAACACGATATGCCAACATTTAACCAATTGGTAAGAAAAGGCAGACAGACATCTGTTAAGAAGTCAACTGCTCCTGCTCTTCAGAAGAGTCTTAACTCTTTGAAGAAAAAGGTGAACGACCACAGCTCTCCGCAAAAGAGAGGCGTATGTACCGCAGTAAGAACAGCTACCCCTAAAAAGCCTAACTCAGCTCTTCGTAAGATCGCCAGAGTAAGACTTACAAACGGTATCGAAGTAACTGCATACATTCCGGGTATAGGTCATAACCTTCAGGAACACAGCGTTGTACTTATCAGAGGCGGAAGAGTTAAGGACTTGCCTGGTACAAGATACCACATCATAAGAGGTACTTTGGATACTCAGGGAGTCGCTAACAGAAATCAGAGCCGTTCTAAGTACGGTGCCAAGAAGGCAAAGGCTCAAAAGAAGTAATTAAAAAATTATTTCTGATTATATCACATGAATTGGTGCATATCGGGTTATATCTTAAAAGTATAAATCGTATACGCACTATACGGAGTTTTGAAAAACTAAACTCAGAGTACCGGTGATATTCATTAACTTTAGGCAGAATTTCTACTGCCGAAAAGTATTATTATGAAGGAGGGAAGAACAGTGCCAAGAAAAGGTTTTATAGCAAAAAGAGAAGTTCTGGCAGATCCTATCTACGGCAGTGTTGTTGTAACAAAGCTTATCAACAATATCATGCTGGACGGTAAAAAGGGTGTTGCACAGAAGATTGTTTATGATGCATTCGATATCATAAAGGAAAAGACAGGCAAGGATCCTTTGGAGGTATTCAACGACGCAATGGAAAACATCATGCCTGTACTTGAAGTAAAGGCAAGACGTGTCGGCGGTGCTACTTATCAGGTTCCTATGGAAGTAAGACCTGAAAGACGTCAGACATTGGGCTTGAGATGGTTGACTCGCTACTCAAGAGAACGCAGCGAAAAGACCATGAAAGAAAGACTTGCAAACGAGCTTATGGACGCATTAAACGGAACAGGCGGCTCATGCAAGAAGCGTGAAGATACTCACAAAATGGCGGAAGCAAACAGAGCGTTTGCTCACTATCGCTGGTAGTAATATACGTTACTTGAAGAATTTCGGGAAAGGAGGAAACATAATATGGGTAGAGCGTATTCATTGGAGAATACAAGAAATATCGGTATCATGGCTCATATCGATGCCGGTAAAACAACTACTACGGAAAGAATCTTATACTATACAGGTATTAACCATAAGATCGGTGAAACTCATGAAGGTGCTGCGACAATGGACTGGATGGCACAGGAGCAGGAAAGAGGTATTACAATTACATCTGCTGCAACAACGTGTTTTTGGGCTAAGAAAGCAGGCTGGAGATCAGGCATAAAGCACAGAATTAACATTATCGACACACCGGGACACGTTGACTTTACTGTTGAAGTTCAGCGTTCACTCAGAGTTTTGGACGGTTCGGTTACTGTAATGTGTGCGAAGGGCGGCGTTGAGCCTCAGTCGGAAACAGTTTGGCGTCAGGCTAACGAATATAACGTTCCTCGTATGATTTATGTAAACAAGATGGACATTATGGGTGCTGACTTCTACAATGTTGTAAACATGGTAAAAGAGCGTCTGCACGCAAACGGTGTCCCGATTCAGCTTCCTATCGGCGCTGAGGATACTTTTAAGGGTATCATTGACCTGATGACAATGAAAGCTGAAATATATTATGATGAAATGGGTAAAGAATACGGCGAGGAGGAAATCCCCGCTGATATGAAGGAAAAAGCTGAAGAGTACAGAGCTGCAATGGTTGAGGCGATTGCCGAAACCGATGAAGATCTTATGATGGCTTATTTGGAAGGCGAGGAAATCGCGGTTGACGATTTGAAGAAGGCTTTGAGAAAGGCTACAATCAATAATGAAATCGTTCCTATGCTTTGCGGAACATCTTACAGAAATAAGGGTGTTCAGATGCTTCTTGACGCTATCATAGACTATATGCCTGCACCTACAGACGTTCCGAATATCAAGGGTACGGATCCTGATACGGGCGAAGAAGATGAAAGACCTTCATCGGATGATGCTCCGTTTGCTGCATTGGCATTCAAGATCGCTACAGACCCGTTTGTTGGTAAGATTTGTTATTTCAGAGTTTACTCGGGTACAGTTGAGGCAGGTTCATATGTTCTTAACGCTTGCAAGGGCAATAAAGAGCGTATGGGAAGAATCCTTCAAATGCACGCAAACCACAGAGAGGACTTGTCAATCGTTTATTCGGGTGATATAGCTGCCGCTGTCGGTTTGAAGAATACTACAACGGGTGATACACTCTGTGATGAGAAACATCCTATCATATTGGAGTCTATGGACTTCCCGGAACCTGTTATCCGTGTTGCCATAGAGCCGAAAACAAAAGCAGGTCAGGAAAAGATGGGTATCGCTTTGGCAAAGCTTGCTGAAGAAGATCCTACTTTCAAGACATATACAGATGAAGAAACAGGTCAGACAATTATCGCCGGTATGGGTGAGCTGCACTTGGAAATCATCGTAGACAGACTCTTGCGTGAGTTCAAGGTTGAGGCAAACGTAGGTGAACCTCAGGTTTCTTACAGAGAGGCTATCAGAAAGACTGTCAATATCGAACACAAGTATGCCCGTCAGTCAGGCGGTAAAGGTCAATACGGACACGTTCTGTTGAAACTCGAGCCGTTGGAAGAAGGAAAGGGCTACGAATTTGTTAACGCTATTGTCGGCGGTGCTATTCCTAAGGAATATATTCCTGCGGTTGACGCCGGTGTACAGGGCGCTATGCAGTCGGGTGTATTGGCAGGATATAACGTTGTTGATGTAAAGGTTACATTGTACGACGGATCTTATCATGAAGTCGATTCATCGGAAATGGCATTTAAGATTGCCGCATCTATGGCATTCAAAGAAGGTATGAAGAAGGCTGATCCTGTTATCAAGGAGCCTATCATGCTTGTTAATGTTATTATGCCTGATGAATACATGGGCGACGTTATGGGTGATTTGAACTCAAGACGTGGTATGATCAAAGAGATGGAAGCTGTTACAGGTGCTCAGAGAATCACAGCATATGTACCGCTTTCAGAAATGTTCGGTTATGCTACAGAATTGCGTTCAAGAACTCAGGGAAGAGGTCAGTATTCTATGGAGCCTTCTCACTATTCTGAAGTTCCTAAGTCAATTCAGGAAAAGATTATTAGTGAAAGAACAAAGAATAATTGATAAATTTTCAAAAAATACTTGATTTTTTGGTAAAAACATTGTAAAATAGAGATAAGTTTATAAAAACTTACTTATAAAAAGGAGGAAATATAAAATGGCAAAAGCTAAATTTGAAAGAAATAAGCCACACGTAAACATTGGTACAATCGGTCACGTTGACCACGGTAAGACAACTCTTACAGCTGCTATCACAAAGGTATTGGCTCTTAAGGGACAGGCTCAGTTCGAAGCTTACGATATGATCGATAAGGCTCCGGAAGAAAGAGAAAGAGGTATCACGATCTCTACAGCTCACGTTGAGTATGAAACAGACACACGTCACTATGCTCACGTTGACTGCCCGGGACACGCTGACTATGTAAAGAACATGATCACAGGTGCTGCTCAGATGGACGGCGCTATCCTCGTTGTTTCTGCTGCTGACGGTCCTATGCCTCAGACAAGAGAACACATCCTGCTTTCAAGACAGGTTGGCGTTCCTTACATCGTAGTATTCATGAACAAGGCTGACCAGGTTGACGATCCTGAATTGATGGAACTCGTTGAAATGGAAATCAGAGATTTGTTGTCAGAGTACAACTTCCCGGGTGACGATACACCGATCATCTCAGGTTCTGCGTTGCAGGTTCTCGAATCAACATCAACTGATCCTGATGCTCCTGAATATAAGTGCATCTGGGATCTTATGGCTGCAGTTGACAGCTATATCCCGACTCCGGACAGAAAGGCTGACTTGCCGTTCTTGATGCCTATCGAAGATATCTTCTCAATCACAGGCCGTGGTACAGTTGCTACAGGTAGAGTTGAGAGAGGTCAGTTAAAGCTTTCAGAAGAAGTTGAAATCGTTGGTTTGACAACAGAAAAGAGAAAAGTTGTTGTTACAGGTATCGAAATGTTCAGAAAGCTTCTTGACTATGCTGAAGCAGGTGACAACATCGGTGCATTGCTCCGTGGTGTTCAGAGAAACGAAATCGAAAGAGGACAGGTTCTTGCTAAACCTGATACAATTCATCCGCACACAAAGTTCAAGGGTGAAGTATACGTATTGACAAAGGAAGAAGGCGGACGTCATACTCCTTTCTTCAATAACTACAGACCTCAGTTCTATTTCAGAACAACAGACGTTACAGGCGTTATCAAATTGCCTGAAGGCACAGAAATGTGTATGCCTGGCGATAACGTAAAGATGGAAGTTGAACTTATCACTCCTATTGCTATCGAAAAAGGTTTGCGTTTCGCTATCCGTGAGGGTGGTAGAACAGTTGGTTCAGGTGTCGTATCTGAAATCGAAGGCTAATTTTAAAATATAGCATAATTATGCGGTTTTCTCAAAAACATGAGAAAACCGCATTTTTGTTTTTATCAGACCGGCGCGCTTGACTCCATGTATTGACAAATATACTTATTAGTGCTATAATATATATAGAAAGTCTTGCTATGCAAGTATTTTTGTGTAGGTAATTTTAGAGTTTGTTGGACAAAGAGAAAAAAGATATGCCGAAAAAGGAAAATTCAACTTGTTTGATGAACCCTAAGGCTTTTTTTATTTGCAACAGAAAGGCAGAGAACAATAATGTCAAACAAAGAAACGGTAAAGAGGTATATTTTATTTGTAATCAGCCTATTTTTTGCGGCTATGGGTGTGGCGATTACGAAACACGGAGAACTTGGGGTTTCCCCGATTTCATCAGTTGCGAATGTCATGAGCAGCAGCGTAGATGCACTTTCGCTCGGAACATGGCTGATTATTTGGAATTGTATGCTGATACTCGGTCAGATTATAATTCTGAAAAAAGATTTCCGCCCGATTCAGCTTCTGCAAATACCGCTATCATTCCTTTTCGGGGTATTTACCGATTTTGGAATGTGGTGTGTGTTGCGTATACCGGTGCCGAATTATGGCGTGCGTATATCACTTGTGATTTGCGGAATTATAGTACTGGGATTCGGCGTTTCGCTGTCTGTAGTGGCAAACGTTATCATGAATTCGGGTGAGGCGTTTGTGAAAGCGATTTCAGATAAGAGCGGAAAAAGGTTCGGCAATATAAAAATAGGCTTTGATGTGGGCTGTGTAGTGGTGTCGGTGGTTTTGTCGCTGATTCTGTTCGGCGGCGAAATAGTGGGTACTCGCGAGGGCACGATTTTGACCGCACTTTTGACGGGGGTTGTGGTGAACTTTTTTGTAAAGCATATATCTTCGCCGATAAATGCGGTATTGTCGGATTAAAATTGTATTGGCAGTAATTTTGCAGCAGGTAAGTAATCTTTAAAAAAATTGCAATGGGTATACTTATACCGGAAAAACTTATAAAGGAAGAAATATCATGGAATTTAATGAAAAATTACAAAAGCTGCGTACAGATCAGGGCTTGACACAAGAGGGATTGGCGGAAAAATTGTATGTTTCACGTACTGCGGTATCAAAATGGGAGTCGGGGCGAGGTTATCCGAGTATCGATTCGCTGAAACTGATTGCCAAATATTTTCATGTGACGGTTGACGAGCTGATATGCGGAGAAGAAATGATTACTTTGGCGGAACAGGGCATAAGGGAATCAAATAAAAAGTATGGTACACTGATTTGCGGCATACTTGACTGTTTTATGTTGCTGTTGCTCTTTATCCCGATATTCGGGCAAAGCGCCGATTCAAAGGTACTGTCAGTGTCACTCTTTTCATTGTGTTCTGTCAGTTTGTGGCTGAAAACAGCATTTGCTGCAATTATATGCATAACGGCGGCAGAGGGATTTTGTACGCTTGTAATCAGTAATTTTAATAAGGCGTCATGGAACAGAAATTTGTCGGTTGCGGGACTTGTGATGTCGGTAATCGGAACGGCACTTTTTATTTTGGCAAGACAGGCATACGCAGGTGTGTTCTTTTTCTGTATGCTTGTTATTAAAGGATTTTTGCTGTTTAAAACTAAATGATACGGAGTGTGTCGCCCCTGTGAACGACCGTTTCTTGCAATATTGGAGTATCAGATGATAAAATGAATTTGCTTGCAGGCGAAACATTTTTAGAGAGGATGATACTTATGAAAAAGAACGGTAAATTTATGGTTGCAGGGATGGGAGGTGCGCTTTTTTTACTTTTAATTGCTCTGGTGCGCTTTATTGATGTAGAAAAGGTGGGCCCGCGGGGGACAGCTGTCGGACTTTCTTATCTGAATAAAAGCGTGTTTGAACGGCTGGGGGTAAATATGCTATGGTACAATATTACCGATTGGCTCGGTGTCTTGGCGATTGCGGCGGCATTTGCATTTGCCGTAATGGGATTTGTGCAGCTAATTAAAAGAAAGAGCCTGTTAAAGGTAGATAAAGAAATTCTTGCGCTTGGAATACTGTACATTGCCATTATCGGTTTATATCTACTCTTTGAGCATGTTATAGTGAATTACCGACCGATTATTATGCCGAGGGGCACAAAGCCGGAGGCATCATTTCCGTCATCACATACCATGTTGGTATATACGATTATGGGGAGTACTGCACTGATTCTCGGAAAGTATGTGAAAAACGATAAGCTATGCCGAGCAATGCAGACAGTGTGCGTAATTATAATTGCTGTCACCGTTATCGGCAGGCTGATTTCGGGTGTACATTGGTTTACCGACATTTTAGGAGCATTGCTGATAAGCACGGCTTTTCTGGCATTATTTTCAAAAGCGACCGAATAACAAAAAAGGCTGTGTAAAAAGTCGATTGACTTTTTACACAGCCTCTTTATCTGTCATACGTATGAAATTATTATCTCACAGTTGCCTTTTACGGTGATTTCAGCATTTTCAGCCGGGATAAATACGCTGTCGCCTTTTACGAGGTCAAGCTCACCGTTATCATAAATGAGCTTTGCCGCACCCTCGGTTACAATGACCGACTTGAAACAATCCTCTGTAACGTTAAGTGAGAACTTGCCTTTAACGTCATGTTTTTCAACGGTGAAATATTTGCACCTTGCCAGAATATTTTCGGGAAGATCCTTTTGTTTTTCGGGCGGCTCTAAATTTGCCACCTCGATTGCCTGCTCAATATGCAGAGGACGTGTATTGCCGTCTTTGTCGCGGCGACCGTAATCATATACTCTGTAGGTTGTGTTGGAGTTCTGCTGTATTTCGCATATCATTATGCCTGCGCCGATTGCATGGACGGTACCCGATTCGATAAAGAACACATCGCCCTTTTTGACAGGGACTTTGTTTAACACTTCAAGAAGTGTGTTGTTCTTTATTCTTTCGCTGAATTCCTCTTTTGTGATTTTCTTTTTAAAGCCGTGATAGAGCGTTGCGCCCTCTTCTGCCCCCAATACATACCACATCTCGGTTTTGCCGTATTCGCCGTTGTTTTTCAGCGAATATTCGTCATCGGGGTGTACCTGAACCGAGAGATTATCCTTTGCGTCTATGAACTTAATGAGTATCGGGAAAAAGTCGAATGCCTTTGCACGCTTTCCCAATACATCGTTTGCGCTTATGTATTCGGAAAGCTTTTTGCCCTTGAATTCACCGTCCGCAATTATACTCTCGCCGTCTTTATGAGTGGAAAGCTCCCAGCTCTCGGCAACCTTTTGCAGATCTGTTTTTTTGTTGTATTCTGTTTTGAGTTTTGTTCCGCCCCACAGATAATCTTTAAATGCGGGCAGTAATTTTACCGGTATATTTTTCAAGGTATATTCTCCTTTCTACCATTTGAGCTTTGTTTCATTTTCGGGGACAAGCCGGCGTATTTTGCGGTTTGCGGTCATAAAAGTAAGGCTTGCGCTTTGATGCCGGGCGTCCTTTATGATATTTGCAAGTGCTTCGGGATCAAAATCGGTTATGGGCATAAAATACTCGTCATCGGTGTTTGAAGTTATATGGATAAACTCCGCTCTTTTTAACATTCCCGAAAATTTCTTTTTGTATTCTTTTAACTCTTTTGCAAAATTGCTCTCGGGAAGAGTTCTTGCGATGAAATTCCCGGAGCCTATATATATTTTTTGGATATTGCTTAATCTTAACTTTGATAGCGTCACTTTATCCGGCATAAATTCACCTAAAAAGCCTTTGTCGGGTTTAAAGGGGAAAAATTTGTTTTTCCAGTTGTTTAAATAGAGATATTCCTCGTCATCTGCGGCAAATATCGGGACAATCGTATTGATTTTTATGACAGTATAGATAATGCTGAAAATGCAAGCTAAAATATATGCTGCCATAAAGATAAAACGCCTTGTTACGGCGCTGTAGATTGCAAGAGCGAGCGCGGCACAGCCGACACAGCCGAGAAGTACGGCAAAAACCGTTTCCTTTGTGCGTTTCTTTTTTGTAAGCACAGCTTTATTTTTGTAAGCCATACAAAATCACCTCTTTTTTTGGTTATTATATCATAGGTGCAGCGCTTAAGATGCGTTGCTGCACACCGATACAATATTTACATCAATCACAAACGCTTTTACTTGTAAATATTATATCAAATTATACTACCCTTGTCAATTTCTCGGCGAGATTGTAATATGTTTGTTAGTAAACGAAAAGAAAAGTTAATAATTCATAATATTTTGTTCATAAATAAGGAAAAAGCCATGAGCGCAAAACTGTTTTTGCGCTCATGGCTTTTGGTATTCACTTATTAAATCTGTTTTCTTATCTTGCGAGATAGTTATATATCATAACCAGCGCCTGCGCACGTGTGAGCTCTGCGTTCGGCTTGAAATTGCCCGAACCGTCTCCCGAAACAACTCCCAGACCTGTTAAGATGTTGATATATCCGATTCCGTCGGAAACGTCTGAATAAAGATCCTTGTAGATTCCCGAAAGAGCCGCATATTCTTCAATACCCATTGCACGAATCATAAGCTTTGCAGCCTCGCCCCTGGTAAGAGGTGCGTCGGGTGCGGTATTGCCGTTGGTGTACTTTATATCGGACGAGAAGTAGTTTGCCTTGCACGCATCGTAATTTCTCAATATCTCCACATCGTTATGCTCAAATACGATAGACAAAAGTGCGGAGAAATCCTTTTGAGTTATAACATCATCGGGGTGAAGCTCCGATCCTTCAAAGAAGATTCCGTACTCCGCAAGAGTCTTTATTTTAGCCTCTGCATAGTGACCTGCAATATCGGTGTAGTTTCCGCCGTCCTTAGAAAGGTTGTTTTCGTATAATGATTTCCCTGTAAATGCGTCAATAGTATAGCGGTTTTCCAAATCATATACCGGGATAAAGGTCTTGTTTTTATAATCCGGCATATAAACGATTCTGTAGTTTCCAAGCTCGGCGATGCTGTCAAATGCCTGTTCCTTTGTAAGGATATTCTCGGGAGCAGGGAAGGTTAAATCGCTGTAGGAAATGCTGTATGACGTGAGATTATAGTCATAATCAAACAAAACATATATAGTGTCCTCATCAAACGGAATGTCGTTTATGTATCTTGTAAACGATGTTGCAAAAGCCTTTGAATCGGACCAATCGTTTTCTCTGTATTCCTTTGCCTTATCGCCTGCCAGGTCGGTAATTATTGTTTTTGCGGTTTCTGAAAGCTTTGCTCTGTCAACTTCGGGAGCTTTTTCGTTTTCTGCATTTGTATCGGGGGAGAAGATTTTAGCGGTGTAAAATCTTTTGATTTCGCCTGTCTTTGCATTTACGTCGGCAGATGAACGGTATGAAGTCTCGTTATTTGCGTCCTTTTTGAGGTAGTAGAACGAATATGTATACTCGTCATCATATTCGGAATATGTGAGGTTATTTGAGGAAACCGACGCGTCTTGCGGAATTGCAAAATACTTGCAACCGCGGATAATGCTGTCGGCATTTTCCTTTGTTATAAGCCCCTCGATTGTATCGATATTCTTCTGCTCGGCTTTGCTGAATTCCTGCTCTGAGCCACCGCCGGACGCTGCTGTGTCGGCTTTTGCGTTTTCTGTGCCGTTATCGCCGTGGTCATACGGCTTAATCTCGATAACTTCGCCTGTTGCTGCATTTATATACTTATTATTAAACTCGGTATTGTACACAAGCTTTACTTCGCGCTTTTTGGTTTCGTTGTTCCACTTAGTGATATAAGAAAGCTTTGCACCGAGATTTTTGTTGTATGCGTCCTTTGCCGCGTCAGCTGTAATCAGATTTTCGGCAGGAGCAAAGCTCATATCGGTTGTGTATGTAATGTAAAAGCTTGTTACATTGAGGTCTTTGTCCAAATAGATTGAACCGCTGTCGTTTTCGACAGGAAGATTATTTTCATAGCGCTGAAGGGTGAAGAAATATTCACTCGATCTGAAATCCTCGTATGTATCCGAGTCGCCTACCTTTATATGGCTTGCAATTTCGGGGTTGAGCTTTAAAAGTGCTGCCTCGGCCGCCTTTTTTGCCTCTGATTTTTTGGTGCGGTTTATCGAAAGCTTGTCGTCGTGCTCACGTTTGCCGTATTTATTCAAAGATGTTATGATTCCGTCCTCGGTGCAGCTTACATTTAGCGTTTCCCACTTATCCTCGCGTGTGTTCCACTCGAATCTGTAGATTGTTGTCTTGCCGTCTTTTGAGTATGAGTTGGACGTGAAGTTTTCGTATTTTTCGGTATCCCCCACTCTTTCCTTAACCGAAGTCAAAACCTCCTGCATCTTGTCGGTGTTTTCGGCAAATGTCGGGCAGGCTGATATAACAAGCGCCGACGCCAAAGCCGCCGATAGTAGTTTTTTCATAGTGATTCCTCCCTTTTTCTTTTTTTAGTTCCGGAGCTTTTTAACATCCCCACATTAATTATAACATATATTTTGCGGCATGTAAATGCCCTTACATATATAATACCGAAAAGACATGGAAAAGGTTGCAAAAAAATGAAAAATTTTTTTCTGATCCGCGTATTAATTTGCTGACCGACTTTTTCAGCGCTCTTAAGCAAAAAAAGTTTGATTTTTTTTTGCTTTTGTTATTGACATAAAAACTCATTGTGATATAATAGTGGCGGCATTAAAAATACAGAAAAAAACATATGCCGAGAAAGGAAAAGAAAATATGAAAATACCTGAACTTTTAACGACAATAAGCGGTGAAAAAATTACAAATAAAGAGGACTGGGAAAATTTCAGACGTCCCGAGATTATGAACTTAATGTCCGAATATATTTACGGCGTAAGACCTGTCGAAAGACCGGACGATTTGCATTTTAAAACCGTGAGAAAAGAGGACGGATTCGGAGAAAAAAACATTCTTTTTGAAAAGATAGAAGTTTGTTTTAAGGGTTACTCGTTTGATGTTTATGCGTATCTTCCGAATGACAAAAAGGAAAAAGTGCCTGCATTTATATATGTAATGCATGAATTTCAGGAGGATAAGTGTAATTTGGACGATAGCATAGAGTGCGAGAACGTGGATATCCGAGAAATTATCTCGCGCGGATTTGCCGTATTCATCATGCCGACAAGAAAGCTTGCACCTGACTGGGAGCATAAAGCAAACTATAAAGAGGGGATATATCCGTTATTTGAAACGGAAAGAAAGGATAACTCATGGGCGACAATCTCGGCATGGAGCTGGGGTGCATCGAGAGTTATGGACTACATAGAAACCGATGATAGGATAGACGACAAAAAAGTCACGGTTATAGGTCATTCAAGAGGCGGAAAAACAGCCCTTTGGTGCGGTGCGACAGACACTCGTATATATTGTGCAATCTCGAACGATTCCGGGTGTACGGGAGCCGCTATGCACAGAACCAAAGAGGGCGAGCATATAAAGGATATAAACATAACTGATTGGTTCTGCAACAATTATCATAAATTTAACGACCGTGAAGAAATGCTCCCGACCGACCAGCATATGCTGATTGCGGCAATGGCGCCACGCCTTTGCTATGTGGCAAGCTCAAGCGAGGACGGTTGGGCGGATCCTAAAGCAGAGCGTCTTTCATGCCGAATGGCGGGCGAGGCGTATGCGCTTTACGGAAAAGACGGCGTTATCCTGCCCGATGAGCCGGTTGAGATAAATAAGGCATACCATGACGGAACAATCGGATACCATGTAAAAACCGGTGAACACGGCATAGATGCGTTTGACTGGAAGATGTATCTGGATTTTTTGCAGAAAAAGATGTAAGTAAGGCTTATAGATAGGGATTGAGTACAATTTGTAAGAAAATTTTTGGAGGAAGATAAAAATGGGAATATTTAATTTGCTTATTGCGGGTGATTTGTGCCCGCGCTTGTCGGCGGAGGATTTATATGATAAAGCCGAGGAAATAACAAAAGAGGTGCGTGCGATTGTAAAATCGTATGATGCTGCTATGGTAAATATCGAAACGGTTTATTCCGAGGATAGCGAGCCGATAAAAAAATCCGGCCCGAATTTGAAGTCAAAACCCGAAACGGTAAGCTTTGTAAAGGGTTTCGGCTTTGATATTGCCGCGTGCGCGAATAACCACATGGGTGACTATGGCGAAAAAGGGATTTTAGATACGTTAAAGGTACTGAAAACTCTCGGCTTGCAGACGGTCGGCGCGGGAGAAAACGAAGAGGAGGCGCAAAAGCCTTTATATATCGAGAGAAACGGCGTAAAGCTTGCAATTGTAAACTGCGCCGAGCATGAGTTCGGGATTGCCGAGAAAAACCGCGCAGGTATGGCAGGTATGGACTATTATGCTACCTCGCACATTATAAAGACGGCAAAGGAAAATGCCGATAAAGTGATTTTATTCATGCACGGCGGAAACGAAACTAATCCCGTGCCGAGAAAGGGCATGATAAAGATGTGTCATTTCTTTGCGGAGTGCGGTGCGGACGCAATTGTTCTATCCCATGCACATTGCCCTCAAGGGTTTGAAATTTATAACGGTGTTCCGATATATTACGGCACCGGCAATTTCTACATGGCGGCGAAAGCGCCGAACGGAATGTGGGAGTATGGGTACATGGTGCTTTTAAAAATCGAAAAGGACAAGCCGATAAAAACTGAAATGATCCCGTATCATCAAACATTTGACGGCAGTGAGATACATATCCTAAATAATGATGAAAAGGACAGATTTTTAAAATATATCGATTGCATATCGGGGATTATTTCAAAAGAAAAGCTGTATGATAATATGACTCTTGCGTGGGCAAAGCAGTATATGGAGGAAATGACGGATTTTGAAGAAAGAGGCAGTAAAGCGCCCGATTCGGAGCATACTCTTTATATAAGAAATTCCTATACATGCGAGAGCCATGCGGAGCTTATGGCAACATTTTATAAAGCGTACTGCGAAAATGCGCTCGACGGTTTGGAAAAGTATGACGGATATATAAGAATGCTTCAAAATTATGAGCTCCCGGACTTTTGCGAGGACGAAAAATGAAAACATTTAAAAATATGATCTACATAACCTTAGGAACGATTCTTCTTACCGCCGGGGTATATTTTTTCAAGATACCGAACGGATTTTCAACCGGCGGTGTGAGCGGTATCGGAACGCTTTTGGGTAAGATTACGCCGATATCTCCGGGAGAATGGATAACGATAGTGAATGTGATGCTGCTTCTGGCGGGTTTTTTGTTCCTGGGTAAGGATACCGGTGTAAAAACAGTCTATTGCAGCCTGCTTTTTTCCTTTATGACGTGGGGACTTGAGCATATCATACCTCTTTCGCACCCGATTACAGACCAGGCGCTTTTGGAGCTTATCTATGCGATGCTTTTAACAGCAATCGGCTCGGCTTTGATATTTAATTTCGGAGCGTCCTCGGGCGGAACGGATATAGTCGCGCTGATACTCAAAAAGTACACTAAAATGAATGTCGGAAAAGCGCTTTTATGCAGTGATTTCCTGATTGCGGGGTGTGCGTTTTTCATATTCGATATAAAAACCGGACTTTTTTCGATGCTTGGACTTTTTGCAAAAGCGTTTATAGTAGACGGCGTAATAGAAAGCTTAAACAGCTGCAAGTATTTTATCGTAATAACCACAAAATACAGAGAAATTGCGGAATATATTATGGTTGAGCTGCACCACGGTGTTACGGTGCAGGACGCGGTCGGTGAGTACACTCATTCGGATAAGAAGATGATACATACCGTGTGCAGAAGAGCGCAGGCTTTGAGCCTTAAAGAAAAGGTGAAAAAACTCGATCCGCACGCATTTATGATAGTTACCACAAGCAGCGAAATTATAGGCAGAGGATTCAGAGGAGTATAAAATTTTTTTTAAAGAGGCGAGATTTATGTTTAAAAAGGATACGGAATTTGATATAATCGGAATGGGAGAGGTGATGCTAAGGCTTTCATCTCCGGGAAAAGAGAAGATTTCACAGAGCGAAACATTTGAAAAGAATGTCGGCGGAAGTGAGCTGAACGTTGTTTCTGGCGCGGCGATGCTCGGTGTGCGCTCGGCGATTATAACAAAGCTGCCGCAAAATAAGATCGGGCATTTTGTCCGAAACAAGATTCGTTACGGGAATGTAAGCGATGATTATATCGTGTACGATACAAGCGATGCGGCGCGCTTGGGAGTATACTATTATGAGAGCGGCGCATATCCGAGAAAGTCCTCGGTTATATACGACCGCGAGCGCTCATCAATGTGCTCGCTGCACTATAATGAGCTTCCCGACGATATATACAGCAAAACGAAAATCTTTCATATAAGCAGTATAACGCTTGCGATCGATAAAGATTTGCAGAAAATAGCGCTCGAAATCATAAAGCGTTTTCATGACGCAGGTGCGATGATATCCTTTGACGTTAATTACAGGGCGGCGCTCTGGAGCGAGGAGGAGGCGAAGAGTGTAATCGAGAAGGTGTTTGAATATGTCGATTTTCTCTTTGTTTCGGAGGAAACGTCGAGAAGAATGTTAAAAAGGAGCGGCACTTTAGAGGAGATTATGAAAGGATATGCCGACGACTACGGCTGCAAGCTTGTTGCGACTACGCGCCGTGAGGTTGTATCCCCGATGCGCCATAACTTCAATTCAAAGATTTATTTTGACGGTAAATTCTATGAGGAAAAGCCGTACAATAATATAGAGGTTGTCGACCGAATCGGCAGCGGAGATGCGTATCTTTCGGGAGTGTTGTACGGACTTATAACAACCGGTGATGTGGAAAAAGCACTCGAGATCGGAAATGCCTCGTCCGCTGTTAAAAATACCGTAATCGGCGATATGGCAGCGAGCAGCATTGATGAAATTATTAGCGTTATAAAATCGCACAAGACGATAGGCAGACAGGATGAGATGGTAAGATAATTCTTTTTACCTATTATATAGGTAATTGGAAAACTAACGTTTTCCAATTAAAATTCTTAGGTAGAAATAAAAAGTTCCGGCTGATTTTAATTTTACGACAGGTTGAAACTTTTTATTTCAGCCAAAAATGACGCACATGTCGTCATTTTTGATTATAAATCAGGGGTTGGCACCCCCGATACCTCCCATAAGAATTGTAAGTAATTGTAAAATTAACATTTTACAATTACCTAATCTATTATATAAAGGAGCTGATATACGATGGAAGAACAGATTCGCGAATTTGCGCAAATGATAAAGAAATGCGAAAATATTGTATTTTTCGGGGGAGCCGGGGTTTCTACCGAGAGCGGCGTCAAGGATTACCGCAGCCGCGACGGACTCTATAATACCGTTAAAGAGTACGGTGTGTCGCCCGAAGAAATATTAAGCCACAGCTTCTTTTTTGAGCATACCGATATTTTCTATGATTTTTACAGAAAGTATTTCATTGCGGACGTTTTGCCGAATGACGCACACAAGGCTTTGGCGAGGCTTGAGGAGCGCGGAAAGGTAAAAGCGGTAATCACGCAGAATATAGACGGTCTGCACCAGAAAGCGGGGAGTAAGAATGTTTTCGAGCTGCATGGGACGGCATCGGAGTTTTACTGCACAGAGTGCAAAAGATCGGTTGACGGCGCGATAGAGCAAATAAAAGTTGGGAAAATCCCGAAATGTGAGCATTGCGGCGGATTGGCAAAGCCGAAGGTTGTGCTTTATCAGGAAATGCTCGATGAAGATGTGATCGGAAAATCCATAGAATATATTTCAAATGCCGATATGCTGATTGTCGGCGGAACATCTTTGGCGGTAAGCCCTGCAAATACATTCGTGCGCTATTTTAACGGCAAGTATGTCGTTATGATTAACATGAGCGCAACCGACTATGATAAAAATGCCGATCTTATTATAAGAGAGAGCATTGGAAAGACTTTTGCCGAAACCATGAAGATTTTGGGAATCTGACAGGTGTGCGCACAAAATATCATGAAACGGTTTCTTGTTTTTGGTATAATTAAGTCAACGAAGAGAAAGGGGAGAGAATTATGGATTGGACAACGGGCATTCAGCGTGCGCTTGATTATGTGGAGGAGCATATCACCGAGCAGATCGATTATGATAAGGTCGCAAGATGTGCATATTCGTCAAGCTTTCATTTTCAGCGCGTGTTCGGCGTGATATGCGGATTTTCACTGGGCGATTATATCCGATTGCGCAGGCTTTCGCTTGCCGGCGGCGAGCTTGCGGCAACAAATGCAAAGGTAATAGATGTTGCCTTAAAGTACGGATATGAAACCCCCGAGAGCTTTTCCAGAGCCTTTACGCGTTTTCACGGCGTAACTCCGAGCGAGGCGAAAAACGGCGCCAATCTTAAATCTTTTTCCAGACTTTCCGTAAAACTTATATTACACGGAGGTACTACTATGGACTACAGAATTGAAAACAAGGAAGCTTTTGATGTGATTTTGAGGAAAAAGCGTTTTCCGAAAGGGCATGAGATTACAACGGCGCAAATATCGAAGTTTTGGGGCGAATGCAGCACGGACGGGACTATCCCTGCGGTATGCAAGTATATTCCCGAAGATAACATTTTCGGTAAGTGCATTATAGGCATCAGCTTCGGTGCTGATGATACTGATGTGGGAAGTGATTTCCCGTACGGAATCGGCGCACACTATAACAGAGCGAAAATCGAGGAGGATTATCTGACAGTCGAGAGAATCCCGGCGCATACCTATGCGGTATTTCAGTGCAAGGGCAAGATGCCCGAGGCATTTCAAAAGGTGTATAAATATATCTGTACCGAATTTTTCGCGGCAAGCGAATATAAGCCGTGCGGAATAGAGATAGAAAGCTATCCGTCGGCAGATGTGGAAAATCCGGACTATACCTGTGAGGTATGGATCGCAGTTGAAAAGAAAGCGTAAATAAATGGGGAGGTTAAAAAACTCCGGAACGCAAGAAAAGAAGAAAAAAAGTAAATGTTACAAGAAATATAAATATTGTAGTTCGATTTAGCTAAGGCAGAAAAATCAAAAAATATGATTTTTCGTAAAATTATTTCTTTTCTTGCTATCAACAAACTGAGCCAAAACCAAAGTTTTGGCTCAGTTTGTTAATTCCAAAGCTTTTTTCCTATCCCCTTCAAAAAAAGCAAAGGCTGTAAAAAATCAATTGATTTTTTACAGCCCCATTTTAAGTTTACTGATTACTGGTTATTGATTCCGATTACACCGCCTAAAGCACCCGAGAAAAAGGTTGCGGCGAGCATGGTGAAAATTTGCGCCGACGGTGAGAATTTGCCCGAAAAGCATATGGACGCGGCAAGGATAAGTACAAAATATCCGAGTCCGTTTAAAGAGCCGTAGATAAAGCCCGCTTTTTTTACGCTTTTTGCCAAGAACAGACTGCTGACAAATACGCTTATTCCGGACGCGGCAAAAAGCATAAGCCCGAGAATTTTTTCCGAGATATTGCCGAAATAGCAGATGAGCGTGATTATAACAATCAGAAGAACCGTTATAAGGAGCGAAAATAATATACCCTTAATCAGTGCTTTATAATTGAGAGAACTTTTTTCAGCCATAAAAAAACCTCCGTAAAATATATTCTAATAATATATATTACGGAGTGAGGTTTTTTATTCTTCTATTTTCTTGTCAACCGACTTTACAGCGCTTCTCTCAAACTTTAAGCATGATTTTACGCCCTCATCGGTGTTCTTGCCGGTTTCGATCCAGACAAATTCGTCCTTTATCTTGACAACCTTGCCGCAGATTCCGCCGATTGTGACAACCTTATCGCCTACTGTGAGAGCCGAGAGCATTTTCTGCATTTCCTTCTGCTGTTTTTTCTGCGGACGGATAAGCATGAAATACATAAGCACCAGCAAAATCAAAATCGGTGCCAATGACATAATCGTGCCGGCAACGCCTCCCTGCTGTGCGGTTGAAGTTGTTCCTGTTGCTGCGGGTTCGGCAAAAACAGTTGTAAATAAATCAAACATTTTTTTCAATCCTTTCTTCAATTTACAATAGTTAATTTAGTAACATCACTATATTATACATTATCCCGGAAATTATTTCAAGTGTTTTTTTGCTATTTGAGGTAAAAAAGCATAAATATTAACTTTTTGTTCATAATTTACAGATTTTTTTTGAGATTTGTATTGACTTAAAGGAAAAAATATGGTAGAATACAACACATGAGGACACCTGTCCTCTCTTGACGATACAAAAATAAAAAAATTAACAGGGGGTAACTTGTAATGAAAAGAATTGTATCATTGGTAATGGCAGCCGCTATGGCAGGGAGCGCTATGATGCTTACATCATGCGGAGGCGGAAGTGATGAAAAGGTTATAAAGATCGGTGTTTTCGAGCCGGCATCGGGGGATAACGGTGCAGGCGGCAAGCAGGAGGCACTGGGTGTTCAGTATGCTAACAGCATTCAGAATACGGTAGATATTAATGGAGAAACATACAAGGTTGAATTGATCAGCGCAGATAACGAATCGTCAAACGATAAGGCTCCGACCGCTGCTCAGGATTTGATCAGTAAGGGCGCAAACATCGTTTTGGGTTCATACGGCTCGGGTGTTTCGATTGCAGCGTCCGATATATTCGCAAAAGGCGGAGTTGCCGCTTTGGGTATAACCTGTACAAATCCGCAGGTAACAGAGGGTAATGATCACTATTTCCGTATCTGTTTTTTAGATCCGTTCCAGGGTACGGTTTTGGCTAACTTTGCAAAGGATAACTTCCAGGCAAAGAAAGCATACAGCTTGGCAAAGCTCGGCGATGACTATTCAAACGGTCTTGCAAACTACTTTAACGAGGCATTCGAGAAGTTGGGCGGAGAAGTTGTTTTTGAAACATTCCCAGAGGGCAACTCAGACTTCACATCATATATCACAAAGGCTAAAAATATAGGCGCTGACGTGTTCTTTGCTCCGGTTTCGATAGAGGCTGCCGCACTTATAATCGAGCAGGCATCTTCACAGGGCATGAGCATGCCGATCATGGCAGGCGATACATGGGATTCAAACGTTGTATTGAATGCTGCAAAGGGCAAGGATGTTCAGATTTATGTAACAACTTTCTATCAGGAAGGCGGAAATAAAGAATTTGACGAAGGCATCAAGGCTTGGATAAATTCAGACAATGCAAATCTCACAAATAACGGCGGAGACGATAAGGTTGCTGCTGTTACGGCAATGGGATATGATGCTTACTTTACAGCTTTGGAAGCAATTAAACTTGCAAACTCGGCAGATCCTGCTGCTATCAAGGCTGCATTGGGCGACGTTGTATATGAAGGTGTTTCGGGTAAGATTGAATTTGACGAAACAGGCGACGCAAAGAGAGATAAGGCATTTGTTAAGAAAGCAAATGTAGAAACAGGTAACTGGGACTTTGTTGCTGAACAGGGTATAAAATAATATAAAAAAATAATAAGAGAATTTTATTTAGCGGAGGCACAATGATGTGCGGTATTGCAAAAGGACGGAATTTTTGCGGTATTGCGCGGGCTGCCCCCGCTAAATACCATTTTTTGGAGGTTTAAAGATGAACTGGGTAACACAAAACTTGCCGTATATTCTGGCGGGTATTTCGGTCGGAGGTCAGTATGCACTGATTGCAATCGGTTATACCATGGTATACGGAATACTAAGACTTATAAATTTTGCCCATGGTGATATGTTTATGATTGCAGGGCTTGTAATGGTTTATGCCTGCACAGCTCTACCTATGTATATTGCAATACCGCTTGTTTTGATTTCAACGGTTATTTTGGGTGTATTGATAGAAAAAGTGGCATATAAGCCTTTGCGCTCCGCCCCCAGAATGTCTATCATGATTTCGGCAATCGGCGTGAGCTATCTTTTGCAGAATTTGGCTCTTTATATCACCGGCGGCTTGAATAAGAACTATCCGACAATTCCATGGATCAGTGATTCGATTACCGTTTTCGGCTGCGTAACAAAGAGAGTTACTGTTATAACTCCTATTTTGACAATTGTTTTGGTAGCGGCCTTGGTTCTGCTGATAAAGAAAACAAAGATCGGTATGGCGATGCGTGCGTCATCGGTTGATTTTGAAACATCACAGCTGATGGGTATAAAAATCAACTCGGTAATAAGCATGACATTTGTAATAGGCTCGTTTTTGGCAGCTGTCGGAAGTCTTTTGTACTTTACCAATTATCAGGGTATCGTGCCGACATCGGGCGCAATGCCGGGCTTAAAGGCATTCGTTGCTGCCGTATTCGGCGGAATAGGCTCTATTCCCGGTGCGGTTGTGGGTGCATTTATAATCGGTATATGCGAAAACATTATAAAAGGTTTGGGTTGGACAACCTTCTCCGACGCGTTTACTTTTGCGCTTTTGATTGTTATTTTAGTAGCAAAGCCGACAGGTCTTTTTGGCGAAATGACCACAGATAAAGTATGAAGGAGGGGAAAGTATGAAAAAGGACAAAAAATTGGATATAGTTGTTTCGGCAATACTTATCGTCTTGATCCTCGGTGTGATATTCATCTTGGAAAAAATGCTTCCCCCGGGAAAGATGATATTTACGGTATTGCAAAAGGGTGCGATTTATGCACTCGTTGCGGTTTCAATGAACCTTTTAAACGGTTTTACAGGACTTTTCTCGCTCGGTCAGGCAGGATTTATGTTAATCGGCGCATATACATATGCGATACTGACGATTCCTACGGCTGCAAGAGCAAGCGTTTACCAATACTTTAACGGCGGAATTATAAACTTCACGATCCCGGCAATTCCGGCAATAATAGTTGCAGGTCTTGCAGCGGTTGTGTTTGCGTATCTTATCGGTCTGCCGGTGCTGAAATTTAAAAGCGACTATCTGGCGATTGCAACTCTCGGCTTTGCCGAAATTATCCGTGCGATTTTCCAATGGGACGTTTTGGGACCTGTCACAAACGGCTCGAACGTTTTGAGAAAGTTCCCGTCATTCCATTCGACGCTTTTTCCGTTTATTGCGGCAGGCATATGTATTGCGATTATCGTGCTTTTGATAAATTCGACTTACGGGCGCGCGTTTAAAGCTATCCGTGATGACGAGGTGGCGGCAGAGGCGATGGGTATAAATCTTTCGCGCCACAAGCAGCTCTCTTTCTGCATAAGCTCGTTCTTTGCAGGCATTTCGGGCGCGCTTTTGGCGATGTTCCAGACAACTGTTCAGGCGGCAGCGTTTAAGTCGGCGATGACTTACGAGATTTTGCTTATCGTGGTCATCGGCGGTATCGGCTCGGTTACGGGAAGCTGCATAAGCGCATTCCTGTTTATCGCGTGCAGCGAGTGGTGGCTGAGATTTTTGGACATTGAGCAGACTTTGTTCGGACATAAGGTTCCGCTCCTGCGTCCGGGATTCCGTAAGGTCGTCTTTGCGGTAGTTATCATGATTATCGTACTGTTCTTCCGTCAGGGTATTATGGGTACAAAGGAATTTACCCCGAGCGGAACGGTGAAATGGTTTAAAAATAAATTTTCCTCGAGAAAAGGGGTGGAAAAATGAGTGAGAAAGTATTGGAATTGAGAGATGTGACAATGCAGTTCGGCGGAGTTGTGGCGGTCAATAATCTTTCAATGGAAGTGAGAAAAGGTGAGATTGTTTCACTCATAGGCCCTAACGGTGCAGGTAAAACGACTGTATTTAACGTTATAACAGGCGTGTATGATCCGACAAACGGCGAGGTGCTTTTAGATGACAAGGTTGTTGTGGCAGGTCACCCGAAAGGCAAGATGAAAAAGCTTTATAACGGTGAAAATGCAGGAAAGTACACGAGAATGATCACCAAAACGCCGGATAAAATCACAAGGCTCGGTGTGGCGAGAACTTTCCAGAATATCCGCTTGTTTAAATCAATGACGGTTTTTGAAAATGTTTTGGTTGCAAAGCATATGACAAGAACGAGCAATGTATTTTCGGCGACTTTCAGATTGAATCATAAAGAAGAAGAGCAGATGAAAAAAGATACTTTGGAGCTTTTGAAGATTGTAGGTCTTGAGGCGGAAAAGGACGAGCTTGCAACATCGCTGCCGTACGGTAAACAAAGACGTCTGGAGATTGCAAGAGCATTGGCGACAAAACCGAAGTTTCTGCTCTTGGACGAGCCGGCAGCGGGTATGAATCCGCAGGAAACGGATGAATTGACCGCTTTTATCCACGACATAAGAAAGACATTTGATCTGACGATTCTCTTAATCGAGCATCACATGAATCTTGTTATGGATATTTCGGACAGAATTTACGTTGTTGACTTCGGTAAGCTCATAGCCTCGGGAACTTCAGATGTAATACAGAAGGATAAAAAGGTAATCGATGCATATCTGGGGGTGGTTGAAGATGAGTAATATTCTTGAAATCAGAGATTTGGTAGTATCATACGGCGGTATTGAGGCGGTAAAGAATATTTCGATGGACGTACCCGAGGGTAAGATTGTAACCCTTATCGGTGCAAACGGTGCCGGAAAGAGCACAACTCTTAAGACTATCGCAGGTATCGTTAAGCCGAAATCGGCATCGATTAAATGCGAGGGTACGGAAATCGTCGGGAAAACGCCCGACAGTATAGTAAAAAGCGGAATTACGCTTGTGCCGGAGGGAAGAAAGGTTTTTGCAAACCTGACCGTAAAGGAAAATCTGAAGATCGGCGCATATTTAAGAAAGGATAATCTGACCGAGAGCATTAACTATGTATACGATCTCTTCCCGAGATTAAAAGAGCGTGAGTGGCAGTATGCCGGAACGCTTTCGGGCGGTGAGCAGCAGATGCTGGCTGTCGGACGTGCGCTGATGAGCAAGCCGAAGATTATCATGATGGACGAGCCGTCACTGGGCTTGGCACCGTTGGTTGTTAAGAGCATATTTGATATTATAAGAGAGATAAATAAGCAGGGAATAACTGTTCTTTTGATAGAGCAGAATGCGAATATGGCGCTGCAGGTTGCCGATTATGCATACGTTCTCGAAACGGGAGAAATCACGATGAGCGGAACGGGCGCGCAGCTTTTGGCAGATGAGCGTGTAAGAGAGGCATACCTCGGAAAAGAACGCTAAATTTCAGAAGGGAGTTAGAGTTATAACAATGAAAAGAGAACTTATTAAAGATATTTACGCGCATACCGAAAGATATGACGGAAAAACAGTTACTTTAGGCGGTTGGGTGAGAAATATTCGTGACAGCAAGGCGTTTGGTTTTATTGATTTGAACGACGGCAGCTGTTTTAAATCGATGCAGGTGGTTTTTGAACGGGAGGTTGTGGAAAATTATGATGAGATCAGCAAGCTGAATATAGGTTCCGCAATTGTTGTAACGGGCAGAATCGAGCTCACACCGGCAATGAAACAGCCGTTTGAATTGAAGGCGGCAAAGATTGAGGTTGAGGGAACTTCGACTCCCGATTATCCGCTGCAAAAAAAGAGACACAGCGTTGAGTTTTTGCGTGAACAGGCATATTTAAGACCGCGTACAAACCTTTTCTCGGCGGTGTTCCGCGTAAGAAG
The DNA here is from genome assembly GCA_934444735.1 of uncultured Clostridia bacterium. Classification (GTDB taxonomy): domain Bacteria; phylum Bacillota; class Clostridia; order UBA1381; family UBA1381; genus CAKSFT01. Next base: position 37,183 of record CAKSDE010000005.1, on the reverse strand, counting down.
TGAAGTGGCATTTGCAATTCATGAATTTTTCCATCAAAGAGGATTCGTATATGTTCATACACCGCTTATCACTGCGTCGGACTGCGAGGGGGCGGGCGAGATGTTCAGAATAACAACGCTCGACATGGATAATGTTCCGAAAACAGAGGACGGAAAGGTTGACTGGTCAAAAGACTTTTTCGGCAAGAGTGCGAATCTTACCGTTTCGGGGCAGCTTGAGGCGGAAACGTTTGCCATGGCGTTCGGCAATGTCTATACATTCGGACCGACATTCCGTGCCGAAAATTCAAATACGGCGCGTCATGCCGCTGAATTTTGGATGATTGAGCCGGAGATTGCCTTTGCGGATCTTGACGATGATATGGAGCTTGCATGGGATATGATTAAGTTCATTATAAACCATGTTATGGAAAAATGCGCTCAGGAGCTGGAGTTTTTCAACAGTTTTGTAGATAAAACTCTTCTTGAACGCTTGAATATGTTAAAGAACAGCGACTATGAAAAGGTTACTTATACAGAGGCTGTTGAAATACTTAAAAAGAGCGGCGAGAAGTTCAACTTCCCGGTTGAATGGGGCTGCGATTTGCAGACAGAGCATGAGAGATACTTAACCGAGAAGGTTTACAAAAAGCCGATCTTTGTTATTGATTATCCGAAAGAGATTAAGTCATTCTATATGCGCATAAACGACGACGGCAAGACGGTTGCGGCAATGGATTTGCTCGTGCCGGGAGTCGGCGAGATTATAGGCGGAAGTCAGCGTGAGGAAAGACTTGAAATTCTTCAAAAGAGAATGGCAGAGCTTGGTCTTGATGAGAAGGATTACTGGTGGTATCTGAATTTGAGACGCTACGGCGGAACAAAGCATGCAGGATTCGGACTTGGATTTGAGCGTATTGTAATGTATCTGACAGGCGTTGCAAATATACGTGACGTATTGCCGTATCCGAGAACGGTAGGAAATGCGGAATATTAAAAAACAGCAAAAATAAAGAGCTATAGCACAAGATGAGTGTTTTGTGCTATAGCTTTTTTGATGCGGAAAATAACCCACCTGCAAAGGTGGGTTATTGTTAGCTATATTAGCGTACTATATATACATATTCGGCTGTGCCTTTGCCTTCGTGGGAACTTTCAAACGATATTTGGTTGCCGTATTCGTCATATGCTGCATTAAACCAAAATCCGGCAGAATTTTCACGGTGCGTAATATTTCCATTTTCATCATATGTATATGTGACTGTGTTTCCTGCTGAATATGATTCCGATATAAGCTGATTTTTTTCATCATATGTGTATTTTCCCCAATATCTGTCGGAAGCTTCTTCGTAGGTCATGTTGTTGTTTTCGTCGTATGTATACTTGTCCCAAGAACCTGTACTGTCCTCTGATTTTGTCATATTCCCATTTGTATCGTACTCGTATTTCTTCCAGTATGATCCGCTGTTTTCATAATATGTCATAAGCCCCAGATCATTATATTCATATTTGTCCCATGCTGTATTGCTGTAATCAATTCTTATGAGATTCTCATTTTCATCATATGTATACTTTCTCCAAGTACCGTTGGAGGATTCGTTATAAGATACATTGTTATTCTCATCATATTGATATTTTTGCCAATTACCGAGATTGTTTTCGGTAGAAAGTGTGTTTCCGTTTTCGTCATATTGATTTTTAATCCAAAATCCTGTAGAGTCTTCTGTATATGTTTCTTCGCCGTATTCGTTAAATTCATATTTTGTCCAAGCTCCATTTGAACTGGAAGAATATATTAAATTGTCATTTCCATCATATGTATATTTTGTCCAATATCCGTCAGAATTTTCATTATAAGTTAAATTACCGTTTTTATCATATTGATAAGTGGTGGTGATTCCGTTATTGTCTGATTTACTCAAAAGCCATACGCCTTTTTTAACCTTTGCAACTCTTGTTTTATCGTTCCAGTCAACCTCAAAACCGAAGCTTTCGGCGCAGGCGCGCAGCGGCACAAGCGTCCTGTTGTCTTTTATCATAGCAGGTGCGTCAATCTGCTTTTCTTCGCCGTTTACCTTTACGATATTGCTGCCGATTGTCAACTCAAATGTTTTATCGGCGCCCTTTGCCGTTATAGTTTTTGTTGCGGCATCATAATCTACGGCTATATCCAAAGCCTCAAAAATCGCACGCAGCGGCACGAAAGTTCTGTTGTTGATAATCTGGGGCGCAACGTCGGACTCGATTTCCTCCCCTCCGACTTTAACGACAGTCGGGCGTGCCGCAAATGCTGTTGCGGACATTGTAAAGCTTGCGAGAGCCGCAAGCACAAAAATTTGTTTTTTCATAAAAAACTCCCCTTTAAAATTATATTAATCACATTATATCATGAGTGCAAAAAAAATACAACATATTTTTGGGAATATGTTGTATTTTTTTATAATCATTTAATAACTCTTATTGATTCAATAACCTGCGGCTCAAGCGGACTGTCAACAAAGTTTGTCTTGACCGATGCGATTTTGTCCACTACGTCCAGCCCTTTTGTGACCTTGCCGAATGCGGCATACTGACCGTCCAAATGCGGTGCCGCCTCATGCATGATGAAGAACTGGCTTGAGGCGGAGTTCGGGAAAGATGTTCTTGCCATTGAGAGTACGCCCTTTTCATGCTTTAAATTGTTGGTAAAGCCGTTTGCCGTAAATTCACCCTTGATTGAATCGCACGGCTTATGCTCTCCGTCCTCAGTATATCCGCCGCCCTGAATCATGAACCCTTTTATAATTCTGTGGAATACCGTCCCGTCAAAGAACTTTTTATCTATCAGCTTTAAGAAATTCTCTACTGTTATAGGTGCGATTTCGGGGTATAATTCCGCCTCCATCGTATCGCCGTTTTTCATCGTGATTAAAATATTACACATAAGCGCTCCACTCCTTTATTTATCGATTGTAATTGTTTTTATAATCTGCGGCTCAACCGGACAATCCTCAAAGACGTTTTGATATGTCGCGGTATCAACGTTTGCAATCTCGTCAACAATGTCTAATCCCTCGGTTATTTTGCCGAATGCGGCGTACTGACCGTCCAGATAGGGAGCGGTTTCGTGCATGATAAAGAATTGGCTTGACGCTGAGTCGGGATCGCTCGTTCTTGCCATCGAAATAACTCCGCGCTCATGCTTTAGCGGATTGTTTACGCCGTTGTCGGTAAATTCACCCTTGATTGAATCGGCAGGCTTTTCCTGCATATTCTCATCATATCCGCCGCCCTGAATCATAAATCCGGGGATAACCCTGTGAAAAATCAGACCGTCGTAAAATTTCTTGTCGCAGAGTGATACGAAATTTTCCACTGTTATCGGAGCAACATCGGGATATAACTCACCTTTCATGATTCCGCCGTCTGCCATTTCAATTGTGAAATTGATTTTGTTTTTGTACAGATCCTCATCCGATACCTTTTCGGCGGTTTGAGTATTTTCGGTGCCGGTGGTTTTATCTGTGTCGGCTTTTTCTGTTTTTGAGCCGCAGCCTGTCATCATAAAAATACTTAACATACATATAAGTGATAATATTCTTTTCATTATATTTCCGTCCCTTCATTATTTTTATTTTTCGCTGACCGTATTTTCATCGCTTTCGGCCGGTTCAGCCGTTTCTGCGCTGTTTTCTTCTTCGGCGGTATCCTCGGTGTTTTCATCTTCGTCCTCACGCTCTGTTTTTGCCATGCTCACAAGCTTGACATCATCGGCAAGACGCATAATGCGCACACCCTGGGTTTGTCTGCCGAAACTGCTTATTTCGTCTGTATGCATTCTTATAAGCACACCGTCGGAGGTAATCATCATAACGTCCTCGTCGTCGGTTACTGTCGCAAGCCCTGCAACAAGACCGGTTTTTTCGGTAATCTTATAGGTATATACGCCTCGTCCGCCGCGGTTTTGAACTTTATATTCCGAAAGGTCGGTTTTTTTGCCGTAACCGTTTTCGGTTACTACCAAAAGCTTGGTTCCGTCATGCGCAAGGCAAGCGCCGACAACATAGTCGGTATCGCCGAGCTTGATACCCCTTACACCGCGCGTTGTTCTGCCCATCGGGCGGACATCGCTTGCCGCAAAGCATATAGCCATGCCCTCTCTTGTGACAATCATAAGCTTGCTGTCATTGGCGGTAAGCTCAACGGTTATAAGCTCATCGCCCTCAACCAGCTCGATTGCACGCAAGCCGCCGGTTCTTATTCTTGAATAGTCCATAAGATCGGTCTTTTTAACGGTACCGTTCTTGGTTACAAAGGTCAGATAATTGCCCTCTTCAAAGCTCGAAATCGGAATCATCGCGGTAATCTTTTCGCCCGGCTCAAGGCTCAAAAGGTTGACTATCGCCGTACCCTTAGCCTGTCTGCCGCCCTCGGGAATCTGATAGCCCTTTAAGCGGTAAACAACGCCTCTGGTTGTGAAGAAGAGGATAGTGTTGTGGGTTGAGGTTGTAAAGATATGCTCAACAAAGTCCTCTTCGCGAGTGGTAAGACCTGCAATACCGCGGCCGCCTCTGTGCTGTGATTTATACGTATCAACCGGAACTCTCTTTACATAACCGCTGTGAGTCAGGGTGATGACGGTATTTTCTTCTTCAATCAGATCTTCAATATCGATTTCGTCGTGAACCATAGCAATTTCACTTCTTCTGTCATCGCCGTATTTTTCCTTGATTTTCAAAAGATCCTCACGCACAATATCCAAAACCAATTTTTCGTCGGCAAGAATCTCTTTGAAGTGCGCGATTTTCTCAGTGAGCTGTGCATATTCTTCCTCAATCTTTTCGCGTTCCATGCTTGACAAACGTCCCAATTGCATCTGAACGATTGCGGTTGCCTGTTCTTCCGAAAGCGAGAATTTTTCGCACAAATTAACCTTTGCATCACTTACCGTTTTTGACGCACGGATTACGTTTATGACCTCATCTATATTATCCTGCGCAATTCTGTATCCCTCTAAGATATGAGCGCGATCTTCAGCCTTTTTAAGGTCAAATCTTGTTCTTCTTTGTATTACATCCTCCTGGTGAGCGATGTAGTGATCTATCATTTCGCGAAGAGTCAGCACCTTAGGCTCTTTATCGACCAAAGCGATTAAAATTGCGCCGAAAGTTTCTTGCATCTGCGTGAATTTGTAGAGATTATTCAAAACGACATTCGGGTTTGCGTCACGCTTTAACTCGATTATAAAGTGCATATTTTCGTCCGATTCGTCACGCGTTGACGAGATGCCGTCAATCTTGCCGTCACGAACCAGCTCATTTATGTGCTTTTCCAAGCGTGCCTTATTTACCTGATACGGCAGCTCTGTCACAACGATACGGCTTCTGCCGTTTTCGGATTCATCAATCTCGGCTTTTGCACGCACAATAATTTTGCCTCTTCCGGTAGTATATGTGCTTCTTATGCCGCTCATACCCATAATAACGCCGCCGGTCGGGAAATCGGGGCCTTTTATATATCCCATAAGCTCCTCGATTGTAATATACGGATCGTCTATTACGGCGATAATGCCGTCTACAACCTCGGAAAGATTGTGCGGCGGGATATTTGTCGCCATGCCGACCGCGATACCCGACGAGCCGTTTACCAAAAGCTGCGGAAATCTTGACGGGAGTACGTCCGGTTCTTTTAATTTGTCATCATAGTTCGGGACAAAATCGACGGTATCCTTTTCTATATCGGAAAGCATAAGCGCCGAGATTTTGGACATTTTCGCCTCGGTGTATCTGTATGCTGCGGGCGGATCTCCGTCCACAGAACCGAAGTTACCCTTACCGCATACGAGAGGGTATCTCAAAGAAAAACTCTGCGCCATACGAACCATTGCGTCATATACCGAGCTGTCGCCGTGCGGGTGGTATTTACCCAAAACGTCACCGACGGTTGAGGCCGATTTTCTGAAGTCTGCCTCATAGAGCAGGTTTGCCTCATACATATCGTATAAAATACGTCTGTGCACAGGCTTCATACCGTCGCGCACATCGGGCAGCGCACGGCTTACTATAACGCTCATAGCATAATTTATGTATGAGTCCTGCATTTCATGATTAAGCTCAACGTTTACGACCTTCTGATTTTCGATCGCCTCCATATTAAGCTCTTTTTCCTTAAACTTTTTTGCCATTTAAATCCTCCATTCCACCGCATTCGGACGGTCTTTCAAAACATAAAAAGAAACCTGCTTTTTATGCCGAAAATAAAAAATATGTCTGTCTGTTCAAAATGTTAAAACCGAACCGAATAACAGAGCTTTGTATATAAAAATAACAGCGTTTACTTTATTTACATATATTTTATTATACCACTTTTTACAAAAAAATGCAAGTGTATTTCGCTATTTTCACGCGATTTTTAAAAGGGGAAAAGAATAAAAAAATTGACAAAATTATATTGATGTGATAGAATACAGATAAATTTTAGAGAAGGTGTGAAAAGTATATGGAAATTGCGATAAACAGCGGATATTTGAGGAATATTTACGGCTCGGATAAAAAAAGAACGGAGCTTGAGTGTGCATTGCTTTGTAAAGCGGGCGGATTTTCTTGGATTGACTGCTCGCCGAAATTTTTAACCGATGAGCAGTGGCAGGACAAGGCGAAAAAGCTTTCTGAGGATTTGGCACGTGAAAATATAAAGGTTGAGCAATCTCACGCACCATTTAACAGATATGCTCATGAGCCTGATGACGTTTTTAAAGAAAAGCTTCGCCGCTCGGTTATAACCGCCGCAGAGATCGGAGCAAAGAGGATTGTGATTCATGCTGACGAGTACGATTACAGCAAGGGTTATGACAGCGAAAAAGCGTGCAGATTTGCATATGAGTATTTTTCGCCGATTATAGAGCTGGCAGAAAAGCTCGGAATTGGAGTGGCTGTCGAGAATCTTTTCGAGGATAAGCCGCAAAAAGGGCGCACAAGATGTACCTCCACAGTTGAGGAAATTTTAAGGATACTTGAGCTTTTCAATTCTCCGACGGTTTCTTGCTGCTGGGATTTCGGGCACGCAGCGGTCGCGTTCGGGGATAATATGCTCGATGAACTGAAAAAAGTCGGCAGATATGTCACCTGTACGCACGTTCATGACAACTATCTGCGCGAGGATACGCACTTGCCGATTTTTCTCGGAAAGACATACTGGAGAGCGCACATGGATTATTTAAAGGAAATCGGCTATGACGGTGCGTTTACATACGAATTTGTATACGGGTGTATGCCGGAGTGTATGATTGTCGATTTTTTAAAGCTTTGGCATAAAGCCGCAGAGTTTATTGTAGCAGATTAACCCGATATATTTTTTGCCGAATCGCGGATTATCAGATCGCTTTTTACGGCTATTGATTTGTATTTTTCGGGACGTCTTTTTGAAAATGCGTCAAATAGCATATCTACCGCGATTCTGCTTATCTGCTCATCGTGGTAATCGATTGTGGCAAGCGGAATATCGAGATCTTCCCCGGCGGAAATGTTGTCCATGCCGATAACGGCAACATCGCCGGGGACTTTTTTGCCGTGTGCTTTAAGTGCGCGGATTGCGCCGATTGCAATGTAGTCGTATGCGGCAACGATTGCATCGGGAAAGTCATCGTTTTGAAAAAAATGCTCTGCGGCGCAAAAGCCTGCGTCATGAAAGCGCTTTTTTGTGCTTATCACAAATTTGTTCATTACCGCAACGGCATTTTTTTCCATAGCATTCTCAAACATTTTTTCCCGTGCGACGGTAAGCTCCTCGCCGATAAAGGCTATCTTTTTTCTGCCTGTCTTTTTTAAGTATCGGACAGCATCGTTTATCGCCTCGGAGGAATCCACAAAAACACAGTCGGCGGTTTTGCTTTCTCCCATAACGACAGTGGGAATCCCGGAGGGGTTTGCAAAATCGACGGAGGATATTATAATTATCCCGTCAGCTTTACGGAAATTCGAGTAATATCTGAAAAGCTCCTCTTCGCGCTTTTTATTGAAATTGCTGACCGAAACGACCATGATCGCATTTCTTGCGGTAATTTCACGTTCGAGATTGGTAAGCAGGTTTGTATAATGTTCGCTGCCCAATTCGGGACAGATAACGCCGATGATCTTTTCGGGATATTTTTCTTTTGTGTATTTTTCAAAACAGCCGAGCTTTTTTGAGACTTCAATAACCTTTTCCCGTGTTTCGGGACTTATTTCGGGGCTTCCGGAAAATGCTTTTGACACCGTTGAAACCGATACTCCCGAGGCCTGTGCAATTTTTTTTAATGACATATCCGAATCTACCTCTTTGAATTTGATATTTATATTGTATCTTAAAATATGAGCGCTTGTCAATGGAAAATCCCCATTATTGTAAACTTTTTTTAAGGAAAATAAAATAATATATTGAAAAAAACTGAAATTTATAGTAAAATGTATATTGCAAGTAATAATGAAAAGGAAATGAAAGATGAAAATTATAGCGGCAACGAAAAATAAAGGAAAAGTAAAGGAAATATCGGACATTTTCGGAAAGCTCGGCTTTGAGGTGGTTTCGCAGGACGATGCAGGTATTCATACCGATGTCGAGGAGGACGGAAAAACCTTTGAAGAAAATGCGATGAAAAAGGCAAAAGCGATTTTTGATATATGTAAAGGCGCGGTAATTGCCGATGATTCGGGGCTTTGCGTTGATGCTTTAGGCGGCGCGCCGGGGATATATTCCGCGCGTTTTGCCGGAGAGGGAGCAAGCGATGATGAGAAAATCGCAAAGCTTTTGGACGCACTGGAAAATGAAGAGGACAGGTGCGCAAAGTTTGTCTCGGTGATTGTTGTAATTCTCCCCGACGGTAAGACTTTTACGGCGCGGGGCGAGGTTATGGGAAAAATTACACGTGAAAAACACGGCTGCGGCGGATTCGGATATGATCCGATTTTTCTCTCGGACGAACTCGGAAAAACCTTCGGGGAAAGCTCGGCTGACGAGAAAAACAGGATAAGCCACAGAGGGCGTGCATTGTTACAAATGTATGATATATTGAAAAGTGAGATATAAGGAGAGTAGACATGGATGTTTTTTATGAATGTATGGTAAAAAGGAAAATGACGGCATTTGATTGGGTGAAGATAATTGCCGCCGGAGTGCTTGCGCTTGCGGTAACCGCATTTATCGTAATGCTCTTTTTAAACGGAATCACACTCGGCGGAATGTTTCTTTTGATAATTGCTTTTGTATGGTGGGGATTTGTGACTTTGGCGCGCGGAATGAGCGTGGAATATGAATATGCCATAACAAATACCGAGCTGGATATCGATATGATCCGCGGAAAGAGCCGCAGAAAGCACATAACGACAATCAACTTAAAAACTATCGGATTTTTCGCAAAAAAAAGCGATCCGCGAATTAAAGATAAAATAAGCGATAAGATTAAGGAATATTATCTTGTCGGGGACAGAAAATCAAATAATATTTATGTTACCGAAGTGATCAGCAAAAAGAACAATGAGAGAATACGCGTTTTTATCGAGCCGGACGAAGAACTGACAAGGGCAATCGAAAATGCTAATCCGAAAGCGGCTAAGCTTTTCGGCGAAGGTGCGGTATGATTTACGGAATAGGTACGGATATAATCGAAATTGAGCGCGTAAAAAATGCGATGACAAAAGGATTTTGCAAAAGATTTTTTTCGGGGCGTGAAAATGCATACTTTGCCGAAAAAAGTATGCGCCCCGAAACAGTAGCCGGAAATTTTGCAGCAAAAGAGGCTTTTTCAAAAGCATTGGGTACGGGAATTTCGGGATTTGCTCTAAAAGATGTCGAGGTGCTGCGAGATAAGTGCGGAAAGCCTTATATTGAGCTTGAAAACAGCTTAAAAGAGCAGCTTGAAGGCTATAAAATATTTGTCAGCATATCGCATTGCAGGGATTATGCAACCGCTGTTGCGGTAATTGAAAAGGAGTCGTAATATGAAAGCTTGTTATGTGCAGGAAATGCGCGATATTGACAGATCTGCCGAAGAACTCGGCGGCATACCGAGCATTGTTCTTATGGAAAATGCCGCCGTATCTTGCGTACAGAGGATTTTATCTTTAAATTCCGCTCCAAAACGCATTGCCGTATTCTGCGGCAGAGGCAATAACGGCGGTGACGGCTTTGCAATCGCGCGTCAGCTTATAAACCGCGGGATTGATACCGATATATATTTGGTATGCGGATATGAATTTTCAAAAGACGCGCTTATAAATTATGAGATTCTCTCAAAGATGGGCGCAAATATATATGAAGTCAGCGAAAACGATGATTTGAAATATAAGATAATGAGCTATGATGTTGTAATTGACGCAATATTCGGTTCGGGCTTGCACGGCGAAATCACAGGGATTGCAGGTGACTGCATCGGGCAGATAAACGCTTATTCGGAGTTTACCTTTGCAGTGGACATTCCGAGCGGCGTAAACGGTGATACGGGTGAGGTTTCGGGAGCTTGCATAAAAGCAGATGTTACCTCGACTTTTGCCGCGTATAAGGTGGGAATGTTGGAATATCCCGGGGCGGATTACTGCGGCAGGGTTTATGTGGAGAATATTTCTATCCCAAATTATCTTTTGGAGCATATTAATATTAATATACCCGATAATGCCCTTATATCAGAAATTATGCCGAAGCGCACGAATGACAGCCATAAAGGCGACTACGGCAAGCTCTTGATAGTCGGCGGTTCTGTTGGTATGACGGGCGCTGTGGCGCTTGCGGCTTCGGCTGCGCAAAAGTGCGGCACCGGGCTTATAACGGCGGCGGTACCCGAGAGTGTAAATTCAATTCTGGAGGTAAAGCTGACCGAGCCGATGACTTATCCGCTAAAAAGCCGCTCGGGTTCGATATGCCGTGAGGCGATAGACGAGATAAAGGAGAAGATGAGCGGGGCGGACGCACTGCTTTTCGGACCGGGTATCGGCAGAGGAGAGGATATTGTTGAGATTTTGCGCGAGATTTTAAAATTTTCCCAAATCCCGATAATTCTTGACGCAGACGGACTTTATGCGCTCTCAAAGGATATGGATATGTTATCGCATTGCGGGTGCAATCTGATATTTACACCGCATGAAATGGAATTTTCGCGCATCTCGGGGCATACACTGGAAGAGATTCATAAAAACAGACTTGAGCTTTCGGAAAAGTTTGCGGCGGAATTTGGCGTAACGCTGGTTTTAAAGGGCGCAAAGACTGTAATATGCGCACCGGACGGGACGCAGTATATAAATATACTCGGTAATAACGGTATGGCGACGGGCGGCAGCGGAGATGTTCTGGCAGGAATGATAGCCGCGTTTTGCGCGCGGGGCGTTAAAGAAGAAGATGCGGCGGTTTTAGGCACGTATTTCCATTCTGCCGCGGCGGATAAAGCAGCCGAAACAGTCGGCAAAAATGCGCTTGCACCGACCGATATTATAGACTCAATCCACCTTATATTACCTGTGGAATAGTCGGAGAGTTTATGTTATAATAGATACGTAAGATGTTTTCTTATGTATTCAATTATAAAAAGAATGTAACAAACCCACGCGTTTTAATTGATACGTGTGTTGATGAAAGGATATGTTTTTTTAATGAATACAAGAACCTGGGCGGAAATAAATATGAACGCTCTCGAAGAAAATGTTTCAAATATACGAAAAATCACGGCTAAGAACGCTATGATTATGGCAGTGGTAAAGGCGGACGCATACGGACACGGAGCAATAAATGTCGCAAAGTGCCTGCTGGCGCACGGAGCGGACCGCCTGGCGGTGTCGGAGCTTGATGAGGCAATCGAATTAAGGCGTGCAGGCATTGATGCCGAGATTCTCATTTTGGGCGCCTCCTTTGATGAGGAGTGCGATCAGCTTGTAAAGTATGATATTACTCCTGCCGTATTTACGAAAAGCTTTGCCGAAAAGCTGTCCGAGGCGGCAAAAAGGCAGGGGAAAACCGCAAAATTGCATATAAAGCTCGATACCGGAATGTCGAGAATCGGATTTTTGGCAGGGGTTGACGATGAGAAAACAACAGATGAGATTATAGAAATTTCAAAATTGCCGAATATTTTTGTAGAGGGTATTTTTTCGCATTTTGCTACGTCTGACGAAAAGGACAGGAGCTATACCGATCTGCAATTTGAGCGGTTTATGAAGGTATGCGATATGCTCAAAAATAAAGGGCTTGATATTCCTGTAAGACATATTGCCAACAGTGCCGCAATAATGATGTATCCCGAAACGCACTTAGAAATGGTGAGAGCAGGTATTATTTTATACGGATTTTACCCGTCGGAGGACGTGGATAAAACCAAGCTGCCTTTGAGGCGCGTATTGACTTTGAAATCAAGAATAACACATATAAAAGAAATTGAAAACCGCGGCGTAAGCTACGGCAGAACATACATAGCCGATAAGAAAACTAAGGTTGCGACAGTTCCTGTCGGCTATGCAGACGGGTATACGAGAATGCTGAACAATAACGCAAAAATAATAGCAAACGGAAAAGCCGTAAAAGTTATCGGAAGAATTTGTATGGATCAATGTATGATTGACGTAACAAATGTCCATAATATAAGTACAGGTGATGAAGTAATTATTTTCGGTGAAGATATTGTTACGGCAGACGATCTCGCCCAAAGCTTAGGTACGATAAATTATGAAATCGTGTGTATGCTTTCAAGGCGTATTCCCAGAGTTTATCTTTATAACGGAAAGGTGGTGGCTACAGTTAACTATCTGACTGAATAAACCGTGTTTCATACTATGAAATAAGAAAACTTTGTACAGGGGGCCGATTACTTTGTCACAACTAAAAAAGGTCTGTTTCAAGCTGTCTTTGGTAGATTGCGAAAAAAACCGCTCAACTCTCATCATGCGTATAAAGCATCCCGAGATTACGGAGACGGAAAGGTCACTAAAGAAGGGCTATAAGGAAATGGCATCAATTAATCTTTCGTTATCACAAATGTGTTTTAATGCCGAATGCGAGGCGCTGAGGCAGTGTGAGGAAAAACTGACGGAGTGTGAATAGTGGTGATTGTAAAAAGAGGAGATATTTATTACGCCGATTTAAGTCCTGTTGTAGGCAGTGAGCAGGGCGGTGTACGACCGGTATTGATCGTTCAGAACGATATCGGCAATAAATACAGCCCCACGGTTATAGCCGCGGCAATAACTTCTCAGATAAATAAGGCGAAAATGCCTACGCATATTGAAATATCTGCAGAAGAATACGGACTTAATAAGGATTCCGTAATATTGCTGGAGCAAGTCAGGACAATTGATAAACGCAGACTGCGCGAAAAGATAGGGCATCTCGATGAAACGCTGATGTCACGCGTAAATAATGCACTTGCGATAAGTTTTGGCTTGGGGAATATCTGAATTGGTACAAAGGAGAGATACCGTGCAGATGATAATTTTAATGTATATGTAGTATGGCTACATATACAAGATGAATGTAAAAAATCCGGATAGCAAAAGAAAATATTACAAATGATAAAGCAATAAATTTTTTAAGATGTCCTTTTGCTATGAATAAACCGAATCCATAGGAGTACACGTGTACTCCCACGGGTTCGGTTTATTTGTTTCTAATCCGCAAAATTTCTAAACGGCTTAAGAGATATTTATACGTTATTGTTCCTGTATTGCGTGGGGGATATGCAGAACTTTTTTTTGAATGCGTTGCTGAAATAATAGAGATTTTCATAGCCGCACAGATTTGCAATTTCGCCGATGCTGAAATTACTCTCCCAAAGCAGGTCGGCGGCAGCTTTTAGGCGGTATGAGTTTATATATTCAATCGGGGTGAAGCCTGTTTCTCTTTTAAATTTTAAAAGAAATCCCGTGTGCGACATAAAAATACCGCTTGTAAAGCTGTTTACGGAAATTTTTCCCTGATAATTTTCTTTTACATAATCAATAAATTTTGAGACTTCGGGCGAATATGTTTTTTCGGGGAGTTGTAACTCTGCACAGTGCTGCATATATAAATCCTTTGAAAAGTGATGGCATAACTCATCGTTGTTTGCGTTTATCGCTTGATGCAAAAGTTTTATGGTACCGTTTTTTCTGAAAATATCTTTAAATTCGATTATCCCGCTTTTTAGTTCCGGGAAATCCACAAATTGTACATATATGAGCGTTAAGGGGGATATTACCTGACGCTTGAAATTCAGATTCTTTTTAAAATAAATAACGCAATCCTTGTCGGCATAATATTCTCTTTTACCGATAGAGAAAACAAAACTTCCTTTAAGCACTATAAGAATGACATTTTCCGAGTGACTGCCGTCTTTTATTATAAAATCATCTCTTTTTAATATAGTGAAAAGCATATCCGACACCAACCATTTAGAATTTTTATAAATTTATTGTAATATATTGTATTTACTTTGTCAAGAGTTTGTTGTATACTTTATTAAAAAATATAAATCGGAGGAAAAGTATGTTTTATTCAAGAGAGATCGAAACAATAGGGGAGTATGACATAATCGTGGCAGGCGGCGGACCGGCAGGAATCGGCGCGGCTGTTGCGGCGGCAGATATGGGCATGAAAGTGCTGATAATCGAGCGCGCCGGTATATTGGGCGGAAATCTTACAATAGGGCACGTATCGCCGATCTCGGGCGGACACGTTAAGAATACCATGGCGCAGCATATAAAGGAGCTGATAGCCGGGAAAGACTGCGACACCAATAATTTTGAGGGTGCGAAAATCAAATTGATAAAGCTTATCGCGGAAAAAGGGATTTGCGCATATCTAAATTCATCGGTGTGTGATGTGGTAAGGGATGGGGATAAGATAAAATCTGTTATAATCTCAACTCAAAGCGGACTGAAAAATATCAACGCCCAATTTTTTATTGATGCAACGGGCGACGGTGTGCTGTCGTATTTGGCAGGGGAGAGCGTTGAATATGGGCGCGATGACGGTTTGGTGCAGCCCAATTCGGTGATGTTTACGATATCGGGAGTGGATGTAAATCAAAAGATGCTCTGTTATGCGGAGGACGATGATACGCAGCTGAAAAAGGGCAGCTACCTTAAGTTTTGCAAGGATGCGTGCAAATCGGGAGAACTTCCTCCCGAGATAGATATTGTACGGTTATATCCGGCAGGGGCGGACGGTGAAAGAGTGGTGAATGCCACTCAGGTGAACAGGTTAAATCCGCTGATTCCGGAGGATTATTTTAAGGCACAGGTTAAACTCCGCAATCAGATTCACACGGTTATGCAGTTTTTGAAAAATAATGTTGAAGGATTTGAGAATATCAGAATTAAGGACAGCTCGGATATAGTCGGAGTGAGGGAGTCGAGAAGAATAGTCGGGCAATATACCCTTACGGCTGAGGATTTGATTGCAGGACGGCGATTTGAAGATGTGATAGTGCATAAGGCGGATTTTGCGATTGACATACATAATCCCAACGGAGCGGGACAGGCGGAAAGCGATACTATCCCGGTGCGGATCGGGAACTATGATATTCCGTACAGATGTATAGTGCCGCTGAAAAATCGGAATTTATATACTGCGGGGCGCTGCATCAGCGGAACGCACAGAGCGCACGCATCGTACAGGGTGATGAACATCGCAATGAATCTGGGCGAGGCAGCCGGAGTGGCAGCGGCGGTGTGTATCAGAGAAAACTCGGATAATAAAGCGGTGGGATATAAGAAAGTTCAGACGGCACTTGCCGAAAGAGGTATTGATCTGTTTGAATAAGCGTGGAAAAGGAGCCTTGAGGCAAAATTTGCCTTAAGACTCCTTTTGGAAAATATTATTTAGATGTGAGAGAAGCCATTTTCATATCTCCGTCCCAATTTACATCAACATTAAAGCAATCCGAAACAAAACGGAGCGGAACGAGAGTTCTGCCGTTTACGATTTTCGGCGCAACATCAAGCGTTATATTTTTGCCGTTTTTGGTAGCTGTCGTGCTGTTAATCGTAAGAGTGATTGTAGTATCATCTTTTGTTGCGGTTGCGGTCTGCGTATTTGGATCCCATGCAACTTCAGCACCGATCTTTTCAAATATGGCGCGTATCGGTACAAGAGTTCTGTTGTTTTCGATTACGGGGAGCTGATCAAAGCTGATTTTTTCGTTATTATAGAATACTGATGGGATAATGCCCTTTTTTAATTTAACAATATAATATTTGTCGTTTACGGTACATTCCATTTCGTTGTTAGGGTTGTATATTGCATATCCGTAATCGTTAAATTCATATATGGAGCCTTTGAAATAATATTCTTTATTTTCCCATGGGTTAAGTATATATGTAATTGTATCTCCGGATAATACTCCGCTGTTCATATCCCTTACCAGATTTATAAGACCGCAATTATATTTGTTTACGCAGTACCATGTACATAGCTCGGCGAGTTCATTTCCGTTTATATCTTTATAAGAAACGTACGGTATACCGCCGTAATTCGGGTCGCCGTAGTCGTAGTAAGTGTTGTATGCAGCCAAACCGTCTTTTACAACACCCTCTTTTGTGATGTAATCTTCCTCATTATACTCTTTTTGCTCATGCCCGGTAACATACGCGTTTCCGTCATAGTCAATTTTTATATTCACCGGTTCTTGAACCATATTGGCGGTAAATTGGTTTGTATTGATTTCAAATCCGTCAAATCCGCCGAATCCAAAGAAAGTCTGCGTAACTCTCGGATAATTTTCTTTTATTTCATCGGAAAATTTAATCTCGCTTACTACCTCAAATAAATCGTTATTGAACGGATCCGACTGCTGCGAATCGTACCAATCTGCATCGGCAAATGCCGTTGTCCCCAATAATGCAGCGGTTATTGATACTGCTGCAATAAGTTTTTTCTTCATAATAAAAATCTCCTTTTGTAATAATACAGTTAGGTAATTGTAAAATGCAAATTTTACAATTAGCCACAATTCTTATGGGGGTATCAGGGGTGCCAACCCCTGATTTATAATCAAAAATGACGGCATGTGCGTCATTTTTGGCTGAAATAAAAAGTTTCAACCTGACATGAAATTAAAATCAACCGGAACTTTTTATTTTTACCTAAGAACTTTAATTGGAAAACGTTAGTTTTACAATTACCTATAATAATACAGTCTTAAAGATTTTTAAGGACTATAACTGATTTGACATAAACAAATCAGTTGAAATTTTCGTACACAATAAATCTATTATATCATGTGACGATCAAAAATGCAATAACAAATATAAAAAAGAGGTTGTACAAACAACCTCTTTTCTAATTATCGAAAATCAAAATTATTTATCTGAAGATACCTTAACAACCTCTTTGCCGTTGTAATAGCCACAAGCCTTACAAACTCTGTGAGGCATTTTGTATTCGTGACACTGTGGGCACTCTACCATTCCGGGAACAGTAAGCTTCCAGTTAGCACGTCTTTTATCTCTTCTTGATCTCGATACTTTACCCTTAGGTACTGCCATCTCAATCACTCCTTCTATTTGGTATCGGATGAATTTTTCATAATTTCCGCAAGTTTTGCCCATCTGGGGTCAATTTCATCTGCATCACAATCGCATTGCGTAACATTTAAGTCCGCACCGCATTTGGGACACAATCCCTTGCAGTCATCGCTGCAAAGATATTTGCCTTCAACATTCATGAAGAAATTATTTGCGATAATGTCGTAAATATCGAGCTTTTCGTCACTTATAAGGATAACGTCTTCCGCTGCATCTTCGCCTGTGTCCTGCATGATAACTTCTTCTATATCGAAATTAACGGAAACGGACAGCGGCTTACGGCAGCGCGCACATTCAACGCCCATTTCACCTGTCACTATCGCATTAAGCTCGAGTGATTTGGAATTGTTCGTTATATGTCCTTTTACATGGAGCGGCTTTTCAAAAGTGAACAGATCGCCCATGAATTTAGTGTCGTCAAAAGCAATATCACAATCAATATCTATCTTCTCATCAACGTTTCTTATTATTTCAGACAAATCAATAATCATATTATCCCCCGAATATTAAGGTGAACCGCTTTAAATTACTTCAATTCTACCTTTGCGCCTGCTTCTTCCAACTTAGCTTTCATGGATTCAGCCTCTTCTTTAGCAACGCCTGTCTTTAATGACTTAGGAGCCTCGTCAACGAGAGCCTTTGCTTCCTTAAGACCAAGACCTGTAAGTTCTCTTACAACTTTGATTACGCCAAGCTTTGATGCGCCTGCCTCAGCAAGAACAACTTCAAACTCTGTCTGCTCAGCGCCGCCTGCAGCAGCACCGTCAGCAGCAGCGCCTGCAACCATTACAGGAGCAGCAGCTGTTACGCCGAATTCTTCTTCCATAAGTTTAACGAGTTCTGCAACTTCCAACAATTTTAATTCTTTAATATCATCAAGTATTTTCTGAATATCTGCCATTTTAATTGACCTCCTAAAATTTTATAATTCTTTTTTTACCGGATTATTCAGCCGGTGTTTCTTCTGTAGCGGGAGCCTCTTCTTTAGCTTCCTCTGCAGCCGGTGCAGCTTCTTCTGCGGCCGGTGCCTCTTCTGCCGGAGCATCTGCTGCCTCAGCAGTCTTCTTTGCGATCAAGTCCTGAATCTCTACGCCGCCTTCAGCGATTGTATTAAGCAATCTTGCCAAACCGGATATAGGAGAATTCAAGCTTCCCATCATCTTCGCGATCAATGTTTCCTTGTTTGGTGTCTTTGCCAATTGTACAATTTCGTCATTTGACAATATCTTACCATCCATAAAACCTGACTTGATTTCAAGCTTTTCATTGTCCTTTGCAAAATCTGAAATAACTTTTGCGGGAGCAACTGCGTCCTCTGACAATGCAATAGCTGTAGGTCCGTGAAGAATAGAATCCAATTCACTGAGACCTGTCTCATTTGCTGCTAAACGAAGTAATGTGTTCTTTACAACGAAGTATTTAACATTAGCTGCTCTCAAGTCGTTTCTGAGCTTTGTATCTTCTTCAACGGTAAGACCTCTGTAATCTACGAGGATACCGGTTGTAGCGCCCTTCAAAGCCTCGATAACTTCAGCAACCTGTGCTTTTTTTGCTTCTAAAACTTTCTCACTTGGCATTTAACATTTCACCTCCTAATAAAATGTCCGCCTCCAAATAAATGAAGGCCCTTTCCCGCAGACACGAAAAAGAGCCGTTTAGTAATCAAAACTAAAATTGGTCCTCGGCAGGACTTACTTTTATGCCTGCTGTCTACGGATTTATATCAACGTGAACTATTATATCACACGCCGATCAAGTTGTCAATATATTTTTTTTAAAATCAGCCTGAAATTTTTGCACTGTTGATTTTGATGCCCGGGCCCATGGTAGAACCTACAACAACGCTTCTCAAATACTGACCTTTTGCGGCAGCCGGCTTAGCCTTAATGATAGCGCCCATCAAAGCGTTAAAGTTCTCTGTAAGCTTTTCGGCACCGAAAGATGCTTTACCGATCGGGCAGTGGATAATGTTTGTCTTGTCCAATCTGTACTCGATCTTACCTGATTTAATTTCGTTAACAGCCTTTGTAACGTCCATTGTTACTGTACCTGCCTTCGGTGACGGCATCAAGCCCTTAGGACCTAAAACCTTACCCAAACGGCCTACAACACCCATCATATCCGGAGTTGCAACAACAACGTCAAAGTCGAACCAGTTTTCGTTCTGGATCTTTGAAACCAAATCCATCTCGCCTACAAAGTCTGCACCTGCAGCCTGAGCCTCATCAGCCTTTGCACCCTTGGCAAAAACCAAAACCTTAGCGGTTTTACCTGTTCCGTGCGGAAGGACGATAGCGCCTCTTACCTGCTGATCTGCGTGTCTTGAGTCAACACCCAGCTTAATGTGAATTTCAACTGTTTCGTCGAACTTAGCTTTCGCGGTCTTAACAGCCAAATCCAGAGCCTCGGCAGCGTCATACTGCTTTGATCTGTCAATAAGCTTTTCGCTGTCTTGATATTTTTTTCCTCTAAACATATTTTTTCCTCCTTATGTGGTCAATCGAGGGGGAGTCCCTCTCCCACTGAATTCATTACGGTTTTCGGCTTAGTCACCAACAACTATGCCCATACTTCTTGCAGTACCTGCGATCATGCTCATTGCTGCTTCAACGCTTGCGGCATTTAAGTCAGGCATTTTCTGCTCTGCTATAGCCTGCAAATCAGCCTTTGAAATTGTAGCAACCTTTGTTTTGTTAGGTACACCGGAGCCGCTCTGAATCTTGCATGCTTTCTTAAGCAATACAGCAGCCGGCGGTGTCTTTGTAACAAAAGAGAAAGTACGGTCTGCATAAACTGTAATTACTACAGGAATGATAAGACCTGCGTCTTTTGCTGTTTTTTCATTAAATTCCTTTGTGAACTGCATGATGTTTACACCGTGCTGTCCCAATGCCGGACCTACCGGGGGTGCCGGAGTTGCTTTACCGGCAGGAATTTGCAATTTAATATAACCTGCGACTTTTTGTGCCATAATATGGCCACCTCCTTAAATTCTGCGGATTTTTCTCCGCTTGTGGTAATTAACGGACTTTTTCAAGCCCTCCCACTGTCACCAGAGGGATATATATAAACTTAAATTCGTTTATATCAATTTTGAAATCTGACTGTAATCGATCTCGACCGGCGTTTCTTTGCCGAACATCGAAATTCTGACAGTAACTTTACGTCTTTCTTTGTCTACAGCCTCAACCGTTCCGGAAAATCCTTCCAACGGTCCCGATTTTACGCTTACATGGTCTCCCATGCTTACATCCATATCGGCCATGCGAACTTTTTCCACTCCCATTTTTTCCACTTCTGCATCTGAAAGAGGTTCGGGTTTTGAGCCGGGACCGACAAAACCTGTCACGCCCCTGGTGTTTCTTACGACAAACCATGTTTCATCGTTCATCACCATCTTTATAACCACATAGCCGGGGAAAACCTTACGCTTTACTATTTTTTCTACTCCGTTTTTGGTTTCGACAACGTCCTCCAAAGGAACCTCGACAGACTGTATCACATCGCTGATGCCGCGGTTTTCAACAGACTTTTCGATGTTTGCCTTAACCTTGTTCTCATAACCGGAGTATGTATGAACTACATACCATTTTGCTTCTTCAGCCATAAAAACTCCCCTTCTTTGTATCAGAGTGAATTGTTCAACAAGCCTAACAATTTAGCAAACCCAACATCCAAAACAGATAATATTATAGATGTGATTATGATAAAAACCAAAATGATAAGAGTGTTATGCACTAACTGTTTTTTTGTAGGCCATGATACTTTTTTGAGTTCTGACTTGGTTTCTTTAAAGAATTTAGCCAATCCGCCTTTTTTTGCGGTTGTATTTTTTTCAGCCATTATTTTCAACCCCTTATCTTAATTATTTGGTTTCCTTATGCAAAGTGTGCTTTCTGCAAAATCTGCAATATTTGTTCATTTCCAATCTGTCAGGATCGTTTTTCTTGTTCTTCATTGTATTGTAGTTTCTCTGCTTACATTCCGAGCAAGCCAATGTAATTTTTACTCTCATTGTCTACACCTCCGTTTATTATCTTAAAGACTTTGCGGCGACTTTTTTAACACACAAAAAAAAGAAGTCACCCTTCTATCATCAATTATAGCATCAGCACGTACAAAAGTCAAGCTTTTTTTTAAAATTAAGGCAAAAAAAACGAAAAGGCACATTCCGATGCGGTTTTCCCGACTGAAAATGTGCCGTTTTTGTTATTATTGAGCCGAATCGGAGCCTGAATCGGAGCCGTTATCGGCGGATTTTTGCGAAATGCTCTCACCGGCGCCGGCTGCTGCGAGTTTTTCCTCCAAAAGAGTTATCTCGTTTTCATATTCCGAAAGCTTTTCTTTAAGACTGTCGATTTCCGCCTGTAATTCGTTGATTTGCAGGCTTGCCTGTGTCTTGTCGGTAAGCTCTGTGTCGCGCGTTGTTACTTCGTTGAGATTCTTATTCGGGTGGGCAAGCGCCCAGATGATAAGAATTACGAGGATAATCAGCACGTCAAAAAAGACTATTCTTCTTAACAGCTTAAAGGCAGCCTCTTTTCTCGAATTGCGGAATGCATCGTTTTTGTTTTCGCCGTGATGACTTCTGCCCGAGTGATGTCCGCTTTTTGAACGTCCCGAACCCGAGTGATGTGAACCCGAGTGGTGAGAACCCGAATGATGCGAATCCGAGTGATGTGAATGATGGTGTTCCGATTTATTTTCGGTATCTGTATTATCTTCTGTATTCGGTGATTTATTTTCAATATCAAATTTTTCTGCTTCGTCCATAGTGTACCCTCCGTCTGCATACATTATTAATGCACAAATTACGACATTATATTACAATTCTATCACATCACCGCCGAAAAATAAATATAAATATTTGCTTTTAACAGTTTTTTTGGTGATTTTCTCTATAGCGTCTTTATAAAGTGTAAGCTGTTTTGTATATTTCAGAGCTATTTTTGACGGGTCATCGTAGTAGTCCGATTTATAATCCACCAAAACATACTCTCCGTCCTCTTCAAAAAAGCAGTCTATAACACCTTGCAGGATAACATTTTCGTCCGGCGGATAACTCTCATCGACTTCGCTTGCCGGAATCATAACCTCAAAGGTCTGCTCACGGAAAACGTGTGCGCTGTTTTTCATTCTTTTGCCGAGAGAACCCGAATAAAATCCGCTTATTGCCGAAGGTTCAGCGGCATTTGCCTCCTCTTCGGTAAGATTTCCCTGCATTACCAGATTTTCGATAAAGCTTTTGACATAGCTTTCGCTCATATCCTCTGCAAGCGGAATCTTCTGCATGATATAGTGAATGACCGTACCGCGGGCGGCACCCTTAATCGGAGTGTCGGAGCGCAAAAATTCCGGCATGGGGATAAGCTCGGTTTCTGCGGGTGCGGAGGTTATGCTTTTTAGCTCTGTTACCGATACCTTCGAGGGAATATCGGCGGAATTGTAGGGATAGCGGTAATTCATGAATTTATCTATATCAAATTCGGACGGGGCTGCTGTCTGCACTTCGGCGGCGGTGCTTTCTTCATTTATCAAAGAAACGGGATTGCTTTTTGCGATAAGCCATGTGTCGGTGTTTTTTACCGCCGCCGGTAATATCCAGTCGATAAAACTCCTCGCCTTTAGGATACGCGAATTGTCAAATTCCGATTCGCATTTTTCGATAAATTCATCGGCACCGCCGCTGCCGTCCGCTTTTTTTGCACCGACAGCTGCGGTTACGATAAGCTTTTCTTTGGCACGCGTCATTGCGACATACAGCTTTCTGGTTTCTTCGGCGATACTTTCGTTTCTTATAATATCGGAAATTACGGTTTTTGTTACGTTATTTAATTTTATGCTTTTTTCAAAATCGATAAAATCAAGCCCGAACCCCATGTCGCGGTGAAGAAGAATATCTCCGGCGGTATCGCGCAGATTGAATTTTTTTGCGGCGCCTGCCAAAAAGACAACGGGAAATTCAAGCCCCTTGCTCTTATGGATTGTCATGATGCGCACAACATCGTGATTTTGGGTAACTGTCGGGGCGGTGCTCAGATCCTCGTTTTTCTTCTTTAAAAGACCGATATAGCGGATAAAATTGAAAATCCCTTTGTATCCGGTTTCTTCATATTTTTTTGCACGCTCGAAAAGCAGACGCAGATTTGCCTGTGCCTCCTCACCGCCTCCGAGTGCGCCTACAAAGGAGTATATGCCGGTTTCTTCAAAAAGCGTCCATAAAAGCTTGTCGCTTGTCATGTGCGTTATATAGGAGCGCCATCTTTGCAGATTTTCCAAAAATACATTTGCCTTTGCGGCTGCTTTTGCCGCGTCGGGAGGAAGCTCATCGGCTTGATCCTCTTTTGCAAGCGTTTTTAGCGCGGTATATATGTGAGCGTCGCTGCAAAGGCGCACCGTTACCAGATCATCATCGGAGAATCCGCCTATCGGCGAGCGCAAAACGGCTAAAAGGGGAATATCCTGATAAGGATTTTCAATAATCTTTAAAAGTGCGGTAATGAGCTTGATTTCGTTGCGCTCGAAATAACCGTCACTTTCGGCATAGCAGTCTATTCCGCGCTTTGCAAGCTCATCGGCGTAAATATCCGCCACACCTTTAAAGGAGGACATGAGTATGGTTATATCCTTATTTTGGAGCGGACGGTATTTAAAATCGCTCTTTTCGGTTTTTTTGCCCGTTTTCGGATCGATCATTTCCGAACGTACCGAATCGCGCACCAAAAATCCGTTCCTTTTCATATCTGCGATTTTTGCGGCGATAACACGCGCCTCAAGCCGTACTTTGTCAAGATTTTCGCTCTCGTCATCATCGTCCGCATCACCGTTTTCTATAAGTATGCACTCCGAGCGGTAGTCGGGGTTTTTGTCAAGATAGTTGGGATCGCCGGGATAAAGCTTTTGATCGCTGTCGTATTCTATTCCGGTTTCTTTCTCGGTCATGATAAGCTCAAATACCGCATTTATGCTGTCCAATACCTGATGCCTGCTGCGGAAATTTTTGCTTAGGACGATTTTGCGGTTTTTGGCACATTCATCTTTTTGATATGCGTCGCTTTTTTCTTTGAATATTGTCGGATCGCTGTTTCTGAAACGGTATATGCTCTGTTTCATATCGCCTACCATAAAGCTGTTGTCACCGTGTGAAATCAGCTTGAAGATTTCCTCTTGCAGGCGGTTTGAGTCCTGATACTCGTCCATGAGTATTTCTTCGTATTTTTCGCATAAATCCTTTCGCACGTCCTCATGCTCCGAAAAAAGCTTCAG
Source organism: uncultured Clostridia bacterium (assembly GCA_934444735.1). Classification (GTDB taxonomy): domain Bacteria; phylum Bacillota; class Clostridia; order UBA1381; family UBA1381; genus CAKSFT01. The sequence continues at coordinate 12,443 of CAKSDE010000005.1, read as the reverse complement.
CGCAAGATGCTCAATGTCGGAAAATTCCATTACATTTTTCTCGCTTTTTATGCGGCTGTATATTTCGGAAAATTTTAAGACCATATCCGAAAGCGCGCCGACCGTTTTCCCGAGAGTTTCCGATAGCATACGTGATAACTCGGCGGAGGTGGTGTTTATATATTTTTGCACGCCGCCGCGCATAGACTCATCTCTTGCAAGATTTCGCAGATTTTTGACCTGCGCTTTTAATTCCTTATCCTGAATCTGCATATCCTTATTTACAAAATCGGCTTTTTTTCTTAAATCGATATAGTCGATTTGCGAGAGCGCATATATTTCGTCAAAGCCTGCGCCGAGCATCTTTTTCATGTTGAAGTATTCATCATATACGGCGGTGTAGTATGTACCCCAGGTAAGATATATGTCGTTTTCGGCATGGGGGGGATTTTCGCGCATTGTTTTTTCAAAATCGTCCGTCCTGCCGATACTGCTCTCGATAATGATTTTTGCTGCACGGGAAAGCAATGAAAGTCCTTCGCGGATACTTTCGTGCGCCTTTTCGAGGCTCCTTTCAAACCAGACGGCGCCGTTGTCTTTTGTAAACATTTCGCACTTTTGCAAAAGCCATTTTTCGGGATATGGAAAGGATTGGATAAAGTTGTATATTTCCTTTATCTTATCAAAGAGCTTTGCATCGTCGCGCCCGTCTGTGTATAGGCAGGCAAGCTCAAGAAAGTTTTTATTTTCCTCTTCGTACATTTTCTCCGCAAGATCTTCTGCCGCATCATCTTTTAAAAGTCCCAGCTCTGCCGAATCCATTATGTTAAAATCGGGATCGATACCCAAAAGATGAAAATAACTTCTGACGGTTTTTAAGCAGAACGAATCTATCGTTGTGATGTCTGCGGAGGGGAGGAGCGTAAGCTGACGTTTTAAGAGCTTTTGCGTTTTTATATCCTTTCTTTTTATGGCGGCGGTAAATTCTTTGGAAAGCGCCGCGCCGACACGCTCGCGCATCTCGCTTGCGGCGGCATTGGTAAATGTTACCACCAAAAGCTCGGAAACATCGCAAGGGTTCGGGTTATCTTCGCTCGGAATGAGCTTTCTTATGATTCGCTCAACCAATACTGCGGTTTTTCCCGAGCCTGCCGCGGCATTTACGAGAATGTTACCGCGCTCGGTTTTTTCGGGGTTGATCCATTTGGCATATATCGCGCTTTTTTGATCGTCTGTCCATTCTCTTTTACTCATCTTCTTTCACCGCCCTTTCTATAATGTCCCACGCCTCTTTTTCCGTTGAGGCAAGTGCGTTTTGTTGATCGAATCTGTCGTTATACAGGCATATTTCTTCAAATTCGCACCAATCGCAGACCTTGCTTTTGCCCTCGCAGAGAGGGTATATTTTTATTACGCCGTCGTATATTTCGCGGTCGATTTCTATAACCGATTTTTTTACATAGTCGATAAGCTTGCCGAATGCGTCGGTTGTGGCTATCTGAGAGCGGCTGTCGGGAGTGCCGTCCTTTTTCAGCTTTACGCGAATAATATCGCTTTCTTTTGTTTCGGCAATATCGCTGTCCATTCGGCAAATCGGCGCGATGTCAAGCCCGCCGGATTCCAAGTCGAGGATGATAAGCCCGTCGGGGCGCGATTCCGAATCGCGCTTTTTTTCGGCGGCGGCAAAGCTTTCGGCTGAAAAAATATCGTCACGCATATGGTTGTACATAATCGCACGCATTTTCGGCTCATAGTCTTTTTTTGCATATTTTATATCACCGCTTTTATACATCTCGACTGCCGCCGCGGCATACATTATAAGCTGCATATCGCGCCTGTTGCATATAGATACCACGCTGAAATTCTTCCTGCCGGTTTTGTAGTCGGCAACCCTCAGCTCGGCAACTTTTTTTTCGGGATTTTCCGCCAAATCTATTCTGTCTATTTTACCGTCCACGACAGCGGCGGCATTGTCCCACCTGACGGTTATCCTGAACTTTTGCTCGAAGGCTATCGCGGTATATTCCCCGGCGCATATGCTTTTTCTGACAGACTCTGCGGATTTTGTGACAATCTTTGTCATTCGCATTATAATATAGCGGATTTTGTTTTCGTCGCGCGTAAGACCGCGCATTATTTTTTCTTTTATGCTCTGCATTACCTCTGCCGTTATTTCTGCGTTTTTTTCATCGGTGAGCGCGCGCCAATTGTTTTTAAGCGTTTCAAAATCCGCTGAGTCTGCCTCGACTTTCTGGCAATAGAGCTGTACGGCGAGGTGCATAATGCTTCCGAGATCGAATTTCTGTATCTGCCAGAGCTGCTGCTCCTTTGCATTCAATCCGTATTTCACAAAATACGCAAACGGACACTTCCCGTATTCGTTTAAGCGGCTGACGCTGTACTGCGTGTGATCGCGGTAGAGCTTTGCTGCGTTTTCGGGTGTGATTTTTGCCGCGTTTTGCTTGTATTCTCCGGCTTTTTTTATGACGTTCAGTCTTTCGGGGGCGTTTTTTGCAAACCATGCAAAAATCTCATCCGCAATCGGGTTTTTTCTGCGATTAGAGAGCATATAGTTGAATGCGGCTCTCGGGGAATACAGGAAATCCTCGCCGTTTTCTTCTATTATATTGTCCCCGGTTGTCATGTTTGGGAAAATTTTGTAAAGGTCGCTTATTATGCTTGACGGCGTTTCGATATTTCCCTCTGCGTCCTGTGCGGGATAGCTGAAAAATACCTTGTCCGATACACCGAAAAGGGTGCAGAAGAAGTTGAGCTTATCCATGCTGTTGCGCTTTTTCGAGTCGGCGGCGATGTCAAGTCCGTCCGATTCGAGTATGCTTTTTAACTCAAGCCTGTCGCTGTCGGTAAGTATTCCGTCGGAGGTGTTTTCTTTGGGGATTGCGCCAAAAACAGCGCCTGTAATAAACATCACCTTTGCATCGATCTGACGGCTGCGCTCAACGCTCGAAATTGCCACTCTGTCAAGACCGGAGGGGATAATCGCTATATCCTGCGCGCAAAGCCCGACCTTCAAAAGATCTGCAAAATCCTCACGCTTTATCTTTTTGTTGCCCATTACAACAACGCTTTGATTCAGAGTTTCTACTATAATATTCCATATTATGCGGATTTGCTCCGCCTCGTTTCGAAATCCTGCCCCGTCAAGCTCTTTTGATTTTTGAACAATCGCCTCATATAAATGTATGTCGCCTAAAAATTCAAACAGGGCTTTTGCAAATTCGCGCACGCTGCGTCTGCCGGAGAGTGATTCGTAGAGCTTTTTGAAGGGGGTTATTATATCGAGTCTTGTTTGGTTTATTTTTTCAAGCTCCTCTTTTGAGAAAATTTCGCGTTCTTCTCCCAGAACCCCTTCAAAAAGTCCCTTTTGCGCATTATTCCATTTTTCATCATCAAGCCATGTCGATTTACCGCGTATACCGTATTTGAGCATATAATTCTCCAGCATATCCACACCGTCCGGATCTATCGGGAAGATACCGTCGGGTTCTTTCTTATAGATATAGCCTGTGCGCAGATACCTTAAAACCGACGCATAGCTCCAGTTTTGCACCATTATATCAAACACTTCCAAAATGAGCGTTGATATTGGGTGATCTGATGCGGAAATTGCGTTATCGGCAAAATAGGGTATTGAAAAGTCGTTAAATACTGCCTCAAATATGTGAGAGTATGCACCCATATCGGCACACACAACCGCTATATCCTTGTATCTGTACCCCTCCTCCATAATCAGCTTTCTTATTGAAAGCGCGGTGTGAACGACCTCGGCATAAAGATCTTTGGAAACGAAAACCGAAATGTCCTCGGTCTTTTTCTCCATAGGCTCAAAATCGGGGGAAATTGCATCTTCGAGATGCTCGAAAAGGAAGTTCATCTCTGAAGATTTCAGCTTGCGGCAGCGGTCATCGGTGAAATGCTCGCAGATACCGGCGCCGTTTTCTTCGGCAAGCTTTTTTAGCCTGTAGATAATGCTGCGGTTTACATCGTAAAGCTCACGTCCGCAAGAGTCGGCGGAAATGGCAGCGTGCACATTGCAGCCCGAGTTTAAGAGCGCTTTCATGAATTTATAGTGCTGCGGTAAAAATACCGAAAATTCGTCGAACCAAAAATCGCAGCCGTCAAATAGGCGCTTTCCCAAGACAACATCGGCAAGGCGCGAGATGTCCTCCTCGCTGTCAAGAAAATCGGCACCGCTTAATTTTAAATATGCCTCGAACATATCAGCCGTTGCCGAGAGCTTTTCTCTTAAAAGCGGATTTTGCGCTTCATCTGCCTTGGCTTTTAATATTTCGGGCGTAATCATGTATTCGGTAAATTCGGAGATGATCTGCGCGGCGGAATCGATAAAACCGGGCTTTTTTGCAGAGCTGCCGAAAAGGCTTTCTTTCGGGAGCGATTTTACCGCGGTACATATGAGCATCATTTTGCCGGCGGGCGTGAGGTAACGGTCGCGTTTTTCGTCTATGCAGCGCAAAACCAGGCGCGAAAGGGTGATTACCTCAATATTGTTCAATCCCGCGCCGCCGAATCGCTCGACAACGGTCTTTTCGGCTGCATACGAGAACTGCTCGGGTACGACAATTATATTTTTGCCGCCGTGCTTTGATATTTCATCGAGCATATAGCGGCTTTTGCCGCTTCCTATCGCCCCGCTGATTATTTCAAGAAACATTATCTCATCTCCCGTTATTTGAAAGTTACTTTTTTTATATCACCTATTATATCAGCAATTTTACGGTTTGTCCATAATTCGTGCATATATTTTTGCTTTTTTTCATATGATATAAAAGGATAACTTTTTATTACAGAAGGGGTTTTTATTATGGGATATGATTATAATGATATGCTTAAAAGTGCGGAAAATATTTGCCGGAGATTCCCGTTTGCGGAATTTTTTTCTATAGGCGAGAGCGTCATGGAAAAAAAGATTTATTGTCTTAGGATTGGCAAGGGGAAACGGAAGGTCTTTATAAACGGCGCACATCACGGATTGGAGTACATAAGCTCGGCATTCATTATGAAATTTATTGAGAATTACGCAAGTGCCGTATCGTGTGAGACGGATATATGCGGACACAGCGCAAAAAAGCTTTATGAGAGCGTGTCGCTTTTTGCCGTGCCGATGGTAAATCCCGATGGTGTAGATATTGCAATACACGGTCTTGATATAACGAATCCGTATCACAGGAAGATTATCAGCATGGTCGGAATACACAGCTTTAATAAGGTGTGGCAGGCGAATGCGAATTGTGTGGATATTAACCATAACTACGATGCGTCGTGGCAGGTGGTTGAAAAGGCGAGTGCGCCCTCAAAAAACAGCGGTCCGTATTCGGAAAGCGAGCCGGAAACGAAAGCTGTAGTGGAGTTTGTGCGCGGTGAAAAATTTGACAGGCTTTTGGCGTTTCATGCGCAGGGCGGCGAGATTTATTATGATTTTGACGGTAAGATGTCCGCCGAATCGTATGAGCTGGCAAAGCGTTTTTCCGAGGTGAGCGGATATACGGTCGCGACACCGACGGGGAGCGCGGCATTCGGCGGCTGCAAGGACTGGTTTATAAAAGAATTCGGAAAAGCGGGATTTACGGTCGAAATGGGGCATGGAAAAAATCCGCTCCCCGATGATATGCTCTCGAAAATATATGATGAAAATGCGCGGATTGTTGTTTCCGCGATGCTTAAATAACGGCATTATTTTTTCACTTATGTAAACCTGTGGATAAGTGGATAAAGTAATTCACTTATCCACAAAAATACGTGGATAACTCGGCAAAATGTGTCGAAACAGCGATATTTTGCCCTGTGGATAGTGGATAAGTGTGTGGATAAAGGGGATAATAACACTTTTGTAATCTGTCTGTAAACTAATTTATGTTAAGCTGTAACATTTTGAATTTAGACATGGTTTATGTGAAATATCGCGGAAAACGTATAAATTTTGTAACAATTTTTATGCTTTTTCTGCGGTATTTTTTGTATGCCGAAATTTGGGAAAACCGCATAAAACAAGGGGTTTATGGAAGGTGTGCAAAGTAAACGGCGAGAGTTATTAAGCAAATGTTAACAAATTGTTTAAAAAATTTTGCTGGACATTTGGAATATTTTGTGTTATAATAATGACTGTTATGCTAAAAGTGTCTTGTAAAAATCGGATTTTACAAGAACCTAAAAAAAGAAAATAAAGGAGAAAATTATGAGAAAAAGTACCGTATTTTCGTCGGTTATGATTGCGGGAATAATGCTTTCACAATCGGCGTATGCAGCGACCGTATCCGAATCTCCCATTTATTTAAATGACAGTTTGACAGAATTTTCAAATCCGGCGCTTATAGAAAACGGAACAACGATAGTGCCGGTAAGAGAGCTTTCGGAAAAGGCGGGCTTTAAGATTGCCTGGAATCAGCAGACCAAAAAGGTTTATGCGTTTAATGACAATTTACGGCTCACCATGACGATCGGCGACAATAAGATGCAGGTTTTGAACAGTGCAAATGAGATCAAAGAGATAGATATGCTCTTGCCGCCCGAGATAATAAATTCGGTGACATACGTTCCATTAAGAAGTATTTCCGAATCGTTCGGGGCAGATGTTGTGTGGAATGCGCAGAACAACAGCGTATATATTTATATGTCAGATGTTGCGGATGCGGTGGGAAATGCCGCAAGAGCAAGTAATGATGTTCTGGCAGAGTATAATGAGCAGATGCTTGCGAATGTGACAGGCAATTCTCATACCTTCTACAGTCAGTATGATCAGTCATATATAGACGCATACAGCTCTTCTTACGGCTGGACGGCAGGAAGAAACGGATATTGCTATGTGGTATCTTATGCCATGCTTTTGTCCGACCTGACGGGAAATACGATTACACCGAAGGATATTGCGGATATAAATATAGCGGCGGGCGGAAGTCCAAAGATATGCTATCACGGTTCGATAGTCTCAACATACGGCAAAAAGTTCGTCCCGGCGATAGATACCTCGTCGCCTTACTATAAAGGCTATGATACGATGCGCGGATTGACGAATATTGATAATTCGAGCAGCGATAAGGTTGTGGCGGCGTTAAAAGAGGCGCTTGACCGTCACCCGAAGGGCGTGCTGGTGCGTGATAACTCAATGCCGCATACGATGGTTGCAATCGGATATGAGGGAGATACGATTTTCTTTAACGATCCCGCATTGCAGACAGGTAACAGCACATGGGGAGAAACCTGCCTTAAAAAGCGCGATATAACAACGATATCGGCAATAGGAGCAATTGAATAAAAAAAGGGAATGTTAAAAAACTCCGAAACGCAGGAAAAATCATTTTTTTCTTGCTATCAACAAACTGAGCCACTTGACGTACACATGTACACCGGCGGGTATCCCAAAGCCAAAGCTTTGGCTCAGTTTGTTAATTCCAAAGCTTTTTTTCTATTCCTCTTCCAAAAGCAGGAGCTGTTTAAAAAAATCAATTGATTTTTTTAAACAGCTCTTTTTTCAGATAAAGCTTTTTACTAAAAATTCAGCATATTTTTAACTTCTTGAACAGTATAGTCTTTTCCGTTGATGCGAACAAATTCGGCAGTGTCGCTTACGACAACGTCATCTGTGCGGTCAAGACGTGATTGGATCTCGAGGCGCAGCCTTTCGCGTTCTTTCGCTTGCTCGATTTGTCTTTTTGCGGCGGCATCGACGGCATCGTAAGCCATTGAATCAACTGTTCTGCCCGTTTCAACATAACTTTCTTTTGCTCGGATTTCCGCATCGGTATCGGCAATGATGAAATGCGACATCCAACCTATGAATGGGATAAATGCGACGATTTTAAATGATATGTTCCAGAATGCGCGGCAGATATGCCCTATGATATTATCTGTTCCTGCAAGCAGACGAATTATAACTACTACGGCAAGCGCAATAATAAAAGGTAATATAAAGTCCATTTTTTATCCTCCCTCCCAATAAACTACCAAACAGCTAATATTTTACAATTATCTGTCTAAAGTACTGTAATTATATCATGGGCGGATTATTGATGTCAATTTTTAAATTTTAAAAGACACACTATACAATAATGTGTCTTTTGTTTTTTATTAAAGCTTTTATTTCCATTCGTCGCGTTCTTCCATTTCTCTTAGTCTGCGTCTTTGACGGCGGCGGTTTTTGATTCGTATGGAGCGTGCGTATAAGAGGAACAGTATAAGCACTATCAGTGCGATAATGACAATCGGATTGGACAGTATATCGGTTATCGAATAGATTATATGCAATAAAAAGTCTCTTTTTACATCGTTTGCTGCAATCAGGTTTACCGTTCCGAGAACTTTACCGTCCAATGAATATGTCGCTTTGCCGAGAATGTCTCCCTTGTCTATCGGTGCCTTTGCCTCTTCTGTTTCGGTGTCGCACTTTATAAGCGATTTGTCGGTATCTTTGGGGAGCAGTACCGCAATATCATCGGCAGGAGAGAGTGAAACCTTTGTGCCGTCCTTTGCCTCTCTGACCTTTAAGTTCGATACAATATCCTCTTTTGAGGCAACAACAATACGCGTAAAATGGTTGTAGCCGTATTCAAAAAGCGCTTTTGTATCGACAAAGGAATATGCTTTTTCAGCGTATCCGTCATTTTGGCATTTCATCACAATTGAAAGCAGCTTGGTGCCGTTCTTGTCCGCTGCGGCAACAAGGCAGCTCCCCGATTCATCGGTGTGTCCTGTTTTTATACCGATAGCATATTTATACAGATGCATACTGGCGCGGTTATTGGAAATAAGCATATTTGTGTTTGCCAGGTATCTTATCTGTGTGTATTTGTTTGTCGGCGGAATTTGATAGCGTGATGTTGAAACAATTTCACGGAATTTTTCATTCTGCATGGCATAACAGGCAAATTTTGCAAGATCCGAAATTGTGGTGTAGTGGTTGTCGTCGTGAAAACCGTGCGCATTTGTAAAATGTGAGTTTTCGGCACCCAGCTCGCGTGCGCGTTCGTTCATCAGATCGGCAAATTTGTCAAGCCCGCCGGAAATCTCGACTGCCAAAACATTTGCGGCATCATTTGCGGAGTGGACGAGCATACCGTATAAAAGCTGCTCTACGGTGAGCTCTTCGCCGACACGTATTCCCATGTTGGAGTGCTTGTTATCTATCGGATCAATCGCCTCGTTTGTGGCGGTTACTACCTTTGCAAGGTCCAGATTTTCCAGAGCGATTATCCCGGTGAGTATCTTGGTCGTGCTTGCGGGATATACCTTTTCATTGATATTTTTACTGCTTAAAATATCTCCCGAGTCAAGATCGGCAAGCATATAATAATCGGTATGCAGCTCGGGAAATTCATCGGTGCTGTCCGCGGACGAATCTGTCTTTTTTGTGTCTGTATCTTTTTTGTCGGTTGATTTATTGCTTGTGTCGGTATCCTTGTCGGTTGAATCGGTGTTCTTTTTATCCGTTGTTTTACTGTCTGCTGAGCTTTGTGTTGTTTTTTGTTCGGATGCTTGTCCGTTGTCTGATTTTTCCGAAAATACTCCGCTTTGAAGTGTGAATGTTAAAATCAAGGCGGCTGTAAGGGAAAAAATTGATTTTTTGCTCATATTTTGCCTCCAAAAAATATATTTCATATTCTATTATACAAAAAATTTCAACAAAAATCAATAAAAACTCAAAAAACTATGGAAAAAATATATCGTCTTGTGTTATAATGTATATATATGCGAAAATGAGAGGGAAAAATATGATGAATTTTTTTAAAAAAGAGGGAACATCAAAAGTGAAGAAAGGTAGGATCGCTTTATATGTTGTGCTTTGTGCCGCGTCTTTTGCGGTGGGGACTTTGGGAAGGCAGATGGCAAGCTATCCGTGCGTCAGCGAGGATACGGCGGTGACAGATTCGGCTGTCGAGGAGGAATCTGATGTAAAACAGGAGGGGATTTCGGATAAGGCTGCGGATACCTCGGAGGAAGATACCGAGGATACATGGCACCCGGGAACAACCGAGGAAAAAGAAGTACCAAGCACCGATACGGAGGAGGTGCCGACTGAGAGTGAGAGTAACTCAAACCTCATAAACATAAATACGGCGGACTCTGCAGAATTGATGACGCTCTACGGTGTCGGCGAGAAGATTTCTCAAAGGATTATCGATTACAGAGAGACAAACGGACCGTTTGAAGTGATTGAGGATATAATGAAGGTTTCGGGTATAGGCGAGAAAAGATTTGCAAATATAAAAGATAAAATATGTGTTGAGTAGGAAAGGAATGGGAATAATGAAGATACTTGTGGTAGATGATGAAAAATTATTGGTAAAGGGAATAAAATATAACCTTGAACAGGACGGATATGAGGTTGTTACTGCATTTGACGGCGAGGAGGCAGTAAGGCTTGCACATGATGAGAGTATAGATCTTATCCTGCTTGACCTGATGCTCCCCAAAATGGACGGTTTAACGGTGTGCCGTACGGTACGCGCCTTTTCGGACGTGCCGATTATCATGCTTACGGCAAAGAGCGAGGATATAGATAAGATTTTGGGACTTGAATACGGCGCGGACGATTATATAACAAAGCCGTTTAATATCCGCGAGGTTACATCGAGAATCAAGGCTATCCTGCGCCGCGTAAAGCCTGCGGGACAGCAGCTGCAGAATAAGGATATTCTGGTATCGGGCAGTATTACTTTGGATTACAATTTCAGAAGAATAACGATAAAGGATAAGGTTATCGATCTTACCGGTAAGGAATTTGATCTTTTGGAGCTTTTTGTGAAGAATCCGGGAAAGGTTTATACGAGAGAGAATCTTTTGGATATAGCGTGGGGATTTGATTATCCGGGAGATGTGCGTACCGTTGACGTGCATATAAGACGTCTGCGTGAGAAAATCGAGGAAAATCCGGCAGAGCCTGATTTCATAAAAACAAAATGGGGAGTGGGTTACTATTACAAGAAAGATTAAGCAGTTCTTTTCCTCAATGCGCTGGAGCATGATGGCAACATACTTTGTGGTTATTATGGTTACTCTCGTACTTATGAGTATATATATTCTCGGCGTCTTAAAGGAGCGGCTGTATGAAAATGAACAAGTGAATATGTTTGCAAAGGCGAATATTGTTGCAGATACCATGTCGCCGCATATGAGCGACGGGGAGAGCGCGGCGGCGGGCGAGGACGTCTTGCAGATTCTGACCGGGACGAATATCCGCGCGGTAGCGGTGAATAAGGCATATACCGTGGTTTTTGATACGAACTCCGAGCTTGTCGGGAAGGTATTTATCCGTGATATTATAAATACCGCGCTAAACGGTGAGCAGGATTTTAATATTGCGGAAAATGAACTGGGCAATAATATGCTGAGTATTGCGGTGCCGATTAAAAGCGGCGACAGCCCGATAGGTGCAATATATCTGATAGAAACGATTGACAGCATAGATAAAACCATATCGTTTATAACCCTTAATCTTCTGACTGTTTCGATTCTGATAAGTGTTTTGGTGGGTATGCTGAGTTTGGGAATGTCTTTTATAGTGACCTCGCCGATAGATGAGTTTATAGCTGTGGCAAAGGAAATATCAAAGGGTAATTTTGATAAAAAGATAAAGGTAAAAGGGCATAATGAGTTTGCTCAAATGGCGGAAACGCTGAACTATATGACAACGGAGCTTGCCGATTTGGAAGAAAAACGGCGGAAATTCGTGTCCGACGTATCGCATGAGCTGAAAACGCCGCTGGCAACGATAAAACTCATCTGTGACAGTATTGTCGATACGCCCGATCCCGATGTTGAAATGCTGCAGGAATTTTTGAATGATTTAAGCAATGAAGTGGATCGCTTAACCCGAATTGTGGAGCGGCTTTTGGCGCTTACGAAGATGGATTCGGGCAAGAATGTGGCAAAGCTTGTGCCGGTGGATATGGCGGCGATGATTCATGCAATCGTGCGTAATCTCACCCCGAAAGCAACCGAGAAGGGCATAGTTCTCTATTCCAATCTCACCTCCGACATAAAAGAAGAAGTCATGCTTGATTACGATAAAATCTGGGAGGCAATCTATAATATTATAGATAATGCCATAAAATATTCTCCCGAGAACGGATTTGTCAAGGTAAGCCTTTTAAAAGACGGCAAATTCGCGGTTGTGCGTGTTGAAGATAACGGCCCGGGAATTCCCGAGAGTGAAAAAGATAAAATATTTGAAAGATTTTACCGTCTTGATGATTCGCGCGCGCGTGATACGGGCGGCACAGGCTTGGGACTTGCCATCGCCAAAGAGGCGGTTCTTATGCACGGCGGTACGATAGAGGTGACAAGTGAGGGAGAAATGGGAAGCACATTCTCGATATATCTGCCTGTCTTATCGGTTGAAGATTGACTCACAAAATAATCGGCGCACCTCACAATTATTCACCGCTCGACGTATATGCATACGCCGTCGCGTCTCATAACCGCAATCTGCT
>CAKSDE010000004.1 GCA_934444735.1 uncultured Clostridia bacterium | reverse complement strand
TTACAAATCAGGGGTTAGCACCCCCGATACCCCCCATAAGAATGGTGGCTAATTGTAAAATTTACATTTTACAATTAGCTATCTGTCTGTAAAAATTTTATCCGATTATCCATAATATTCTTGACATTTTTAATTATCTATAATATTATATAGTAAAAACAAGCTGATTACAAGCGTTATATTTTGAAATGTGTCTACTATATTTGGAGGAAAGCCATGAGGTTCAAAGAATACACATTTACGGACGATGCCGGTGCGGTCAGAGTGTTCCGTTCCTCAAAACCGTCGGGAAAACGGAAATTCTGGGAGCATCAGCACACCGAATTTGAAATATCGGTGATAATTTCGGGGAGCGGAATATACAGGATTAACGGACGCGACTATGAATTTGAAAAAGGGGACGTTTTTATTCTCGGAAGTGACGAGCTGCACTGTTTTACCGATATATTTTATAATGAAAAATTTGAGATATTGAGCATAAAAACAGAACCGCGGTTTTTGTGGGCGGACAGGAGCTTAAATAACTCGGAAATCTTAAAAGTATTTTACGCAAGAAATGAGGATTTCAAAAACAGACTCGACAGAAAAAATCCCGCAACAGTTTGGATTCGGGAAAAGATTTTTGAGGTCGAGCGTGAATTTGAAAAGAAAGATTTTGAGTATGCGCTATCTGTAAAATTACTGATACTTGAGATACTTATCATGCTTGCAAGGGAATATGATTATGTGAAAAAAGACGGTTCGCAGATGCATCAAAAGGAAGTTTTAAAGCAGCTTGAGGCGGCGATGAAATACATAGATGAGCATATAGGCGAGAAAATAACCCTGGATATACTGGCGAAAACCGCCTTTATGAACCGATCGTATTTTTCAACGGTATTTAAGAAGTTTAACGGCATATCGCCCTGGGAATACATCACAATAAAGCGTGTGGAGCAGGCGATTTTCCTTGTGAAAACGTCGGATTTTACAAAAACGGAAATTGCGGCACGGTGCGGATTTTCGGGAATGGCAAATTTCTATAAGGCATTTAAAAAGGTTACGGGAAAAGTCCCCTCCGATTTTGAAGAACAATTAAATCCCATGCCGTAATTGACAATTTTTAAATAATATGATATTATATAAATATGGCGGATAAGGAGTTGAAATGCAATGGATAGCTTAAAAATTGTTACATTTAATATCAAGTGCGACTGGAAAACCGACAGCATTAATAGCTTTATGCACCGTGCCGGCTTGGTTTTTGAGAAGGTCATGAAAGAGATGCCCGAGATTATTCTGTTTCAGGAGATCAAGGCAGAGCATCTCGAGCTTTTGGAGCGAATGTTTCCGGAATATGATTTTTACGGGCATTTCCGTGAAAAGGACTACAGCGGCGAGGGGTTATATACGGCTGTTTTAAAAAGCAGATTACAGCTCTTGGGTTACGACAGCTACTGGCTCAGTCCGACTCCGTATGTACCGGGATCAAGATTTGAGAATCAGAGCGAATGTCCAAGAATATGCATCACAACAAAGCTCAGAGACAAAAAAACAGGTAAAATTTTTAAAACATTGAATGTGCATCTCGACCATATCTCGGACGAAGCGCGGATTGAGGGAATAAAGCTGATATTGGATAGGGCGGCAAAAGAGCGTGAGCATGAGGATATACCGCTTATTATCGGCGGAGATTTCAATGCTTACCCCGATTCCGAAACGATACGTTACTGCAATGAATACGATAAAATCGAGCTGCATGATATAACCGATAAAATAGGCGCCACCTTCCATGATTTCGGTTCGGCGGCTGTAAAGATTGATTATATCTATGTTACCAAAGATATTTTACCGTATGTGAAATCAACGGGCATCTGGGACGATTCAAACGCAGGGATATATCTGTCCGACCACTACCCGGTGTATGCAATAATTGAAAATTAAAAATATAAAGTTGAAAGGAAATGAAAAGCTATGGCAGAATTTGATTTTGTTGAAAATTTAAAAAAGGGTGCGGAAAAGGCATTCGACAGTGCGGAAACCGTAACAAAGGCGGCAATTAAGAAAACCTCGGAATCGGTAAACACATTAAAGCTGAAATATGCGATAAAGGATATTGAAAACAACATGGACAGCGTTTACAAAGAGCTTGGCAAAATGCTCTACAACGAATATGAAAACGGCGCTGAATTTGAGGGTGAATACAAAGAAAAATGCGAAAAGATCGAGGGCTTTTTATCCGAGATCGACGTTTTGAGAGCGAAGATTGCAGAGATAAGCAATAAGCAGATTTGCCCGAAATGCGGCAAAAGCAACGAGATAGACGCTAAATTCTGCTCGGGCTGCGGAGAAGAGATGGGCGAATGATATTTTAAGGGGCTGTTTTTAAGGCATTGGGAACCCCTAAGCCTAAGCAGCTCCTTTTATATGAATCAGGGGTTAGCACCCCCCGATACCCTCCCTAAAACGGTAGGGTAATTGTAAGAAAAAGGAGAACCGCTTAAAAAATGGATTTCGTAGCAATAGATTTTGAAACTGCCACATCAAGTCCGGGCAGCATATGCAGTATGGGGATTTGTGTGGTTGAGAACAACATGGTTACCGAAACAACGGAATTTTTGATAAAGCCTCAGCCGTTTGAGTTTAACGAGTATAATATACGTATTCACGGAATAACACCCGAGATGGTTTTTTGCGAGCCGACCTTTGATAAGCTTTGGGATAAGGTTAAGCCGTACATAGAAAACAAGCTTGTAATAGCGCACAACGCACCCTTTGATGTGGGTGCATTAAAAGCGTCTTTGACACATTTTAAGCTTGAGTATCCGTGCTTTGAGTATCTGTGCACGGTGCAGCTCTCGAGAAAGGCATACCCCGATATGCCGGGACATAAGCTGAATCAGATGGCTGACGCATTTCAGATATCATTTTCGCATCACGATTCGGAGGAGGACGCATTCGCCTGTGCAATGGTGATGCTGCACATCATAAACGATTACGACATTGAAACGGTATCGGATTTTAAGGAGCGTTTCGGGATTGTGCCGTCAAAGGTATTCCCGGGGTGTGATAAGAAGAAAGAGGAGAGTGGGGAAAATGCGCGTAACAGCGTTCGTAGGATCAAGCGGAACGGGCAAAAGCTACAGGGCAATAACAGTCGCAAGGCAAAACGGAATTGATGCGATTATAGATGACGGGCTTTTAATCGCGGATAACCGGATAATCGCAGGCACCTCCGCAAAAGCCGAGCCGACTCGTCTTGCGTCGGTCAGACGTGCGCTTTTTATCGATCCGAAGCACAGAGAAAGCGTGAAAAAGGCGATAGCCGAAAGCGGAATCAAATCAATTATGATTTTAGGCACATCGGACGCAATGGTGGCGAAAATCGCAAAAACACTGGGACTTGAAGAAATATCGAAAATTTTTCGCATAGAGGATTTCTCAACTCCCGAGGAAATCGCACTGGCACGGCATCTCAGAATGGACGAGGGACAGCACGTAATACCCGTGCCGACCTTTCGCATAAAGAAGTATTTTTCGGGATATTTCCTGCACCCATTCAGGCTTTTGCAGAAAAATCTGGACGAAAAGGTTTATACCGATGAAAAATCGATAGTGCGCCCGACTTTCAGCTACATGGGACAGTATACGATTTCCGATAATGTTATAATAAATATAGCAATTCATGAGGCGCAAAATGTTCTGCACGTTGTGAAGATATATATGATCAATTCGCGCCAATCGGAGCACGGTGTACATCTGGATATGACGGTCGGCTTGGAATACGGCTGCGATATTCAAAAAACCTGCCGCAGCATTCAAAGAAGAGTTGCAAAATATTTGCAGAAATATACTTCTATAAATGTACGTCGGGTGAATATATATGTAAAGAGTTTAATTTTGTAAAAAAATTGGCTGTTTAAAAAAATCAATTGATTTTTTTAAACAGCCTTTAACTTTCAGATAAATAAGAAAAAAATAGCGGCATCAATTAGTTTGATGCCGCTATTTTGTATTTTATTTTACAACTACATTTACAAGTTTTCCGGGAACGGTAATAACCTTTACGATGGTTTTGCCGTCGGTAAGCGCTTTCATCTTATCTGAATTTATTACGGTACTCTCGGTTTCGTCTTTTGAGAGTCCTGCCGGAATGATAATCTTATCGCGAACCTTGCCGTTTATCTGCAAAACAATCTCAATTTCGTCATCGACCGTCTTTGCAGGATCAAATTCGGGCCATTTTGCCAATGAAAGCAGACCGCCTGTGCCGTACATTTCCCAAAGTTCCTCGGTCATATGCGGTGCAACGGGGTTCAAAAGTGTAATCAGAATCCTGAACTCGCCTTTGGTGATTTGTCCCTTTTTATAGAAATCATTTACCAAACTCATAAGCGCCGCGATTCCTGTGTTGAACTTCATTCTTTCATAATCTTCGCTGACCTTTTTAATGGTCTTGTGAATACTCTTTTCCATATCCGCGGAATATCCGTCGCCGTCAACAATCATCGGCTGAAGATTCCATACACGCTCCATGAATTTATAGCAGCCTTTTAAGCCTTGCTGCGACCATGGTGTTGACTGATCGAATGCGCCGATAAACATCTCATATGTTCTGAATGCGTCCGCGCCGAACTCGTCTACAACCTCATCGGGGTTTACGACATTTCCGCGCGATTTGGACATCTTCTCATTGTTCTCGCCCAAAATCATACCGTGAGACGTTCTTCTCATATACGGCTCTTTTGTCGGTACAACTCCCAAATCATAGAGGAATTTGTGCCAAAAACGCGAATAGAGCAAGTGGAGCGTGGTGTGCTCCATACCGCCGTTGTACCAGTCAACCGGAGTCCAGTAATCGAGCGCCTCTTTTGATGCGAATGCCTCATCATTATGCGGATCGATATATCTTAAGAAATACCAGCTTGAGCCTGCCCACTGAGGCATTGTATCGGTCTCACGCTTTGCGGGACCGCCGCAGTGCGGACAGGTGGTATTTATCCAGTCATAAGCCTTTGCAAGAGGTGATTCGCCGTTTTCGCCCGGCTCAAAGGTATCTATTTCGGGCAGCTCCAAAGGCAGCTCGCTCTCGGGGATTGCCACCCAACCGCATTTTTCGCAGTACACAAGCGGTATCGGTTCGCCCCAGTATCTCTGACGTGAGAATACCCAGTCGCGCAGCTTATAATTAACCTTGCGCTTGCCGAGTCCCTTTTCTTCGAGATAGTCAATCATCGTCTTTATAGCCTCTTTTACGGGGAGTCCGTTCAAAAAGCCCGAATTTACCATATTTCCATCCGAAACATCGGTGTAAGCTTCTTCGTTTACGTCTTTTCCGCCCGATACGACTTCGATAATCGGAAGATTGAACTTCTTGGCAAATTCCCAGTCACGGCTGTCGTGTGCCGGAACCGCCATGATTGCACCCGTTCCGTAAGTTACGAGTACATAGTCGGAAATCCAGACAGGGATTTCCTTTCCCGTTACCGGGTTTATCGCATATACACCCTCTAAGGGTGCGCCCGTCTTATCCTTTGCAAGCTCGGTACGCTCAAATTCTGATTTTTTGCCCGCCTGTTCGATATAGTTTGCAACCTCGTCCCAATTTGTGATATGCGGCTTCATCTTCTGCACAAGCTCATGCTCGGGAGAGAGAACCACATATGTCGCGCCGAAGAGCGTATCGCATCTTGTGGTGTAAACAATCATGTCATCGCCGGTTGTAAGCTTGAATTTAACCTCGGCGCCCTCGGATCTGCCGATCCAGTTTCTCTGTTGTGTTTTAACCTTTTCGATGTAGTTTACTTCGTCCAGATCGTCTATCAGGCGCTGAGCATATTCTGTGATTTTAAGCATCCACTGGCTCTTTCTTCTTTGTACAACCTCGCTGCCGCATCTTTCGCATACGCCGTTTACGACCTCTTCGTTTGAAAGACCTACTTTACAGCCTGTGCACCAGTTAATCGGCATTTCCTGCTTGTATGCAAGACCTTTTTCAAAAAGCTTTAAGAAAATCCACTGCGTCCATTTATAGTATTTCGGATCGGTCGTATTGATTTCTCTTGACCAGTCGAACGAAAAGCCGATCATCTTTAACTGGCGTGTGAAATTTGCGATATTATTTTTTGTAACGATTTTCGGGTGGATTTTGTTCTTTATTGCATAGTTTTCTGTCGGCAGACCGAATGCGTCCCAGCCGATAGGGTAAAGTACGTTATATCCTTCCATTCTGCGCTTTCTTGCGATAATATCAAGCGCGGTATAGCTTCTGGGGTGTCCGACATGAAGTCCCGCTCCGGAGGGGTACGGAAATTCCACAAGCCCGTAAAATTTAGGCTTATCGCTGCCGTTTACGGCATGAAAACAGCCTGCCTCCTCCCATTTATCCTGCCATTTTTTTTCAATTTCCTTGAAATTGTAACTCTGCATTTTTATATCATTCCTTTCAAAAACGGTGTTATTTTAAGTCTATTTCAATTTCTTTCGCATCACTCCACAATTTTTCGAGCGAATAGAAATCATGAGTTTCGTCAAGCATAACATGAACGATTATATCACCGTAGTCCATCAAAATCCAGTTGCCGCCGTTATATCCCTCTTTATGGTTCGGGGCAATCCCGATCTCGTCCATCTTTTCTTCGACTTCGTCGGCGCACGCCTTGACCTGAGTAGATGATGTGCAGGTCGCAATTATAAAATAATCGCCGATAGATGTCACCTCGGAAATATCCAAAACCTCCAGATCCTTGACCTTCTTATCATATAAAGCCTGAGCAATTCTTGTTACTCTCTGCATTAGCTTGTCCTCCTTGTTTTACAATTACCTATTACTCTTAATCTATATTTTACTATATTTTCACGTATTTTTCAACATATATTTTGCACTATAAAAGCTTTTTTAAGAGAGAATCTCTTATTATATATGCCCCCTCATAGACGCTGCGCCCGAGTGAGGTGTTAAAATCAATCGTCTGCTTTATGCACTCCAAAACCGCACGGTCGAGATCCGAAAACGCGGCTTTTCTTATATTTTCAACTCCGTCAAAGCTTCTGCCTTCCTCTGCCATATCGGCGACAAATATGATTTTTTCAAGCCGCGTCATATCGCATCTGCCGAGCGTGTGCCACTTTATCGCGTCCAATATTTCTTTGTCGGTAATGTTAAAATCCCTTTCGGCAAGGTACGCACCGAGCTTTGCATGAACCACCTGCGGATTCTTTTTCTCAAAATCACACAGCTCAACTCCGTATTTTTCACACATCTCATACATTTCATCATCCGGGATATTTTTTGCAATATCGTGCAAAAGCGCCGCGGTGTAGGTCTTTTTTATATCCTCACCGAAAATCTGCGCCATTTTCACCGCCATCTTGCAGACGCCCAGCGTATGGATAAATCGGCTTTCTTTTTCATATTCCGCCGCCTTTTTTCGCATATCGGAAAAATATCCCTCATACATATGATTTTTTTTGATAAAATCATATACCGTAACGGGAACGTAATTTCTGAAATCAAGCTCCATATCCGCGAAAAGCCTGATTTTCGTGGAGGATATATCACATATTTTATCGTTTGCAAAAAGAATTTTTCCGAAAAACTTATCCTCCAGGCTTTTTGCTTTTTGCCGCACATTAAAATCATCACGCCCGAAAGCAATTATAACCGCGTCGGCAAAAATCACCTCCGGCTCATGCCAGTGATCCATATAATCCAAAGAATCCGCGCCGACAATAAAATAAAGCTCATCTTCGGGACATTTGCGCTTAAAATGCTCCAAAGTATCGGAGGTGTAGGAATAGCTTTCCTTTTCAACCTCATAGCCGCACACAGGAAATTCGTCCCCGACTGCGGCTTTAACCATATCAAGCCGTGTTTTTGCGGGGGTTACGCTGCGCGCGTCCTTGTGCGGCGTATTGCCGCCCGGGATAAATATAACCGAGTCGAGAGAAAAACGCTTTTTTGCCGCGCGCGCCATCTCGATATGCCCGATATGGATAGGATCGAAGGTACCGCCGATTATACCGATTTTTTTCATATTCCGCCTCACGCTTTTTTCTTCTTTTCTTTCGGCAGCTCGATTTTCCGCTCCTGCGGTTTTCTGCACGGGCGGTAGAGTACAAATTTTGAGCCTATCGCCTGAACCGGCTCTGCGCCGAGTGCTTCTGCGACAGTGTTGCACGCGGATTTAATATCCATCATTGCCGTTTCCAAAACGTGAACCTTAATAAGCTCTCGCGCCTCCAATGCATTTGAGAGCTGGTTTATCAGCTCGTCCGAAACCCCTTGCTTTCCGATCTGGAAAATCGGATCGATTGTATTTGAAAGTTTTCGAAGATATGCCCTTTGCTTACTTGTTATCATAATTATCCATTGCCTTTCCGCTCACATAATATTTCGATATTTAAGAATTGCATGTAAAAAGTAAAATTTACATCTTACAGTTATCTCTACATATAATACCATATTTTCGGGAATAATTCAATATAGATTGATAAAAAAATCAGGCGGAAATGTGTTAAAAATTAATGCCCGAGATCATATCGCCGACATCTACCTTCAAAATCCTGCACAAGCATACAAGCTCATAGTCGGTTACAATGCGGTTATTGTGCTCTATCTTGCTGATCATCTGCTGATCGATGTTGATATTCATAAGCTGCAGCTTTGCGGCGAGCTGGGATTGTGTAAGGTTATTTTTCACGCGATAGAGCTTCAGGTTTTTATGGATTATGTTTTTATTTTCCCCAAAAGTAATTTTTTTCATTATTTTCACCTCAAAATAATTTAAAGTAACGTATTTTACTTGACTTTAACATATATTTTATGATATTATACGTTACATAAACGTACAATATCAATTCCGGAGGAATATCAGATGAAACGATGTGGAATTATCGGTCAGGGGACGGATATGGAATTGGGGAAACAGGTTTATGAAAGTATAAAAAAGCTGATCGCGGACGGTGTGACGGAGTTTTACAGCACCGGCGCAAACGAGTTTTGCGCTTTATACGAAAAGGCAGCGCATGATTTGGGCGCAAAAATTATTTTTGTACCGTACTCGGAGTGCGACATCGAAAAAAGGGATTTATCGCGCTACAGCGGAATGATTTGCCTTTTTAATATTTATTCCGCTATTGATGCGGACGCAACCGAAAGGTGGATTGCCGAAAACTGCGACGTGCTTTTGTAAGGCGCAAAAACAGAGCGATAAATTGACTGTTTTCGACAAAGACGTGCCGAAAAAGGGTTGGTGTATTTGTGCGTTTGCATATTTATTCACAAAAAATATATAATAGGTGTTGACAGGGAATATAAATTATATTATAATGAGTCTAAAGATAGAGGCGCACTGTATCATCAGTAGCACGAACTCATATGCTTTGCCGAAGCAGAGCCGTGTGAAAGGGATAGGTGCCGAAGACGGTATGTGGCAAAATACCGATCTGGCAGACAGAAAATAAAATTTCTGCTGCTGTCGCAAAAATGCGGAGAGCTATCACTTGATTGACGTATAATATATGTATATTTCAAATGATAGCCGGATTTTTTAAGGCTGTCATTTTTTTGTCCTTAAAATTTTCGGCAAAACCTCTTCTCCGCCAAAAAACATATTGGATAATTAAAAAAGGAGAGATTTAAAATGAAAAAGACGGTATTTGAAGGCGCGGCAACGGCAATTGTAACACCTATGAGAGCGGACGGGAGCATTGATTTTGAAAGCTTCGGACGGCTCATAGAATGGCAGATCGCAGAGGGGATAGACGCGATTGTCGCCGCCGGTACAACGGGAGAGGGTTCAACATTAAGCGATGAAGAACACAAAAGCGTAGTCGAATTTGCGGTAAAGACGGCGGCAAAAAGAGTGCCGGTAATCGCGGGAACAGGCTCGAATGACATTGCATATGCAAAGGAACTCACAAAATTCTCATGTGACATCGGGGCGGACGCTATGCTTGTGGTTACACCGTACTACAACAAAGCCACCCAGAACGGGCTTATAAAGTCATTTACGGAGGTTGCCGATATAAGCACAAAGCCCGTAATTCTGTATAACGTACCGTCGAGAACCGGCTGCAATATTCAGCCAAAGACCTGCGCTGTACTGGCAGAACACCCGAACATTGCTGCGATAAAAGAGGCGAGCGGCAATATCTCGCAGATTGCCGAAATTGCGGCGCTGACTCAAGGCAAGCTTGATATTTACTCGGGAAATGACGATCAGATTGTGCCGGTAATGTCTTTGGGAGGAAAAGGTGTAATTTCGGTTTTGTCGAATATTTTACCGAAGGAAACATCACAGATCTGCAAGAGCTATTTGTCGGGTGATGTTAAAACAAGCCTCTTTTTGCAGCTTAAGTATCTTGATCTTATAAACGCGCTTTTTGCGGAGGTCAATCCGATACCGGTAAAGGCGGCGACAGCGAAGATGGGGTATGGCGAAAATGCGCTGCGTCTGCCGCTTACCCAAATCGAGGACGCTCATGCTGATACGCTTTTTGCATTGATGAGAGCGGCAGGTATTGAAATTTAAAACCAAATGGAGAGATAAAGATGAAGATTTTAATAAACGGAATAGCCGGAAGAATGGGCGGCGAGGTTGCAAAGCTTGCGCTCTCGGATAAAAATGATGTTGAATTGACAGCCGGAGTAGATGTCGGCGGAAATTTTGACGGTGTTCACTGCTACAAAAATTTTGACAATATAGAAGAAGATATTGATTGCGTTATAGATTTTTCGCATCACAGCGCGGTTGAGGCTCTGCTGATATTCTGCGTAAAAAACAAAAAGCCGGTTGTGATTGCAACAACGGGGCATACCGAAGAGGAGCTTGAAATGATAAGGGACGCATCAAAGCATATACCTGTGTTCTTTTCGATGAATATGTCGGTGGGAGTGGCGCTTTTATGCGAGCTGGCGAAGATTACGGTAAAAACCTTTCCCGATGCGGATATTGAAATTGTCGAAACGCACCATAACAGAAAGCTGGATTCGCCGAGCGGAACCGCGATACTCATAGCAAACGCTATAAAATCGGTCAGAAACGGCTTGAGATGCGTTATGGGAAGAAACGGAAAAGACGGCAGAGCAAAGGACGAGATAGGAATACATTCGGTGCGCGTCGGAAATATTGTCGGTGAGCACTGCGTGATAGTAGGAACCGATTCGCAGACGATAACGTTAAAGCATGAGGCGCACGAAAGATCGCTTTTTGCAGAGGGTGCAATCAGTGCGGCAAAGTTTATCGCGGATAAAGAAAACGGCTTGTATGATATGAACGATATGATAAGATGAGGTGACGGTACAAATGATATGCGAAAATCTTGGTATAAATGAGCAGGGGCATCTGACCTTCGGCAGATTTGATACGGTTGAGCTGACAAAAAAGTATTCTACGGCGCTCTATGTTATGGACGAGGAGCGGATAAGGGCGAATATGCGCACATATATCGGCGCGATGAAGAAATATTTCGGGGAGAAATCTCTGCCGCTTTTTGCGAGCAAGGCTGCGTCATTTAAGCAAATTTACAGGATTGCAAAAGAAGAAGGCATGGGAATCGACGTTGTTTCGTCGGGCGAGATTTATACCGCAAAATGTGCGGGTTTTCCGCTTTCTATGGCATATTTTCACAGCAACAATAAGACTGATGAAGATGTGGAATTTGCGATAGAAAACGGAGTGGGATATTTTGTTGCCGATAACTTCGAGGAGGTTGACGCGATTGACTTTTTCGCAAAAAAGCATGGCATTTGCCAAAAAATACTCTTAAGGCTCACCCCGGGAATCGATCCTCACACATATGAGGCGGTAGCGACAGGAAAGGTTGATTCAAA
This sequence comes from uncultured Clostridia bacterium, assembly GCA_934444735.1. Lineage (GTDB taxonomy): Bacteria > Bacillota > Clostridia > UBA1381 > UBA1381 > CAKSFT01. Next base: position 180,775 of record CAKSDE010000004.1, on the reverse strand, counting down.
ATTCGGCTCGGCGATAGAAACGGGTGCGGCGGAAAAGATCTGCCGATATGCACTCGGAAAAGAAAATATTGAGCTTGTTGGTTTCCACTGTCACGTAGGCTCACAGGTGTTCGATTCCGAGGTATATCTTGCCGCCGCTGAAATTATGTTTAAATTTATAGCGGACATGAAGAACAAATACGGATATACCGCAAAGGAACTAAACCTCGGCGGCGGCTACGGTGTGCGCTACACCGAAAATGATCCGATAATTGATATAGCCGAAAATATAAAGCTTGTTTCGGAAAAGACAAAAGAGATGGCAGAAAGGCTGGGTGTGGATTACCCGATAATAAGAATGGAACCCGGCAGAAGCATCGTTGCCGATGCCGGACTCACTCTTTATAAAGTCGGCTCGGTAAAGCGGATTGAGGGGTATAAAAACTATGTTTCGGTAGACGGAGGTATGACCGATAATCCGAGATATGCTCTCTATAAGTCGGCATATACGGTTTTTGCGGCGAATAAGATGGGTGAAAAATGTGATTTTGAATGCTCGGTAGTGGGGCGGTGCTGCGAAAGCGGCGATATTATACAAGAAAACGTGAGATTGCCCGAAAGTGTTTGCCGCGGCGATATTGTTGCCGTTCTTTCAACAGGTGCATATAACTATTCTATGGCATCAAACTACAACAGAGTACCGCGGCTGCCGATTGTTATGGTAAACGGCAAAGACAGCTATATCGCCGTAAAAAGAGAGAGTTTTGAAGATATAGTAAAAAACGATATATAGGGGATGTTAAAAAACTCCGGAACGCAAGAAAAGAAGTAAAACACGCACACTAGAAAACATAATTGTTACGATTTAGTTTTATTAAGGTAGAAAAATTAAAAAAATATGATTTTTCGTACGATTTTTCCTTTTCTTGCTATCAACAAACTGAGCCGCTTGGCGTACCCGTGTACGCCGTCGGGTAACCCAAAGCTAAAGCTTTGGCTCAGTTTGTTAATTCCAAAGCTTTTTTCCTATCCCCTCACAAAAAGTAAAAGCTATAAAAAAATCAATTGATTTTTTTATAGTCGCCATTCTTATAATGGTATCGGGGGTGCTAATCCTTGATTTCTACCTAAAAATATATATTTAGAAAGGACATGGAAAATGAAATTCACAAAGATGCACGGATTGGGAAACGATTATATATATTTCAACGGATTTTCGCAAGAGATAGAAAATCCCGAAAAGCTCTCGGTCAGACTGTCCGATCGGCATAAAGGAGTCGGCGGTGACGGGATTGTCCTGATTTTACCATCCGAAAAAGCCGACTTTCGTATGCGTATGTTTAACGCCGACGGGAGCGAAGGTAAGATGTGCGGCAATGCGACGCGCTGCATCGGTAAATACGTTTATGAGCGCGGACTTACCAAAAAAGAAGATATAACGCTGGAAACCTTAAGCGGTATAAAAAAGCTGCACTTAAATATATTAAAGGGCAAAGTTAAGACGGTGACGGTGGATATGGGAAAGGCTGAATTTGCGGCTGAAAAGATCCCGGTTATATCGGATACCGATACGGTAATCGGCAAAAAAGTAAAGATTGCGGATGGTGAGGATACGATAACCTGCGTTTCTATGGGAAATCCGCATTGCGTGATATTTACCGATAATATAGAAAATCTGGATTTGGAGAAAATCGGACCGCTTTACGAAAATGATAAGATGTTTCCCGACAGAGTTAATACAGAGTTCGTAGAAGTGATAAACGAAAGAGAGCTTTCAATGCGTGTATGGGAGCGCGGAAGCGGCGAGACTATGGCGTGCGGAACGGGAGCCTGTGCGGTGGTTTCGGCTGCGGTTGCAAATGGGATTTCGCCCGAGAGTGAGTTTATAACGGTGCATCTGCTCGGCGGTGATCTGCGCATCAAATATGAGCCGGAAAAGGTTATTATGGAGGGCGGCGCTGATTTTGTATTCGACGGGGAATTTTAAACAGCGCATTTTGTTAAATTAAAAACGGAAAGTTGGAAACAGATTATGAAAATAAATGAAAATTACGGGAAATTAAAAAAGAACTATCTTTTTTCGGAGATTGCAAAAAGAGTAAAGAACTATTCAGATACACACCCGGAGGCAAAAATAATCAAAATGGGGATCGGCGATGTTACACGTCCGCTTGTGCCTGCGGTAATTGATGCGATGAATAAGGCGGTTTCGGAGATGGGAAAAGCCGAGACATTCCGCGGCTACGGCGATGAGCAGGGGTACGCTTTTTTGCGCAACGCTGTTTTGGGGTATTATGCCAAAAACGGAATTGAACTTTCGGCAGACGAAATATTTATCTCGGACGGCGCAAAAAGCGATGTCGGAAACATTCTCGATTTATTCGCACAGGATAACACTGTACTTATCCCCGATCCTGTCTACCCGGTTTATGTGGACACGAACGTCATGGACGCAAGAAAGGTTATATACATGAACGCGTGCGAGGAAAACGGCTTCCTGCCGATGCCCGATGATTCGGTAAAAGCCGATATTATCTATCTCTGCTCGCCGAATAATCCGACCGGGGCGGCATATAACCGAACACAGCTCAAATCTTGGGTAGATTATGCGCTTAAAAACGACGCGGTTATCCTGTATGATGCGGCATATGAGGCATTTGTTGCCGAGGACGGCTTGGTTCGCAGCATATTTGAAATTGAGGGTGCAAAAAAGTGTGCTATAGAGTTTTGCTCGCTTTCAAAAACCGCCGGATTTACCGGTACAAGATGCGGATATACCGTTATATCGCATGAGCTGGTACGCGGCGGTGCCGAGATTAACGCACTTTGGCTAAGACGGCAGACAACAAAGTTCAACGGTGTATCGTATATAGTACAGCGCGGCGCAGAGGCGGTATTCAGCGATGAGGGATTGAAAGAAATACGCGAAAATATCGACTATTACCGCGAGAATGCGAAGATAATAACGGACGCGCTGGACGAGTGCGGGATAAAATATTTCGGCGGCAAAAATTCGCCTTATATATGGCTCAAATGCCCGAAAGGAATGGAGTCGTGGGAGTTTTTCGATTTCCTTTTAAATGAAATTAACGTGGTCGGCACTCCCGGTGCAGGATTCGGCGAAAACGGCAAAAATTATTTCCGTCTGACCGCTTTCTCCACTCATGAAAATACAAAAGAGGCAATGGACAGATTAAAATCGATAATGTAAATAAAAGGGGCTGTAAAAAAATCAATCGATTTTTTTACAGCCTTTGCTTTTTTGAGGGGATAGGAAAAAAGCTTTGGAATTAACAAACTGAGCCAAAACTTTAGTTTTGGGTTACCCGACGGCGTACACGGGTACGCCGAGTGGCTCAGTTTGTTGATAGCAAGAAAAGAAAAAAATCACAAGAAAAATCATTTTTTTGATTTTTCTACCGCAATAAAACTAAATCGCAACAATTATATTTTTCCATAATACGTGTACTTTACTTCTTTTCTTGCGTTCCGGAGTTTTTTAACATCCTTTTTTAACAGCACACAATTACTTTATATTTTTGCCGCTTTTTTAACGGCCTTATAAACAATCGGTGTAACGATAACCGTTATGATTGTTTCGGGGATCATGTAAAGTCCGTTGTAAATCAACGAATAAACGAGCGACAGACCTGCACCGCTGCAATTTTCCATGATCGTCTTACCGAATGAATAGAATCCCTCCTGGGTGAAGAACCATTCCGCCCATGCGCCGTAAAAGATGAATCCTGAGATGATGTGCATGAGATATGTAAGCAGCATTGCAACGAGTGTCCCCAAAGCAATGGAGGCTGCCTCATTTTTAAATTTACCTTTAAATATTCCGCCGAATCCGAGCATTGTATAGGCTAAAACATAATCGATAAGGCAAACCGATATTGCCTGCCATACGAGCATCTGTGAATCGCCCGGCAAAAACAGCGCACTTACAACGTCCATGCCTGTAAGCATTTGCAGCAAGCTGTAGATGAATCCGCATAAAAGTCCCCATTTTGTGCCGAACATATATGCCAAAAGGATAATCGGCATCATGGATACGAGTGTGACCGAACCTCCGAACGGAAGCGCAAAGAGTTTTATCAGCGAGAGTACCGTCGCAATGGCGATAAAGAGCGCTGATATGATGAGTTTTTTTGTTTTCATTGTTTTTCTCTCCTTTTTGAAATTTTTTTAACTTAATATAAGAAAAAAACGGTATGCCCGAAAAGACATACCGAAAAAGCCGCAAAAAATATCCCTACGTTGGCATTATCCAAATCAGGTTTAAAGGGTCGAAACAAACAGTTTCCTCTCAGCCGCCTATACAGCTCCCCTATATTAAGTTTGATTCAATTATATCATATAATAAAGCTTGTGTCAATATTTTTTGCCGAAATATGTAAAATACAGCAGGTAAAACCTGCTGTATTTTTTGTGTGTAATCAGTTGTGCTGTTCCTGCTGCTTGTTTTTCTTTTGTTGATTCTGCTGATTCTGTTGATTTTGTTGGTTCTGCTGATTTTTCTGCTGTTGATTCTTCTGATTGTTTTTTTCCATGGTTAAACACTTCCTTTCACAGTTATTTTCCGCATATTTTGGGATTTTATACATTAAGGGATAAATTTTTTTGAAATTGCAAAAAACAAGAAAAGATAACAGGATATTGACTTTTTCGATAAAATATTGTATAATTTAGAAAAGATCAGGTCGCTTAAAATGCGCAAAAGACTACGCACAGAAAGGCTACGGTATTTTATTATGAGTAAAAAAAACAAACAAAAACGCAATACTTTTTTTCAGACGCTCTTTACGGTTTTGGTTACATTGCTGGTCGTTGCGGTGATTACCGTTATCTCTTACGGATTCCGCACTCTCGGATTCTCGGCACATACGGTTTCATACACATCGGCGGAAAAAGAATCTATCGGAATACTTCCCGAGAAACGGCAATTTGAAAAGGGCGATGAGGTTGTCGTCCGCGCAGGGAACATCAGCAAAAAGGACAGTGTATTTTTAGGCTGGAAGGATGTCAACTCGGTTATTGCATCAGTGCCTAACGGAGTACTTGAAAACGGTGCGGTGTTTATTATGCCGGATAAAGACGTTGTTTTGGAGGCAGTATGGGAGGAAAAAGCAACTTCCAACGATAATGAATCCCCCGATCCGACAGACAAGACTTCAACTGACTCAAAAAGCTCAAAAGAGATATTCCACAAAAGAGCGGACAAGGACTACATCAATATCAGAAGCGATTACGGACACGACTCGGAGGTCGTAACCAAGATTCGCAGCTCGGATACAGAATTGGAATATTCGGGGAAATCGCACGATTTATTCGATGAGGACGACCAAAAGACATATACATGGTATTATGTAAGCGTTCCGTCCGATGATTCGGAGGGCTGGGTGAGAAGTGATATGCTCGACTCAAACGAAAAGGATAAATCAACCGATTCGTCGAATGATGAAAAATACGATACATATATAAAATCGGACAAATACGACATTATTTCAATGTTTGAAGAGCCTGATTCATCATCAAAGGTTGTGGAAAAAATAACAGACGACAAAACAGAGCTGTATTTTACCAACAAGACCAAAAAGACCGAGGATTCGGACGGCAAAACAACCACATGGTACAATGTGGATTCACAAAGCGGTAAATCGGGTTGGGTACAGTCGCAGAAAGTGGAAAAAAGCAAGAGCGGTAACTAAATGTTAATATGCGTTGCTTGCGGCAACGGGTGTTTTTTCGTATAATAGAGATAACAACCGAGAAAGGAGGTTATCCTATGCTAAGCGAAAACATAAAAGCAATCAGGAAATCGAAAGGACTTTCACAGGAGGAGCTTGCCGTTAAATTAAATGTGGTGCGCCAGACAGTATCAAAATGGGAGAAAGGATTATCTGTCCCCGATGCCGATATGCTGATATCCGTATCGAATGCGCTCGAAACACCGGTGAATGTCTTAATCGGAGAAACGGTCACAGAACAGAGAGCAGATGATTTGAAAGTAATTTCCGAAAAATTGGAGATTATAAACCTACAGCTTGCACAGAGAAAGACCGCAAGAAGAAAAGCGCTCCGGTGGCTGTTTATTTTGATATGCTTGATAACAACGGCAACTTTTGTGATTTTGGGAGTGTTAAAAAGTCCATATTTAAGCTGGAATTACAGCGATCCCGAAACTGCCGTTTTTGGAGCGATATTCCATGTATTTGAATATCTGTTTGTCAGATTGGCACCGCTTATCTTTGCGGGCGCAATTGTCGGAATTGTTCTGACGCGGAATAAATAGTAAAAAAAGGCTGTTTAAAATCAATTGATTTTAAACAGCCTTTGATTTTTCAAGTAAATTAATAATATGCGTATTTTCCGCAACCCTTTCATTTATGATACGTTTCATTATTGTTAATCTTAAATGCGCGGTAAATCTGTTCTGCCAGAATTACACGCATCAGCTGGTGCGGCAGAGTGATTTTCCCAAAGCTCAAACGCAGTTTTGACATACTCTTCACCTTCTCCGAAAGTCCGAGTGAGCCGCCGATTACAAACACAATATTGCTTGAGTTCATCATTATCTCTTTCATCTTTTCGGCAATCTCGGGGCTTGAAAGCTCTTTCCCCTCAACGCACATAGTTATCACATACGCTCCCGGCTTAATCTTTGCGATAATCGCCTCCCCCTCCTTTTCAAGGATTGCCGCCTCCTCCGCTTTTGATGCATTATCCGGAATCTTTAAGTCGGGGATTTCGCAAAAATTGAAATTAGCAAAACGAGAAAGCCGTTTTGAGTACTCCAAAACGGCTTCCTTTAAATATTTCTCTTTTAATTTTCCGACACAAATTACACTTATATTCATATTAACCTCGTTATTTCATACCGTGCCGCGACAGAAAGCACCACGTCCCTGCCGACTATTCCGCCGTCCTGCACAATTGCATTTTCGGTGGTTTTATAGGCGATTTCGGGCGTATTATTCTCGTTGCTCAAATGCCCGAGCATAATCTTTTCCGCTCCGTTTTCCATCATCTTAACCGCCATCTGTGCCGCAGTATTATTTGAAAGATGCCCCGTTTTACCGAGTATTCTTCTCTTTAATTGATACGGATAACTGCCGAATTGGAGCATATCAACATCATGGTTCGATTCGAGTATCATATATTTACTGTCATAAACCGCATCATACATCTCTCTTGTAATAACGCCGGTATCGGTCAAAAGCGAAAATTTACCCTCTTTTAAAGCAAATGTATACCCTACCGGATCGGCTGCATCATGCGAAATCGAAAAGGGCATTATCTCGATGTCGCTTACCGAAAATTTCTTATTCGGTTCAACTATATTGATATTAGCGTCCTTTATCGGGCCGACATTCATCGCGTCAAATGTTTTTTGCGTTGCATATACCGGCAAATCAAACCGCCGCGACATAACTCCCGCACCCGTAATATGATCATTATGCTCATGAGTCAAAAGAATCGCGTCAATCGCGCGGCAATCAAACCCTAACGACTCAATCGCCATGGAAAGCTTTTTCCCCGACGCACCGCAATCCAAAAGAATGAGCGAATTATTCTCGGATATCAGAGTCGCATTCCCCGATGAACCGCTCAAAAGTGAAAAAACCATGTGTTACCTCTTAAAAATCCGAAATTACCTCTACTCTGTGAATATCCGCACCGAGCTTTGCAAACTTTTCCTCAAAATTCTCATATCCGCGGTCTATATGCGCAATCTCATTTATCTCGGTTATGCCGTCCGCCATAAGTCCCGCTATAATCATAGCCGCACCGGCACGAAGATCCGTCGCACGAACCGACGCACCCATCAGGCGCTCTACGCCGTGAATCATGGCAACCTTGCCCTCTACATTTATATCAGCGCCCATTCTCGAAAGCTCGCCCACATATCGGAAACGATCGTCCCAGACGCCTTCTCTTGCTATGCTTGTCCCGGGAACGGTAGATAAAAGCGTCACCAGCTGAGGCTGCATATCTGTTGGAAATCCCGGATACGGCAGCGCAATAAAGCTTATCTTCTTAAAATTAGTACCCTCGGGCACATACACCCTTACTCTGTCGTCAAACTCCTCTATCTTGGCTCCGACCTCCTCGAGCTTTGCCGAAATCGAATCCAAGTGGCGCGGAATTACATTCGACACCATAACATCACCGCGTGTCGCCGCGGCGGCAATCATAAAGGTGCCTGCCTCAATCTGATCGGGAATTATCGAATACACTCCCCCGTGCAGTCTTTGAACGCCGCGAATCTTTATCGTATCCGTTCCGGCACCGCGTATCTGCGCGCCCATAGCATTTAAGAAGTTCGCCAGATCAACAATATGCGGTTCTTTTGCCGCATTCTCTATAACGGTCAGACCTTTCGCGCGCACCGACGCTAAAATCATATTTACAGTCGCACCAACGCTTACCACGTCAAAATAAACGTTTGCGCCGACCAGCTCCTCTGCCGAGGCATGGATCTTGCCGTACTTTAAATCAACCGTTGCGCCGATTGCCTCAAATCCTTTTATATGCTGATCTATCGGACGTGTACCGAAATCGCACCCTCCGGGAGGATATGCGATACATTTATTGAATCTGCCCAAAAGCGCACCCATAAGATAGGAAGATCCTCTCATTTGACGCGTAAGCTCGCCCGGCTCAAAGGTATCAACATTTGTACAGTCTATATCGACCGTGTTTTTATCAATATATGTAACAGACGCCCCCATGCTGGACATTATTTTCAAAAACAGCTGGACATCTTTTATGTCGGGAAGATTTTCCAGACGGCAGAGACCGTTTATGAGAAGACATGCCGGAATAATGGCGACAGCCGCGTTTTTCGCTCCGCTTATAGCAACTTCGCCGCAAAGCTTATTGCCGCCCTTTATAACAATCTTTTCCACTCTAACTACTCCTTATTATTTTTAATCACAAATCGGGCTTAGCCTCGGTTTATCCGGACAATTCGGAAAAAAGCGTTTTTTCGCACCCGATATTTATATATTTAAATTCAGATTTCAAAATTTATGGCAATGATATTGTACCATAAAATCGAAAAAAAGTCAATTAAAAGTATATATATATGTGCAGAAAATATTGCACAAAAAAAGAAAATGGGATATTAGCGCAAGGCTTTCTTGCTATACCCCTCAAAAAAACAAAGGCTGTTTAAAAAATCAAATGACTTTTTAAACAGCTCCCCGCAAATCTTTTTTTGGATCAAACCGCACGGGTTACCTTTCCCGAACGCATACAACGTGTACAAACGTTAACTGATTTTGCCGCACCGTTGACAACTGCCTTAACCTTTCTTACGTTAGGCTTCCATGTTCTGTTGGATCTTCTGTGCGAGTGGCTCATCTTTATACCGAAAGATACACCCTTACCGCAAATATCACACTTTGCCATGTGAAAACACCTCCTATTACAATATCAATTATCAAAACACAATTATTTTAACACAAATAACTTCTTTTTGCAAGTGTTTTTTTAAAAAAAAGTTAGATTTTCAAAAAAAAGTTTATTTCTTACTCATTTTTTATTTGCTTTTATCGGATTTTTGTATTATAATATATAGAATACACGGTTTGGAATAAATTGTAAAATGTTAATTTTACTTTTTACCTAAAATAAAAACTTAAATTGGAGATGAGCTTTTTCCGATGTATTACATATATATTTTAAAATGCTCCGACAATACCTTCTACTGCGGCTATACAAATGACCTCGCAAAACGGCTCAAAGCCCATAACGAAGGCAAGGGCGCAAAATATACTCGGTGCAGACTGCCGGCAGATCTTATATACTTTGAAAAGTTTGAAACAAAATCCGAAGCTCTCAGGCGGGAATGTGAAATAAAAAAATTAAAACGCCGTGAAAAAGAACGGCTCATATATGGAGAGAAAAAATGTTTATAATTGTTTTATGGAATATATTTACCTTTTTAACCTATGGAATCGACAAACACTGCGCGAAAAAGACGCTTTGGCGAATCCCCGAAAAAATACTTCTTGCCGAGGCTCTTTTTTTAGGAGCTTTCGGCGCGCTTTTGGGTATGCAGATATTCCGCCATAAAACCCAAAAGCCGAAGTTCCAGGTGCTCATACCTTTTTTTGCGCTCGTAAACGCAGTGGCTCTTTTTGCACTTTACCCAAATGTCTTTACTCGTTAGTCTGCCATCCGGGCGCCTCCACAGCATCTGAATAAATATTCAAAATAGTATCCGTTGAAACATGAAATATTGCCGAAGCTTTTATAATGACTGTCATGCCCGGAACGGTTTTTCCCGTTTCATATGCACAAAGAGTTGCCGCTGAAATTCCCAAAGCCTTTGCCATCTGCTTCTGAGATAATCCGGCATCTTTTCTAAGCTTGCGTAAATTGTCTCCGATCTCATTTCTAATCATGCGAATCATCCCTTCTTAAATTTTCTTTGAAATTTATTCTTCGTTTTCCATAATACCACTTTTTTCAACAAAATCAAGAGGTTTTTTAAAAATCATGGATTTTCTACAAATGCACCCTCCCAAAACGCATGGTTTTTATGCATTATCCGTATTGACATCTATTTATAATTTTATTATAATTGAGGTAAATACGCGTTGTATTCCGCTTGTCGGAAACAGCAGCAGGAGGTTTTATTATGAACAAAAAAATATCAACCAAGACACTTGCGCTATGCTCCATTCTAACGGCTATAGTCGTTATTTTGCAATTCATGGGCGCATTTTTACATTTCGGGCCGTTTTCGGTATCGCTCGTTCTGATACCGATTGTAATAGGCGCCGCACTTTGCGGTCCGGCAGCCGGTGCATGGCTCGGTTTCGCATTTTCGTTGGTAGTCTTTCTAAGCGGAGATGCCGGAGCATTTTTGGCATTGAGCGTCCCCGGCACGCTTATAACCGTGCTTTTAAAGGGTACTCTCTGCGGTCTTGCCGCAGGGCTTGTATACAAGCTTTTGGAAAAGCATAACCGCTATCTTGCGGTCACGGTCGCAGCTATCGTCTGCCCTATTGTAAACACGGGCATATTTCTGCTCGGCTGCCGTCTTTTCTTCTGGGATACTATCATCTCATGGGGACAGGCAGAAGGCTTTAACGATGTTGCAAAATATGTGATTTTCGTTCTTGTCGGCGGAAATTTCCTCTTCGAGCTGGGATTGAACGTATTTTTAAGCCCGATTATTACAAGGATTTTGAAAACAAGCGGAATACGCTGATCTGAAAGGACGAATACTATGATTTTAGCATTAGATGTCGGAAATACAAATATCGTTCTCGGCTGCATGGAGGGTGATGAAATCCTCTTTGAGTGCCGCTTTTCCACCGACCGCAACAAAACCACGGCCGAATATGCGGTTCTTTTTAAAAACGTATTTGACATTTACGGAATAGACTTAAATAAAATAAACGGCGCAATTATGTCCTCGGTTGTGCCGCCGATAGATAAAATTTTAAAAGAGGCAATATTTGTTGTAACGGGCTACAATCCGATTGAGGTCAATATAAAAATGAACCACGGCGTAAAAATGAGCACCGATAACCCCGAGCAGCTCGGCAACGATATACTCGTATCTTTGGTCGCGGCGCTTGATAAATACAGCGTTCCGTCGGTTATATTCGATCTCGGCACGGCAACAACACTTGCCGTAATCGACCGCGACCGCTTTTTCCGCGGCATGGCAATACTGCCTGGCATAAAAATCTCACAGGATACACTTACCTCAAAAACATCGCAATTGCCCGCAATCGCCTACGAGGCGCCGCCGAATATTATCGGCACAAACACGGTAGACGCGATGAAGAGCGGTCTTATCTTCGGCAATGCCTCAATGATGGACGGCATGATTGAGCGAATCGAGGACGAACTCGGTGAAAAGGTGACTGTCATTGCCACCGGCGGACTTGCCGAGTGTGTGGCGAGCTACTGCAAACATGAGATCATACACGATGATTTGATTATGTTAAGAGGTTTAAAGCTCCTTTACGATATGAATACCGAAAAATAAATGTGAAATAATAGTTTTGCAATTATTTATAAAAACCCATACGTCAGGAGGAAAAAATTATGGATTTACTATCACTTATCAAAACACGCCGCAGTGTAAGAGCATACAAGCCGGACGAGGTTCCGTCCGACATTTTAGCAGAGATTCTCGAAGCCGGCACATATGCGCCGACGGGAATGGGACGTCAATCCCCGAGAATTATCGCCGTACGCGACAAAAAATACAGAGATGAGATTTCCAAGCTTAATGCAGAAATCATGGGTGTGAACTCCGATCCGTATTACGGCGCACCGGTTATCGTGCTTGTATTGGGAGACAGCTCTGTCGGCACATATGTCGAAGATTGCAGCTGCGTGCTTGAAAATATTATGCTCGCGGCTCACGCAAAAGGGCTTTCCACCGTTTGGGTACACAGAGAACGCGAAATCTTCGACAGTCCCGAGGGCAAGGCGCTCTTAAAGGAATGGGGACTTCCCGAAAATCTGCGCGGAGTCGGATCTGTTGCGCTCGGTTATGCCACGGAGCCTGCAAAAGACGCAGCGCCGAGAAAAGAAGGCTACATTACAATCATATAATAGGGGATGTTAAAAAGCTCCGGAACGCAAGAAAAACAATACCCTAAAAAAAACAAAACGGCTGTCTAAAAAGTCAATTGACCTTTTAAACAGCCTTTACTTTTTTAAGGGAATAGAAAAAAGCTTTGGAATTGACAAACTGAGCCAAAGCTTTAGCTTTGGGTTACCCGACGGCGTACATAGGTACGTCGAGTGGCTCAGTTTGTTGATAGCAAGAAAAGGAACAATTTCATGAAAAATCATATTTTTTTGATTTTTCTACCTTAACAAAACTACACGCAGCAATTATATTTCATATAATTGCTGCGTGTTTTACTTCTTTTCTTGCGTTCCGGAGCTTTTTGGCATCACCTTATTTTGCCAAATACATCAGCGCTACCGTTGTAATTAAGAACAATACCGACAAAACAGCGGTCATCTTAGAGAACATAGCAGCCTTTGTACGTCCGGTGTTCTTATTGAAAAACGAATCGCCTATATCCGCCGAAGCGCCTGCAATCCCTTTCATTCCGGGATCTTTGCCTTCCTGGAGCAATACAACCACAATCAGCAAAACACATATAATGATATGCAGAACAGTGAATAATGTACTCATAAAAATAACAGTCCTCCTATACATAATAATAAACACATAATAACATTATACCATAAATTTTTCAATTTACAAGAAGTTTTTTAAAAAAAACCAAAAAAATTTTAACTTTTTTTCATTTTAGGGTGTACGAAACAAAAAAAATTTGATATAATAGATATGAATGAGTATTTTCAGAAAAAATCAAACGGAGAAAATTATGGATATTATTGAAGAAAAAAAAGAACGCGTGATTCTCGCCGGCGTCCATACCGGCACTCCCGACGTTCTTTCCGATACAACCGATGAAACCATAGAAGAGCTTGCAGGTCTTGCCGAAACCGCCGGCGGCGAAGTTATCGGGATTATTGTGCAGAACAAATCAAGTCTTGAAAGCGGAACTTATATGGGCGAGGGTAAGCTTTCGGAGCTTGCCGAGGCGGTCGCCAATATGTCGGCAGACTGCGTTATATTCGATGATGAGCTTTCTCCTGTTCAGCTTAAAAATATAAGCGACACGCTCGGCGTAAAGGTTTTGGACAGATCAATGCTGATTCTCGATATATTCGCAATGCGCGCAAAAAGCGGCGAGGGTAAGCTCCAGGTCGAGTTGGCACAGCTAAAATACCGCCTTCCGCGTCTTCGCGGCATGGGCACGGTCATGAGCCGTACCGGTGCAGGTATCGGCACACGCGGTCCGGGTGAAACAAAGCTTGAAACCGACAGGCGCCACATCAACAAAAGAATATCCGCTTTAGAGGGCGATTTAAAAGAAATAAAAAGACACCGCGACCTTTTGCGTGCGCGCAGAAAAAAGGACAACATAATAACGGCTGCCCTGGTCGGGTACACCAATGCCGGGAAATCATCGCTTTTAAATATGCTGACCGATGCCGAAGTATTTGCCGAGGATAAGCTCTTTGCAACACTCGACACCACATCGCGCGCAATCACTTTGGAGGATAACCGCGTAATTCTTTTAATCGACACCGTCGGCTTTATCCGAAAACTGCCGCATCACTTAATCGAGGCGTTCAAATCAACTCTTGAAGAGGCGGCAGAGGCTGATGTTCTTATCCATGTGACGGACGTATCAAATCCTGAATACGAAACACACATGAAAGTTGTTGAGAGCGTATTGAATGACATCGGCGCATCGGGAAAGCCTGTAATAAATCTATACAACAAATCAGATCTTGCAAACGATTTTATCCCCACCGAAAAGGGAATATTCATTTCAGCCAAGACAGGCATCGGAACGGGTGAATTTTTAGCGGCACTCTCAGATGCCGCACCCGGCAAAAAGCAGAAAATGACGGTGATTATACCCTACAGCCGAGGAGATATAGTAAACAGACTTCACGAAAAGGAAAAGGTTCTATCGGAGGAGTTTACCGAAAACGGCACGCTTATGACGATACTTGCCGACAAGATAACCTATAACTCTTTGAGGGAATTTTTAGGGGGTGGTGACGATTTCAAAAAAGATCAGCTATAAAACCGTTTCAGACGAGGCGCAAACGGTATATATCGATAAAAAATCGAAATTTATCGCAAACGTCAAGCCTGTCGAAACGGAGGAGGACGCACTGGAATTTCTTGCACAGATAAAAAAGCAGTATTCCGATGCAAGCCACAATGTTTATGCCTATATAATTGATGAAAATAATATAACACGTTATTCGGACGACGGCGAACCGGGAGGAACGGCAGGTATGCCGGTTCTCGATACTATCAGGAAGGAGGGGTTGGTGGACGTTATAGTCGTAGTTACACGGTATTTCGGCGGTACACTTCTCGGCACGGGAGGATTGGTGCGTGCATACACCGCAAGCGCCAAATCAGGGTTAACCGAAGCAGGGATTGTTACAATGACACTTTGCAACACAGTCGAAATAAAAGCGGACTACACACTCGTCGGACGAATACAGTATAAAATTTCATCTGAAAATTATATTCTCGAGGACACGGCATACGGTGATTATGTCACCTTTAAAATATGCTGCCGAATCGGGGACACCGAGCGCTTTTTGGAGGATATGGTCGATCTTACCGACGGCAGGATCGAATACAGCGTTTCCGAAGAGCCAAAATACATAAAGTTTTAAAAATACAAAGGAGAAGGAATGAAAAACATGAAAAAATACATACTAATTTTAGCTGTCGTATCGATGCTCTCGCTCTGCGGCTGCACAGGCGAAGAAAACACCGCACCCGAAACAGACACAAAAACCGACTCACAGCCGGCATCGGATCAAAGTGCCGAAAATACCGACAGCAGCGATACAACAGCTCACGACACAAAGGATACTTCTGCCGACACTACTCAGGCAAGTGACACCGATGACAAGAAGTCAAACAAAAAGGTTAAGAAAAACATCTTGACAAGCATTGACACCAACGGCTATAACCTTGTTTCACAGTATGAATACGACTTTGATTCGGACGGCAAGCTCGACACTTTGAGCGTTCTTACAACGGCACAGGTTGTTGACGGGCAGGTTATTGCCGATGACGGACAAAACTGGATGGTAACGGTAAACACGCAAAACGGAGTATATATGCTCTACGATCAATATCTCCAGATCGGATCAATCCAGCTGGATATAGGCGAGCTTTACGATAAGGAAACCACGAATGTAATTATCCTCACCCAGACCTCGGGCGCGGGAAAGAGCATTATTCAGTACACCTACGAAAGCGGAACCTTCAACGAAGAGCTTGTATATTCACTCAGCGATTATGCTGCGGAGGGTTCAAATATTGTTAAAACAATCGAAGGAAAAACATTTTAAAAAAGGACTGATTTAACTATGGCACAAAGCTTTACAACGGAAAATTTTGATAAGGAAGTTATAAACGCAAACGGTGTTGTTTTGGTTGATTTTTGGGCGTCCTGGTGCGGCCCCTGCCGTATGGTTGCCCCGATTATTGACCAGCTCGAGGAAGAATATGCGGGCAAGATCAAGGTCGGCAAGGTAAATGTCGATGAAGAGAGTGCCCTTGCCTCGGAATTTGCGGTTGTATCCATTCCGACAATAATCATATTTAAAGACGGCAGACAGGCGGAAAAGCTTGTGGGCGCGCGCTCATTTGACGATTTCTGCGACGTTCTGGATCAATATATATGAAAAAACTGCTCTCGGACGCACTTCTTTTAGCAGGTGCGTCCGATGTCGGAGTATGCCGTGCGCGCATATATGATGAAATAAGCGAATATATGAAAAAGACGGTGGATTTTTCGGCAAACGATTACCAAAAAAGGATAAATCCCTTTCTGATAATGCCGTCGGCAAAATCCGTAATTGTTTTTGTCGTTTCGTATAAATCCGGGCTTTCGGGAAATATTTCGTCATATGCCTACGGCAGAGATTACCATGCGGTAACAAATGAAATCGCCGATGCGGCAATAAAAATATTAGAACAAAACGGTTATGGCGGAAAATCCTTTTCCGATACCGGGGATTTGTGTGACCGGCATCTTGCGTATCTTGCCGGTCTTGGTTTTTTTGGAAAAAACCATATGCTTATACACCCCAAGTTCGGGAGTTTTATCTTCATCGGCTACATACTGACCGACTGCCCCCTAAAAGAGGACAGCCCTCTTGAAAAGTCCTGCATAGACTGTGGAAAATGCATCGAGAGCTGCCCGAGCGGCGCACTTTCGGATAACGATTTTTCAAAATGCCTTTCGCATCTTACGCAGAAAAAGGGTGAGCTCTCCGAAACCGAAAAAATGCTTATAAAAAAGGGCGAGCTTATCTGGGGATGCGATATATGTCAAAAGGTGTGTCCGTACAATAAAAATGCGCCCGATGCGTCAAATCCGGCATTTTGCAGCGATTTAATCACAGAGCTTGACATAGGCGAGATGTCGAACCGCGAATTTTTACGTAAATTCAAAGACCGTGCTTTTTCGTGGCGCGGCAAAAACGTTATAAAAAGAAATATAGACATCAAAAACGAAAATGACTGATCCCATTTATGCAAGTTTTTGCATAAATGGCGTGTAATATACATTTGTTTTGTATAAAAACTGAATTTATTTGGGAAATTATAAATAATTCTTGCATTATTATGCAAAATGCTGTATAATAACAACGTGGAATACAATTATAGGGGTGATTGTAACACGTTTGGGTGAAAGGCAAAAGTAAAATTTTGCCTTTTGCCTAAAACTATTTATAAAAAAGAGATGAGAAATATGTTGGAAGAAATAAAAAAACTCGATAAACAATATTATATGAACACTTTCGGCGAAAGACTCCCCGTTGCCTTTGAAAAGGGCGAGGGAATGAAGCTTTTTGCCGATGACGGAAAAGAATATTATGACTTTTTGGGAGGTATTGCGGTAAATGCTCTCGGGCATTCGCACCCGAAGTTTATAAAAGCCTTAAAAGCTCAGGCGGACAAGGTTTTGCATACCTCAAGTCTTTATTATATAGAAAACCAGGCAAAGCTGGCGCAAAAATTGGTTGAACACTCATCCGCCGATAAAGTATTCTTCTGCTCAACGGGTGCAGAGGCAAACGAGGGTGCGCTAAAACTTGCAAAAATTTACTTTTATAAAAAAGGCATTGAAAAATATGAAATAATTTCTCTTGATAAATCCTTCCACGGAAGAACCCTTGCAACAGTTGCGGCAACCGGTCAGGAAAAGTACCAAAAGCCGTACCGTCCGCTCGTTCCCGGCTTTACCCAGGTTAAGCCCAACGACATAGACGCGATAAAAGCTGCCGTTACCGACAAAACCGCGGCAATTATGATCGAGCTGATACAGGGCGAGAGCGGCGTTCACCCGATGGACAAGGCTTACGTACAGGCATTGAGAAAGCTTTGCGACGAAAAAGAAATCATACTTATATTTGACGAGGTTCAGACAGGTATGGGAAGATGCGGAGAATGGTTTGCGCACCAATACTACGGAGTCGAACCCGATATATTCACCTCGGCAAAAGCGCTCGGCTGCGGTATACCGATCGGCGCGGTCTGCGCCAAAGATTTTGTCGCAAGCGCATTTGCACCGGGCGATCACGGTACAACCTTCGGCGGGAACCCATTTGCGACCGCGGCAGGACTCGCCGTATTCGATATTTTTGAAGAGGAAAATCTCGTCCACCGTGCAAAAGAGATGGGTAAAATTTTCTCGGATAAATTAAATTCAATCGGGAAAAAGCATCCCGAATATATAGAAGAAATCCGCGGAGTCGGACTTTTGATCGGAATAGAACTAAAACCGGAAATTGCAAAAGATGTATTTGCAAAGCTTTTTGAAAAAGGCTTTTTAACCAGTCTTTGCGGCGGCACAACTCTTAGACTTGCACCGCCCTTTATCATAACAGAGGACGACATAAACGCGTTTTGCAAAGCGCTTGACGGTATTTTGGGAGGAATAAAACAATGAACGACTTTATAAGCCTGCACGACTGTACAAAAGAAGAAATAACCGCGCTTTTGAAATTGGCGCTCAAATTAAAAGACGATAACAAAAAAGGAATCGAGCATCATATATTAAAAGGCAAAACACTCGGCATGATTTTCTCGAAATCATCAACGAGAACGCGCGTTTCCTTTGAAGTGGGCATGACGCAGCTCGGCGGCTATCCGCTTTTCCTGTCGTCACACGACATTCAGCTCGGGCGCGGCGAAAGTATACACGACACCGCCAAGGTTCTGGAGCGTTTTTTAGACGGTATAATGATCAGAACCTTTGACCATAAGGACGTTTTGGAGCTTGCCGAATATGCAAATATTCCGGTCATAAACGCGCTTACCGATCTTCTGCACCCCTGCCAGGTTCTTGCCGATTTGCAAACGGTATATGAGCATAAAGGCACTCTCGAGGGTTTAAAATTCGCATATATCGGCGACGGCAACAATATGGCACATTCAATCATGTATGGCTGTGCAAAGTTGGGACTTAACTGCGCAATCGCAACCCCTGCCGACTACGCTCCCGACGCGGAAGTGGTCGAGAATGCAAAAGAAGATTTCAAAAAAGGCGGATCAAATCTTCTCTTAACTCAGGATCCGAAAGAGGCAATAAAAGATGCAGACGTTGTATATTCCGATACATGGGTAAGCATGGGACAGGAATCGGAAAAAGCGGAAAGAGTAAAGATTTTCATGCCGTATCAGATCAATAAAGAGCTTTTCTCGCTTGCCAAGAGTGATGCAATTTTCATGCACTGTCTGCCGGCATACCGTGGCTACGAGGTTACAGAGGACGTTATAGACGGACCGCAGTCGGTTATATTTGACGAAGCTGAAAACAGACTTCACGCACAAAAAGCAGTAATGGCAACATTGATGAAATAATTACGGAGGAACATTATATATGAACGAATTCAGTTCACTGTTTGAGGTACGGCTTGCCCGTGAGGACGACATTCCCTACATCATGGACATCACACATGAGGCATTTGAAAAATACACCGAGCTTGCCGGACTTTCTTCAATTGCCGCTTTGAGCGAAACCTATGAGGACGTAAAGCATGATATTGAAAATAAGATTGTTTTGATAGCATTTTCCGACAGCACGCCTGTAGGAAGTGTGCGTGTGGAGGTTTTTGACGACAACACCGCATATCTAAGCCGTTTCGGGGTTAAGGTTACATCGCAGAACAACGGTATCGGCAAATCGATTATGAACCTCGTTGACCGCATCATGATAAAAAAGGGAGTAAAGAGTATTTCCCTTGACACATCTTCAAAAATCACCTCGCTCATACGCTTTTACTACGGCAGAGGGTTTTACATAGACTCAACAGACAAATCGCGCGGATATGTAAGGGCGCACTTAATAAAAGAATACGAACCGGGGATGTAAAAAAAGTCCGGATCGCAAAAGGGCAAACACATATAAGGAAATATAACTGCAATACAATAGCTTTTTTTGAGGTTGAAAAATTTCATTTAATTCAATTTTTCTATAATTTATGCCCTTTTGCTACGAACAAAATAAACCTCTCGGAGTACCAACGTACGCCGTCGGATTCATTTTGTCCGTTCCGAATCTTTATTTCCTATCCCCATAGGAAAATGTAAAAAGTCCGGATCGCAAAGGGCAAGCGCATATAAAGTAACATAACAGCAAAATAATAGATTTTATTGAAGTTGAAAAATTTCATTTAATTTAATTTTTCTAAAATTTATGCCCTTTTGCTACTAACAAAATAAACCTCTCGGAGTACCAGCGTACGCCATCGGGTTCATTTTGTCCGTTCCGAATCTTTTTTTCCTATCCCCATAGGAAAATGTAAAAAGTCCGGAGTGCAAAAGGGCAAGCGCATATAAAGTAACATAACAGCAAGACAATAGATTTTTTATTTAAAAAATACGAAAGGATCTGATTATAAATGATAAAAGCAGCAGTTTTGGGTGCGACAGGGTACGCAGGTACCGAGCTTGTCCGCCTATTGACGAACCACCCCGAGGTATCTTTGGAGGTTTTGGGTTCGCAAAGCTTTGACGGGCAGAATATAAGCGACGTTTATCAGAATTTAAGACACATTCTCGACAAAGAATGTGAAAAGCTCGACTTGGAGCATATAAAAAAATGCGATGTCGCATTCACGGCGCTGCCGCACGGTGCATCAAAAGAGGTTATACCACAGCTTTTGGAGCAGGGCGTAAAGGTCATTGATCTGAGCGGCGATTACCGCTATGACGATCCGGCGGTATATGAGGCATGGTACGGCGAAAAGCACTCCTCCCCCGAGCTTTTAAAAGAATCGGTATACGGACTTTGCGAGCTGCACCGCGAAAAGATAAAAAATGCACGCTTAATCGGCAACCCCGGCTGCTACACCACCTGTTCGATACTCGGCACAGCTCCGCTTTTGGCATCAAAATTAGGTGAGCTGAAAAATATCATAGTTGATGCAAAGTCGGGTGTAACAGGCGCAGGACGCGGATTAAAGCTTGACAATCTGTTCTGCGAATGTACCGAAACCGCAAAGGCATATAAAATCGCAACGCACCGCCACACATCGGAAATTGAGCAGGAGCTTTCAAACATTGCCGGCGAGGAAATAATGATTTCTTTCACACCGCACCTGATCCCTCAAAAAAGAGGTATTTTATCAACCATATACGTAAACTTGAAAAAACCGTGCACTACCGAGGAAATCGTTGAGGTCTACAAAAAATTCTACGAAAACGAATTTTTTGTACGTGTGAAAAATGCAGGTGAGCTCCCCGAAACAAAGCACGTTGCGGGAAGTAATTTCGTGGATATAGGCGTGGTTGTGGACAAACGTCTGCAAAGAGCGGTTGTTGTAAGCGCAATCGATAATCTTGTAAAAGGCGCGGCAGGTCAGGCTATACAGAATATGAATCTCATGTTCGGGCTTGACGAAACCACAGGTTTAAAAATGGCAGGATTTTATCTGTGATACGGTTACTGAAAGGAAGATTTAAGTTATGATGGAAGAACTTATAAAAAAAGCCGGGATACTCATCGAGGCGCTCCCGTTCATTCAGAAATTTGCAGGCTCGACGGTCGTTATAAAATACGGCGGAAATGCGATGATTAACAACGAGCTTAAAAACTCGGTCATGGAAGATATTACGCTTTTGAAATTTATCGGCTTAAACCCGATTGTCGTTCACGGCGGCGGCCCCGATATATCAAAAGCTCTTGCCGACAGAAACATAAAAAGCGAATTTATAAACGGTCTGCGTGTTACCGACGCCGAAACGATAGGCGTGGCGCAGATGGTTTTAGTCGGGAAAACCAACAAGGAGATTGTATCTCTTTTAAACTGCAAAGG
Organism: uncultured Clostridia bacterium; assembly: GCA_934444735.1. Classification (GTDB taxonomy): domain Bacteria; phylum Bacillota; class Clostridia; order UBA1381; family UBA1381; genus CAKSFT01. The sequence continues at coordinate 158,860 of CAKSDE010000004.1, read as the reverse complement.
CGGTAAAGCTGTGGGATTTTGCGGAATAGACGGTTCTTTCATAAAATGCCGCAAGCACTATGTCGAAACCGAAAACGGCACCGCCGATATCGGCTATGTCGGCGATATTGTAGAGGTCAATCCGCACATTTTGGAATATATCAGCAAGGACGAATATATCCCGGTAATTGCACCGATCGGCGTTGACGATAACGGGCAGAGCTATAACATAAATGCCGACAGTGTTGCGGCGGCAGTCGCTGCGGCAACCGCTGCAGAAAAGCTCATTCTTTTAACCGATGTTGAGGGCGTAAAGGATTCGGACGGGAATGTGATATTTGAAACAGGTGAAGATGAAATAAATGAGATGATCGACAACGGGACGATAGTCGGCGGCATGATACCCAAGGTTTTGGGCTGCTTAGATGCAATCCACTCGGGTGTAAACGGCGTACATATAATCGACGGGCGAATCCCCCACTGCCTGCTCCTTGAAATTTTCACAAAATCGGGAATAGGCACGCTTATAAAGGGCAAAGGCTATTAAAAACAGGGGGGATGTAAAAAAAGTCCGGATCGCAAAAGGACCTGAAACTATCATTTTTAAATCGTTTATAAAATATCAGAATAAATTAAAAAGGGTTGTTTTAGATTTTTAAACAACCCTTTACTCCTTTAGGGGGTAGGAAAAAGAAATACACATCTGTGCATTTCTTATTATTCTGAATATTCCCTCACCCTGAAGGTCACGCCGATTTTCTCGGCTATCTTTCTGCATTCTTCTATCTCATCTTTACCGATAACATCAACAATACTTAATACCACATTCGGCACATGGTCCTTTGCCGCCTTTGCAAAATCAAGCATATCGTAAAATCCTTCCTCGCCATAGTCGCATACGCAAATTTCATTATACTTTTTCGCATTTTCGGCATTAAGGCTTATAGAGAGTGTATCAACCAAACCCTCCATATCAGGTGTGATGTCGCGCCCTGCGATTTTATTCCCGTGCCCATTGGTATTTATTCTCGTTTTTATATTCTTATCCTGTGCCTTTATGAATCTGCACACCTCCAAAACCGCGTCGGCACGCATCAAGGGTTCACCAAAGCCGCAGAAGATGACCTCTTTATATGAAGTAAAATCCGCATCCTTTAATGCATTGATAATCTCATCAACACTCGGCTCATGCTCAAGCCACAAATCAATCTGATCCACTCCCGACGGTGTGAAACGTATACAGAATTTGCATTTGTTCGTGCATCGGTTGGTAAGGTTTACATATAACCCTCCCTGGTATTTATAAACTATATTCATTGCGCTCATCTAAAATCGTTCCTTTCTTTTAATCTATTCTAAAGCATTTCTTTGCATTTTCGGCTGTTATTCGTATGATCTCGTTAACGTCCATACCCCGTATCTCGGCAAGCTTTTCGGCAACATAATGCACATAAAGCGAACTGTTGCGCTTACCTCTTAGCGGTTCGGGCGTAAGATACGGCGAGTCGGTTTCTATCAGAAGTCGGTCAAGCGGTACGGCTTTTGCCGCCTCAATCGGTTTTGCCGCTTTTTTAAAGGTCAGCGATCCGCCGAACGCAACGTACAGATTCATCTCCAAAACATCCTTTAGCATCTCTACACTCCCCGTATAGCAATGAAATGCGCCGCCCGCCTTTTCGACGTGATGTTCTTTTAATATATTGATGGTGTCGCGGTGTGCGTCACGGTCGTGAATTATTATCGGCATATCAAGCTCGACCGCCAGATCAATCTGCCGTCCGAACCAATATTTTTGCTTATCTCTCGGTGAATTATCATAGAAATAGTCCAGTCCGATTTCGCCTATCGCCTTGATTTTCGGGTGATGCGAATATTTTTTTAAAAGCTCAATATCCTCCTCCGACATATCAGCGCACTCGTGCGGATGAACGCCGACAGCACCGTAAACAAACGGATATTTTTCGGCTATCTCTATAATATCGGGGATTTCCGCAACCGATGAGCAGGCGTTCATTATATACCCCACTCCGTTTTCGCGCATCTTTGAGAGTACCTCGTCGCGATCCTCCGAAAAGCGCTCATCATTATAATGTGCGTGTGAATCAAAAAGCATTTTTTATCTTCCTCTTTCCTAAAACACTGAATTTATAAGATACGAACTCAATTTCATTATAACAAGCACAAATGATAAAAGTCCGTAGAGCGAAAATGAAAGCACCGCGCCCGCGGAAAATTCGATTTTTTCGCCTTTTTTAAATTTCAGCCTGTTTTTATATGTATCGGGCATAAGCCTCATAAAAAGATACAAAAGTATCGGGAAAAGTACTACCGACACGACAAATATAACGGTACTTACTGTATCGGAAAATTCCGTCATCGCCACCAGATTATTTACGCTGTGCGCGATTATCGACGCCCAGAGAGAGCCTGTCGAAAACTTTATCATTCCCAAAAGCATACCGACAAAGAATATCACAACCAGGCTTGTCGGATCAAAATGCAGGAGCGCAAAGCACAAAGACGATACAATCAGGCTCACCGCAAGACCGTATCTTTTCAGGTATTGCATAAGTATGCCGCGGCACAAAATCTCTTCTAAAATCGGTGCCAATACCAAAAGCGTCAAAAGCTTAAATACCGTCTCCCCCGCACTTGCCGCGGCAGGAAGAGATGTATCGGCTCCTGTATCGAACAAAAATTCCGTAACCGCATTTATCGGTGTTATGAAAAGATTTATAAACGGCTGTGAGGCTATCGGAATCAGTGCCGCAAACACCAAAAGCTTCGGAGAAAATCCTTTAAAGGATATCTCGCTCGTTCTCTTTCTTAAAATCAGCGGAATTATCCCAACCGTTATCGGAATTATCATTAAAAATTCGCCTATAAAGCTGTTTAAATAGTAATGCTCCGAATCGGTATCACTCCCAAAAGCAAATGATGAAATAAGCACAATCAGCATGGCGATGAAGGTAACCCACCAGCTCATGCAAAAATCTTTTTTATTCACAATAAAATAAACCTTCTTCCGTCACAATAATATCCATAAAGATGTCATGGGGTTCGGCATCGATTTTATCCGCAATCTGAAAAGAATACGCAAATCCTGCTTTTTTCATGTTATACCTCTTAAAAAATCTGTCGTAACAGCCTTTCCCGAACCCGATTCTTGCGCCCCTCATATCAAATCCTACACCCGGCACAATGCAAAGATCAATTTTTCCGTCCCATATAACCCTATCCTTCGGTTCTTTTATATTATATGCCCCCGTCAAGAGTATACCGTCCTTTTTTAAGATCACCGGAAAGATATTATCCTCCTCTGTGTGCGGCACCAAAACGGTCTTTTTCTCCAAAAATGCTTTTTCTATGATCGGTGTTGTGTCAACCTCATTCTTTATCGGCAGATAGAGCATAATCACCGACGCATTTTTGAAAATATCCGAGTTTATAAGATGTGCGCAGATTGCCGCGCTCTTTTTTTCGGCATCGCTCATATCCAACGCAGCGCGCTCCGCCTTAAGGCGCTTTCGCAATTCGCATTTATTCAATATTGCATACTCTCCTTCAGCTCTGCCGCACATTTTTCACCCTTTAGTTCGGAAACTATCATAAATCCGAACTCGGCTGCCGCCCCCGGGCCTTTTCCCGTTATAAACTTACCGTCTGAAACCGCTTTATCTTCCACAACATGAGCGCCCGAAAGATATTTCTCAAATCCCGGGAATGCCGTGGCTTTTCTGCCGTCCAAAAGTCCCAATTTGCCTATGATTGACGGTGCGGCGCAGATTGCGGCAATGTATATCTCATTTTTTGCGGCATATTCTATCAGTTCATGCACCCTTTTGCTCCCGTCTAAATGAACATGCCCCGGTCCGCCCGGGAGAATCAGCATATCCATATCGGACATATCAATCTCATCTGCCGTAATATCGACAGAAAGTATCATTTCATGCGCACCGCACACCTCTTTTTTGCCCGAAACCGAAACAATCTCAACCGAAAGCCCGGCACGGCGCATGATGTCTATCGGAGTCACCACCTCAATTTCCTCAAATCCGTCTGCAAGCAATACATAAATCATGTTGTTTCCTCCTTTAAATTCAATCCGATATCTAATTTAACATATTTATATATGTAGTCTGTTTTTTGAAAAGCGATTTCAAGCGTGCTGCATCGCCCTTTATAAGATTCAGCGACGATGCCTCGTCAACGCTCAAATATCCCAGCACAAGCTGAGTAAGCGTGCCTATATCTATCGCCACATTTGAGTCGGTTTCGATTGTAATTACGCTCCCCTGCGAGAACGTAAAAGTCTTATTATTCTCCTCCATGACTCTGTCTATTACCTGGAGTCTTATATCCTCTCCGGCATTATCGGCAAAAAGTTCCAGAATCGTCTTTACATTCGTAATACGCGCCATCGCAAACGGGCAGCGTGTAACCGCCATACGTTTATCGCACAGCGACATATAAAACAAATCGTTTGACGGAACCTTTAGAGAAATTTTATCGCACGAGAAGGCTTTTATCAGCCCGAGCATCTGCTCATAGGCGGATTTATCGGTATAGCAAAGCTCATACACTCCGAGTTTATTATCGCGCAGGATATAGAACATATATGCAATCGGCTCGTTTTTGTCATTTTTTAATATTATGCACTTTCCGTCAAAATTGTGGTACAGATCGTCAGCTATGTATCTCCAATTTTCGGGAGTACGCAAAGCCGCGCCGTTTTTATCCGCAATAAACTTTTCATATATAGCGTTTAACATTCCGACCGTTTCCGAATCGAAATTTTCGGGGCGCAGAACCTTTGAAGATACCTCATATCCGGGAATATCGTCCGAGGCGATGTCATACTGCATATAATCATAGCAGAGCGAAAATCCGTATTTTTCAAAAAACTTGTAGTTATCGGGGACGGTAAACGCAATCGGCATACCCTTTCCGGCAATAAAGCTTAAAGTGTCCGCGGCAAGCGTATTTAGGACGTTTGCCGTTCTGTTTTCGGGATTTGCTCTCATCGATACTATATAGCTTGCCGCAAGCCGCGCTTTATTTATATCGAGCGTATACCCCACCGTACAGGCGCAGGCAAGCGGACAGTTATCCTCTTCGGTTATTACGGCATTATCGCTGTAGAAAATCTTATCGAAGAACCATTTTGAAAACACGGAATTTTCTCCCGAGTTTTCCCATATATTTCTTATCAAGTTAATATCTGCCTTTGTGGCAATTCTTGTATTCATAAAAATCTCTCCTTAAAATATATCAAACATTCTATTTTAAAGTATACCACATTATATGGAAAAATACAAGATTTGCCGAACAAATATTTTAAAAATTTCCCTTTAAAAAGGAATGTCCCGAAGCAAGGGGGAGACTTGCTTCGGGACGATTTTAGGGGTATTGGGGGAATCCAAAAAGCAGTTTCACTTTTTGCTCCCCCATCTATAGAATAAAATAGGAGTTTTTTTATTGAATTTCAGCTTTTTGTGCCGCAACGGTTATCTTTGTGCCGTCTACACTAACATCGTTCATGAATTCTTTAAAGAACTCTACCGGAACGAAAGTGCAGCCGTTTTTGATAATTGTTTCTTTTGCATTTTCGATTTTACGGTTTAAGTTAATAGCCTTAAGCTTTCCTTCTATATTAATTTCTTTGGTACGTGAGAAAAGAGTTGCTGTTTGCGTATGTGCGTCAATGGTTATTTCACCTGTTTCTGCGTCCCAGCCTACGTTATAGCCGAGAGCTTCGCTTATTTTACGCAAAGGTACCATTAAAGTATCGCCATCATAATACGGAAGATCGCACTTGCCTAAATCCTGATCGTTAACAGTTAAATCAAATTCGGAGCCGACCGTAAAATCGGGATCGAACGGTACATTTTCATCGGGACGCGATGCTATAGCGTTATCCGAATCCATCGGCTCAGCCTCTTGAGCGATTACAACCTTATCGGTTGATGCATATGCAGGAATGCTCATTGTCATCATGTCGTACCAGCACAAAATCTTGCTGCCCTTTTGAATATCATCGAGCTTTACGATATTTTTGGTTTTATACGGCTTAACCGACGCATCTTTTGCGATTGTTACAACAATATTTTTGGCATTGTCGGTAACTCTGAGATTCCCGTCTTCATCAGCAGCTGTTTCGTCAACGGTTATAAGATTTACTCCGCCGCCTTCTTTTACATTTGTTGCAATCATGTAAGTGTTTGTCTGAGGGGGGAGACTTCTTGTCATCATTGATGAGTATGTAATATCAAGTTCGTCGCCTTTTTTTAAATCGGAAATCTCAATCGGATCTCCGGAAACACTGTCTATGAGGATTGTAGAATCATATATGTTAAGCTGAAGCTTCATGTTTTCGCTTGTTGTGACAATCAGATAGTCTTCTCCGATTTCATCCAGTGTAACTCTGTCCTGTAACATATCGCTATGTACTTGTGCGCTTATGAGTATCGGCTGTTCTGCCAAAGCGTCTTCTGTGTCTTTTGCAAATACCGGTGTTGTTAAAAGCATTGCTCCCGCAAGTATTAAAGTCAGGGTTCTTTTTTTCATAAATAATCATCCTTTCAAAATTTTTTTGTGAGTCATTTTTTCTTCTGTGAATTGGCCCATTCATATATAATACCTTTGAGAACCCGAAAAGGTTGCAAAAAATAAAAAAAATTTTTTTATTTTTTTTTGAGATACCTTTAAATCCTCTTGACACAACGACATAAATAGTATAGAATTAATAGGAAATAAAATCTGAAAGGAAATGAAAAACATGAAATTTATAAAAGATAATTTTATGCTGAAAAACAAAACAGGATATGATTTATACCATAAATACGCAAAGGAGCTGCCGATTATCGACTATCACTGTCACCTTGATCCGAAGCAGATAGCCGAGGATTACAAATTCAAGAACGCTTATGATCTCTTTTTGGGCGGCGATCACTATAAATGGCGTCAGATGCGCTCAAACGGAGTGGACGAGGAATACATAACAGGCTCCGCTCCCGACTTTGAAAAATTCATGATGTGGGCAAAGACTATGCCCTACTTAATCGGTAACCCCCTCTATCACTGGACTCACCTGGAGCTTTTAAGATACTTCGGAATCGAGGACGCACTCACACCGGAGAATGCGAAAGAGGTATGGGATAAGTGCAACGAGATGCTCGCAGACGATTCGTTCAGTGCGAAAAATCTGATAACACGCTCGAATGTCGAAACAATCTGCACAACCGACGATCCGGCGGACACACTGGAATACCACACGGCACTGAAAGATTTTTCGACAGCCGTTCTGCCGACCTTCCGTCCCGACAAGGCAATCGGCATAGACAAAGACACATTTATTCCGTATATTGAGAAGATCGGCGTAAAGAGCTTTTCGGAGCTTTTGGGCTGGCTCGGCGAGAGAGTGGATTATTTTGACAAAGTCGGCTGCCGTCTTTCGGATCATTCGGTCGAAACCGTGCCTTTTGCATTGGGTGACGCGGATAAAGTATTCGATAAAAAGCTTTCGGGTGAACAAATCAGCGCCGAGGAGGCTGAAATTTATAAGACCGCGGTTTTGGCATACTGTGCAAAAGCGTATGCACGCCATGGCTGGACAATGCAGCTGCATATCGGTGCGCTCAGAAACAATAACCAAAGAATGTTTGAGAAAATCGGCGCGGACACAGGCTTTGACTCGATAAACGATCTTTGTATAGCAGAAAAGCTCTCGGCATTTTTGAATCACCTGGAATATACCGACAATCTGCCGAAAACGATTTTATACACGCTGAACCCGAAAGATAACTATGTTTTGGCAACAATGATGGGTAATTTCCAGAAAGCGCCCGACGCGGCTAAAGTTCAGTTCGGCTCAGGCTGGTGGTTTAACGATAACCGCGACGGTATGGAGGCTCAACTTTCGGCATTTGCAAATTTGGGGCTTTTGGGTAAATTCGTAGGTATGCTTACCGATTCGAGAAGCTTTGTATCCTACCCCAGACACGAATATTTCAGAAGAATTTTGTGTAACTTAATCGGCAAGTGGGTCGAAGAAGGCGAATACCCGAACGATGAAAAATATTTAAAGGAAATTGTCGAAGGGATAAGCTATAAAAACGCTAAAAACTACTTTAAATTCTAACGGAGATAACCTACTATGGAAATAATAACAGCAGCACTTCTTGCGATTGTAATCGTTTTGGAAATAGTTATAATATTCACAAGAAGGGGCGAAAATTTTAACGATGCAAAGCGCGACATTATCGAAGAAAACCGCGCAAATGTAAAGGCATTGGGCGAAATGCTCACAAAAACCCAAAAGGAAACGGGAGATATGCAGGCGAAGAGCTTTTCGGAGCTTGATAAAAACATCACCGAAAAGCAAGCCGCGATGAATACCACCGTTACAAACTCGATGCAGCATATGGAGGAGCGGCTGAAAAACCTCGAAGAAACCAATGCCGCACGGCTTTTGCAAATGCGCGACACTATCGAAAAGCGGCTCGATATTATCCGCAGCGACAACAATAAGCAGCTCGAAAAAATGCAGCAGACGGTAGATGAAAAGCTCCAAAAGACTTTGGAGGACAAGATGGACAAGTCGTTTAAGCTGGTAAGCGAGCGCCTGGAGCAGGTATATAAAGGCTTGGGCGAGATGCAGACAGTCGCGGCGGGTGTGGGTGACTTAAAAAAAGTACTCTCAAACGTAAAAACAAGAGGAATTTTAGGCGAGATCCAGCTCGGCGCAATACTCAAAGAAATCCTCTCCCCCGAGCAGTACGAAGAAAATGTCGCAACAAAGCCGGGCAGCAAAAACGTGGTGGAATTTGCGGTAAAGATGCCGATGGACGAGGGCGGATTTGTATATCTGCCGATCGACTCAAAATTTCCTGCCGATACATACAGCGCTCTTCGCGATGCATATGATTCGGGCGATACCGAAAAGATCGCTGCCGCAAAAGCCCTTATGATAAGCCGTATCAAGAGCTTTGCCAAGGACATTCACGAAAAGTATATTGAGGTACCCTACACCACCGAGTTCGGGATAATGTTTCTGCCCTTTGAGGGGCTTTATGCCGAGGCGGTAAATTGCGGAATGGTGGAGGTTTTGCAGCGCGAATACAGGATAAATATAGTAGGTCCGAGCACCATGGCGGCGCTTTTAAACAGTCTGCAAATGGGCTTTAAGACAGTCGCGATACAAAAGCGTTCTATGGAGGTCTGGACAGTGCTCGGCGCCGTCAAGTCGGAATTTGACAAATTCGAGAAAATCCTTGCCTCCACGCAGCAGAGAATCAATCAGGCAAATACCGAGCTTGACAAGCTTGTCGGTGTGCGCACGCGTGCGATACAGCGTAAGCTGCGTGATGTTGAAAAGTTAGACGAGGCAAAGGCTGACGAGGTGTTGGAGGAGGAATAAGCTTTCCTGATAAACAAGAATATATTTATTTTTTAAAATAAAAGCAAATAAGAAATATATCTTGAAGTAAACTTAAAAAAGAGCTTGAGCATAAAATACATTCATTTTATACTCAAGCTCTTTTTATATCAGAATGCCTCTTTTTTATGCTTTTCTTCCAGATTCTCCGCGATCATCATATCCTTAATCTTCATAAGTCTTGTGATATTGCTTCTCTCATTTTCATCAAGCTTCATCGTTATATATTTTATGGTATCCTGATAATTCGGGATCATAACATATTCCAAAGCATTAACGCGGCGGCGCGTCTTTTCGATTTCGCCCGCCAGAATTTGTGCCGCTTTCTCGCTCTCGGCAAGCCTTAACATATCCGGGAGCGCCTCCGACAAAAGCGATACCGCGCGGTCAAGGTCATTTTTGGTATACGCATAACCGTAAGAATAGATGTCATTCGTATTCTGCGATTTGGTATGCGTTGTAAAAACAGGAATATCCACGCTCATGATATTTTTAGATGAAACCTCCAGCTCTACCCCCTGTTTCGGCATCAAAAGCGCAGACATCAGCACTTCTTTTTTCATCGCCGAGCTTGCAACCGTCATATAGTTGCTCGCATCGTTAAGCTTTTTCTCCACGCTTTCACGCAGCACTTTATTCTCGCGCACAATGTCCAAAAACTGCCTCATCATCTCATCGCATTTATCCTTTAAGAGCTTATGTCCGCGGATTGCGGTAGCAAGGCTTTTTTTGAGCCTTGAAAGCTCCATTCTGGTCGGATTAACATTTAACTGTGCCACTTAAAAACACCTCACTTACCGTAGTACATATCAAGATACTCGTCTTTGATACGCTTAAGCTCGCTTCTCGGCAGGATTGACAGGAGTTTCCACCCGATAGAGAGCGTTTCTTCTATGCTGCGGTCGGTGGTATACCCCTGCGACACATATTCTTTCTCAAATTCATCGGCAAATTTTGCATAGATCTTATCTATATCGGACAAAGCCGCATCACCCAAAATAACCATCAGTTCTTTCGCTTCTTTACCTCTTGCATATGCCGCAAAAAGCTGGTTCATTGTGTTTGCGTGATCTTCTCTGGTCTTGCCCTTGCCTATACCCTTATCTTTAAGACGTGACAATGACGGCAAAACATCTATCGGCGGAGCAATATTCTTTCTGTAAAGCTCACGGCTTAAGATTATCTGTCCCTCTGTTATATATCCTGTCAAGTCGGGGATCGGGTGCGTTTTGTCATCTTCCGGCATGGTGAGAATCGGAATCAAGGTGATACTTCCGTCCTTACCCTTTAATCTGCCTGCTCTTTCATAGAGTGAGGCAAGGTCTGTGTACATATATCCGGGGTATCCGCGTCTTCCCGGGACTTCCTTTCTTGCCGCCGAAACCTCACGCAATGCATCGGCATAGTTCGTGATGTCGGTCATGATTACCAAAACGTGCATACCCTGATCAAATGCAAGGTATTCGGCTGCGGTTAAAGCCATTCTCGGCGTTGCGATACGCTCGATTGCCGGGTCGTTTGCAAGATTTGTAAAGAGTACGGTTCGCTCCATTGCTCCCGTTCTTTTAAAGTCCTCAACGAAAAAGTTTGCCTCCTCGAAGGTGATACCTATCGCCGCAAAAACAACGGCGAATTTCTCGTTCTTGCCCAAAACCTTAGCCTGACGTGCAATCTGTGCCGCAAGATTTGCGTGCGGCAGACCGCTTCCCGAGAAAATCGGCAGCTTTTGTCCGCGCACAAGCGTATTCAAGCCGTCAATTGCGCTTATTCCTGTCTGGATAAATTCCTCCGGGTAATTTCTCGCTGCCGGATTCATCGGCACACCGTTTACATCAAGCCGCTTTTCCGGTATTATCTCCGCCTTGCCGTCTTTTGGGTGACCGAGTCCGTCGAAAACGCGCCCGAGCATATCCTTTGATACGCCAAGCTCAATTCCGTGTCCCAAAAAACGCACCTTACTGTTTGAAAGATTTATTCCGGCGCTGTTTTCAAAAAGCTGCACCAAGGCATCACCGCCGTTAATCTCCAAAACACGGCAGCGGCGTCTTTCACCGCTTGCCAGCTCTATTTCTCCAAGTTCATTATAGGTTACGCCCTCAACGCCCTTTATAAGCATCAACGGCCCCGCAACCTCTTGTATTGTACGATACTCTTTAGGCATACTTATATCTCCTCATCTGTAGATTTTATTTGGGCGATTTCCTTTGAAATCATTTCCTTTATATTCTCATATTCCGCCTCGACCTTATCCTCGGGAACATACTTTATTCTGCCGATATTTTCTCTTGCCGAAAGATTTATAAGCTTATTGGCATTGCAGCCTTCATCGAGTGCCGTGGTCGCCATATCAAAATAATCAAGCACCAATCGCATCATTATGCACTGTTTTTTAAGAGATGCATATGTGTCAACCTCGTGGAAAGCGTCCTGATGCAGGTAATCCTCACGGATTGAGCGTGCCGCCTCAAGCTTCATTCGGTCATGCGCATTCAATGCGTCCATACCGACAAGCCTTACAATTTCATCAAGCTCTGCCTCCTCCTGCAAAAGATGCATTATCCTGTTCCTTAAAGGCATCCAATCGGCGGATACGTTGTTTTCGTACCACTTTGCCATCGAATCCAGGTACAGTGAATAGCTCTTTAACCAGTTTATCGCCGGGAAGTGACGCTTATAGGCAAGCGCCGAATCAAGTCCCCAGAATACCTTTACAATTCTCAGTGTCGCCTGTGAAACCGGCTCGGAAATATCTCCGCCCTGAGGCGATACCGCACCGATTATACTAAGTGCTCCCTCACGCTCTTCATTACCGAGAGATGTTACGCGTCCGGCACGTTCGTAAAATCCTGCAAGACGGCTTCCGAGGTATGCAGGGTATCCTTCTTCGCCGGGCATTTCCTCCAAACGTCCCGACATCTCACGCAAAGCCTCAGCCCAACGCGATGTGGAATCGGCAAGAAGAACTACGCTGTAGCCCATATCTCTGAAATATTCCGCAATCGTGATACCGGTATAGATAGACGCCTCACGCGCCGCAACCGGCATATCCGAAGTATTCGCAATCAGAACGGTTCGCTCCATAAGAGTTTTTCCCGTTCTCGGGTCACGGATTTCGGGGAACTCGTTCAAAACGTCGGTCATCTCGTTTCCGCGCTCACCGCAGCCGATATATACAACAATATCCGCGTCTGCCCACTTAGCCAGCTGATGCTGCACTACCGTTTTGCCGCTGCCGAACGGGCCCGGAACAGTTCCCACGCCGCCTTTTGCTATCGGGAAAAGCGTATCTATTACACGCTGTCCCGTAACCAGCGGCACATCAGGCGAGAGCTTTTTATTATACGGACGTCCCACACGCACAGGCCATTTCTGCATCAGCGTCAGATCCTTTATTTCGCCCTTATCGGTCTTGATTTTACCGATAACATCGGTTACGGTGTATGATCCGCTATTGATCTCGACAATCTCACCGCTCATATTCGGCGGCAGCATAATCTTGTGCAGAACCACATCTGTTTCCTGAACGGTACCTAAAACGGTTCCTCCCGAAACCTTATCACCCGGCTTTGCCGAGGCTGTAAAATCCCATTTGACGTCACGTTTTAAAGCAGGTACCGAAACACCTCGCTCAAGGTTTGTCCCGGCAATCTCCATGATTGCGTCAAGCGGTCTTTGAATACCGTCGTATATGCTCTTTATAAGTCCCGGACCGAGCTCCACGCTTAGAGGCGCGCCTGTCGAGATAACCTCTTCTCCCGGGCCCAGTCCCGATGTTTCCTCGTAAACCTGGATAGATGCAAGATCGCCGTGCATTTCTATAATCTCGCCGATTAAGTGATGGCGGCTTACACGTACAACGTCATACATATTTGCATCATACATATCGGAGGCTATTACCAGCGGCCCCGATACCTTCTTTATAACACCTTTACTTTCACTCATATATTCTATCTCCTTTATTTAATGCGAAAATATCGCACTCTTTATTCGCCGAATATTATATCCGATCCGACTGCCTGTTCAACATACTTTTTAACATTTCTGATTCCGAATCCGGTCGGTTCCGCACCGAGCGGCAGCGGAATAATCGCAGGGATCAGGCTGTCTTTATACTTTTCCTGTACCTTCGGCATCTTTTCAAGATAGTTTTCCGCTATATAAATTATTCCGAATCCGCTCTCGGCAAGTTTTTTTAGCGTTTTCTCCGCATCTTCAACACTATCCGCACCGTATATATCAATTCCGAGCGCCGCAAATCCGCATATGCTCTCATAATCACCGATAACGCCTATTCTATACATACAGCTCACCTATCCTTTCTCTGATAATATCTTTCGGGATATTGTTCTTGTGAGCGGTAAGTATGATTCTTACTGCCTGAACCTCGTTTTCCTTACCCAATAAAAATGCCATAATCGGTTCAAATCCGAAAAAGTGATGCTTTTGGGTTTTCAAAAGCTCTGTCTTTTTATTTTCACACCATTTCTCAAATTCACCGAGCGAGTTTTTTAAAGCCTCAGCACCGTCTGTGTATCCGTTTTTAGCGATAAACTCACCGACGGCACCGACACCCGATTCGGCTGCTGCGGCTAATGTGTCAAGGTTTATTTTGTCGGTTTTCAAAAACGCACTGCGAATAAATTCGCGGCTCTTGCCGTATGCGCGAAGTGCGATCAAAAAATCGGTAAGGACTATGTTCGTCTCTGCCCATTCCTCTAAAAATTCATTGCCGCGGCACGCGTTTTTAATTGCCTCAAACGATTTTTTGTCGATATATATTTCAGCTTTCTGACCGTCGTTTTCTTTGGTGATTATCTCATACGCACCCTTTGCCGCATCGCGCAAAAACTCGGGCAAATCAGAGAAGTTTGCGGTCTTTACCGCCTCGTATATTTTTTTTGGATCTTCAACCGACGGCGATAATATAAGCTTTTCCCAATTGGTATTTACGATAAATGCTTTTAGGATGGTTTTTAAGTTGTGGAAATCATTTTTGTATTTTAAAATATCCAGCGGTGCGCCATCGGGTGTGCAGTCAAGCACCTCGTCCCATGCTTTTTTAAGCTCTTTTTCGGTTATCTCATCAATATCCGTTCCCTCGGGATAACCTTTTGACGAGAGCAGCTTTAAACTTTCTGAAAAGCTCTCGGCATTTATAAGTGAATCCATGTCGGAGGGGGTCAGCATCTTATTTTCAAGGGTTTTTATATATGCCACGGCATATGCATATTCTGTATCCTGCAAAAAAATCCCTCCCTTTACATAAATCTGTTGATAATATCCGAAAGCGTATTCTTCTTATCTTCAAATATTCCCGAGATTGAGCAGTTAATATCGATTTTACCGTATTTTATTATAAATCCGCCGTCAATATCAACGCACTCATCGGATAACGTCAGCTTTTTATCCGAAAGCTTCGCTTTGAAGCTTTCGGGGATACGGGAAGAATCTTTTTCGTTAAAGTATATTGTCCCTGCCTCGTCCTCGGCATTATTTTCCAAAAGATTTGACAGAAATTTGAAATACTCATCAGCGCCCATGTTCTCTATATCTGTTTTTATCTCGTCCAAAACATCTGCGATGATCTTATTTTTCGTGGATAATATCAGCTCGCGCGCCTGTGCGTCCGCTGCCGCCTCGACAGATGCCGAGAGATTCATACATTCCTCCTGGGTTTTCCTGACGTTTTCTTCTTTGAGCTTTTCGCTCTCTTTTTTGCATTGCAGCTTGATTTCGGCAATCTCGGCAAGCGCCTTTTGATTTATTTCATCTGCCTCGCCCTTTGCCTCGGCGGCAATGCTATCTATGATTTTTTCCAAGCCGCCCATTTAATCATTCCTTTCTGTTTTTTAAGCGTTTTAATATTATTTAATGCCGTTTACCATAAGGAACGAAACGATAAATCCCAAAAGGGCGTAAATTTCTATAAGTGATGCCGAAACAATAGCCTTTGAGCTTTCCTCCGGTCTTTTTGATGTAAGGTTAATGCCGACAGCACAAACTCTTCCTTGAGATCTTGCCGAGAAATATCCGCCGAATGCGATAGGCAGACAAGCCGCAAAATACTGCAATCCCGTGTAGATGTCCGCAACCGGCTCACCGCCCAGGATTCCGACATTTACCAAAACCATGATTCCGACAATCAAGCCGTACAAGCCCTGTGTACCCGGCAAAAGCTGCAAAACAAGCAATTTTCCGAACTTGCTCGGATCGTCTGCCAATACTCCGCCTGCTGTCTCGGACGCGATTCCGACGCCCTTAGATGATCCCATACCTGCAAATATAACCGCAAAAGCAGCTCCCAATAACGCAAAAAACATTCCTAAATTCATAATTCAAATCCTTCTTTCTTTATTATTTATCATTTGAAAAGTTAAAATATTTTGTTTTCATTGAAAGCGGTTGGAATCTCTTTCCTCCGCCCTCATAGAATTTCTGATAAAATTCCACATACTGCAAACGGTTTGTATGCACATACGCACCGAGCATATTTATCGCAAAGTTCAAGGCGTGTCCGAATATCGATATTATGATGAACAAAACGATATTCCCTGTAAGCGAGCCGAGTATATTTACAACCGATGCGATAACGCCGGTCGCAAGTCCGAGAGCCATAAGTCTTGAATAGGAAAGTATATCGCCTATATAGCTCGTTATATCATAAAGGCTCAGCACTCCGCCGAAAAACTTCATAATTATATTTTTATTACTTCTTCCCTGTGTAAGAACCAGTCCGACGCCGCCTACAACAGCCATCGCAATTCCGACATTTAATACCGCGGGATTTCCGAGTCCGGCACCCGCTGCCAGAACCGACACTCCCAAAAGAACCAATATCCAAAATCCTACGTCAAACACTGCGTCGAGCCGCTTTTTGTCACGCCATAGCATATAAAACTTTATCACGAGCGCAGTCAGAATATGAATCATTCCGAAAGCCACGCTCAATATCAAAAGCTCCATCGGCTTCGCTACAGGATCCATCAAAATCGGGTTTAAGGCAAGATTTCCGTTTCCGAAGGTCTTTGATACGGTCGCAATCATATCTCCGAAAAAGCTGCCGTACATAAGCCCCCAAAAGGTTGTCGATATTCCGCAATAGAAGAACATCTTAAACATTCGTCTGCTCTTTTTCTCCAACAGCTTTGAAAAGCCTAAAATTCCGCAGGCAACTACCATCAAAAGTCCGTATCCCGCATCCGAGAACATCATTCCGAAAAAGACGTAATAGAATATCGCCATAATCGGGTTCGGATCAATATCTCCGGGAGACGGCATACTGTAGTCGGCGGTGATACCTTCAACCGGTGCGGCAAATGCATTATTTGAAAATGCCATCGGAACATCGGCGCTTTTTTCCGCCTCGGTGACATTTATATATGCCCCGAACTTATCGGTAAGCGTTTTTTCTATCTCTCCGACGCGGTTTTGCGGAATAAACCCTCGCATTACAAAGGTGTTTTTTGTAAGTCCCACCTTCGAGAGCGCCTCATATTTTTCGCGCCGCATCACGAGATGATCATAATACAGCTTAATTTCCTCCGAGTATTCGGCACACTTTTTCAAGTCGCTTTTGAATACGTCAATCTCGGCATTAAGCGCTTTTTTTGCCTCCTCGAGAACTTTTATCTTCTCGCTCGGTGTATGATGCGAAAGGGAAAAGGTCGGCTGAATAAAACCGATTTCTCTAAATACATCATTTACCTCCGGCTCGCATTTTTTCGGATACAATATCCACAAATACGTTTTCTGCTTTGTCGCAAGGACTATCTCGGTGTGTACCGAATCAATATCCGAAAACGCGGTATCTATCCGCTCCTTGCTCCACTCACCCTCAACCATTCCGACTCGGATAAAGGTCTTTTTGGTAGCCGAATCCTTCATCGGTACGTCTAAGCTCTCATAAGGCTTTAAAAGCTGCTGTTTTGCGGTGATTTTACCGATGCTCTCCTCATGCTCTCTGATGGATTTTTGGTTTTTCAGGATTCGGCGGATATATTTATCCACTCTGTTTACCTCGTCCTTATCCATTGAGTACCGCTCGGGACTCATATTCTCACGTTTTTGAAAAAGTCCCTTTTTTTCCTCCGTGTATTCCTCCAGGACAGATATGGCACGGCCTGCCGACGCAATATACGAATCAAACTGAGATATATATTGTATTGTGTCTTTTTTTGAAAGCTCCTCATCGGCAACATCGGAAAATTCCATTATCTCCATTCGGTGGAGATATTCCAATATGGCTTTTCTTTGAGAGTTCAAGCCGTATATTTCCACCCTGTCCATTTTTACGATAGCCAATTCATCACCCCCTACCCGATCAGTTCTTCCAAAACGGCATCTTTTGCTCTTTTGGCAATATCTGCCGCCCGCTCCGAAAGCTTTTTGGCCTCATTCTGCGCTTTTTCCAGAGCCGTTTTTGCCTGTTCCTCCGCAAGCTGCCTTGCCGCCTCTTTTGCCTGATTCTTGCTGCCCTCGAGCTGTTTTTTCAAATCCAACAGCTCTTGTTTTTTCTGTGCTTTAGCTTCCAAAACGTTCTTTTCCGCCAGAGCTTTTGCCTCTTCGATTAAGCTCCCGGCGTCACTTTCCGCTTTTTTTATAAGCTCAAGCGCCTCTTTTGCCATAAGTTTTCCTCCTTCTAAATAATCCGCACTTCCCCGAATGTACTAAAAAAGGGCACGTCAATTAATAAACATCCCCTATAATAGTCGCATATTATTAGCCTCGATTTTCAATTTCATGCCGAAAAAGTCCGCAGACTTTCTGCACATAAGCATTCTGTTCAAAAATATCTCAAAATAATCCATTACCGAAGAAATTTCCGTGTCAATTTCCATTTTAAGGCAAATTATCCCCTTTTCGTTGTCAATCTCTATCTCCGAACGCTTAACGGCGGAATTTACCCTGTCATGAATATCGTACATAGACTCATTTTTCTGGCGCACTCTCGTGTTGCGCACATCAGATTTATCCGCTAAGATCAAAGCGGCGGAAATCGGATCAACGGCGTTTCCCGTGCCCTCGTCATGATTACCCACAGCCGCCGCAATCGTTGCGGCATCGCCGACTTCCATACCCATACGGATAAGAATATTATAGGATAATACCGCGCCCGACTGGGCATGGTCGTCCCTATTGATCATATTGCCGATGTCATGGACATAGCCTGCGATTTTAGCAAGCTCTATATGCTTATCCGAATATCCGAGACTTTCCAATATCGCGGCGGCTCTTTTTGAAACAAGCCCTGCATGAACAAAGCTGTGCTCTGTATAACCACACATCTTCAAAAGCCCGTCACCGCGCAGGATACAGGTATTTATTTCTTCATTCTTTTTTACATCTTCAAGCGTAATCACGAGGTTCACCTCACCGTTTTATCTTCTGCAAAAATTTTCTGATATATTCCTGTTTTGTGCCTTAAAAGGATTGATACTTTTTTATCAATCCTTTTAAACACATTATACCTTATTTTACGTTTGTAGTCAATAGTCAATTAACATAAATTGAGTTTTATAATCAACATTTACATATTATCCGTTTATTAAAGTCCTTCACTGCCCTCTTCGGGTACGTCCTCAATCTCAATATCCTCAACAGCCGGCTCTTCTTCGGTTTCGCTGCCGTCCTCAATTGCAGCCTCTTCTATAGCCTCTTCCTTTTCCTTTTTGGCAAAGCTCACACCGTCAACATGGATATTAACCTTTTCGACATTAAGTCCCGTCATGCTCTCTATGCTCGTCTTAACGTTTTCCTGAATTTCCCATGCAAGCTCGGGGATTCTGATTCCGTATTCAACGATAATATACAGATCAACCGAAACGGAATCGTCTTTCATTTCAACCTTTACGCCTTTTGTAGGACTTTTCTTACTGCCCAAAAATTCGGCGATGCCGCCTGCAAGGCTGCCGCACATTCCTGCGACACCTTCAATCTCATTTGCGGCAATGCCTGCGATTGTAGCAACAACGTCTACCGAGATTTTGATGTTCCCGTCCTCTGCCTTTTCGTTCAATTCTTCGTTAAATTCCTGAATTTCGTCCATCTTGATTTCCTCCTTTAAAATTTTACAGTTACCAATTTTTTCACATTTATTTTTTCTATTTTATTCCAATCATCATTTCCATTATAACATTAATTTTTTCATACTTCAACATTTATTATTCCACGTTCACATATTTTTTACAATTTAATCCCCGATTCTTTTTCACAAAACGCAAAATTTTTTAAAAAAAGTTCTTGACAAATTTATAGAACTGTAGTATTATTGTATTAGACCAGTAATACAATAATACAAATCGGAGGTGAGAGTATGGACTGGGAATTTGATAATCAGCGGCCGATCTATTCGCAGATAATAGAGTATATAAAGCTTACCATCGTATCCGGCAAGCTAAAGCCGGGCGAAAAGCTTTTGTCTGTAAGAGAGCTTGCCGCTGTTGCGGGAGTCAATCCGAATACCATGCAAAAGGCGCTCTCGGAGCTTGAATCCACAGGGCTTGTTCACTCAAACAGAACAAGCGGCAGATTCGTATGCGAAGATCCCTTGCTGATCCAAAAAGCGAAAAATGAGCTTGCAAGGGAAAATATATCTCTCTTTTTATCAAATATGGAAAAAATCGGGATAAAAAAAGAAGAGAGTATTGAGCTGTTAAAGGATTTTAAAGGAGGAGAACAAAATGAATGACGTTATAATGAAGTGCAGCGGACTTACCAAAGAATACGGCGCACTTCGCGCTCTGAACAATATAGAGCTGGAATTTAAAAAAGGAAGAATAATCGGACTTTTGGGACCGAACGGCAGCGGGAAAACAACTTTTATAAAAATCTTAAACGGACTTTTAACCCCCACTTCCGGCACAGTTACCATAGACGGTTCATCAGTCGGCATAAAAACCAAAAGTATCGTTTCATATCTGCCCGATTGTGTAACTCTGCCGCAATGGATGAAACTTAGGGAAATTGTGGATTTTTACGAAGGCTTTTTTGAGGATTTCAACAGGCAAAAGGCGCTGGATATGCTCGACAGTCTAAAACTCGACTTGGGAGTTGTGTTTAAAAACCTCTCAAAGGGAAATAAAGAAAAGGTTCAGCTCGTTCTGGTTATGAGCCGTGAGGCTAAGCTGTATCTTTTAGATGAGCCGATGGGCGGTGTAGACCCTGCAACAAGGGATTACATCTTAAATACTATCATCTCAAATTATTCGGAGGATTCAGCAGTGGTCATCTCAACACATCTGATCTCGGACATAGAAAAGGTTCTTGACGAAGTAATCTTTATAGACCGCGGTGATGTCGTTTTAAACGATACGGTAGACAATATACGTGAAAATCAAAACAAGAGTGTAGACGCACTTTTCAGGGAGGTATTCAAATGCTAAAGAAATTATTTATATATGAATGGAAAGCTATGGGAAGGATACTTTTTCCGCTTTTCGGAGTTGCGCTTATAATGAGCGTTGTGGGCGGAATTACCTTTAAATGCTATGTGGATCTGCCATCTGCGTGGACGGTAAAGCTGATTCTCGGTATAGCCGGGGTGCTTTTCGGAGTAATAATCTTCGCATCTTTGGCGGCAAGCCCTGTCATGTCGGTATATCGGTTCAGAAAAAATCTTTTCGACTGCGAGGGTTATCTCATGAATACTCTCCCCGTAACACCTATGCAGAATATTCTTGCAAAGCTCTTTCCTGCGATTATTTATGAGCTTATCTCGGGAGTTGTGGCGGTAATTTCGTGGTTTATCTTTCTTGCGATAGTCTCCGACTTCCAGCTGATATACCAGGACATTCCCAATATTTTCAGCTCAATGATAAGAGAAATAAACAATCAGCGCCTGAGTGCCAATTTTATCATTCTCGGCATTGAATTTGTGCTGATGTGTATTACCGGCTTTGCCTCACTGAATTTGCAGGTTTATGCAAGTATTGCAATCGGTCACAGTGCAAACGATCATAAGATTTTAAAATCGGTCGGCGTATATATCCTGAGCTTTATCGTAATAGATATATTCTCATCAGCGGTTATCTCGCCCGTTTTAAACGCTCTTTGGCTGTCATCGGCGCTCCCGATAGCCGAGGCGCACGCATTTTTCTGGATTACGATTGCCGCATCGCTTATCTATTCAGCGGCTTATCTCTTCCTTATAAACAAATTCATGAAAGACAGGTTGAATCTATCATAAAAGCGCATATAAAGATGGGGCTGTAAAAAAACTCCGGAACGCAAAAAAAGCAAGGGCTGTTTAAAAAATCAATCGACTTTTTAAACAGCCCCTCTATTTTCGGGGATAAAAAAGAGTTTTTTAACATCTTCCGTCAAGGTTCAACAGTAATCCTTATATCGCCCACGTCTGTTATAATTTCACATTTGCCGCCATTACCGTTTTTCGGGACATCAACGTCACCAAGGTTTGTGTCGGCAATAAATGCCTTGTTCGAGAGCAAACTGCCGGTGACATCTCCCGTATTTGTTCTTACATATATTTCGGCAGCATCACAGCCGTTGAATTTCACATCACCTGTACTTCTCTCAACAGAAATTTTCTCCTTCGCAATCACATTGCTCAAAGTAATATCTCCCGTACTTCCGCTCGATATAACACTTCCACACACAATATCCGTCAGATACGCTTCGCCGATTGATACACCTACCGTAACACTTCCGTTGCAAGTTACTCCAGAAATACTCACATCACCGGTTGTTGCGGAAAGATCAAGAGTTCCGGCGGAATTATCCTCTACACATATATTTCCCGTACTTGTTTTTATTTTGACCGTCTCCTGTGCGGCGGCAAAAAATTTAATATCGCCCGTGCTAACCGAAATATCGGCGTGATTGAAAGAATAATCTTGCGGTATTTCAATATTTCCCGTACTTTCGCTGATGAACAGTGCATTATATTCCGTTTTCGGAAGATAAACCGTTATCCTCGGCGAATTGAGGGATAATCCGATGTAGTCGTACCACAATTTTTGACTGTTGACCTTGACAGTAAGTGTATCATTTTCAACGCCTGCCGAATGTTTTGCATTTTCTTCCTCATAGCACTCCACTCTGCATTTCCCGTCATCAGACAAAGCAAATATAATATCTGCGTTATCGCTTGTCAGCGATATATTGCTGAAGGTTTCACCGATTTCGTAAGTATTTGTTTCGTACCTGACCGTTGACAGCTTTGCAAAATCCCACCCGAGAGTCGACATTACGCCTGCAAAAATGATGCCCCCGCCAAATACAAGAGCAGCTGCCGTAATCAACCATACTTTTGTTGACTTTCTCATCGCACTTCCTCCTTTTTGATAAAGCAATTCTTAATACCGATTGCAATTTTTTTCGTAAGTATTAAAATAAATTTCGTTACGATCTTGCATCCGTAAAACATAAAAACGGAAAGTCCCATGCAAATAATTCCGACTGCAAATACGGCAACCCCTGCCGCGCCGCTGCCGTGCGCTGCAAAAATAATACCGGCAGGCACTCCGACAACAGCACAAGCCGCAAATGAGCCGAAAACTGTCCATAACGAAACGATTACCGCCCACAGCGAAACATAAAGCGCAAGAATTACAGCAATTGCGGCAATTACAAGAGAAAGCCATATCGGAGATCCAAGCACCAAAAGTACAATCTCATACACTTTAAGCCGTCGATCGGGTTTGATCCTTTCTTTGGCGATTTTGGCAAGAGGGATATCTGCTACCGTCTGCGCAACGATTTCATCAACAGATCCTACTGCAAAAACCGCCTCTTCTTCCGAAAGCCCCTCTTCCATTCTGTCATCAAGCATTTCACCGTAAAACGTCAAACATTCCTCGATATCGTCTTTCGGCAAGCCGGACAATCCTTTACGCAGCTGCGCAAGAAACTCTTGTTTACTCATCATCATAATCCCCCTTGGTTACAAATTTATAAATTGCTAAAATTTCTTTCCACTCAACCTTGAACTCCTCAATACGTCTCATTCCTTCATCTGTGATGTGATAATATTTCCGAAGTCTGCCGCCGTGCTCAACAGTGTGAACGGTAAGCATACCGGCTGTTTCCAAGCGTTTTAAAATGGTATATAAGGTCGATTCGGAAAGCTCAATATACGGCTTCATGTCCTTTATAATCTTATACCCGTATGAATCCTCACTCTTGATAGCTGCCAAAACGCAGACATCTAAAAGTCCTCTTTTCAATTGAATATCCATACCATACCTCCTTTCACATAATACATCATATCACGAAGTATCAATTTTGTCAATACTTTTTTGGGAAGGCAAAACAAGAGAGTGTACTTAAATTGTACACTCTCTTGTTTTTTGTATCATATTCACTCCGATTTTGACAACCTTTTTGACAACCTCATATTGACACTCTAAGGCATTTTGTGGCAGTGTCAGGCAGTATGTAAAGTAATGAAAAACCGCATAAACACTATAGTTTCGAGCATTTATGCGGTCTTAGATTATGGTCGGGAATACAGGATTTGAACCTGCGGCCTCTTCGTCCCGAACGAAGCGCGCTACCAAACTGCGCTAATTCCCGTTATTCCTTGCAGAACATCATTTATTATACCACAAGTTTATTTGTTTTGTCAATAGCCAAATCAAAATTTTTTAAACTTTTTCCGCAAATCAATTTTTTTAGTTCTGCCGTATTAAATTTTTGTTGACAAAACAAACTATAGATGATATAATGCAATCAGAGGGGATAGTTTTTCCTTTGCACAGTAGGCTATCCCTCATGTATTAGTTTTGTTTGTTGAAGGTAGCCTCTCCTATTTAGGATAGGTTATTTTCTTTTTATAATAACAATGGTCAACAGTATTATGTACATTGCAATAATAACTTCTGCCAATGTAAATCCCTCCTTAAATTTTAAGAGGGAGTAACCTCCTATCCCGTCCGATTACACGGTGTATTATAACATATTATGCCATATTATGTCAACGGCTCACACAAATCAAAATTTTTTAAACTTTTTCCACCGATTCGATTATATACTGTTCAAGAGCCGTCCATTCGTCGATTTCGCCCTCTTTTATACTCAGATCTATTTCGGCAACACGCATTATCCTATCAATCAGATATCCTTGAGAGAAATTCTTACCGTTATTAACATATTTCTTTACCAAAAACGGTTTTATCCCTGCTTTTTCGGCAATCTCGGAAAATGATGCACCCTCTGCCGACATGAGTTTTGTGCGCAAAAGCTTATCAAACGTTCCCGAAATACTGTAAAGTATCTTAAAAGCCGATTCCTTAACCGTCTTAAAATCATACATCAGCGCAACCGCTTTTGCCGCATCTTTTACCATTATAGCGTCTGTCAGCTCAAACACTTTCGTATCAAGCGATTTTGCGACAACGCGGTCAATATCCGAGACGGTAATTTCCTCATCACAGTAATCTATCAGCTTATCCAGTTCGTTTTTTACATACGAAAGACCGTTGTCGCACACGCTCGCCATATACGCGGCACTGTTTTTCGATATTTTTTTGCCTGCGTGTCTCGCCTCGCGCTCAATCCATGACGCAATATCCACATCTTTCAAATACGCAAATTCAACGCACAAGCCCGTTTTTGCAGTAAGCTTATAGAGCGTGCTGCGCTTATCTATAGCCTCCTCATCAAAGACAAGCGTGACATAATTGGGGATTTCCTTCAGGCGCTTTTCCCAAAACTTCTTGCTTTCCTCTTTCGGCTTTGAAAATATGCCGCTGTTTTTGATTATTACAAGCTTATGCTCGACAAACATCGGAAAGCTTTCCAATGCGTCATCTGCCGCATCGTAGGTTAAATCCTTTTCATCTATCGTTATATGGTTAAAATCGGGGAATCCGCCGTCATCGACAGCTGCCTTAATCTTTTCAAGATATACTTCCTTTATATAATTTTCATCGCCGAAAAAAAGGTACAAAGTTCCCAATTTGCCCTCTTTTAGCTGATTTTTGAGTTTCATAAATTCCGTATCCGCCATTTTCCGCCCCTCATTCTCCTTTAGTCCTTATCCGCCAGACTTTTATAAATATTATATTTCCCGTTTTTATCTATATGTACCGTAATATCGCCGTTTATATCGGTACGCAGCACCTTTGTTCCTGCTTTTCGGTAATTTTCCACCGCCTCTTTTGTCGGGAATCCGTAGGTATTATTTTCCCCGACCGACGCAATCGCATATTCCGCCGAAACAGCCTCGGTAAATTCCGCACAGCTTGATTTTGCCGAACCGTGATGAGCCATCTTTACCACATCGCAGTCGCCTGCCGTTTCCATAATCTTCAATTCCTCTGCTTTTCCTATATCACCCGTAAAAAGGCACTTAAATCCTTTAAAATCCACACGCATTACAACCGACTGCTCATTTTCATTGCTGCTTTTAAGTTCATCTTCTCCCGGCAGCAAAACTCTTAACATCAATCCGCTGCCGCAGTCAACAGTATCGCCGGCTTTTGCGTAATGTATCTTTATATTCTTTTCGGCGGCAAGCTTTTCAAGCTCTTTTCTGTATTCATTCTCCGGCTCACAGTCCGGCATAACAAGCTCACCGATTTTCAAGGTCTTTGCCGCAGCAATAACTCCCAGCACATGATCGCTGTGATAATGCGTAACAACCGCCTTATCGATTTTTGTATAACCCTTCTTGGTAAGATACGGCAGAAATATATTTTCACCCGCATCATAGGTTTCAAATTCCGATCTTCCTCCGCCGTCAACTATGACCGTTTCACCGCCAGAAACGCTTATTACCGCACCGTCGCCCTGCCCGACATTGACAAATCTTATATCCGTGCTCCCGTATGCGTTTACCGCATTTGAAAAAATCGCGCCCCACAAGCCGACGCATACGGCCGCCGCCGCAATATTATACGTCTTTTTTATGTTCTTGATGTATATCTGATAGATTATGTAAACCAACAGATAAAATGCGGCAATTTCCAAAACCGACGGCGACTTTATCCATATTTTTGAGAATGGAAGCTTTTCTATTATCCGCGGCAAGCCTGTAAAATACCATATAAGCGGTGAAATTACTGCTTTTGTAAAAAGCGGCACTCCGAATATCCGCAAAAACAGATTCATCAGGACAAGCAATATCAAAAGCTCACCGACAATCAGCGAATAGAGCGGTGCAAGCATATTTGTATAGATATTTATGCCATCAAAGTAATATGCGATAATCGGCAGAAGTCCGAATGTACTCACAAGATAAAACTTTATCGCTTTTCTTAAACCCCTAAACGGGATAACATACAAAAAGCCGTCCGCCATTTCTCCGATATAGTGATAAACCAGCCCGAACGACACCGATATAACCATGCCGACATCAAAGCAATAAAGCGGATTTAAAATGCACACCGACAAAACCGCAATACCGACAATATCATTATAGTGCGTAAAGCCGAGCTTTCTGATCATCATAACCGAAACCCCGACAGCAACCGCATTTTTGACATTCACCACAAACGACACGTTCCACGCGGCATACAACAGCAGCGCCGCCACAAGTATAAGCTCTCTTCTGCCCTTTTTAAAGCGCGAAAATACCAAAAGTATAAACGCATTTATCAGAAAAATGTGCAGGTACGAGGAATACATGAACTTCGTCATGCCGATATAAAGAAGCGTCTTTTTAAGACTATCGGAAAACTGACGCTTATTCCCCAGCCCTACCGCCTTTAAAACCGCCGAATCGTCTCCGCTAAACACCTTATCGATATTATCCGCAATTCCCGATCTGAATCGGTTTACATAATAATTGACAGGATAATATTTCGGAGCTTTTTCTGACTTTCCCACATCATAAGCGTACATTTTATAAAATACGCCGCGGCTCTGATAGTAGCGTTTTGTGTTAAAATCGGTGCTGTTGTTCCTGTCGGAAAATTCTTTCAAAAATCCCCTCACATGAATAACATCTCCGAATTTAAATTTTTCCTCCGAGGTCACTCTTATAATCTCGTCCGTACTGTATTCTTTGTCTTTATATTCTGCCGAAATGAGCCGCACCTTATATGAATAAGTTTTCCCGAATTTATCGGGAATATCGGTAACATAGCCATCGACAGTTATAAATTTATCATCTAAAATATATAATTCGTTATACCTGGGATCATTCGCAATATAACAGCCGAGCATACCGATTCCGAAAAGGACCGCACCGATTATAAAGTATATTTTGTGCATTTTAAGCGCCATAGCTCCCGATGCGGTCAAAAATGCCGCCCACAATATGACGCATAAGTACGCTCCGTACCCTGAAATATAATCGTACAAATAAACACCGGCTGTGTAGCATATTGCATACATCCCCACATATGCCAACACTGCAACTCACACTCCAATGAACTTTACAGTGGAATTATAGCACAAAACAACACTCTTTACAAGGTTATTTTTCGACAAAATTCAAGATTTTTTATCCTCTATCTTTTAACGTTTTTTCTGTATTCAAGCGGTGTACACTTCTCCTGCTTTTTAAACACATTTATAAAATAGCTCAGGTTTTCAAACCCGACCGCATATGCAATATCGGTAACGGGCAGATCGGAATATTCGAGCATAATTTTCGCATCATTCACCTTAAGCCTGTTGCAGTAGCTTTTAAGTGTCATATCATTCTGCTTTTTAAAAGAATGGCTTATCGAGGACCTGCTCCGGTGGAAAGCCTCCGAAAGCTCGGAAAGCGTAAGATGCGTATGATGCTCGGAAATATATGCCAAAATCGCTGTGTTCTCATTTTCCCTCACCTTCCCCGAATCTGACCACAAGGAGCATATCTCGGAGAGCATCACCGAGAGCGGAAAAATCAAAACATCGCACAAGTCCTTTGGCGGAGCTTCTCTTTTCATATGCGTATCATAAATATTTTTCAAAAAATCACTTTTTTTAAAACGCTCATGCTCCGCCCGGTATCCGCTGACCGACAAAAATCCGACTGCATTATTCCCGCACCGCACGCTGTAAACCAATTCCGTAACATCGGCATGGCATACACCGACAAAGCAATCGGTGCGCCCACATTTTTCAAGTGTCTTTTCCTGACACCTCAGGCATTTTTCAAAAAGCGCCCTATCGCTTTTTATACACATACAGTACGGATTAAAATGGCTGTTAAACTCGGACAGACTCGCAAAGGCAAGAAAAACACCCTTGAACTCATCATTAAAATGCAGCGAAACATTTAACCCGTATTCTTTTTTTAAGTGTTTTATATAATCAATCGTTCCCGATATAAGCCTATTTATCATCACAGCCGCCTTTTGCACTTTTTTTATATTTTCATGCACAATACTGCAAGAAATTCATCAAAAGTTGAGATAATATTATATATAGATAATTTACGTATCTATAATATCACAATAAGAAAAAAAAATCAAGAAAAAGGGTGAAATAAAAATGTTAAAAACCGAAAAAATAAGCGCCGATCTCTGCGTTATCGGCGGAGGAATGGCAGGGATATGTACGGCAATCGCCGCCGCGCGCGAAGGGATAGACGTTATACTCGTACATGAACGCCCCGTTTTGGGCGGAAATGCCTCGTCCGAGATAAGAATGTGGGTGTGCGGCGCACAGGGCGAAAATATGCGCGAGACCGGTATAATAGAAGAAATTATGCTTGAAAATCTCTACCGCAACCCGACAAAGAACTTCTACATCTGGGACACCGTTTTATACGATTTTGTAAAGCGTGAAAAGAAAATAAAAATGCTCTTAAACTGCACCTGTATGGACGCAGAAACCCAAACGGGCGACTTTTCGGACGGCAGAGATACAAAAATCAAGAGCATAAAGGCATATCAGCTGACAACACAGAAATTCTTTGAAATCAATGCGAAATTCTATGCCGACTGCTCGGGCGACAGTATCTTAGCACCTCTTGCCGGTGCGCATTGCCGTTGGGGCAGAGAGGATAAAGAAGAGTTCGGCGAAGAAACTCACGTTGAAAAAAGCGACCGCATGACAATGGGCATGAGCTGTCTTATCCAAGGAAGAGAAACGACAAATCCGGTTGACTTCACCGCACCCGACTGGAGTGTGCGCTTAAGCGATGACGATGTTAAAAACCGCGCAATGAATATATATTCCACTATGGAGAATTTCTGGTATTTAGAGCTTGGCGGTGACAGAAACACGATAGATGATACCGAAGAAATCAAGGAGGAGCTTATTCCTCTTGCAATCGGTGCATGGGATTACATAAAGAAAAACGATGAGCGCTCAAAAAACTGGGAGCTGGAATTTTTGGGATTTTTGCCGGGCAAAAGAGAATCAAGGAGAATGTGCGGCGAATACATGGTCACACAGCGCGACATATCGGATAACCGCATATTTGAAGATACCGTTGCGTACGGCGGCTGGCCGATAGACGATCATTTCCCCAGCGGATACTACCACCGCGGTAACCCGAACACAGACATCAAAACACCCGCGCCGTACTGTCTGCCGTACAGAGCACTTTATTCCGAGAATGTCGAAAACCTGTTTTTTGCCGGCAGAAATATCAGTATGACGCACCTTGCAATGAGCAGTATACGCGTTATGGCGACCTGCGCGCTTTTGGGGCAGGCGGTCGGAACAGCCGCGGCAATCGCGGTAAAATGCGGCGAAACTCCGAACGGTGTTTACAAAAACCGTTTGGGTGAGCTGCAAAACACACTTATGAATAACGATTGCTTTCTGCCGCATTTTACAAGAAGGATTTCCGCAGCTTGCAAAAATGCTGCGCTTATCGGTGCGGATTCCGCGCTTTGCGACGGAGTTGACCGCGTGAATAAAATATACGAAAATACATCTTGCGGCAAATCCGTTAAAAACGGTGAGGCGATAGAATACAGACTGGAACAGCCCGAAAAGATCGGTGGAGTGCATATTGTATTTGACAGCGATTTAAACCGCGAAACTCTCCCCGGGGATTGGTGCGAAAGATACCACTCAATGAGAGCAAATGTGCTTTTGGACAGTCCGGTAATGCATCTGCCGAAAACCCTCTGCAAGAGCTTTTCTCTCGAGATTGAATCGGACGGCGAATGGAGGTCGGTTTTAGACATTGATAATAACCGCAAACGCTCGTATCATCTGCCGATAGACGGCGCTGTTTCGGGAATACGTCTGAGAGTCCGCTCAAATTGGGGTGAAAGCGACAGCACGAATATAATGTCATTTGATTTTTAAAAGATATTTTTTTAAGAGATAGGAAAAAAAGATTCAGAACAGACAAACCGAACCCGACGGCGTACACGTGTACTCCAATGGGTTCGGTTTGTTTGTAACAAAAGGGCATCAATTTCAGAAAAATCGAATAATATGAGATTTTTCATCATAAATACAAAAATTTATTGCTTAGGTCTTTTCGGTGTTGCATATAATTTGCCCTTTTGAGCTCTGAACTTTTTTTACATCTCTTTGGCTTTTTGTATACGATACACTACCTTTTCCGCTAACACATCAGGGCAAATTTTTGAGAGAAACCTCGTACATTTTATACCGAATCCCGGTACTATAACGAGCTTTTTTGAAAACAGTCCCGAGACGGCTTTTTTTGCCACCGCCTTTGCCGAAAGTGCACCTATCCCGAACTTCACTCCGGCAACACTGCTGAACTCTGTATCTACCGGTCCGGGGCAGAGTACGCTTACCGACACATTCGAGTGCTCTTTTTTAAGCTCATATCGGATTGCGCGGCTCAGGCGGTAAACATACGCCTTTGACGCATAATATGAAGAAAAAAGCGGTCCCGGGAAAAATGCGGCGCTTGATGCCACATTTAAAATATATCCGCGGTTTTTCCTGCAAAAGCTCTTTAAATAAAGCTTTGTCAGTATATGCAGCGCCGCAATGTTGACGCTTATCATCTCCATCTCATCTTCAAGCTCCGTTTTACCGAATTCACCAAATACACCGAATCCGGCATTATTTATCAAAACGTCAATATCTGGAAAATCCGCAAAAAGCTTTTCACATTCCTCTTTTTTTGATAAATCCGCCGTGCGGATCTCGGTATTGTTTTTTAATATGCTCTTTAGCTCGGAAAGTCTGTCCTCCCGTCTTGCAACAGCGATTATATCATACCCCATACCGTCCAGAAGTATGGCGATTTCTCTGCCGATACCCGAGCTTGCGCCCGTAACCAAAGCTTTCATAATATCATACCTCTTTTCTGTATAGAAAATA
The DNA here is from genome assembly GCA_934444735.1 of uncultured Clostridia bacterium. Classification (GTDB taxonomy): domain Bacteria; phylum Bacillota; class Clostridia; order UBA1381; family UBA1381; genus CAKSFT01. The sequence continues at coordinate 127,284 of CAKSDE010000004.1, read as the reverse complement.
GGAGCTGCAGCACTTATTGCACTGCAGCCTCCGAATAAATTTTAAAATTACGCTCTGTTAATTGATCCGAAAAGTTCCATCTTTTCTTTTACAATTTCCTTAATTGCAGCGCAGCCCGGTGCCAAAAGCTTTCTCGGATCGAAGCCTTTACCTTCAAGATCCTTGCCCTCTTCAATATACTTTCTTGTTGCTGCCTGGAAATAAAGCTGGCACTCTGTGTTGACGTTAATCTTTGCAACGCCCAGAGAAATTGCCTTTTTGATCATATCAGCCGGTATACCCGTACCGCCGTGGAGTACCAGAGGCATATCGCCTGTCAAAGCCTTGATGTTTGCCAAAGCGTCGAAGTCAAGACCTTTCCAGTTTGCCGGGTACTTGCCGTGAATATTTCCGATACCTGCTGCCAAAAAGTCAATGCCGAGGTCTGCAATCTGCTTACATTCTTTCGGATCTGCGATTTCACCGCCGCCGATAACGCCGTCCTCTTCACCGCCGATAGATCCTACTTCAGCCTCAAGAGAAATACCCTTTTCATTGCAGATCTTTACAAGCTCACGTGTCTTTTGGATATTTTCATCGATCGGGTAGTGCGAACCGTCGAACATGATTGACGAAAAACCTGCCTCGATACACTTAAAGCAGCCTTCATATGTGCCGTGATCCAGGTGCAGAGCTACGGGAACTGTGATGTTCATTTCTTCAATCATAGCCTTTACCATAGCCGCAACCGTCTTAAAGCCTGTCATATATTTTCCTGCGCCCTCAGACACACCGAGTATTACAGGTGATTTATTCTCTTCTGCCGTTGCCAGAATAGACTTTGTCCATTCAAGGTTGTTGATATTGAACTGACCTACCGCATACTTTCCTTCTACCGCTTTTTTTAACATTTCTGTTGCCGGAACTAACATAATATTAAATCCTCCTTAAAATTTTTATAAAATTGTATCATCAAGCACGATTGTGCCTGTTTGCATTATTAAATCTATATTTTCCTCGCTTGCCGTGATTGTCTTGGTTCTTCTGCATTTTTTGCAGGCAAGAAACACCTTATCATCGTCAATATTCATTGTTATATCGCCTGCATCCTTTTTGCAGTCGCATTTTACCTTATCCGCCTTTGCCAGATCATTTATTGTTTCCACAAGCTCGTACATTATATTCACATTATCGTCAAAATCGGCAAAATTCTCAAACATATCAAGAATATTCTCGTCCTGGGAATCCATCTGCTCATCTATAAAATGCTCGTCCACTCCGAAATAAAGGATATTCACGTCCCACGTCGGGCAATTAAAGGAAAAATACGGCTTATTCCAGAAATTCGCCTTTGACATGGTATATGTATGCACCTCATCGCACGCCGGGCATTTTATGTTTATCCTGTACTTATCCTTGACGTCGTGTATCTCCCAAAGCCTTGCCGAGCAGTTCCTGTCACGGCAGGTTACGCCAAACACCTTCCTGCCCGAAAAGCTGAATGCCGAAATCTTCGTCTTTGTGATTTCACCGCACTCCGGGCACGTGCTTGCAGCATATCTGTTGGAATCATGTATCATAAAAATCTCCTTTTTGCCGCAAAGCGCAGCTTTAGAATCCAATTTTATTTTCACGGGCATAAAAGAACAGATACTGTTGAGCATATCCGCCCAAATCCAAAAATTTCTCCCTTGAAAAGAGCGAAATATTCCCGATTGTCTGCTTATTGTTAAAATAACAGTATTCCATAATCCGCTTAATCCACACATCTACCGGAAAGCTCTCGCAGCGGGAAAGCCCGAACAGAAGTACACAGTCAGCAACCTTATTCCCCACACCCTTTATTGTCATGAGCGCTGATTTTGCATCGGCGGTCGAAAGTCCCGAGAGCTTGCTCTCCGATATTTCACCGTCCGAAAATTTCCTTGCCGCATCCATTATATATTTATCCCGAAAGCCCGCCTTGATTATTCCCAGATCTTCCAAATTCAGCGAAGAAATTTTCTCAGGAGTCGGGAAAGTGAAATACTCATTTCCCATATACTCGATTTTTTCGCCGAAATTACGGCACAAAGCATCGATTATCTTTTTTATCCTCGGGATATTGTTGCTCGCCGAAATTATAAAGGATACAACACATTCCCACAAATCCTGCTTTAATATACGGATACCGCCGCCGTAGCCTATCGCATTTTTCAGAACACTGTCCGAAGAAAGCTTTTCTTTTATCTTTGAATAGTCGGTATCAAGATCAAAATATCTTCTCCAGATGTTTTCAAAATCCTCGGTTGAAGTGTTTTTAAGCGTTATTATTCCATTTTCGGAGGATATTGTAAGCGCCTTGCCGAAAGCTATGCCCGTAAAGCTTTTATCGGGGTTTTCGCTCCAGCGGAAGCACTGACCGCAGTCAAAAATATGAGAAAGTTCAAAGGAGTCCTGTCCCGATAAAATCAGATCCTCTCCGTTTCTTGAAATCTCCATTTCCGACACACCTCTTGAATTTTGGAATACCTTTTTTATCGGAATAATGTGCCTTTTTTATCGACAGCACATTTTTCACACCCCTCATTATATCACGTTTACACAAACTTCGCAACAATTAAATAAAATTTTTTACAAAATTATGGACATTTCTTACAAGTGTGATATAATAAAACGGTAAATCATATATTAAGCCTGTGTAGTTTTTAAGGAGTGAAGATTAAAATGGACATTTTAACCTTTATTTTTGAGATAATTGGAATTATAACATATGCCGTTTCGGGAGCGATGACGGCGGCAAAAAAGAAAATGGATATGTTCGGCGCGGTCACATTGGGCGTTATAACCGCGGTCGGCGGCGGCATAATGCGTGATATAACCCTCGGCAGGACTCCGCCTGCCGCATTCACTCACCCGATCTACGTCGGTGTGTCGATTATATCCTCCATGGCAGTACTTGTCCCGGCGGTACGCAGGCTGTTTATGCAAAATAACCGCATATACGAAAAGGTTATGTTTCTTTTAGACACCGTAAGCTTGGGACTTTTTACGGCAATCGGCGTGGGAGTTGCTTTTGATTTAAAGGGCGAAACAAATATGTTTCTTACCGTTTTTGTCGGAGTGATAACAGGCGTCGGCGGCGGTGTTTTGCGTGACGTTTTATCGGGGAGTATTCCGTACATATTCGTAAAGCACATTTATGCCTGCGCGTCAATAGTCGGCGCAATATTCTGCGCACTTTTTTGGGATATTCTCGGAAAAGGTTGGGCAATGCTTTTATGCATCGGCATAACCTGCATAATACGAATACTTTCGGCGCATTTTAAGTGGAATCTACCCATATCAAAATAGAAAATAGGGGATGTTAAAAAACTCCGCAAAGCAAGAAAAAAATGCACATATTACAGAAAATATGATTGTTGCAGTTTAATTTTATTAAGGTAGAAAAATCAATTGACTTTTTAAGCAAACCCTAAATACACTAAGGAGGAATTTATAATGAAGAAAAAAATATTATCGGTAATTCTTGCAATATGCAGTATAGGGATTTTCTCGGGCTGCAAGAACAAAAAAGAGGACGCTGTAAATCTTGTGAACGAATACTGGCAGAACATAAAAGCCGCAAATCTCGACTCGCTCGACAAATTCTACGATGACGCAGACGAAATCACCGACGCTCCGGCGCAGTATCTTGACGATTACATGGCAGGCATGGCTCTTAGCTTTTCAGGCATTGTCGACAGTACGCTTTTGCAGTCGTCCATCGACAAATGCATCGGCTCGGTGCTTGCCAAAGTGGACTATACTGTCGGCGAGGCGAAAGCCGACGGTGATGATATAACAGTAAACTGCACCGCGTCGATGCCCGACCTTAACATGAACACGCAGGACGGAATGAACATCATCTTTAAAGTGACCGAAACGTCCGACTATAAAGAACTTCTTGAAAAATTTCTGCAAAGCAAGGGGCTTACTATGGATAATGCCTCGGCGGCATATGCGGACAACAACGACGCAATGCAAAAGGATCTTGCAATATGGCTTTTGAATAACTACATGGATTCATTTGTCGATGAAATGCTAAAGAGCATGGGGACTGTACAAAAAAGCTGGGATTTTAAAGTGGAAAAATCCGACGGCAGATGGGTTATTGAAGAAATCACCGAGTTGGCATAAATGGGGATGTTAAAAAACTCCGCAAAGCAAGAAAAGAAAAATTATTCCTTTTCTTGCTATCCCCTTGAAAAAAAAACAAAAAAAGCAAAGGGGTTGTTTAGAAGTCCGGCGGACTTTTAAACAACCCCTCACTTCTACTTATCCCTCACTCTCCTCCTCTGCATGGCACTAATCCCACCTTTCCGATTAACTAAAAGCCATAATAATATATAAAAGCGCATAAACTAAAATCCCTTTTAATTTATACGCTAAAAGCACCAGTCTTTAAAAAATTCCGTCTTGCGCGCCCATACTTTAGCGTACAAAGCTATTTCAAATTTTCTTAACTAAAAACACTATATTCATCTTGTATCTACATTATACCCCAAACCGAGCGAAATTTCAAGTATTTTTGCGAAAAAATACTTGAAAAAATTTTCCGTCAAACCCTTGAAAAATCTGCGAAAAAATGATATAATGAAAGAATGATATGCTTGAGGGTATTATAACCTTTTTAAAGGAATTTGATTTTTCGGGAGAATATTATGGAACAGAAAAAATGGGTTTACAAATACAGCGCTCTTTCGCGCGAGAAAATCCTGGATTTTGCCAAAGAGTGTGATATTCCCGCAGTAATGGCGGTTGTATATTTAAACAGAGGTATCGACTCAAAAGACGCTCTCGAAAAATACTTGAAAAAATCGCTCGAATCGGTCTATAACCCCATGCTTTTGCATGATATGCAGGAATCCTGCCAAAGGATAAAAAGTGCAATCGATGAGGGCGAAAAAATTACAATATACGGCGACTATGACGCAGACGGCGTAACCTCAACGTCAATCCTGTATATGTTCTTAAAAGAGCAGGGAGCGGACGTTTCGTACTATATCCCCGACCGATTCCGCGAGGGGTACGGTTTAAACATCATGGCTGTCAACAGGATTTCAAAAACGGGCACAAAGCTCTTAATTACGGTAGACTGCGGAATCGTTTCCACCGGCGAGGTTCAGCTTGCAAAAGCCCAGGGCATGGACGTCATTATAACCGACCACCACACCCCCGGCGAAAAGCTTCCCGAAACCTTGGTTATACACCCGCGGCTCGGCGAGGACTATCCCTTTGGGGAGCTTGCCGGCGTCGGAGTTGCATTTAAGCTAATCTTAGGTTTGGGAATGACTCTCGGATTAAAAAGCGGCGAGGTTTTCGCAAAATACGCCGACATTGCCGCAATAGGAACGATTGCCGATGTGGTTGACCTAAAAGATGAAAACCGGGTTATAGCCGACCGCGGCATAAAGCTTTTGCGGCACACCAAAAACTACGGTATCGCGGCTTTAACGGAGGTCGCCGGAGTAAAACCCGAAACGCTCAATTCAACATCTGTCGCATTCGGAATATCACCGCGGATAAACGCGGCAGGGCGAATGGCAAGCGCTGCCGACGCGGTCGAGCTTATCTTATCTCAATCGCGCGAGGACGCATACAAAAAAGCGCTTATCTTAGACGAAAACAACCGCAGCCGCCGCAGCATCGAGAGCAAAATATTTGACGAGGCTCTCGCTATGATAGAAAAAGACGTAAACTTCGGCGCAAAAAAAGTAATCGTCTTAGCCGGAGAGGGCTGGCATCACGGAGTTATCGGAATTGTAGCGGCAAGGATTTTGGAAAAATTCTATAAGCCCTGCATACTGATCTCGTCCGAAAACGGCTTGGGTAAAGGCTCGGCAAGATCAATCCCCGGCTTTAATATGTTCGACGCGCTTTCCGATTCATCGGAGCTTTTGACCAAGTTCGGCGGTCACTCACAAGCTGCGGGACTGTCGCTTTCAATGTCACAGTTTGATGAATTTGAAAAAAGAATAAATAAATATGCCGAAAAGGTGCTCACCGATGAGGATATGATAAAAAAAATCGAGATAGACTGCAAAATCCGCCTATCCGACGTATCACCTCAAACCATCCGCATGATAGACGGACTCGAACCGTTCGGCATGGGCAACGAAAAGCCGATTTTTGCCGTAACCGGCGCAAAAGTTGCCGCAATCGCAAAAATGGGCGCAGACGGCAAGCACCTGCGCATACGCATATCCGATGGCAGACGGCTTATAAACTGCGTAGGCTTTTCCATGGGAGAGCTTGCGGACGAAATAGGAGAGGGCGATTCTGTCGATATTGCATTCTCTATGGAAATAAACGAATTTAACGGCACAAAAAATCTCCAGCTTATGTTAAAGGACGTAAGAAAAAGCGAGGTTTAATAAAATAGATAATTATTTTTATAGCAAATTGTAAAACTAACGTTTTCCAATTATCTAAAATTATTTTTTAGAAAGGAGGTCCGCTTATATGGACAGTCAAATTTTATCACCCGATAAGGTACCCGAAATTGCCGCCGACACCGACGAGATTATAAATCACGTAATCGAAATGGTAAAAGGCTACAGCCCGAATGCGAATACGGACATGATATATGTCGCCTACCGCTTTGCGAAGATGGCGCACCGCGGCGCAAAACGGCGCTCGGGCGAACCGTATATAATTCACCCTGTCCAGACGGCATATATTGCCGCGCAGATGGGTATGGACGTAACGACGATTTCTTCGGCACTTCTGCATGATATTATAGAGGACACTCCCTATTCTTTCGCGGATCTTGAAACGCTTTTCGGCAAAAATGTCGCAGAAATTGTAGACGGCGTTACAAAGCTTACAAAAATACAGTATTCTTCACACGAGCAGCAGCAGATGGAGAATCTCAGAAAAATGTTTCTCGCGATGTCAAAAGACATACGTGTGGTTATTATAAAGCTTATAGACCGACTTCACAATCTGCGCACGCTCGACTATATGTCACGCGCAAAACAGCTCGAAAAGGCAAAAGAAACACTTGATATTTACTCACCTTTGGCACACCGTTTGGGTATGTCAAAGATTAAAATAGAGCTTGAGGATTTATCACTGCGATACTTGGATCCCGTCGCATATGAAGAAATCCGAAACGGCATAAATCAGAAAAAAGAAGAGCGCGAGCAGTATGTTTCAAAGATTATTGAAGTCTTAAAAAACAGACTTTCGGAAATGAACATAAAAGGGCAGGTCACGGGACGCGCAAAGCATTTCTACAGTATATTCAGAAAAATGTACGCACAAAACAAAACGCTCGATGAGATATACGATCTGTTTGCGGTGCGTGTCATAGTTGATACCGTTGCCGACTGCTATGCGGTTTTGGGTATGGTGCACGAGATGTACACACCAATCCCGATGCGCTTTAAAGACTACATCGCAATGCCTAAGCCGAATATGTATCAGTCGCTGCACACGACCGTTGTCGGTCCGAACGGCACACCTCTTGAAATACAAATAAGAACCTGGGAAATGCACAAGATCGCCGAGGAAGGTATCGCGGCACACTGGAAATACAAAGAGGGTGTTTCGGGTGTGAGCGATATGGATTCAAAGCTTACATGGGTTCGCCAGCTTTTGGATAATCAGGCAGGCATAATCGACAGCGACGATTTCCTAAAGACGATCAAATTCGATATATTTAACGATGAAGTATTCGCAATCACACCGAACGGCAAAGTAATATCATTGGTAAACGGCAGCACGGTTATAGATTTCGCTTTTGCAATCCATACTGCAGTCGGCTGCAAGATGTGCGGCGCTAAGGTAAACGGCAAAATCGTTCCGCACAACTACGTCTTGAAAAACGGCGATATTGTTGAGATTCTCACCTCCGCATCTGTAAGAGGTCCGAGCCGCGACTGGCTCAAAATCGTTAAAACCTCACAGGCGAAAAACAAGATAAATCAGTGGTTGAAGCGCGAATGCAGAGATGAAAACATAACCCACGGCAAAGAGGTTATGGATAAAGAGCTAAGGCGTGTAAATATCCCGGCATCGGAGCTTATGCGTCAGGAATGGCTGGATGCAATCTGCAAAAAGTACAACTTCCAAACGATGGACGATCTGTACGCAAGCATAGGCTACGGCGGCCTTTCGGCGCAAAAAGTTATAATGCGCTTAAGGGAGGAATATATAAAACTCAAAAAATCTCAGCCGCAAAAGACTCCCGAGCCGACCTCGGGCAAAGCGAAAAAGACCAGCTACAACGGAATCGAGGTCGAGGGAATCGAGCATTGTCTGGTGCGTATTGCAGGCTGCTGCAACCCTGTGCCGGGCGATGAAATCAAGGGATTTATCACAAAAGGCAGAGGTGTTTCGGTACACCGCGCCGACTGCTCGAATATACGCCCGTCCTCGCTCTCGGAGGAGGACAGAAACCGCTTTATCGAAGTAAGATGGGCAAATGAAGGTCAAAGCTCATATATCGCGACCTTGCAGATAGAGGCGGACGACCGCACCGGTATGATGATGAATGTTACGGCCTGTCTTGCGGATCTTAAGATAAACTGCTCGTCGATTGAAGGGCGTGCGACCAAAAAAGGTCTTGCAAGCATGACTCTCGGACTTGAAATTTCCGACACGGCAGACATAAAGCGCGCCATGACAAAGATAAAACAGATTCCGGGTGTTATATCGGTAAGCAGAAAAACCGGTTAATTTCAGAAAGGCTTGATGATAAAAATGGAAAAGGTAAAAATCAGCACCGAATTTATAAAGCTCGACCAGCTTTTGAAATTTTCGGGAATTGCCGAAAGCGGCAGTGACGCAAAGGACATGATTTTAGACGGTATCGTTTCGGTCAACGGCGAAATCTGTACAATGCGCGGCAAAAAAATCCGCCCCGGCGATGAAGTAGTGCTCACATTTGAGGACGGAAAATACGAAATCAGCGTAGAATAAGGAATTTTATCCATGTATATAAAAACTCTTACATTAGAGAATTTCAGAAACTACGAAAAACAATCGCTCACCCTCTCGCGCGAAACGAACGTATTTTACGGCAACAACGCGCAGGGGAAAACCAATATCCTGGAGGCTTGCTACCTCTTTTCGCACGGCAGGAGCCACAGGACAAAATCCGACTCCGAGCTTATCCGATTCGGCAAAAACCTGTTTACGCTCGGTGCCGAGTTTGAGGATTCGCGCCGTGAATACAGCGCACTTATACGCATGAACACAGAGGGAAAAAAGGTTATAAAGATAAATAATGTTCCGATTACAAAGCTCTCGGAGCTTATGAATTACTTAAACGTCGTGATGTTTTCGCCGGACGATCTGGAGCTTGTAAAGGGCTCTCCCTCGGTTCGGCGCAAATTTACGGACGAGGCAATAAGCCAGCTTTATCCGAACTATCTGGTGAATCTGATAAACTATAATAAAACGCTTGTCCAGAAAAATTCGCTCTTAAAAGTGCTGCGTGCAAAAGGCATAAAAAACGATCCGTCGCTCGGCGTATGGAACGAGCAGCTCGCCTTGTACGGCGCGAAAATTCAAAAATACCGCGGCGAATTTTTGCAAAAGCTTTCAGAGTATGCCAAAAGTATTCATGCGGAGATTGCAAAAGAAAGCTTTGAGCTTTCCTATCTTCCGAATATAGCGGCAGAGGGCGATATAAAAGACGCTTTTTTAAAAAAGCTGGAGCTTTCGGCGGAGCGCGAAATCGAGATGGGGCTTTCGCAGTACGGAGTGCAGCGCGATGACTTTAAAATCACCTTGGACGGGCGCGACGCGAAAATCTTCGGCTCGCAAGGTCAGCAGCGCACCTGTGTTCTGACTTTAAAGCTTGCCGAAACGGAATATATAAAAAGCGTAAAAGACGAATATCCGGTGCTTTTATTAGACGACATCATGAGCGAGCTGGATATAAAACGGCGGCTTTATCTTACGGAAAAGATAAAAGGCAAACAGGTCTTGATAACCTGCACCGACCTCGACAATCCGGCAAAAGGCGCAAAAACATTTAAAATATCGGGAGGAAAGATTATCTGATGTATCTTCATTTGGGAAATAACTATGTCGCAAGAAAGCAGGATATTTTAGCTATCTTCGACATGGATAACACGACAATATCAAAGCACAGCAGAAATTTTCTTACAGCCGCTCAAAAAAACGGTCAGGTTGTAGATATCACCGACGATCTGCCGAAATCCTATATTGTGGCAGCGGACGGGACAAACGTTAAGGTGTATATATCCTCCGTTTCGTCCAAAACACTCTACAAAAGGTGGAACATGAAAAATCTTGCGGCGGAATTAAAGTAAATACCGGGCGGACAACCGTCCCGTTTAAAATATACGTAAATAATTACCTAATATGTAATACGAGGAGAATAATCATGAGTGAGAAAAAGATCGAAACAAAATATGACGAAAACCAAATACAAGTCTTAGAGGGACTCGAAGCGGTAAGAAAACGTCCGGGTATGTATATCGGCTCAACTTCTGCGGCCGGTCTGCACCACTTGGTCTATGAAATCGTGGACAACTCCATAGACGAGGCGCTCGCCGGATACTGTACCGAAATATTGGTTGACATAAACCCCGACAATTCGGTAACCGTTACCGACAACGGACGCGGTATACCTGTCGGAATACATCCGCAGCAGGGGATCCCGACCGTCCAGGTCGTACTCACAATCCTGCACGCCGGCGGTAAATTCGGCGGCGGCGGATATAAGGTATCGGGCGGCTTGCATGGTGTCGGATCATCTGTCGTAAATGCGCTTTCGGAAAAGCTTGAAGTCGAGGTTTCGGACGGCTCTCATGTATACTATCAGAGCTATGAACGCGGCAAGCCGACCTGTGAGCTGAAAATAATCGGCGATACCGACAAAACCGGAACGAAAATCACATTTAAGCCGGATCCCGAAATATTCGAGGTTCTGGAATTTGACTATGACGTACTCTTAAAAAGACTTCGCGAGCAGGCATTTTTGAATAAGGGTGTAAAAATCATATTCACCGATAAACGCTGCGATCCGCCTAAATCTCAGGAGCTTTATGCCGAGGGCGGCATAAAGGAATTTGTGCAGTTTATAAACAAGACAAAAGAACCGCTGCACGATGAAATAATCTACTTTGAAGCATCACGCCCCGGCATGATGGTCGAGGTTGCAATGCAGTATACCGATGATTACAACGAAATAATCCTGAGCTTTGCCAACAATATCCACACAATTGACGGCGGTACTCACGAAACAGGCTTTAAATCTGGACTTACTCGTGTAATAAACGACTATGCGAGAAAGAACAATATGCTGAAAGAAAAGGAATCGAACCTTTCGGGCGAAGATACACGTGAAGGCTTAAGAGCAGTTATAAGCGTAAAGGTCGAGGAGGCACAGTTTGAGGGACAAACCAAAACAAAGCTTGGTAACTCCGAGGCAAGAACCCTGGTTGAAAATGCCTTAAACGACAAATTCGCAGCATTTTTGGAGGAAAATCCGAGAATAGCGAAAGTTATTATAGAAAAGACGCTCACCGCGTCACGAGCAAGAGAGGCTGCAAGAAAAGCACGAGAGGCGACAAGAAAGAATGCCGCCGCATCAAATTCCGCTTTATTGGGTAAGCTTGCAAAATGCACCGACGAGGGCGCAGACTATGCCGAGATATATATCGTCGAGGGAGATTCCGCGGGCGGCAGTGCAAAGCAGGGCAGAAACAGACGTTTTCAGGCAATACTTCCGTTGTGGGGTAAGATGTTAAACGTTGAGAAGTCAAGAATAGACAAGGTCTACAGCAATGAAAAGCTCCTGCCGATTATCCAGGCGCTCGGCGCCGGAATAGGCGAGGAATTTGATATTTCCAAGCTCAAATACGGCAAAGTGGTTATCATGGCGGATGCCGATGTCGACGGTCTGCACATAAGAACACTTCTTCTGACCTTCTTCTTCAGATATATGCGTCCGCTTATAGATAACGGCAACATCTATTGTGCACAGCCGCCGCTTTTCAAGGTGTTTAAGGGCAAAAATAACAATCTTGTCGAGAAATTCGCATACAGCGAAGATGAGCGCGACGCGCTGATTGCCGAAATGGGCAGCGGCTGCAAGGTTCAGCGCTACAAAGGTCTTGGTGAGATGGATCCTGCCGAGCTGTGGGAAACGACCATGAACCCCGAAACGAGAACAATGCTGCGTGTAAGCGTTGATGACGCAATCGCCGCAGACGAAACCTTTACAATCCTTATGGGCGATAAGGTTGAGCCGAGACGTGAATTTATCGAACAGCACGCAAAGTATGTATCGAATCTGGATATATAAATTATTTAAAATACCGATCTGCAAGCGGGTCGGTATTTTTTTTATTACATTTTTTGGTTTTGGCTATTGTAATTTTTTCCGCCGTGTGATATAATCTATATGCTACAACTTTTTACTTATTTAAAACAACTGAATAATTTCTCCGCGGGAGTTACGCTATTTGTAAAAAAGCGTATACTCTTGTTTCTACATACCCGTGAGAAATCAAGTTGTATGAGTAAAAAGTGTGTAGCAACCTTTAGAAACGGAGTGTGTACGTTTTTTAGTGCGCAGCTCTGCTTTTAGGTTGGCTGCGCACTTTTTATTTTACAAAGATGAAAAGCGGAATTTTAGGCAGAGTGTCGTTACGTCACAGCAACAACCTTTCTGTCTGTATTTCACTGCGTCAAAAAGTGTTTTCCTACGTAAATTTTTAAAGCAGTGTCTCTTAGCGATAATATTTAGGTTGCAGGAAAATACCGTAAAAAATTTTGATACGTATATCTTTAAATTTTTTCGCGTAGACAACCGAGATTATTTTCTTTATATAAAAATATAGAGAAAATCACATCTAAATAGGGGCTGTAAAAAACTCCGAAACGCAAGAAAAGAAGTAACGCACACATATTTATAGAGAATATAATTGCGGCGGTTTAGTTTTATTGCGGCAGAAAAATCAAAAAAAATGATTTTTCTTATGATTTTTTACAGCCTCTTTTTATTTTCTGTACTGTGTCGGAGTTTTCCCCGTCTTTTTCTTGAATATATACGAAAAATAATGCTCATCACAAAATCCCAAATTATAAGCAATCTCTTTTATCATGAGCTTTGTCCCGATTAAAAGCGCCTTTGCGTTTTCCACCTTTAAATCCAGCATATACTCATACGGCGTTTTGCCGAGATTCTTTTTAAAAATCCGTATCACCTGTGATTCGCTCAAATATACCATATCGCACAGCTTTTTTAACGCTATGTTCTCGTTCGGTCGGCTGTCGATATACTCTTTTAAAATCCGCACCTCATCGGGAAGTGTTTCCTTGCTGCTCTGCTCCGATAAAAACTGCATCAGTTCATGAAAATAAATCGCCGCGCGCGCGTGCTTTTTGTCCGGAGGAATCCTCTCATCCGCCGCAGCTGCATGAATTTTTTTGAAATACTCATACCCGTCCGCATCCTCAAAAAGCACATTATTTTTCGGATTGTATACACTCAAAAGCTTCTGCACCAGCTCGCCGTTTATGTTTACCCATATCTTCGTCCATGGGTTATCCTTATCCGAAAAATAAAAGTGATCCTTGCCGCGCGGCAGCAGATATATATCGCCTTTTTTCGGATAGCACACCTCCCCGTCGCAGTTTACCGTCCCCTCACCGTCTATTATATATTCGACGCAGGTGCAGTGCGAATGAGGGCGCTTTATCGCATATGTTTCATCTGGATACGAAACGCCGGCAAGCTCTATATAAAACGGCTCGTTTTCGGTTTTGGGAGGGAAATGTATAAATTCTTCTTTCATGCGTGTTTTCCTAACTTTCTTTACGGTTTTACTTATTTACTTCAAATAATTATACCATTATAATTAAAGAAAGTAAACAGAAATTTAAAAAAATCGGAGGAAATTAATATGGAGATTTTAAGACAGGAACACCCCAATCCGCAATGGGAGCGTGCGGCTTGGAGAAACTTAAACGGAGAATGGGAATTTGACTTTGATTTCGGCAAAAGTGCAAGAGAAAAAAAGCTTTTCAAAAAAGGTGCGCTTTCAAAAAAGATAAACGTACCGTTCTGCCCCGAAAGTGAGCTTTCCGGGATAGGCTACAAGGATTTTATCGCCGCGGTATGCTACAGAAAGGTGATAAAACTTACAGATGACGAGCTTAAAAACAATATCCTCCTGCATTTCGGTGCGGTTGATTTCGAGAGCTTTATATATATAAACGGCGAGCAGGCGGGGCATCACATCGGCGGATATTCGTCATTTGCCGTTGACATTACAAAATTTGTAAAATCGGGAGAAAATGAGCTTTTCGTTATCGCCGAGGACGATGTAAGAGGGCATATGCAACCTGCCGGAAAACAAAGCGAGCAATTCGCCTCATACGGCTGTTTTTATACCAGAACAACAGGCATATGGCAGACGGTATGGCTGGAGTTTGTCCCGAAAGCCTACATAAAAAGCGCAAAATACTACCCAAATATCGACAACAGCTCAATTACGATCATGGGCTCTGTTTGCGGCAAGGGTGAAATCACCGCAAAGGCAAGCTTTGAGGACAAAGAAGTGGGCAGTGCCACGGCTAAGACGTCAAACGGCATATTTACGCTGACAATTAATCTTTCGGAACTGCATCTTTGGGAGCTTGGCTGCGGCAGGCTGTATGATTTGGAGCTTAGTTTTGCCGACGATTCGGTAAAGAGCTATTTCGGCATGAGGAGCGTCAATCTTGAAGATAAGAAATTTATGCTAAACGGCAAAGTTGTATTTCAAAGAACCGTGCTTGATCAGGGTTTCTACCCCGACGGAATCTACACCGCAAAAACCGATGCCGCTTTGGAAAATGACATCAAAATCTCGATGGCGGCAGGCTTTAACGGCGCAAGACTGCACCAAAAAATATTTGAGCCGCGCTTTTTATACCACTGCGACAAAGCAGGATATATGGTTTGGTCGGAACACGGCAACTGGGGCATGGATTACCGCGATGCCGTTTCGTGCGAAAACTTTATAAATGAGTGGGTTGAGGCTGTGGAGCGTGATTTCAACCACCCGGCAATCATCGGCTGGTGTCCGTTTAATGAAACATGGGGTTATGCCGAGATAAACCTTCCTCACCGCATTATCGAAACAGCATATCATATCACAAAGCAGCTTGATCCGACTCGTATATGCATCGATACAAGCGGCAACTACCACTGTGACGGTATAGAAATATACGATGTACACGACTACGAGGGCGATGTTGAAAAATTCAAGGAAAACTATGCGCATATCGCAGAGGGTATTGTAAATGACCAGGTTGAGCGTGCAGACAAAGGCAGAACGCAAAAATACAAGGGCGAGGCTGTGTTTGTGAGCGAATACGGCGGAATCGGCTGGTGTCCCGAAAATATCGGCTGGGGATACGGCAACAACCCAAAAACCGAGGAGGAATTTATCGCTCGCTTTAAAGGTCTTACCGACGTTTTGCTGGATAACCCGAACATACTCGGTCTTTGCTATACACAGCTCTATGATGTGGAACAGGAGCAGAACGGTCTTTACACCTACGAAAGAAAGCCGAAATTTGACACGAACATTTTTGCCGAAATTCTTAAAAGAAAGGCAAAGATAGAAGAATAATATTGACAAAATCGTCAAAATGCAGTAAACTGTCTTTATAGGAACGAATGGAGACAAACTGCAATGAATAAACAAAAAATTATGTGCATCGGGGCAGTTGTTATGATTATCATATCGACTGTCCTTTTTGTCACTTTAAATAAAAAAGCACCCGAGCCGAAAACGCTTCCCGAAAAGCCGCCGGAAAGTGTGCAGAAAGTGCCGGAGTCCGAAACTCACGGCAAATTCTATCAAAAAATTATATGCATCGATCCGGGACACGGAAAGACCGCGAGAAAAGAAAAAGAGGCGATATATCCCGGAGCGTCCGAGAAAAAGGCGGCAAATGTAAGCGGTGCGGCAGGAAAAATCCTCACCGAGGAGGAGTTAAATCTCCAAGTCGGTTTGAAATTAAAGGCGCGCTTAGAGGCTGCCGACGCAACCGTCGTAATCACGCGCACAGAGCATGAGTGCGATATGAGCAACATAGAGCGTGCGGAATTTGCAAATAAAAATAACGCCGACATTGTAGTGCGGCTTCATGCGGACGGGAGCGAGTCGGCGGCGGTTTCCGGTGTGTCTGTACTTTTGCCGTCCGAAAAAAGAGTATCGGACGGGTATCTCACAAAAGAGATTGTACAAAACAGCCGCCGCGCAGGCGAGCTTATCTTAGCCGCCGTCTGCAAAAATACCGGCGCAAAAAACCGCGGCACGGTTGAGCGTCCCGATATGACCGGCTTTAATTGGTCGGCTGTTCCTGTCACGCTTTTGGAAATGGGATTCATCTCAAATCCCGACGAAGAGGCGAATATGGCAACAGATGAATATCAGGAAAAGATTGTTTCGGGAATTATCGAAGGCTTGGAAGAATATTTTGGTATAAACTAAAAAGAGTTCGGGCATAATCACAGTAGAATAAATTTTTAGAAAGGCTGTGATTTTTTATGGCACACACCGATACAACCGAGCTTTTAAAGCAATGCGACCAAGGGGTACGAATGGGGATTGACGCAATTTCAGATATGCTCCCCAAGGTTGATGACGAAAAGCTCAAGGATCTATTACGAAAATTCAGCGACCGCCACAATGATATAAAAATTGAGCTTGACGAAATGCTCGAAAGCCACGGGCTAAAAAGCGAAACGCCGAATATTATGGCAAAAAGCATGGCGGAGATGAAAACCGATTTTAAGATGATGATTAAAAAAGACGACAAAACCGCCGCCGATCTCATGACAGACGGCTGCGATATGGGCATGAAAACGCTCACTAAGTATTTGAACGAATACGAGGGAGCGGAGGAAAGGGCAAAGGATATGGCAAGGCGGATTATAAAAATAGAGGAAGATTTTGAAAAGGCACTAAGAGAATATTTATAAAAAAACCGCCGCGGGCGGGGTACATATAGGGAGGAACTACGTGATACTGTGCAGAATATGCGATCTTAACATTCGGATCGAAACTATACATAAGAATATCGAGACGCTCTTTTGCGATTATCTCGCGGATTTTTCTAAACCCGATATAACACTTAGGGTAACGGAAGATGAACTGCAAGCGGAAAAAGAGAAATACCCCAAACATTCCAAGAGCTATCTTGAAGGTCAGCTCCTTTTTAAGCAGCTCGCCGAAAAAATTTTGGCATACGACACCTTCTTTTTCCATTCTGCCGCGGTATGTCACGAAAATGAAGGATATTTGTTTACGGGAAAAAGCGGCAGCGGAAAATCCACCCATGCCGCGCTCTGGACAAAGCTTTTCCCCGATGATTTCATCATAAACGGCGACAAGCCGCTTATAAAGATGAAAAAAGACGGCTTTTACGTATACGGCACACCCTGGTGCGGCAAAGAGAATATGCAGAAAAACGCATCGGCAAAGATTCGCGCCGTCTTTTTTATCGAACAGGCGGAAGAAAACCGCGCCGAAAAAATGTCGGCAAAAGAGGTCTTGGCAGAAATTTTCAATCAGACGGTTTATGTGAAAAATCCGACTTTAAACGAGGCGTTATTTAAAATGTTGGACAGATTTATAACAGAGCTGCCCTTCTTCCGCTTAAAATGCCGAATAGATGATGGCGCGGTATTGTGCGCACTTGCCGCCGCAAAAGGAGAGAAAAAATGAAAATTCACTTTGAAGATATAGAAAACATTATAACAGAAACGCTTGAGAGCGGAAAAAGCTTTAAAATCTCCCCGAACGGGGGAAGTATGCTTCCGCTGATCCGTCAGGGGATAGACAGCGTATATATAAAAAAGCCGACAGAGCCTTTAAAAAAATACGATATAATATTTTTCAAGCGCACAGACGGCGCATTTGTCCTGCACCGCATTGTAAAAGTAAAAAAGGACAGCTACACCCTGTGCGGTGATAATCAGTGGATTTTGGAGCATGGCATAAAGCGGTGTAGCGTAATCGGTGTTGTTTGCGAGATTGAGCGCGGCGGCGTGCGCTTTTCGTGCGATGATCCGAAATATATGAAATATGTAAAAAAACGCGTGAATACACGTGTTATACGGAATATCAAGCCGATTTTCATATATAATTTAAAAAGAGTATACCATAAAATTTGTAAATAAATTGTTAGAATGTAACTGTTGATTTTTTTCTAAAAATGTGATACAATAATTATAACTCTTAATATGGGGATGTAACGGCTTCGACGGGGATGTTGAAGCTTCGGAAGCGGGTAGTGTCGAGTGCCACTTTAAACGGCTCAAACTTATAAATATAAACGCTAACAACGAATTAGCATACGCTGCCTAATTTAGGCAACCGTCTTATTTTAGAGTACCACGGCTAATATTAAGGCGAATATCAGTGGTGAACGTGAACCGGCTTTTGTTTCGGAGTCGGTCATGAATCTGAAACTACCGTAGTATAAGCCTTGGTTATGACGCTTATATGAGGGGAATCCAAAAGCATAACCTACACCCGTAGATGCCGGGGTGAATATGTTTTCGGACACGAGTTCAACTCTCGTCATCTCCACCATTGATTTTCACGCACCGAAAAGGTGCGTGATTTTTGTGTTATTTTATTAAAGTCTTGTTATCCGTTCTGCCCAAAATGTAATCAACAGATGTATTATAATAATCAGCAAGTTTAATCAACATAGAAACCGGAATTTCTCGAATACCACGTTCATATCGTGCATATACCTGGCGGTTACAAGTAAGATAATCTGCAATTTGCTGTTGAGTTAAATCGTTATCTGTTCTTAAATCATATAATCTTTTAAAAAACATTAAAATCACCTCTTGATTTTAATGTTACCATATGGTAATATAATATTAGCAAAAAGATACCATATGGTAACGTTAAAGGAGGAACTTTAAATGAAAATAAAAGCAGAATTGTTAAAAACTTATATATCCGACTTTATAAATTCACGGATTGAGGATTTTGAAATTGATGCTGATGATATTGCTAATACTGTTGCGATTAAAATATTGGCAGAGATTCAGGAAATAATAAAAAATGATAGCTATTCAGATTTTGAACGGATAGAAGAAATAGTTTGTGTGTTTGAAAAGTATAAAATTGATTTTGGAAATTGTCATGACTTTTAAAACAAAAAAACATCATAAAGAAAATTATTTATTCCTCAAATATGCGGCAATTAAATCACCTCTTGATTAAAATTTTCATTATCTATTGTATTTATCACAAATATGTAGTATAATATCAGTATGAAGGGAGTTGATGCTATGCTGACAATTAAACAGATATCGGATGCTGCGGAAACTGTTGCAAAAGAATTTCCGATACGTTCCATAAGCCTGTTCGGTTCGTATGCAGACGGCAGAAATACGCCTAAAAGCGATGTGGATTTGCTTATTGAATTTAAAAATGTTCACGTATCTCTCTTAACGCTCATTTCGATAAAATACAGATTTGAAGATTTATTGGGTGTCAGTGTTGATGTGATTCATGCTCCCATTCCAAAAGATTCAATTCTTGAAATAAATAAGGTGGTGCCGCTTTATGCAGCATAGAGATAAAATAACATTAACAAAAATACTGGATGAAATTTCTATTGCCATAAACATTATGCGCGATACTTCGCTTGATGATTTTATTTCAAATGAAATATTAAAACGTGCAGTATGTATGACGGTAATCAATATCGGAGAACTTGTAAAAAGTTTATCGGGTGAATTTAGAATAGAATATTCCCACATTCCGTGGAAAACTTTTGCCGGCTTTCGGGATATTGCCGCACATAAATATCAAACTTTAAATATGGGGGACGTATATAAAACAGTCACCGAAGATTTTCCTGAATTAAAGAAAAATATACAGTTGATTCTGTCGCAAAATTAAATTTTTTACTTACTAACCGGGAGATAGCATCTGATGAAAAAAACAAACATTTTTCGCAAATACTCTTTTGACTCATATGTTTTTATGGCTCTTGCTGCGATTGAGCTTTTGATGTCCTTCACATTTTTGGGATATATACATATACCGCCCATTTCGGTCACTTTCGGATACATACCGATTATTATTGCCGCCTGCCTTTTGGGGCCGTGGCAATCCGCCGCAATGGGCGCTGTATTCGGAGCCGCAAGTATGTACAAAGCCTGCGCGTCTTACGTGATGCCGACAGATCGGATATTCTCCCCGATTCTCAGCGGCTCACCCATAAAAAGCATATTGCTCGCAGTCGGCGCAAGAGCGCTTTTCGGTCTGATTATCGGGCTTATTTTTCATGCCGCAAAAAAACAAAAGCATTTTCGTGTGTGGATTGCGGCGGCGGCATTGCTCGCACCGGAGATTCATGCACTTATCGTATATATATCAATGATACTGCTTTTTCCCGAAACGGTAAATACATATCTTTCTCACGCTCATCTAAACATTGCCGAAATAATAGTGTCCTTTTTCTGCATGGCACTTATTGAAGGATTATGGACATTTTACAAATCACGCATGGTATCAAATTTTAAAAACAGCATCGACCGTTCATGCGATATTCCGTACATAAACACAGGGAAAAAGAACATTTTTATAGCCGTATTCGCCGCGTTTATCGCGATCATGATGCTCTCGGCAACATTCTACTTTTCATACCGCGCCGCATTTATGCTTAAACAGCACAACATCCAAGTATCGGCTGTCATAAACAGCGATCTTATGCATCTTCAAATGCAATTCATGATAGCAATGCTGTCTTTATGCATACTTTCTCTGATAGCGCTGGACATGATTTACAAATATACCTCATACCAAAAATTTTTGGGTGAGCTTGACGTTATAACAAACGTTATGGGACGCAGAATCTTCTTCAACTGCTGCGAAAGAGCGCAAACCGAATTTGATTCTCACACAGTTACATACGGTTGGTTTCTGTTCATCGACGCGGACAACTTCAAGACTATAAACGATACCCTCGGGCATCACACCGGCGATATAGTGCTAAAAGGAATTGCCGCATCGCTAAAGCAGATTGTCGGCGAATACGGCATAGTCGGGCGAATCGGCGGCGATGAATTTGCCGCAATGATAAATGCACCGCTCGAAAAAGAGGTTCTCGAAAAAAAGCTCGACCGATTTTTAGCTGAAATCTCGGGAATACTCCCCTCTCCGCACAAAGTAAGCTGCAGCATCGGAGCCTGCCGATTCCGCTATCCCGTACAAATGACTCCGCTCACCGCAAAAACCGATGACCTTTTATATGCCGCAAAAGCCAACGGACGCGCGTGTTATGTTATAGGCGAATACGAATAATTATGCGGTCTGTGCTTTTAATATACATATTCCTCCGATACACCCAATACCGTATTATCCGACTTTTGCTCAACGCATATTTTAGCACCGCTGTAAATTTCCTTCGAGCTTATCCTCAAAAGCCCGGGCGACATATATGTCGTTTCCGCCTCCTTTGAATCCACCGTGATAACACTGTATTCGGTGAAATTCTCACCCGATATGAGCGCATACGCACCGCTTCTTTTTACTTCGGTAATTTTTATATCTTCCACTCCCAGACGCATATCGGCAGGCTTTAAATCCATAAGCTTATTTATTATTCTATCGCCGTAGAGCATATCGTAAGCGCATATTTTGGAATATGCACGGTATGTGTCATCGGAAAGTCCGCTTTTCTGATTAAGCTGCGTAATAACCCCGGTATGCACTCCGATAGAATCAAGCACCTTAGACGACAGCTTATATGCCGGCAGATCCTCGTCCGCCTTATCCATATTAAAATTGCTCCAAACCACATATTCCGTTGAAAATCTGTCGCACGAAACGGGGTAATTCCCGATTTGTGAGGTGTTTAGCTCTCCCAATTTCAGGCAGGGCAGATGATCTCCGTAAAATACGACTATCGTTTTCTCCGCACGCTCGGAAAGTCTATCGGTAAATTCACCTATAAATTCGTCCATCTCATGAATCTGCAAAAGATAATACTCGAGATTGGTCCTCATCTCCTTATCCTCAATGCCGCTCACCTTAATCGGCAGCTCTCCTTGATATTCCGACGGATACTGTCCGTGTCCCTGAACCGATACAGCAAACACAAAATCGCTCTCTTCGGTAGAGTCAAGCGCCTTTACAATCTCGTCCGATAAAACCGTGTCCTTTGCCCAGCCGAGTGGATTTCTTTTGGGCGCGATCATATACTCGATCGGAGTAAAGCTGTCAAACCCGAGATTTTTGTAAACAATATTCCTATCGTAAAACGTTGCGGTATGATCATGCAGTGCGTGTGTTGCATAGCCGTTCTTTTTAAGGTCATATCCCACCGATTCGCAGACATCTTCCTTTAAAACCGTGGTATACGGGTATTCGCCCAAACCGAAATTATGAATATCAAGCTGAGTCAGCACCTCAAATTCGGTATTTGCCGTACCTCCGCCAAAAGACGGAACTTTCAGAAATCCGCTTGTATATTCGCTTTTTAACCGTTTGAAATTCGGTATAACCTCCTCGGAAAAGGATATTCCCTCCACGTCCAAATAGGACGGATCAAAAAATGACTCAAGCTGCACCATAATCACATTCGGTTTATCCCCCGACGAATATCTGTCGGCATAATCTATGCTCTTTAAAATGTTATTGATAGAATCGGGCGAATAGGTTTCGGGAGTTTGAATACCGTTTCCCAACAGACTGTAGGAAAAACAGCAGGCAAAACCGTATTTTTCGTAAATCTTGGTAAGATCTCCCGAAGATGTTGTCACCGCCTCGGAGGTAACAAGGCTTTGCGAGGTGAAAAATATCATAACGGCAGATACAATAGTAACCGTTATCCCCTTAAAATATGCCGGGCGGAGCTTTTTAGCCTTAACAAACAAAATCACTATCGCTGCAATCACCCCTACGGCAAGCACAATCAAAAGCGCTAAAAGAGGTATGCTGATATAGAGCTTTATCAGGGTATATGCGCTCTTTAGAACGGTAAAATCAATTGCCGAAAGCGGAGTTCCGCGTATTCCCAAAAGAATACTGTTGACCACTCCCAAAACAACCCAGAAAAAACAGACCGTCATATACACCGACAATCGCTTGGAAAAATAGAGCGCCACAGAAAGCGTAAACAGGATTATCACGCAGTTATAGGCATAGATAAACGGGTTTTTGATAACATATGCAATTGCTCCGAAAAGCGAATGTCTTGCAAGAATTTCTATGAAAAATGTAAGCGCGCACGACAAAATAACGGTTGTCATTACCGGACTCTGATCAAGCGCATCAAAAAATTTTCTTATATATTTCTTTATTTTCAAATTCATCGCCTCATAAATTTTATATTCAACCCCATTATAGTACAAATAAAATAAATAGTCAATATCAGTATAAGATCTGTAAATAATTTGTGATAAAAAAATAATGAAAAAAACCTTTTCAAAGCGAATAAAATATAGTATAATAGAAGTGTAATTTTAACTTCGGCGCGGAAAGGTACGGGTGAGGTCATGTCGTCAATGTTTACATATATAAGCCGGTTTATTCAGCTGATGAAAATATCCGACTTTATAGATATTCTTATAATAATACTCTTGGTGTATCAGCTTGTGAAGATGATACGCGAAACAAGAGCTGTCCAGCTTTTAAAAGGACTGGCAATAATTTTTCTTACCCTGCCGATAAGCGCATGGTTACATCTGACAGCATTTAACTATATTATGCGAAACGCAATGCAACTCGGCGCATTTGCCGTAATTGTTATATTCCAGCCCGAGCTCAGGAGTATGCTTGAACACGTCGGGCGCTCGAAGGTCGGAAAAATTCTCGATTTTTCCGGTGTGCAGGACGAGGAAACCGAGGCGGTCATAATCCGCGAGCTTACCGAGGCGACCGTAAATATGGCAAAAACCAAAACCGGCGCGCTGATTGTTCTCGAACGCTTAACACCGTTGGGTGAATTTGCAAACAACGGCACTCGCATAGACTCCGTTATAAGCGCGGCGCTTTTGGAAAACATATTTGTGCACAACACACCGCTCCATGACGGTGCGGTTATAATCCGCGGCGAGAGAATATACTCGGCGGCGTGCGTTCTGCCGCTTACTACAAATCAGAACATATCGCGCGAGCTGGGAACGCGCCACAGAGCGGCTCTCGGTATGTCGGAGAACTCCGATGCGGTCGTAATTGTCGTGAGCGAGGAGACAGGTAAAATATCAATCGCGATAAACGGCACGCTTACGAGAAATCTTGATGAGAACTCTCTCAAAAAAGCGATAGAAAAAGCCCTTACTCTAAAGGTGCAGAAAAACACGAGCAAGATAAAATTCTGGAAGGGGATTTCAAAATGAAAGTAAAAAACATTGAACGAAGATTCCTTATGCAGCTTATCTCGGTTATAGTCGGCTTGATTTTGTGGGTTGTTCTTGTTTATATAGAGGACGCGTCCTTTGAAACAACGCTAAAAGATATTCCGATTCAGTTAAACGGTGAAACTACTCTTTTAAATAATGATCTTTTAGTGGTGAACAAAGCTTCTGTCGGCGAGGCGGCAATATCCGTGCGCGGCAAGCGCAGCGACATCATAAATTCGATGGACGACATCTCCGCCACTATTGATGTGTCGAAAATAACCGTCCCGGGGGTGTACAACATAAAAGTCGATTATGAGCTTGCAACAAATGCGCTTTATATAACCGAAAAGAAAACCTCGTCTGTCGAGATCAGCGTTGAGAGAATGCAGAGCCGAGATTTTGACGTTAAGGTTATCCAGCAGGGGGTTGCGGTACCCGATAAATTGATAGAATCCCAGATTACACAGGATAAGATAAGCGTCAAAGGCTCATCGGACGATATTTCAATGATCGACCACCTTGCCGTATTCGTGGACATATCAACAATAACGCACGAAACAGTCGCGAGATATGCCGTCAAGGCCGTAGACAAGGACAACAAAGAAATAAAATTCACCGACGACGTATACATGGCTGTGGACGGTATAGATGTTACAAACATCGCACATAAGAAAATAAAGGTGCCGGTAAAGGCAGATCTGCGCGACGCGGACAAACGGTGCGTATTAAAGCTCGAATCCATATCGGAAAGCGAGGTTTATGTCGGTGTAGACAGCGATATTTCGGTAACGGAGCTTAAGGCAATTGTCAACTACGATGAGAAAAACACCGAGTACACCGTTGAGCTTGAGGACGTTGACGGCGTTTATATACCGCCCGAATCAAGAACAGTTACCGTAAAAATTAAAGCGGAGCTTATTGAAGAACAATATATCAGCGTACCGCTTAATGTCAAAAAGGCTGACGGACAGCAATACAACGCGCCCTCCGAAGTAACACTTCGCGTGCGCGGTGCGGCATCGGATATTATTGCCTCGAATATAACTGCGGAAATCGATATAACCGGACACGGCACAGGCTTTTTCTCGGCAGAGGTGAACGTAACCTTTAAGGAGGCAACATTGTCTTTGGCGGAAAAGCAATTTATAACGGTCAATATAGAATAAAACGAGAGGAACGATAATAATGTCAGATATACTATTAAGAGGAAACAGCATGGACGGCGCGGTAAGAGTATTTGTCGCAATCACGACCGATTTGGTAAACCGCGCGCATGAAATTCACCATACCTACCCCGTTGCAACGGCAGCGCTCGGCAGAACGCTCACTGCGGCGGCAATTATGGGTGCCGGCATGAAGAACGAAACCGATACAACAACTATACAATTTAAAGGCGACGGTCCTTTGGGAAGTATAGTCGCCGTCACCGACAGTCATTCGCACGTGCGCGGATATGTCGCAAACCCGTTTGTTGATCTGCCGCTTAATAAAAAAGGCAAGCTCGATGTCGGCGGCGGTGTCGGAAAAGGGTATTTAAATGTCATACGCGATCTCGGAATGAAAGAGCCTTATGCCGGACAAGTCCCGATTGTAACGGGCGAGATAGCCGAGGATCTGACCTTCTATTTTGCCAGAAGCGAGCAGATACCCACTGCGATTGCCTTGGGTGTTCTGGTAGATACCGACTCAAGCGTCAAGGCGGCAGGCGGGTTTATGATCCAGCTCATGCCCGAGGCAACCGAGGATATTGCGATAAAGCTGGAGGAAAAAATGAAAACTATCGAGCCGGTAACACAGATGATTGATTCGGGCATGAGCGCCGAGGATATATTTTTCCACATCACCGAGGATTTTGATATGCTCATGGAAAACAAGCCGATAGTGCCGATGTATGAGTGCAAATGTTCAAAAGAGCGCATGGAGCGCGCACTTATTTCGATTGGCAAAAAAGAGCTGGAGGATTTAATTGAAGATCAGGGCGAGGCAGAACTTACCTGCCAATTCTGCGATAAAAAATATACTTTTTCAAAAGAGGCCTTGGAGGAGCTTTTGAAAAAAGCGAAATAAAAAACGTTGCATTACAGCATATTTATTTTGAGGTGATACCATGGCAGTTAAGAGTGTTTCAATAAGAATTGAGCAAGAAATGCTATACAAAATTGGTTATGTTGCCGAATACGAAGGGCGCAGCGTAAACAGTCATATCCTTGTTCTTATTCGTGACAGCATTAAAAAGTTTGAGGAAGAAAACGGCACTATTGAGGGCGCCATCAAACCCGATGACAATGTAAAACCTACTCGTAAGTGAAAAAAACCCCTGAAATCTTCTAAAGCAGATTTCAGGGGTTTTGTTGACTATCTCTACGACATAATTTTATATTTAAATCCTTTTAGCAGCTCTGCGCCCCTATCAAAAATTCGTATTACTCCTTTTAATTCTTCGCGTATTTCCTGCACCGCCGAATTAAATCCGTATATTTCAATCAATACCGGGCAATCATAATACTCCCATAAACAATCCCATAGTGCATCTAAATTCTCGCCGTAATGTTCGGGAAAATTTAACGTATTCTTTATCTCAGCGTGTATTTCATTTGCATATCTGCACTTTGAAAAATCTATTCTTTTTATTTCCATCTTTCTCACTTTTCGTCCTCCCCAATAAAAAAAGATGCGTCATACGCATCTTTTTTTATTTGACTAATTATACTAATTCAACGATAGCCATAGGTGCAGCGTCACCGCGACGTGGACCTGTTTTAATTACTCTTGTGTATCCGCCGTTTCTTTCAGCGTACTTCGGAGCAATCTCATCAAACAGCTTCTTTACTACATCTTCTTTAGTGATAAATGCTAAAGCTTGACGACGTGAATGTAATGTATTAGCTTTTCCAAGAGTTATCATCTTTTCTGCTAAACTTCTTGTTTCCTTTGCTCTTGTTACTGTTGTTTCGATTCTGCCATTTTCAAGCAAGCTTGTTACCAAGTTTCTCAAAAGCGCCATTCTCTGGTCTGTAGGCAGATTTAATTTTCTTGTTCCGGGCATTAACATTACCTCCTTTCATTAAAGAGTTTAGTCCTCTTCTTCCTTGAGTGCCAGACCCAACTCATTTAATTTGTGTATAACTTCTTCCAACGACTTTCTTCCGAGGTTTCTGACCTTCATCATATCCTCTTCCGTTTTGTCTATCAAGTCCTCAACAGTATTTATTGAGGCACGCTTCAAGCAGTTGTAGGAACGTACCGATAAATCCAATTCTTCGATTGTCATCTCAAGCACTTTTTCCTTCTTGCTTTCTTCTTTTTCAACAATTACTTCGGTATTCTTGCCTTCTTCTGACAAATCAACAAACAATGCAAGCAGATCATTCATGATCTTAGCCGCTAAGCTTACTGCATCTTCAGGTTTGATTGTACCGTTAGTCCAAACCTCTACTGTAAGAGTTTCTCTGTCAAGATACTGACCTACACGAGTATTTTCAACGGTGTAGTTCACCTTTTTTACAGGTGTATAAATTGAGTCTACCGGAATTACGCCGACAGGCGGCTGTAAATTCATCTTATTTCTCTCGGCAGAAACATAACCCCTGCCCTTCGAGATTGTAATCTCCATATACAGTCTTGCATCATCGTTAAGAGTTGCAATATGCAGATCAGGGTTGAAAATCTCAACTTCATCATCGATTTTTATATCAGCCGCTGTGATCTCACACGCGCCCTTCGCTTCAATATACACCGTTTTCGGAGCATTTGTGTGAAGCTTTAAATAAAGCTTTTTAAGATTTAATATAATCTCGGTTACATCTTCCTTAACGCCCGGTACTGTCGAAAATTCATGCTGAACACCTTCAATTTTTATCGAAGTCACAGCCGCACCCGGCAGTGATGAAAGCAATATTCTTCTCAACGAGTTACCCAGAGTCGTTCCGTAACCGCGCTCAAGCGGTGTAGCAACGAACTTTCCGTAGTTTCCTGTCGCTTGCGTACATTCAATATTGGGCTTTTCCATTTCTATCATCTTATCGAAACCCTCCTTTTTAATATTCACATTCTATTTACCGAGGGTGATAACATTATTACTTAGAATACAATTCGACGATCAAATGCTCTTCAACTTCATAATCAATGTCATCTCTTGCCGGCAATGTTACTACTTTACCTGTAAATGTGTTCTTGTCCATATCAAGCCACTTCGGAACAAGACGTGAAGCGTTAACTTCAACGATCTCTTTCATTCTCTCAGATCCTCTTGATTTTTCCTTTACGGTAATAACATCACCCTGTTTAACGAGATATGAAGGAATGTTTACCTTCTTGCCGTTAACAAGAATATGACCGTGGTTTACGATTTGTCTTGCTTCACGTCTTGTGTTTGCAAGTCCTAATCTGAAGATAACGTTGTCCAGTCTTGTTTCGAGTATTTGTAAAAGCATTTCACCGGTAATACCGTTTCTCTTTGTAGCCATTACATAATACTTTCTGAACTGCTTCTCAAGCACACCGTAAATGAACTTTACTTTCTGCTTTTCTGTAAGCTGTATACCATATTCAGATTGCTTTTTTCTGTTTTGCTTAGGGTTTCTGTTCGACTTCTTGTCGATACCCATAACACCCGGCTCAATGCCCAGTGTCTTACATCTTTTTAATACAGGCTGCATATTTTTAGCCATGCTGTTTTACCTCCTTTTAAACTTTCTAACAGTACAATAAATCACACACGTCTTCTCTTAGGCGGTCTGCATCCATTGTGCGGGATAGGAGTAACGTCTTTGATCATGCTTACTTCCAATCCGGCTGCCTGAAGTGCTCTTATTGCAGCTTCACGACCCGCACCCGGTCCCTTTACATATACTTCAACAGTCTTAAGACCATGCTCCATAGCAGCCTTTGCTGCTGTCTCTGCTGCTGACTGTGCAGCAAACGGAGTGCTCTTTCTTGAACCTCTGAAGCCTAAACCGCCTGCGCTTGCCCAAGACAATGCATTTCCGGCTGTATCTGTAATAGTAACTATTGTATTGTTGAAAGTTGAACGGATATGAGCAGCACCCTTTTCAATATTCTTTCTGTCACGACGCTTAGTACGTGTAGTTTTTTTCGCTACCTTTGCCATTGTCAGTTTAGCTCCTCTCTTATTTCTTCTTATTAGCCATAGTCTTTGCCGGGCCTTTTCTTGTTCTTGCGTTATTCTTTGTGTTCTGTCCTCTTACAGGAAGCCCTTTTCTATGTCTTATTCCTCTGTAACAACCAATTTCCATCAATCTCTTGATATCCAAAGCAACCTGTCTTCTGAGGTCACCTTCAACGGTGTATTCAGCGTCAATTGTTTCTCTCAGTTTATTGATTTCTTCCTCTGTCAAATCCTTAACTCTTGTATCCGGATTAACACCGTTCTGAGCCAGAATCTTCTGAGAACTCTTCAAACCGATACCGTAGATATACGTTAAGGCAACTTCAACTCTTTTTTCTCTTGGTAAGTCAACGCTTGCTATTCTTGCCATTTTTACACCTCCATGTATAACTTAATTTATATATTACCTATTTTGCAGAAAAAGTTCTGCTTGATATTAAAACCCATTCAAGTCCACAGTCTATGGGGCTGTGGCAGCCGCCCCCGAACAAGTTATAAACAAATTATCCAATCAACCTTGCTTTTGCTTGTGCTTAGGGTTTTCGCAGATTACCATAACCTTGCCTTTTCTCTTTATAATTTTGCACTTTTCGCATATAGGTTTTACTGACGGACGTACTTTCATTATAATTACCTCCTTATTTTGATCTCCACGTGATTCTGCCTCGTGTCAAATCATACGGTGACATTTCAAGCTTCACCTTATCACCCGGAAGAATCTTAATGAAGTTCATTCTTAATTTG
Source organism: uncultured Clostridia bacterium (assembly GCA_934444735.1). Taxonomy (GTDB): domain Bacteria; phylum Bacillota; class Clostridia; order UBA1381; family UBA1381; genus CAKSFT01. The sequence continues at coordinate 97,054 of CAKSDE010000004.1, read as the reverse complement.
CCTGAAATATGAGCCAAAATCTGATGGCCGTTTTCAAGCTCAACCTTAAACATTGCATTAGGCAGAGTTTCAACAACAGTGCCCTCTAATTCCATAACATCATCCTTAGCCAAAGAAGCAACCTCCCTTAAACCGTTTTTTGATATTTCGCCAAAGCATTCCGGATTTTATAGTTCTCGGAAAAATCTCCCGAAAAAACATAATCCGTGCCTTGAAGATGTTTTATTTTCTTTTTCTTAGGTTTTTCAATTTTCCTAAGCTTGCCGTCTGACACATAAGCATATTCGCCCTCTCTTGCAACTACCAGAAACACCGTTCCTTTATCGCGTCCCGCAATCGAGCGGACTATGCTTGATACCTTAATTTCCATTCTTTCCTCCTAAAGAGTGAGTATTTCGCACTCGCCTCTGCCTATCAGAATGGTATTTTCATAATGTGCCGACAAGCTCCCATCCTCTGTAACAACTGTCCAGTCATCGTCCAATACGCACACGTCGTATTTTCCGGCGTTTACCATCGGCTCAACCGCAATTGTCATGCCTGCGGCAAGCTTAACGCCGTGACCTTTTCGTCCGTAATTCGGAACGCTCGGATCTTCGTGCATATTTTTACCGATTCCATGTCCTACCAAATCTCGCACGACCGAATATCCGTTGGATTCCACATATTCCTGGATTGCAGCCGAAACATCACCTAATTTCGCACCGTGAACCGCATGCTTGACACCGCGGAAAAAGCTTTCCTTGGTGACATCGATGAGCCGCTGTGCTTCGTCCGATATTTTTCCTACCGGAAAGGTTCTTGCAGCGTCGCCGTGATAACCGTTTATATACGCTCCCACGTCAATGCTTATAATGTCGCCCTCTTTTAATATAACGCCCTTGTTCGGGATTCCGTGCACAACCCAATCGTTCGGCGATGCACATATACTTCCCGGGAATCCGTTATAGTTCAGAAAAGATGGTGTTGCTCCTCTTGAAACAATGTAATTATGTGCGATTTTGTCAAGTTGCTTTGTGGATATTCCCGGCTTTATGTGTTTTTCAATCTCTCTTAAAACATCTCCGGTGATTTTACCGGCAAGCCGCATTTTTTCAATTTCAGATTTCGACTTTATCGTTATCATCAATTTCTCTCCAAAAGCCTTCGGCTTTATTGGTCCAGTCCCAGAGCCTTGGCAACCTCTTTAGTGGTGTCCTCAAGCTCCTCCTGACCGTATGCTACAACCAATTTACCTTGTTTCTCATAATATTCCTTGATAGGCTCAGTCTGTTCATGATATACTTTGATACGGTTTTTAACCGTTTCTTCATTATCATCAGCACGCTGAATAAGCTCACCGTCGCAAACCTGGCATTTATCACCCGTAGCCGACGGCTTATATACTACATGATACGGAGTTCCGCACGATTTACATTCGCGGCGTCCCGAAAGTCTTTCGATGATTGTCTCATCGGCAACCTCCAAAGAAAGCACCTTGTCAATCTCAACGCCCGACTCTGTGAGCGCCTCTGCCTGTGCGGTCGTTCTCGGGAATCCGTCTAAGATGAATCCCTTCTTGCAGTCATCCTTACTCAAACGATCCTTTACTATACCGACAACAACTTCGTCAGGTACCAGCTTACCTTCATTGATATACCCCTCAGCGAGCTTACCCAGTTCGGTTCCCTCTCTGATGGCTGTCCTTAACATAACGCCGGTAGAAATTGTATCAACGCCGAGTCTTTTTGACAAGATTTCCGCTTGTGTACCTTTTCCTGCTCCCGGAGGACCTAATAAAATCAATTTCATATTTTTGCCAACCTTTCTATTCTCTGTTGCCGTATTCCTTAATCAAGGAAACCTTTGTAATGACGCATTGTCATCTGCGATTCGATCTGACGTACAGTTTCAAGCGCAACACCTTCCATAATCAGAAGTGAAGTACCGCCTATCTGCAAACCGTTGATGCCCGACGCGTGTGTGAACAATATAGGAAGAATCGCTATAATTGCCAGGAACACCGCACCTGCAAGGTTCAGTCTGTTTGAAACCAACGCTATAAAATCGCTTGTCGGCTTACCCGGTCTGTAACCCGGGATATATCCGCCCGATTTCTTCATATTATTCGCTATCTCAATAGGATTGAACTGTATTGAGGTATAGAAGTATGTGAAGAATATTATCAGTAAGAAGTATATTACCGAATAAATAATATCTGTCCACCACGGACCGTATCCTGCGCTCAAGCAGCCGAGGATTGTGTAACCCAAGCCTGCTGTCGGCAGCTCGCCCGCCATTGCCAATCTTACGATTGTTGCCGGGAATGCCATGATGCTCGATGCGAAGATGATCGGCATAACGCCTGCCATAACAACCTTAATCGGTATGTTTGTGCTCTGACCGCCGTACATCTTTCTTCCCACAACACGCTTTGCGTATTGAACAGGAATCTTTCTCTCAGCCGAGTCGAACAATACAACGAATGTGATTGCAAGTATTGCCGCAACCAAGATAATCGCTGCGATTGCGATATTCTTGAATGAGAGATTGTCTTTTAAGATCTGATTATATACAGATCCTACAGCAACCGGTATTCTTGATACGATACCGGCGAAGATAATCATTGATACGCCGTTTCCGAGACCTTTTTCGGTGATGATTTCACCCAGCCATACGATAAACGCAGTGCCGGCTGTGAAGGTCAGCACGATAACCGAGAATCCCAAAACGTCCGGTCTTGTGATAACGCTTGTTGTGTTGCCTGCCGCAACACCCATGTTCCAGAGAGTTACATAAAGACCTGCACCCTGAACAAACGCCAAAGCTATACCAACATATCTTGTAATCTTGTTTATTTTCTTTCTGCCCTCAAAGCCTTCCTTTGCCAGGCGCTCCAAAGCAGGTATCGCAACAGTCAAAAGCTGTACGATGATTGATGCGTTGATGTACGGAGATACACCCAGCGCCATTACCGTTGCGTTTGAGAACGCACCACCGGTAAATACATCAAACAGTGAGAACAAGTCTGTTCCGCCCTGTCCCAAAAACTGCTGCATTGCGTCTTTACTCAGATACGGTACAGGAATATGTGCACCGAATCTGAATATTACCAACATAAAAAGTGTAAAGAAGATTCTTCTTCTCAAATCAGGTATTTTAAATGCATTCTTTATAGTAGTAAACACTTAAATCACCTCTGCCTTCCCGCCGGCCTTTTCGATCTTCTCCTTAGCCTGTGCAGAATATTTTGCCACCTTTACGTTTAATTTCTTTGTAAGCTCGCCTCTGCCGAGAATTTTGATTCCGTCAGCGATCTTGCTTACTACTCCGCTTTCCTTTAACAATTCTGCTGTTACTTCTGTTCCGTTGTCGAATCTTTCAAGCTCTGAAACGTTAATTGTAACATATTCTTTAGCAAATATATTGTTAAAACCTCTCTTCGGCAAACGTCTGTACAATGGCATTTGTCCACCTTCAAAGCCCGGTCTTACGCCGCCGCCCGAACGTGCCTTCTGACCCTTGTGACCTTTACCTGAGGTTTTACCGTTACCTGAACCTATACCTCTGCCAACTCTCTTAGCTGAGAACTTTGATCCTTGTGCAGGTTGTAGTTCCTCTAATCTCATTTGCTACACCTCCTTCTTGTCAATTCCTCTTAGTTTTCTTCAACTTCTACAAGATGCGATACCTTTTTGATCATACCTCTTATTTGAGGAGTATCGTTATGCACTGCAACATCTCTGATTCTCTTAAGTCCCAAAGCTTTTACTGTTGCAATCTGGTCGTCTTTGCAACCGATTGTGCTCTTTATTTGCTTTACTGTTAATTTAGCCATTTACTGCTACCTCCTTAACCTCTGATTTGGTCAACGGTCTTGCCTCTTAATCTTGCAACCTCATCGATCTGCTTTAACTGTGACAAGCCTTCTATAGTAGCTCTAACTACATTCTTCTTGTTGTTTGAACGTAAGCATTTTGTCCTTATATCTCTTACGCCTGCAAGCTCCAGAACCGCTCTGGCAGCACCGCCGGCGATAACGCCTGTACCTTCTTTAGCCGGTTTAATAAGAACTCTTCCTGCTCCAAACTCACCGATTACTTCGTGTGGGATTGTTGTTCCTACCAACGGAACATTTATCATATTTTTCTTTGCGTCTTCAATTGCCTTTCTGATAGCGTCCGGGATTTCGGCAGCTTTACCTGTTCCGCAGCCTACATGTCCGTTTCCGTCGCCTACTACCATAAGTGCGCTAAATCTCATGGTTCTACCACCTTTTACAACTTTAGCAACACGGTTTATCTCAACCAATGACTCTTGAAGATCAAGTGTTGATGCGTCAATTCTCTCAGCCACAAAATCTACCTCCTATCTCTTAGAAATCTAAGCCGCCCTCTCTTGCACCTTCTGCAAGAGCAGCAACTCTTCCGTGATACAAATATCCGCCTCTGTCGAATACTACAGCTTTAATACCCTTTTCAAGTGCCTTTTCAGCAACCTTCTTGCCTACAGCCTTAGCTGCTTCGCAATTGCCGCCGTATTCTGTGAAATCTTTATCCATGCTTGATGCCGCAGCCAAAGTAACACCTTTGGTATCGTCAATCACTTGCGCATAGATGTGATTCAAACTTCTGTACACGTTCAGACGAGGTCTCTCCGCCGTTCCGGAGATGTTCTTTCTAACTCTTCCGTGACGCTTTATTCTTGCAGCATTACTGTTTTTCTTTTTTATCATTTAAGAACACTCCTTTCTTATTTCTTCTTAGCTCCCGCTTTTCCTTCTTTACGTCTGATCACTTCGTCAACGTACTTAATACCTTTACCCTTGTACGGTTCAGGCTGTCTGTACTCTCTGATCTTAGCAGCTGTCTCGCCGACAACTTCCTTGTTCGCACCCTTAACGATGATCTTGTTCGGAGCAGGAACTTCAAGAGTGATTCCCTCAGCCGGTGTATATTCTACGGGATGTGAATATCCCAAGCTCAATACAAGCTTTTTACCCTGCAATTGTGCTCTGTAACCTACACCGTTGATTTCCAATTCCTTTGAAAATCCGTCAGTTACACCGATTACCATGTTATTTATAAGAGTTCTTGTTAATCCGTGTAATGATTTGTGCATCTTATCCTCTGAAGGTCTTTCAACAATTATTTGAGCGCCTTCATTTTTAATGATCATATCCTTATGAAGCTTTCTTGTCAAAGTGCCGTTCTTGCCCTTTACAGTCACTTCATTTTCAGCACCGATTTTTACTTCAACACCTGCTGGTATTGCTATCGGCAACTTACCAATTCTTGACATATTGGTATCCTCCTTGAACTTAAATTTTCTCTGCTTGATTTATAAGCAGGTTTTCAGTTTATATATGTCGGTAATTTTTTTACCAAACAAATGCTAATACTTCGCCGCCGATATTCTGCTTTCTTGCTTCTTTATCGGTCATAACGCCTTTAGATGTTGAAATAATCGCGATACCTAAGCCCTTCAAAACTCTTGGAAGCTCTTCAGCACCGGCATAAATTCTCAAACCCGGCTTTGATACTCTCTTCAAGCCGCTTATAACCTTTTCTTTGTTATTGCTGTACTTGAGTGCAATTCTTATAACACCTTGCTTGCCATCTTCGATAATCTGATAGCTCTTTATATATCCCTCGTTGTTCAATATTTCGGCAATAGCCTTCTTCATATTTGATGCAGGGACATCAACTGTTTCGTGTTTTGCAGAGTTTGCGTTTCTTATACGTGTAAGCATATCTGCGATTGGATCAGTTATTTGCATTAAATTTACCTCCTTCCAAATTCTCTTTTATTAAAGAATCTGAATAATCTTACCAGCTTGCCTTTCTAACTCCCGGAATCTGACCTTTGTATGCCAATTCTCTGAAACAAATACGGCAAATACCGAATTTTCTTAAATACGCATGTGGTCTTCCGCAAATCTTACATCTTGTGTAACCTTGTGTGGAGTATTTAGGCTTTCTTTGTTGTTTAACGACCATAGACTTTTTTGCCATTTATTTTTCCTCCTAACCTTATTAACCACGGATAAACGGAGCGCCCATAAGATCTAAAAGCTCACGAGCCTCTTCATCTGTATTTGCTGTAGTTACTATTATAATGTCCATACCTCTGATCTTATCGATCTTATCATATTCGATTTCAGGGAATATCAACTGTTCTTTGATACCCAAAGAGTAGTTTCCGCGTCCGTCAAACGAATTTGCGCTGATTCCTCTGAAGTCTCTTACTCGAGGCAATGCCACACTAAATAATCTGTCTAAGAACTCATACATCTTATCTGATCTTAATGTTACCTTGCAGCCGATATTCATGCCTTCTCTCAATTTGAAGTTAGCTACCGACTTTCTTGCCTTTGTTACTACAGGTCTTTGTCCTGTTATCAATGCCAAGTCGTTACAAGCGGCTTCGATTACCTTCGGGTTTTCTTTAGCGTCGCCCATACCGATATTTATAACGATTTTTTCAATCTTAGGAATCTGCATAGTGCTTTTATAACCAAACTTTGTCATAAGAGCAGGAGCAACTTCTTTTACATATTTATCTTTCATTCTTGCCATTGTGCTTCATTAACCTCCTCTCGATTATTAGTCGTTGAATACTTCCTGGCACTTCTTGCAGTATCTTACTTTTGAGCCGTCCTCAAGAACCTTAACGCCCGTTCTTGCAGCCTTGCCGCACTTTGAGCAAACTCTCAATACGTTTGATGCATCGATTGCCGATTCAACGTGGATAATTCCGCTTTCCTGACCCTGCATCTTTGCCTTCTGGTGCTTTTTAACCATTGCAACACCTTCGACAATTACTTTTCCCGTTTCCGGAACTGCGGTAATTACCTTGCCTTCTTTACCTTTATCTTTACCGGAGATTACTTTTACGATATCTCCTCTTTTTATATGCATTTTCTTCATTGTTTTGGAACCTCCTTAAATAACTTCGGGAGCCAAAGACAAAATCTTCATATACTCCTTATCTCTGAGCTCTCTTGCTACAGGCCCAAAGATACGTGTACCTCTCGGATTCTTGTCATCTCTTACGATAACTGCTGCATTTTCATCAAATCTTATATATGAACCGTCAGCACGTCTTGACTCTTTAACAGTTCTTACTACAACGGCTTTAACTACGTCACCTTTTTTAACAACTCCGCCCGGTGTTGCCTTCTTAACAGAACAGATGATCTCGTCACCAACTGCCGCATATCTTTTCTTGGAGCCGCCCATTACACGAATACACATTACTTCTTTTGCGCCTGTATTATCAGCGACTTTTAAGCGTGTTTGTTGTTGTATCATGCTTTTTCTCCTTTCCGGCCTTTATTACTTCGCCTTTTCTACGATTTCAACCAATCTCCATCTCTTATCCTTTGACAGAGGTCTTGTTTCCATAACTTTTACCTTATCACCCTTGGCACAAGCATTTTCTTCATCATGTGCTTTAAGCTTGTAAGTTCTTTTTACAACTTTGCCGTAAAGCGGGTGCTTAACGCTATCTTCAATAGCAACTACGATGGTTTTATCCATCTTGTCGCTTACAACTTTACCGATTTTTACCTTTCGGCTGTTTCTTTCTTCCACGTTAATGTCCTCCTTTCATACAATCTGCATTGTATAACATATCCTGAAAATCCGGTAATCAGATTGCAGAATCTTCCAATTCTCTTTCATGAATGATGGTTTTAATACGAGCGACAGTTTTCTTAACCTCACCAATCTTTTGCGGATTCTCCAACTGGTTTATAGCGTTTTGAAATCTCAATTGGAATAATTCCTGCTTGCTGGAAGCAAGCTTTTCTGTCAATTCTTCAGTAGACATTTCTCTGAGCTCATTTATTTTCATCTTATTCACCATCCTCTGCTTCGCGTTTTACAAATTTGCATTTGATCGGCAGTTTGTGCATAGCAAGACGAAGTGCTTCACGCGCTACTTCCTCACTTACACCACCAATCTCAAACATTACTCTGCCCGGCTTAACAACCGCTACCCAATACTCTGGGCTACCTTTACCTGAACCCATTCGAGTCTCGGCAGGTTTTTGAGTGATCGGCTTATCAGGGAATATCTTTATCCAAACCTGACCGCCTCTTTTTGTGTATCTTGTCATGGCGATACGGGCTGCTTCAATCTGTCTTGATGTAATCCAGCTCGGCTCCAATGCCTGCAAACCAAATTCACCGTTAGAAACCACGTTGCCGCGTGTTGCCTTACCCTTCATTCTGCCACGCATAACTTTTCTGTATTTTACTCTCTTAGGTAACAACATGATTATCTTCCTCCCTTCGGTCTGTTGCTCTGAGCTCTCTTATTTTCATGAAGAACTTCGCCCTTGTAGATCCAAACTTTAATACCGAGGATACCGTATGTTGTCATTGCTTCAGCAAATCCGTAGTCGATATCTGCTCTTAAAGTCTGCAGCGGAATAGTTCCTTCGTGATACTGCTCTGTTCTTGCGATTTCTGCGCCGCCTACACGACCCGAAACGCTTGTTTTGATACCTTTGATGCCCAATCTCATTGCTCTTCCCATTACCTGCTTCATAGCACGTCTGAAAGAAATTCTTCTCTCCAACTGTGCGGCAATGTTTTCTGCAACCAACTGTGCATTTGTGTCAGGCTGCTTAACTTCCATGATGTTAATGTTAACATTCTTCTTGGTCATCTTTTCAACCTGGTTTTTCAGCTTATCTATTTCAGCGCCGCCGCGTCCGATTATGATACCCGGCTTTGCAGCATGAAGTGTTATGAAGATCTTGTTCTGCTTTCTTTCGATAATGATTTTAGCAACTCCTGCGTCATAACAAGCCTTTTTGACAAACTTTCTTATATTGTAATCTTCAACCAACTGGTCTCCGAAATCCTTTTTACCTGCAACCCACTTTGAGTCCCAGTCCTTGATAACTCCGACTCTCAGGCCATGAGGATTAACTTTTTGTCCCATTAGGAATACCTCCTTCTTCGATTATTCTTTTTCTTTCAATACCAAAGTGATATGACTTGTTCTTTTTAAAATTCTGAATGCTCTTCCTTGCGCTCTCGGTCTGATTCTCTTTAATGTTGGACCTTGTGTAGCGAAACACTCAGCTATATATAATTTATTTACATCCATATTATGGTTATTTGCGGCATTTGCGATAGCCGAGTTCAAAAGCTTCTCGAGATACTCGCTTGCCGACTTCGGTGTATTCTTTAATATACCCATTGCAACACCAACGTCTTTATCTCTGATCAAATCCAAAACGATTTTAACCTTTCTTGATGAAATACGGGCATATTTCAAAACTGCACGTGCTTCCATTTACGGATTCCTCCTTTCAAGTATGCATCTAAAATTATTTAGAAGTTTTTGCTCCTGCATGACCCTTGTATGTTCTTGTGGGAGCAAATTCACCCAATCTGTGTCCGACCATATCTTCGCTGATAAATACAGGCACATGCTTTCTTCCGTCGTGAACGGCGATAGTATGTCCTACCATTTCAGGAAATATTGTAGACGCTCTTGACCAGGTCTTTACTACCTTTTTCTCATTTGCAGCGTTCATTGCGTCAATTCTCTTCATCAAACGCTCTTCAACGAAAGGTCCCTTTTTAAGTGATCTACCCATTCTCGTATTTCCTCCTTTCGGAAACTATTATTTATCATTTCTTCTCTTAACAATGAACTTGTCGGTTCTGTTTTTATGCTTTCTTGTCTTAAGACCAAGCGCCGGTTTACCCCAAGGAGTAACAGGTGCGGGACGTCCGATAGGTGATTTACCTTCACCACCGCCGTGCGGGTGATCGTTCGGGTTCATTACAACACCGCGGACTGTAGGTCTCCAGCCCATGTGACGTTTTCTTCCGGCTTTACCGATAGAAATGTTCTCATGCTGCTGATTTCCGACTGTTCCGATTGTAGCCTTACATTCAAGACGTACCATTCTTACTTCGCCCGAAGGAAGTCTTACTTGTGCATAAGCACCTTCTTTAGCCATGAGCTGTGCGTAAGCGCCTGCTGTACGTACGAGCTGACCGCCTTTTCCCGGATACAGCTCAATGTTGTGAATAAGTGTACCTACGGGAATATCCTTTAAGAACAAAGCGTTGCCCGGCTTGATATCTGCGCCTTCACCCGAAACAACGACGTCACCGTCTGTAAGTCCGAGCGGAGCAATGATGTATGCCTTTGTTCCGTCCTCATATTGAATAAGAGCGATGTTGGCTGTTCTGTTCGGATCGTATTCGATTCCGAGAACCGTAGCCGGCATTCCGTCCTTATTTCTCTTAAAATCTATAATTCTGTATTTTCTTCTGTTACCGCCGCCTCTGTGACGAACAGTAATTCTGCCATACGAATTTCTGCCTGCATTCTTCTTTAAAGATTCTGTCAGTGAACGCTCCGGAGTAGTCTTTGTAACTTCAGCAAAATCCGAAACCGTCATAAATCTTCTTGCAGGAGAGGTTGGCTTATACTTTTTTATAGCCATCTTTATTTCACTCCTTATCTTCAAAAAAATAATTACATTTCAAAGAATTCGATTGTCTTGCTGTCCTTTTGCAAAGTAACAATGGCTTTCTTCCACGAAGCGCGTCTGCCTTCATATCTGCCCATTCTCTTTACCTTGCCCGTAACACGCATTGTGTTTACGGCTGCAACCTTAACTCCGAATACTTCTTCAACCGCTTTTTTGATCTCGATTTTGTTTACGGTAACAGGTACTTCAAATGTATACTTTTTGATTTCGTTACCTTCTCTGTCAAAAACAGCTTCCATGCTCTTTTCAGAGATGATCGGACGTCTTATAATATCGTGAGCGTATTTCATCATGAAAGCACCTCCTCAATTTTAGCAATCGCATCTTTAGCTATGATAAACTTGTCATGCTTTAAGATTTCGTAAGTGTTTAAAACTCCCACGTAAGTAGGTGTAACACCCTTAATATTTCTTGCTGACTTATAGATCTTTTCATCACAATCGGCAGTAACAATCAATGCCTTTTCATTGATTTCAAGACCCTTTAACAATGCTGCAATCTTTGCAGTCTTGATTTCTTCGAGCTTCATATCCTCAATAACGAAGATTTCGTAAGCTTCATATTTTGCAGATAAAGCAGATCTCAATGCGATCTTCTTTAACTTCTTGTTTATTCTGTATCTGTAATCGCGTGGCTTAGGACCTAAAGCAACGCCGCCGCCTGTCCATTGCGGAGCACGGATACTTCCCTGTCTTGCACGGCCCGTTCCTTTTTGTCTCCAAGGCTTAATTCCGCCGCCGCGTACTTCTGTACGTGTTTTAGTGCTTTGTGTGCCTTGTCTCTGGTTTGCAAGATAATTTACAACTACCTGATGCAAAACCGCTTTGTTCACTTCAGCCGCAAATATAGAATCGCTTACTTCCATATCGCCTACCTTTGCGCCTTCCATGTTATATACAGCAACTTTAGACATAGTTATTCCTCCTTTCCTAAACCCTATTACGCTTTAACGCTGTTTCTGATTGTAACAAGTCCGCCCTTATTTCCGGGAACTGCGCCCTTCAAAAGGATCAGGTTGTTTTCGGTATCAACCTTAACAACTTCAAGATTCTGAACCGTTACTTTTACAACACCCATGTGTCCCGGAAGCTTCTTGCCCTTCATAACTCTACCCGGGTTTGAGCAAGCTCCCATAGAACCTGAGCCTCTATGATAACCTGAACCGTGAGCCATAGGACCTCTGTGCAAGCCCCATCTCTTCATCGGTCCGGCAAAACCCTTACCTTTGCTGATGCCCGTAACATCGATCTTCTCGCCTGCTTCAAATATGTCTGCTTTGATTTCATCGCCTACATTAAGAGCCGAGCAATCTTCGAGTCTGAACTCTCTCAAATACTTCTTGTTTGCTACGTCAGCCTTTGCAAAATGACCTTTAGCCGGCTTGTTGAGCTTCTTCTCTTTGATCTCGCCGAAACCTACCTGAACAGCCTCATAGCCGTCTGTTTCGGTTGTCTTTTTTTGTACTACTGTGCAAGGTCCTGCCAGAACTACAGTAACCGGGATCAATTCGCCGTTTTCACCGAATATCTGTGTCATGCCGACCTTAGTACCCAAAATCGCTTTTTTCATTTTTTTTCATCCTTTCTAAAACAGTTATTGGTTCTCCTTAAAAAAGCGCATCGGAGAACATGACCTGCATCATAGCCCTCGAAATATCGGAGCTACTGCTAAAAAGTAACTTACTTTTGGATTACATCGATAGATACGCCCGCAGGTAAGTCAATCTTGACAAGTGATTCCATGGTCTTAGCGCCCGGAACTACGATGTCAATAAGTCTTTTGTGAGTTCTTCTTTCAAACTGCTCACGAGAATCTTTGTACTTATGAACCGCTCTCAAGATTGTGATAACTTCTTTGTCGGTAGGTAACGGAATAGGTCCCGAAACCTTAGCGCCGGTCTTTTTTGCAATCTCGACAATTCTGTCTGCCGACTGATCCAAAACCGCGTGGTCATAAGCTTTCAGCTTGATTCTGATTTTCTGTTTTGCTGCCATACTTTTCCCTCCTATTAAAGTTTTTCTTCGAGTATCCTCGAAATTCATTGGGTAATTTTTCGGACACTCTTCAATCGTTGTTTCCTGCACGACAGCTCATTTTTTGTGATACACACTCCCGGGTGTTTCCTAATCACCCGAAAATAAAAACCCGAATTACTCAAACCGTTTTGAGTATTCCGGGTAGTCTAAACCGCCACAAGGCATACTTCTGCCGCAATATACGCACAGATTTATCCAATGTAACGTGACCTGCCGCCCGGTTTCATGAATCGGACATTCTCCACGGAAAAACCGGACTCGTACGGTCCGCAACCTCCCGCTTCATCGTTTGTCAAGTGTCACAACACTACTATTATACACGATAAATCCGTATATTGCAAGCATTTTATTAAAATTTTTCCCAAAAATATTCTACGAAATTACAGAATTTCACAAATCAATTTTGTGCAGTTTGTATATCGCATTTTTTAACCGTTACTTAATTTTTTTAATATCATCGCCCTCAACAAAATATGCATTCTCCGAAAATTCTATCATGGGCAGGTCATTTTGGGAGTCGGTGTAAAAATTTTCGGGCTTTATCCCCGGGAATTTTTCCTTAAAAATCTTCACCTTATTCTCGCCGTAGCATAAAACCTTCAGCGAGCAGCCGTCATGATCAATACTTGAGGCTATCACATTTTTTATCCCTATTCTGCGGCACGCCTCGCCTATAAGCTCATCCCACGATGCCGAGATAACGACATCGTCCTCCTTTTGCATATCGAGATACATCTTCTTAATCTTTTTCATATTCTTATCCCAAAATTCGCATATCAGAGCCGTCGGATCGGGAAAGCTTTCAAAAAAGAGCTTGATATATTTTTCTCCGCCCGAAATAAGCTCCTCCGCCGTTATTTTGCATCTTTTATACCGAATAAGCGCGCGAACCATAGACGGGATATATCGGATCATACCCGGTTTTTTCCTTAGGCAGAAAAGATAGAAATCAAAAACGCTTTCTCCGTCATAAATTGTATCGTCAAAATCATATACGTTCACTTTAAAAAACCACTTCCTACTTATTTATATAGCTAATTGTAAAATGTAAATTTTACAATTAGCCACCATTCTTATGGGGGGATCGGGGGTGCTAACCCCTGATTTGTAATCAAAAATGACGACATGTGCGTCATTTTTGGCTGAAATAAAAAGTTTCAACTTGCCGTAAAATTAAAATCGGATGGAACTTTTTATTTCTACCTAAGAATTTTAATTGGAAAACGTTAGTTTTACAATTACCTAACTTATTTATATATAAGGATAACACAAAAACAAAGTCATGCTCATCATTTTATATTATACATGATAAAAACAAAAAAATCAATCATATACAGGTATAATTTCAAATCGGGACTAATATAAATATACAAATCACTCCGGGCTGCCAATTGAGCATTGCGGCAATCGTCCGGGCATTTACAAATAGGCAATTGCAAAATTAACGTTTTCAATTACCAAATTTACCAATTAAAGGAGGAAAAACAATGGAAGGATATAACGTATATCAGGACATTGCCGAACGTTCGGGAGGAGATGTCTACATAGGAGTTGTCGGACCTGTCAGAACGGGGAAATCGACATTTATAAAAAAATTCATGGATCTTTTGGTGATTCCGAACATTGCGAACAGCTATCAGGCGGAGCGTGCGCGCGATGAGCTGCCGCAATCCGCCGCAGGGCGAACCATAATGACTACCGAGCCGAAATTCATTCCGAACGAGGCAGTGGAAATCAACCTCGGCGATAATGCCGCCCTGCGCGTGCGCATGATAGACTGCGTAGGCTACATCGTAAACGGCTCGCTCGGCTATATAGAGGAGGACACGCCGCGCATGGTCAATACCCCGTGGTTTGATTCGCCCATTCCCTTTACCGAGGCAGCAGAGCTCGGCACAAAAAAGGTAATTACCGAGCATTCAACGATAGGTCTTGTTGTCACTACCGATGGCAGTATAACCGAAATCGACCGCGCCGACTATGTTGACGCTGAAAACAGGGTTATAGACGAGCTTAAGAGAATAGATAAGCCGTTCGTGATCCTCTTAAACTCGGTCGCACCCAATTCTGACGAAACGCAAAACCTGAAACGTGAGCTTGAAGAGCGCCACAATGTTCCGGTAATCGCGGTAAACTGCGCCGAGCTCGAAGCGTCGGATATATCGTCAATAATCGAAACGGTGCTTTTTGAATTTCCTATCCGCGAGATAAAAATAAATCTTCCGCGCTGGATGAATACTCTAAAACCCGATCATTGGCTTAACCGCGAAATATATACATCGGTAAACGAATGCAGCGGCGATATGGAGAAAATCCGCCACACAAAGCGGCTTTCCGAGGATCTGACCAAGTGCGAATATGTAAAAGAATGCCGTATACGCGGAATGGATCTCGGCCGCGGCAATGTTGTGATGGATATAAATGCGCCCGAAAACCTATTTTATCGCATACTCGGCGAAAATACCGGGTTTGAAATCGAAAACGAAGAAAAGCTCATGACGCTCATGAATGATCTCGCCGCAATGAAAAAGGAATATGACAAGGTTTCGTATGCTCTGCAAGAAGTGCGCGAAAAGGGCTACGGCATAGTTTCACCCGCAACCGACGAGCTCACCTTAGATGAGCCGAAAATAGTAAAACAGGGCGGCAGATTCGGTGTAAAGTTAAAAGCGTCCGCACCGAGCATACATATGATCAAAGCGGACATCGAAACCGAAGTAAGCCCGATTGTCGGGACGGAAAAACAATCGGAGGAGCTTGTGCATTATCTTTTGGAGGAATTTGAAAACGATCCCTCAAAGATATGGGAGTCCAATATATTCGGCAAATCGCTCTATGAGCTTGTAAACGAAGGTCTGCACAACAAGCTCTCAAGAATGCCCGATGAATCCAGAAATAAAATGCGCGAAACCTTGCAGCGTATCATAAACGAGGGCAGCGGCGGACTTATCTGCATCATTTTATAAGAGGTGCTTTAAGCGTGAAAAAATATATCTTCTTGGTTCTGATAACGCTCTTTTTGTGCGGATGCTCAAAAAATTCCGCAAAAATCGAAATGAACAGCAAAACGTATGAGCAGGACGGCTGCAAAGCCGCTCTGCAAATACCCGAGCTATGCGCCCATTCCGATTTTGCCGACCGATTCAATTCGGACTATACGGTGTTTTGCGACAATATGCTAAACGGTTTTTTAGCCGAGGCGGAAAAATCAAGCATAAAAAACGACTCCCTGACGCTTGACCAAAAAATAACGCTAAACCACGGCGATATAGTAAGTATTGTCGGCGAATGTCATTCCTATACGGGCGGTGTACACGATAACTTAAGCCGCATCGTAAAAAATATCGATATAAAAAATGAAAGACTTATCGCTTTCGATGATCTTTTCTGCGATGACGGATACATAAACCGCATAAACTCATATATAGAAGTCCTCTCGGAGCAAAAGCCTGAAAAATTTTCGGAGCTTTGGAAAAAGCCTATAGTAACAAAGGAGCAAAAATTCTATCTGACGCCCGAGAGCTTAGTAATATTTTCCGATCCGTATGAGCTTTCCTATTATGCCAAAGGCTTTGTCGAAATAGAAATCCCCTATGACGAAATAACGAGCTTTTTAAATCCCGAATACAGCGGGAGAATAATTAAATAAAAAAGTTATTGCCAAAATATGAAAAAAATGATATAATCTCAATAGTAAATTCTATGGGGTGATAGCATTGGATATACGGGCAATAATTTTCGACAAAGACGGAACATTGATGGACTTTGACAGCTTTTGGATTGAGGTTTCTGTCTACGCCTTAAATAATATTTTAGAAAAAACAAAAATGAGAGATGTTCCGGTAAAAGAGCTCCTCAAAGTCTTAGGTGCCGATAACGGAAAAGTCGATATTGACGGACTTTTATGCAAAGGCACATATGAGCAAATCGGTCTTGCGATATTCGACGTACTGAAAAAGTACGGCATCAAAGCCTCATCAGAGGAAATCGTGAACATGACTCTTGAAGCGTATAATAAAAGCGCAGAATTAGGGACTGTCAAGCCGACTTGCGAAAATATGAGAGACATTTTAAAGCATTTGAAAAAAATCGACATAAAGCTTGCTATAGCAACGACCGACAGTCCCGTCATCACGAAAAAGTGTATAGAAAAACTCGGTATTGCGGATTTATTCGATAAAATCTATACCGATGACGGCATAATCCCGCCTAAGCCCGATCCGTGGTGCGCCGAGGATTTTTCCCGAACCTTTGATATTCCCCTAAAAAACATAATAATGGTCGGCGACACCGTGACAGACATTCAATTTGCAAAAAATGCAGGCATTTCCGTTATAGGTGTCGGCAGAGAGCGCGACCGTCTTGCACCCTATGCAGACGCCGTCATCTCCGATATATCACATATTTTCGATGTGATAAAGGAGGTGTAAGCCTTGCACTACGGTATTATTGCAGGAATCACATGGGCTTTGGAAACCGTGATTTTAGGGTTCGCTCTTAAAATGTCCCCATTCGTTTCCGATGCGCAAGGGTTATTTTTAGCGCCGTTTGTGAGCACATTTATTCACGATGCTTTTTCGGCGCTTTTTTTGCTTGTAATTAACGGGGCAAGAGGCAGACTCAAAAATATATTTAGCATATGCAAAACAAAAACCTTCTGTCTTTTGGCGCTCTCTTCCGCTATAGGCGGTCCGATCGGAATGACGGGATATGTGCTTGCCGTAAATTACATGGGCGCGTCGGTGGGAGCGGTTGCAAGTGCGGTATATCCGGCAATCGGCGCAGTTTTGGCATATGTATTCTTAAAAGAGAAGATAAAATGGTATCAATGGATTTTTCTTTTATGCACCTTGCTCGGAGTTTGGGGACTAAGTTATTCCCCCGCTCTTGATATAAAAAATTTCGAGTTGGGAATTTTAGGTGTATTTATGTGTTCCTTTGGTTGGGGAACAGAGGGGGTAATCCTTTCAAAATGTTTAAAAAACGGGGAAATCAAAAGCAGTGACGCACTTCAGCTGCGCCAGCTTGTATCTTCCGTATTCTACGGACTGATTATCATTCCTGCGATAAAGGGTGTGCATTTTACCGCTGATTTGTTTTCTGCCGCAAACATTCCCCTCCTTGCAGCAATTGCATCAGCCGCGCTTTTTGCCACAATATCTTACCTGTCTTACTATACGGCGATAGCAAAAATCGGTACGGCAAAGGCTATGGGACTTAACATAACCTACACCGCATGGGCAATGATTTTTTCCGTAATCTTTCTGCATAATTATGAGGTTCTGAACGTTAAAACAATAGCCTGTGCGGTTTTGATCGTTATCTGCGGAATTTTTGCCGCAACAGATTTTAAAGATCTGTTTCCCTCAAAAAAATCTTGATTAAAAAAGGCGGTGCAAAAAACACCGCCTTTTTATTCTACAGTCTCACCGGCCTTGCCCTCAAAAGAACAATCCTGTCCGATTTCACATCTACGCCGTAGCCTGCCTCAAATGTTCCGAGTTTTTCGCCCGTGAGTACATTTGTAAGCTCGAATCCCCAGCCCGAGCCGGTACGTATACCCAAATCGTCAAAGGATATCTTTAACTGTATACTTTTCTGAACTTCCGTTTCCTCATGGAAATTTATTGCCAAAACCGCCATATCGCCGTTTGACAAAAGCCGTGCGAACACCTTCGCTTTTTCGTAATATTCCTCAATCTTAAACGCCGGTCTGCACTCTTTATCCTGATTTATCGCAATCACATCTTTATTTAAAAGCAGTTTTCGGCATCTCTCGTCCATATTCCTTATGTCTGCGCCGAGTATCAGGGGAGTTGCAAAAAATGCCCATGCCAGAAACTGATTTTCGTATTCTGAAAAATCCACTGTCCCCCTTGAAACATTGCCGCAGCCGTTCATTCCGACGGTCAGCATATCCCAATCGCTAAAGCAGTCGAACGTGCTCATCTCCATATTTTCCGCCTGCGCGCCCAAAATTGCGCGGTAGGATTCTTTTGAATCGCATATATCATCGGTCGCGCGGAAGGTGTGACCGCCGCGCGATCTCGCCCATTTCCACGGCTCATTCTTTCCTGCCGTTGCAACAGAAAAAGCAATATCCCGTCCCGAAAGCCGCAATGCCTGTGCCATCACAAGATATGCATTTTCTGCCTGAGCGGAGGTCGGGAAAAACCCGAAATCGTATTTTAAATAATCGATCTCCCACTCGGCAAATGTTTTTGCGTCCTCCAGCTCATGACCGAAGCTTGCCGGATATCCCATGCAGGTGTAAAAGCCCGCGTCGGAATACATTCCGAACTTCATTCCGCGCTCATGCAGATAATCCGCAATATATTTCATTCCGTGCGGAAATTTCTTCTTATCCGGAACAAGCCGCCCGTTTTCATCGCGCCTCATCTCGCTCCAGCAATCGTCTATTATTACATATTCATATCCCGCGTCTTTATACCCCAGCTCCATCATCTTGTCCGCAGTCTCCAGAATCAGCTGCTCATTTATATTCTCGCCGAACGTATTCCACGTGTTCCAGCCCATTATCGGCTTTTCTAATATCATACTGACATCCTTTCTTGTCTGTTTTTTATAATAGGTAATTGACCGTTTAAACAAATCTTTGACTTTTTTAAAGATAGGAAAAAGCTTTGGAATTAACAAACCGAGCCAAAGCTTCAGGATACCCTATCGGCGTATATAAATACGCCGATAGGCGAAGTTTGTTGATAGCAAGAAAAGAAATAATTTTATGAAAAATCTTTTTTCTGATTTTAAAAACCAACAATCACATTTCCTATAATATATGCATTTTACTTCTTTTCTTGCTTGCGAAGTTTTTGATATCCCTTTACTTATTTATTATAACAATAACACCCTCTGTCCCGTAGCTTACCATCAGTACGGCGGAGGCATTTTTCCCGTAATTTTCGTAGGTTTTTATATCATTTGCAAAGGTTCCAGAAACCTTAACCTTTTTCCCCTCATAATTTACGGTATAGCGCTTTAAGCTGTTATCGACATTCGTTATAAATCTGCCGTCGGTCGGATCATATGCCGCACCCGATGACAAATCCTGCGTTGTAAACCTGAGCACATTGTCGGCATTGCTTAAAACATAGCCTTTCAGAACTCTTGTGCCGTATACGCTGTAGCTGCTCGCATTGGCAAGAACAGAATTGTAAACGGCATACGGATTCCCGAAAAGATTCTTGTTAGCCGTATCATATCCGTAGCCCGCGCCGACTATCCACCCCGGCTTTATTCCCTCGGGTGCATTCTCCGGATATGCCGATGCCTTATATATCATAAACACTCTCGAAATAACACCGTCGCGGAATTTATCGACCTCTGCGGCAATTATGTCCCCGACTTCGATTCTGTACCTTTGCTCTGTCCCGGCAAGATCGGGGCAAGCCTCTATAAACGAACAGCTTTCGCCGTTTTTATTTTGCGTATCGTTTTTGGTAGAATACATTTCAACCGCCGTTGCCGTTCCGTTGGTATTGAGCTTTGTCGCATAAATCTTATCAACCGTATCATCATCGAAATATTCCTCGGTAACGCGGTTTACCACATATACATTATCACGCATATAGAACTTGGTGTTCTCGGGAGACGTTTCATAACACACCACAAAATCCGCAGTATTGGTATAAAGCTTTCTGCCGTATGCATGAATCGTATATTTATTATCGGTCACGAAGAGATCAGACATGGTTTTTGAGGCACGATATCTGTTTTCATCTATATCCGATGGGCAGTAAAGAAATACCGTTGAATTTCTATTGGTATACACCCTGTCCGTTGCCGACGAAAACATATTTATATACGACTTTGCCTGAAACGTCTCACTCTTCATTCCCTCGGTTTTCGCCAAATCGTACATCACCGTACCGCTGCCGCTTTTATCGGGGACGCTCCTTGCAAGCTCTATTTCTTTAAGCTTTCCGTCCTCGTCTGTCTTAAAGCTTACATATCCCGAATATTTTGCCAAAAGCTCCGATGCCTCATACGCACTCTTGCACGAATTGCTCTTTCCCGACTCATCGATAATCTTAACCTTTTCCGCCGTTTCATACTTACTGACAACCGAATCGAAACCGACAATCTTTATAAAGACCGTCTCATCTCCCATATCACTTGTACCCTCTTCGGCACGGATAAGATACCCCTCGTTCTTATTTGCAAGCGTTGCCATATCAACCCACATAACATATCCGAAAGAGTCGAGATACAGAGAATACGTATTGCCCGATGTCGGCATGACAAAGTTTCTCACGCCAATATAATCCGAAACTATACTGTACTCGTTTTCGCCGTCCGATACGGTATCATGCCCGAAATCGTCTTTGTCAATTTTTGCGGCGGTAAAGTCGGATATTGCCGTTGTATTTTTGATAATCCTCACCGCCGTGCCGTTTTTTGCAACGCTCAGCTTATCTCCCTCGCCGATACTTTGAATATCTATATTTTCACCGTCCGAATCAACCGCCATAATCGAACCCGACTCGGAATAATCAATGTAATTATCCGCCTCCCTTGAGCCGTTCGGTGCCATTCTGTAAAGCTTCATATTTGCCGTATCATTTGCTATAACATACCAATCGGCAAAATCGTTTACTGTTACAATATCGTAATTTCCGTCCTTTTTGGTAGAGATAAGCGTGATATTTCCCTTATTAAACTTAAAGGTATCTTCATTAAACACCGAAATTATTCTGCCGTTATACAAAACGTCCGCCGACTTTGAGATCGAAACGCTCTTTTCCCTGTCCTTATCATCGGCAAGATAGGTAAAGCGATATGCCGAATAGCTCTTAAATTCATGCGCCGAAATCGAAATCACATCGTCATTATCCAGAAGATACGCGCTTACTATATGCATATCCTCATTTTTATCCTCATTATAGTATACCTTAACGTTTCTTCCGATATAATCGTTTATGTAGCTGTCCTTATCCTCCGAAACAAATCTGAAATCGCCGACGATAATATCACCGTTTATCGCACCCGAATCAAGTGTGCTCATCTTCGTTTTCTTAACGCGTCCCTTAGTCCAGTCGATATGCAGATACTTCGTCAAAAACGTATCGTCCGTGGTATCATACACGACCGAATCGGCATTGACCTTATCTATTCCGAATATCTTCTGATCGTACAGGTTATAAAGAACCCTTGCAATCTCGGAGAAGGTCAGCTCATGCTTTGCCGAGCTGTTTTTTAAGCCCTTTAAAAGTCCGAGATCCGTCGCCATCGACATATACCCTGTCGGATAGCCGCCGTTTAACTCGCAAAGCCTTGAATATCCCAGCATATTCATAAATACTTTTACCGTTTCCGAAACCGTCACGGTATCGTCGGGGGCAAACCTCTCTTTCGACTTTCCGATCATGAGCGACAAGCCGTAAACGGTATTTATATCGTTCAGATACTCGTTATTCACCTCTACATCTTCAAAAAAGCTCTCTTCTCCCGCATCCTTTTCCACAACGATAAAATTCTTATCCTGTGAAAATACATTTTTATACCATTCCTGATTCTCGTCATAATTCGGGCGCACGATTGACGATATGAGCCGCGCAAATTCTTTTCTTGTGATATTTTGGTCTATCTTTTCGGCAATCTCATCACCGAAGATGCCCAAATCCTCCGCAAGCTTTATCTCACTTTTATACTTTTGACTCAAATGCTCGTTGTCCCTCGGTTTTTCATCGGCATCTTCGCCTTTATTTATATGCGCACTCTCGGGATATTTATCGGGATAGCTAAGCTCGCTTTTACCGATAAAAAATCCGTCCGTATGCGCATTTTTTTCATCAATGCTCTCCAAAACAAGCGTATGTGTGCCGTCTTTTAAGGTGCTGTCCGAATACAAAGACGTCTGAACTCCGTCCCACTGCGATCCCGTATCTGCGGTTTTGCTTTTGCCGTCGCAGGACATTCTGAGACTGCCACCCGATACCGACGTTTTGCCATATACGTTTATGCTTTTTGCGTCAAATGTAAATTCCGCCTTTGCGCCCGATGTCATATCCAAGCCATTTTTACCGATCTTAAAGCTATCGGCGCCGCCTGTAAGTTTTAGCACTCCCGACTCATACGCATCATTTACCGATATATATTCCATACTCGGGAAATCTCTCCCCGAAAGCTTATTTTTCTTAAGCTCCGCATGACGGAAATACTTTTTCGGGCTCTTCTCAAACTCCGATATTGCATAATCCGACCAAAGCTTATGTCCATCCGCATTCGGGTGAGTCAGATCGCTCCAAAGAGATTTTAACCTTGTCGGCAAATTCTCGTATGTAACACCCGTCACACCCTCATAGCCCTCGCTTATCATATATCCTCGAAAATCCAGCTCGGGAATCGAATAATACTCCGCCACCCTGTGGTGTGTTTCCCAAGCTGTCTTGAAATTCGTGCCTGTTGTATAGACGAATACTATCATCGGCGGATTTTCCGCACTTTGCAGAGTACGCACAATCCCCTCCATATTCGCCAAAACATCATTTTGCGCCGTATTCGCATCATTTACCGCAAATTCCACAAATACCAAATCTGGATTTTTGCTAAGAACGTCACGCCCAAGGCGCAAAAGTCCGTAATCCGAGCCTGTTCCGCCGATTCCGGCATCGTAATTCGTTACTGTTCTTCCCGAGATGCGGTCTTTATATGTTTTTTCAAGCCACTCGCCGACACTCGTCCGCCAGCCGCGCGCCGTCGTAATCGAGCCGCCCAGATACACAACATTCACATCGGTATCATCACCGAACGGATCCCAAATCGGCTCCGCAAAAACATTCGTGCAAATCAGCGGCGCAAGCATCGCCAATATAAGGCAGAGTGCATATATCCTGTTTTTCATCTGTTTCCTCCTTTTATGCTCTAAATTGTTAGGTAATTGTAAAATGTAAATTTTATAATTACTCACCATTCTTATGGGGGGTATCGGGGGTGCTAACCCCTGATTTATAATCAAAAATGACGACATGTGCGTCATTTTTGGCTGAAATAAAAAGTTTCAACATTCAGTAAAATTTAAATTGTATGGAACTTTTTATTTCTACCTAAGAATTTTAATTGGAAAACGTTAGTTTTACAATTACCTATGCTCTAAATCGTATCAAATGCGATTTTGGTATAGCCTGCCAGGCTCATCTGATTTATAAAATCGGTATAGCCTGTATCGGAAAATCCGACAAGCCCCTGGAAGTAAGCAATACTCATATTAAAACATTCGCTCACGCCCCGAAGCGGTACCAAAATATCGTCGCCATCGCGCATCACTTCATGCGAGAGCGGAATTTGACGCTCCCCCGTTTCCGCCTCCTTGCTTGCGAGCGTAAATACGGCTTTTTGCGATTTTCTCTCAAGCGTTACCGTTTTTTCGTCCTCGGTTACGGTAATTCCCAAAATACCCTCCAAGTCCTTTGCTCTTACCATAGACGTTCCACCGATAAGCTCGATAAAGTTATGTCCGCTTTTCTCCACCTTGCCGCCGTAATAGTAGTTTTTGCTATTTACTGTGGTAACAAGCAGATCGCCGCCTGCTTTTTGCTCGAACTGTTTACACATATTTGCGACCTCTTCGCGCATCGCATCATTTATATATCCCATCATTTCTTCATCGGACATAACATTTTGAGGAGCTCTCAAAGACAGCTTGCCCGGCTTGCTCATGTAGATTTTCAGTCCGCCGGTTCGGGTTATCTGATCCGATTCACTGTCTATAAACACTTTTATAACCTTGCCGTCAACAATCAAAACCATCGCCTGACCGAATCCGCAGTCATACGCACCGAATACAATATCGTGCCACTCTCCGTCATTTAAGCAGGTATTCGGGATAGTTTCCATTATACCCGATTTTCCCGAACCTCTCAGCTGCACCTCGATTATATCAGGTTTTATCGCAAAGAAATAGTTCTCCATCGACCATAAATCCACGCCGACCTCCTGACCTCTCACCGAAAGTCCGATCCAAGGGTTAGCGCCCCTGAAATCCGCCTTTATCCCGAATGCGTACAGCACCTTTTTCGAGAACAGATCCACATTCTGACACTCCATATATGTATTGGAATAGCTTGTTTCCTCGTCAACTACCGTGTCCATCGTAACCTCGCCGCCCGAGAATGTGATATTTGCCATGCTCGGATCACGTATTATCCAGTTACTTTCATCTTTTAAGTATTCGCCCAGGTTATATATGCCGCTATTGATATACTTTTCCGAAACCGATTCCAAAAGCTCTTTTTCAATTCCCTCCAGATCCGACTGCTGCTTTTCGCCTACCTTCCATCCGAGAGCCTCGTCCGCTTTTGCAAGCGCCGCGTCAACGCGTTCCTTTGTTCCGTATGCAAACGTTCCGCCGCCCGTACCCTCGGTAATATACGGATATGTGTCCTTCACCTTTTCTATCGCCTTTTCAAGATTTGAATAGTCCAAAAATTCGTATTTTGTGGTGGTAAAGCGGTAGACAACACCGCTTGCGTCCCATTCGCCCTTTAGCGATAATGTCTTATTTATCGCCGTGACCTGCCAGTAGTAGTCGGTGTAGCCCGATTCAAGATGCTCGGCAACATAGTAATTATACGGCACCGTAACGTCCTCGACTATATTCTCAAAGTTCGGATCTGTCGCAAGAACAAATCTGTACTCGTCCGCGTCAAACGAATTTTCCCACATAAACTCGGTCTGATAGGTTTTGACATTTGTCTGGCCGTTTTCGGGATAGAGCTTTCTGAAGTTTCTTCTTTTTAATATGCGTTCTTTATCAAAGCCCTCCTGCCACTGTATTCCGATAAGCGAAAGATCAAAGTCCTCCGACCATAGATTCGGATTCTCTTTATAAACCTCCGAATCCTTTTTTACTCTGTAGTCCAGGTTATCAGGATCCACAAAGCAATCCTTTTTATCGGTTACGATGTTATCCTTTATAGTGTTTGCCTCAAGCATCTTCGCCGAAAGTCCCTTATCGGGTGCAGGCGAATTTACCAGGAGATTTCCCACAACCTCATTTAGAGCCGTAACCTGCAAATCGTATTTTCTTATGACCTCCGCCTCTTTTTCTATTTCTGGGAAGGTCTTTAAAAAATTTTGAACCAATGGATCCGCCTTGCTCTCGGGTGATAAGAATTTTTCATATCTGTCAACCCCTGCCCATACGCCGAGCTGCATACCCGAATCATGATCCACCGTTATATTATTATAGTACTTTGAACCCGAGCCGCTTGTATAAAAGGACTTATCACCGTCAATTGAGATATTGTTTTTTAAAATTCCGCCCGCATAGCCGTCGTCAAAATATATCGCTCTGTTGTGACGGTGCAGATATACTCTCGGATTTACCGGATTCGTTTCGTAAAAGAAATTGTACGAATACTCGTTATCGCGGTTCATTATCGTTCTGCCGACATAGAATGCGCCTGCGTCAACCGATTCGCGCACCGTTGCGACAATCTCGTTATACCGCGCCTTGCTTCTTATTCTGTTCAACGTCAGAACATGAAAGCCGGTATTATGGCACAGATTATGATCGACAATTCCCTCAACCGCATCAACTGTACCCAAAAGAATATACGGATCGTCCGCCAAAGGCGCGGTACGGCTTGCGTAATTGTTCGACACCTCCACTCCGTGCGCCTCTATCTTGTCGGTCGAGCCGGATTGCAGCACTATCCCCGAGCCGTATATATTATAAAGAATATTATTCGTAATCTTCATATTATAGAGATTGCCCTCAATATTCATCCACTGTGCAAAATCAAATATCTTGCCGAAATTATAGGTGTAAAAATTAAGAGCTGTGTTGCCTAAATCGGTAAAGGTACATTTATCTACCGTGATGTTTTGTATCACACTTTTCGGCTCATGATAACCCACAATCGCGCCCGAGCCGGACTGCGTAAAGGTCAGTCCCGAAAATGTGATATTCGATGCACCCGAGAGCTTAAATATATAATCCTGCAATTCGGTCATCTCAAGCTCCGCGCTTGCCGCATCAAGCCCATAAGGCGGATAATAGTATAAAAGCATGGATTTTCTGTCGATATACCACTCGCCCGGCATATCAATTTCCTCCAAAAGATTTATCGCCTTCCACCGTCTTGACTGCTTATTTTCGATGCCGAAATCCGTGCCTTGTTTCAAGTTTATAACCGAATTTTTAACATCAATATTTGCAACGGGAACCGTTTCGGCTCTGTAGTCATATCCAAAGTACCCCTGGATAACAATATCGTCAGCGTCAATCCATCTTTCGGGGCGCACCGTATTTTCATATCTGAACGATCCACCGGCGGTATTTGCACCGACTCCGCCTACCGAAACCGCACTGAATTCGCCGTAATTATAATCGCCGTTCGGCCACTGCGAAATCATCTGTTCGGAATTATTTAAGTATATCCTCGCATATCCGCCCATATCCCACGCATCAGCCGTAATTTTTTCAATCCCCTGTTCTTTTAAGTCTATCACTCCGACCTTGTCGCGCGACGATTCGGGAAGTCTTTTTAAAATCTTATTATCCGTCACCTTTTTAATCTTGGTGACGTCAATTTTTCTTGAGCCTTTAAATATCGGCTCTTCTCCGTCATATGCTTTATATATGACTCTGTGCTCATCGTCAAACCCTGAATCGAGCCTGGTCAAGACTATCTGATTCTGCACTCTGTACTCGCCGCCGCGGAAAATTACCTGAATTTCCGTCGGGGTTTTGCATTTCTCGATTATCTGCTGCACAAATTTCTGATAACCGTCTATATTGAGCGGCTTATCCTCCGTCCCCTCGGCACCGCTTTTGCCGTTCGGGGAAACATATACCTTCACCACGCTCTCATCGGTATTTTCCGCTGCCGCCGCGCACGGAACAAGCATTACAAGCGCGAGCAGCACCAAAAACAGTTTATTTTTCATACCGCTCACCTCAATCCCAAAACATCTGCCATAATCTTTGCCGCCTGCGCTCTTGTACAAGGCTCCTTCGGACGGAATGTTTTATCTGGAAATCCGCTTATTATGCCCTTTTCGCAAAAATATCCGACTGCGCTTTTTGCATAGTCCGAAATATCGGCATTATCCGAAAAATCAAGCGTTCCGCTATATTCGGGCGAGCCGATTGTGCGGTATATCATAACCGCAATGTCCTCTCTTGTGACGTTTTTCCCCACGCCGAATTTGCTACCTCCGATTCCGTTTATAATACCTTTTTCCGAAAGTGCGGCAACATACGGCTCATACCATTCACCCGATATAACATCGGAAAATTCTGCCTTATTCTCACTCGGAGTATGCGAAAATCCCAGGCATATCATTTTTGCGAGCTGTTCTCTTGTGATTTTTCCGTTCGGGTTAAATTTCTTTTCTCCCACTCCGTTTATGATACCTTTTTCCGACAAGACAAGAACAGCGTCCTTTGCCCATGCCGTACCCTCCATATCGTCAAATGGATAGGTCTTTTCGGACGTGACAGTCGCCCCAGGAGAAGAAAATCCGCCCGATGATGCCGAAGATGAGCTTCCGCCGCCGACTCCTCCCGAGCCTTTGCCCGTTGATGTGCCGCCGTCGCCTTTTTTAGCCTCATCTGCCGCACCGTCTATTGCCTTTTGCAACTCGGCAATCGATGAGTAGGATTTACTTATAATGATTTTATCGGCAACGGTTTTCTGCGAATCATCAAGAGATGCGTATTTTGTAAGGTCAAGCCCCGCAAGCTTTACATTTTCCGCAGTCAGCACCTCGCCGACAATACCGTAGCCGCTCTCTTTTGAGTGAGAAAGCCCTTTTAAGACCGTCTCTTTTGAAAATGCGCCGATAATGTCCTCCGTTTCACCAAATCCTTTTTTGTACATATTCTCTGCCGCAATTTTTTTCCCCTCATCGGTGATTTTTGTATCAAAAATCGCTTTTAGGGTGCACCCTTTATCCGCATCGAGAGTTTTAATTCCCATCAGATCCTCATAACAGAAAGTGTTGTCTGAAAAAAGAATATCTGAGAGTCCCTCATTAAATGCCGATATAACAGCATATTGATTTATAATATTCTGAACATTATCCTTGTTTATCCCCAGGTTGGGAAGTTTTTTGAAAATTATCCCCGAAAGCTTCGACTTGTCCACGCTGTTAAAAACAAGTGAATCAAGTCCCAACTCATCTTTGTACTCGATAAGCCGCACCGAAAGTTCATCTTCGTCTTTAGACTCCAAAAGCTTTTCAATCGCCGCATTTCTCACATTCCCGGGTGCAAAATAGATTTGCCGCTCCTCCGAAAATCCGTCATCCCCTGCAATGTACACCGTAAAAAGTCCGCCCATTGCCGCGCCCGACTCATCTTTTCCCAAAAGTGCGTCATTCACCTTTATCTTAAATTCATACTTACCGTCTTTGCCACTCTTTTTCGCGCTCTTATACTGTATACTCTCTGCCTTTGAAATATCCGAGAGTGTATAGCCTGGGTTTGTCACGGTAATATCGACAAAAATGCCCTCACGCCCCGAGGGAACATTTCCCGCTACAGTTATAATTTCGCTTTGCAAGTTCGATTCAAGCACATTTATATCGGCAAGCACCGAAATACCCGGGACTAAAAGCATAGCTGCCGTTGCAATAATTATCTTTTTCATATTCACCGCTCCTTTTCACTCTCTCATTTCGCCGTTACCGTCTTATAGCACTGCACAAGCGTATTTTTGCTGTCATATATATAAAGTCTAAACTCTGTGTTCTCATATGAAACCTCCAATGTCAGCTCCGTGCCAGATTTTGCACCGATTACGGTATCTTTTACCGCAACACCGGAGAGTTTTTCGCACTCGCCGTCAAGTACGGAATATGCCGCCAAAACCGCATAGCACGCGGTGTCCTCTGCCGCCGAATTTCTGATTTTGGCTTTTGCCGTAACTTTACCGTCCGTCTTTTCTGCCGCAATCTCTGTACACGATAATATCGGCTCTTCGCGCAAAGTATAGCTGTAGCCCTCCATAATCTGCATACCGTTTTCGCCGACCGCTCTCGGCGAAAGCGTCAGGGTATATGTGCTATCGTATTCCCTGTCATTGTAAAACTCAACAATTATATCATTTTTGTCGTTTGATACTTTGTAATCGCAAAACTCCGCGCCGTCGCACGTCATTTTGAGCATACTCTCAGTATCCTTTATACTCTGAGAAAGCTTTAAAGTTATTTTGTGAGTTTTATTTGTGTTTTCATATTCCGCACCCAAAACATAAGGTATCTTATCCCTCATCGCTTGGAGCTTTTCTGTTTGCTCCTTGCAGTCAAATCCGTTTTTAGAAAGCATCGCCGATATTGTAAGATACTTCTTTAAATCACCGTACTTATCCGCCGAAATGCCGCTCTCTTCGGCAAACTCCGCAATCTTTTCATATTCCCGCTCATATACGGCTGTAGCTTTTTCAACCTTTTTATCCGATGCCGCAATATATGAGATATTTCCGACATGGTGCGAAGATATGTAGCCGTTTGTATATGCCGCATTTGATCCGCAGGCGGTAAAGTAGAATGTCCCCTCGGTGTATGGATCGGCTTCATCGCAATAGTTCATGATTTTGGAAAACTCGCCCAAAATGCCGTCTGTATATTTTGCGCCGAAGATTTTTATTTCTTCTCCGTTATAAGTATTTTTTGTAACTATACGAAATCTCACTTTTTCCGTAATCGGCACGGCAAATGAAGTGTCCTGTACAAGCACCTCTCCGAAAGAGGAAAGGGTGGTACGCTGCGAAAATTCCTGCTTGTTGCCGTGCCATTTTCTCAAGCCCAGCACAATCTTGTTCTTATCCGAGGCAACCGTCATTATATACGCGCCCTTTTTCGCCGATATGTTAGTGTCCCAATTGCCCATTTCATTTACATATTCATCCGCATTGAAAAATACTCTGAATCCGCCCCACTCGGGATTGGTCGTAACGCTCGATGTGTTACGGCTCATATAATCAAATTCAAGAGAAGCGTCCTTTAGAGAATAATCCGCATAGTCCGCCTTTTGCAAAAGTCCGCCTTGAGAATATACCGCGTCCTCAAAAAGCTCCGCTCCCGGCTTATTCTTCCCGACAAAAAGCATTCCGCTGTTTAGGTACGCATCAATCCCTCTTACGTCGCCCGAATAGATCTTCCATGCACTGTCGGTCGTACTTGTGCCGTCCTGTTCGGAATAAAAGCCATCGGTTTTAAATGATGC
Organism: uncultured Clostridia bacterium; assembly: GCA_934444735.1. Classification (GTDB taxonomy): domain Bacteria; phylum Bacillota; class Clostridia; order UBA1381; family UBA1381; genus CAKSFT01. Next base: position 66,315 of record CAKSDE010000004.1, on the reverse strand, counting down.
AATATAAGCGTCGGTCATGGAATATCCCATTACCGATTTTAAGTCCTTTCCTATGCTTATGTAATAATCGGTCTGCGGCGCAAGCGTTCCGAGACTTATTACGGCGGTCTTACGCGAACCGTCCAAAACCGCGTCGGTCTTAATCTCGTTTGCATATTCGCCGCGGTATATTTTTACGTATTTATCCACTTCCTCTTTTGCCACAGGCTCATTAAAGGATATTTTTATATCCGAACCGGCAATGCTCACCTCAGGTTCCAAAACAGGCTCGGTATATTCGCTGAAATTCCATTCGCCGCTTGTGTATGCAAGATTATCTATGCAGAATGAATTTATATACCCGATCTTGCCGTTTCGCCAGGTTGAGCCGGTCATGAAATAATAACCGTCTCCCGTAATCGGGTTATCGCTGTCGGTGCAGGACAGTATTTCCTCCCATGCGCCAAAGCCGCCGTCCTCACTCGGTGCAGCTCTTTTTACGCTGATCTTGACCGCATTATCCATCTTTTCGGTTTCAATTCTGTATTTATACGCCTTCCCGATCTGTTGTGCATTTGTCACCGCCCCTGCGATAACCTCGCCCATAGTATATTTCCCGTTTGCATTTTCCGCGCCGATTTTTATTTCATTGCCCGTCCATTTTCTAAGCTCTGCCTTTTTCGCATTTGAATATACGCGCAAAACATAGCCGCCCGTCTTTGACGAAAAGGCTGCGTTGGAATAGTCGTTTTTCTTGACGGTTGTCTGAAATTCGCCCGCACCGAATACGGTTGATAAGCCGTCATAATTATCCCCCAGGGATCCTGCGGTATTGACGGTCATCTCGTATTCGAGCATGGATTTTTTACCGAAATCGAAACCACAGTAATCTTCACTGTTGACCAATACGGCATTTTCGGTATAGGCAATCCCGTCATATAAAAACTTTTCCGATTTCGGGCTGCTGTTTGCGATAAAAAGCCTGTCGTTATAGATCCATGCCGCATTGTGCGGATCTGCCAAAGACGTCCTCTGCCAACTCCGGTCCGTTTCGGCGCCGCCGTTAAAATCGTAAAACTTTCCGTCTGTTTCGAGCAAGAATGTCTTACTTTCTGTCAGGCTCTCACCGTCTTCGGCACACAATTCGCCCGAAAGTTTTATAAAATATTTCATATTCTCATAGATATTATCAAAAGAAATTTTAAGTGTATCTTTCTCGATTGAAATATCGGCTTTATCGGTCAAATTTTCGCCCGAACCGCCAAAAACCGAAACCTTATCAATGCAACTCTTTGAAATATCCTTTGTAAAAGATATCTGCGCCACACTGTCTGCATAAAACTCAAAATCATTAACACTAAACGCTTCTTCGGCAAAGGATTGCGGCGCTTGCGCCGCAAAACATGCCACTGTTAAAATCAAGCCGATACTCCTGATATTCATAACTATCAATCCTTTCTTTTTGGGGTAAAATACGTTGTTTGTTTTTTACGAAAGCTTGGTACCGTGTTCCGACATAATGTTTCCCGGTACTACTATGTAGTATCTGTCAACACCCAACGCGCTCATATCCACATATACGATTTTGTCATCTGTCGGACAATAGCTTACCGGCGCAGTATATTTAACACCGTCTTTTTCGGCATGAATCTTTAAAAGACAGTTTTCCGCCACCTTTTTGGTAAAGCGTATTTCCGCTCTTTTTTCGGTGCTGTTCATGGTTATTCCGAGCATTCTGAAATCCTCTTTTTTAACCGAGAAATCCGAAATACCCGAATCCCACGTTCCGCTCATCGACATCGTTTCATTTATCGCATAAACTCTCCAGTAATATTTCCCGGCATCATAGCTCGTCCAAGCATAGTAATTGTTCAGGACAACTTTATCTGCTAAAATCTCGTCAAAATCCGCGTCCTTTGCTATAATGATTCTGTACCTGTCCGCGTCAAACGCACGCTCCCACAAAAATTCGATTTTTCCGCCCTCAATTTTATCTCCCGACTGCGGATAAAGCTTTTTAAAGCTTCTCTTTTCGGTAATACGCGTACTGTCAAATCCCCCGTCCGCGCTCAAGCCGATACTTGAAAGATCAAAATCCTCCGATAAAAGATTCGGATTCTTCTTATAAACCGCGCTGTCCTTTTTCACGCGGAAGTCCAGCTTTTCGGGATTTACGAAAACCGAATAATCATCGGTATTTATATTATTCTCATATGTATTATACTGCTTCATCAAAGCGTCGGCATGATCCTCGGGGTTTTTACCGCCGACAGCCAGATTCCCCGCCGCACTGTTTCCGACAACCGACGCATAATTTATCGCCGATGCCGTTTCATACTCCGAAACAATCTCCGGGAATTTTGTCAAGAATGCCGCGGTTTTCGCCTTTACCGCCTCATTTACCGCAACACTCTCCGGATTTGCCCTTTCCTCATCGGTAAGCACTTTGCCGTAATCGCGAAATTCCATAAGAGTCGAATATCTGTTAATGCCCTTCCATTCGTTACTTATCATAAGCGCATTTTTGCAGTCCACCGAAATATTGTCACTGTACTTCGTGCCCGAACCACTCGTAAAAAAGGATTTATCCCCATCCGCTGCAATATTATGATGTACTATTCCACCCGAATATCCGTCATCAAAGTATATCGCCCTGTTATGTACACGCGGCATCAAAATTTCCGATTCAGGATTTGTCTTATAAAAGAAATTATACGCATACTCATTATTCCTGTGCATTACCGTCCTGCCTGCGTAAAAGCTCCCCGAATCTGTCGTATCACGCACGGTCGATACAACCTCATTATATGTTATCTTATTCTCCGAGCCGCTCGCGCCCAATACATGAAACGGTGTATTATGGAAAAGGTTATTTCTTATCTCGGCTCCCACCGCGCCGACCGTTGCAAACGCATTTTTAGAAAGAGTGTACGGGTTTGGTTGGTTTACATAATTATTGTACATCACCAGTCCGTGCGCGGTTGTAGTTTCTATATCTCCCGAGTATATCTCAATGGCGGCATTATACATATTATAGAAGATATTATTTGAAATCCGCACATTGTGAATATTTCCGATCCTGTTTCTGAAACTGTCCGAATCGTAAAAATCCGCATTATCGTAGGTGTTAAAAAGCATTGCAATCTTGCCGATATTCTCGAAATCACATGAATCAACCACGATATTTTCGATTTTGTTATTTTTTGAATGATACCCCGACATTATGCCGCCGCAGGTATTTTTAAAGGAAATCCCCGAGAATGTAACGTTTGCCGCATTTTTCAAATCAAACATATAATCCTCGCCGACGGCAAGTTCCATTTCGGCATCGGAAAAATCCTCGGTCGGGTAATAGTAGAGCATCTCGCTTTCGCGGTCTATATACCACTCGCCCGGAGAGTCCAGCTCCTCCAAAATATTGTACACCTTAAACCGCTTGGACATATCGTACTTGTTCTGCAAGCCGAAATCCGTACCGTGAGCAAGTGTTATCTTTGAATTTTCCTCATCGACGCTTGCAATTTTTACCGCCTCCCGACGGTAATCATACCCGAAATATCCCAAGCAGACGCCATCTGACGCATCAGCCCAGCTGCGCTTATTCGCGGTATAGGAAAATGTACCGCCCGGTGCGTCATCACCAAGTCCGCCCGCATCAACCGTTTGGAAAACCTCATAATTATTGTCCCCGTTCGGCCACTGGGCAATCTGCTGTTCCTTATCATCTATATAAAGCTTGGTATATAAGCCGGGATTTTCGGGATCCTTATCCTTTGCTCCCAATCCCGCAATGCTCATACACACAATTCTGTTTTTCGCATTTTCATCTAATCTGTTTAATATATTTTCATCTGTCACCGCAGTAAATGCGGTTTTATCCAAAGGCACAGAGCCTTTAATCTCAGGCTTTTCGCCGTCATATGCCGTAAATGTCAACTTTGTATTATTTTTCTGCATATACGTATTGCTCGTGAATGCAAGATCTATCGTATTACCGATTCTGTATGTACCTTCGCGCAAAATAACACGTATCTCGTCGCACCCGGCAAAGGTGGAGCTTCTTTTGAAAATATAATTCACCGCAGCCTCTACAGTCTTAAACGGATCGCTCTTACTTCCCGTACCCTCCGATGCTGCCGCCGCCGACACATAAATACTGCGTATATCCTGCGGCTCATTTAAGTATATGCCCAATTTACCGGCGCTCACGCCGGTCGCGGCAGCCATTACCGCCGCCGTAAATAAAGCTGCTGTTCTTTTCATACTGTTCCTCCACAAAAAATTTCGTTTTACTTTTCACCCCAAAATTTTATGGCGGCGGATATTCCGCCGCCATAAAATTCGATTATTTCTCTATTTTTACCGTCAATGGCTTAATACCTGCCGTACCGTTCCAGAGATATGCATTTATGCTGTATCCCTCACCGTATTCACTCGGTATATCCAGAGTATCTTCAATGATATTGATATAGTCCGCCGAATTTACGGTATTAACATCAATGCTCTTAACCGATACGAGTCGGTCATTCGAGCGGATTGCCAGAATTACGGTACCTTTTGTTTCTTTTTCCGCCTTTAAGGCAACGTCTAAAGTTTCACCCTTATGTTTTGCAAGGTCGGTCACTGCCTTTGCGTCCTTTTTGAAGGTCACGTCATAAAGACCGCTCTCATATGCTTTTTCCAAAGTTACGCCGTATATTCTGTAATTGTTCTTATCGGTAAAGCTTATCGAATCCACTCTCTTTTGGCTCGGAATATCCAAAGTGTACTCATTCAGATAATATTTTCTTCCCGATGTATTACCGCCCATATTGCTGAGCTCATACCCCTCAAATACTCTTTGCACCTTAGAATCCGCCGATACATCGTTATTATATTTATAGATTGTGTAGTCTATAACATCGCTTGTGCCGTCGGTATAATTCACTCTTACCTTAGCCGCATAATCGCCGCCGTTTGAGGCAATAAGCAGATGCAGCTTTTCGTAAATATCGTTCGGAACATCAACGCTCGGGGTTGCCGCCTCGAGATTTGCGTCCTCTATGAGGCTTGCGTCACTCCAGATATTCTTTCTGTTCTTGGTGAGCTCACTTTCCGCCGTAATTGCTCTGAAACGCTTATTTTTAAGCTGTTCAAGATTAAACGGTGTGCCTGTGTAGTCCGCGGAATTGAAATGAGCGTACATTTCGTCCGCATTCGGGCTTGAATAGATATAGCCGTCTTCTTTATAATATATAAGCATATCCGGCATTTCGCCCAGTCTGTATTTATCATGCTCCTGCGAATATACCGTGCCGTCCCCTGTCTTATACGCACCGTAAGTATTTGCAGCACTTGTCAGATCAACCTCTGTGTATTTGCCGTCCTTTTCAAAGTTATTCAGAAGTACGTCCTCATCTGTGTAGAATCCCGAAATCGAGATCTTCTCACCTGCCGGGAGCACTACCTTAAACGTATGATTTTCCGAATCGGAAAGCATTGTATTATTGTAGTATCTTGCAGTCGAATAGTATGCTGCACCGTCTATTGTCGCATATTTTAGAAGCTTTTCCTTGCTGTCTGCCACGGCATAGAATACATGACCTGCAAAGTCATACTCAAATGTTGCCGGTCCCTCAAAGGTTACGCCGTCAACTTTTCTGCCGTTTAAGCTCAAAAATCCTGTTTCATCATAATATTCGCCCGAAACTCTCATATTCTCGCTTTCCTCCAAAGAGGCAACAGAAAGCGGAGTTTTGGTCATATTAAACTTTTCGTAAATTTCCGCATTTTTTACAATCGGCTCACTCGGACGGGTCGCATATCTCAATGCCGCTCTTGTATCGTTTTCCATAAGCTCACGCATTATATCGCCATAGAGCTTATATCCGTCATAACCTGCCGACGGGTGGGTCGAATCCTTCGCAACTGCATTAAATGTGTTGCCGTATTCTTCGGTATTAAAATTATACTCCTTGCCAAAGTGCGTATTTATCGCGTCAAAATCAACATACAGCTCAATATCCGAAATCGGAGTTGTAACGGTCTTGAATGTACCATCTGTGCTGTCGGTCGTGTAGCTCCATGTCGTATCGGTCTTAACCGGAGTATAATATGCCGTTTCAATATCTGAAATCGATGTGTATTTTACCATCTCGTCCAATATATCAAATACCGGCACGTTATAATACTTAAATACGCTCTCGGTGTACATAAATGTCGGGTAGTCTATCGTTTTCGGGTTGGAATTGCTCAAATAATGCGTAATACCCGAATTTAAAAGATGCTTATTTATAATTCTTGCCTTATTCGGAATAACGTTAAACGCTATAACCGGCTGATTTTCCATGTTCATCAGACGTCTGATTGTAACCTCTGCCGCCAAAGCCGCTTTCTGGACACCGTCTGCCATAGAATTTGACTCCGCATAATACAGCTCGTCATTTCCCGAATAATCAATTATCACCATATCGGGATTTTCCGCCATAACCTCGTCATAGAGTCTTACCTGATGCCATGCCGAGCCTTGTCCGCCGTTGCCGACATTTATAACGGTAATATTATCCGCCGAAACGCCCGACTTCTCTGCAATGTAATTTTTGAATATCTCCTGATATGCGGCTCCGCCCTCGGTTAAGGATCCGCCGATAAATACTATTTTTAAGCTATCCTTCTGTGCAAGCTTTGCAAAGCAATCTCTTGATATTTCCTCGTTTGTTTTACCTGTTAAAAGCTTATTGAGCTTTGCTGCATAGTCCTCGTCAAATCCGCCGACTATCGAAACATATGCATCATATCCCGCCTTTATCGACTGAATTTCTTCTGCGTAAATATCCCAGTTATCCGAATTGTAAACGGTATCGATTCTGTTTTTGATACTCTCCGCCTCTTTTGAAAGGTCGGTGAGCGAAACGCTCGAATAGCTGATATTATCTATAATCGTCGAGTTTACATAATTGTATACCGTCATAGATTTGCTCGCCGCAAACCAGAAGCTTCCCTCTGTCTTTCTGTCCGCATCTGTATCGGTATATGAGAGCAGCTTTTCAAATTTGCCCGGCTCGCCGTCTGTAACCTTTGCGGTGTAAACGTCTATAACAATGCCCTCATCGGTATTTTCGGTATCTATCTTATAGCGTACCGTATCGCCCGTTGTGTAGCTTGAGAGTGCTGCCGATGCCAACTCATTTGTAACCTCTCTTATATGCGGCGCCATAGCTTTTTGCGCACCGTCCCATTTACTGAGCTTAACCTGCGCACCGTAATAGCCTATAGTTAAAACATATGCGCCGCTCGCCGATGTTATGTTCTCGCTCTTTCCGGCTCTTTGGAAATCCTTGCCGTTAAAGTAAACCGATGTTCCCTCATAGTTGTCATTTCCCCATGTTGCTTTATCCGAATATGATTTATAGTCGAACACAAGACTTGAATCGCCATAAGATATGTTCTGATAGCCACTGTTATATAAAACACCGACCTGAGCATTTATAGGCACTGTCACACCTGTATTTGTTTCGGCTGTGCTTGTTGCCGGATTGCTTCCGCTTACAAAGAGTCCGCCGTCATATACGTATGAATTGATTATCGGATCCCATGTCATAACCTTCCAGTTGCTGTTTCTGCCATCGGAATCCGCTGTGATTTCATCCGCAAACTCATCTCTTGTGAAAATGTAATCATACTGTCTGTCCAGTTGCACGCCGAACTCGGAGGTAACACCTTTGCCGATTTTCAGATAATATCCGTTGTCGCTCGGCATAAGTCCATCACCGAGATTGATCCTTATCAAAGACGGGTCGTCTTTATCAACAGTCTTTGTAATCCATGACATCTCCATCGGATTTTCACCGACCGTCATAACCTTTATATTATCGAGCGTCTGCGCATTTACCGGGTTTGAAAAGTCGATTGTAATATCGCCCGTTGCGCTGATCTTATCAACCGCAAGCGATTCAACCGGGATCTCCTCCAATACGGTATTGCCGATTCTTATGTCCTTTACCAGATGGCTGTTCAAAAATGCACTGCCGTCCCCGTTCATGCTCAAAAGATATGCCGTACCGTCGGTTATCGGCGAATCAGTATCGGTAATTGAGAATACTTCGCTGTAATCTCCCAAAACCTTATTGCCCGACTCGTCCTCGGTGTACTCTGCCGCATAGAAGGAAATGTTTACACCCTCTGCAACAATCCTTGTCTTAGCCTTGAATCTGTATTCCTTGTTCGGCGCATAATTTGAGAGATTTATAACATCGCTCAAAGGTGTTGCGCCGCCATCTTCGGTTTCCAGCTCGGAGCCGATCTGCAAACCGTCTCCGTATGTTGTCTTTCTGTCGGGCTGACCGTCCCATTTCAAAAGACGCACTCCCAGATTTATATTCGACTGCGAACCGAGCGAAATCATATATGCGCCGGTTGCCGACTGAATAAATGTCGCCCACTGATTGACAGAGCCGGTATTTTGTGAGGCATTCAAAAATATCTTCATACCGCCGTAATTTCTGAGCGCTTTGTCTGAAGTGTTCGTGCATTTATAGTCAAATTCCACGTCCGCATCGGCGTATGAATATTCGGCATAGTTCTTGTCATGCAAAAATGCTGCGGTGTCAGAATATTTTGTGCTATGCTCCGCACCGTCGGTATCTGTCCATGTGTATGTCTTTATGTTGTTTTCATCACCCGTCATGAAGATCCAGTCGGGGTTATCGCTGTCGTGATACACAGCCTTGCCGCTCCCCGCCGTACTGTCTGTCACCCAATTGCCCGGCATCTCGTTTATCTTAAATTCATATAATTTTGTTTTTGCCGCGTCAACCCTCAAATAATATGTACCTGCCGCAAGCTCGTCTGTTGAAATCACAAGCTTGTCCGTATCCTTTTCGGCAACAATTCCGGTATCTTTCATATCGCTTGCCAGAACTGCTGCGCCGATGTCTCCCGGATCCTTATCGAATGAAACAATCACCTTATCAATATCTCTTGCAGCACCGATAACCTCTGCCGGCGCAGCTGCCAGAACAGGTACACCGAATCCTTGTGCCGCAACGATAAGTGCGGTCAGTCCGGATAACAACTTTTTCTCCATCAAAATTCCTCCTTTTCGACAATATCTTGTCTTAAACTTTGGCTTTTTTCTTAAAAATGCAAAAATCGACCGATGTGGTTTTTTAAAGAATGTGTTGTTAATTTTTACCTAATATAAATTTTACAGCGCTGTATTATTTCGGTATTGACAACAAATCTTTAGTTTGTTATACTGTTATTATAATATATTTTGTTTATATCGGCTATACAGAAAAAGACACATTTTATATAAAAAAAGTCACTTTTTTCAGCTTGGGAAAGAGGGTTTTTGAATGAATTACTATTATATGAACAAATTTGACGTTGAGCCGACGTTAAAATTGCTATCTGTCGAGATGGCATTTGAGGCGCTTTATGATCCCGATTTTTATTTTGAGGGAGAAACGCACGATTTTTGGGAGATGGTATATGTGCGCGGCGGCATTGTGGGAATTGCGGCAGATGACAGAATATACGAGCTTTCCGAGAATGAGGTGGTTTTCCACCGTCCGGGTGAGTTCCACCGTATATGGTCGGCATCGAACAGCCACCCGAACCTTTTTATAATATCATTCCGCGCGGACGGGGACATAAAAAAGCTCGAGCAGCTTGTATTCAAGCTCTCGAGGGATCAAAAAAACAATCTTGACACATTTATCGAATGTTTAAAAAATATATCCTATTCATACGACGACGAATTTTCCCACGGTATACGCACATTCTACACCTCGCCGAACCCGTCGCAGCTTGCCGGCAACTTTTTTGAGATATATCTGCTTTCGATAATTTCCGAATCGGTCGAGATAACCGAGAAAAAGCACGACAAAAGCTCTATGCTCTACAAACAAATAATGAAGATTTTAAATGATCACATATACTCCGATATAAGCGTTGAAGAAGTCGCCAAACTATGCAATATAAGCGTTTCAGGTTTAAAAAAGAATTTCAAAAAATATTCCGGCACAAGTATTCACAGGCATTTTATAGTTTTGAAAATAATCCGTGCAACCGAGCTTTTGCAGACCGATATGTCGATATCCGATATAAGCAACAATCTGAACTTTGATAATCAAAACTATTTCAGCGCCGTTTTCAAGCGTGTTATAGGCACATCGCCGTCGGCATTCAGGAAAGATCTACAATAAACAAAAAAGGGGGATGTTAAAACTTTCGGAACGCAAGAAAAGAAGTAAAATACAAATATTATAGGAAATGTAATTGTTAAGGTTTTGTTTTGTTAAGGTAGAAAAATCAAAAAATGATTTTTCGTGAAATTATTTCTTTTCTTGCTATCAACAAACTTCGCCCTTGACGTACCCGCGTACGCCGTCGGGTATCCCAAAGCCAAAGCTTTGGCTCAGTTTGTTAATTCCAAAGCTTTTTTCCTATCCCCTCAAAAAAGGCAAAGGCTGCTAAAAAATCAACTGACTTTTTAAGCAGCCACCTTTTAATTATTTGTATAACAAAATAGTCTTGCGTATTTTTACTTTTTTCCTATTCCCGGCAACAATGCGTTATTATTTTTTTATCACGGTGCGCGTTTTTACCCTCCACCTCAGGAACAGGAAAAATGCGTGCAGAATGTTAAAACCGAGCCCGACTGCGTACAACGGTACGCCGAGTGGTGAGGGTTTAGCGTAACATTTGTGATCGGTGCGTATTTTTTACTTCCTCGCTCTTGGGAACAGGAAAAATGCGTGCAGAACGTTAAAACCGAACCCGACTGCGTACAACGGTACGCCGAGTGGTGAGGGTTTAGCGTAACATTTGTGATCGGTGCGTATTTTTACTGTTCCGAAACGGTTACGTTTTTTATCTTTATCGGCACCTTCGGCGTTGCTTTCTCGCCAATCGAGTTAAGCTCGCGCTCAACACTCAAAAACGAATCCACAACCTCCATGCCCTCGCATACTTTACCGAAAGCGGCATAGTTTCCGTCGAGAAAATCGCAATCGGTATAGCAGATGAAGAACTGACAGCTTGCCGAATTAGGTGTTGCGGAGCGTGCCATTGAAATCGTTCCGCGCTCGTGCTTTATCGGATTTTTAACACCGTTTGCGCTGAACTCTCCCAGAATATTATCACCGCTGCCGCCTGTACCGTTTCCGTTCGGATCACCGCCTTGTGCCATAAAATTATCTACAACCCTATGGAAAGTCAAGCCGTTATAGAATCCGCTTTCTGCAAGATACACGAAATTCGCAACTGTCTGCGGTGCATATTCGGGGTAAAGCTCTACCGTAAACTTATCACCGTCCTCCATCTCAAACGTCACTTTCGGGTGTCCCGAAGGAATCTCGGTATATGTTTTCACATTCTCTTTCTGCGAATCCAAATGTTCCTTTATCGCATCTTTTATATCTCTGTCGAATCGGTTGATTATGGTAAGTGCCTGCGCACGCGTCGCATACTTTTCGGCATTGAAATTACCGTTCTCGTCCCCCTTTACCATTCCTGCCAAAATACAGTTATTCACCGCATTTTCGATTTTTTCGCCGTATTGCTCGCTGACCGCCGCTTTATCGGCATAGTCCGCTATCCTGTCTGACCTAAAGCCGAAACCGTTTGCCATCGCCTCGCCGATCATATATGCCATTTCCCAGCGCTTTATCGGATAATTGTAGTTTTCGGCTGAAAATCCGCCCGGGTTTACACCGTCATGCATCTCATCGGAAAGAACCTTTATCAAGCCTTCCTTTTCGGCAAATCCCGCATATTTTGCCGCCCAGTGTTCGTCCGTTTCATACTTATCTATATCAAAGCCGAAATTTTCCGCCAAAGACGCAACGAGCATCTTTATAAATTCCGCACGGGTTATCGAATTATTCGGTTTATACAGTCCGTCACCGTAACCCGATATAATCCCGTTTTCGTAGCCGTACTCTATTTCCTCCTCTGCCCAGTGTCCCGAAACATCGGAAAATGGGTGCGCATAAGCGACTGTCGAAAACATAACCGCCGCCAATAATGCCGATATAATCTTTTTCATATTTTTATCCTCTTTTAAAAAAATTTTCATATTTCAATTATATATGCTCTTTTTGGATTTGTCAACATTTTAATAGGCAAATTCCGCTTTTGTTATTGATTTTATGCGCGATTTGTAATATAATAGTAATTGATAAAACAGAAAGGAATAAAAAACTTATGCAAAACACTTACGAAAGTCCTCTTAATTCAAGATATGCGTCAAAGGAGATGCAGTATATTTTCTCGCCCGACAAAAAATTCTCCACCTGGAGAAAGCTTTGGATCGCGCTTGCAAAAAGCGAAAAGGAGCTTGGTCTTGACATCACCGATGAGCAGATCGCCGAAATGGAGGAGCATATATACGATATAAATTACGATGTCGCAAAGGAGCGCGAGAAAATCGTGCGCCACGATGTAATGAGCCACGTTTACGCTTACGGCGTGCAATGCCCGAAAGCAAAGCCGATTATCCACTGGGGCGCAACAAGCTGCTATGTCGGCGACAACACCGACATAATTATCATGGACGAAGCTTTAAAGCTTATTAAAAAGAAGCTTGTAAACCTCATAAATGAGCTGAGCCGTTTTGCGGACGAAAACAAGAATCAGCCGACTCTTGCCTTTACGCATTTTCAGCCCGCACAGCCGACAACTGTCGGAAAGCGCGCGTGTTTATGGTTACAGGATCTTTTAATGGATTTGGAAGATGTGGAATTTGAGCTATCGCGCACAAAGCTTTTGGGCTGTAAGGGTACGACCGGTACACAGGCAAGCTTTTTGGAGCTTTTTGACGGTTCGCACGAAAAATGCCGCGAGCTGGACAGAAAAATCGCAGAAAAGATGGGATATAAAGCTTGCTTTTCGGTAAGCGGTCAGACATACCCGAGAAAGGTTGATTCGCGCATATTGAACATCTTAAGCTCAATCGCCCAAAGCGCATACAAATTCTCGAACGACATACGTCTTTTGCAGCATTTAAAGCAGATTGAAGAACCGTTTGAGAAATCACAGATCGGCTCATCGGCTATGGCATACAAGAGAAACCCGATGCGCTCGGAGAGAATCGGATCTCTGGCAAGATACGTTATAGTGGACGCATTGAATCCCGCAATCACCGCATCAACACAGTGGTTTGAGAGAACCCTCGACGATTCGGCAAACAAGCGCATAAGCGTACCCGAGGCATTTTTGGCAACCGACGCAATCTTAAGCCTTTATATAAACGTTGTTGACGGACTTGTAGTTTACCCGAAAGTTATTCACAAGCAGTTCATGGCGGAAATTCCGTTTATGGCAACAGAGAATATCTTAATGGACGCAGTCAAGCGCGGCGGCGACAGACAGGATCTGCACGAGGTTATCCGCCAATATTCGATGCAGGCGGGCTACAATGTAAAGGTTGAAGGCAAGGATAACAACCTTTTGGAGCTGATTGCCGCGGACGAGAGATTCGGCATCACGCTTGATGAGTTAAAATCGCTCATGAAACCCGAGCTTTATGTCGGACGCGCACCCGAGCAGGTGACCGATTTCTTAACTGAGGACGTTTCACCGGTAATTGAAAAGAACAAAGAGCTGTTGGGTGTTGAGGTTGAAATAAACGTATAATTAAAAGTCCAAACCGCAAAAAGGCAGTCACAAAATTCTGTGACTGCCTTTTATATTCTAAGCTTTTCTTTTTATCGGGAATAGGAAAAAAAGATTCGGAACGGACAAAACGGACCCGACGGCGTACATAGGTACTCCAAGAGGTCCGTTTTGTTCGTAGCAAAAGGGGGATAATTTTTAGAAAAATTGAATATAATGAAATTTTTCAACCTAAATTTATAAAGTTATTATTTCCGCATTTCTCACATTACATATAACTTGACCTTTTGCAATCCAAACTTTTTACATATCCTTTTAAACTTGTTCCGGGCACTTAAAAAGCGTGCAGAATGTGCAAACCGAACCCGACGGCGTACATAGGTACGTCGAGTGGTTCGGTTTGTCACATAGCAACCTGCTATTAAAACTTTTATGTATCTCATGCCGTTTCGGCAGGTTGCGGTCGGTGCGTTTTTTTAGCGTCCGGCATACATTTTCTCATAGTAGCTGCGATATTCCCCCGATATTATCGTTTCCCACCAGGTGCGGTTATCCAGATACCAATCTATTGTCTTTTTTATACCGTCGGCAAATTTTGTTTCGGGGAGCCAGCCAAGCTCATTATGGATTTTGGTCGGATCTATCGCATAGCGCAGATCATGACCTTTACGGTCGGTGACATATGTTATCAGACTGTAGGGCTTTTTCAAATAATCGCATATAAGCTTTACTATATCAATATTCTTCATCTCGTTATGTCCGCCGACATTATACACCTCGCCCACTCTGCCTTTATGGATTATCAGATCAATCGCGCGGCAATGATCCTCGACATAAAGCCAATCGCGCACGTTCAAGCCCTCACCGTACACAGGCAGCGGCTTGTCATTTAAACAGTTTGCAATCATAAGCGGAATAAGCTTTTCGGGGAAATGATACGGACCGTAATTGTTAGAGCAGCGGCTTATGCTCACCGGCAGTCCGAATGTTCGGTAATATGCCAGAACCAGCAGATCCGCCGATGCCTTTGACGCACTGTACGGACTTGAGGTATGAATCGGAGTATCCTCGGTAAAGAAAAGATCGGGGCGGTCAAGCGGCAAATCGCCGTACACCTCATCTGTAGACACCTGATGATAACGCCCGATGCCGTACTTTCTGCACGCGTCCATCATGACCTGCGTACCCAGGATATTCGTTTCCAAAAATACCTCGGGGTTCTCAATCGAACGGTCAACATGACTCTCCGCCGCAAAGTTCACTACGATATCCGGCTTTTCTTCTTCAAATATCTTATAGATTCCGGCTCTGTCGCATATATTCGTCTTATAAAACTTAAAGTTCGGATTCTCCATCGCTTTTGCAAGGGTTGACATATTCCCCGCATAGGTCAGGCAATCGATACAGATAATCTTCGCATCGGGGTATTTCCCGAGCATATAATATACAAAATTCGAGCCTATGAATCCTGCGCCGCCGGTAACAATAATCTTTTCTGACATATTCCCAATCATTCCTCTCTATATTTCGTTCGCTATTTCGATAAGATAGCGGCCGTAATCTGTCATTTTAAGCTCTTCGCCGAGCTTTTCAAGTTCTTTTGCCGTAATAAAGCCGCGCCTGTAGGCAATCTCCTCTATACATGACATATAAAAACCCTGTCTTGACTGAACAGCCTCCACATATTCCGCGGCTTTTAGCATACCCTCGGGTGTTCCGGTATCGAGCCATGCGACACCTCTTCCCAAAAGCTCAACATTCAGCTCGCCCATTTCAAGATATACATTATTAACCGCCGTAATCTCAATTTCACCGCGCGCGGAAGGCTTTATGTTCTTTGCTATCTCCACAACTCTGTTATCGTAAAAATAAAGTCCCGGTACGGCATATTTAGACTTCGGATGCTCCGGCTTTTCTTCAATGGATATAACCTTGTTATTCTCATCAAACTCAACCACACCGAATGCGCGCGCGTCCTTTACCGGATAGCCGAAAATTGTCGCGCCGGTCTTTCTCTCGCACGCTTTCCACAAAAGCTTGCTCATATTTTGACCGTAAAACACATTATCACCCAGTATAAGGCATACATTGTCGCTGCCGATAAAATCAGCGCCGAGAATAAACGCATCGGCAAGACCGCGCGGCTCGTCCTGAACCTTATATTCTATTTTTACGCCGATCCTTTTTCCGTCCCCTAAAAGCTTTTCATAATTCGGCGTGTCCTCGGGAGTCGATATAATAAGTATCTCTCTTATCCCTGCCAGAAGAAGCATAGAAAGAGGATAATATATAAGCGGTTTATCGTAAATCGGCAAGAGCTGCTTTGATACAGCCTTTGTCATCGGGTAAAGGCGCGTTCCCCTGCCGCCTGCTAAAATTATACCTTTCATTAAAATCACCCTTTATTTCAAAATTATATCACAAATTCTGTCAACATCTTCCGTTGTAAGGTCCGCAAAAAGCGGCAGTGTCAGAACCGTTTCGGCAGCGTGCTTTGCAACCGGCGTATCCTTTACCGAGAAACCGTATTTTTCGGTATAACATTCAAGCTCATTTGTAAGCGGATAAAAATACTTTCTCGCAAAGATATTATTATCTGCCAAAATCTTCTGAACTTCGTTTCTGTCCATTTTATATCCGTCAAAAAATACCGGGAAGTACGAATAATTTCTCGTTATGCCCTTTTGCGGTGCAATAAGCTTGATACCCTTAACTCCCTGCAATCTTTCCTCGTAACGGTCAACCGCAGCTTTTCTCTTTTCGATTTCACCGTCAATATGTCTTAAATTGCATATACCCATTGCCGCCTCAAATTCATTCATTCGGGCATTTGTGCTTATGTATTTAACGGTTTCGTTGCTTGTAAAACCGAAGTTTGTCAGCTGATCGATTTTTGAGAAAGCCTCCTCATCGTTAAAGACGGTTATACCGCCCTCAATTGTATGGAAAACCTTTGTAGCATGACAGCTGAACATTGACGCGTCGCCGTAGTCGGAGATTCCTTTTCCGTCAATCGTTACACCGAATGCGTGCGCCGCATCATAAATCACTTTAAGATTGTGCTTTTTCGCAATTTTCTCAATCGCTTTAACATCGCACACACAGCCGTACACGTGAGTCGCAACAATCGCACAGGTGTTCTCGGTTATCAGATCTTCGATTTTCTCGGCATTTATCGTATAATCAACGTCATTAATATCGCAGAATACCGGGGTAAGTCCGTTTCTTGCGATGGAATGTGTTGTTGAGCAGTGCGTGTAAGGCGTTGTTATAACCTCGCCTTTTAAATCAAATGCGTCGATAGCAACCTCAAGCGCAACGTGACCGTTTGCAAAAAGCGCCACATTTTTCGCCATCAGATATTCCTGAAGCTGTTTTTCAAACTGCTTGTGTTTTGCGCCTCTGTTTGAAAGCCATCTGCTGTCCCACAGCTCTTTTATTTCCTCGCAATATTCCTCGTATGTCGGCATTGATGAACGTGTAACATTAATTCTTTTGTTTTCCATTTTTTATTCCTCCAATTTATTTTTAAAAATTACAATCACATTCACTCACAAAGGGTGCGTTTTTATCCTTATCGGACAAAATAAGGCGATCCGTTCCCCAGTCTATATTTATATCCGGATCGTTATATCTTACCGAGCGGTCATTTTCCGGGCTGTAAGGATTATCCGCAAAGTATTCTATCACAGTATCGTCCTCTAACGATATAACCCCATGAGCAAAGCCGCGCGGCAGGTAAAACTGAAGCTTATTTTCGGCAGACAGCTCCGCCGAAACATATTTAAGATAGGTCGGCGAATTTTTTCTCATATCAATCGCATAGTCTGTTACGCGCCCTTTTGTGCAGCGTATAATTTTCGCCTGCGCCATAGGATTGTTCTGAAAATGCAATCCTCTTATTGTCCCTTTTTTCAGGGAAAATGCACAGTTTTCCTGTATAGGCGTAAAATCTATGCCATTTTCCTTAAGAGCTTTTATGTTAAAGGTTTCATAGAAAAATCCGCGGTCATCATTAAAAACTCTCGGTTCAATAATTTTTACTTCATCAATTTCGGTAGATATAATCTTCACTTTAGTCCCTCGCTTTTTATTTCAATTTCTTTATATCCCTTTATCCCCGTTTTCGACTTTAACATTTCATCGGGAACGGCGTCTCCTTTTACCCAATTGACAATCGCCTGCGGAAGATCGCAGCCGCCCATATGCGAAAACGGATATCCGCCGCCGAAACGCGCGTTCATCTCCAATATGTAAGGTGTTTTTCCGTCAAAAAAGATGTCCACGTCCATATTTGCAATATGTCGGGTAAGCCTTCCCAACCGCACCAGTTCGGATTCAATCCTTTCGTTTTTACAAAGCTCGGCAATATCTGTCTCGCCTGCGCGCATTGCCACTTTTTTTCGGATATTCACCGCTTTTGTGTTACCGTCCAAATCATTTATTATATCCGCGCCGTACTCCTCTCCCGGGAGCATCTCCTGATAGATTATCTTTTCTTCCTCTGCCGCCGATTCATATTTTAGATATGATTTATTTATCGTGCGCGTATTTCGTCTGAAATAATACAAAAGTGCCATTTCGTCCTCGGCAATCGACAGTGCGATAGAGCCGCAGCCGAATCTCGGCTTTACGACAACGGGATAGTGCATCTCTCCGTTATCGATCGCATACATCACACTCTTTAGGCTAAGGTATGTTTTCGGCACTGCAAAGCCGTTTTCTTTTAAAAATGTGTATGTTTTCCATTTATCGTTGCATATATTTATAATCCCCCGATCGGACACGATAACTTTTGTTCCTATCTCGGCAAATTTTTCTTTATTTCCTGCCAGAACCGGCAGATCAATATCGAAAAGCGATACCAAAATATCTATTTTTTTCTTCTTACAGTAATTCAGAAGAAAGGGTATGTATTTCTCATCATATATAAGAGGCGTTATAACCGATCCGTCCGCATAGTTAAATGCCGATGTTTTATCATCGGAATTTGAGGCATACACCTTACCCGACTCTCCCACGGCATTCTTAAAATATTTTACCATATACGCTCTTCGTCCTACCGATGTTAAAAGTACATTCATAAAAGTCCTCATTCCTATCAATTTTCAAAAACATATATAAGGTGCATATCCCCGGGGCGCGGCTCGTTTTTGGGCTTCCATTCCGAAAATCCCATGCTTTTGTACATTCCGACCGCCCTCGTATTTTCGGGTGCCGCGTACAAATGCACCGCCGAAAGCCCTTTTTCCCGGGCAATCTCCAAAAATTCGCCCACAAGCTTTTTGGCATATCCTCTGCCCTCCGCCTCTTTTCGCGTTGCAACAACACTTATATATCCGCGGTTTTCGATTACATTATCGGTATATCCGCAAACCATGCTCAAAATCTTTCCGCCGTTTTCCTCGGCGCATACAGTCGCACGGGTATGGAGCTTTTTTGAAAATTCGTGCAGATCCTGTTTTTCGGATAAGGCGACGGGAAAGCTTTTATCCACCGCTCTTAAAAATTCTTCTATAACTTCCGCTCTCATCAGCTCTGCGCCTTCTTTTTCATAATAATTCCCTTTACAAGGTTCAGTGCAAAATCAAAGCTCTCGAATTTTAAAAGCTTTGCCAGTCCGGCATATACGATAAATCCGACAGGCAGCTGAATAAGCAATGTCGCAGCGGGCGGCAGATTCAAAAGCTGCACGCACCACACGCAGACTCCCATAAACGCCGCAAGCAAAAGCGACGGCACAACATCTGTAAGCTGCTGTTTTACCGAATAGTTAAGATGCTTGCTGTATACAATCATTCCTATAACCGCCGAGACAAACGATGTCGCAATCGTGCTCATAATCATCACACGCACGCTTATACGGTATGTCGCAAATATCGCCGCAAGCGCCATAATCTTGCCGACTATATTAAGCGTCAGCGATACTCCGCTTTTGCCGAGTGAATTAAGCGCGTGTCTTTGTGCCGTAAGCGGCCAGAAAATACAGATTACGCAAACCATACGCACATACTGAACGCTGTCTGCCCACTTATCGGTTAAAAGCAGGAGAATCATCGGCTTTGACACCGCAAACATTCCTGCCATAAGCGGTGCGCAGATAAATATACTTGTACGCATCGCACGCCTTAAAACGTGCAAGCCCTCCTCCCAGTTCGACTGGAATTTCGACAGCGATGAAAACAAAACCGTCGTCATAGAGCCGTCTACGTGGCTCATTATAAGCGTCGGGAACTGGTAGCCTCTGTTATAGTATGCCAGGTCTGCGCTTGAGTACTGTCTGCCTATTATAATCGATCTGATATTGTTGAAAATCGAATCTATAAGTCCCGAGATGAGTATCTTAAAGCTGAATGAAAACATGGATTTAAAGGATTTCGGTGCAAAAACAAGCTTCGGCCGCCATTTCACCACAATCCACATAACAATTGCGCACACCGTATAATCCAAAAGCGTTGAAAAAACCAGCGCCCACACCTCAAAGCCCAAAAGCGCCATAGTTATACCTGAAATGCCGTGCACTACCGTCCCGGCAAGGCTTGCCATAAAGCTTTTTTTAAATTCAAGATTTCTTATTACAAGCGCCTGGTGAACCGAATAAAAAGAGCATATCAAAACCAGCAGTCCCTCTATCCGCAAAAGCTCGCAGAGCCGCGGCTGCTTATAAAATACAGAGATCGCCGGCGCCGAGAAGAACAATACCGCATAAAGTATCACACCCATAAGCACACTTGCAAAAAACATCGTGCTTTTGTCGGTCTCGGATAAGTCCTTTTTCTGTACGATTGATGAGGAAAATCCCGTATTTATAAACACCATTGCGATATTGATAAATACCGTTATCATCGCAACCAAGCCGTAATCGGCAGGCATAAGTATTCTTGCCAGAACTATCGATACCATAAAATTAACAAACTGTGTCCCGGCATTTTGGCAAAATCTCCATATAAATCCCGTAACGGCACGCTGTTTTACCGTATTATCATTCACTTTTCTTCCACCTTCTCAAATTTAGATTTCACTGCCGCAATTGCCTTTCCGGTAAAAATAAGCTTTATAAAATGGCATACTCTCCACAAAAAAACGCCTACCGGATTTTTCTTTTCATGTCCCAAAAGCTTGTCATATTTTTCACTGTAATATTTATCGTCTATCACATACTTCGGGTGCTTTATCGGGAACTCTGTCTCAAAGGTCTGCTGCCCGAAATATGACGGCGCTTTTTTTATATCCGTAATCGACGCATGGGCTCCTATATATCCTATATTCTTTATCATATTTTTTGTCGGCACTATCGTCAATCTGTGAAAAAGTACACTGTTTACCGCGCAGAAATATTCTCCGCCCGGAACATGATTATCTACAAGCTTTCCATTGCAGTACCCCTCCACCTTCTTATTCCAAAAATCGTTCATATTACTCTTAATGCAGCGCTTTATATATTCGTTATCGGCATAATCAAAAGGATATTCGCGGTTTATCTCGCTCCTGCGCCAACGCGCCGTACCCCAGACAGACCAGCCGTTCTCGGTAAAAAAGTAATCGTTCGGTGCGGCATCATCATATGTAAGAAACGGGTTATGCCCGGTAATCATATGTATTCGCTCATCGTCCTTATATTTTTCCAAAAGCTCGGCGCAAAACCTGAAAAACGAAACGGCAGGTATATAGTCGTCCTCCAAAAATATACATCTGTCCACACGCGACCATATAAATTCCTTCGTGTAGCTCATCATTTTATACATACCCTGATTTTCATCAAAATAGAGCTTATGTACCGTACACTCCCAATCGATATTCTCAAATATTTTACGGCTCTCTTCTATTTTCTTCTTTTCCTCCGGGTTTCTTCCTCCGTCCGAAACAAGGAAAAGAATACTCGGTGCCGCTTTTTTCAATACCTCGAACTGCTCTTTAAGACATTCCGGGCGTGTCCACAGCATCACCCTTACCGGAACGTCAACCTCATATCCTCTCATTAATTTCTCCTTAAAAAAAACTTACAATTCCCCTCCGCATCTTTACAGAGGGATCGGGGTGCTAACCCCCGGATTTATTCACTATTTCCGACCAAACCTTCAAAAACGTAAAACTATCGTTTTAATTATAGCACAACACATACTCTTTGTCAAGCAGAATAACCGTGTCCAAACAAGCTCTTATTACATATTTTCACGCTTGAAAAAGTGGATTAAATATGCTATAATCAAACTGAATAAACTGTAAAGAGGGATTAAAAAATGTATAAATACGAAACACACCTTCATACCGCACCGGTGAGTAAATGCGCACGCGCAGACGTCCGCGAAAATCTTACCGCTTACAAAGAAAGAGGCTATGACGGCGTTTTTATAACCAACCACTTTTTAGACGGCAACATAGATATCGACAGGAGCCTTCCATACCGGGAAAAGCTCGAATTTTACCTCTCCGATTACTATGACGCGCTGAAAATCGGCAAAGAGCTCGGCATCAAGGTATTTTTCGGGATTGAAACCACCTACAGCGACGGCATATGCAGCGGAACCGATTTTCTTATCTACGGTCTTTCGCCCGATTGGTACAGAGAACACCCCGAAATTATGGATATGCCGCGCACCGATCAGCTGACCTTCTTTGCCGAAAACGGCGCATTCATTATCCAGGCACATCCTTTCCGCGACAGACCTTATTCCCCGTATCTGCGCCTTTTTCCAAAGCATATCCATGCGGTCGAAACGCAAAACGCCTGCAATTCGGACTTTGAAAACAGTCTTGCCGACAGCTTTGCCGATGCATATAAGCTCATAAAGACTGCCGGCTCGGACAATCACTCGGCAGGCGCTCAGAAAAATCTCGCCGCAATGGTTTCGGATACGCCGATAGAAAGCGAGGCGGATTTTATAGACAAGCTGAAATCGGGAAAACTGCGCATATTTAAAGACGAACAAACAAAGTAGTGCAAAAAATGTATTGCACACTCCTAGGCACGCAGATTATAATCTATAGTAGAAAGTAAATTTGTATATATCTATCCGGGGATAGGAAAAAAAGATTCGGAACGGACAAAACGAACCCGACGGCGTACAAGTGTACTCCGAGGTTCGGTTTGTTCGCAGCAAAGGGGCATAAATTTTTCGGCATTACGGCACTTTATATAATATTTGCCCTTTTGCGATCCGGACTTTTTTTACATCCCCCTATTAAAAAATGGGGTGTATAGTATGGAACACATAAAAACTCAGGCTGTAGTCTGCGGCGGCGGCTCGGGCGGCTTTGCCGCGGCATATACGCTTGCCAAAGGCGGCATAAATGTAATATTGATAGAGAAAAACAAAGGAATCGGCGGAACATCGGTATTTGCAGGAGTAAACTGCTGGGAGCCGGGAGTGGCAAGCGGAAAAGTTCACCGTGAGCTTTTCTCCGCACTCTCAAAAATCCCCGATGCCGCCGCGGTATCAAAAACCGTCCCCAACTCACGGCTTTTTATCCCCGATTCCGACATCACGGATTTTTCGTGCTACCCTTGGGGATTATCGGTAAAAGACGCTCACGCCGACTATAGCGACACGCTTAAAAGATGCATAAGTCTGACAGGCGGCAAATCCGAAAATTACAGGCGATTTCAATTTGAGCCGAAAGCAATGGCTGATACAATGATGAGCCTTTTAAAAAAATACAACGCTCATGTATTTTGCGAAACGGAATTTATTTCATCGGTACAGTCCCAAGATCGGATTACCGATATAATCGTATCGCAAAGGGAGCGTGAAATAAAAATAAGCGCCGATTATTTTATCGACGCAACGGGCGACATTGCACTTGCGCGCGATGCCGGGTGTGATGTAACAATCGGGACCGAGGCAAAAGAGGAATACGGCGAGCCCTCCGCCTCAAAAAATGATCCGACCGACATAAACGGCGTAAGCTACGTATTCAGAGTTACCAAAACGGACGATCCGTCATATAAAGACCGATTTCCCGAATCCGAACCCTATCCGCAAAATACGGTATCCTGCTTTAATCTCTACCCCAACGGTGACATAAATGTTAATATGCTCCCGACCGTAAAGGGTTCGGACTACATAAAGCTCAAAGACAGCGCCGACGAAGTATGCCGCAGGCTCGTTTACTCCTACTGGAACAGGCTGCAAAACGACTATGGCATGAGCGGCTATAAATTTATGTACCTTTTCCCGATGCCCGGAATACGCGAAAGCTACAGGCTTAAGGGAAGATATGTACTTACCGAAAACGATCTTTTGGCAGGGTTTGAGCATCAGGCGCGGCGCGATGAGATAATCGCACTTGCCGACCATGCGCGCGACACTCACGGCAGCGGCGGCTGCAATGAGCTGGAAAATCCGTACGGCATACCCTTTTCATGTATGCTGCCGAAAGAGTATGATAATCTGTACGTCTGCTGCCGCGGCGCGTCATTTTCGCACATCGCCGCATCGAGCGCACGTCTTTCACGGACGATGCTTTCTTTGGGCGAGGCGGCGGCACACGCGGTAATTATGCAGATAAACGACGGCAAAATTGATTTTCCGACTCTAAAAAATATGCAAAATATTCCGTTTTAGTTTATATTTTTTCACAGTATGACATGATTTCGCGAAATAACGCAAAATTCGCACTCAAAACCAAAATAAGCCACAGCAATCAAAGCTGCTGTGGCTTATTTTAGGGTTGAGATAAATATATTTTCGTCCCTAAAAAGATTATATATATATATCTTTTTTTAACGACATTTTTAAAAAAAGAGACACAAAAATTATTTAATCTGAAGGCGAATCCTATCTGCAACCATTGCAATAAACTCCGAATTAGTCGGCTTACCCTTTCCCGTATCAACGGTATAGCCGAAAATTTGATCCATAGTTTCGGGTTTTCCCCTGCTCCATGCTACCTCGATGGAATGTCTGATCGCTCTTTCCACTCGCGAGGAGGTTGTTTTATACTTCTTCGCTATAGTGGGATATAACTGCTTTGTGATGTAATTTAATAAATCCATATCCTCAACCACCATCATTATCGCCGAACGAATGTACTGATAACCCTTTATATGTGCCGGTACTCCCAATTCATGAATAAACTCTGTAACAAGAGCCTCCAAATCAATTGGCTCTTCCTGTTTCGGCACATAAGATGAAACAACATTTTCCTGAAATGTCTTGCGATCAATATGCCCTGTGAATAAACGTATAACTTCCGCAACTGTCTGAGGTTTTTGCGGTTTTAAAAGATAATAATCCGCACCCAGCTGCATAGCCGTATCCATAATCCCTGAACTTCCCGTAACCGAGAACATTACACATATCGGCTTTTTCGCTTTTGACTCAGACAACTTTTTCAAAACACTCAAACCGTCACGCTCGGGCATAATAATATCAAGTATTGCCACGTCAGGCGAAGTTTCCTCAATAAGTGACAGCGCCTCGTTGCCGTCATTTGCGACAGCAGCTACCGTAATATCGGGCGTTGTTTTCAGAAACTCCGCAAGCTCATTGGCAAAATTACAGTTGTCATCAGCAATTAAGACTGAAATCTTGTCGTTCATAGGTTTTCTCCTTCTTTTTTACATATACTTTTAGCCTTTTGCAGAATATCCCCCTTTTGATTTCACCCCTGAAACAATTCGTTTTATATCCTGCACTTCATTTAATAATTTTTGTAATGATACTGATATACTGTATTAAGTTGTAAATGTGCGTCGGTGTATACCAAGACCACCCAAAATCTATAATAGCACACTTTTAGTGAAATTGCAATAGTTTTTTTGTTTTTTTTACATGAATTTGACTAAATCATTATAGCATTATTAAAAAAAAACAGAAATATATCCATTTTTATTGTAAATTTAAACTGAGATTAATCATATTTTCGGAAAATATAGCATATCCTCGTGTCGGATCATTTACAAATACGTGAGTTACTGCGCCTGCAAGCATATTATTTTGAATTATGGGACTTCCGCTCATTCCCTGAACGATTCCCCCCGTCTTTTCCAGCAAAACCGGATCGGTCACGCGTATCACCATTCCCTTATTTGAGATCTCGCTGCTTTTTGAAACCTCCTCTATATAAATGGAATAGCGCGAAACGCCGCCTCCGTCAACATCGCACAGAATATACGCCTCTCCCGTCTTAACCCCGAAACGCGGCACGACCGCCATATATCCCTCATTATGAAGATTTTCGGAATTTTTCATCTTGCCGTATATTCCCAAAGGCGAATTTACGGTTATATCGCCGAGAGTCCTGCTGCCGAATATTCCCGAAAGCTCGCCCGGCGCACCGACCTCCCCTTTTGTCGCATAAGCAATCTCGCAGTCTGAAATGCTCCCCGTTCTCGGGATTATCATATCGCCGGTATCGACATCGCATATCCCATGCCCCAAGGCGGCAAACGTACCGTTTTTCGGATCGTAATAGGTCATAGTCCCGACTCCCGCGGTGCTGTCGCGCACCCATATTCCGATTCGCTTTTCACCGTCATTTGATACAATCGGCGAAACGCTCACATCAAAGCACTCCTCACCGCGCACGACCGATAAGACTACATTTTCACATGACGCGATAATTTTGGAAAAATCCTCCGATAAATTCAGCTTTTCGCCGTTTGCCGAGATTATCCTGTCGCCCGTTTTTATTCCTGCGTCCTTTGCCGGGGATTTTTCCGTGCCGTCGGGCGCGGTGACATTTGAAACATTTACCACCAAAAGCCCGTCGGAGAATATCTTTATCCCGATAGGCGAGCCGCAGGGAATCACCGACTGCTCGGGGGAAATCGTAACGTCCACCGTCTTTATCGGGATAAAGTTAAACATTTTCACATCAAACGCATATTTCCCCGAGCTTTTGGCATTTATCTTTGCACCCTCCGCCGTTTGAGTGACAAAAGCGTCTCCCCCGCCGGTTGCCTGAACCGATTTTTCGCCCACACGGCAAAAAGGATTCATTTTCAAAAAATATTCCGAATTTTGTGCTATGTGAATATCCTCCGGGATAGATAAATATATGTTTAAAAATATCGCAAGCGGTAATAATAGCAATATAAATTTTAATTTTTTCATTTTTCCTTTTCCTTCCTTTTACGGTCTTTAGGCGTACAAATAAATCTCCGCTATGAGCTTTTCATTTTTTTAAATACTTTCCCGTTCGGCAAAGAAACAAACAGATTGCCGAATAACAGTAAGATGTGTGATTTATTTTGTGCGTCTGTTAATAGATTGACCTTTCGGGGCAAAGTATATACTGCTAAGTTTCCGTCAAATTTGGAGTATTTTTAAGTTTTAAGTAAATATCTATAGCATTTTATTAAAAAATGTGATATACTTAAATTATGAATTAAATTTCGTTTTGGAGGAAATATGGAACTTTCTAATTTAAACCCGAAACAGCGCGAGGCTGTTACACATACAAAAGGTCCGCTTTTGGTGCTTGCAGGTGCCGGGAGCGGAAAAACCACGGTTTTGGTAAACCGTATCGCATATATTTTGGAAACAGAGCACGTGAGTGCATACAATATCCTCGCAATCACCTTTACCAATAAAGCGGCAAAGGAAATGCTTGAGCGAATAACCGCACTTGTCGGAGATGCCGCCGAGGATATGTGGATAAGCACCTTCCATTCGGCGTGCGTGAAGATTCTGCGGCGCACTATCCATCTTTTGGGATATGAGAATGATTTTGTAATATACGACAGCGCCGACTCGCTCACCCTTATAAAGGAATGTTTAAAAGATCTGCATATGGAAGAAAAGCTTTTTCCGCCGCGGCTTATCGCCTCGGTTATAAGCAAAGCGAAGGACAATATGCAGGACTGCGACGCATTTTTGGCGGTTAATTCCGATAACCGCTTTAACATAAGAATTGCCGAGGTTTACAAAATTTATCAAAAAAAGCTCAAAAAAAACAATGCGCTTGATTTTGACGATATAATCTTAAACACCGTAAAAATCTTCATCGAAAACCCGGACGTCCTGGAAAATTATCAGAAACGTTTCAAATATATTATGGTGGACGAGTATCAGGACACAAATAACGTACAGTATATGCTCATAAGCCTTTTGGCACAGGGCAGCAGAAATATATGCGTTGTCGGCGACGATGATCAGAGCATCTACAAATTCCGCGGTGCCAATATCCGCAATATCCTCGGCTTTGAGGACGAATTTGCCGACGCAAAGGTAATAAAGCTTGAGCAGAACTACCGCTCGACGCAAAATATCCTCGATACCGCAAATAAAGTTATAAGCAACAACCGCGGCAGAAAGCCGAAAGCTTTATGGACAGAAAACGACCGCGGCGAAATGATAGCCCTCTATCATGCGCAAAACGAATACTATGAAGGACAGTTTATCGCCGAGCAGATTGAAAATATCATAAGCTCGGGCGGCAAATACTCCGACGCGGCGATTTTGTACCGCACCAATTCACAGTCGCGTGTTTTGGAAGAACAGCTCATGAAAAATGCAATTCCCTACCGCGTCTTAGCAGGTCTAAGGTTCTACGACCGCAAGGAAATCAAGGATATTATCGCATATTTAAGACTTATACATAACCCCAACGACAGCGTGAGTCTTTCGCGTATCGTAAATGAGCCGAAACGTGCAATCGGCGCGGCGACTATGGAAAAAGCGGCAAGCATTGCCGAGATGCAGGACGTAAGTGTTTACAGCGTTCTCGAAAATGCCGAATCCTACGATCTCCTGTCGCGCGCCGCACCCAAGCTTTTATCATTTTGCGAAATGATAAATACGCTCAAAAAAGCGTCGGCATCAATGAAGCTCGGCGATTTCGTGCAGCGCGTTATGCTTGATACGGGATATGTGCCGATGCTGCGGCGCGAGGATACGATTGAGGCAAAAACAAGGCTTGAAAACTTAGAAGAATTTATGAGCGTGGTTGCCGAATATGAAAAGGAAAACGAAGAGCCGACGCTTGCAGGTCTTTTGGAGGAAATTTCCCTTGTTGCCGACATCGACGCATACGACGAGGATCAGGACGCGGTCGTGATGATGACGATTCACAGCGCAAAAGGACTTGAGTTCCCGGTAGTATTTTTAGCCGGAATGGAGGAAAGTCTGTTCCCCTCGGGACGATGCGAAAGCGACGAGGATATGGAGGAAGAGCGCAGGCTTTGCTATGTCGCGATAACGCGCGCAAAAAAGAAGCTTTACATGACAAATGCCGAAACACGAACCGTCTACGGCAAATCGACTTATAACCGCGAATCACGCTTTTTGCGCGAGCTGCCGCTTGAATATACCGAGGATTTATCGCCCAAAAAGCCGGTATACAAAAACCGCGGCGCAAATACTGCCGCTTTTGAAAAGCCGTATTTCCAACGTCCGGAAAATATCTTTAAAAAGCCGGAAAAGACAATAATTCCGCAAAGTGCAATCGATTTTAAAAAGGGCGACATCGTAATGCACAAAAAGTTCGGCAGGGGAATAGTTATCACCGCTCAGCGGTTCGGCAAGGATATGCGCCTTGAGGTGAATTTTGACTCTATCGGAACAAAGCAGCTCATGGCGGCATTTGCAAAGCTGGAAAAAGTGGAGGAATAAAAAAATGAGCTATGTCAAAAATTTTATTTTGACATAGCTCTTTTTCAAAAATTATTGACATTTCAGGCATCGAAAAAAATCTGTATTGCATATAATCGCAACAGGCTATTTCTCATTAAGCTTTTCGGAAGTTCTTCTTATGACTTCAATGTAGTATTCAGTTTCCGCAGCATTCATATTTTTTCCTTTCCATTCATTTATATCTTCCACCATTTGATTATATTTTTCCATATACCTTGTATAATCCGCTATAATACTCTCATCGGTTGGATTTTCTTTATATTTTTTCATTATTGCGACATATTCATCAAAGAATTTCTCATAACTGTCCATTGCTTTTTTGAAATCGCTGCGTACACCGCTTAAATTATTACTATTATTTGAAGCTTCTTCAGGCTCTTCTGTTGTTTTAGGTGTTTCAGTCACTTCCGGTTCAGATGTTTTGTCATCATTTTTTGAATTATCAGGTGCATCAATACGTATTGTCATAACCGAATTTCCCTCATATTTCAAAGAAACACGCCATCCATCTGCATTATCCGCATAGTAATATGTGTCCCCCTTATTATAATTGACATTAAATCCCTTATCGGAACAGGCAGCAACATACTCATCATAATTTTCTTTTGTCGTATTGCCTACATAAACAAAAAAACTATTATCATTTTCAAAAGAAAATTTTCCCGTGGTCGATTTCGGCACCGGAAGCAGACTTCCTGCCGTGCTTGACGGCCATTGGATAGACGACATTTCCATTGGTTTCTCTAATTGAATAGACAGTTTTTTCTCGGTGCTGTAGTGGCTGAGTTGTAAACTGTACCCCTCTGAATTATAAGCGTTGAACGAAGAAGAATTTTTTTCAACATCTACTTCAAAACCATCTTCCTTACAAGCCTCAACGTATTTTGCAAACTGTTTGTCTGTTATTTTATTAATAGTAACCCAAAGCTTCTCATCCGAATTCTCATGAATTTCCCCTCTGTTTCCGGATGGTTCGGGAACAATATCTCCTAACACAATATCATCCCATACTATTTTCTCACTTCTTGATTTACCGCCGTTTAGCCTAACACCAATAAAGATAACAAAAATTACTATCAAAATAAACCACCAACGCAAATAAAATGGTTTCTTCTTTTTCACGGGCGGTGTCGGCGAAAACGTTTGTGCCGGTTGCTGATAATTTTGATCCCCTGTTTGCTGTTGAATAGGCGGCGATGTTTCAACCTCTATTTTTTTTGCACCACATTTGGGACAAAAATTTCCCTCAAATTCTGTTCCACACTGTTTACATTTCATTTTTTCTTCCTCCTATGTATAATTTATGCTGTAATTATATCATTAATAATGCTATTAGTCAAGTATTAATTCTGTTAGTGTCTTAAAAAATATTAACTGATAGTATAAAATTACTACTGTAAGGACGGTGGAAATTATGAAAACAACATTTAATTATGCGGCTTTAGGTCAAAAAATACGGCGCGCCAGACAAAGTATGCACCTGACTCAGGAAGAATTGGCGGAAGCCTGCGACCTTTCGACGGCTCATATAGGGCATATAGAAAGAGGAACCCGTGCTCTGTCAATCGAATCGCTCATTACAATATCAAATGTTTTAAATATCAGCACGGACTATTTGCTCCTTGACATAGCAAAAACTAAAAATAATCACATCGACAGCCTTTTAACTTCCATAAACGGCATTGATGAAATAAAATTCCAAAGACTCTATTCGGTAATAAAAATTCTGATTGAAAATGCAGATAAATTATAAGATATTTCTTTTGTTTAACTCATAAAGAAAAAAGCAAACCCACGGCACACCGTCGGGTTCGCTTTTTTTCGTTTCGTATTTTTATGCTTTTTCCGCCTTACCCGATCCGCACGATCGTATCCCTGCGTCCAATGCCGCCTGCGCCATCATGTTAAATTCAAGCGTCAAAAGCTCATGCAGCGGCTTATTATCCAAAAAATGCTCCACTACATTTACCCCGGCATTGCCCACCTCGGGTGCATCGCAAAACACTTCATCGGGCGGCTCCAGACTGTGGCTCGGCGTCTTATAGAGCTTTACCGCATTCGTATATCGGTCGCTCACAAGCGTTCCCTTTGTCCCGTATACTATCGGTCCTGTCGGGATCTCGCCCGAATTAAAGGTAGACCACGAGCCCTCCAAAAATCCGACTCCCGTACCGAAATCCAGCAAAAATGCACTGTAATCCTCAATATCGGAAAATCCGTGCAGGAAGTTCTTTCTTATACCGTACACGCTTTCCGCCCTTTTGCCGAATATCCATGTCGAAAGCACACAGCCGTAGCACGCATAATCCATTATCGCACCGCCGCCGTTCTCCCTGTTATACCACCACATTTTCTTAAGCTCCGCCTCACTGTACTTGCCCAAATCATACGGCCCCCAGGTAGCCGGGCTTCTGTAGCACACTCTTAAAATATCGCCGACAACACCATCATCGGCAAGCTTTTTTATAAGGTTAAAATACGAAAACCACGCAATCGGCCAGTTTATTATAAGTTCGGCTTTGCTCTTTTTTGCCGCCGCATACATCTTCTGCGCCTCCTGCATATTTGTCGCCATCGGCTTTTCAACCAGTACATTTATGTTGCGCTCCAAAATCTCTCCAACAACCCTTGCATGATCCTGAAGCTCGGTATTTACTATCACCAGATCGGGCGACAAATCCAGAATATCTCTGTAATTTTCATAATACGGCATATCCTTTGCGGCGGCAAAATTACGCTCGCACCGCTCACCTGCCGTCTCGCCCAATTCCGACTCAATATCCGAATAGCCTACCCATTCCACGCGCTCCTTTTGAGTCATAAACTCATTATAAAGACACCCGGCATGAGTATGCGCTATCCCGATAAAAGCTACTTTCAGCTTATTCATTTCAGTTTCAGTTCCTTTCTATTTTGCCAATTCAGCTTTTTCGCAAAACGGCTTTTGTCCGCCTAAGCTGTCAAAGAGGAATATCTCAACACGCCAGTTATCGTTCGCATTTTCGGGTACGGTTATCTCAAAATCCGCCGAATTTTCCGGAATCTGCTCATTATCCACTGATTTTACTATTACCGGCGCACCGTTCTCATCTTTTACTGCCGCGATAACCGTCTTTTGCAATTCACTTTCGCCCAAGATGCTTGCCGAGAGCGTAACCGTTTTGCCGATACACTCCGAAAGCTTTGAATATTCACCGTCCGCATCGTAAAGCGACACATTCCCGATTGCCGCTGCCGAAAGCGTATTAAATGTATATGTGAAGTTATCCTTCAGCTCGGTAGCGTTCTTGCCGCCGATTCCGGCATAAACCTTTACTGTATAGCCGGTATATTCCGAAAGCTTAGCAAAGGTTATTACTATCTCCTCATTCTCCTCATCAAAGCCAACTGTATAATCCGTGTTCTCCGAAAGCTTTTTCGTACCCTCGTAAACATCAATATATTCCCCGAGAATCGATATATCCTCCGGCATCATATTAAGCCCGATTCTATACTCTTTTTCAGATGTTACGGTACTCGATCCGTTTTCGGGCGTTGCCGAAACAACCGCCATATCAAGCGGCTCGATTGTCAGGTTATCGATATAATACTCACCTGCTCCGGTATCCGGTCCGAGCGGGAATGATGATGTTCCCTCATTATTGAACTCAAACGCAATCCCCGAGATATTTGACGCTCTCTCTCCGCTGAAATACGGTATATTTCTCTGCCCGATAACGCCGTTTACCTCCATATCGTACGTCTTTTTATCCAGGTCGATAATATATGCGCAGTTGATGTACTTATCCTTATAGTCGGACATTCTAAACGCATAATTCTTAACAACGCTGTTTGATGCGTAATATGCCCAGTTTGCGCGCGTTTCACCGCCTAAAATTGCAATATTGGCACTGTTTAAAATCTGCGCCATTCTGAACATTCCCTTTGAATGGTTCTTTATTCTCATACTGTAGCTCACGCGGTATTTGCCCGTTTCGGGAAGCTCTGACGATGTTTTCGGAACAACTCTTATACCGGTATTTGCCGTATCGTCCAAAATAACCTTAAGCGCCTTACTTCCCGAAACCGGATCGCGCTCGATTATCGCAAGATTTTTTGTATCTTTAAAGCCGCTCTGATTTTGCCATGTATAAAGCTCTCCCACATCATAGCCCTCAAAGCACTCGTTTAATATTGTCCTTGCACCTGTCGCATGAGCCGTCACAAAGGTAAATTCCTTATCCTCCGAAAGCGGCAATATATTTGCAGCACTTGATGTAAGCCCTGCTCTTGCAATAAGCGTATAGCTTGTGAAGTCTGAAAGTGCCTCGTCAAATTGGAGAGTTGCGCTCATATTATCCTCCGAAAGAGATACGCGTGACGGTATTTCTTCACTGCCCTTAAATACCGAAAGCTTACCTGCAATGTCAGTTACCGGCGCCAAAAAATCCACACGAACACTTTCCAAATTCTCCGACGGTGTAATCTTATACGGCTCTGCCTGTACTCTTTCAACATAGATGTTATCTATCCAGTATATGCCGTTATTCTCATCTGTGCCGTCATTTTCCGTTCCGTTATGCGTATCCTTGTTCTCAAACAGGAAGTAGAGCCTATTAATATCCCCTGCCGCATCGCCCGTTCTGTAATACGGCTGATCCTTTGCGATCAATACGTCATCACGCAGCATATCGAACGTTTTATTGTCGACATCAAATATATACTCGATCTTCATATAGCGGTTTTTCATAATATTCGATGCCTTATCATTGCTCTTTTTAAAGTGTTCGGTAGTCTTTCCGATTTCATAATACCACATATACCCTGTCGCAACAGATGAGAAATTCTCTGCCGTATTTTTATTATTGTAGGGCTGAGCAAATCTCTTTATGTGTCTTGAGTGATTCTCCGCGCGAAAATCAAAGCTTACTCTGTACTTTCCCTCGCTGAGATCCGTCCCAAACGGAATAGTCACGCTGTGGTCCTTGGTGTCTGCGGTAATCTTCAATGCCTTTCCTCCCGAAAAGCTGTCCTCGGCAACGGTTATTGCCGCGTCCGTGTTACCGCCTATATCTGCCGTTCCCAATTCACTCTCTTCAAAATTTTCATTCACGAGTATGTTTGTGTTTTCTGCCATAGCGGCTATTCCCGAAAAGCTTGCAAAAAACATAGATGACAAAAGCAGCAATGACACATTTCTCTTCATTTTTTTCATTGTTTGTTACCCTTCCTTTCGTTTTTTAATCTCTTATTATAAATATGTCGATGGCGTGATGATACCTTTTTCTTAAAAATACTTCATCTCCCTTCGAAAGCTCACCGTTATCCACCGCCGTCACCTTATTTGATTTTTTCTCAAAAAGCGTGTACGTGCACGATTCGTATGCCGTGTTATTATCTAGACGCACCATAGAGGTAAAGCTGTCGTCACCGCTCGGCGAAACGTTCATGACAATCGCCGATGCATCAACGTCAAGCACCTTGCCGTACATTATACCAAGCTGTTTAAAAGGCACTTCGCCGTTTAAATCCGATACCACCGAATCATTCTGACACTCGGTTCTGTAACTGCCGATATTATCCGCTTTCATTAAAATTCTCACCGACGTTATCCCGGCAGGACTCGAATTTAACTGCACAATATCGCCCTTTTTAAGATCACCGATTCCGCCGTGCACACCGTAAAATTCTCCCGACTGCGGCTTTGAAACCGTCGCGTCCGCACAAACCGTTTCTCTTTTCAGATTCCCCTTTTCGTCGGTATATTCAAGCTCTATACACGCCTCGTCATCATCGTTTACCGTACTTCTCACGCCCGAAATCATGTACGCACGCAAAAATCTGTCCATCTCAACGCCGTTTTCGGTTGTCAGCACACAGATCGACGCCTGATAAAATCTGCTCGCATTATACACAGCAAGCTTTTCGCTTTCAAAGTATATATCATTTGAAAAGCTTGCATTGCCGACATTGAAGTTCTTTGTGTTATCGTACTTGCTCTTGTCGGACGGAACGGTTATAACGCTCGTCTGCGTCGGCAGATAATATCCGCAGCCCAAAACCTTAAAATACAGTCTGCCCTCCTCGGTCTTGACACCGCCTCCTCCGACCTCCGCATTCTTTATAATCGGATAATCCAGCGTTCCCGGCACCTTCCCGACAGCGTTATACTCAAACGCAAGATCTGATACACTACCGCTTGAATCAAGCTTATACGCTATCATTCCGCATTTGGAATCAAGATAGCCTATAACACGCTCCTTTTCGGTCTTTGTGCCCTTTAAATTATCCTCGTTATAGAGCTTCACTCTGTCGGCAAGCGTAAATTCCTCAAATTCGCCGTTTTGCGTATACACCCTGATTACCGCGCTCTCGTCCTCATCGAGATAATATCCTTTCAGATAGTACGCGTACGAAAACTCGTTCACATTTCTTTTTGACATTACGATTTTTCCGTCAAACGAGATATAAAAGGTAAATTCTTCCCTTGAGGCAGGCTTTGCATCGGAAACATTCGTTTCAAGATAGCGCTTATATTCATCACTCAAAGGGTATTTCACACCCGATACCGAATAATAGGTTTTCCCGTCCTCGACTTCCTCATAATCCATCTTTCCCTCTACCGTGTCGCGTGTTACGATTACCTTGTAATTCGCTTTGCCGTCCGAGAGTGCTGCCTCAAGAACTGACAGACAGTCATTTTTCTTTATATTTGAAAAATCACTCTTTTCACCGTTTATATACACCTCATAATTTCCGCACACGCTCTCATCAAAGGAAAGTACCGCGTCATTTTCATACATACCGATTTTTTTCGAGTAGCCCGAAATGCTGTCGGCAAGATAATAACTGTACTTTGAAACCGAGAGTACATCTATCGAGCCATCACCGTCGTTATCTATGAATTTTATGCTGTCGTACTTGCCGTCAAACTGCGAATAGCTGCCAAAGTAAACCCCGTTATATATCACCTTTGCACTGTCGTCTATCTTGATTTTTCTGCGCCCTTTATCGTAATATGTAACGCTTGTTTTCTCCAAAGCATCAATATCCCCGGCATCTATATCCCAAACGGTATTTAACCTTTTATCCTGCACGGCATATATTATAAAATTATCCTTTTCACTGTCGGCATAGGCAATTATACTTGAACCTGCAAGGTTTTCTCCGCTTGAAAAACCGATATTGTAAAGTGTTCTGTTTATCTCGATTTTTCCCTCACCGAGCACCTCTTTTTCAAATAAAGATGCCGCCGCGTCCGCCGTAACGATACCCTTTAGAGTGACAATATTCTTCTCTTTTTCAAGGATCGTTTCGTCCTCGTTTTCCCAAAATCCGTAAACTCCGTTTTTCTGTCCCTCGTCTATCGCATTCGCATTTAAGGCATTTACAGTCATTACCATAAATCCGCCCTTTGTCAGCTCGGATTTTGTTAAATCGACTCCGTTATAAATCCCTATATCCTCCGCAATCTGCGCCGCCGTTTTATACGGATACGCTCTCTCTAACCTCAATGCTTTTACGATAAATACCGCCGCGTCCTTCGGCGCTATCTTCTTCATCGGATTAAATTTTGCCGTATCCTCCGAAATCCCCAAAACCTTTGCGGTATACACACCGTCTGCAAATTCATTGGTAAGCGGACAGTCGGAATACGGCTTATCCTTTGCGGTATACAGCTCTCCTGCCGAAAGCCTTGCCGCGGCGGACGCAGCGTATCCGCGCAAAACGGTATCGCCTGCCGCAAACTTATCCTCCGGCTCCGTAATCACTCCCAGGTATTTCAAAAGCGTATAGTTTGCAAGCTCATTCTGACTAAGCTCCGCGCCGGCGGCACTGTTGCCTAAAATCCAGCCGCGCTCGGGCACATCGTCAACGTCCGCAAGCACCGCGCACGGAGCCGCAAATACCGAAAGTATCAGCAAAAACAAAATACATCTATTTCTCATCTGTATCCCCCTTTGTAATATTAATCATTTTTCCGATTAACACCGCCGCCTCGGCGCGCGTGATTAAATTTTTCGGTTTGAACTCATTATTGGGGTATCCGCTGATTATCCCCAGTCCGCACGCATTTTTAACACTTTCGCGCGCCCACGCCGAAATACTCTCAAAGTCCGCAAAATCCGTTTTTTCGCCCTCTTGCGAAATACCTTTTTTATTTAAGAGATTCACGATGCAAACAGCCGCCTCTTCCCTTGTTATAAAGTCGTTCGGGCGGAAATTTTCACCGTCGCCGCGCATTATCCCTTCATTTGATACGCACGAAACCGCACCGTAATACCATGCGCTCTTATCCACATCGGCAAAATCGCTCGAATATTCTTTACCGTCTGCGATAATATTTGCCAGAAGCTTTCCCATTTCGGCTCTTGTAAGCTTTCCGTCAGGCTTGAACTCCTTTTCGTTTACACCCGATACTATCTTTTTTTCGGCGAGCGACTTTATCTCTTTTTCCGCCCAGTGACCCTTTATATCCTCAAAAGCGATCTCTTCTTTCGGCGGATTTTCGGTCTTGGTGTCGTCCGGCTTTTGTACAGGCGGTGTAACGGTCGTGCCGCCGCCTTTAGACGTACTTCCTCCTCCGCCACCGCCTGTGTATTTCGTTTTATCCTTTCCCGATACCTTAACGCTTTCCGACTTAACCGCATCTCCCTCAAACGGTGCGGTATCGCTTTTCGGGATTATCTCAAAATAAATCTCTTTTCCCTCAAAAGACGAATCCAGATCCAGGCTCTTTCCCTCTTTTACCTGCTTGCCGTCCGCATACCAATAAAAAGTGCTCCCCGACTCATTATCGCCGTTTAAATCGAAAAATGTGTATGATGCGCCAACGCTCTGACCTACCTTTGCCGTGCCGATTATCTTCACATCTTTTGCCGTCGGTGCAAACGGCGCGGTTACGCTCTCGGAATAGTACACATTGTCCATGCGCGATTTTCCGCCGTTTTTCGGTATAACCGCAAATTTTATATAGCAGTTTATATCTTCTTCCCCGATTGTGCAGGTTGTGCCGTTCTGATTTTTCAGCTTTTCCTCAAATTTACCGTCCCTGTCTTTATCCTTTACCCACAAAAGCTCGCTTTCGCTTTCGGTATCACCGTTTAAATCGAAGTATTCGTAGCTCCCGACAAGCTCTTCGCCGATAAGCGCCTTGCCCGTGACTTTTATATTTTTCGCCTCGGGTCTGAATGAGCCGGCAAACGGCTCGCTAACAGCACATTCTCCGCGCTGCGGCTCATTTTCGGCTATCGGTATAACGCCGCATTTTATATAGCTGTTCTCGTCCTCCTCCGAAAGGGTATATATCCTCTTATCTGCGCCTTCGATAACTTTATACTCACCGTCGGGTGTATCGCTTTTTAACCACACAAATTTGCTTTCGCCCTCGGCATCGCCGTTCACGTCATAATACGTATATTCCGCCGCAAGCTCGCTCCCCGTTTCGGGCTTTCCCGCAATCTTCACATCTCTTGCCTCGGGCGCGCTCGCGCCGACTACCGAAAAATGCATACTGCGCTTTTCCGATTTGCCGTTTTTGGTATTTTCTGCATAAACCGTTATATCATACTCGCCGATTTCAAGACTCTCGCCCGTGTACTCTTTCTCATCGGAAAATGTGATCTTATAGCTCACACCGTCAATCTCGGGGAGTGTGATCACATACCCGTCACTGTAGACGCCGCCGTCTTTTACCGATGTTACGGAATCTATCAGACTCTCGGTTTTAAAAGAGATCTCCGCGCCCATCCGATCAAGCGCCGCATATCCGCCGAAAACCTTTACTCCCTCGCCAAAGCTGATTTTATATTCCTTATTATAATCAAATCCGCCCTCTTTTTTCTCGATTTTCACTATAGCGTTATCATACGAAACACTGTATGCATCTTTTTTGAGCGCCTCACCGTCCTCAAAAAGCGAAATGTTGTCCTCATTTACCGTCCCCAAATCGAGCAGATAGTCAAATTTCAGCCATGCGCTCTTATACGCCGATACATCTTCCGCACCGTTTTGGGGATATGACTCGGTTAAGGACGCAATACTTTTTTTGACCTTTATGTTATCCACCCAATAGATACCCGGATTCAAAACGGTGCCGTCGCTGTCCTTACCGTTCTTGCCTCGGTTATATTTGCAAACGAATACTATCTGCGAAATTCCGCTCGTCTTACTCTCCACATCTCTGTAAAGCGCAATATTCTCCAATACAAGCTCATTATCCACAAACACGCTGTACTTTCGCTCGTCCATGTTGATGCTGTATTTTACGTTTATGTATTTATCTTTCGTCATTTCAAATCCGCCGCCGTAATCGAATCCGCAGGGGAAGCAGTAATTTCCGCGCGTTTCGCCCATTATCTCGGACATCTCGCTTTTGTTCCAGAGCTGGAAAAAGCGCTCAAAATAACGGCTGTTGTTCTCTGCACGAAAATCAAAGGATACATCGTACGAACCCTCCTCCAAAACCGTTCCGATCGGAATTGTCAGCTTGGTCATATCGAGGGTTTCGGTATTTACGATAAACTTTAAAGCGTTGCTTTCGTCCTTTCCGACCTCAATCACATTCTGCGGATTATTCGAGGACGACTGATAATAGCTTACGGTATTTCCGCTCATCTTAGAGGGAAATTCGCCGACTTCAAAATCTTCAAAATCCTCGAAAAATACAGTATCACCGCTGCTTTCGGCATATCCCGTATACCCTCCGAAGGTAAGCGAGAGTGCGCAAATTATCCCGATTATTCTCTTCATTTTAAAAATCCCCCTTTCTCTACATTCTCTCCTCAAGATCTTTTAACATCTCGTCATCTATTTTCTCAACGTTATCGGCAATAATCGCAATCTTGCCCTTTACAAGCGCTTTTTTCGAGAAAATCTCCGCCAGATCCTCTATCCCGATATATGCGCGGTCACCTTTTACTATAATCTCGGCGCTCAGCTCACTTTCGGCACCGTCAATATAAAATATCCTGCTCTTTCCCGAAAAAATATACTCACTTCCGTTTACCGCACAGATTATTTTACCGTCCCCATATGACGCCTCCGCATCAAGTGCCGTCATGGCATATCTCAAAGGGACATAAAACGTGCCGTTTTCCGAAAATGGCAGCAAGGTGTTTCTGTCCTCCGAAATCAAGTCCTTTTTCCAGTTTTTATATGTCTTGTTGTTCCCCTCCGAAAATACTACTGCGCCGTCGGAGAGCGCCTCTTTTAAGCGGCTTGTGATAAGTCCTATCTTATCCATTGATATGTTCTCAAAATCCTTTA
This sequence comes from uncultured Clostridia bacterium, assembly GCA_934444735.1. Lineage (GTDB taxonomy): Bacteria > Bacillota > Clostridia > UBA1381 > UBA1381 > CAKSFT01. The sequence continues at coordinate 25,912 of CAKSDE010000004.1, read as the reverse complement.
ACACCTCAAACACCTTACTGTCCTCTTTGAGCGTAAAGTTGCCGTTTTCGGCACTCATAAAACCCGGATTCTGCGATGTCGTAAAGCCGGGTGTGAGCGTATTTTTCTCCTTCATCTCGGCAGTTGTCATCGTTGAATAAGCTGTCGGGTGCAGCGATATTCTAAGCTCCGACAAAACATTGTAGTTTAAGTTATTTTCCATTATATTGTACTTCGGTGTGAGCGGCTCATCGCTGCGCAGATTATTCATGTGCGGATATTTCGAGTAAAGCTCGCTCTCTATCGGGATTCCGGTAATCCCCAGATAATCCTCATCAAAAATGCCGTTATTCGTATAGAACGCGCGCCCCTGATCCGAGATTATAACCGACTCGTTTTTGATACTCGCAAATATATTATTTCTGACCGTATTATCGCGGCCGCCGTTTATAAATACACCCTCGCCGGTATTGAATATTATGTTGTTGCACACCGTGTAGCCGCACTGCTGATCGTCCAGGTACACCGCATACTGACCCTCCGCATTTGAATCGGAAACAAGGTCATGAATCGCGTTATTTCTGATGACCGTACCTCTTGCCGCCATCTTTCTGCCCATATAAATCGCACCCATATCCGCCGCCTCTTTTAAAACCGAATGGATATCGTTATTCTCAACTATATGGTCGTTTCCGCCGAGGTTTATCGCCAGATGATCGCCGTCATATATAAGGTTGTTTCTCGCCGTATTGGCAACACCGGTCATCTTTATTCCGCCGGCATAGGTCTTTAAGAGTCTGCCGAAATTATGCAGCCAGCAGTTTTCTATCAGGTTATTGCCCGGCTCTAACGTTACCGTCTTTCCGCCCTGCAAATCAATGCACTTTGCGCCCACGTTATACACATGACAGCCGATAATTCTGCAATCCTTCGCGCCGGTATATTTTATCCCCGAATCCCCCGAAATATTTGAAATCTCACAGTATAGAATGTCCACATTTTTGCAATTCGTGCAGACAATACCGCTGTTTCTCGTCCCGGCAATATTAAGATTTTTCAGTGTTATATACTCCGCACCGTCGATCTCTATTATATTGTTCGATGAAAAGCTCAAAAGCAGCTCGCTTTCGGGATCGGCATTTGTCGGATAGACGTACAGATCCCCTGTACTTTTGTCGTAATACCATTCTCCAGGCACGTCCAGCTCCTCCAACAGGTTGAATATGAAAAATCTCTGTCCGGCTTTCGCGCTGTACCCCGACGGATCTTTCGGTGTTATCGAGCCTTTTTCGGGATCAACCTTATCCACTCTCATCGACTGATCCGACCAGTCATAGTACCAATAGCCCTTAACCCATGCGTCTTTTGCATTCGTCCAGTGCGATATGCGCTCATCTGTCGTCGTAAAGACAGGCGGGTGCGGCGGATTATGCCGCTCCTCGGGCGGAACATACATATACGAATCCTCGGTTTCACCCCATCTTGCAGGTCTGTCGCCCTCATAAAGCACCTTATCGATCGTCATGTACCCGTCATTCGGGTACTGCGCAAGCCTGCCGACCGTCGTCCCGTCAAATATAATCTCGGGGTTTGCCGTACCGAAATCAACGGTATCGCCGTCGGTTATAAGCCCGAACTCCAGCAGATAGTGCTGCGCATGACCTGTAATATGCAGCATATCATATCCGTCTATGCCTTTCTGTTTCAGATTGCAGACCATGACCTTTCCGTCAACGCTCTTATCTATCGCGCTGTTTTTCGCGACCTGAAAATCACTCATTTTTAAGCGCGCACCGCCTGTGATATTGACCGTTTCGTTATTGTACGCCTCCCATACGACAGGCGCACCTGCCTCTCCGCTATCCTCTTGCGACAGTTTAAAGGTATCGTTCAAATTATAGTTTCCGCCGCGCAGATAAACGGTCATCTTCTTGCTCTTGTCCCTTTTTCTTACGGCATCTCTTGCCTCCTCCAGAGTTTTATAAGGCTTTGAAAAGCTTCCGTCCCCTCCGTCCGATAACGGATCGACAAAGATTTCGGAGCTTTGCGCGGCATTTACCGGCACTACCATTGTGAGTATCGACGCTGCCGCCAATACAAGCGCACACCAGACATTTTTCTTCATTTTTTAAAAGCACCTCCTACATTCCGTTTAAAAATCTATCCACTACCAGCTGACGAAATTCCGGCGAAAGACTTGCAAAATACGCGCAAAAGCCTGTCACCCTCACCACAAGATCGGGGTAAAGCTCGGGATCTTTATTCGCCGCCATCAGCTTATCACCGTCCAAAACATTTATATTTATAAGTGTTCCGCCCTCTTTGAAATGGCTCTCTATCAGATTCAGCACAATATCCACCGCGCCGTCGGAAATCGAGAATTTCGGGTCAAACTCCAGCTGGAGCGGTGCCGTATTTCCGTATCCGCACTGAACCGAAGCAATCCCCGACGACTGCGCGGTAACGGCGGCATCATTTCTGAAATGCGGATTCGGATTCGCGCCGTGTGAAATCGGCTCACCGTTTCTTCTGCCGTTCGGTGTTGCTCCGACCTTTTTGCCGTATTCGATAGTTCTCGACCAGGAAAACCACCCGGGTATGAGCTGTCTTTTTCCCGGCATTTCCTGTCCCTTTACGGTTCTGACCCAGCTTTCGGTGAGCCGCTTTGCCCATCTATCGGCAGAGCTGTTGCCCGAGCAATACTTCGGTGCGCTCTGCATTATGAGCCTTGTGCGCTCATCGCTGAAATTATCGTCAAGCGCGCTATAAAGGGTGTCCCAAGATATAACCCTCTCCTTTTCGATTCTGTCCTCGATCGCGCCGAAGGAATCGGCAACGGTCGCAAGTCCCGCACCGTCTATGCCTACGGTGTAGAGCTCCGCACATCTTGAAATATCCTCGCCGCGCTCGATTGTATTTTTCATCATCAGGTTCATTATCAGCTCGGGTGTTACATCGGCGATATGGTCAAGGTGCAGGTTTATCCCCTCAGCCGTCACTCTTACCGCCTCTTTTAAGTGATTTTCATATATCTCAAAAAGCTTTTCGGCGCTCTTTTCTTTCTCGTCCTTCATGGTTTTTAAGGCTTCGTCCAATACCTTTGCGATATTGATTTTTACGGTATCGTTCATCGGGAACTCCTTTCCCGGAACACACATCCAGTTACAGCCGACAGCGATTCTCTCCCTCGCCGTCTTTTTATCGATACCGTTTCTCATATACCCCTCGCAAAGCGTTTTATCGTTGCAGAATCTCGGCCAGCCGTTTTTATTTTTCAGAAGATAATACACGCTCTTTTTCATAAACTCACGGTCGCAGTTTTCATGCATACGCACCGTAAGATTGCATGATATATTTATAGAATCCGCCGCCTCGAGTATCAGATACGAGAGATGATTTGTCATATCGCGGTCATTTTCGCCAACGCCCGAAATCTGATAGTAATGCGGATCTATCAGGAAGAGATTCGCTATCAGAAATTTCGCCGTCTCATCGTCCAATATACCCGATTTTATGTCCCTTTCATAATAAGGATATAAAAGCACATCAAGCTGAAAACCGGCTCCGTCGCGCGTATATATTCTCGCGGCACAGTTAAAAAATGCAGTCCACTGGCAAACCTCGCGGAAGGTTTTCGGCGGATTGTACATGACCGCCTCGCAGGTCTTTTTCATCTGAACCAAATTTTCGCGAATCTCGGGTCTTTCTTCCTTTTCAAGCATCTCGCCGATTTTTTCGATATGCCGCCCGATAAAATCAATTATTGCTAAAACGCACCGTTTTTCCGCATCATAAAATGCCTTTTTTTCCGGATTTATCTTGGCATATTTATCAATCTTTTCCAAAAATCCTCCGAACCCCAATTCAAATCCGATCCTGTAATCACAGGCAAAATGTGCGTCCGCGTCTATTCCGCTTGTTATGTTATACTTCTCCTGCAAGGGCTTTAAACGGTCGTACGGGAAATGCTTTTCGTCCCATCGCTTGCTCCACTGATTATTCGCGCCGTTTTTGATAAACTCCAGATTCTTCAGGTTATTTTTGAGCCAGTCCGGCATATAATGCACATCGCCCCTGTAATTTACAAGCATATCTCGCCATCTTCCGCAAAGCATTTCCATCGGATCTATATACGGCTCATGCGCATTTATTACGCGCACAAAATTCTCGCTCATTCCGTCAAGTCCGTAAAAACTGCCGTTTTCACTGTTATACCACGGCGTCACGCAATACCCCGGCGAAATCGGCACCGTGCCGAAATCATCCAGATCGGTATAACCGTTCTGTTTCTTTTTTTCCAGAGTATGCCTTATCTTCGTTTCTCTCATCTCTTTTAATCTGTCAGCGTATGTAAGCAAATCTGTTTACCTCCTCCATATATTCCTTTGCAGGGACACTAAATACAGTTTGCTCTTTTCCCAACGCTCTGTATTTTTCTGTCCCCAATGAATGATACGGTAATAATTCATATTTTTTAACGTTTTCAAGCTTCTTCAAAAATTCTGAGATCTCGAAAAATCCCTGTTCAATTCCGGGAATAACCGGTGTTCGTGCAATAATCGTGATACCAAGCTCATTTAATCTGATAAAATTCTCCTTTATCACATCATTTTGCGCGCCCGTATATTTCTTGTGCAGTTTAGTGTCCCAAATCTTCAAGTCCGCCATGACAAAGTCCAATTTTTGAAAAAGTGCTTTGTCAAAATATATCAAAGATGTCTCTGCGGCGGCGCTTATGCCCTCATCTTTCAAAAGATCGCATACCGTATGTAAAAATTCGGCTTTTGCAAGCGGCTCACCGCCCGAAAATGTCACGCCGCCGCCTTTTTCAAAGTAGATCTTATCAAGCAAAAGCTCGGATACCAGCTCCCTCGCGCTCATCTCTTTTCCGCAAATGACTCTTGCCCCCGAATAGCACCCCTCGGCGCATTTTCCGCATCCGATGCATTTTTCGGGATAGAACAGCTCCTCACGCTCAAAGCTTATGCACTCGGGATTATGGCACCACGCGCATTTCAGCGGACAGCCTTTGAAAAACACGGTTGTGCGTATTCCGTAACCGTCGTTTACCGACGCTCTTTGAATATCCGACACCAAAGCTTTATCCATTTATCTTTTCCTCTTTCCCCGTTTTCGCGCTCTTTATCGCATCGTCCAAAATCGCCATAATCTCTAAGTTTTTTTCAAGAGTCAGCATCGGGTGGATAGGCGCGTTTTCCTTTATGTGCTTTGCGTAATGCCACGGCATATTTTTAAAGCCATCGTCCCATTCAATATCCGGCACGCTGACCTTATTGCCGTAGATGTCAAACGCCGCAATATCCGGTTCATTCTCCGCGCCGCCCACGCACATTATAATTCCGTCGGTGCACATTATACTCGGACCGGAGGGGATTGCCGCCCTCGGCGTTGTCCATGTTCCCTCGATTACCGACATCTTGCCGTCATATCTGATAATCGCGGCGAAATTATCGTCGGTGTTGCCGAAATCCGTATTCAGGCACATACCCTCGGAAAAAATGCTCTTTTCACCGTCACCGAGATACCATTTTGAAAATAAACACCCGTAGCAGCAGATGTCCAAAAAGACGCCGCCGCCCAGCTCCTCTTTATGCCACCAGGTTTTTGCACGCTCCGAATCGCTCATTTCATCAGCATTTTTCTTTACTCCGCGGTGCCTTGCACCCTTTCCCAAAGGCCCTGTATGACCGTTCAGATAATGCATCTTCAAAGGCTTGCCGACAATCTCTTTTTCAAGTGCATTTGCCAGCTTGTGCTGATATTTCCGCCACATAACCGGCCAGTTGACCACGACTTCAATCCCGCTCTCATCAGCCGCTTTTTTTATTTCAAGTGCCTCCTTAAAGCTTATCGCCATCGGTTTTTCCACCGATACATTGATCTTTCTTTTTGCACATTCCTTTACAATCTCGGCTTTCTGACCGTTTTCACAAAGCAAAAATGCAATATCCGGCTTTACTTCGTCAAGCATCAGCCTGTAGTCATCATAAATTGTGCCGCAATAGTTTTTTCTTATATTTTCAAGATTCCATTTCGGAGTGTAGATGTAATCCTTTATTTCCTCCGCCTCGGATTTCACATCAGCTGCCGCCGCAAGGACAAAATCCGGCTGCTCCGATATGTAGAGCGCGATTTCATTTACGTGCATATGCGAAAATCCGATAATTACCGCTTTTATCATGTTTGGTCCTCCGTATTTTTATTTTCTTATTTTTATGGTACTGTGCAAAAAACGTTCGCCGCTTATTTACTTTTTTAGTTATATGGAAAAGAAACAAGCAGATTGCTGTTATGAGACACGATGGCGTACTCCTCGTACGTCGAGTGTTGAATAATAGTGAAATGCGCCGTTTATTTTTCATATAATCTCCGAAACGGAGATTTCGCGCCCCTCCTCTGCCGACCTATAGAAACACTCTATCGCTTTTGTCACTTCTATGTTCTGGTGCTTCTTGATCAGATACTCTTCTTTGCCGGCTAATGTGTTCATTATATTTCTGTACATATATCTGTGCTGCTCGAAGGGTACACCTTTATAAAGTCCGTTGTCGAACCATTTCATATCGCACTCGGTCTGGTATCTGCCGATATTTTTGTATAACCGCTCTTTGTTCACCGAAAGTCCGCCTTTATCGCCGCAGATAACCATATCGAGATTTGTAGTCGGCAGATTCAGCGCCCAGGAGAATTTGAAATTTACACTCATTCCGTCCTCAAGGCGCATAAACCCTGTTGCGAAATCCTCAACGTCAAATTCGTGATAATCGTACGGGCGCGGCGTAAATGTACCGCTGTATGCGCCGCTCTCGGCAATACTCAAGAGAATATCCTCTCCCTTATTCGCAATCTTCGTATAGGTACTTCCCGAAACGCTCTTTACCTTTTTATCACCGACAATCCACAGCAGCGAATCTATCAGATGTACGCCGAGATCGCAGAACGGGCCGCCGAAATTGTGCTTTTTCATATGGAACATTCCCCATGTCGGGATCCCGATTCTTCTTATAAACTCAATATCCGAAAAATACACATCTCCCAGCTCACCGTTATCCACCAGCTCTTTTGACTGCTGCATATAATTTCTCCAGCGCATACACTGGCACGGGAAAAGCATTTTTCCACATTCTTTTGCCGTATCCCACATCTCTTGCGCGTCGGCTACGGTAAGTGCGAGCGGTTTTTCACAGGCAACGTGCGCACCCGAGCGCAGCGCCTTTAGCGTCCATTCCTTATGATACATATTCGGCGTGCAAACCGCAACAAAATCGGGTTTTAATTCATCAAGCATCTTCTGCGGATCCTGATAGTAATTCGGCACATCGTGTCTTTTTGCTGTTTCCGCCGCCGCTTCTTCTCTTATATCGGCAACTCCCACAACCTCAACCAAGCCTTCTTTTCTCAAAATATTCAATGCCGGGAAATGCGCACTGTTCGCAATCATTCCCGTTCCTATTACCGCTACTCTTAACTTACTCATATCAACCGTTCCTTTCTGTTATTGTAATAAAATTTATTCTGTCACTTTCTGTCATTCTCAAGGAGATAGGAAAAAAATCCGGAGCTTTTTAACGTCACCTTATTTAAAATGTTGTTTCCAAATCCACCGTCTTGCCTGTGCGTATCGCCTCAGGGATTTTGCACATTATCTCCAATACGTGCCGCGCGTGCTCCGGAGAAAGTATCGGCTCTTTATTATTTTCCGCAGCATCTATAAGATCCGCCAGACAACAGCACTGACTTATCATCTTTTTCGGCGGATTGCTTCCCTCCATCGGCGTTATCCAGCCGCGTATCCCCTTTTCCGGCGCGTCCATATATACCTCGGGCATGGGGTTTGTCATATACGGCTTCGTGAAAGATATTGTACCCTTTTCGCCGAATATCTCCATCTGCGGCGCTTTTGTGGCTTTCTGCGAAAATCCCGTATCGACCATCGCCATCTTGCCGTCGCCGTAATCGAGCGTTATCACATACTGATCGGGAATCTTATCGGCGCGGATAACCTTGCCGTCCAATGCACCCGAGCGCACAATTCTCTCGGGCGTTGTTGTCTTTGCCATGCACGCGATTTTCTTTGCCGCGCCCATAATCGACGTTACCGCCTGCAAGCCGTGTACGCCCATATCCACAAGCGCGCCTGCACCCTCTTCAAAAAACCATGACGGATCGGAATCCCTGAACTGAAAATATTCCGGACCTCCGTGCGAGGAATTGCATTTTACATAGTACACATTGCCGATAACACCGTTTTTTATCAGCTGCTTTGCAACATTTATATCATATCGCATCGGGTGCACCGGTGCGCAGACAAATTTCAGATTTTTCACCCTTGCAAGCTCTATCTGCTCGGTGAGCAGCTCTGTTGTGGGCGCCGCCGGCTTTTGTGAAATCAGGTGCTTTCCGGCATTTAGTACCGCCATATTTATCTCATGATGCGCCTGAATTGACGCGGCGTCAATCGCTATATCAAAATCGCACTTTTCGATCAGCTCATATACATTCTCATACCAATTCTCAATATTATACTTCTCACACGCCTCTTTCGCTCTTTCGGGAATAATATCAACCGCCGCAACGCACTTTGCACGCGCCTCTTTTGCTATATTTGGAAAATATTGCCAGTTAGCAAAGCTTCCGCTTCCTATAACCGCGACCTTCCATATCTTTTTTTCCATAAAAACATCTCCTTGGTTCTCATTCAATCGGCATAACGCTGATTTCTTTTTAAATTTTACCTGATTTTATATTTACATTTTACAATTTTATGTTATAATAGTAAATAGACTATATATTCATTTTTGTATACAATATTAACATTTTTCAAAAGGCGGTAGTTTTTATGTTTTATAGCTTTGAATTTACGGCTCTTCCTGCAATAACGCGGTTCTATTCGGTTACACGCGACACTATCTGGCAGATTGCCGACAAGGATCATATTCTGATATTCATAAAAGAAGGCGAATGTAAAATTATCTATGAGCAGGAGGAATATATCTTAAAAGAGGGGGATATTTTCTACATTCCGGCAAACCGCACCTATCGCCGTGAGCCGACCGTCGGAATGTGTACTATGGAATATATTCATTTCACGCTCTCATCTTCCATACACGAAGAAAATACACAGGATTTAAAAGAAAAGCTCTTTGAAACAAAAAACCGCTTAAATACAGAAATGCTCAATAGCGACTACACCCCGATGCATTATCCCGACACGGTATATCTGCAAAACAAAAATACGCCCAAAAGCCGTGACAGAATATCATCGCTTTTAGACGGAATAAATCTTTTTTCAAATACGCGCCAGCTGACCTGTCATCTGCAATCGGCGGTTAATCTTGCCGATATTATAATAACGCTCTCGGCGCTCTCAATTGAGGAAATTCTCACAAATATAAATATTAAAGGATATTTTGCAGTTTCTCCGAATTTAAAAAAGGCGCTCAAATATATCGCTCTGCACTACTCCGAGCCAATCTCCTTAGATGATCTTTGCGCCTGCTGCAATGTTTCAAAGCAGCAGCTCATACGCTACTTTAAGGAATATTTAAAAACCACGCCGACAAAATACATAAATGAATATAAAATGTTTCACGCAAAAGAAATGCTGATTGAATATCCGCAGTTAAGCGTGAACGAAATTTCACTCGAACTCGGATTCGACAATCAGCACTATTTTTCCAGAGTATTCAAAAAAACAACCGGCAGCTCGCCGCTGCAATACAGAAAGCTGAACCATAACTAAACCGCTCTCATATCCATTTCCTGCGTCTAAAAAACCACAGCAAAATCAACACTATAACTATGCTTGCGGCAATAACGCACGGATAGCCGTATTTCCAGTCCAGCTCCGGGATAACCTTAAAGTTCATTCCGTACCATCCGGTTATGAGGGTAAGCGGCAGAAATACCGATGTAATTATCGTAAAAATCTTCATCAGATCGTTCTGCTCTATCGAAAGCTGTGACTGATACACGTCGCACATCTGATTCACAATATCCTGCAAGGCTCTGACCGTCATAAGATACCTGTCCACCCTTGCACCGAGGATTGATATTCGCTTTAGCGTGCGCTTTTCCAGAAGTCCGTTATCATTTGCCGACATCTCGTCAAATATCACGTCAAGCTGCTCATAATAGCGCTTTAAGCGCAAAAGCTCCTTGCGCCAGCGGCTGATTTCGGCTAAAGCGTCCTTTTTCTTCTCGCCCGAGAGAATATTTTCCTCCTCCGCGCTCATTTCCTCTTCAAGCTTATCCAAAAAGCTCATATCACCCTTTAAAAGCTTTACGAAAAATATATACAAAATCTGTTCATTATCAAGCTCATCACAGTTTTCGATGCTGTCATATATCGTCTTTGTGCATACGAGCGTACGGTCATTTTCACAAAAAAAGAACAAATCCTCTTTATCCAGATATATAACTATTTTTGAATTTTCAGTATCACTGCTCCCGACATCATACCAATCGAACGCTAAAAGATCGAAATTATCATGTTCCTCAAAGCTCTCGCTCTCCAGCGAATCTATATAACCGAAAACTTTTGCGTCCATGTACGGCGCGGCATTGTCAATCCTCTCAAAAGGCAGTATCATTCGCATTTTTTATCCCTCTTTTGTGTTTTTTTTATTATTATACCACATAAATTTTTCAAAATCAATGCGTCTTTTTTCGGTATTCGCTCGGAGTCATTTGGGTTTGCTTTTTAAATCGCACGCAAAAAGAATTGTAATCCGAAAATCCCGATTTTTCCGCAATCCTAAACACCGAAAGATTCGACCCTTCCAAAAGCTCTTTGGCATAAGATATGCGAAGCTCTAAAATAAATCGGTGAACACTCACTCCCTTATATTCCTTAAAAAGATGACACAGAGCGGAAACCGAGCAGGAGCAAACTCTTGCTATATCCTCATTCGTGATTTTATTGTAAAAATTCCTTTGTATAAACTTCACGGCACGGTTTACCGTTTCGTTATTTGACACATCTTCTTCTTTCGGAAATAGCGTTTTTAAGTATTCAATCATTCGGCAAAGCGGATTGATCAGTTTTGCGATTTTCTCATCGCTAAGTTCCCCATACCCGCTCACACAGACCGTACCGCCGCATTTTAAGAAAAACACATACTCTGAAACGCCGTACGGGCAGACTCTTTTTTTCATATTTGCACCCTCGTACGCCTCGGCATTATGCACTCCTATACATCTTTTCCAATTCTCGTCCTCGCTTTTTACCAAAAGGCATCTCGGATTCCTGTGAATATTCAAATCTATCATATCAAGCATATACTCGGTAAAATCGGTATGCACCGAGATATACATTCCCTCATCTTTTAAATATTCGGCATAGTTTTTTATATCACTTACGAGCGTATTTATCAAACTTATCACTCCCCGGAAATCATTATACTGCTTTTTTGCAGAAATTTCAATGTTTTATGCAAAAAAATATATATATAATTAAATTACGTATGATATAATTAAAGAAAACATTTAAAGCGAAGGTGATTTAATATGAAAAACGAATTAAAAACAGATGTGCTTGTTATCGGAAGCGGGCCGAGCGGCTTTGCTGCTGCCTACACCGCCGCAAAACACGGCGCAAAGGTTATTTTGGTCGAGCAATGCGGTGATGTCGGCGGAATATCTACCTCGGGGCTGATGAGCCACTGGACCGGCAGCTGCCAAAGTCCGCTGTATCATGAAATCCTCGAAAAAAGCTCACAAAAAAACGAGTTTGTAAAGGGTATCACCAATGTAATCGATCCCGAAATTCTAAAAACGCTTTATCTTGAAATGCTTACAGACGCAGGCGTACAACTGATGCTCTACACCTTTGCAAGCGATGTCATAAAAAAAGGCGACACGGTTTTGGGAGTATCTGTCGTGAATAAATCCGGACATACCGATATATTTGCAAATGTGATAATTGATGCCAGCGGCGACGGCGATATTGCTGCAATGTCGGGAGCTGAGTTTATAAAAGGGCGTGAAACCGACGGCTTAATGCAGCCGGCAACAATCATGTTTAAAGTCGGCGGAGTCGATTTTTCACGTGCGGTTTTCCCGCCGTCCTTTGAAACCACGGTCGAAACCGAAAAGGGCGAATTGCAGGCGTTGGCAAGAGAAAAGCTCACCGCACCCCTGGGGCACGTGCTTTTATATAAATCCACTCTCCCCGGAATCGTCACCTGCAACATGACAAACTGCATCGGTATCGACGGCACCAATGCCGATGATCTCACAAAAGCAACGGTTTTTTGCCGAAATCAGATGCATGAGATTGTAAGCTTCCTGCGCGAATATGCTCCGGGCTACGAAAACTGCTTTATAATAAGCTCGGCATCCCTTGTCGGGATTCGCGAAACGCGCCATTTTAAGGGTATGTACACCCTCACCGAGGACGATATTCTCTCCGCACGCGTCTTTGACGATTATGTCGTGCGCGACGCTCATTTTAACTTTGACGTGCATAACATGACCGGCTCGGGGCTTGACGCAACCGGTGTACAAAAGCACTTCGGGCAGGATCACGGCTACACAATCCCATACAGATGCCTTATCCCCGAAAAATGCGAGAATCTTATCCTTTGCGGCAGAAATATTTCGGGAACGCACATGGCGCACTCCAATTTCAGAGTAATGCCGATATGCGTCGGTATCGGCGAGGCGGCAGGCGCCGCAGCAGCCATTGCCGCCAAAAGTTATATCACACCGCGCGAGGTTATGGCGGAGGATATAAGAAAGCTGATATTCTAATTAAAAAACAAGAGCTGTTTAAAAAGTCAATTGATTTTTTAAACAGCTTTTTTATAACATTTTTTTCAAAAACCTCTTGACAAATTCATTCTACAGTTGTAAAATATAATTAGTTCTACAATTGTAAAACAAAAAGAAGGAAGTGTAAAGATGTGTGAGATAAAAAAGATACCCGATGCAGAGCTTGAGATTATGCACGTAATCTGGGAAAAGGGCAGATCGGTTACAAGCGACGATGTGATGGCGGGGCTTGATACCGACTGGAAAAAGACAACCGTACTGAATTTTTTAACAAGGCTTTGCGAGCGCGGATTTTTAAAAAGCGAAAAATCCGGGCGGACGAATATCTATACGGCGCTCATAAGCCGTGACGAGTATATGAGATGCGCCCATAAATCCCTTTTAAAGAAGTTCCACCAAAAATCGATAACCGATTTTGTGGCGTCGCTCTATGACGTTTCGGCGATAACCGATAACGATTTAAAGGAGCTGGAGGAGTTTATCACGGAGGTGCGGGAATGACTCTTTTAAAAATCAGCTTGGTTACATCGTGCGCAATCATTTTGGTTATCCTTTTAGGCAAGCTCATTGACAAAAAATACAGTGTGCGCTGGCGGTACTTCGCCTGGCTGATTCTTGCCGTACGGCTTATTATCCCGTTTTCGGTAAATCTATCCCGAGCGCCGGTGCAGGTGACGACAAGACCATATCCTGTGGTTATCCGCACCGACCGCAGTTTTCCTGTCGGAATAATCCCCGAAGAAACGTGGCAAAACGTCGCAAAAAATGAGCCGAATTCCGCAAATTATGCGCCGATAATTGATCTTCGTATACTTTTGGCAATCGTCTGGGGTGCAGGCGCTATTATATGCTTTTCTTATTCGATTATACAATATGCGGTATTTAAAAAGCGTATAAAAATCACAAGCTCCGATTTAAAGATCTGCAAAACACCGGCTTATTTTGCAAAAGACATCGAAACACCGATGCTTATAGGATTTTTTAAGCCCATGATTCTTCTTCCCGAAAAGGATTATTCTTTAGAGGAGCTGCAAATGATCGCACTGCACGAACAAACGCACAAAAAGCGCGGCGACCTGTGGTATAAGCTGCTGCTTTTGGCGGCACGCAGCGTACATTGGTTCAATCCGCTTGTACATATCATGGTAAACTCGGCGAAAAGGGATCTGGAATACTGCTGTGATTATGCGGTATGCCGCAACAAAGACATGGAATTTCGCAAAAAATACTCGATGACGATTCTAAACTCAATGAAACGGAAAGAGATGTAAAAAAAATCCGGATCTTTTTTTCCTATCTCTTCTGAAAAAAAGTTTTAAAGGAGATGTAACTTTATGAAAACACCTTTTTTATCAACATCATTTTCCCAAAACGGGAAGAAAGCAAAAAAACGCTTTGAAAAAATATTGGAATTAAAAAATAAAAGAACGGGAGTTGTTGTTATTGTGGGAATTTTAGCAGGACTTATAATACTTAGCTCGGTGTTTGCGTTCGGCTCGCAGGATATAGGAATAATCGGCGGTGCGGACGGTCCGACAGAGATATTTATTACCTCATCGGAAAACAGTGCGCTCGACAAAGCAATATCAGAAAAGCTTTTAAGCGACAATAAAGGCGGATTTTTAGAAGGTGAGGTCACAGGAGAAGGGCATATCATAATGGGCGAGGAGGAAAACAAGGCATATATCTTAACCACCTACGGCGAATACGGCTTTGTAAACGGCAACATGAATAAAGTTTCGGGTACGGGCGTTATTCCGGCTGTTGCGGAATTTACCAAAAACGGCGAGGAATACAACATCACATCTATTACCTACCCGGGCGACGGATCACAGTTTGCCGAGGATATAAAAAGAATGTTCCCGGCAAAATACCGCGAAAGATGTATGGGCGGGAAAACGTATGACGCGGACTATCAGACTATGCTTGCACAGGAAAAGGGATATGTTCAGGCATACTTAAACAGTATCGGAAGATCGGACGCTGAAATTACCGATTATGAGAGCGGAGCGCTCCTGACCGATCTGGGGGTTTCGGTTGACGTATCCAACAAGCTTTTAGATATGCAAAAATACGATATATCCACAAAATATCCCTACCATGTCGGAAATCAGGAATATATCGAGGACGGCAAGAGAGTTGTGTATGAGATGAGTTATAAAAGGGGAGATCCCGAAATCATCTACAGAAAAACCGACTACGAAACGAAAAACCTTATTCAGGAAATACACATCTCGGCAGATACGGGAGAAATCGTAAGTATTATCCCGAACAAAGAAAAAGAAGCCAAATAAAAATATAAAAAAGATTTTCATAAAATTCTTTCTTTTTCCTATCCAAATAAAAATTGCAGAGTTGTTTAAAAGGTCAATTGACCTTTTAAACAACTCATTTTAATTTTATGATATAGTGCTGGATTCGTCTTTCAGATTCTTTTTTCATCACTTTATATGACGTTTATAAAAAAGCTCTTCACAGTCCGTAATGATTTTTTAAAAAAATATTTTCATTTTATATTTACTTTGGAAAAATTTTGTTATATAATATAATAGCGGAGGAATTTTAATTTATTTTTTCGCCATATTATAATTGAGGTGATTTAATTTGAATATAACAAGAATGTATTTAAAAACCAACGCAAAGGACGTTTTGCGCACCAAATATTGGCCGTTCTTCTTTATCTCGCTTTTGCAGGTCGTTTTCTCGGGGTATATGGGACTCCGAATAAATGTCGATGATATTCGCCATATACAAAATATCCCCGCGTTCTTCTCGCTCATCGGCGCGGGCAGTGTTCTTTCGATATTGATAACAATATTTTTAGTAAATCCGTTCTCTGTCGGATATAAAAAGTTTTTAATACACAATTCCGAAAATGAAATCACAAGCTACAGTATGCTTTGGGACGTATTTAAAACAAACTATATTGAAACCGTGAAAAATACGTTCATGGTAAGCCTTATGCTGTTTTTATGGTCATTGCCGATGCTTGTCGGCTCTGCCGTAATGCTCGGTGCCGCAACGGTATTTTATTGGAATTCTCTTACTGCAAGCGTTATTGCAATAATAGTCTATGCCGCGGGATTTTTAATCTTTTTGGGCGGCGCAATTCTCTCACTTTTTAAGCGCTACTCATATTACATGACAGACTACATCTATGCCGAAAATCCCGATATGACATGGCAAGAGCTTATATCCGAAAGCAAGAGAATGATGTTCGGATACGGCTTTTTTACATTCGTGACCGAGCTTTCATTTATCGGCTGGTATCTTTTGGGTGCGATACTCTGCGGTATCGGTGCGCTCTTTGTAAATCCGTACAAGGACGCGACCATGACTCAGCTCTATTTGGAGCTGCGCGGCCCGAAAAACTACGGCTACACAATTATCGATTAAATTCCGCATTAAATCAAGCGGATTTTAAATAAACGGGTTTTATGCCCGATCAATAAATTTACGGAGGATGAAAAACAATGGAAAAAGAAAAAGTAATACAAAAAATGACAGATGCAGGTCTTGTTGCGGTAGTACGTGCAAACACGGCCGATGAGGCTATAAGAATAGCAGACGCTTGCTTGGAGGGCGGCTGCCCCTCAATCGAGCTTACATTCACCGTCCCCGGTGCGCACAAGGTTATCGAGGCTTTAGCGAACAAATACAATAACGGCGAAATGCTCTTGGGTGCAGGAACGGTTCTCGATTCAGAAACCGCAAGAATGGCAATTTTATCGGGTGCAAACTATGTTGTAAGCCCGGGCTTTAACTTAGACGCAGCAAAGCTCTGCAACCGCTACAGAATGCCCTATATCCCCGGCTGCATGACTATCACCGAGGTCTTAACGGCAATGGAGGCAGGAGCTGACATCGTAAAGATATTCCCGGCAGATCTTTTCGGTCCCAGAATCATAAAAGACATAAAAGGACCTCTTCCGCAGGCTAAGATGATGCCGACAGGCGGCGTTGACGTATCGAACGTTGACCAGTGGATCAAAGCCGGCGCAGTTGCAGTCGGTGCAGGCTCATCGCTTACAGCAGGCGCAAAGACAGGCGACTATAAAAAGATCACCGAAACCGCAAAAGAATTTATAGCTAAGATTAAGGAAGCAAGAGGTTAATTTTTATGATACGACAGGAACCATCACTTTTACCGAACAAGTATCAGCAGGAGCAGATGGACAGAAAATTCGGAATGTTCATTCATTTCGGAGTAAACACCTTCGGCAATGTTGAATGGTCGGACGGTATGATTCAGGCGCTTTCATACAAGCCAACCGAAATTGACGCGGATCAGTGGGTCAGAACCGCTTATGAGGCGGGCATGAACTACGTTATTATGATTACCAAGCACCACGATGGATTCTGCCTTTGGGATACAAAATACACCGAATATTGCGTGCGAAATTCGGGGAATAAGACAGATGTCATAAAGGAAGTGGCTAAGGCTTGCGAAAAATACGGAATCAAGCTCGGGCTCTACTATTCTTTATGGGACAGATCCGAAAAAACCTACAAAACCGACTTTGACGCATACATAAAGTATATGCACAACCAGCTCACCGAGCTTTTGGACGGCAGATACGGCGAGATAGTCGAGATTTGGTTTGACGGTTCATGGGATAAACCGCGCAGTATGTGGCAGCTTGAAAAAACCTACGATCTTATAAAAAGATTGCAGCCCAAATGCCAGATCGGCGTAAACCATACGGTCGGCGACGATTTCAATCAGGCGTGTTTTCCCGAGGAGCGCTATCTTCCCGAAAATTACCGCGAGAACGATCCTTTGAGAATGTTCCCGAGCGATTTCCGCCTGTGGGATCCGAATATGTGCGCCGAAAATGATCCGAAAATCTATACATATCAGAACAACCGCTACTATCTCCCATTTGAGATGACAATATGTTCAAGGGAGGGCTTCTCCTGGTTCTATTCCAATATATACGAGGACAAGCCGCTTTTAGATGTGGACGAGGTCTGCAAAAATTGCGAGATTATATTTAAAAATCACAATATGGCAGTTATAAATATGCCGCCGAATACCGACGGTAAGCTTGTCGAGGCGGACAGACAGCATTTATTTGAGATAGCGGACAAATTAAAAATAAGAAGAAAAATATAATAGGGAATGTAAAAAAAGTCCGGACCGTAAAAAAAGATAAGATGATATTGAATGATATATATATTTTGATACCTATTGTTTATAGGTTAAAAAAACTCCATTTCATTCATTTTTCCGAAATTTAAGCTTTTTTACTACGGACAAACTAAACCACTTGGAGTGCACGCGTACGCCGTTGGGTTTAGTTTGTCCGTTCCAAATCTTTTTTTCCTATTCCTTAAGCATAATATAACAATAAATTAAGAGAGGAAAATGTTATTATGGCAAAGATTGTAACTATGGGAGAGATCATGCTCAGATTATCTACCCCGAACAACGAAAAATTTATACAGGCAGACGAGTTTGACGTATGCTACGGCGGCGGCGAGGCAAACGTTGCGGTATCTTTGGCAAACTACGGTCACGATGCGGAATTTATCACAAAGGTTCCCGAAAATCCGATCGGCGAATGTGCTGTTGCGGCTCTTAGAAAACTCAATGTTGAAACAAAGCATATCGCGCGCGGCGGTGAAAGACTCGGTATATACTTCTTGGAAACAGGCGCCGCAATGAGAGCGTCAAACGTTGTATATGACCGCGCTCACTCATCTATCTCAACTGCGGAAATCTCAGATTTTGACTTTGACGAAATCTTTGAGGGAGCTGACTGGTTCCACTTCACAGGTATCACACCGGCTGTTTCGGACAAAGCGGCAGAGCTTTGCGAGGCGGCACTAAAAGCTGCAAAAGCAAAGGGAATCACGGTTTCGTGTGACTTAAACTTCCGCAAAAAGCTCTGGAGCTCGGAAAAAGCGCAAAAGGTTATGTCAAACCTCATGCAGTATGTTGATGTCTGCATCGGAAACGAAGAGGACGCCGAAAAGGTTCTCGGATTCAAACCCGGCAAAACCGACGTTACAAGCGGTGAACTGGAGCTTTCAGGCTATCAGGACATATTCAAGCAGATGGTCGATAAGTTCAACTTTAAGTATGTAATCAGCTCATTGAGAGAAAGCTACTCGGCATCGGATAACGGCTGGTCGGCTTGCATCTACGACAGAGATACAAAAGAATTTTATCATTCGAGAAAATACAGAATTACACCGATAGTAGACCGTGTAGGCGGCGGCGACTCATTTGCCGGCGGTGTAATATGCGGATTTTTGGACGGCAAAAACTTTAAAGACGCACTCGAATTCGGTGTTGCGGCATCTGCTTTAAAACACACCATTCCGGGAGACTTTAACCTTGTAAGCCGTGCAGACGTTGAAAATCTTGCCGGCGGCGACGGATCGGGAAGAGTACAAAGATGACATTTGCAATTTTTAATCTTCGTCTTATGGCAGAGCGCTTAAAACAGCTGCGTATAAATAACGGTCTCAGCAAAAACGAGGCAGCTGATAAAGTGGGAGTATCGAGAACTACATATTCAAACTGGGAGGCGGGAGAAGCTGAACCGAGTGCAATAGACATGATTCAGATATGCGAGGCCTTTTCAGTATCGTCCGAATATTTTTGCTGTTTAAATGAGGATGACTATACAACCGTGACAATACCGAGGGAATTTAACGTTAATCTGAACAGATATACTCCCGAAGGATTAAGACACATAGTCGAATATTGTGATTTTATAGCGACCAAGGAAGAATACATAAAATACTGACATGGGAATGTAAAAAAAGTTCAGACCGCAAAAGGGTAAATTTATAAAAAACTAACGGCTCGTTGAGCCGTTAGTTTTTTTAGATAAGGTTTTTACTTTAAAAAAATTTCTTTGGTGCGGTTTTTTTACTTCTTAAAAAAATATTGAGTAAAAAGCTGTGATTAAGACTTTTTACTCATCAAAGCCGAGGCTTTGACTCGCCCGACGGCGTATGCATATACTCCGAGGGTGAGTAAAATTTCTTAGGTGCTGCTTTTTTACTTCTTAAAAAAATATTGAGTGAAAAGCTGTGATTAAGAATTTTTACTCATCAAAGCCAAGGCTTTGACTCGCCCGACGGCGTATGCATATACTCCGAGGGTGAGTAAAATTTCTTAGGTGCGGTTTTTTACTCAATATAATTAAGTTTGATGTGCTTGTTGCACTTTATTGCATAGTCTAATGTGTAGCCGGTACCGTGGGATTTTCCGTCCCAGATTATTACTACAAGATCAGCCATCTCAACCATCTCACGGTTTCTGACCAAAGGCGCACGCTTACCGTAACGGAGATAGTCCGGGCGTATGATCGTTTTCGGAATATTCATGCGGTCGGCATACTTTTCCGCCAATGTATCAATTCCCCTTGCACCGCCCGATATAAGCATTGTCATATCCGCGGGCATATATTGATCTATATTGATATTATCGATTCCTCTCGAACCGGCAACCATTACTTTCATTTTTCTTCTCCTTTAAAATTCACCTGATAATTTATGTATACTTATATTATAACACACCTATAATAAAAACGCAATACATTTGTTATGCAGACATTAAATATATTTTTATATATAATCGTATTGCAGAGGTGATTATAATGAAAAAATTTCAAATTCCGAATATTCCGCCCACGACAAACAAATGCATACGTTTTCCGAATGATGTAATCGAAGCCGTTGAAGAAGCCATTCAAGGCAAAAACTGCACGTTTACGGCATTTGTTGTCGAGGCTGTAAGAGTAGCTCTTGAAAATATAAACGAAAATTCTTAAAATTTACAGTATATCATATCCGCTTGCCGAAAGCAGTTGGCAGCTCAGAGCCAATTCCTCTTTTTTCACGAATATGTAATCGGTGTTAAAGGTCGAAACCACAAAAACCGCAATCGCATTATCGGCAAGAATCGTTGATATGCGCGAAATTATCCCGATAAGCGAAAAATCAAGCGTTCCCGAAATCATAAGCCCCGAGAATCCGTCCTCGCACTTTGTCGGGTTTTCGGGCATCAGATCTGTTCTGCAAAGAACAGATATTTCCTCCTCCGTTACCGCGCAAAAATTTATTCCCTCTATCTTTTCCGGCATCTTCTCAAATTGCGCAACCGAAAATTCACCGTCTAATATTTTTATCTCCATAACTATACTCCTTTTTATAATTTAGTTTAGGTAATTGTAAAACTAACGTTTTCCAATTAAAACTCTTAGGTAATTTTTTTAAGGGGATAGGAAAAAAGCTTTGGAATTAACAAACTGAGCCAAAGCCTTGGCTTTGGGATACCCGACGGCGTACGTGGGTACGCCGAGAGGCGAAGTTTGTTGATAGCAAGAAAGGAAATAATTCTATGAAATATCAAACCACAACAATTATATTTTCTATAATATCTGTATTTGCTTCCTTTCTTGCGTTCCGGAGTTTTTTTACATCCCCTATATTTGTCTTAGCTGTTTTGGGTACTTGTTTTTCAATATACCCTGCGAACCCTTTGCCCAGCCGAGATTTACACCGCAATATGTAACGGCGCACCACCCCGATATATCCGAAATGAGCGTTTCGCCCCTTAAATATTTTTCGGGGGAGTCGGTTTCAAATGTGTTTTTTATCTCGCCTTTTTTTAGGGCAAGCGCGAGTGCGTGCGACGGCTCAAACCGCCCTTTTTTACACTGTCCCATATAAAGTCCGGCGCGCTCCACCTTTATTTTATCAATATCCGCACCCTGCGGCAAAAGATACAGATTCTCGCCGAACATAACAAAATTCCCCGAAAATTTAACATTTAAATACTCTTTTTCAAATTCGCGGTATGATTTATCGGGTTCGGTTATTTTTTCCTTAAAAACCTTTTTTCTCTTTTCTCCGCACTTTTCAAAGAGCGCAAGAAAATGTCCTTCGCCCTTATTTTTATGCGGAAAAATTCGCTTTGCTGCGCTAAAATCCATATCCGAGCCGATCCACTCACCTCTGCCGGGCGAGAAATACGGCATATCAATCGGCACAAGCCGCATATCGGGTTTACTCAAAATATACTCGGCGACACCCTCATTTTCACAGGGCGCAAAGGTGCAGGTCGAATATATGAGCCTGCCGCCGGGGGAGAGCATATCTATCGCCGAGTCTATTATGAGCTTTTGGCGGACGGCGCATGATTCTGTATGCTCCACGCTCCATTCCACAAGTGCTTTTGGCTCTTTTCGAAACATTCCCTCACCCGAACACGGCGCGTCAACTATAATCTTATCAAAAAATCTGGGGTATTTTTCCGCCAGCCTTGCAGGTGTTTCATTCGTCACAACCGCATTCTTAATCCCCATTCTCTCGATATTCTCGGAGAGCACCGCGCTTCTTTTTTTCACTATCTCATTTGCAATCAAAAGTCCCGTGCCGTTTAGCATTTGTGCGGCATATGTCGCCTTTCCGCCGGGCGCGGCGCACAAATCCAGCACAAAATCGCCCTCATCTATTCCGAGTGCCGCGACTGCCGACATCGCCGAGGGCTCTTGAAAATAGAAAAGTCCCGATGCATGAAACGGGCTTTTCCCGTTTATCGTATCCTTTCCGACATAATACCCAAAATCGCACCAGGGTACTTTCTCAAGCTTATCGGTAACGGCTTTTAACTCCTTTGGTATATCCTTTAAGGTATTTATGCGCATGGCAGAATAGCTCTCGCCCTCGCAGAAAGCTTTTTCAAAATCTTCGTACTCACTGCCGAGCATATCTTTCATTCTTTTTATAAAATCCAACGGTAGTTCCACTTCAAACCCCCTACATGATAGGTGAAAAAAGCCTGAAAAAGCCTTCTTTCATCGTGTTTATAAGTCCTCTTTTACTGTATTCTTCATAGCTCAATTCATGGCTTATCTTTTGATCCTCCAAAAATATATCCCTGTTTTTTACCGCCTCATCGGCACTGTA
Organism: uncultured Clostridia bacterium; assembly: GCA_934444735.1. Lineage (GTDB taxonomy): Bacteria > Bacillota > Clostridia > UBA1381 > UBA1381 > CAKSFT01. Next base: position 3,208 of record CAKSDE010000004.1, on the reverse strand, counting down.
CATAAACGCATTTACCTCAAAATGCAGAGTAAAGCTGCGCACATCAATGTTTGTCGTACCGATTGTCGAAACCTCATCATCGCACACCGCCGTTTTTGAATGGATAAACCCGGGATAAAGATACACCCTCACACCCGCCTTTAAAAGCTCGTCCATGTAAGATATTGTGGTGTAGTATACGTATTTTTTGTCAGGCACAGACGGTATCATCAAGCGGACATCTATGCCTTCCTGCGCCGCGGTCAGGATTGCGTCCAAAAATGACGAATCGGGCGAAAAGTACGGCGTCTGAATATATATGTATTTTTGCGCGTGCGACATCATCTTTATTATGCCCGTTTCAATTTCATCGCATTTTGAGTCGGGACCGCTTGCGACAATCTGCATCGGCAGATAATTTTCGACCGGCTCCGGTTTTTTGAAAAAGAGCGCCGAATTATCCTTTATGTTTTCACCCGTGGTAAATTCCCAGTCAAGGCAGAAAATTCTCTGTATTTCCTGCACCGAATCCCCAACAATGCGCATATGCGTATCGCGCCAGGGTGACGGCTTTTTCAGTCCCATATACTCGTCCCCGATATTCATTCCGCCAAGATATGCGATTTTTCCGTCTATTATCGCAAGTTTTCTGTGGTTCCTGTGGTTTATCAGCGAATAGGAAAAAATCGTAAGAGGGAAGAATGCCGCAACATGGCCGTTTTTCTTGTGTTTGAGCTTTTTAAAGGTACGGTATGGCGTCAGAAGAGAGCCGAAACCGTCATACAAAAACCGAATCTGAACGCCCTCGTCCGCCTTTTTCTCCAAAAGCTTTATAAGCCTTGTCCCGATTTTATCATCGCGCACTATGAAATACAATAAATTCACCGTTTCCTTTGCGCCCTCTATATCCTTTAGAAGAGCCTCGTATTTGTCGCGCGCGTCTGTAAAAATCTCTACCGAATTGTTGTCGGTAAGGACACTGTGCGAGGTATTTTTGAAATAATTCACCATATGAGCGTATTTTTCGGGTATTTTCTGACTCTTTAACCCTGTAAAGAACGAAAGACTCGCATTTGTCTTTTCAAGATATTTTTTCTTTGTTCTGTTTTTGAGTCCTACTCCGAAAACAATGTAGATAACCGCACCGACAACCGGGAGCGCGATAAAGCACAAAACCCAAGCCATTGCGACTATCGGCTCTTTTTTCTGAAAGCAGACCACCACAATTATAAGAATAATGTTTATCGAATAAATCCATAAAAATCCCATATTCAATCTCATACCTGTTTTCCTCTCTGTTTTTCGGTAAATTTCTTTATCAAAAGCCATAAAAGCACAAATATAATAACACAGAATACCGTCCCCGAAAAGTCTATAAATACGTCGGATACAAGACTCCCTCTACCCTCAAAAAACGATTGTATAAATTCGTCCACACAAGCCGTCAAAAGTCCCGAAAAGAGCACATAGATAAGCTTTTTCGGAAAATCCTTAAAAAGGCAAACCGATAAAAATGCACTCTGCATAAAAAATTCCGTAAGGTGGGCGAGCTTTCGCACAATCACAGTTGCCGTATCGGTATCCGAGCATATTCCAGACTTTAAGAAAAACTTGACAAAGCCGCTGCTCTGGTTTGTGGACTCGATAGCATCTTTTGCGGAATTATTCCAGATAAACACCGTCATTAAAATAAATAAAAAAGCAAATATGATTTTTACCGTCTTTTTTTTCATTTAATTTTTTGCCTCCATATTTTTGTTTTATATAGGTAATTGTAAAACTAACATTTTTCAATTACCGCCACGCAGAAAATAAACAAGCAAATTGCCTTTATAAAATGCGACTGCGTACTCTACTTTACGCCAAGCAGCTGAATAATGGCAAGGTACACCCCTTATTTTTCAATTATCACCACGCGGAAAAGAAACAAGTAGATTGTTATTTAAAGACGCGCCGGCGTACTTTTGCGTACATCAAGCGGCTGCAAATGACAAGATATGCTGCTTATTTTTCAATTTACCGCCACACGGAAAATAAACAAGTAGATTGTTATTATGAAATACGTAGGCGTACTCTTTGTACGTCAAGTATTGAATAATGGCAAGGTACACCGCTTATTTTTCAATTATCACCACGTGGAAAAGAAACAAGTAGATTGCCTTTATAAAATACGACTGCGTACTCTAACGTACGTCAAGTATTGAATAATGGCAAGGTACACCGCTTATTTTTCAATTATCACCACGTGGAAAAGAAACAAGTAGATTGCCTTTATGAAATGCGTAGGCGTACTCTTTGTACGTCAAGTATTGAATAATGACAAGATACGCCGTTTATTTTTCACGTGGAGAGATTCCAGCCGCCGGATACACTGATAACTTGCCCTGTTGTGTAGTTTGAAAGATCTGATGCAAAAAAATAAACGGCGTCCGCTATCTCTTCGGGTTTTGCCTGACGCTTTAGAGGAATCTCAGACTCAATCTCCGCTATATCCTCAGGGGTTAAATGAGCATTCATGGGGGTGTCGGTCATGCCGGGCGACACACAGTTTACCGTTATTCCCGAGAGCGCAAGCTCTTTTGCAAGCGCTTTGGTGAATCCTATAACCGCCGCTTTCGAGGCAGAATAATGTACCTCACAGCTTGCGCCGACTTCTCCCCATATTGAGGATATATTTATAATCCTGCCACTTTTTTTGTGGATCATGTGCGGCAAAAACGCTTTTGTCGTAAGAAACATTCCTTTTATGTTCACATCAAACATATTGTCCCAGTCCGACTCGGTTATATCACTGAAGAGTTTTTGCTGTGAGATACCGCTGTTATTGACCAAAATATCCACACCGCCGATTTTTTCTGCCGCATCATTTACCGCATCGGGTGAGGTGACGTCCAAAAATACGGGTGTTACTCCGTCAAGCTCAATCGGATGACGGTTAAATCCCGCAAAAACTCTGTATCCTTTATTTAAAAACATCTCGGCAATACTTTTTCCTATTGCGCCCGATGCACCTGTAACCAAAACTTTTTCCATATCTTTCTCCGTTTTTTTTATTTTAAAGTAGATTGCCTTTATGAAATGCAACTGCATCTATGTCGCGCCGAGCATTGAATAATGATAAAATACGCCGTTTATTTTCAAATAAACAAGCAGATTGTTATTTAAAGACGCGCCGGCGTACTTCTTGTTAAGTCAAGTAGTTGTAAATGGCAAGATACGCCGCTATTTT
>CAKSDE010000003.1 GCA_934444735.1 uncultured Clostridia bacterium | reverse complement strand
GCACTTGTGCGTTGCCAGTAGTATTAGGGCTATGCCCGAAAATGAAATACCACCCGCTATGCGGGTGGATATTTATTTCAATATACCGCTTACAACGCGGTCATTCGAGGAATAATCCTTGAGTGAGGTTATATCCGCAAAACTGTCTTTCATCAGCTCGCTTACCGCCTGCTTTTGGTCAAAACCTATTTCAAAGGCAAGCATACCACCCTTTTGCAGATATTTCGGCGCGATTTTTACTATATGCCGGTAAAATTTAAGCCCGTCCGCACCGCCGTCCAATGCAAGATGCGGCTCAAAGCTGTTGACTGTATCTGAAAGATTGGGGATAACGTTGCTTTCGATATACGGCGGATTGGATATTACAAGATCGAATTTGCCGAATGAGTCGAGAGTGAAAATATCTGCTCTCTCAAAGGATACGCGATCCGAAACTTTCAAATCCGCAGCGTTTTTTTGTGCGGTTTTTATCGCTCCCTCGCTTACGTCAATCCCTTTTATATGTGCGTTTTTGTTAAAATGCGCAAGCGATATTGCGATGCACCCCGAGCCTGTGCACAAATCAAGCGCCGAAAAGGGTTTTCCGGCAAAGTATGATAATACATACTCGGTCAGTATTTCGGTGTCGGCACGGGGGATAAGAACAGAGGGGTTGACCGAAAAATTCAAGCCCATAAATTCTTGCGTGCCGAGTATATACTGGAGCGGTTCGCCCGATACACGGCGCGAAAGGATTTTTCGCACCGTATCAATATCCTTTTTTGATACCTCATCTTTGGATTTTAAGACAATATCCAATGCGCTTAAATTTAAAACCGTGCGCACCGTTAAATGTGCCTCAAAGATCGGATTTTCGTTTTCTGCACTTTTCAGCGTTTTTACAGCCTCGTCCAAAAGCTCTCGTATTACCATTTATCGTCCTCCGAATTTTCGGGGATAACCGCTTTCATCGAAACAATCGCCACTTCAATCTGGCTTGCGTCAGGCTCGCGCGTGGTCAGCTTTTGCAGCCAGAGTCCGGGTTTTGTAAGCAGCTTGATAAATTTATTCTTGCTCCTGCCGGCAAGCTTTATTGCCTCATACGAAAGACCTGCAACAACGGGCAGAAGTGCAAGACGCGTTGCCATTCTCAAAAGTATCTGCACGATTTTTGCATATCCGTCAAAGCGAGGCAAAAGAGTGAATACGATTATACTGATAATCATAACGAAAAGCAGAAAACTTGTACCGCAGCGAGGGTGGAAACGTGTGTATTTTTTGATGTTTTCAACGGTAAGCTCCTCGCCTGCCTCATAGCATGCGATTGTTTTATGCTCCGCACCGTGATATTCAAAAACGCGCTTTATGTCTTTCATCTGTGATACCAGCGCGAGGTATGTAATAAATATTGCCATTCTGATTATACCCTCGCTTATGCCTGTAAAAGCCTTTGTTTTTGCAATTTTCGCCAAAGGTGCGAACAGTGAGAAAAGCCATTCCAAACCGCTTGTTAAAAGTGAGGGGAGAAGTATAAAAAGTCCTATGCTCAATACCAAAGAAAGTGCAATGGAAAAATAAATGACAATATCCTTGATTTTATCCCCGAATTTTTCTTCAAGCCATTTGTCGAATTTGCTCTCGGACGGCTCGTCATCTTCAAGCTCCATAAAATCCGCCGAAAACATAAGCGCTTTCATGCCGATTACCAAACTTTCGACAAAATTCACGCAGCCGCGTATTATAGGCAGGCGCAGGAGAAAGTTGTGCTTTTTCGTGCCGTTATCGTTGACCTCACATTCGATTTCGTTATCGGGCTTTCTGACTGCCATTGCCGTTTTGTGCGGACCGCGCATCATAACTCCTTCTATAATAGCCTGTCCGCCTATCGAGGTGATATGTTGTTCTTTGTTGTTCATAATTTTGGTTCCCTTCTGAAATTTATATAATTGATATTTATTTGCGTACTGTTTAATTATATATCAAATCCCAAATTTTTTCAAGACATAGTTTTATTTTTAATAAAATTTTACTCTTTGTTCATAAAAAATGTTTTGCTGTAAATAATAACTATAAAATTTATTGAAAAAGAGGGGTAAGAAGATGGATAAAAACAAAGAATATCAAAAATTGGCGGACAAAAAACAGCTGCCTTCTCCAATTCTGAAAAATTGCGTCAATGCATTTTTTATCGGCGGTGCAATATGTACGGTGGGTGAGATCATCTCGGGAATATACAAATCCTGCGGACTTGATGTGGAAACAGCAGGGAGCTCGACATCGGTAACGCTGATATTTTTGGGGATTTTATTTACCGGCTTGGGACTCTACTCAAAGCTTGCGCATTATGCCGGAGCAGGAACGATTGTGCCTATAACCGGCTTTGCAAACTCGGTTGCATCTCCTGCGATAGAGGCAAGAACCGAGGGCTTTGTTCTCGGCGTTGCGGCAAAGATTTTTACTATTGCGGGACCTGTTATTGTGTACGGTACGGCAGTGTCGGTTATTGCCGGATTGTGGTTTTACTTTTTTAAATGATAATGTTGGTTGACAATATCGCAAAAACGTGGTAAAATTTAAGAAAAACTTGCTCGGGTAAGGTTTTTATACTTTACCCGTGGGTTTTATAAGTCTGGATAAAATGTTATGCAGCACCACTCTGCACTTTCAGACTTAGGTTTTGTGCCTTATAACACAGAAAGGAATGGTTATAAAAATGATAAAACCCGGAATTTTCGGAACAAGCTACACTGCCGATACGAGACGGAGTGTGTTTGATTTTCACAATGAACAGATTTTGACGGAAAAAAAGGTGGTGGACTGTGTATTTATCGGAGATTCGATAACCGAATACTGCGATTGGAATGTGTTTTTTGACAAGTTGGGATATATTGTAAACCGCGGCGTCGGAGGGGATATATCGGAAATAGTGAAAAAAAGATATATGGCAGACGTTATGCAGTTAAAGCCGCAAAAGGCGGTATGCCTGATAGGCTGCAACGATCTTATGACAATGCATTATGATAACTGGTGGAAAAAAGAGGGAAGAGATGTAGGTGAAATCGTAAGAAAACTTACCGAAAATATTGAGGAAATCATAAAGATGTCGGACGGAGTTAAGCTCTATATTTGCTCGGTTTTGCCGACGGATTTGTGCATCGGATTTGATAAGGATAAGTTCAATAATGCGGTCTTGACGGTGAATGAAAACATAAAAGAGCTTTGCGAAAAATACGGTATCGAATATGTGGATTACCACAGCAAGATGTGTGATAAAGACGGCAAAACCATGCGCGCAGGACTTACATATGACGGTGTTCACCCGACTCCGGCAGGGTATGAGATTATGACGAAGGTTTTAAAAGAGAAATTTTAAAAAAGAGAATGGGGGCTATAAAAAAATCAATTGATTTTTTTATAGCCCCTTTGCTTTTTTTAGAGGGGACAGGAAAAAGCTTTGGAATTAACAAACTGAGCCGATTTTTCTTTGGCGCAGGACTTCATACATTATAATCCCTGCCGCAATCGCCGCGTTTAGCGATTCCGCACCGCCCAATATCGGTATTTTTATAAATTGGTCCGATATATTCAAAACCTCGTCGGAGATCCCGTTGGATTCGTTGCCGATAACGATAATGGTAGGTTTTGTCATATCGGCATCGGTGTAGGAAATTGAAGAATCGGAAAGGGTGCCGCTTAAAAGGCGGAATCCGTCTTGTCTGTAGCTTTGCAGTTCGTTGATGCCGATATTTTCGTATACCGGCATACGGAAAAATGAGCCCATACTGGAGCGCACCGTCTTGGGATTATACAGCTCGCAGCAGCCGGGCGAGAGAAACACCCCGGAAAAGCCTGCTGCGTCCGCGGTACGGATAATTGTGCCGAGGTTGCCGGGATCGGATATTTTATCACAGTAGATATATACTTTTTCGGGATTCGGTGAAAAGACGGTATCTTTTTCTATTTTAATCGTACACAGTATTCCCGAGGGTGTATCGGTTGAGGAAAGCTGGGGGAAGATATTATCCGATATGGTATAGCAGGGAATATCGGAAAAGTCTGATTCGTATTTTTGGGAAAAGCTTTCCGACATTATGATTGCGGTGACAGTTTTTTTCGATAAAACAGCCTCTTCTACCGATTTTTTGCCCTCCACTGTGTATTCTTCGGTTCTGAATTTTTTCTGTTTGAGATTTTTTATGTATTTGAATTTTTCGTTTTTACTGCTTGATATATATGTGTTCATTTTATTGACCTTCTTTTAATTGTGATAAAAAAATTATAACATGAGTTGTGGAAAAAATCAAGAAGATAGTGGAATAAAACCAAAAAATGAACTTGATTTTGATGAAAAAACAAGATATTTATATAAAAAGAAAAAAATCGGAGAAAAAAATGAAAATAGGTGTTGACAAAAAAAAGAAAGTGTGTTAAGATGATACCAATAAATATTAAAGGCTGCGACGAAGACGGTCGGATTACAGAGTTTTTTAAGAGAGTTGGCGGTTGCTGCAAGCCAATAACGAAGTTTTCCAATGACTTATCACTTCCGAGCCGGGATCCGAAATGATAAAAGTAGGCGTCCACGTGTGTTTGCTGCGTTAAGGCAAAGGACTTGTTAGAGTCTGAAGAGTGGTGCGTTTTTCGCACAATTTGAGTGGTACCGCGGGTTTTTACTCGTCTCAAAAGTTTTTTTGAGGCGAGTTTTTTGTTTTTTATCGTTTCAAAAATGTAGAACACAGTATCAAAAGAAAGGAAAAGGTGAAAAAAAATGGAAAAAATGCAGGAACAGTTAAAAGAGGTTGCTCAGAGAATCAGAAACTTGCGTGAAATCATGGGCGTATCGGTTGAGGATATGGCTAAGAACGTAGAGGTTTCGGTTGAGGACTACAAGGAGTATGAAAGCGGAAACAAAGATTTCAGCTTCACATTTATCTACAAATGCGCACATTGCTTTAATGTAGATCCGACAGATCTTTTGCAAGGATCAAGCCCGAGACTTTCAAGTTACGAAATTACAAGACGCGGCGGCGGTCTGCCGATAACACGTGCCGAGGGTTTGACATACAAAAACCTTGCATCGCTCTTTAAAAATAAAATCGCAGAACCGTATTATGTAAAAATTCCTTATTCGGAGGAAGAACAGCATACTCCGATGATGATGTCAAGACATAACGGTCAGGAATTTGATATAGTAATAAAGGGTACCGTAGCGGTTCGTATCGGTGAAAATGAGGACGTTCTCCATGCAGGCGATTCAATCTATTATAACAGTTCGACAGAACACGGATTGCGCGCTATCGGCGGTGAGGACGCGGAAATCTATGCCGTTGTCATGAACGACGGGGAAGAGGTTGAATTTGAAAGCCATGCCGTATATGACACTAAGGACGTTCAGAGAGAGGATCAGCCTCATACTGCGGTTTACAAGAAGTTTATAAAGACAGAAAAAGACGAGAACAAGATGTTAAAGTCAATCTCGTTTGTAAATGAAGATAAATTCAATTTTGCCTTTGACGTTGTTGACGCTTTGGCAGAAAAATGCCCGGATAAGATGGCAATGCTCTATGTTTCAAACGACAAAAAGGACAGACGCTTTACTTTCGGCGAAATGAAGAAATATTCAAATATGACAGCGAACTATTTCAGCAGTCTGGGAATCAAAAAGGGCGACAGAGTAATGCTTATCTTAAAAAGACATTATCAGTTCTGGTTCTCAATCCTTGCATTGCATAAGATCGGCGCAATTGTAATCCCGGCAACGAATCAGCTGGTAGAGCATGACTTAAGCTACCGTTTTGAGGCGGCAGGCGTAAGCGCAATCTGCTGTACCGCAGACGGAGATGTTGCACATCAGGTAGATTTGGCAGTTGAAAAAACAGGAATGAACCTCACAAAGATTTTGGTGGGAGATTCAAAAGAAGGCTGGCATGACTTTAATTCGGATCTGAAAAAATACAGTGATGTATATGAAAGAACAGAGGACAGCGCTGCCGGTGACGATAAAATGCTCATGTTCTTTACATCGGGAACAACGGGCTATCCGAAGATTGCAACGCACAACTTCAAATATCCTTTGGGACATTTTATAACGGCAAAATATTGGCATAACGTAAATCCTGACGGAATCCACTTTGCTATCTCCGATACAGGTTGGGGAAAAGCGCTTTGGGGCAAGCTTTACGGACAGTGGCTCTGCGAGGCTGCGGTATTTGTTTACGACTTTGACCGCTTTAATGCAGATGATATACTGCCGATGTTTAAAAAGTACAACATCACAACCTTCTGCGCACCGCCTACAATGTACCGTTTCTTTATAAAAGAGGATTTGTCGAAGTACGATTTGTCATCGCTTGAATACTGCACGGTTGCCGGAGAGGCGCTTAATCCGGAGGTGTTTGAACAGTGGAAACGTGCAACAGGCTTAAAGCTTATGGAGGGATTCGGTCAGACCGAAACGACTCTTACAATCGCAAACCTGCGCGGTATGACACCGAAGCCGGGTTCAATGGGTAAACCGAGTCCGTTATATGATGTTGACATTGTCGATGAAGATGGTAACAGTGTTGAAGTCGGACAGACAGGCGAAATCGTTGTAAGAACCGATAAAGAAGTTCCGTGCGGACTGTTTGCGGGATATTACAGAGATGAAGAAAAGACAAAGAGCGCATGGCATGACGGAATGTATCACACCGGCGATACGGCGTGGAAAGATGAGGACGGATATTTCTGGTATGTCGGAAGAATAGACGATGTTATCAAATCATCGGGTTACAGAATCGGGCCTTTCGAAATCGAGAGCGTTATCATGGAGCTGCCGTATGTTTTGGAATGTGCAATCACGCCTGTTCCCGATCCGGTAAGAGGTCAGATTGTAAAGGCTACAATCGTTTTGGTAAAGGGCAAGGAAAAGAGCGAGGAACTCAAAAAAGAAATCCAGAACTATGTAAAGTCAAACACCGCACCGTACAAATATCCGAGAATCGTGGAATTTACGGACGAACTGCCTAAGACAATCAGCGGTAAGATCAGACGTGTGGAAATAAGAGAAAACGATAAATAAGATCCTCGAAAGGAATGACGGTAAAGGTGAAAATAATAGACGCACACGCGCATATATTCCCCGAAAAAATCGCGGCAAAAGCCACTCATGCAATTTCGGATTTTTATGCACACATAGACATGGCACACAACGGCAGCGCGGAGGAACTGTTGAAATCGGGAGAAAAAGCGGGCGTTTCTCGGTATCTTGTATTTTCAACGGCAACAACGGCGGCACAGGTGGAGAGTATAAATGATTTTATACTCTCCCAGGCAGAACTTCATAAAGAATTTATCCCTGTCGGCACAATGCACGCGGATTTTAAAAATTACGAAGAGGAAATTGAGCGTATATATAATCGCGGTATAAGAGGAATCAAGCTGCATCCGGACTTTCAGAAATTTAATTTTGATGATGAAAGAATGCTCCCGATATATGAATTTTTGGAGAAAAAGGGAATGTTTGTCGTGACGCACAGCGGCGATTACAGGTACGGCTTTTCGCATCCGCTGCGTGTGGCAAATATTGCAAAAAGATTCAAAAAGCTCGATATTATAGCAGCGCACTGCGGCGGATGGAGTCAGTGGGATACTGCGATAGAGTGTCTGATACTGCCGAATATTTATGTCGACAGCAGCAGCACGATGGGATTTTTCGATAAGAATATTGTGAAAAAATCGCTTGAATGTTATGGGCGCGACAGAATGTTTTTCGGGACGGATTTCCCTATGTGGGATCATGTCGGAGAGCTTAAACGTCTGGAAGAGTTGGGGCTTGATGATGATACCATGGAGGCGGTTTTATATCGGAATTTCGAGAATTTTTATGAAAGAAAAAAATAAATTAAAAAAATACCAAAAAAAGATAGACAAATGTCAAAAAAGGGTGTATAATAGATAAGATGAAAATTTTATAAAAGAAAGGGTTATAAAAGTGAGTAAATTATATGTTATGAATCACCCTTTGATAGCGCACAAGCTGTCTATAATGAGGGATAAGAACACAACGGTTAAGGATTTCAGAGAATGTGCACATGAAGTAGCGCTTCTTTTGGGATATGAGGCGACAAAGGATATGGAGCTTGAAGAATTTGAGCTTGAAACTCCGATTACAAAGACGATAGGTAAGAGAATAAAGAGATCTATTGCTTTGGTTCCTATTTTAAGAGCCGGTCTCGGAATGGTAGACGCGCTGATGGATCTTATTCCGGCAGCAAAAATCGGACATATCGGTTTATACAGAAATGAAGAAACATTAGAGCCGGTTGAATACTACTGCAAGCTGCCTACAGATATTGAAAACCGTGAGGTTTTGGTGCTGGATCCGATGCTTGCAACAGGCGGAAGTGCCGTTGCTGCGATTAATTTCATTAAAAAGCGCGGTGCCAAAAATATAAGATTTGTTTGTATAATTGCAGCGCCGCAGGGAATAGAGGTTTTGCAAAAGGCTCATCCCGATGTTGATATTTATTGCGGTTCGGTTGACGAAAAGCTCAACGAGAACGGATATATCGTACCGGGCTTGGGAGATGCGGGAGACAGATTGTTCGGAACGCTTTAATTGGAAAATATTACTTTTACAGTTACCTATAAAAATAAAAAAAGGGGAAGTATTGCTTTTTGTGATACTTCCCTGTTTTATACTTGAAATGCAGAAAGGTATGGATTATGAATATAATTGCTATGGTGAGCGAAAATTGGGGGTTGAGTAAAGAAAATAACAGCATTTTTAATATTTCGGCTTATAATGAATTTTTTTGCGAGATGACAAGAGGAAAACTCATCATTGCAGGAAGAAAGACTTTTGAGTCGGGGATTTTGAAAACGGACGGTAAAGACATAATAGTTTTGAGCCGAAATAAAGCGTACAGTGCAGGGGAAAATGCAGTGGCTCATTCGATTGAAGAACTCTTTCGCATGATAAGAACCGAAAATGACGAAGAGATTTTTATCGTGGGCGGGGAAGAAGCATTCAGAGCGCTTTTGCCGTTTTGTAAAACCGCATTTATCACAAGAGTGAAAAAGTATGCCGAGGCGGATCGCTTTATGCCGGATTTTTCAAAGCTTATTTCATGGAAGCTTGCCGATTGTATCGGTGAGGTTCAGGAGGGTGGACTGAGCTTTTCGTTTGAGATGTATGAGAATCAAAACCCGGTTGAGTATGTAAAACCGCGGAAAAATGCACAGACTGCATAAATATATCTGACAATCAAAAGGGGCTGTAAAAAAATCAATTGATTTTTTACAGCCCCTTTGTTTTTTTTGAGGGGATAGGAAAAAAGCTTTGGAATTAACAAACTGAGCCAAAGCTTTAGTTTTGGGTTACCCGACGGCGTACGTAGGTACGCCGAGCGGCTCAGTTTGTTGATAGCAAGAAAAGAAAAAATCATAAGAAAAATCATTTTTTGATTTTTCTACCGCAATAAAACTAAATCGCAACAATTATATTTTCTCATAATACGTGTACTTTACTTCTTTTCTTGCGTTCCGGAGTTTTTTAACATCCCATATTAATACATACCGCCCATGCCCGGATCCATAGCCGGTGCTGCCGGTTTTTCGGGTTCAGGCTTATCTGTAACCAGGCTTTCGGTTGTAAGAACCATAGCCGCAACAGACGCAGCATTCTGCAATGCACTTCTTGTTACCTTAACCGGATCAACGATACCTGCGCTGATCATATCGGTATATTCTTCGGTCAAAGCGTTGTAGCCGACACCCGGCTTGCAAGATTTAACCTTATCAACTATAACAGATCCTTCAAGACCTGCATTTTTAGCAATCTGCTTAACAGGATCTTCAAGCGCTCTTAAAACAATCTGCACACCTGTTTTTTCATCGCCCTCGGTTGTTTCGAGAAGCTTTTCAACCTGCGGAATGATGTTTATATAGCTCGTTCCGCCGCCCGCAACGATACCTTCTTCAACGGCAGCCTTTGTTGCAGCCAAAGCATCCTCGATTCTGAGCTTGATTTCTTTCATTTCTGTTTCTGTTGCTGCACCGACTTTGATAACAGCAACACCGCCTGCCATCTTGGCAAGTCTTTCCTGGAGCTTTTCTTTATCAAATTCAGACGTAGTGTTTTCAATCTCGTTTCTGATTTGTTTGATTCTTGCCTTGATTGCCTCGGGATCGCCCGCACCGTCAACGATGATGGTGTTTTCTTTCTGGATCTTAACCTGTCTTGCTTTTCCGAGCTGATCGATTTGAGTATCCTTGAGCTCAAGTCCCAAATCACCCGAGATTACCTGACCGCCTGTAAGGATAGCAATATCTTCAAGCATAGCCTTTCTTCTGTCGCCGAATCCCGGAGCTTTAACCGGAACACATACGAATGTGCCTCTCAATTTGTTTACGATAAGTGTTGCCAAAGCCTCGCCCTCAACATCTTCTGCGATGATAACGAGCTTTTTGCCCATCTGAACAATCTGTTCCAAAAGCGGCAGGATTTCCTGTATGTTTGAAATTTTCTTATCGGTGATCAAGATGTAAGCGTCATCGAGAACAGCCTCCATTTTATCGGTATCGGTAACCATGTACGGTGAAATGTAACCGCGGTCAAACTGCATACCTTCAACGATTTCCGAATATGTTTCCGCTGTCTTTGATTCTTCAACGGTGATAACACCGTCAGATGTAACCTTTTCCATAGCATCGGCAATCAAATTACCGACTTCTTCGTTTGCAGCAGATACCGATGCAACTCTTGCGATGTCGTCACGGCCTGAAACTTTTCTTGCCTTTTTAAGCAGTTCTTCGACTGCAACATCTATTGCGGATTGAATACCTTTTCTTACGATCATCGGGTTTGCACCTGCCGTAACGTTTTTAGCGCCTTCTCTTACGAGAGCCTGTGCCAAAAGTGTTGCGGTTGTTGTACCGTCACCGGCGATATCGTTTGTCTTGGTTGCAACTTCTTTTACCAATGATGCACCCATATTTTCAAACGGATCCTCCAACTCGATTTCCTTTGCGATTGTAACACCGTCGTTTGTGATTAAAGGTGCACCGAATTTTTTGTCCAATACGACATTTCTGCCCTTAGGTCCCAATGTGATTTTAACTGTATTTGCAAGCTGATCGATACCGCTTTGCAATGATCTTCTTGCGTCTTCGCCGAATAAAATTTGTTTAGCCATATATATCAAATCCTTTCATTATCTATTTAAAAAACACAAAATCAATCAACAATTGCCAATATATCGCCCTGTTTTAAGATTGTGTATTCTTCGCCGTCCAGTTTTACTTCCGTTCCGGCATATTTCGAGATAAGTACTTTATCGCCGACTTTTACTTCCATCTTGATTTCCTTGCCGTCAACAACTCCGCCCGGTCCAACCGCAACAATCTCGGCAACCTGTGGCTTTTCCTGTGCGGCGCTTGTAAGTATTATGCCGCTTTTTGTTGTTTCTTCAGCCTCAAGCATCTTTATAACAACTCTGTCTGCCAATGGTTTAATATTCATAAATGATTCCTCCTAAACAAAGATATTAGCACTCACTTCTCTTGAGTGCTAATTATATTATAACCTATTTTTGAATATAGGCAAATATTACTATTATTTAAAAATAGGGATTATGATAAAATATCACCTGTATTCTTTCGTAAACTCACTTAATCTTGGTTTTTTGAGGTTTTTTATAAATTATGTGGTAAAATCCTCAAAAATGCCAATTCCTTCCTCCAAAGTGTTGACGGTAATGCTTGCCGAAAGCTCGCGTATATCTTCCGCCGGATAGATTTCGGTGTTTATGGGGGAGGATTCTATTAAATGCCTGCCATCGGGAGCATTCAGGTAAAAGTTCAGCATATTGTTTTCAAGCTTTACGGTATAGCTTCTTGCGTCGGGCGAATCGGCAGCCTGCGACTCGGTAATCTGCGGTTTGTATATTTCTACACTGCTGCCGGCTTTGGTATTACTTTTTTTGCCGGGGAGCAAAAAAACAACAGATACGGCAATAAGGATAAAGATGAGGATTGAAATTATAATATTTATTTCGGTGTTTTTTTCTTCCATATAAGTTACCAGCCCTTCTAATAATATGGTTTTTAAAATATTTCATGTTATGTGTTTATATTTTTTTCCATTTTGCTTAAAAATATACATGGTAAAGGAAATATGATTGTAAAATTTTGTAATAAATTTGTTATTGCAAAATTGTAAAAAATGTACTATAATATATTATGTGAAAGTGTGACGTGAAAAAAATCTATATATAAAAAAATAAAACATATGAGGTGATTGAAAAATGTCTGCCACAAGAGCAAAGAAAAATCATAAGCCGCATAAATCCCACGGCGGATTAAAACGTGCTTTTTTAATATTTATACTTATTTTATGCATGGCAACGGTTATTGCCATAGGCGTTGTGATAGGAATGTATGCGTCCGCCGTGCGTGAGATTCATGCGATGAATGTACAGAATCTTGCGATTAACTATTCCTCGGTGGTCTATTACACCGACGATAACGGCAACGCACGCGAGATGGAGGAGGTATACAATAACGGCAACAGAATATGGCTCGACTCGGATGAAATACCCGATGTTATGAAAGAGGCAATTGTTGCAATAGAGGACGAACGCTTTTATGAGCATAACGGTGTCGACCTGAAAAGAACAGCCGGTGCGTTTTTCGGTTGGGTGAAGGCAAAGCTTACCCACGGGACGACATCATACGGCGGAAGTACAATAACACAGCAGGTTATAAAAAATATCACGCAGGATAAGGATAAGACGGCGGCAAGAAAGATAAAAGAGATGCTTTTATCGGTGGCTTTGGAAAAAGAGCTTACCAAAGATGAGATTCTTACAATTTATCTGAATCTGATATGCCTGGCAAATAACTGCTACGGCGTCGAGGCGGCATCAAATATTTATTATGATATTGACGCGATAGATCTTAACCTGAATCAGGCGGCGACTTTGGCAGGTATTACGCAGCGTCCGGAATATTATAACCCGATAAAAAATCCGGATAATGCGAAATATAAGCGTGACGTGGTTCTTACAAAGATGTGCGAGCTGGGAAAGATTACGCCGGAGGAACGTGATGAAACGATTGCAAAAGGTTTGCAGCTCAGCTCAAAGAGCACAGAGGTTAAAAAGAGAATTTTCTCTTATTTTACCGATAATTTGTTAAATGAAGTCATTTCCGATTTGCAGACAGAAAAGGGTTATTCGCAGGATATGGCAGAACAGGTGGTATACAGCGGCGGATTGAGCATTTATTCAACGGTGGATACATCTATTCAGGATAAGCTGGAGTCGGTTTATGAGAATAAAACGGGATTCCCGAGTACAAAGGCACAGTCGGCTATGATTATAATGGATCCGTATACCGGCGAGATAAAGGGAATGGTCGGCGGAGTCGGCAAAAAGACCGAGAGCCGCGGCTTGAACCGTGCAACACAAGCGCGCAGACAGCCGGGATCGTCGATAAAGCCGATATCGGTTTATGCACCGGCGCTTGAGGAAGATGAAATAAACGAGGCATCGACAATTCTTGACGGACCGATAACGATAGGGGATTGGTCGCCGAAAAACTCGTATTCGGGATATAAAGGAAAAATATCGGTAAAGCGTGCCGTTCAGATTTCGGCAAATACTACCGCAGTAAGAGTTCTTCAGAATCTCGGAGTATCGAAAAGCTTTAACTACGCAACAGAAAAGTTCGGATTAAAGCTCCAGGATACGGATAAAAACCTAAGCTCGCTCGGATTGGGCGGTCTTACAAATGGCGTTACACCGAAAGAAATGGCGGCGGCGTATTGTGTATTTGCAAACGGCGGAGTATATATCGAGCCGCACAGCTATACCAAGGTAGTGGATCATGCCGGAAATGTGCTTTTGGAGAAGGAATCGGGCGGAAAGCGCGTGATAAGCGATTCTACGGCATTTATTATGACCGATATTCTAAAAGCGGTCGTAAATACATCGGCAGGAACGGGAAAAGCAGCAAAGCTTAGCGAGATGCCGACATACGGAAAAACGGGAACGACAAATAACAATTATGATAAATGGTTTGTAGGCTACACACCGTATTACGTAGGCGCGGTTTGGTACGGCTTTGATGCGCAGGAATCTTTGAGTAAATACGGTGTTTCATCAAGCGTATCTGCAAAGATTTGGAAAACGGTTATGGAGAAAGTCCATGAAGGCTTGGAAATAAAGGACTTTAGAGCACCGGATTCGGTAGTTAAAAAGGGCAGTGACTATTTCGCAGTTGATTCTAAGCTGAAAAAAAGCTCGAGTAACGTGGAAAGCACAGAGAGTACGAGTACCAAAAAGTCAACATCAACAAAGAAGAAAACAACGGAAACCACTACAGAGAATGAAACAACATCAACCGAACACAGCGGAACGAGTCATAATCAGCAAGGCTCGGGAACACAGAATAATTCAGGCAGTTCGGCAGATAAACAGAAAACCGATACCTCCGACAATAACAGCGGAGCAACGGGATCGGGGACTGCATGGGATAATAATCAAAGTACGGGCGGAGGGAATACCGGTTCAAATACCGGAGGCACCACCGGCTCGGGAACAGGCAGCGGAACAAATCTGCCGCCGATAGAATCAAAGCCTTCAACACAGGATTCGACTGTGGTTGAATAAAAAAAGATATAAAAGTGAAAGGAAGTGGGCAAATGGATACAGGCAATGCTAACCCTGGCGGGCGAAGTAGGTTCTCGGGCAGAGCCTGTCCCTTTGCCCGATAGACTAAACTTTGTTCCGTCCTAAAAAGGGGACAAAAACGATTAAATGATAAGCTCGGCGGCATTTTTAAGGTGGTCGGGATTTTCAAAAAGAGCGAATTTTCGGACAAATGAGAATTTGTCCGAATGAATTGCCATGCTCTTTTAGCGATTGTTTTTTAAAGCCCCTTTTCGTGCATTATTAAAAATACATAAGCGAAATTGATTTTTTTCGCAAAAAAGCATGAAACAGGAGGAACTGACAATGGAAACAATAAATGAAGAAAAGGTACTTTCTCTTTTGCTGCGCAAAAAGTACCACGATTTAAAAGATATTTTAAATGAAATGAACGCCGCCGATATTGCGGCGCTGTTCGAGGATTTGCCGAAAGACGCGCTGCCGCTCTTGTTCAGAATATTATCAAAGGAGCTGGCGGCGGAGGTGTTTGTCGAGCTTAATTCGGAAACGCAGGAGCTGTTGATTGAGGGGTTCAGCGATTACGAGCTGAAAGAAGTGCTTGACGAGCTTTATATCGACGATACGGTTGATATTATCGAGGAAATGCCGGCAAACGTGGTAAAAAGAATACTTCGTCATTCGGACAGCGACACGAGAGAGAGTATAAATCAGATATTAAAATATCCGAAAGACAGCGCCGGCAGCATTATGACGATTGAGTTTATCGATCTTAAGCTGGATATGACTGTAGAGGACGCATTTACGCGTATAAGGCGTATTGCAATCGACAAGGAAACGATCTATACCTGCTATGTAATAGACAGTAACCGCAAGCTTATCGGGCTTGTATCGGTAAAGGATCTGCTTTTGGCGGACGCCGCCTGCATGATCGAGGAGATCATGGAAAAAAACGTAATTTACGTAAATACACTTGACGATAAGGAAGAGGTTGCTCAAAAATTCAGTAAATATGATTTTTTGGCGCTCCCTGTTGTGGATAATGAAGAAAGACTGGTAGGAATTGTAACGGTCGATGACGCTATCGACGTAATCCAGGATGAGAACACCGAGGATATTGAGAAGATGGCGGCTATTACGCCTTCCGACAAACCGTATTTGCAGACGGGGGTTTTTTCCACCTTTAAACAGCGTATTCCATGGCTTTTGCTGCTTATGATTTCGGCAACCTTTACCAGCAGCATTATTTCATCGTATGAAGTGGCTTTGGCAGCAAAGACGGCGCTGACGGCATTTATCCCGATGTTTATGGATACGGGCGGAAATGCAGGAAGTCAGACCTCTGTTACGATTATCCGCGGTTTATCGCTTAACGAAATTGAGTTTAAGAATATGTTTCGTATACTGTTAAAAGAGTTCCGAGTGGCGGTTTTGTGCGGCTTGACGTTGGCTGCGGCAAACTTTGTGAAGCTGATGCTTTTGGATAGAGTCGAGGTCTCTGTTGCGTTGGTCGTATGTTTGACTTTGGTGCTGACTGTAGTGGTTGCAAAGCTTATCGGCTGCGTATTCCCGATGCTTGCCAAAAAGGTCGGATTTGACCCGGCGGTTATGGCGAGTCCGTTTATAACAACTATAGTTGACGCGGTGTCATTGGTGATTTACTTTAATATCGCGGTTCAGATTTTGAAAATTTAGGGGATTTAATCGGATATTTTGATAAAATCAAATATATATAAATATGCCTGAAAAATGTTTTTTATAAAAAATCGCTAAAAAAATTTGACTTTAAATGCATAATGTGGTATAATAAGGGTAACAATGATAATAAGGAGCCAAAAAAGGGAGGCATCGTAAGATGTATAACATTGGAGACAAGATTGTATACCCAATGCATGGAGCCGGAGTTATCGAATCTATAGAGGAACGGGAGATTTTGGGAAACGTTCACCAATACTACATTGTGAGAATGCCTGTTGCCGGTGAAATGACGCTTATGCTTCCGCTTGATAAATGCAATGAAATTGGTGTCCGAGATGTAATATCGAAAGATGAAGCATCAAAGGTGCTGGAAACATTCAGAACTGTAGAGATTGAAAGCGACTCAAATTGGAACAAGCGTCATAGAGAGAATATGGCAAAGATCAAATCGGGGGACATATATCAGGTTTTGGGCGTGGTAAAAGAGCTTATGTATCGCGATAAGAAAAAGGGATTATCCACAAGCGAGAGAAAAATGCTCAACAACGCAAAACAGATTGTGGTCAGCGAATTGGTTCTTTCGAGTGTTGCCGATAAGGACGACATAGAAAGCATAATAACCGATACTGTTGATGAAATGGTTTGAGAAACGGGGCGGATGTATGTTCGCACCGTTTTTTAATGCGAGCAGATCAGGAGGAAATGAATAAGATGCAAGTTAGCGCTATACTGGCGGCGGGCGGCAGCGGCAGCCGTATGGGAAATCGGATAAATAAAGTGTTTATGCCTATTTTGGGAAAAACGGTTATTGAGCATACGGTAGATGGGTTTTTGAAAACCGAATGTATAGATCGGGTGATTATTGTCACCAGAAAAGAAGATATGGAAGAGTGCAAAAAGCTTTTTCGCGGAAAGCCTGTCGTGACGGCATTGGGCGGAAGTACACGTCAGGAGTCGGTATACAAAGGATTGGAGCATATAGATGACGGAATTGTGGTTATCCATGATGCCGCAAGACCTATTATAAGCCCGGAACTGATAGAGGAATGTGTGCGGCAGTGCGGGATGACGGGCGCGGCGGCGGCAGGTATACCGTGCGTAGATACGTTAAAGAGGATTGATAAGGAAGGATTTACGGTCGAGACCGTTGCGCGCGAGGAAATAGTAAGAATACAGACTCCGCAGGTGTTTAAGCTCGATAAGATAAAGAAGGCGCATAAACTGGCGGCAGAGGACGGTTTTTCGGCAACTGATGACTGTGCACTTTTTGAAAAATATATCGGCAGAGTTAAAGTCGTTCGGGGGAATGAGAGCAATATCAAGCTGACATATCCCGAGGATTTGATTTTCGCCGAAAGAATGTTAGAGAAATGAGGGAATATACATGAGAATCGGTCATGGCTATGATGTACATAGATTGGTTGAGGGAAGAGATTTAATACTGTGCGGAGAAAAGATTCCGCATAAAACGGGGCTTTTGGGACACTCCGACGCAGATGTTGCGCTGCACGCCATATCGGACGCACTTTTAGGTGCGGCAGCACTCGGTGACATCGGCAGACATTTTCCCGACAGTGATGACAAATACAAAGGAATATCGAGCATGATACTTTTAAAAGAAGTGGCGGATAAAATTGCGGATAAAGGTTTTTTTGTGGAAAATGTGGATGTTACGATATGTTGCCAAAAGCCGAAAATATCGCCGTATATAGAGAAAATGCGCAGGAATGTGGCATCGGTTTTGGAAATAGAGGAAGATTGCGTGAATATTAAAGCGACAACTACGGAAAAGCTGGGATTTGAGGGCAGAGAAGAAGGGATCTCGGCAACGGCTGTTTGCTTGTTAAGGTAAAAGGGAGGGATTGTACGTGAATAAAAAGAAAGTGCCTGATGTGGTGATAAAAAGATTGCCGAGATATTACAGGTATCTGGGAGAGCTTTTAAAACAGGGCTCGACCCGTATTTCATCAGGATATTTAAGTGAAAAGATGGGAGTTACCGCATCACAGATAAGACAGGATTTTAACTATTTCGGCGGATTCGGTCAGCAGGGATACGGATATAATGTAGAGTATTTATATAAGGAAATCGGCTCGATTCTCGGGATAAACGACGGATATAAGACCATAATTGTCGGTGCGGGACATTTGGGCCATGCATTGGCAAATCATAACGCATTTGAAAAAAGAGGCTTTAAAATCGCGGCAATATTCGATAATGATCCAAACAAGGTGGGAGAGCTGATTAATGGCATACCTGTATTGCATACTGATGAATTGGAAAGCTATATTAAGACGAACGGTATAAAAATTGCGATTATGGCGCTGCCTAAGGCGGCAACTGCCGAGATGGCGGACAAACTTGCGGATTACGGCATTGAGGGGTTATGCAATTTTTCATATGTCGAGCTTAAAAGCAAAAAGATCGAGGTCGAGAATGTGCATTTTACTGACAGCTTAATGACATTGGCATACAAGATAAAGAGAAATAATACGGATAACGGTGAAGATGAAGGAAAACAGTAGATTAAGGCTGCAATGGAGGGATATATATCTTTTGCCGTGCCGCTGTGATTTATGAAGTTCCTTTATGTAAAATTTGATATTTGTAGGAGCTGTAAAAAATCAATTGATTTTTTTACAGCTCCGTTTTTAATTCTTATCAACCGGTGAATGTATACCAAACTGAGAGAGGTTTAAAATAGTGGGTGTTTTTTTTGTGCGAGGTGTGCCGTTTCTGTATTGCAGGGCCGTACAGCCGGTAATTTTTTTGAAAATTTCGCAAAAATACTGTACATCATTAAAGCCCACTATTTCCGCGGTGCGCTCAACCGGTATATCCGAGCCTAAAAGTATTTCACAGGCACGGCGTATTCTCATCTGGTGTTTGTATTCGGTAGGAGTTACGCGCATATATTTTTTAAAGAGAGTGCGGAAATACGGTTCGCTCAGATTACACATATCCGCAAGATCTTTTGTGTGGAAATGGAGATTATAGTTGCTTTGCAAAAATATAATTGCATTTGATATTGTTGCCATTCCTACGTTGTTGTGAACTTCATCGGTGATTTTCACAATCATGTGCAGGAGAGAAAACAGCATGGATTGGAATTTCAGCATAGATGAGGCGTTGTTTGTGGAATAAAAGCTTGTAAATTCCGTGATAAAATTCAGTATTTCTTTGGGAGTTTCGTTAAAAAATATGTATGGGGCGTTTGAGAGGATTATTTCATCGCGGCTCTGTGCGTCCCAAAGTCTGAAATATATTTTATAGTATTCATATTCTTTGTCTTCTTCAAAATGAATGGTGTAATCGGTCGGGATATATGCAAGTGTTTTGGGGAGAATGTCAAGACTCAGAGAATCGTTGAAATACCGCGCCTTGCCTTTTACCCCCAAGACAAAATGTCCGACAGGTGTTGTACGGTAGGTATAGTTTTTTACAACAAGATTGGGGGTTATATTGCATAGCTGTATTTCGGTGATATAAATATTGTATTTGAACAGCTTGGATATATTTACGATTTTCATTTTTTTACACCTCATCTTTTTTATATTTATATAATATAATTAAATTTGTATTTCGTCAAGTGTTTTTATAAAATATTTTAATAATCGTTTTGTTTAAAAATTTTGACTTTCTGTTGATTTACTTTATACCTTCTATATGCTATAATAATAACATGAGTTGTTGAAAAAACCAACAAAAATGGAAATTTTATGCAAATAAATAGTTAAAATGTATACTGTCGGAATAAAAACTTTAAAGAAAAAAAGAGTATATATTTTGTTGAATATATAAAAATTGAAAAGGTAAAAACACATATGTCTTTGGGACGGAAAGGAATGGATAAAAATGAAATTGCACTGTAAGGTTATGAGCGGAACGCTTTGCACCGTGATGGTTTTGGGAATGATGCCGTACGTTTCGGCGGCAGACGCATATATTTCAAAGACGCTTTTGCCGCAAAGCTATGCAAATGCATCGAGAAATTACTATGAAGGAAGCGGTGGCTTTGCCTCAAACGGCAAATTCATATCGGCAGAGGATTTCATGGCAATGGACATATGGAAAAATGAGTGGAAACCGATAGATGAATGGGAAGCGCATTTTGCCGAAAATGTGATGAGCTTTGACGGAACGGATTATCTGGTAAAGATTGTCGATCCGTTGGTAAACGGTATTTTATCCGGCTTTGCAACGCCGTCCTCACAGACCGATAAATTTGTTACAATTGATATTCCCGACGGAAATTATGCAGGAATAAATATGCTTGGCGGTGCGGACAGTTCGGCATCGTCGCAAAAAGCGGTTTTGCGCTTTAACTACGACGACGGAACGGACAGCGGCTGGATTGAATATGATCAGAAAAAAGTATCAGCGGAAAGCGCTGAGGCGCTGGCTGTTAAAGCAAAGAAATATTCATCGGGAGAAGTGAAGGACGCGGATTTTATCTACCTTTACAATATAAGCGTTGAGGCAGATAAAGAAAAGACAATGACAACGGTCGATTTTCTGGTAAGAAATGCACTGTTAAACTCGGACGGAACGGTTGAACTGAAAGCAACAACGGGTGCTGCGGGGTACAGATATTACAGCAGATATGCCGCAATATCCATGTTATGCGATAAGGCACAGGCAGAAAAGGAAAAGATCAGAGAGATAGCGGATATTATAAAAACACTTCCCGATGCCGAAAGCTTTGATTTCAGCGATGAAAATGTTGAAAAGCTGTATAAAATCCGTACAATAAGAAATACAGT
The DNA here is from genome assembly GCA_934444735.1 of uncultured Clostridia bacterium. Lineage (GTDB taxonomy): Bacteria > Bacillota > Clostridia > UBA1381 > UBA1381 > CAKSFT01. The sequence continues at coordinate 172,660 of CAKSDE010000003.1, read as the reverse complement.
TGATGAGAGTGTAATCACCGATGGGGAGGATAAAGAAATTCTCTCAAATGCGGATAAGTACATAAAGCTTTTGGACGAGATTGACATTCAAAAGAATAATAAGATAATAGAAAGTATCGGCGAGAAATTGGAAGAGTTGCCGGGGGTTGACGATTTGACTCTTGATGATGATACTTTGACGAAATTCGATGAGATCAGCACAATTTATGAAACCGTTGACAATACTCTTTCGATTGACAGCGCTCATCAGGAAATACTGGACAAATATTTGCAGTATTCGCAAAAGATAAAATCCTTGAAAATGACGGAAAACGATAAGAAAGTATCCGAAATGAAAAAGATTACCGAGCTTTTGCCGCCGATTGAAGAATTTGAAAAGACCGAAACCTATACGGACGAGGTTATAGAATCACTTAAAAAATTGCAGAGCATTTTAGATACCTTTGACGAGAGTGCAGGTGTGAGCGCGGAAAACGAAGAGGCTCTGGCTTTGGCAAAGGAATATGTGTCAAAAATCGATTATCTTTATATTTTGGAAAACAAAGCAATAATGGAAGAGATAGACAAGTATTTGTCGGGACTCCCGAGCGAGGAAAGCTTTGAGTACACAAGAGAAAATGAAACGAAGCTTGAAAAGCTGGAAAATCTTGCGGCAAAGCTAAATGATGAGTATCTGACAAAAGAGCAGAAAAAGACTCTCGAGAAGGTGAACAAATATACCGCACTTTTAAAGAATTTTCCGCCTGTTTCGCAGATGATCGAGCCTGAGGCATTTGTAAACTATGCACGTACATTCTATTGCGATTCACCGTCCGCTGCATATGATAATTACGGGGTATATTGGAAAAAATACATAGAAATGCCGGAATGGGAGGAACCCTGGAAGATCAGTTCAAATGTCGGAGATAATACACTTACATTTAACGGTGTAAGATACAAATTGAGAGTCGTTACCGAGGATAAGGCGCTAAGTTCGGTATATGACCCGGGTTCGGGAACATCGTTAGGATATGTTGTACATAATGTTCCGGCCGGAAAATATGAGGGCGTAAGCTTTTTGGGCGGCGCCGCACACGCCGGATCATACGGAGCTGTGGCATTTAACTATTCTGACGGCACAAGCAGTGAATTTTTGCAGAAAAATCTTAAAAAGCTGAATGTTGCAGGCAGTGACGCATTAAAGATTCCTGCAATGAGATACGACAGCTCAACGGGGAAGAGCAGTGATGCCGATTTGTACCTTTATCAGTATAATTTCGATAATCCTTACCCCGAAAAAACGGTGGTTTCTATCTCGATTCCTTATAGAAACGTAACCATAACCGACGGAAAGCTGACAATTAACCCACCCTCGGGTGGATTGGCATACGGATACTGGGTTCGTTGGTTCGGTATAACAATGCTCCAAAGCACAAAGGATTACAAAGCGGTAATTTCGGAAAAGTTTAAAGAACTGGCATCAAAAACCGACATTACCGAAAATGATTTGACAGAGGTTGACGGGCTTGTTAAGAATGCCGAGAGTGACGGAATAGATGTTTCGGAAATAGACGGCTACGACATATACATGGAAAAGGGCGCGTCGGTTGCAAGAGTTTTGCGCTATGAAAAGAGTGCGGATTTAAAGTATGCGGCGGTTAAGGTGCACTTTGGCTCTGATGTGGATATATCAAAAGAAAACGTGAGCTTGGTTGATCCCGAAAACAATGCGGTTGATTTTGAGTTTGCCTATGAAAACAGGGTAGCTGAAATTAAGTTTAAGAATTCGTTCGACTACAGCGGAGAATATACGCTAAAGCTCAAAAAAGAGATCAGCGCAAATGGCAATCCCATGAGTGCGGATAAAGATTACGGCTTCAGCATACCGAAGGTACTGGCATTTTCGGATTTCTCGGTAACGGATATGGGCGAAAATGTTAATGTAAGCTTTACCCTAAACAATTACGATATTGACACAACGGACGCGATGGTGAGCATCTGCGTTGCCGACGCTAAAGGCCGTCTTTGCGACAGTGCGATAGTAAAAGCGAGAGATATTAAAAAGGGTGAGGTGCTATCCTGCGAGGATTTGTCGCTTAAAATGCCGGAGGGCGCACAGCTTAAGGTGTTTGTTTTGGATAACATGGAAAAGATGAATACGGTTTATAAATATGAATATTAAGATTAGCACGCGTAAAATACGCGCTAAAATATAAGTATTAATTTTTCAAGGGAGGATAAATATGAAAACAAAGAAAATATTGTCATTGGCACTCACAGCGGCGATAGCAGGATCGATTTTACCGGCAGCGGTAAATGCGCAGGACGCGGCATACACATCTGTGCCGATGGATCCGACAGATTTCGCAACTAAAGGCAGAACCTATTATATTGCAAAGGAAAACGGATTTTTCGGTTCGTCGAGTGCGGATCCGCGCTCGATTTCAAGAGACGCTTTTATGCAAATGGAAAATTTGTGGAAAAACAACTGGGAGGATTGCAAAATTTCATGGGCAAGCGGTCAGGGCGGTTTTAAACAGGATAACACGCTTACCTTTAACGGCATTGATTATAATGTGCGTGTAAGCTATACCGACGCAAATACAGAATCCCCGGAAATCACCCCGGGAACTCTGCCGGGAAAAGGTCCCGGAACAGAGGTTAAATCAGCTTTGCGTACATTTGATATAGTAGGCGATTCCGACAAGGGTACACCGTATTACAAAACTTTTGATGTTTCTGACGGATATTACAAGGGAATATCATTTTTGGGCGGCAAAGACCTATGGGGCGATATGCCGTACATAAGATATAACTATACAGACGGAACAAAGTCCGAGTGGGTTCAGCCGGGAATAAATAAAAAAGTGACGGAAGCACCGGATGAGGGAGAAGTATGTCTTGCAGTTCCGGGAATCGGCTGGGACAATGAAAATTCGATCCCCACAGATAAAGATGCAGACGGAACAGACCTGAAAGTTTACCTTTATCAGATAAACGAAACAAGCGTTGACAGTACAAAAATGCTCGACAGCTTTGATATTTTGGCAAGAAACGGTAAAGTAACTGTCGGAACGAGCGATGATCCGGTACAGTATACCGATGCGGCAGGAACGGTTAATAATTATGCATATACCGCGCTTTTTGTGGGTGTAACACTTCTTACGGATGAAGAGTGCGCTACAAATACAAAGCTTGATCTGCTTGCGGATATATTGGAACAGCTCCCGACTGCCGATAAATTTGTGGCAACAGATGAAAATATCGCTTTGCTCAGGCAGCTTATGGAGATATACTCGGATATTGATCCCGATACAGTAAAGAGCGAAGCGGGACAGGCGATATACTACAGAGCTATGGATTATCTGCAATATCAGGACGATATTCAAGATGTATTTGTAAGCGTGCCGTATACATCATTTGTAAATTCATTCAGAGCGTATTATAATGCACTGGATGAAAAGGGAGTTGCAAATACATTCTCGCAAACAGGTATTGTTGCTGATAAATTCAAGGCACCTGCTGCGGACTCAGGCTATTCATGGAAGAATGTATGGGGCGAAGAAAAGCACAATACTTTGGTATTTAACGGATATGAGTATGATATTGCGGTTGTAGACAGCAGTGACTCATCAACATTAGTAACATTCCAGCCGGGAGCGGCAAGCGCAAATGAAGGCAAGAATTATTATACAATAGATATCGCAGACGGATATTACAACGGAATAAGCTTTTTGGGCGGATTGGAATATAATGCGAGTGCTGCGGCTGTACGTTTGAACTATGCGGACGGAACAAACAGCGGATTTGTAATTTTAAAGGATTCTCAAGGAAACGATGTTAAAAAATACAATGATAAGGGCGTTGACGGAGAATATCTGACTCTGACAGGATTTTCGGGAAGTACCGGAAAGGGAAATTATACAGAAAATATACGCTATATGCATCAGTATAATGTAGCGGTAGATTCAAATAAAGTGCTTACATCCATAGATTTCCCGTCAAGAGATGCGGTTATCGGAAACGGTGAGCTTACAGATGAGTTGAGCGGTTCAACATATAATGTACGTTGGTTCGGTATCGGTTTAAAGACAAACGGAATACTTATAAAGGACGCAAAGACCGTATGTGTTCAGGTAAGACCTGACGCTTTTGCAAATAACGAAAGAACTTATTACAATGTTTATTCGGGATACGGAAAGGGTATTTTTAAGGATTCCTTCCTTGCACTCAATAACTGGAAAACGGTACCGGATATGACTGCGGCAAATTACAGCGACGGTGTGTTTACGGTAAACGACATTGATTATACTGTAAGAGTAGATACCGTATGGGGTAAAAATTCAAGCTACACAAGTACAACAAGCGATGACTATTATTCAAGAATTGACGTTTCTGACGGATATTACACAGCCGTAAGCTTTATCGGCGGCGGCAAGGGATATAAAGATGATGAAATCGGATATATAAGATTTAACTATAAAGGCGGCAGAACAAGCGGCTGGATTCAGTATGATAATACATCTGTCGGAAAAGACGGCGGCAATGCTGTTGCGGTTGATGGGGCAACACCGGAAAACGGCGTGGCTGTAAAGTCGGGAACCGTATATATCAATCAGATAACGGTTCCGTGCGACAGTGCGTATGTTCTTGAGAGCTTTGATTTGATTGCCTCAAACGGTGATGTGGTTAATTCAGAGGCGGTTGCCGTTGAAACGCAAAAGCACGGCGCAACATATCTCGGAATGACTCTTCTTACAAACCGCAGACTCCAAAGCGGAAGTCAGGCGGACGATTCAAAAGAACCTATTGAAATTTACGCTGCACCGAATGGTAAGGATTCCGATGACGGAACAGCAGAAAATCCGGTTAAGACTCTTGCACAGGCGGTAAGTGCGGCACAGGAGAAGGACATAAATTCAACATATGTAAGAGAGGTTATAATAACTCTTGCAGACGGCGAGTATGAAGTGGATAATACAATAAATATCTCGAATATCCGCGGAAAGGTTACAATAAAAGCGGCAGAGGGAGCAAACCCTGTTGTAAAAGGCTCAAAGACGGTAAAAATATCGGATATGAGCGATTATGCAGATATTGCCGGAGCTAAAAAGATTGCGCTTTCGGATATCGGTATGGATTATACGGCAGATTCGATTTTGAACAAGAATAACAGTCTTACGGCAACATATACTTTCGGTGTATTCTCAAAGGATTCGATAAATCCGATTGCGGAATATCCGAATAATGACGGCTTGATTGAGGAAGCAAGCATAAATACGACAGCCGGAGATGACATTTCGATAGAAAACGATGAATTTCTCTATTACGGTGATGATGAAAATCTTGCAATCGAAGGATATTTCGCAGAGCCGTACAGAACATATAAAACAACCGACTTTACGATTGAAGGTTCAACTCTTACACTCAATTCGATAAAGGCAAAGAAAATCTACGGAATAAAGAGAAACTGGAGACTCTTTAACAGTCTGGGACTTATGGACGTTTCGGGCGAATGGTATCTGGATAAGGCGCAAAAGGTTCTCTATTATATCCCCAAGACGGGCGAGACAGAAATCGAAGTATCGAACCTTGTGGGAGATATGATAAACTCCAATGCTGCAAATCTTGAAATAAGCGGAGTTACATTTAAAGACACCTGCGGAAACGCTCTTAATATAGACGGTGCGGCATCTGCCGTAATTGACGGCTGTACCTTTAAGGAGATCGGCAGAAGTGCGGTAATTGCTAAAAATTCAAGCAATGTGAATATCAAAAATTCCAAGCTTGCAAATCTCGGATACATGGGAATATATGCAGAGGGCGGAGATCTTAAGACGCTTACCGAATCGGGTAACGTAATCGAGAACAACTCTGTTGAAAAGCCGGGAAGTATCGTAAGATGCTATGCGCAGGGTATAAATATAAACGGTGTCGGCAATGTTGTAAGAAATAACTATGTTGCGGATTCTAAGTCTATATTGATAGGATTCAGCGGTGCGCTCAATAAGATTACAAATAACGAAATAATACGTGCGGGACGTGAGGCGGCAGATTTGGGCGCTATCTACGGCGGCAGAAATCTTATATATCTCGGAAATGAGATCAGCTATAACCACATAGTAAATGCAGACAGGGCAGACGGCGCTCTGATTGCCGGTATATATCTTGATGACGGGCTTAGCGGCACAAATATACACCACAACGTTATCGAAAATGCCGGAAGAGGAGTGTTCTCGAACGGCGGTGCGCTTAACACAATAGACAACAATGTTTTGGTGAACTGCTATCAGTACGGAGTAGTACTCGGAAACAATCCGATTACAGGCTTTGAAATTGACGGTAAGTCGATGACAAAATATGCGGCTGATTTCTTTGCGGCAAACAGTGCATATGAAGAAAAGTTCGGCGCAGATTATCTTGCACCTCTTACGGTTGCCGTAGAAAACTTCGTGCCGGCAGGTGTTACTGCTATCGGAAATAAATTTGTAAATTGCGATACAGACATTGTCAATAATGCAAATGCGGAAGTTTCGGGAACAGAGACGCTTGCGGACGCTAAAGAAGGAACAGTTAAGGCAGATATCGATATGAACAGAATCGGCAGAATAAAAGATGAGTTGGATTCTACACAAGCATATGCAGCTCTTGCAAATGGAAAGGCAACAGTATATTTTGTTTCTACATATACAAATGATAGAGTTTTGGCAGCGGTAAAGGATGCAGACGGTAAGCTTTTGCAGGTAACAACAGCAGAAAACGGAGTTGCGTTTGATGTGCCGGAGGGTGCTGCAAGCATACAGGTGTATGTATGGAACAGCCTTTCGGGAATGACACCTGTAACAAAATAATAATATAGGAATTGAAAAGATGAAAAAATTTACAGCAATTATTTTATCTGCGATTATATTTGCGCAAACGGCATATGCCGTTTGCGCAGCTGCGCAGGAAACTGAGAACAAGACATCGGGTGATGTGATAGAGATTCACGTTTCCCCCAACGGAAATGATGCAAAAAGCGGAGATGAGAATGCGCCTGTTGCTACGTTTGACAAGGCAAGAAAGCTTGCAAGAGCGATTCGTGCAGATCAGAAAAAGCCGATAAATATAATTTTTCATGAGGGTACATACAGACTTTCCGATACCGTAAATTTTGATTCAAAGGACAGCGGAACGGAGGACGCGCCGATAACATATAAAGCGGCGGAAAATGAACGGGTTATATTCAAAGGCTCAAAGGTTCTGGATACGAAGGCTTTTAAGAAAGTGACAGACCCCGCAATCTTAAAAAGACTCCCCGAAAATTCACGGGATCATGTCGGTGTGATGGACTTAAAGACGCAGGGGATAAAAATGGTAGGCGAGGTGCCGTATTACAGAAGCGGCGCAAAAGCCGTGACGGGTTATCATCAGCTTTATCTTGACGACCGTGCACAAACCCTGGCGCGATTCCCGAATTCGGGATATACGACGATAAAAAAGATTACCAATGCGGCATCAAAGACCTTCCAGACAGCGGAATATAACGTTACCCGATGGGGCGAGGCAAAAGATGCGCGTGTCGGCGGATATTTTAAAAATGATTACAATTTTGAAAGACAGATAGTGACGAAGATAAACACGAAAGACAGAACGCTTACGATGAATCTCGATGGTTCGATAAGTGGTGCAAACAGAAGATATTTTGTGTATAATCTTTTGGAGGAAATAGATATGCCGGGCGAGTGGTACATAGACCCGGATTCTATGCTTTTATATTATTATCCGCAGAACCGCATTTCCGATGAGGTGCTTGAAATATCAACGCTTTCTTCGGTTATGCTGAAATTAAGTGATGTGCATTATGTGAACTTTGAGGGACTGGAATTTGCGCAGTCGAGATATGACGCGGTTCAGCTGCCGTCATGTACAGATATAACCTTTGATAACTGCACATTCAGAGATATTGAGGGCATGGGGATAAGAGATTATGTGGATCTGTACAGACAGTACCAGAAAACTCCAAATTCATATAATATAGTTATAAAAAATTCGATATTCAATAATATCGGATTTACCACAATCGACTTGCAGGGCGGAGATGAGCCGACCTTGACCGAATCGGGCAATATAATCGAAAACTGCTATTTTTCGGGTGTGGGTACAGAGATTGTGGGCTATGTTCCGGCAGTGAGATTTTTGGGAGTCGGAATAACTGTAAAGAACTGTACGATGCACAATGCAGGTTCGCACCTTATAACAGGCGGAGGAAGTCTGCATAAGATATATAATAACGAGCTTTTTGATTCATGTAAAGAGGTGCATGACTCGGGAGCAATCTATGCAGGAAGAAACCTCTATCAGCGCGGAGTGGACATTTCAAACAATTACATTCACCATGTAAAATCGCTGGATAAGAGCATCGGTGAGATTGCCTGCGGTGTTTATATGGACGACCGTCTGAGTGAGTGGTATATACATAATAACATCTTTTGCGGAATGTCAAGAGGTGTATTCATGAATACGGGAAATGACGCCGAAATTCATGATAACATCTTTATTGATAATGATGTCGGAGTTAGAATATCCGGCGCAAAAGGTCAGTGGGCAGAACTTTTTGATTCGTGTGACGAGTGGGTTAAAAAGTACCCGATTTATCTTGAGCGGTTCCCGAAAATTGCAAATTTGAGGGAATCCGAGCATATGGCGCACGATAACCATGTTGTGGATAATTTGTTTGTAAGATCGATTTACGAAATCCCCGAATATACGGGAGATAAGGTTTTGGCAAATGAGGACAGAAACAATTATTCGACAGATAAATTCGATGATTTTGTCGATGAGGCGCACGGGAACTTTGAAATAAAAGAGAACAGCGAAATTTTAAAGACACACCCGGGCTTGAGTAATATAAAGCTTGATGAAATGGGTGTTTCGGAAGATATGCTCGAAAAGGCGAAAAAGCTTTTGGACAGAGATATTGTAAAGCTTTATCCGCAAAACGGCGCGGATAATATAAATTCCGCAAAGACGGAATTTAAATGGACAAAAAGTGATATATACGATAAATACAGAATCGTTATCGCAACCGATAAGGACATGAAAAATGTTGTTGCGGACGAGATTGTCGGATATAACTATTATTCTACCGATAAGCTTGAGGAGGGCTTGAAAACGTACTATTGGACGGTTACGGGGATTGATATTTCAAAGGAAAATCTTCCGGATAAGCAATCGACGGGAAGTCCGTACAGACTAAGAACCGCAAAATATGAAGAAAGCGAGAAAATTGTAATTGCGGAGGAAATCAAAAAGGCGAATGAGGTATTGTCGGAGCTTTCGGTAGGAGAGGCAATGGGGCAATGTACTCAAAGCGCGATTGATGAATTTAAAAGTGCGATTGACGAGGCGCAGACGGTTAACGATTCAAGATTTATCAAGCAAGACGCTGTTGACGATATGACGGAAAAGCTGATTGCCGCAAGAAAGAAAGCAACGGCATCGAGAAATATCGGCTATCTTTCAATAGAGAGCTGGCTTGAAAATCAGGACGGCTGGTATGCCGGCACTCCGACATACAAAGACGGTATTATGCATATCGAGGGAACGGAGTTCGGATATTACGAGGCGGCGGAGCTCCCCGGGTATCAATTGCTGAAATTTAAGATGAAGGCGAAATTTGGAGGCGAATGGACGGGCTTCGGATTAAGACAGCAGACACCGGGCATGGCGTACGGCGTCGGCGGTGTCGGGTATATGATTATCATAAAAGAAGATGTGATAGAGTTCCAGAGATATAACAGCGGCGGCGGTATGTTAAAAGAAATCAAGAATGATTTCGTGAAAAATGAGCAGTGGCATGAATATGAGGTCGGTGCGCTCGATACCGAGGACGGAATAAGAGTTATTTTAAGAGTGGACGGCAAGACCGTTTTAAATGAGCTTGACAGTGACGGAGTTATAACAGAACCCGGACATTTCCAGATTTATAACCGTATGTATGCAGCGGAGCATGTTACAGATTATATAGAGGTTGCCAAAAGCGACGATACCGATATGAGCTTTGATGCAAGCGTTGTCACAGGAAAGCTTACAGCTGTTGAACCGCAAAAAGCGGACGGATTTGATAAGCTGTTTAAATCGGACGATATAAAGACGGTTTCGGCGGTATTGGAGAAAAATGATACCGCGGCATCATATAAAACGGAGACGAGCGCTGAAAGCTCACTCATTTCCGCAGGAGGATTTGCGGGGAATGAGGTGCTGAACCTTAAGGTTAAGTTTAATCTTTCGGGAGAGGGACAAGGCTTTGCACTCCGTGCCGATGAAGATGATAAAGAAGGATACAGATTTTATGTGAGTGCGGATAAGATTATCTTAAAGAGAGTTTCCGAAGGCTCTTCGTCAATACTTGCAAAGGTCACGAACACGTATATTAAAGACGGTGAATTTGCAAATCTTGTAATCGGAGCATATCCGACAATGAGGGGCATGAGAGTAATGCTCTATGCGGACGGCAATAAGATTATCGATTATACCGATCCGTATTCAAAATTCAAATCGACACGCGTAAACTTCTATGATTTGAATAAATCGGGAATGGAATTTCAAAAATAACGGAAAAGGAGAGGAAAGAAAATGAAGAAAACAATATTAAGCGTGATTATAATTTTTTGCCTGTCTTTTCCACAAGCTTTTGCTTGGGATATTCCCGACGAGAGCAATACGACCGTTATTTCGGAGGACGGCTTGATTTGGTATGTCGGCAATTCGGAGTATAGTGAAACGGGAGCATGGACCGCTGACGGCTGCGGCTTTTCGGATCATGAAAAAAGAACCGCACAAGATGCGGGAGCAAGTGCAAAATGGAGCGGTGTGCGCCCGGGAGATAACGGATATTATGAAGTATACGTTTGGAAAAATGTGGTTGAAAACGGAGATAAGAATGTAAGCGTTGCATGGTTTGCAACAGGCTCGTCGAGCGGTACAAGTATTATGGACTGCTCGGAGGGCGAGTCGGGCTGGCAGTATCTCGGAGTGTGCAACACGTCCGACTTGGTGTTCGATCTGGAGATTACGGCAAGCGGTGAGGGGAATGCGAGCGCGTGTGCATTCAGGCTCGTAAGGACTACAAAAGAAGCGTTTTTGAATTATCTTGGCGGCGAGGAAGGAATTGTTCTTAAGATCAATGCCGAAAATGCGCTTGTAAACGGAAACAGAGTACCGATGGACATGGGCAAAGCGGTAATAAAGGATTCAAGAACAATGATTCCGGTAAGATTTGTTTCGGAGAAGATGGGTGCGGACGTGAGCTGGAATGAAGAGGAAAAGAGAGTTGATATAAAATACGGCGAAAACGAGATTTCATTTTATATCGGCAGATGCGAATATCTGCAAAACGGAGAAAAGAAAGAATTTGACAGCGCACCGTATATTGAGGATTCGAGGACGATGATTCCGGCAAGAGCGCTTGCCGAAGCACTGGGGAAAAAGGTGTATTGGGACGCACGCGGCGTGGTCGTGATTTCGGAGAAGGAATTTTCCGATTATACTGACATCACAGAGAAAGGATTGGGATTATGACAGTTAAATTTAAAAGGACAGCATTGTGCTGTGCTATCGGAGCTTTGGCATTTGGGTTTGCAGCCGAGGCAGACGAGAGTGTTAAATTTTACGAGAGCATTTTAAACGGCGAATATGCCTTTTGTGTGGAAGGGTATGTTCCATCGGGGAAAAAGGGAGAAAATGTCAATATTATGATCCTGAATCCCGGTTATGATATGAATAACAGCCAAAAGGTATTGGGGAACGAATATCTCCAGTATCAGGATTCGGTAGTGTCGGGAGAGAATGGGTATTTCAGGATAGAAGTGCCGATTTATTTGGACGGCGTGAACGATTCGGGAGAGTATACCTGCTATGTCGGCGGAGAGGCATTTTCATCAGCTCAGACGACGGAGCCTGTATATTTTGCAAGTATTGACGACAGAAAAGCCTGCGTGAAAATGATAAAAGAATCGGAGAGTGCGGACGCAGTCTATGAAAAGCTTTCGGATATTCAAAAGAATCTTTCCGTAGAGGGCGAGGTATATGACGCTATAGATAAAAAAGCGTTTGCAAATCTGATATACCAAAACAGACAAGCACTTGATGGGGAGGATACGGCAAAGAGTACAAAGCTTTTAAAAAGCCTGATGCTTACCGAGGCATATAACGAGGGACTTTCACAGTTTATATCAAACGGTACTGTGTTTATCAATACTGGCATTCTAAATTTTTCGGAATATGATAAAGACGGTGTGGATTTATACAAAAACGGATACGAAAATATATTAAATGAGGACGGTAAGAATAAAGTTATTGCGGCACTTATGAAGAAGAATTTCAAAAATGCCGATGAGCTTGCAAAGGGTTTTCATCAAAATGTGGTTTTGTACGGCATAAAGAATCATAAGGATAGCGGAAACGGTCATGTTGAAGCGCTTTTGACTAAGGAAAACGCAAAGGCGTGCGGACTGAATATTCCGAAATATCTTGCGCTTACTTCGGACAGCGAACGCTCAAGGGCAGCAGATGAAATTATGTCGAAATCCTTTGATACTATCGCACAGTTGGAGACTGTTATCGAAAATGCGGCACAAAATGCCAAAACTAATACCGGAAATACAGGGAATAAAGGCACGGGCGGTGGTAGTTATAGCTCATCTAAAAGTGATTCACAGACGGTAATTATAGGCGGCAGTACACAAAAAGATGAGATATTCACCGATCTTAATAACTCCGAGTGGGCAAAAGAGGCAATAATGTATTTGTACGACAAGAAGATTATAAACGGTGTGGGCGAAAAACGTTTTGCCCCCGAATCGTATGTTACAAGAGAACAGTTTGCCGTTATGATTATGAAGGCTTTTGAAATTGAAATAAGCGACAGTTCCGAGGGCTTTGTCGATGTTTTGCCGGGCAGCTGGTATGAAAAGTATGTAAATACCGCAAAAAGGCTGGGATTGGTAAACGGTATCTCAAGCGATATGTTCGGAGTGGGGAGAAATATTTCACGTCAGGACATGGCTGTTATGATTAAAAATGCGGCGGATTTTGCCAAAGTAAGTTTAGAATCCAAAAAAGATGTAAGCTTTGATGATTTCGATGAAATTTCGGAATATGCAAAGAGTGCGGTAAAGGCTTTGAGCGAGAGCGGATTTATAAACGGATTTTCAAATAATACATTCCGCCCCAAAAACAACTGCACACGTGCACAGGCGGCGAAAATCATATATGAACTGATTAAGGGGGTAAGATAATATGATTAAAAGATTAACAAGCTTGCTGATTTCGGTTTGTATGGCATTTTCAGTAAGTGCACTTGCCGCGGAAAATACGACCGGAGAAGGATATGATGTCCTGAGTAATATGGGCTTTGTGAAAAAAGATGCGAATGAGCTTCTTTCAAGAGCAGAGTTTGCTCAGATTATATACAGCATGAAAACCTTCTCCGATAAAAAAGAGGCAGACACTTCATGGGAGGATAATTTTTTCGGTGATATGGCTTTAGACGTAAATCTTATCGAGAAAGAAAATGTAACCTACAGATTTGATGATATTGATCCGCATAACGAGTATGCCGATGCGGTTTTAAATCTGGCAAATGCCGGAATAATGAACGGTGTGGGAGACGGAATTTTTGCACCGGACAGAACAGTTAAAAATACAGAAATAATAAAGACTCTTCTTGATATGATGGGCTATAAGACTATGTGTGACATAAACGGCGGATATCCGGCGGGATATGCAAAGGTTGCACAGGATAACGGGATAATCAATATGGAGGAGAGCATACGGGAAAAGGAAATGACCGTCGGTGAGGCGGCAAGGCTTATATATAATGCGTTTGATGTAAAGCTGATGAAACCGAGCTTTGGTACAGACGGCGCAGGAATAAGCACGAGTGAAAAAGAAACCTTTCTGACGGGAATTGTTGAAATCGATTATGTAAAGGGTGTAATAACGGATAACGGCGTGACATCTTTGTACGGTAAGTCGGACGTAGGGAAGAACTTTATTGTATGCGGTACAAAAACTCTCGGAAATCGCGGCGATAATGCGGTTTTAGCAAGAGAATATATAGGCTATAACGTAAAAGCTTTCTATTCTGTTGCGGACGCAAATGAAAATGATGTAATTTACGTTATGCCGACAAATAAGAATAACGTTATAGAAATCGACGCGTCCGATGTGAATTATTTTAAAGACGGACGTCTGAATTATGCGCAGGGGCGCAGCGATAAAAATGTGACGCTTGCCAAAAACGTCAAGATGATTTATAACGGTATGGCTAAAAAGAGCTTTTCCGAGAGTGATTTTCTTTTCGATGACGGTACTGTCAGAGTGATTGCACCGAGCGGAAATGATTATGAAACGGTAATTATCGATAAGTATGTATCGATGTACGCAAGCTTTGTGGATTCGGGAGATAAGATTATTTACAATAAAGCGTACAGCAAAGACGGGACGGTGCCGAGAAGTATAAATCTTGAAAAGGCATATGAAGAGGAAACGCTGGGAATTTTTGACCGAGACGGCAAAAAGCTTGAGTTTTCCGATCTGAAAGTCGGCATGATTTTGGACGTGGCTCAGTCGGGCGATGTTGTAAAAATTATTGCGGGAGAGGAAAAGATTGCAAATTTTGCGGTGAAAGAAACCGGCGAGGACGACAGATTGGGCGAATATGTTTCGGACGGAGAAAATACATACTATATTGACGGTGCATATCAAAGTGCTGCCGATAAAACGGCACTTGTTATAAATATAACTGTCAATCTGTATTTAAACAGCTTTGGAAAGGTTGCCTGGGCAGATAAAGAAAGCAGCTATAAATTAAAGGTTGGCTATCTTTTAAGAGTAACGAGCGACGATGAACTGGGAGATGAAACCGTTTGGCTGAAAATTCTGAATACAGAGGGCGGAACAGCGCGCTATCAGGCGGCGGAAAAGGTGAAATTCGGAGATTCCGACACAGAAGATTCCGCAAAATATGTAAGGCTTAAGAGCAATGATTTTTATAAGAAAATGCGGAGCTATGAGAGCGGAATCATAGGGTATCGGCTCAATGATGACGGTATGGTTGAGTTGGTTGAGCTGCCCCTTTTACACCGCGGCGGAGAAAACAGACTCCAGCTGGTATATGATTCAAACGGAGAAAAGGTCAAATATAAACCGGACGGATTCGGTTATTTTAAGGATTACACATGGACGGGAAATGATACGAAGGTATTTACAACCCCCATAGAAGAAACAACAGATGAGAGTAAATACAGCTGCACAAACAGAGATATTTTGCAGTCGCAGGCAGACTATGATTTTAAGAGCTACGGCACAAACAAAAACGGAAATCTTGCAGAATATCTTGTTATGAAAAAAGATGTTGTAAAAACCATGAATTTCGGTGCGTCATATCACAGTTTCTTTATTGTTTCCGATGTGAGTTATGAACTTGATCCCGACGATGAGCCGGCAATAAAGCTTTCTGGATATAAAACCAACGGATACAAGGTTGGGGCAAATGTCAGCGAAATGACTCTGTATGCTAAAGATGATGCCGGCGAGGACAGAGAAGGCAATAAAGTAAATCCGGCGCTTATGGCGACCGATACTCTCAGTATGAATGTGGAGAAAAATCCAAAGCCGGTATATTATAAAATAAAGGCAGGGGATATAATACGCTATACCTATGACAGCGAAGAGATATATCCGAATGCAATAGAGCTTTTGTGGCGTGCCGATATGGAAAATCCGTATTTTGGAGCAAAGGGCGGAGCAAAGGGCGGTATTGCAGGTTCTGTCGGAGTTATAGACAGCACTCTTACCGACAGCGGCAGATACAACCCGTTTGTGTTTAACGATTCAAACGGAACGATTTCGGGAAGTGTGACCGATGCGTATTCGTCATACCGCGTTATGTACGGATTTGTATATTCGGTTGATAATAATATTTCGACTGTTACAACACAGGATCTGACGGCTGAACCGTATGACGAAAATCTCGGCGGCGGTAAGTATTTTAAGACGTTTGTGCCGATGAGAGGTTCTTCGACGAAAGTCTTGGTTAATTTTGATAAAAAGAATGTTACCGCAAAAGTTGGAACGCTTGACGATGTGAAGCCGTACAGTGAGTATTTTAACGAATGTTCAAAGATGCTCACCATAACAGAGAACGGATATTTTACAACGGTATTTGTGATAAACGGCGAGTTCGGAAAGTAATAGATCAACAAAAAAATAATCAGATGGCGAGGACTGAATCCCATAATTAAGAGGGATTCGGTCCTTTTAGCTTACAGAAAAAGTATTCGTGCCATTCTTCTCTTGCTTTGAGAGAAATGGCAATTTTTTTGCCATTATTTGGGGGTTGACAAAAAATGACGGGAAATATAATATAGAATTAGCAGATAATCTGGCTGATTATAACGAAAAGGATAGGGATTTAAGATGGATATTACTGCAAGTTTAAAACTCATGGAAGATGAATTTATATTCTGGTCAAAGCTGGGATTCGGAACCGATCCGCCTGTCTTTGATAAAGAGGGAAACCATATATTGTATGAATCTATAGATAAAAATAAACAGCATCATAAAGAAATGGCGGAGGTGGGCGTGAAGATTCATTCCTGCACAATCAGCAATGGCTGGGTAGGGGACGGAGTATATGATTTTAAGACGCCGCTTGCGGTATTGGAGGCGGTTATGTCGGCAAATCCAGAGATATATTACATACCGCGATTTCGCTTGAATCCGCCTGTAGAGTGGCTTAAAAAGAACCCCGAAGCGGTATATGTATATGAAAACGGACCGAGGACAAGAGATGAAATACAAGATCTGGTAGGGAGTGAATGGCAGGAATATATGCCGTGGACTCCGGATGAGCTTAGGAGAATAACCGAAACGGAAGAGCAGGTACGAAACCGTGAATATAAGATTGCCCAGGTGAGCTTTTCTTCAAAAAAGTGGTTAAAAGCTGCAAAGGAGTATACCGAAAAGTTGATTGAAGCTTTGGAAAACAGCAAATATGCCGATAGAATCATAGGTTATCATTTCGGCACGGGAAAGTGCGGAGAAACGCATATGTGGGGCGACAGTGCCGATTTCGGAATTGATAACAGAAAAGCATTTTTTGATTGGGCACTGGATAAATACGGCAGCTGCGATAGTTTAAAGAAACGCTGGGGTGTGGATAAGCTTACATGGGAAAATGTTCCTTTGCCGACAAACAAACAGAGATATGAAAACACCGGAACTCTTGAAGAGTTTTTCCATATGGAGGAAAAAAGTAAAAATTATATCGATTATAATCTGTACAGAAAAGATTTGGCGCTAAATACGGCGGAATACTTCGGGAAGATTATCAAGGAGAAAACAGGCAAGCTTGTGGTATGCTTTCACGGATATATCATGCACAGCGGTGCGGATTATCACGGACATACGGATTTGGAAGAGATTCTTCATTCGCCTTATATTGATTATATCTGCGCACCGAAGTCTTATTACAGAAATGAACTTGGCGAGCCGGGAGGATCATACTGTGTTCCTATGTCGGTAAACCGCAAAAAAATCTGGATAGACGAAATAGATATAAGAAACAATCCGAAGGTGCAGAAAAGTGTCGATGACTTTATTGCAATTTTGTGGCGCGAATTTTTGAGAAATGCTCAGAGCAATTCAATACTTTGGTGGATGGATCTCGGCAGCGGCTGGTACAGCGATAAAAAAGTTTTGGGTGCAATTAGTGATATGTATTCTCTCAAAAAGAGATTGAAAAAGGGTAAAAGCATTGCCGAAATATTGCTTGTGGCAGACGAGGAAAATCTGATATACACTACTCAAAATTATGCGTTTCATTTAAGAAGTATGCAGGATATGCAGTGTGAGGCGGCATTAGTCGGCGCACCGCATGATATGTACAGATTAAATGACATGGATGAAATAGATCTCAGGCGATACAAAGTAATTATCTTCATGAATACATTTAAATTGCAAGAGTCAAAATGGCAGAAAATTAAGAGCAGGATAAACCCTAAAGCAACTGTTATATGGAACTATGCCGCAGGAATTATAGGGGATAAGTTTGATATTAAGAATGTGGAGAAAATCACAGGGTTTGAGGTAAAGGAACATAAGATGGGTGAATTTCCCTATATTGAAGTCATGGCAAAAGACGGCATCAGATGTGAGATGACGTACGAAGAAAGAAAAGCTATGGCGGAATATGAACATATTCCGGAGCTTTCCGATATGCCGTCTGACAGTGCAATCGCGGTGGTAAGCAGAATACGAAAGGACGGCGGTGTGAGTATTTTATCGTGCGTTCCGCCGGTTGGACGCAAAATGATAAGAAAAATCTGCGAAAATGCGGGCTGTCATATGTATGCACCGCTAAACAGCACAGTCTATGCAAACGATACGGTTATGGGGGTTTTCTCGGCTGACGGCAAAATAGTACAATTAAAGAAAAAAGCGGACTTTTTTGATGTGGTAAATAATGTGCATTATAAGGATACGGATTCAATTAATATAAACAGTAATTATGCAGTATTTTTAAAAGAAAACACCGATAAAGACAATTCTCTTATTTAGAGAATTGCAGCAAACCTCACTCTGTATATTCGGTTGACAATAGAAAAACGTCGGTGTAAAATTGTATTAGATAGAGTAAAAATTTACCCATTAGGTAAAAAGTAAAATGTAATTTTTACTTTTTAGCCATCATTCTTATGGGGGTATCGGGGGTGTCAACCCCTGATTTATAATCAAAAATGACGACATGTGCGTCATTTTTGGCTGAAATAAAAAGTTTCAACCTGCCGTAAAATTAAAATCAGCCGGAACTTTTTATTTCTACCTAAGAATTTTAATTGGAAAACGTTAGTTTTACAATTACCTAAAAATTTACCCATAAAAAGGAGAAAAGAAAATGCAGAAAACAGAGATGAGAAACCCTGATACAATGAATATTGACAGAATGAGTACGGGGGAAATATTACGCATAATAAACCGTGAAAATATGAACTCGGTTATGGCAGTAGAAAAGGCGCTTGACAGAATTGAAAAAGCGTGCGATGCAATAATTTCGGGCATGGAAAAAGGAGGACGGCTTTTTTACATAGGCGCCGGAACTTCGGGACGGCTCGGGATTGTCGATGCAGCAGAGTGCCCGCCGACATTCGGCGTATCTAAGGATTTGGTTGTCGGTATTATTGCGGGCGGACATGAGTCGATGTTTACGGCATCGGAGGGAGCGGAAGATAACTATGAGGCAGGCGCGGAGGATTTGGGCAAGTATGATATTAAAGATAACGACACCGTTGTCGGAATATCTGCTGCCGGAAATGCCGCATATATCTTGGGAGCGCTTGATATGGCAAAAGAAAAAGGCGCCAAAACAATCGGAATAACCTGCAATGAGGGAAGTAAGCTTGATAAAACGGCGGACATATCGATTGTGACCGATACGGGCGCCGAGGTGGTAACAGGGTCGACGCGAATGAAGGCAGGTACGGCGCAAAAGCTTGTATTGAATATGCTTTCCACGACGGCTATGATAAAAACCGGGAAGGTTTATGAAAATCTTATGATTAACTTAAAACCTGCCAATAAAAAGCTGACAAAGCGAATGATTGGGATTGTAAAAGAAGTGCTCGGTTGTGATGATGACAAAGCAAAGACGCTTTTAGATGAAAATGACTGGAATTTAAGAAGTATATTGGAAAAATATCATACGGTGAGGAGGTAACTATGGACAGATACGGAGAAAATTTTTCACGGAATCTAAAAAACTTCAGAAACTCTATGGGTATGACGCAGCATGATCTGGGTGAGCTTATAGGATATTCGGAAAAAACGGTTTCAAAATGGGAGGTCGGAGCGTGTATTCCGGCGATTGATGTATTGTTTAAATTATCGGAAATATTTAATACAAGCGTTGAGCAGCTCTTTTCGGAGCATAACCGCATATATTATCTCGGAATTGACGGCGGAGGAACAAAGACGGATTTGGTTTTGGAAAACAGCGATGGAGAACGAATCAACTTTGTACATACCGGACCGTGTAATCCGTTTGATATTGGTATAGAAGCGTCGAAGTCTGTTTTAAAGGAAGCAATTTACAAAGTATGCCGCGGAATTTCACTATCAAATGTTGTAATGTTTGCAGGAATCGCAGGAGGCAGCTCGGGAAGTTCAAGACAGATATTCAAACAGTTCTTTGATGAATTTCACTTTAAAGCGGCATTTAACGGAAGTGATAATGAAAATATAGTATCGGCGGGCCTGGGCGAAAAAGACGGAGTGACACTGATTTTGGGAACCGGTGTATGTGCGTACAAGGTTTTGGACGGTAAACTTACGAGAATTTCGGGCTGGGGGTATCTGATAGACGAGGGAGCAAGTGCATACAATATCGGCAGAGATGCGCTCTCGGCGGTATATTCGGCATATGACGGCACGGGCGAAAAGACGCTTTTGTCCGAAATGATTACAGAAAAATCGGGTATGGATCTGAATTTGCTTTTAGAGGAAATCTACAAAAAAAGGAAGAAATATATAGCATCATTTTCGACTATGGTTTTTGATGCGGCTCGAAGGGGAGATGAGGTGTCAAAAAGAATTATCGACAGAAATATTGCCGTTGCGGCACATATACTGGAAACCGCATCAAACGGATTTTCGGGTGATAGGGTGAAAGTTGTGATTGCAGGCAGACTTTCTTCAAGAGATGATTTGCCGGATTTGATAAAAAATAAGCTTAAAAATCCGAGGAAATATGATATAGAGATTTTGAGTGCTCCGCCTGTGAGTGGAGCAATAAGATTGGCAAGAGAAAAATGGAGTGAAATATCGGGAGGAGAAAATGTATAAGAGCAGAATTTCTAAGACTGTCGGGGATCTGACGATTGCAGTAAATGCTGCTAACGGTCGGATATTATCTGTATTTAATGAAAAAACGGGAGACGATTTGATGAAAAGTCTTTTGCGTATCCCGAATCCGTTTACGATGTTGACATCAAAAGGTATTATAACGGCACCGACAAATGAGCAGATGTACAAAAATCCATGCCTTAAGCCGGAAATCGGCGAGACGGATACGTCATTGATAATTCATTATCCGTGCGTTTACTGCAATGATGAGATTTTAGATATAGAGGTTACGGCTGAGATTGATTTTAAAGGAAAACAAACAGCCGAATTTAAAATAGACGTTAAAAATAACAGCGGACTTGTGATAGATGATTGCCACTACCCTTGCATAAATGGGATATACCATGGTGAAAATTACGAAAATGATGTGCTTGTTTATCCATATGTTGCGGGACTTAAAATTAAAAACCCAATATCGCACGTTTCAAAGGAGCCTAAAAAGATTCACTGGCAATGGCAGAAATATTCATCTACATACTCAATGGACGGACTTGGCAATAATAAGGGTGAGGACGGACAGTACAGGCTCTATAACTATTGCTGTCCCGAATTTTCGATGAAGTGGACAGATTATTATTCCGATAACGGCGGAATGTATTTCGGAATGAGAAAAGACAACGGAATATGTCCGCTTTCGGTTTCAACCTTTGGCGACACACTGCCCGGAATGAATTTCTATTTCATGAAAAAGGTTGAAACGTCAGATGATTTTTCTATGGACGGAATTGTTCTGGCACTCCATGAGGGCGACTGGCGCGAGGGTGCGAAAATATATTGCAAGAATGAGAAAAAAGAGAAAACAAACGAATGGTTTCAAAACAGTGCGGCAATGTTTGCACACTATGATTTTAAATACCAGACGAGAGGTATTGTCCATAAATTTTCAGATTTTGAAAAGCTTTTGGACGAGGCGAAAGAGAAAAGCATAAATCATTTGCTTATTGCCGGCTGGCACAGGGGCGGATTCGATAACGGATTCCCCGAATATATAGCAGATGAGGAATTGGGCGGCGAAGAAAGTTTGCGCAGCAGTATTAAAAAAGCGCATGAGATGGGAATATACGTTTCATTTTACGTAAATGCGCGCCTTTATAATATTGAAGTTATGAAGGATTCGGAGCTTTTGAAAAAAAGGACGGGTGATACGTGCCGACGGCACTCCGAAAGAAGAACAATACGGAGATACAAGCATTATCTTTAACGCTATGTGTGCCGCAAGCGAAGTTTGGCAGGATCATCTGTACAATTCGGTAAAATATCTTGCGGATTTGGGAGCGGACGGAGTATATCTTGATCAGCTTGCGTTCTCAACGCCGTTTGTGTGTCATGCAAAAGAGCATAATCACGGCTTGTATGATTGGGAAAAGGGATATTGTAAGCTTTTGGAGCGTGTGGAAAAAATTGTGACTCAGCAGGGCAATAAGATAAATATTATGACCGAGGGATGCTCTGATGTATATGGCTCTATGGTAGACGGACAGCTGATATCGTCATTTTTATATGATCATGATTCCTCTTTCCCCGAGCTTTACCGCTATATGTATCCGCATCAGATACTGGTGGATATGGTTTATCCGAGGATAAAAAATGTGATGCGCCCGACTCATATCGGAAAATATTCGACCGAGTACATAAACAGGACTTTTGTAAACGGCTGCTATTTCTGGATATACGATTTAGAGGAAGACAATACCTTTAAAAATGACCCGAAGCAGTGGGAATATCTTGAAAAAATCGTGCGGCTTTCGCAAAAGATTTATCCGGCGCTCGGAGAATATACGTTCCAAAATACCGATGAGATGGCAGAGTGTGACAGCGCGATGGTACGCGTATATAAAAACCAAGATAAATATGTGATTTTATATGCATATGAAGATGAACGTGAAAAAAAGGTATCTATGGACTTTGATTTTGACGTTGATTTGGTTATTACGGCAGACTGCACAGAAAATGTTTTGCAAAAAACAGACAGTAAGAGCATTACATTGCCCGAATCAAAAGCCGGAGCGGTATTTTTGCACAAAAAGTGTTAAATGACTGTGTTGTTTTTTCTGAAAGCACTGGGCGAGACCGAGAAAAATTTCTTAAAAACCTTTGAAAAGTAATATTGGTCGGAATACCCTGATTTTTCGGCAACTTCGCTTATCGGCATACTGCTGTTTAAGAGCAGCTCGCAGGCATTTCCCAAGCGTATGCGGTTTATGTAGTGCGATACGGTCGTGTTCAGAAAGCCGCGGAATAGACGTGATATATAGGATTTCGATATGAGAAATTCACGGCTTATCGAGTCAAGGGTTATATCGCGGCTGAAGTTGGCATGAATGTAGACAAGGATTTTTTCGAGAGTGTTGTTGGATTTTGTGGTTTGCAGAGAGTCAAGATCTATCTGAATGAGCAGCTCTCGCAGGAGATTGTCGAGCAATATTTTCCCCGAGGAATTTTTTGAAACATTCATGCCCGAAATGCGCAGAAATATATTGTCTACGGCGCTGTGATTGGTTATATGGGTATGTATATCGATTCTTATGACCGGTTTTTTATTAACACTGTAAAGATAAGCATAGCAATTCTCGGGAAGAGTTTCATTTCTTATCGTAACCGGCAGAATCGTGTCGGGAAGATCGGAGCAGGCATTGAAATGGAAAAAATAATATGTGCAGCCGCTTGTGTCGAGCGGTTTATAAAATGTATTTTCGGGGATAAGCAGCAGTTCTCCCGGAAGAATGCAGTAAACTTTGTTTCCGACTTGCATATTGAGCTTGCCTGAAATGATGTACAAAAGCATATGATTGTTTATACAGCGGCCGTTGTGCCAGTGACCGCGGGATTGAGTCATCTTACCGAACATGACGGCATTTACAGGTTTATCCATATTGAAATACATAAAATCCACAGCCTTTCTTTTATATTAAATACAGTATAACATAAGTTTTAAAACGGTGCAAGAGAGAATGGTGTATTTGTTCAATATAGTACAAAAATAAAATCGATATTCCATTGTATTGAGTTGTGAAAATGTTATAATTAATTTATAGAAAAATATAATTACTTGTGAAAAGGAGTAAAAAATGAGATTTGATATAAGAGATTACGGTGCAAAAGGTGATGCAAAAACATTGAACACAAAGGCAATACAAAAAGCGATTGATGAGTGTTCGGAAACGGGCGGCGGAAAAGTGGAGGTGTCCGGCGGAGTTTATATGACGGGAACAATAATATTAAAGGACAATGTGGACCTGCATATAGATGAAACGGGAAAGCTTTTAATGTCTCCCGATCCCAAAGACTTTGCGGAGCGTGATAATGTGCGGCACGTAGTGTCCGATCTTTTGGCAAGACATAAGAATTCGTGCATGATTTTTGCGGAGGAGAGCAAAAATATATCGATAACCGGAAGAGGCTCGATTGACTGTAACGGTGAAATGTTTTTGAAAAAGGCGGAAAATTCATGGATGCCGTATGAGAGAATCGGCGAGGATACACCGTCAAGAGTGGTATTTTTTACAGGCTGCGAAAATGTTAACGTCACCGATATAAATATGATAAATCAGCCGGGTGGCTGGACGTTCTGGGTGCACGACTGCGATTGGGTGAGTTTTGACAGAGTGAAGATCAACGCGTGCATAGACTATCCGAATAACGACGGAATCCACATAAACAGCAGCCGAAATGTTACCGTTTCAAACTGTATTATAAACAGCGGTGACGACTGTCTTATAATTCGCGCCAATAACTCGTCTTTGGCGGAAAATAAGGTGTGCGAAAAGGTGACTGTTACAAACTGCACTCTCTCGAGTAATTGTTCGGGGATCCGCGTGGGCTGGATAAAGGACGGTATAATAAGAAATTGCAGCTTTTCAAATCTTGTTGTTACCGATACATCAATCGGAATCAGCATAACGCTGCCGGGACGCGGCAAGGAAAGACTTGCGGACGAGGGACGTGAGTATACATTTATAGAAAATATCTTATTTAACAATATTATGATGGATAGAATTTATGTGTGTCCGCTTGATATAAAAATAGAGGATAATCCGGTGACTTTCTGCAAGGGTATTCAGAACCTGTATTTCTCAAACGTACATACAAGAGGTCTTACACTGCCGTATTTGAAAGGAAGAGTTGATTGCCCGATTAAAAATGTAGTTTTTTCCGATTGCAGCTTTGAAAAGTCGAAGATAAACCCGGTGGATGATAAAAGAAGCAAAGATGTCAGAATAGGACATCCGAATGAAAATGAATTGGTGAGAAATTCCGTATATATGGAACATACGGAGGGTGTTACCTTTAATAATGTTGCTTTTACGGTAAGGGAAAGCTAAGAGTACTATATTGCCGAATCAAAATCAGGAGCAACAGTTTAAAGTAATGAATTGATTATAAAAATATCCGTAGAATGGAAGGAACAGAACTTCAATTTTCTGTTTATATATAAAAAAGATTTTATCGTTCAAAGGAGAATATATGGATTTAAATTTGAGAGAAAAGATTTGTCAGTCGGTTATTGTTAAAGCAAGACCGGAGGAGCATATAAAAAAATTCGGAAGTATAGAAAATTTCATGAAGAAGTATCCCGTGGGAGGAATTTTTGTCGGTCCCGAGGTGATTGCATACAATGAAAAGACAAATGCCGAAAACGTGGCGGAAGAATATGAAAAATATTCAAAAATTCCGCTTTTGGTATGCATGGATGGCGAAGCGGGATTGTCGAGAATTGTAAAGGGTGCAGTGGAGCTGCCGCCGCTTATGGCAGTCGGTTCGGCAAATGATAAGACTCTTGCGTATGATTATGCAAAAGCAATAGCATATGATGCGGTGTCTTTAGGTATAAACTGGACTTTTGCGCCGGTGAGCGATTTGAATATAAACCCACTCAATCTGATAGTGAATACAAGATCGTTGGGAGACAATGAAAAAGCTGCTTCGGAGCTTTTAGAGGCGCTTATACGAGGATATCAGGAAAACGGACTTCTGGCAACGGCAAAGCACTTCCCGGGAGACGGGATAGATTACCGAAATCAGCATATTGTAAAATCAGAAAATTCCCTTAGCAGAGAAGAATGGTTTGAGAAGTCGGGGAAGATGTTTAGACGTGCGATAGATTCAGGTGTTGCAGCAATTATGGCAGGGCATATTTCGGCACCGGCTTTGCAAAATGATGATATAGACGGCTGCTATCCGCCGGCAACTCTTTCATATGATTTGATAACAAAGCTTTTAAAAAAAGAAATGGGATTTTCGGGAGTTGTTGTTTCGGACGCCTTGGATATGGGCGGATTCCTGCGCTGGGAGTATGAACAGGAAGAGGCAGAAGTTAGGTGCTATGAAATCGGGATCGATATGCTTTTATGGCCGCAGCTTTATACTGTGGAAAATATAGTAAAGGCAGTAGAGAACGGTAAGATACCGATGTCAAGAGTGGATGACGCATATGAAAGAGTTATGCGCATGAAAGACAAAATATGCAAAACCGAAAAAACGCATGAGAGAGGCTTTTCAGAGAGGGTAGCAAAAGAGCTTGCAACTAAGGCTGCATATATGCTGAAAAATAAGCTGATACCGATAGATAAAAATAAATACAGAAAAATTAGAATTGTCGGGATTGCTACAGATGATAGAAAATTCAAAAAGCTTGATATATTAAAAGAAGAATTTGAAAAACGCGGTGCCGCAGTTGAAGTGATGATAAACAACGGAGTATATCATGTTGATTTTAAAGAGCTTAATAAGGATTATGATTTGCTGATATATGCATATATGCTCAGCGCCGACACGCCGAATCCGACGGGAGAGGCGGCGGTTACGATACATAACTCGCTTGTTTACGATGCTGATAAAACGATAATTGCAAGTTTTGGATCACCGTATATATTTAAGCAATATTGCGAGAATGCTAAGACGTATGTAAACAGTTACGACAATGAAGCGTCTTTGAGAGCATTTGTTGCGGGGGTATACGGAGAGTGTGAATTTTCGGGAAAGGCAAGCGTGAAAATATAAAAATATCAAAAACGGAGGAATGAAAAATGAAAAAAGTTGCTTTTATTTTGATATGCTTATTCTGCGGATTGGTAAGTTTAAATGCATATGCCGATTTTTCGGCAATGTGGGACGATGACGGAAAGCTCGCGATAGATGCAGGAGAAAATGAAACCGGGGTTATTGTAACGAACCGTTTAAACGAAATTTTATATATAAATCAAGGCTCGGGTATTTTTAAGACAAATATTAAAAATCAGAGCGAGATAAAAATAAATATGGGAGACAGTATAACCGATACGGTTTACGGCGATATTCTCGGAAAAAAGAGCAATATTATATATGTGTCCCCGAAAGGCAACGACAGCAATGACGGAACGTTATATTCACCGCTTTTAACCGTTTCTGCCGCACTGGCTGCTGCGGACACGGGGGATACGGTTAAGCTTTTGGGTGAGGTTGCAGCCGATAGCGTCGATTGTGGCAAAAAAGTTGTGATTTCGGGAGGAATACTGGATATATCCCAAAACGAAAGCTTTAGCTTGAGCGGTGATATTGAACTTAGTGATATTACACTTAAAAACGCACCGCAGGAGAAGATAATTATTTCTGGCAGCGCAAAAATCGGGAAAAATGCGGTATTTAAAAATGATGCGGATATTGAGTGCGGCGGAAATATACGAATTGAGAGTGGGAATTATAATAATATAACCGTGAATAATTCAGCGGTATATATCCTGCCCGAGGTTAGTATCAAATCAAAGATTTATACAAGCGATTCTTCAATGTTGGTTTTTGAAGGGTGTGATTTCAGCAAAAAGCTGAATGAGTCCATCGGGAAAATATTTATATTGGGTAAAAACGGGACAGTAAAAAAAGAGGAAAAGAAAATTAAGGTTTATCCCGAGGACGAAAGAGCATACAGCGTGAATGGAGAGGAATATATAACCGAGGGGGTTATTCCTGATGAAAACGGAGTGTACAGAATAGATTTTGAGTATAATGTAAAACTCCATTCTGTCGGTGTTTCACAAAATAACGGGACATATAAATTGACGGTGGCGGCGGTTAATAATAATCTGAACAATGAAGTGCCGATTGTACGCATTATTGCAGCGGTATATGGCAAAGACGGTATCTTAAAAGAGATGACCTCCGGTGAATATGACAGCAAAAATATAACAATGCAATACAGCTCGGCAAAAATGACAGCGAATGATACGATAAAAATATTTGTGTGGGACTCTTTTAAAAGGCTTGTTCCGCTTGCCGGGGTGTCGCTCGGAACGGTTAGAGCGCTTACTGCCGCTAAAAAAGAATTTTATGTGTCCCCGAGTGGTAATGATGCAAATCCGGGCACTATAACCAGTCCGTTTGCAACGCTAAAAAAAGCGCAAAGTGCTGCAAGGCTTGCGGGAGAAGGGACAACGGTGTATTTTCGTAAGGGTGAATATTACTTTCCATCAAAGTGCAATTTCACATCTTCGGACAGCGGCATAACATATAAAGCTTACAATGGAGAAAAAGCGGTGTTCACAACGGTCAAATCAATGAAGGGGAGTATGTTTGAAGAAGTGCCGCAGGATATAAAAAACAGGATTAAAAATGAAAACGCAAAGGAAAAAGTTTTGAGAATAAAGCTTGATGCAAACGGTTTTGGAAGTATTCCCGAAATAGAGGACAGAAGCTATTCAAACAAGGCAATAAATCCAATACTTTTTTCCGACTCAAAGCGAATGACTTTGGCAAGATATCCGGACAGCGGTTATATTCATGTGACATCGGTCATTGACAGCGGTGTCACAACGGATAAATCCGGTAATATCAGCGAGCGCAGACCTATCGCCTTTTCATCGGATGAACTGGCAGGAAAAATGAGCGAGTGGGGCGATTCGGACGGATTTTATATTTTCGGTTATCTGGGAGCGGATTGGAGCGACGTATTTTATAAATGCGATTTCACCGAAGATAAAAAGCTGATGACCGCAAATGCAAATTCGGGGTATGCTGTCAGAAAAGATGACAGATTTTACTGCGCCAATATTTTGGAAGAACTCAATTCGGAGGGTGAATGGTATTTTGATAAGGAAAATAATTACATTTACATTTATCCGTTTGCGGATTTTAATGAGAACAGCAAAATTAAATATAATGCGCGAAACACATCGCTCGATTCCTTTATCAACATAAAAGGTGCTGAAAATCTGGTTATTGACGGTATTGTTTTTGACGGGATTTCAGCGAATGATTATTGTATAAAGATGAATGATTACTGCGATGGGGTGGTTATTAAAAATTGCGAATTTACCAACATAGTTTGCAGGGCGGCAGGGATAAATAAGAGTGAAAATTGCAGAATTGAGAGCAATTGGGCGCATGATTTGAGCCGCGGTGTATTTGTAGCGGACGGCGGCAGTGCTGCTACACTTACACCCGGGAAAAATATAATAACGAACAATAAAATTGAACGGTTTGCGCAGGAAAAAACGACATATGAGCCGGCAATTGCATTATATGGTGTGGGAAATAAAGCCTCATATAATGAAATTTCAGACAGTGCGCATATGGCGATCGGATTTTATGGTCAAAAGTGTATTATCGAATATAATGAAATATATAATGTTTGCAATGACACACTCGACTCGGGCGCGATTTATGCAGGACTTACCTTTACGGCACCCGGAAATATAATGCGGTTTAACTATATACATGATATTGAAAATAAAGTAAAAGAAATGACAGGAACGGCAACTACGGTTGTGGGGATTTACTTTGATGAGAGGCTTTCGGGAGAATATGTGTACTCGAATGTGTTTGAAAATATTGATCGGGCGTGCTTTATCGGCTCGGGAAGATACAATACGATAGAGAGAAATGTGATGATTAACTGTCCGCAATCGGTTTATATTTCAAGATACTGGACGTTTAACGAGAGCCTTTTGGATGGGTTGAAGATATATGAAAATAACGCCTTATGGCAAAAGGAATTCCCGTGGATCGGAGAAACGGCAAATGATGAGCCGAAGGATCCGAAATATAACAGAGTTAATGACAATGCACTCTATAATTCGGCATTGCCGCAGATCCCTGAAAAATACAGCTATCTTTTGGATCCTACGGGAAACGTGATTTTTGACAGTACCGATATATTTGCGGATTATGACAATAAAGATTTCTCGATTTTGGCAAAAAGCGATATATATAAAGAAATACCGGGATTTGGAGTGATTCCGTTCGGAGAAATCGGATTAACAGGAGAGAAAGGAGAAACAAGATGAAAAAAAGAGTGATAAGCCTTGTGCTGGCGGCAACAATTCTCGGCTGCCCACTAATCGGTGCAAAAGCGCTGAGTGACGATTATGCCTGCATATTCGTTGCGACCGACGGAAATGATTCCAATAATGGCACAATAGACGCACCTTTTGCAACACTGGAGAGGGCAAAACAGGAGGTGCGCAGCATAAAAAATACTGTCGGCGCAGGAAAAAAGGGGATTATGGTAATGATAAGAGGCGGTGAATATAAGCTGGAGAACAGTCTGAAATTTACCGAGGCGGATTCGGGAACTGCCGAAACTCCGATTACATACCGTAATTATATGGATGAAGAGGTTAAATTTACCGGAGGTATGCATATTCCGGGTTCTGCTTTTAAAAAGGCGAATGACGAGAGGGTAAAACGTATCGTGGATACTTCGGCAAGGGACAAGATATACTCTGTAAATCTTCATGATCTGGGTGTTGACAAGATGCCGGAGCGTGCGCTTTTGGGTTCATCTTCCGATACTGCTCAATTGAGAAGAATATACCCTGAATTTGCAAACTTGCTTACAAGAGGTAGTGATTATGAACTTTTTGTCGATGGTGTAGCTATGACTCCGGCGCGTTACCCAAACGGCGAGGAAAATATGAAGATTAAGGAATGGACGGGATTGGTAACTACAGGGAAAAGCGATGAGGAAATCGAGGCAATAAAGAACATTCCCGAAGATAAAAGACAGACCTTTGAGGTACTGCCGACAGATGAGAGAAGCAAAAACTGGACAAATGCAAAAGACGCACTCGTTTGGGGACTTTTCGGACAGGACTGGGCTGATGCGACAATACCCGTAAAAGAGGTTACTGATAAGGGTGTTATAATAACCAAGTATCTTTCGCACTACGGCGGCAGAGAGGGAGCACCGTTTTATATTTACAATCTGATTGAAGAGCTGGACTCACCGGGCGAATATTATCTTGACAAAGACAGCGGGATTTTGTATTTCTACCCCGACGGAGATATTTCCGATATGGAGATCAATCTTTCACTTATGACGGACAGTGCAGTGTCTTTAAATCAATGCAGCTATGTGAATTTTAAAAATCTTGACTTTACGGTATTTCGGGGGAGAATTTTCTATCTGGATAATGCCGAAAATATCGTGATTGACTCCAGCGAAATATCGTATACGGCGGCACAGGCTGTATATATGAACGGCGGTAAAAACAACGGAGTGAAAAATTGCTATATACATGATACAAACGGCGGTGTTAGAGTGTACGGTTCGGGGGACAAAGTAACGCTTACGCCGGGAGGAACGTATGTCGAAAACTGTGAATTTGAAAATTACTCCAGACTCACCAAAACATATAATTATGCGATAGGACTTCACGGCGGCGTGGGAAACAGAATGTCTTATAACGAAGTTCACGGCGCACCGCATGCGGCAATATCGGCAAACGGCAATAATATGGTCGTTGAGTATAACGAAGTTTATGATGTCTGCAAGGAAACGGACGATGCAGGTGCGTTTTATGTGGGACGAGAAGGTATGACTCGCGGAAATGTGATGAAATACAATTATTTCCATGATATAGGCTCCTCGATAAGCGGAACTATGGGTGTGCGTGCGATATATTTTGACGACGGTTTTTCGTCATATGACGTTATCGGAAATGTTCTGGAAAATATCGCAGGTGCGGGCATATTTATCGGAAGCGGAAGAGATTTTATAGTGTACAACAATATATTTATAAACTGTACAACACCGATACGAGGTTCGCATTATTCAAATCTTGAATCATTGACCGATATAGAAGATCCCGAAAATCAGAAGATCATAAAGAGTGATATATGGAAAGAGGCATATCCTGAGCTTTATGAGATGAAGCCGGAGGATAAAATGACACCTGCAGGAAATGTATTTGATACTAATCTTTTATATAAATCGGGTGCAAATCAGATTGTGGAATCTTTAAAGCGGACTGGACTGGAAAAAGATAATTATGAAACCTCGGAGGATCCGGGATTCTATGATGCCGAAGAAGGCAATTATCTTTTGAAAAAGGACGCGCCGATATTTGACGAACTCCCCGGATTTAAGCCTGTTCCGTTTACGAGAATGGGAAGATACAGCCAAAGGGCGGAGGAGAGAATAAGTGAGGCGACAGCGCTTTGTATAGGAAGCCCTTATGCATTTGTAAAGGGCGAGAAAAAAACAATAGACCAAAGCCTTGACGTTATGCCGACCATAATGGATAATCTGACGTATTTGCCGGTAAGATTTGTGGCAGAGGCATTGGGAGCAAGCGTAGAGTATAATGATGCGGATAAAATAATCACGATACGGACGGAAGAAAACACGGCAACGATCGATGCTAAGACCTCTCAATTCTTCAAAAACGGTGAGGCGGTTGAGGCACAGGGCGAGGTAAAGTTCAAGGATGCAAGAACCTTGATTCCGGTAAGAACGCTTTCGGAGATACTCGGCAAAGAAATATTCTGGGACGATATAGGATTTGTTACGGTAAGCGATACTGCGGATTTGTTTAATTCCGAAAGCGACCGTGAGCTGATCGATTATCTTCACGGAGAATTGACATTATATTAAAAAGGAGGGATATGGTCAGATGAGAAAAGTATTGTTAAGGACGACAGGGCTTTTGCTTGCCTCGGTGTGCCTTTTAGAGAGTGCAGCTATGGCGAAAACCGATTATAAAAACGTTTATGAATATGAGTACATGGACGATGTGTACAGGTATGATACGGGAGCGTATTTGGAAAATGGTGAGCAGGACGCGGATGCGGCACATATAAAATATATGGATATGCTTAATAAGATGGGCTTTATTTCGTATTCCGCAAAAGCGGGCGCGCTGCGGTATGATGAATTTACATGGAGCGCCGAGACACTTCGCGGAAGAGATGTAAAAGAGCAGGGAACAGACGAGAGAACGGTTTTGATGGAAGAAGCCGTAGATTATATGAATGATATTTTGGGATACAAAAAAATCTATCCCGAACAATCGGTTGAGGAGACAGCGCAAGGGCTGGGATTACTAAAAGGTCTTTCATATGACGCGAAAAAAGAGATAACCGCAGGCGAATTTGCGGTGCTTGTATGGAATACGCTTAACTCGCAGTATGTTAAGGTAAAGCTTTCGGGTACGGCACAGGAATTTGAAATTTCTAATAACTCGCTTTTGGAGGACAAATTCTCGATTGTCAAAGTCAAAGGATTTGTAGACGCAATCTATAAAAAGAATCTTTTTTCAAAGACACAGCTGAGAAAAGATGAGGTGTTTATAGATCGAGCATCTTATTATAAAGGTAATTCGGGAATAGAGCAATACCTCGGAATGAGAGTTTTGGCATATGTAAAACAAGACGGTGACGAATATACCGTTCTTTATGCCGAAAGAGAAAACAGCGAGGACAGTGTAACGGTTGATTTTAAAAATATCGATCAATTGGACAGCTATATTTATTATACAACGAAAAGCGGAGAAGAAAAGCGCATACCGTTAAAGGATATAAAATATATAGTGCGCAATTGGGACGTTACAACGGATATAAGTATTCTCGATAATTATAAGAATATGGACGGAACGCTTACCGTATCAAAGAGCAAGAAGAACGAAAAGTATGACTGCCTTATAATAAAGGAATATATGTATTGTACGGTGGCATCAGCAAATGCGCACAGCAAAAAGATAACTCTCGGAAACGGCATTAAATTAAACGGCTCGAGTGAAATCAATATGAGTGAAGATGATGTTCTGATATGCAAAAAGAACGGGGCGGATTTTGACTGGACGCAGATTGTTACAAATGACACGATAAAGTTTATGCAAAACAGTGACGGCAGCTTTAAAGAAATCAGCGTGAGCAGCACAAAGCTGACCGGGCGCGTGAGCGACTTTGACACAGAGAAAAATAAGGTGACGATAGATAAGCGTGATTACTATATCGCATCGTCATACAGAAATTCAAGCGAATCAAGAAAGATTGAGCTTAATTCGACCGGTACATTCTATGTTTCGGACGACAGATATATCGCAGGATTTAAGCCGAGCAGCCAATATTCATATGCATATCTGAGAAAAATCTGGAAAGATGATGAAACGGATAAGGTGACTGCTGAAATATTTACGGAAAACGGCGAATGGAAAACGTATACTTTAAAAGATAAAATTACGCTTGACGGGAAAACGGGAGTCAGTGCCGAGAATGCGGTAGATACTATAAGAAACAATAAAATGACCGATAAGGTTATACGTTATAAGGCAAAAGAGGGCGAAACCGTGATGGATGCAGGGTTCTCGGTAACAACCCTGGGAGAGATCAGCTTTATTGATACCTTTATCGATAATTTTGAAGAAAAGGATGATGAGTACAGGCTCCTATCGGGATATACGGGAACTGTTACACTCGGGAGCAATGCAAAATGGTTTAAAGAAACCCAGTATTCTCTTATGAATGATGCGATCGTGTTCAGAATCCCGAGCGATACCGCCAAGACTGAGCAGTATTCGGTAACAACCGGTTCGGCTATGGGCGGCGGAAATACACTTGCTTATGTTGAAATGTATACGCCAAACGATTTTCTGATGTGCAGAGTGGGAACAGCGGGGACGCCGCCTTCACAAATTGCAAACGAAAACGAATATTGGATGTATGTAAAGAGTGTCGGAGAAGGGCTTGATGATGAAGATGAACCGGTTTATGTATTAAAGGGCATACTTGTAAATCAAGAATCAAAGAAAAAATCGCAGAACAACGAGAAATATCAGCTGACTTGTTCTCAAACACTAAAAGAGTTAATAGACTTATCGAGCAAGAACTGGTTAAAACCGGGGACTCTTTTGAGAGTAAGCTTTGATCAGTTTAATGCTTTAAAAGCTGCGTCGGTTATATTTACGGACAACAACTGTGATGAATTTTACGATTCGGTATTTAACTATTACAACAGTATGTGCGGGTATGTTACGGCAGTTGATCCGACTCTCGGAACGTACGGATATATGAAAGTGCTTACGTTAAACGAAGAATATGTACTGCAGGCTGAAGGAAACATAATTATGATAGATACACAAAATGATGATGTGTATATTTCAAATCTTGCGGAGGTCAGAGTGGGCGATAAGATGTATGTTCACTATGCCGCAAACGGTGCAAGAATGTGCGTGGTATTCAGATAAAAAATAATCGCTTTATGCGAAAAAATAAGGAGGAAGAAAAAAATGAAAAAAACAAGAAAAATTATTGGTGCTCTGGTGACGGGGACAATGCTTTTGCAGGGAGTAACTCTGCCGCAGGTTTTTGCGGAAAACGCTTCTGCATTTATAAACCTGGATTTTGAAGACGGAACAGTCGGCGGCTTGACGGTCGGTGAGCATGCAGGAACGGTAGATGTGAGCAATGCGGAGGAAAACGGAAATAAGTTTGCAAGAGTTACCATAAGCGGAGATTATGCTAATTCTACAGATCCTGCAGTTATGCCCGATGTATACATATCTCCCGATTATGCGATAGCACCGGGCAGCAAAACTAAGATTTCCATGAAGATGAGGACAAATAATATCGCTGCATTTGAGAGAAAGCTTGTATTTAACTATATCGGTAAGACTTATCAGGAAATAGGAGAAAGCACTATATGGGAAATGGGGCGTTCACAGTGGAATGCAAACCGCGGTTGCAATATTATGGGGCTTACGATGTTCGATCAGTGGAAAAACGGAGCGATTGCATCATACCCGGGTTCAAACTTTTATATGAATAATCCGGCGGCGGATAATTGGTATAAGGTGGATATGACGCTTTACTCAAATACAAGCGGAAAGATTGTGAAGTATGATGTTACATGGACGGACGAAGAAAATAACACAGTGCTTTGGATGCTTTCCAACAGAGCGCTTCAGGGTGATCAGGCAAGTCTGCCGCTCTATAATCTGGAAACAATCAATACTTTGGGATTGAATTTAAGAGTTGTGCCTGCAACTGTTTCCGGGGTAACCTTGGACATAGATGATTTAAGAGTTTATAACCCGGATGCGGTAAATACAAAGGTATCGCTTGTTTCGGAGGGCGAAAGAGAGAGTGCCTCCGATATACAGGTGCAGCTCAGCACAAAGCCGGACAGTTTGGAAAGTATGTTAGGAAATGTAGTGCTTAAAAAGGGTGCGGAGCTTATTTCCTCAACAGCAACATATGATAATGAAAACAGCAGAATTATCATTACACCCAATGAAACACTTGTTCCCGGAAGATATACCGTAACATTGCCGGAAAGTATGACGGTGCTCGGATATGCACTTGATGAATATGAATTTACATTCATCGTAACCGAACAAAAGATAGGAACGAAAGAAAAGTATGATTTTGAAGATGGTGAAATACCCTCCAACTGGACTCTTAATGCTTCGCAAGGTACAGTCAATATGAGCGTTCAAACCGAAGAAAACGGAAATAAGTATGCAAGAGTGAGCATGGTCGGTGACTGGAGAGAAGAAAATGATTTTGGTAAAAGACCGAATCTTTCAATATCGCTTGCAAACGGCAGCGGATATGCTCTGACCGATAAGCGCTGGACAGATATTTTCATGAAGGTGAGATTCTCGGATTTGACAAATACCTGTTTCTCAATGCTTGTAAACCAAAACGAAAATACAAAAAATGAGATCGAAAATTCAAGAAAGCTTTGGGGATTTACCAAAGACACAAACTGGACGGGCAGATATGACAGACTCAATATCTTTAATAAGCTTGATGCGAATAAGACGGTGCTTTATGCGTCAACATCTTTAGGTAAGGGCCCGATTGCGGCAGATAAGTGGTATAACGTTAATGTTAAGCTTTATAACAGTGATTCGGAATGCGGACAGATTTGGATGTATATAACAGATGAGGACGGAAATGTTATATGGAATGTAAAGCAGAATATTGCCAATGATCCTGTTGCGAAAATCAGCAGATTGAACGTAATCGATACGCTTAATTTTGACTTTACCGATTTTGCAAAGGAAATAACAGCCGATGCACCTATAACATTTGATATTGATAACTTCACGGTGAAAGAATTGGGTGAGCGTGCGACCGCAAGCTTAAAAAATGATATTATTGAGCAGGGAGAAAGCGCAGTAATTGCACTCAGCTCGGCTTTGGATTTTGCAAACGGATATGAGGATATAAAAGTGCTTGATGAAAACGGTGTGGAAGTTTCGGCAAATATAAGCTATAATGCAGGAAGCAAAGAAATCACGATTGATTTTGCACAGACTCCGGAATCGGGAGCATATACCGTTGTGTTCGGCGATAAAATGACAGCTGAGGGTTCTGTATTTGCAAATACTCAATACAGTTTTACGGTAGTATCGGAAAATGATAATATAAAATATGATTTTGAAAACGGAACAACAGACGGCTGGCGGTTGGGCGCGGCAAACGGAACACCGACATTAGAAACGGTAACCGAGGACGGCAATACATATCTCAGAATGACAGTACCCAAAGGCACAGCATATGCAAATAATAATCAGGCATCGGGATATACAAGTACACAGCCGGATATGTATGTAAAAACAGGATACAAGATGAAAGCGAACAGCAGTATTGAGGTTTCGTCAAAATTCAGAATCAATGTCGGAGAAAATGCAATAAAGGATTTGCGTGCGCGTATGATGATGAACAGCGAGTACAATGATCTTTACAGCTTCGGCGGAAATATATATCAGATTTGGGGATATAATCTCTCGGACAAAGATCTTCGTGTTATGCCGTATCAGGAAAAGACGGCAACCTGCTGGTGGATGCCCGATAAAAAGCAGGCAAAGGGCGAATCCTTGGCTGATTCAAGCATAATGGAGGACAAT
This sequence comes from uncultured Clostridia bacterium, assembly GCA_934444735.1. GTDB lineage: Bacteria > Bacillota > Clostridia > UBA1381 > UBA1381 > CAKSFT01. Next base: position 134,627 of record CAKSDE010000003.1, on the reverse strand, counting down.
GCATGGTATACCGTAAAAACCATATTCAGTACAGACGCGGAAGGTAAGATAGAGAAGGCAAGCTATTATTTGTACAATGCCGACGGTATGCTGGAGGCGTCGCTTGCAGATAAAACCGTAGATAACTGGAGTCTGAAAGAAGATGACAAGATACTGGACATTGGGTTCTCGTTCACGGGACTTTTAAGAAGTGATGACACAATTTCGGCACTCCTTAATAATATTACATTTGATGTTGATGATATATGCATAAGAAATGTAGCAAACAGCGTAGAGATTACAGATGAAAACGGAAATGCGGTTACGGTAATCGAAAAGGGACATAATTATAAAGTTAAATATAACTATACCAACACAGGCGTAAAGGCTGCAAAGCCGATGTATGCGATTGCACTTTACGAAAAAGACGGTGATTCGCTGAATTTGGTTTCGGTTAAGACGGGCAAGAGCCTGATGAACGTAACTCAAGGTGCAGAGTGGAGCGGTATGTCCGCAGAATATGTAACGGCGGACAGAGCAAATATGACGGCAAAGGCATTTTTGTGGGAAAACGACTATATTCCGGTTTGCGCTGCAGACGAGATAAAATAACTCATGCGATACGAAGAAACGGCGGCTGCGGTCTGCCGCCGTTTCTCTGAAAAAAACAGGAGGAACAGCAAGTGAAAATAAATAAAAAATATATTACTTATATGCTCAGTGCGGCATTGACGTTGTCTGTGTTCCCGGGAAGGTTTCAAAAAGCGTATGCCGAATCGGATTTTGCGGTCAACTGCGATTTTGAGGACGGAACAACCGATGTACTGACAATGGGTGCATATGCAGGAGATGTTGTACTCACAAATGAGGAGGAAAACGGCAACAGATTTGCAAGAATCACAATAAACAGTGACCGCGGCAAATCCACAAATCTTGATGAAATGCCGGATATATACATATCTCCCGACTATAAAATCGCACCGAAGAGCAAGACAAAAATATCCATGAAAGTAAGAAGCAATGACATTTCGGCACTTTCAAAGGATTTGGTTTTCAACTATACCGATATAAGCTCCTACCGGGAACTGCAATCAAATGCGGTATGGAATATGGGAGCATCTCAGTGGAGCGGCAGCCGCGGCTGTGAGATCATGGGACTTACAATGTTTGATCGGTGGCAAAACGGCTCGATTGGCTCATACCCCGGTTCAAACTTTTATATGAATAATCCTGCAAAGGATAATTGGTATAAAGTGGATTTATCGCTTTATGCAAGCGCTGCGGGAAATATTGTAAAATATGATGTGGCGTGGACGGACGAAGAAACAGGGACTATACTTTGGACGTTATCCAACAGAGCGCTTCAGGGCGGATGCGATGATTTTCCGCTATATAATCTGAACGTTATAGATACGCTCGGACTGAACATGAAACTTGAGAAAGCATCTGTTTCGGGCGTGACCCTGGATATAGACGATTTCGTGATATATTCGGAAAATCTCAGCACCAGAGAGGCAAAAGCGTTATATCCGTCAGGAACGAGCGCATATTTTAACACAGACAGCATTAGTATAGGCTTTAGCGGAAAGATGGACAAGAGTACGTTAAATGAGGATAATATCAAAATTTATTGTGAAGGAAGCAGCGAGCCTGTTGAATATACAGGCATTGCAAGCGATTTAAAATATACGTTAAAATTTGGTAAAAACCTTGAGAGCGGAATTTATCGGGTTGAGCTTGATAATTCAAAAGTGATGGGACTGGATGAAAAAAACACTCAAATCGGCGTGCTTTCAACCCAAACGATTGAGGATATAAAGGTATATTCGGGAAATATACCCGAAGTTAAAGATTTAAAGGCGAAGGGAACCGTTTCGGAAGGAGAAAAACTTCAAGCCGAGTATACCTATTTGCAAACAGACGGTATAGACGGTATGGTTGAGGTTTCGTGGCTGTATTCGGATGATGGCAAGAACTTTTTTGAAATTCCGGGTGCATCGGGAGATGAATATGCAGTAGATGCACAATATGCGGATAAATATATAAGATTCAAAGCTTTGCCGATACGTAATGACGGTCTGCCGGGAAAAGAGCAGTTTAGTAATATTCTTTTGCCGCCGCTTGCACCGGTTGCAAAAAATGTTGCGATTGAGGGATTTGCGGCAGTCGGTATGACAATGGAGGCAAGGTATGATTTTGAAGATCCAAACGGAGATGAAGAGGGAGATACGAAATATCAGTGGTATTTTTCTGATGACGGAAGTAAATTTACGGAAATTCCCGGACAGACCGAAAAGCGATATGTGATTTCGGAAGATATGCTGGGGAAATATATAAAAGTTCAGGTGACACCTTATGCGGTTGTGCCGCCGTACGGTGCGCCGGTTATGTCGGTATTGAGCGGAAAAATCGAAAAAGATGTGTATACCGCTACAAATCTGATGAAAAATCACAGCTTTGAGGAGGGTGAAACAGGGTGGAAACTGACGCATTACGACAGTGACCCCGATCCTAAATTTGCCGTTACAGATATAGACGCATCGGACGGCAAATACTGTGCTGCAATCACAAACAGAACACAAAATACAACAGGTCTTGTATCAAATCCCGTCAATGTATCGCAAGGCGTGACATATTTGTTTTCAAGCATGGCTAAGGTTCACCCCGATGCAAGCACAGAATATATCAATTTTTCACTTTCATATACAATGAGCGGCGATGAGAGTCTGACATCAGATACAATTTCCGCAGGTAAAGAAGAATGGACGAGAATCTGGAGATTGGTTTATTCGACAAAGGATACTACGGCACGCGGAGTGGCAACTTGCTGGCCGAGCGGCTCAAAAGGATATGATTATCTGATAGATGACGTTTACATCGGACCTTTGGTAGTTGCGGACATTCCGGCATCTGTGCCCGATAGAATTGAAATACCCGAAAAAGGAGAAATAACACAAAGCCTGATTTTGGGAGATGCAAGAAATCAGCTTGGTACAACAGCAGGACTTGAAAAAGAAAAAACTTTCTGGAATATCGACAGCTCTGTTAAAGGTGTGTATATTAAAGATGATGTCTTGCACGTAACCGATGAGGCAGTAAGCGGAACAATATATCTTGAGGCAGTTTGCAAACCGCAATTTAAGGGGCGGACACAAAACACATTTACAAAGCTTTATCCGATAGAGCTTGTTTCAAACAGCAATAAAACGCCGAGAGTCTTGAATTTAAAACTTTTCGGAACGGTTGCAGAGGGCAGTAAACTTACAGCTTCTTATGATTTTTACCAAGTAGACGGTGATGCGGGTGATTGCGATGTTGTGTGGCTTTGGTCGGATATACGGGACGGTAATTACAACATTATCGAGGGTGCAACAGAGGATACATATACTGTTTCGCCGGAATATAAGGATTGCTTTATAAAGGTAAGGGTTACACCGAAAACAGCAGCCGAGACCGGTAAAACGGAAGAAAGTAATATTGCTGCACCGGCAACGGCACCTGTTGCGGAGAATGTGATGATAAACGGAAAAGCTTTTATCGGTGAAGTGCTTAGCGCTGATTTTTCATGGAGCGATGTAAATAAAGATGACAATATGGCGGAAAATAAGTATCAGTGGTATCGTTCTGACAATGAAAAAGACGGATATGTAAAGATTGACGGGGCTGTCGGAAAGAATTATATACTGACAAAAGATGATGTGAATAAATTTATACAGGTTGAAGTCACTCCGGCATCGGACAATGAACCGTATTACGGGACTCCGACAATGAGCAAACAGGCTTTTTCCGGGCCAAAACCACCCGAAGCCAAAAATCTTAAAATTACAAAGAACGGGTCGAGATTGACGGGAACATATGAATTTTCACAAAAAGACGGTGCATCGGAGGCAGAATCAATCTGTACATGGTATGTCAATGACAGCAAAGTGGCGACAGGTACCGATTATACCATAGATTTCAGCGGAACAAAGACGGTAAAATTTGAGGTGGTTCCCGTTGCGGACAGAGAACCGTCTGTCGGAGAGGCTGTAAGCGTGAGTCAGAGCGTAAGCGGAAAGAGCGGTCATTCGGGAGGATCAAGCGGCGGCAGCGGCGGAGGTATCCCGTGGACAAATCCTGTTCCTACCGTAAAAACCGAAGAAAAGCCCAATAACAGTGAACCGGTTGATTTAGGCGGACACTGGGCGGAGGAATATGCGAAAAATGCGCTCAAAAACGGTATTATGAGCCTTGACGGTGAAAATAAGTTTAATCCGGACAAATATGTAACGAGATCGGAATTGATAACTTATATATTCAAGGTTCAGGGCTACAGCGAAACAGCATATCGCAACGAATTTGCGGATGTAAATACAAATGAGCCGTATGCAAAAATGCTCCAGACTATGGTTGATAAAGGAATAATCAGCAAGGACGTGAATTTCCGCCCGAACGATAATATCAGCCGTCAGGAGCTGGCAAAGGTGCTTTGCATTATATTGGGATTATCCAAAGAGGCAGATATAAACGTTTATCAGGATAAAGAATTGATAGGAGAATGGGCAAGAGGATATGTCGGAGCGGTAGTTAATTCAAAGCTGATGACGGGAGTATCACAGACGCTGTTCTCACCGAGAACAAATATAACAAACGGACAGATAGCAAAAATAATCACAATGATATTGGAAAAGAGCTATGTTTCGGGGGGAGATACCCAAGAGCCGCAGCAGCCGGTTGATTCCGATAAGCAAACGCTGATAAATACAAATGTTGATGAGCTTACGGTAGCATTTATCGGCGGATCCTTAACGCAGGGCGGAAAATTATGGGAAACCGCAACTGTTGAGGAATTGAAAAAGAAGCTCGGTGTGAAAAACATAAAAATCGTAAATGCAGGTCTTAGCGGTACAAATTCGGAGTTTGGTACATCGAGATTTTCTCGTGACGTTATGTCGTGCAATCCGGATATTGTATTTATTGAATTTGCTGTAAATGACAGTAAATTTGATGCTCTTTCTGCAAAACTGTATATGGAACAGATGGTTATGCAGTGCGAAAGGCTTGAAAAGAAACCTGCGGTTGTATTCCTGTTTGCACCGCTGCCGACGGAAACCGTTGCGGGAACTTTGCAATCGTGGGAAACCGAAGTCACGTCAAAACAAGAACTTGCGGATTATTACGGTATAAAGACCGTAAATATACATGACTATATGATGCGTGACTATGAAAAGCAAAAGGAATCCAATTCATCATTAACCTTGGCAAAGTATTATGATACCATGTACAGAAAAACAGGCGAAAATGTCTGGGACGTACACGGCGGATATGAAAAGTATGCAGAGGCAATTGTTGAGGCTATAGACAATGATACTGAAAGTTTTATAAAGACTCCAAAAAACAAGCAGCCATTGTGCGAGGAAAATAAACAATATACCGAATATATATCAAGGAGTGCAACGGAGGCCGGAATGAAATATTCCGGAAACTGGATAAAGCGCGATAAAGCATTTGTTGCCGGAGATTCAAATTTTGCGGTGAGTGAACGTCAGTTTGAATTTTGCAAAGACGGGATTATGCAGGCGATAAATGCCCAAAATGCGGAATTTGAATTTAAATCTGATGCCGATGCGGTTCGTCTTGTATATCTGACATCGAAAGCCGGCTTGGAGGCAACTGTTTATGTTGACGGAAAGGAAAGCGGCAAATGGAAAACGTATTTTAATTCAAGTGAGGATTTTCAGTTCCCTCATAATTGGATTGAACTCCCGAAAGACGGTAAGAAGCATACCGTAAGGGTCGTGATTGATCAACCTACCGACACAAACTATGTTTTCAGCGTGGGTGCAATTATAGAAAAGAGAGTTAAGTAACAAAAAATCATAACCACCGTTTTGTCGGTGGTTATGATTTTTTGTTACTTAAACATACTGATTGCATTATCGAGCGCACAGCCGACGTTTTTGAACAGACCTTCGGTTTTCTTTTGCATTTTATGGCGCTGACGGTCGGAGATCGGATCAGCGAACATTGTTACGGCAGAGCCTACCAAAAGTCCTGTTACCATGCCTTTTACGAAATTCATAAAAATTGCCTCCTTATAAAATATGATATTCGGGTAAAAATAAAACTAATGCTTTGATTTTTAAACCATTTAAACAGGGTGTAAATATTTTTTTGTGTTTTTATTGTTTGCAGTCGAAAAAAGTTTTATTACAAAAAAACAAAAAAACTCATAAAAGTATTGACCTTTTTATCGGAATAGTATAGAATAGAAGATGAAGAGAATTTTGGGGCATGGAGGAAAATATATGGCAGAAATTAAAGAATTTGCGGGATACAGGTATAATACGGAAAAATGCAGAGATGTAAATGCGGTGATGGCGGCGCCTTATAATGTTATGCCGGAAGATGAACGGAAAATGTTTTACGAAAAAAGCCAATACAATATCGTGCGTGTTTCGGACGGCAAAACGGAGGAGGGGGATTCTCCGGAAAATAACCGCTATACAAGAGCTGCTGAGTATCTGAACCAATGGATTGCACAAGGGATACTGCAAAAGGAAGAAAAGCCGGTTATGTATCTTTACGAACAAAGAAGTATATATAAAAATACCGTTTTTGTAAATCACGGCATTGTGGCACTTTTAAAGCTTGAAGAATTGAGCGATGATTCGAGCATAAAAGTGTGCGAGGAAACAAAACCCGATTTTATGGAAAATCGATATAATCTGCTGTCCAATACCGGTGCTAATATTGATATGATAAACTGTATGTATATTGACAGTGAGCGTGCTTTGAATCATATGATGAACGAAATATCGGAAAAGATGCCGGATATGGAATTCCGCTCGGCGGAAAGCATCACGGGAGAGATTACTATAAATCATTTATGGGTGATTGATGATGCGGAAAAGATAGCCTTTATAAAAGATAGCTTAAAAAATATAAGAATATTTATAACGGACGGAAGAAACAGATATCAGGCGGCTTTGCGTTATATGAAAGAGTGCAGGGAAAATGATTCCGCCTTTACCGGAGATGAGCCGTATAACTACATAATGGCTTTTTTGAATAATGCCTACGGTGATAATCTGGTTCAGCTCCCGATTCACAGAATACTTAAAAATAATAAAAAATTCTCCGAGGATTATTTCATTGCGTGTGCGCAGGATCATTTTAAGGTGGAAAAGATCATTGTAGATACAAGCAATGACGATTTGGTGGAAACTATGAAACACCAGATTGAGACGGGGAGAAAGAAGAATATTATAGGTGTTTACTGCGGCGGTAACTATTTCTATCGCCTCACGCTTACCGATGAGGACTATGTAAAGAAGCTTATGCCGGAACATTCGGAGGAATACCGCACGCTTGATATTACGGTTTTAAACAGTTTACTGTTGGGCGAGCTTTTAAACATAAATAAAGATAATTATGATGAATATATCGACTATACCAAGCGCACGACAGAGGGCGTGAAAATGATTAATGACGGGGAGGCGGCGTGTCTTTTCGTTTTGAATACCGTAAAGGCGGAGCATATATGCGAAGTTGTTGAATCGGGGGAAACTATGCCGGAAAAATCAATGTATATTTTCCCGAAACCGGTTACGGGAACGGTTATAAATAAATTATAATTAAGAATAAAAGACCGACTTTAAGGTGAAAACCCGAAAGCCGGTTTTTTGTTTTATGCTTGCAGAGTGATGTACGGATACTCTCTTTGCAATATACCGAGGATTTTTAAAGCTTCATCGCTTGCGTCGGAGCAGTGGACGGTGATTTTTGCATGGGGGTATTTTTTGATAAGTTTTTTTATGAAGTATTCTATAGGCTCATCAGCCTCCGAGACAAACAGAACTATGGACGGAGGAGCTTTTTTCGCGCGTATGCTTACACGTATGAGTGCTTTTGTGAGCATGATGATACTTATGACAACCAAAACCGAAACAATGAAAATCATCCATGAAAAAGTCATACTTAAAAACCTCCTTTCGAAAAGTCAAATTTTTTACAATTATCTAAAAAGCAAAGCTATGTATAAAAAGCCTTGAATACTCTATATAATATGGCCCAAAGCGAAAATTTGTGCATTATCACTATTGGCGCACTGCATGAGCGGAATAATTTTAGTGTTATAGTTTTTTGCAATATATTGACAAAAAGGCGGTTTTTAGGTACAATATATAGTATATAGGTAAAAACTAACCTTGTGTTTTTTAATGGGAACGCCGGGGATTTTATCCGAAAATATAAAAACGAGAGGATGAATAATATGGGAATGACTCTGACCGAAAAGATTTTATCGGCACATTTGGTTGACGGTGAAATGGTAAAGGGTGAAGAAATCGGAATAAAGATAGATCAGACACTTACCCAAGATGCAACGGGAACTATGGCATATCTTGAATTTGAGGCTATGGGCGTACCGAGAGTTAAGACGGAGCGCTCTGTGGCATATATCGATCACAATACACTGCAAAACGGATTTGAAAATGCGGACGATCACAGATTTATCGGAAGTGTCTGCAAAAAACACGGAATATATTTTTCACGCCCCGGTAACGGTATCTGTCATCAGGTACATTTGGAGCGGTTCGGCGTCCCGGGAAAGACACTTATCGGCTCGGACAGCCATACACCTACAGGCGGCGGTATCGGAATGATAGCAATCGGTGCCGGCGGTATGGACGTTGCGGTTGCAATGGGCGGCGGCGCGTATTATATAACCTGCCCTAAGATTGTAAATGTAATTTTGAGCGGTAAATTAAGCCCGTGGGTAGCGGCAAAAGACGTTATCCTGGAGGTTTTAAGAAGAATGTCGGTAAAAGGCGGAGTGGGAAAGGTTATTGAATATACGGGCGAGGGCGTTAAGACGCTTTCCGTTCCCGAACGTGCCACAATTACCAATATGGGCGCGGAACTCGGCGCTACAACATCGATATTCCCGTCAGATGAAATAACAAGAGAATTTTTGAGGGCGCAGGGAAGAGAGGACGTATATAAGCCTCTTGCAGCAGATGATGACGCAGAGTATGATGAGGTTATAGAAATAAATCTTTCCGAGCTTGTTCCTTTGGCAGCTTGTCCGCACTCACCCGATAACGTAAAATCGGTTGAAGAAATCGGCAATATGAAGATAGATCAGGTATGTATCGGCTCGTGTACAAACTCGTCGCTTTTGGATATGTTAAAGGTTGCGCATATTTTAAAGGGAAAGACGGTACACCCCGATGTATCGCTGGCAATCGCGCCGGGATCAAAGCAGGTTTTGAATATGCTTGCTAAAAACGGTGCGCTTTCAGTTATGATAGAGGCAGGCGCAAGAATACTCGAGAGTGCGTGCGGACCTTGTATCGGTATGGGACAGTCGCCAAATTCAAAGGGTATTTCATTAAGAACCTTTAACAGAAACTTTGAAGGGCGCTCGGGTACAAAGGACGGGCAGATTTATCTGGTATCACCCGAGGTGGCGGCAACTTCCGCGATTGCGGGTGTCTTGACAGATCCGAGAAATCTTGGGGATATGCCGGAATTTAAACTGCCGGAATATTTTGACGTAAACGATAATATGGTTGTAGCACCTGTTGATGAAAAGGATATGGACAGCGTCGAAGTTCTGCGCGGACCGAACATCAAGCCGTTCCCGGTAGCAGAACCTATGGCGGAGAGTATTAAAGCCGGGTGCAGTCTGAAGGTGGGAGATAATATCACAACCGACCACATCATGCCTGCCGGTGCAAAGATTTTGCCGCTGAGATCGAATATACCGGAAATCTCAAAGCACTGCTTTGCCGTATGCGACGAGAATTTCTACAAAAGAGCGCTTGATATGGGCAAATCCGTTATTGTCGGCGGATCAAACTACGGGCAAGGCTCGTCACGTGAGCACGCGGCTCTGGCACCTTTATATTTGGGAGTTAAGGCGGTTATCACAAAATCGTTTGCAAGAATACACATGGCAAATCTTGTAAATGCCGGGATTTTACCGCTCACCTTTGCAAATGAGGCGGATTATGACAAAATCGAGCAGGGTGACGAACTGGAGATTGCAGATGTTATCGGACAGATTAAATCGGGAAATGAAATCTGCGTGAAGAACATAACAAAAGGCATTGAGTTTAAGACAAATCTTTCGGTTTCGGAGAGACAAAAACAAATGCTTTATGCCGGTGGACTTTTGAATTACACGAAGAACAAAGGCTGATAAAAATAATTGAAGGGAATGAACAGAAGTATGGCAAAAATTCAAATGAAAACACCTCTTGTCGAGATGGACGGAGATGAAATGACGAGAATCATATGGAAGATGATAAAGGATATACTTATTCTGCCGTATGTGGACTTGAAAAGCGAGTATTATGATCTGGGACTGGAGCATAGAAACGAAACAAACGATCAGGTTACGTTTGACTCGGCTGAGGCTACGAAAAAATACGGTGTTGCCGTAAAATGCGCGACAATCACTCCGAATGCCGACAGAATGACAGAATATAACTTAAAGGAAATGTGGAAATCACCGAACGGAACGATAAGAGCAATCCTGGACGGAACGGTTTTCCGTACACCGATTATCGTAAAAGGCATCACACCTTTTATTCCGACATGGACAAAGCCTATCACGATTGCGCGTCATGCGTATGGTGATGTTTACAAAAACACAGAAATGCAGGTGCCTGAAGGCTCAAAATGCGAGCTTGTATGCACGGATAAAGACGGCAACGAAACAAGACAGCTGATTCATGAGTTTAAAGGCTCATCGGGTATTATCCAGGGACTGCACAACATTGATAAATCTATTGCAAGCTTTGCAAGGAGCTGTTTTAACTTTGCGCTGGATACAAAGCAGGATATATGGTTTGCGACCAAGGACACAATTTCCAAAAAGTATGACCATAGATTTAAAGATATTTTCAATGAAATATTTGAGTCGGAATATAAAGAGAAGTTTGCGGCGGCAGGCATCGAGTATTTCTACACATTGATAGATGACGCGGTTGCGCGTGTTATACGTTCTGAGGGCGGATATATCTGGGCGTGCAAGAACTATGACGGCGACGTTATGAGTGATATGGTCGCAACCGCATACGGAAGCTTGGCTATGATGACCTCTGTTTTGGTATCTCCCGACGGTGTCTATGAATATGAGGCGGCACACGGAACTGTTCAGCGTCATTATTATAAGCACTTAAAAGGCGAAGAAACCTCAACCAACAGTGTTGCAACTTTATTTGCATGGACTGGGGCAATGAGAAAAAGAGGCGAACTGGACGGTACTCCCGAGCTTTGCGCATTTGCGGATAAGCTTGAAAAAGCCACAATCGAAACGATTGAGGACGGTGTAATGACAGGCGATTTGGCATTGCTTTCAAAACTGGAAAACAAGAAAAAGGTAAATACGGAAGAATTTTTACATGAAGTGGACAAGCGTCTGAAGAGAATGCTCTAAGATAAAAAGTGAGATTTTTCTGCAATCTAAAAAGAGGGCTGTTTAAAAAGTCAATTGACTTTTTAAACAGCCTTTGCTTTATCCTCTTATTTTGCCTCGGGATATTCGTTGCCTAAAAGGTAGAGAGGCTTTTCGTCTTCTTCAATTGCGGGGAAACGACCGACCTCTTTGTAGAAACGGTTATCAACGCGATCGTCATTTACCTTTGAAACTTCGCCCAAAAGCGTCTTGCCGCCCTCTGCCCAAAATTGATGATACATACCGCTCTGAATAGAAATGCTTTCACCGGGCTTGATTCGCACGGTATCACCGGCTTTTACGGTATAGTGGCAGCCGTCTTTATAGATGTCCACATCGGTATCGGCAAATTTTTCGTCTTTTGTAGAGTTATAAACCTGAACAACCAAATCTCCGCCGCCGCGGTTTATTATATCCTCCATCTTGCTCCAATGGAAGTGATACGGTGTAATCTGATTTTCTTCAACAATCAACAGCTTTTCGGCATACGGTTTTACGTAGCTTTTGTCGTTGAAGTTGCCGTTTCTCAGGGTGAACATCAAAAGTCCCTCTTTGAGATAATCGCCGCTGCCGAAATCGGTTATATCCCAGCCGAGCATATTGTCGCGTATTTCATTGTAATCCTTGCCCTTTGTCGCCCAGTCATCGGGACTCCAAAATGCAAACGGCGGTAATTTGAAGTTCATTTCGTTGATGAAAGCAACCGCATCTTTCATGATTTTGTTGAGTTCTGATCTTTTCATTGTTTTAATCTCCTTTATATATTTTTGTAATTGTAAAAACAAAATTTTTATATCACAAGCTAATTTCGGAAAACCTTTATAGCCTCGCTCACATCTTTTTGCATTGCGGATATTGCCGCGACCTCTATATCGTGGAAAAATGTTTTGTCCGTCAGCTTTTCAACCGCTGCACCGCCTGCTTTTGCCATATAAGTGTAGTAGTTGATTTTTCGTATGCCTAATGATATAACCTTTTTGTAGTCCTCATGGCTGACGCCAGAGCCGCCGTGCATAACAAGCGGAATTTTTACCATCGAATGTATCTTTTTGAGACGTTCAAAGTCAAGCTTAGGCTGCTTTAAGTATATACCGTGTGCTGTACCGAAGGCGCAGGCAAGTGCGTCTATCCCTGTTTCCTCGGAGAATTTAACTGCGGTTTCGGGATCGGTGTAGATGCTTTCATCTGCATCGCCTGCGCCTGATTCACGTGCGCCCATTGATCCTATTTCAGCCTCAACCGATGCGCCGCAGCGTGCCGCAAGGGATACCGCAACCGAGGTGTTGGCGAAGTTCAGCTCGTTATCCAATACCGAGCCGTCATACATTACCGAGGTAAAGCCTAAATCCAAACCGCGCTTTAAATATTCGAGGTCTGTTGCATGATCCAGATGAACGCAAACGGGAACCTTTGCTCTGTCTGCCATAAAAAGCATGATCGGTGCGATTTCGTCCATTTTGCAGAGCCCCATTTCCTCGTGTACTTCGGCGTGCATTAAAATTACCGGCTCATTAAGCTCTTCGGCAGCGTTTATAACTGCTTTAAGGCTGGCAAGGTTCGGTGTGTTGAATGAACCGACAGCACATTTTCGTGCCTCTGCAATTTTTAAGATGTCTTTTAAGTTTACTAACATTTTTTTCTCTCCTTTTATATAATCGGTCTTATTGCCGAATATAATTTTTTATATCTTTCATAGTTCTTCGCATATTTTTCTGCATTTTCGGCATTTGGATGATATGTATTTTTGACCTTCACAAAGTTGTGCAGATCCTTACATTCGCCGATTGCCGATGCAACCAGCATACATGTGCCGCAGGCGCCGGCTTCTTTGGCGGCAAGAGTGAGCATATCGCGCTTTAGAATATCTGCCTTGATTTGCAGCCAAGCGGAAGATGATGCACCGCCGCCTGTTGCGTAGAGTTTATTTAATTTTATTCCGAACTTTTCGAGATGCTCTATATTGGTGAGTATTTCATATGTAACCCCCTCCATGAGCGCTTTATAGATGTCATATCCGGTATGTTCGAGCGTAAGCCCTGCGATTACCGCCTTTGATGAGCTGTCCATATAAGGAGTTGCGGCACCGGCAAAATGCGGCAGGATAAGTATATCGGTGGGGGAAGAGGGAATCGCATTATCCAGATTTGCATATACATTTTCACCGCCCTTTGCCGCAAGCTCGGTTTCGTATTTTGCAAAATTATCCCGATACCATTTTAATACCGCGCCGCCGGTAAAAGAAAGCGCATAACATACATATGTATCGGGGAAAATATACGGCACAACCGAATATCCCTCATCGTAAAGCTGTTTATCCTGCGGAATTTTATCAAACATCGGAGTTACGCACTCAACGGTACCTGTGCCGTCAACAGCATCACCTGCTTTAAATACTCCTGCGCCAAATGCTGCGGCAACCTGGTCATGCGCTCCGTTTACGATTTTTATTTTGTGCTTTATTCCCAAATCTTCAAGGAGCTCTTTTTTCATATATCCCGCGATATTTCCGGGAGGAACCGGTGTTGCCATTAAAGACATATCGACATCTGCGGCATCGAAAATTTCCTTGCTCCAGCATTTATTTTTTATGTCGAAAGCCATAGTCCTTGCGGCAAGAGAATAGTCGATCGCCGCCGTGCCTGTGAGCATATATACTAAAAAATCTTCCATTAAAAGAATGTGTTTTATCTGTGAATATACCTTTGGCAGATTATTTTTAATCCACATTATCTTCGGCAGACTGTACATCTGATTCGGTTTTGCACCTGAAATTTTAATAAGGCGCTCTTCGGAAAGCTTGTCTTTTAAATTTTCAACTTCTTTTTGACCGCGCGGATCGGTATAGAGCATGGAGGGGAGAAGTACATTATCCATTTCGTCAAGTACAGCAAAGGTTTCGCCAAAGGTGGTAATGCCGATTGCCTCAAGACTGTAGCTTTTTGAAATTATTCGAATAACCTCGCAAACCGAGTGGAAAATGATATTTGCGTCAATTTCATGCTCGCCGTTTTTGCGCGATACACGGTATTCTTTGTATTCGTTTGCAATAAAATTCCCATCGGTATCGTACACAGTCAGCTTACAGCCGGTTGTGCCTACGTCCAGACCGCCTATTAACATTTGAATTCACCGTCCTCTGTCATATATATTTCGGTTGCCGCCCCGTCTTTTATTTTAAATGTTTTTATCTCAAACGGCGTTAGAGTAACATTAAAATTCGTCTTGCCGAATCTGATTTCGGCGGTTTTATTTTCGCCGCGGCTCTCAAAAACTCTGATTATAACGGAATCGTCAAATTCGCATTTTTTTAAAGTTCCCAAATATATTCCCTCTGCCGCAAGATAAGAATTTTCAAAGGGCAGGTATCCGTCATGATTACATTCATCTATTATAATCGGCTTATTTACAAAATTGTCGGCATCGGAAAGCTCGGGTGCGTGCGGCATTACGCGGATATTTCCTTCGGTTATACCCTGTGATATAATGTCGTATTCATGGTCGTAATCGATTTCTCCGAGCCGCAGATCGCCGTATATAGGGCTTCTCAATACCGTAAGCCCAAGCGTGTTATTTACCATATTATATGAGAAAATACCGTCCGCAATAAATGATGCCGAGTCGGTTGATACCCACAATGACATCGGTACATCGGCAGTGGCAGCGCCGCGCACAACTTTTGAATAAGGTGCGCCTGCGGTGTGCTTTTCAGAGGTGACTTTTGTGTCGAACTTTAACACATAGTGTTTTTCATTCCAGTTTACAACATATTTTACATCAAAGTATTCTTCATTCTCATAAAAGGTGTAGTACATATGGAGAATGGAGCTTTTGAATTTGTATGTTGCCTTTATAACGGTTCTGATTTTGCCCGATTCGAGTACACGCAGATCGGAGAGTACAAACGGCTCGCCTTTTTCGGCGTAACCGGATATGTTAAATGCCCATGTATCGCCGTCATCGAAGTAGGCAACGGGTTTTAACGGATTATTATAGAGAATTTTGCCGCTGTTCTTTTTTGTAATACATAAGCTTCCGTCTTTTGTAAAATTTACCGAAAGTCTTGCGGTGGAAAAGCTATAGGGATCGGTTTCGCGCATTGTTTCGTCCTCGCCTGTTTTTACGACCTTGAACATTTTGTATCCACAGGAGGGGATTTT
Source organism: uncultured Clostridia bacterium (assembly GCA_934444735.1). Lineage (GTDB taxonomy): Bacteria > Bacillota > Clostridia > UBA1381 > UBA1381 > CAKSFT01. The sequence goes on along the minus strand of CAKSDE010000003.1, from coordinate 119,045 downwards.
TGATTTAAAAGTAAATCTTGACCTGAACTGCGGAATTACCGATTTTGAATCGATGATCTGGCAGGGGTAAATATTACCGTCGGCATCGGCAAGAGCAATCCCTTTATCGTACCAGTCAAATTCATGCGCCCACTGAACCTCCGCCTCAAGATAGCCGTCGAACTCTGCACCGTTTAAATTCCATATGACAAGATTCCATATATCATCGGGATTTTTGCCGACGGTTTTCATTTTGGCGGTTATTTTTTGGAGATTAAAATGTGTAATTTCATTCGCTGTCTGTATTGCGCGCCCGAATGAATTTTCGGCATCGAAATATGCTTCTTTTATGCACGCGCCGCCTAAAATATCGTGGAACTGATTAAACAGAATGTCGTGCCAGCAGGATTCGATTTTTTCGGAACTGTAATTTTCGGCAAATACCGAGCTTTTCTCGGCGTTTAATGCCGCATATTCGGCAAGTCTGTTATATTTTTTGATTGTCGGATAATTCGAGTACGGACCGAAATCGCCGGTTAAAAGCTCATCTTTTACCGTGTATGTACAATCTGAGTGTTCCTTAAAAAAGCGTGATACCGATGAAAACTCCGCATTATCCATTGCATTTATCTCGGCAATCATCTTTTTTGTCGGCGCACCGCCGTGGTCGGTTACACCGTAGACAATCAAGATATCCTGCTCCTTTTCAGTCTGATTTTCGATACATTCCGCAAGATTTTTTGAGTATGCCTCCTCTGCACGGTATGCTAAAATCTTGCTGCCGTCTGTCCCCTCCCAGTTAAAGAGCGGATGTTCTAATGCGATATGATGCTTTTCGGGACGGACAAAGCAATAGCATGAGATTCGGCTTTTTTTGAGTATCTGCGGAAAATTCGGACTGTGACCGAAGCTGTCTATATTAAAGACGCAATCGGTAGTTTTGCCGAAATTTTCTGATAAGTACTTTTGAGCGTATAATCCCTGACGGACATAGCTTTCTCCCGATGCACTGTAGCAGTCGGGCTGAACCCACCAGCCCTCGGCAATATCCCAGCGGCCTTCTTTTATGCGCATTTTTATCTCGTCGAACATTTCGGGATCTGTATTTTTTATCCACTCAAAAACAGGCGGTGTGGCGAATGAATAAGTAAAATTTTCATCTTCTTTCATGCGGTCGAGCGCCGAGCGAAAGGTCGCTCTTATCGATGCCATAGCCTCGTCCCATTTCCACAGCCAGACGGGATCGAAATGTGTATTTCCTATCATGTATAATTTTCTCATTTAATTCCTCCTTTGATTTTATCCGTGTAAAAAGTAAAACTGACATTTTCCGATTGCTTATTTTTTCTTTATCTTGATTATAACAGGAAAGTGGTGTATAATCAATATATAAACGTTCAAAAATCTGTAAATTTGTACGCGAGAGGAAATAATATGATACTTAATTTTGAAAAAGAAAAGTTGGATGAAATACTTGTAAATATCTATAACATCGCAAAGGTGCGGACGGTGATCTACAATGATGAATTTGAAAAAATTGCGTCGTATCCCGAAAAAAGCTGTATGTTCTGCGAGATGGTGAAATCTTGCGGGAAAACAAAAGCGATATGCAAACAAAACGATAAAGAGGCGTGTTTTCTTTGCCGTGACAGTGATAAAATCTACATATATAAATGCCATATGGGGTTGGTTGAGGCGGTTGCACCCATAAAAATGGACGACATAACGATAGGATATATTATGTTCGGGCAGATTCTGGAAAAAGGTGAAAATAAGAGCGTTATCTGGAAAAATGCTTGTGAGAGTCTGGGAGAGTCGGGGGATTTGGAAAAAGCATTTGAGGGCTTGCGCATAATGAGCCGCAAAGAGATAAAATCGGTCGCAAATATTATGGAGATGTGTACCTGCTATCTGTGGATAAAAAATCTGATAGGTATCGATAAGGGGGCAAAAATATATCAGGTGTATGACTATATTAATAAGAACTTATCGGAGGATATTTCGGTGGAATTTCTGTGCGAAGAGTTCAAAATCGGGAGAACCGTTCTTTATGAAACATTTAAGCAATATTACGGAGTGAGTGTTGCAAAATATATAAGAAAAAGAAGAATTGAAGAGGCGGCAAAGTATTTGCGTGAGAATAATTCGAGGGTGAGCGAGGCGGCGGCATTTATGGGATTTGACGACTATAATTATTTTTCTAAAATTTTTAAAAGCGAGATGGGATTAAGCCCTTTGGAGTATAAAAAGAGAATGAAAGAGGAAAAATAATAAAAAATACTTGACATATACCCTGCGGGGGTATATAATATATACCGGTAGGGGGTATTGGAGAAAAGAGGTGTTTAAAAAAAATGGAAAAATGCTGTTGCTGCGGCGAAAAACATACCATGCGTACCGATGAACAAAAAAAGGCGCTTATGAACCGATTGAAAAGGATAGAAGGACAGGTGCGCGGAATACAGGCAATGATAGAAAAAGATGCATACTGCAATGATGTTTTAATACAGTCGGCAGCGGTGTCTGCCGCAATAAATGCATTTAATAAAGAGGTTTTGGCAAGTCACATTCATACCTGCGTTGCACGGGATATACGCGAGGGAAAGGACGAGGTAATTGACGAGCTTATGTCTACAATTCAAAAATTGATGAAGTGAGAGGGAACTTAGAAAAAATACGGCGCTATTTTTCCTAAAGTCTCGGAATGGAGGTTTTTATGGAACAATATACTGTTACGGGAATGAGCTGCGCCGCTTGCTCGGCAAGGGTGGAAAAAGCGGTTTTAAAAGTACCGGGTGTAACCTCCTGTGCGGTGAGCTTACTGACAAATTCCATGGGAGTTGAGGGAACGGCTGCTCCCGAGAGTATTATAAAAGCCGTAAAAGAGGCGGGATACGGTGCGGCGGTAAAGGGGAGCGAGGAAAAAAAGGATAAAGAGGACGCACTTTCGGATACCGAAACACCGAAACTGAAAAAAAGACTCATAGCCTCGCTTATATTTCTGCTGATACTTATGTATTTTTCAATGGGGCATATGATGTTCTCATGGCCGCTGCCGCCGTGGTTTGACGGAAATCATGTCGCAATGGGACTTTGCCAGCTGCTTTTGACGGTGATTATCATGGTAATAAATCAGAAGTTTTTTATTAGCGGATTTAAGAGCTTGATAAAAAAATCACCAAATATGGATACACTTGTGGCGCTCGGTGCGTCTGCATCGTTTGTATGGAGCGTGTATGCGCTTTTTGCGATGACAAAGGCGCAGACAATTGGCGATATGGCAGGTGTCATGAAGTATATGGACGAGTTCTATTTTGAGTCCGCGGCAATGATTCTGACGTTGATAACACTCGGAAAAACTCTTGAGGCAAAATCGAAAGGACGAACGACAGATGCGTTAAAAAGCCTGATTGAGCTTGCGCCGCAAAATGCAACACTTCTGCGCGGCGGAAAAGAGGTACGCGTATCGGTCGAACAGGTGAAAAAGGGCGATATATTTGTGGTGCGCCCCGGAGAGAATATCCCTGTTGACGGTGTGATTTTAGACGGTAACAGCGCAGTAAATGAGGCGGCGCTGACCGGTGAGAGTATACCGGTGGATAAAGCCCCGGGCGACAGTGTGTCGGCTGCTACGATAAATCAGTCGGGATTTATAAAGTGCGAGGCTCAAAGAGTGGGAACCGACACCACACTTTCGCAGATTATAAAAATGGTGAGCGATGCGGCGGCAACAAAAGCGCCGATTGCCAAAATTGCCGATAAGGTTTCGGGTGTTTTCGTCCCCGTTGTTATCTCGATATCGCTTGTAACGCTTGCGGTGTGGCTTTTATTGGGGCGCGAAGTGAGCTATGCCTTAGCGCGTGCAATATCGGTTCTGGTTATAAGCTGTCCGTGCGCACTCGGACTGGCAACGCCTGTTGCGATTATGGTCGGAAACGGCGTGGGCGCAAAAAGCGGTATACTTTTTAAAACCGCAGAAACGCTTGAAAATGCAGGCAAGATAAAAGCGGTCGCGCTTGATAAAACAGGCACGATAACCGAAGGTAAGCCGAAGGTGACAGACATAATCGGTGCGGAGGGCTTTGATGAGGACGCACTTTTATCACTGGCGGTATCGCTTGAGGCGAAAAGCGAGCATCCGCTGGCTCGGGCGATTATGGAAAAGGGCGAAGAAACGGATAAGAAACCGAGCGAGGTATCGGATTTTTCGGCACTTCCCGGGAATGGACTTTCGGCTAAATTATCGGGAAAAGAGCTTATCGGCGGCAGTATGAAATTTATCGGCGAAAAGACTGAAATTCCCGATAACCTGAAAAAGAGAGCGGAGGAGCTTTCGGGCGAGGGTAAAACGCCGCTTCTGTTTATGCAGGACGGACGGCTTGCCGGAATAATCGCCGTTGCGGACACGATAAAAGAGGACAGCCCGAAAGCGGTGCGCGAGCTGCAAAATATGGGGATTAAGGTTATAATGCTTACAGGCGATAATGAGCGTACGGCAAATGCGGTCGGAAAGCTTGCGGGCGTGGACGAAGTGATTGCCGGAGTAATGCCGGACGGAAAAGAGGGAGTTATACGAAAGCTTAAAAGCAGCGGTAAGACTGCGATGGTCGGCGACGGTATAAACGATGCACCGGCATTAACGAGTGCCGATGTGGGAATCGCGATCGGTGCGGGAGCCGATGTTGCGATTGACGCGGCGGATATTGTGCTTATGAAGAGCAGACTTTCCGATGTCCCGGCGGCAATTCGGCTGAGCCGTGCAACACTAAGGAATATTCACGAGAACCTGTTTTGGGCATTTATTTATAACGTTATAGGTATTCCGCTTGCGGCAGGGTGTTTTGTGGGACTCGGACTTACATTGAACCCGATGTTCGGTGCGGCGGCAATGAGCCTTTCGAGCTTTTGCGTTGTAACGAATGCGCTTAGGCTGAATTGGTGCAAAATCTATGATACACGCCGTGATAAAAGGCGAAAAGCCGAGGTGAAGAGCGCGGAGAATGTAACGGTGCTCAAAATAAAAGGCATGATGTGCGGGCATTGCGAGATGAGGGTGAAAAACGCGCTGTTATCACTTCCCGAGGTGGAGTCGGCAGAGGTGAGCCACAAAGACGGCACGGCTGCCGTGACATTAAAAAAGCCTGCGGATTATGATAAGTTAAAAGCTGTCGTTGAGGCAGAGGGATATAAAGTTATAGGTGAGAAAAAATAAAGGAGAGAGAAAAATGACAAAAACAACATTAAAAATTGACGGTATGATGTGCGGACATTGCGAGGCTCATGTGAATGACACTATAAGAAACACTTTTTCTGTCAAAAAGGTGGAATCGTCGCACAAAAAGGGTGAGACGGTTATTATAAGCGAAGAGCCGCTTTCGGAGGATAAAATAAGAGAGGCGATAAAATCCACCGGGTATACATTGGGTGAGATTACAAGCGAGCCATACGAAAAAAGCGGACTTTTCTCGCATTTTCATAAATAAGCTTGCATTTTGAGTGAGCGTATGATAGAATGAAATCAGCAATGTATAAGGCGAGGTGATTTCATGATCAGCGGCGGTGTGAGCGGCGAATTTTTGTATAATCATGATAAGATAAGGATAAGCAGGGAAAAGGTTAAGGACAGTGAGATTTCTTTTACCGAAAGAGAAATACACAATATAAAAGAAACTCTGTCGAATTTTTATTCGCTCTGTTATATTGAAAACGGAGGCGCAATAGCGATTATTGACGGGTACGAGTTTAAAGTACCGGAAAATTCGCTTGTTATTGCGGATAAATACGAGGTTATCGCGTTTAAAAAATACGGAACACGCATGGCAAGACGAATTGCGGTTGATTTTAAACCCGAGCTTTTCGGAAGATGCGACAAAAAGGAAAAGGATTTTAACGAAACGTTAAAACACGTTGTCGGAAGCTTTGAAAATGTTAAGGTGGATATACCGAAAGGGTATTATCTTAAGGATAAAAGCGGAAGACTCAAATATCTGTTTGAAAATTCCGATGAGGAGTATAAAGAGAGAAAGCTTAATTACGCGGATATAATAAAAGGCAATATATACGCGATTTTGACCGAAGTGGCAAGAGATCTGGATTGCTTTGTAAATGCCAGTATAAAGGTTGATCTGGTGCAGAGAATTGTGGATTACACCGAGCTGCATTACCGGGAAAATCTTACAATCGAAGCACTGGCGTATATGTTTAACTACAGCGGCTCGTACATAACAAAAATGTTTAAAAAAGAGCTTGGAATGACATATGCCGAGTACTTAAGGCAAAAGCGCATATATGCTGCGTGCAACTTGGTAAACAAAGAAAATTTTAAAGTTAAAGAGATTGCAAAGCTGGTCGGCTTTAACGATACTGCGCATTTTGTGAAGTGCTTTGAAAAATATGTCGGAATGAGCCCGAGTGCATACAGATTAAATATGCGCGAGGCAAAGCAATGGTTTATAGGCTTGAAAGATTTAAAGGCTCAAAAAGATATAAGTCAGTTCTGATATGAAAAATAAGAGGTCATTATAACCTCTTATTTTTTTGTACTCAATTTTTGTGTTTTGCACAAAAATAAGTTTTGAAATTTGGTAAAAATATGAAAAACACAAACGAGGCAGTGTAAAAAACTCTATCAAAATGGAAAAAATACCTACTATACAAAAATTGTAAATTATGTTATGATTATCTTGAAAGATGAAATGGAGGAATCATAATGGAATTAACTTTAAGAGAAAAAATATGCCAGTCGGTAATAATAAAAGCCGAACCGGAGGCGCATATAAAGCAATTCGGGAGCATCGAAAACTTCATGAAACAGTACCCGATCGGCGGCTTGTTTGTCGGCGGTGAAGTATGCCCGTACAATGAGGACAAAAAAGCGAGAGATAACGTGATTGCACAATACTGTAAATATTCCAAAATACCTCTTCTGGTCTGCATGGACGGAGAAAACGGAGTAAATATAAGTATTGACGGCGCAACGCAGATGCCGGGGGTTATGGCTGTGGGTGCGGCGCACAGCAAAACATTAGCATATGACTATGCGGCGGCAATTGCAAAAGAGACGGCAGGAATAGGGATAAACTGGACATTTGCGCCGGTGTGTGATCTGATTATCAATCCGCTGAACCTGGCTGTATCGCAAAGAACGCTCGGAGATGATGTTGAAAAGGCGTCCGCACTTTTGCCCGATTTGATACGCGGCTACCAGGAAAACGGGCTTTTGTGTACCGCAAAGCATTTCCCGGGCGACGGAGTGGATTACAGAAATCAGCATATTGCAAAATCCGAAAATTCGCTCTCAAAAAAAGAATGGCTTGAAAAATCGGGAAGAATGTTTAAAACCGCGATTGATGCGGGAGTTGATTCCATAATGGTCGGGCATATATCCTGTCCGTCGCTGCAAAATGATGCGGTGGACGGAATTTATCCGCCGGCGACGCTTTCATACGATCTGATGACGAAGGTTTTAAAAGAGGAAATGGGATTTTCGGGAGTGGTTGTTTCCGACGCTCTGGATATGGGCGGATTTTTGCGCTGGATATACGAGCAGGACGATGCCGAGGTTGAGTGCTTTAAAGCAGGGTGCGATATGCTTTTGTGGCCGCAGTTAAGAGTGGTGGAGCATATTTTGGAAAAGGTTGAAAACGGCGAAATCCCGATGTCGCGTGTTGAGGACGCGGTTTCGAGAATTATGAAGATGAAGGAAAAGATAAAAAAGACCGAAAAGTGCGAAGATGCACATGAATTTGCGCAACGGACAGTAGATACACTCTCAAAAAACGGCACGTGCTTAATTAAAAACAGCATGATACCGATTGATGCGGAAAAGATTAAGAAAATAAGGCTTGTCGGCATAAGCACCGATGATAAAAGAAAAGAGCTGAACATTTTAAAAGACGAATTTGAAAAGCATGGAGCAAGCGTTGAGGTTTACACCCAATGGTGCAATTATCATGCGGACTTTTCGGGTGTGAATAAAGATTATGATTTGCTGGTATTTGCGTATATGCTCGATAATCAGGTGCCGAACCCGATAGGCGCGCCTGCCGTAACAACGCATACATCGCTTATTTTCGACCGCGATAAGACGATAATTGCAAGCTTTACATCGCCGTTTATTCTAAAGCAGTTCTGTGAAACGGCAAAAACGTATGTAAACGGCTACATAGATGAAATATCTCTGAGAAATTTCGTAAAAGGTGTTTACGGTGAGATTGAGTTTAGCGGAAGTCCGGCAGTTAAGGTGATATAAAAAACTGTCTTTTATAAAAAATCAGGACATCAAAATAAAAGAAAAAGGGGGGAAAAATATTTTTTTTGGCGGTAAGTAATTTTAAAGAAAGGAATGTGAGAAAATGAAAAAAAACACAAAAAGAGTATTGAGCATTTTAACGGCACTGGGAATGTGCCAGACATTTGCATTTAATGTAATGGCTGACGAAGAATTTCAAAGCCTGAGCATGGGGAGTATGCAGTCGGTATTTGAAAAAGGCGCACAGCCGGTATATATTGAACCGGTGGCGTATGATGCGCAAGGCGTGGAGATGCAGATTAACGATCCTACGGCGCTTAGTTATGCATCGAGTAACGAAAATGTCGTCAGGGTAAACGCAGACGGTCAGATGAGCTTTGTCGATTACGGCGTTGCGGTTGTGACCGCGGCATCCGGCGAAATAAGCACAAGTATGCTTGTTACGGTTACGCCGAATGAGTATACAAAAGCGGATTTTGAAACCGATTCGGGTTCGACAGACTATCAGAGAAACGGCGCAAAATCATTAAAGGTTGCCGGTGAGATAACCACCTTTCGCGACTGGAATCAATCGGGAGGTCCCGAGGTGCAGGCGGCAAAACAAGAGTCGCTTATCTGGGGCGCAAACGACAAAAAGAGCAACAATGTGTTGCAGGCATGGTTCTACGATAACGGACAAACCGAAAATTCCGAGGCGGGAATAAGCTTTAAAAGACATGAAAATTACGATAACACAGGTGCAATCGGTGTTATCAATGCTGCCGATACGACATATAAAATATCCGGCGTTGACGGCAGATGGGATCAGATAGTATATCCCAAGCATATGACCAATGCGACAGACACCGGAATTGCAAGAACACCGGGCTGGCATCAGGTAGCGATTGTTCAGAAGAATCTCTCGGGTGACGTTGTAAGCGGAAGTGATTCAACATCGACAAGCTACACCGTATACCTGGACGGAAAAGAAGTACAGGCGCAGACAAGCACCCAAAACACAAAATATATTATTAACGGTTATGCCGGTGCGACAGAGGGCAGCTACGCATATTTTGATGATGCGTCACGTGCGGAGTATATGGCACTGGAAAATGTGAACATTGCGGCAGATGAGAATGATGGCGAGCTTTTGACGGCAAATCTTACATACTACGGTACAACTGCATCGGCAGACGTTGCGGCAAGCTATCAGTGGTATGCTTCGGAAACAAAAGACGGCGAGTATTCGGCAATTGACGGTGCAAACGGGAAAACATACAGACCTGACGCTGCTGCATTGGGGAACAAGAAATACATAAAGGTCGGCGTGAGCGTAACAGATAACGGCACAACCGAAGAGATGTTTAGCGACGCAAGCTTTGTTTTCACAGGCGTGTATGACAGTATAAGCATCAATAAGAGCGAATTAAGTCTTAATAAAAACGAAGAAAAACAGCTGAAGCTTGTAGGCTACGACTCAGAGGGCGTTGAGCGTGCAATATCCGATTTGTCGGGTGTAACATTCACATCAAGCAAGCCCGAGATTGCAGAGATCGGCGCAGACGGCATATTAAAAGCTAAGGATTACGGCACAACAACGATTACGGCAGAGCGCGAAGGGTTAAAATCAAGCGCATTGGTAACGGTTACAGCCGGAAACTATGTTCATTCCGGCTGGCAGGGCAGACTTCACAAAGATTACAACGAATCCGCAACTCCTGTTGCAAGAACAGGTCAGGGTGCTTTTGCTAAGGCAGGAAAGATTAACGGTACAACAGGTAAGCCTGAGGCAGAGACAACTATCTGGATGAATAATGAAATAACAATCGAAAATGTTGTTTCTACCGCATATTTTTACGATAACGGTCAAAACACCGACGCAGAGGCGGCAATTGATTTCGGAAGATACCAGTCATGGGCGTATGGCGGAGCGTACGGAGTAATCAACTCGGCAGATACAACCTACAAAATGGTAAAGCATTTGCCGAATAATATGTATAACGGAAGTGTTTACGTTGATAAAGCTACAGACTTGGGGATAGCAAGAACCAAAGGCTGGCACCAGGTTACAATGATTCAGAAAAGACTTTCGGGAAACACAAATGCTAAAAACGGCAGACCGGACAGCTATGCGGTTTACTTTGACGGAATCAAGATATATGAGGGTAAAAACGGCAGCGCCGAACCTACAATGGACATGATCAGAGTTTATGCAGGCGGTGATTCAAACCATGTCGCATATTTTGACGATGTGGACACCTTCTATTATACGGAATTGGCAGACGTTACAATATCGGCAGACGAAAACGACGGCGAGACGCTTGTTGCAAATGCGCAGTATTACGGGGCAAGCAGTACAGATGACGCGTCGGCGTATTATCAGTGGTATATGTCGGACGAAGAGAACGGCGAATATACAAAGATTGCAAATGCAACCTCCAAGACATATAAGCCGAGCGGTAATGCGGCAGGAAAGTTCATAAAGGCAGGAGTAAGAGTCAGCGACCAAATTGAAAATAAGAATGAGACGTTAGAAACAGAAACAGCCGAGAGATTCTCCGAGCCGGTATATGTGTTTGACGGCATATATCAGTCGATAAGCTTAGGTAAATCCGATTCGTATTTCGTAAAAGGCGAAACGAGTGAAGCACAGCTTAAAATCACAGGTTTCGGAAAAGACGGTTTAGAACGCGGAATCTCGGATATTTCGGGATTTAGCTTTACTTCGAGCAACAAAGATGTGGCAGATGTTGACGCAAGCGGCAAGATCACAATAAAGGATTACGGCAGAACGACAATAACGGCAACCTGTGCAGACCTTTCGGCAAGCCTTATGGTAACGGTTACACCGAAAACGATAAGAACGGCAGATAATGATTCCGCACTTACCGCAATTGCAAGAAGAGGACAGGGCGCACTCTCTGTTGCCGGAGGAATTGATGAATATACCGATCATAACGACGGCTCAAAGCAAACTGCGGGAAAATCGGCAATTTCTATCTGGAACTGGACTATGGGTGCTTCAAATTCCGTATCCGAAATGTGGTTTTATGATAACGGCGCAAAAGAAAATGCGACTGCGGCTGTGAACTTCACTTCGTATGAGAATTATTCGATGACAAAAGCACTGGGCGTTATCGATTCTGCATCAGACTATTATCAGCTGGCAAATACAGACGGCAGATGGGACAAGGTTAAGGTATCACACCTGGAAACTGCCGAAAATACCAAAATTTTAAGAACACCGGGCTGGCATCAGGTAACAATTGTTCAGACAAATCCGTCAGGCGATGAGTTCTATGAGAACCAAAGAGGCGAATTTGGCGGCAAGGCTGCAAAAACAACGCATTATACCTTGTATCTGGACGGACGGCAAGTTATGGATTCCGACAGCGAAAGAATCGCAAGATTTATAATCACGGCACAGGCAGGTCAGTTTGAAACCAACACAGCGTGGTTTGACGATGCGGTGCAGAACAGATATATAAGCGTGGAAAATCTTAAAATAACAGAAACTGATAACGGCGCGTACAGCGCGGATTTCAACTATTACGGTATATCAAAAGACGCATCGGTTGAATATAAGTGGTACGCGGCAGATACAGAGGACGGGGAATACAGTGTAATTGAAAATGAAAATGCAAAGACCTTTACACCCGATTCTCAAACGGCAGGTAAATTCATAAAGGCAAGCGTTAAGGTGACGGACACTTTGGACGGCAGCACATTTGCTACAAACGAAAGATTTACCGAAAGCGTTCTTGCGGGCGGTACCTTTATGGAGTATCTCGCAAACGGCAAGCTTTTGATTACCGCCGATAAGAATATTGAAAATGCGGCTGCGGTAATTGCGGTATATGAGCAATCGGGAGATTTCCAAAAGCTTGTAAGCGCAAAGGTTGTAGATTCGATAAGCGTATCGAAGGGCAACAGCAAGACTGTTACAATCGGTACTGTATCAAAAACAGATACGCAGACGGCAAAGATTATGCTCTGGGACGGGATAAAGACTCAGAAAGCGATATGTAATGCGATTACGGTAGAATAAATCAGATAAATATATTGCGGCGGTTTTGCCGCCGCAATATATAAAAATCATGAGATTTTTTTATGGCAGCAATGCCTGAAAAATAAAGGAGGAAAAAGCATGATAAAAAGATTGGCGGCGATATTGAGTGCGGTAATGCTATTTAATACTGCGGCAGTGAGTGCACAGGTTGTTAAAGACGACAGAACGGTTCTTTATATCGCAACAGACGGAAACGACAGTAATGACGGAAGCAAGGAAAGGCCTTTTGCTACGATAAAAAAAGCCCGTGATGAAATAAGAGAATTAAAACAAAAAGGAGAATTGGGCAAAAAAGGCGCGGTTGTGTATTTTCGCGGCGGAACGTATCAGATTCTGGAGCAGAATATGTTCGGCGCGGAGGATTCCGGAGAAGAAAATGCGCCGATTGTCTACAGAGGCTATCCCGGTGAGGAGGCAAAGCTTATCGGCGGTATCACAATCCCGACAGCGAGCTTAAAAAAGACGACTGATACGGCGCTTTTGGACAGGGTTATTGATGAAAAGGCGAAAAGTAACATCTATGAGGTTAATCTGGAATTTCTCGGATTAAAAGAGATTCCGCCGACGTTTATATCGGAGGTTTACGGATTGTGGGGAATGGCAGGCGTTACGATTAATGAAGAGGCGGCAAGAAGATTGAGAAATACTCTCGGAATGAAGGGTACGTTAAACGCATTTGAGATTTTCGTTGATAATGATGTGCAGACGATTGCAAGATACCCGAATATTGATGAGGATTATATGACGATAAAGACCTCGGTCAGCAATTATTGGTACAGAGAGGCGGACCGCCCGACGGACGATATTTTGATGGAGCAGATTTACGGAAATCCGAGCGGAACATTCAGTCTTATACCGAGCGATGTTCAAAGAGCAAAAAAATGGGCAGGTCGTGATATGAGTGATGTCTATATGTGGATAAAGGTAATACACGGCTGGGCGGACGAATCGGATCTTATAAAAGAGGTTTTGGCGGACGGGACGATCGTTTCGGCGCATGCGTCATACTGGGGCCCGGCAAAAGAGGGCAATCCTCTTTATGTATACAATTTCTTTGATGAAATTTCAAACAAGGAATATTATATAGATTATGACACAAATACGCTTTATATGTGCCTTGATAAAAAGCCGGACGCTATCGGAAATATCACAATGACAACTCTTGAAAATCCGATGTTTAATTTAGACGGCACAAGCAATATGCAGATTTCCAACCTGCACATGGCCATGACAAGAGGTGAGGTTGTCAAGATGAAAAACTGCAAAAATATCACAGTGGATAATTGCGAAATATCTTACACCTCGATTGCCGGGAAGACGATAAGCATCACAGACGGTTGCTCCGACTGCGGTGTTAAAAATTCAAATTTTCACGACGTAAACGGCGGCGTGTACATCTGGACAGGCGACAAGGAAACGCTTACAAAAGCAAACTGCTATGTCGTGAACTGCGAATTTGCCGATTTTGCAAGACTGAAAAAGACTTATAATACCGCAATTCAGCTGGAGGGCTGCGGAAACCGCGCGGCATACAACAAGGTTCACGGCGCCGAGCATATGGCGGCGGGCTGGGGCGGAAATTATAATGTGATTGAATTTAATGAATTTTATGACGTCTGCACCGACACCGACGATGCGGCGGCGATTTATGCCGGAAGAAGCCTTATCCCGAGAGGAAATGTTATAAGATATAACTATTTCCATGAAGTGGGGCACTATAAAAATAAAACCTCAAATTATGGTTCTCATGCAATTTATCTTGACGACGGGTATTCGAGCGCGGACGTTGTCGGAAACGTATGCGAGAATATCGCAAATTACGGCGTATTTGTCGGCGGCGGACGTGATAATGTAATCTTTAATAATGTAGTTATAAATAGCGGCGGCGGAGTGTTCTGTGACGCAAGATATTCAGGTCTGGGGGGAGAAAGCGACACAAGATATGCCGGACTTATGGAAGCGGAAAGCTGGTGGCGCAATGATATATGGAAGGAAGCTTTCCCCGAGCTTTATAATATTGATCTTGATACAACGGGAACACCTTCGGGAAATGTATTTGAAAATAACGTTACATATAATTCGGGCAGCAATAATATCTATGCCGAGCCTGCCGATAAAGGAACGGTTGCGAATAACTGGATAACAACATCAGATCCGGGCTTTGTCGATGCGGAAAACGGAAATTATCTCTTTAAAGAGGACGCGGAGGTATATAAAAAGATACCCGGATTTTTACCGATACCTTTTACAAGAATGGGAATGTGCACAGACCGTGCGATAACAAGAGCAAGAGCAGGTACGGTTATCGCAGTTGATTCGCCGAATGCTTTGGTCGGAGGCACAAGAACGACGATAGACGCCGATGAGAGCGTTAAGCCGACAATAAGAAATAATAAGACATATGTTCCTTTGAGATTTTTGGCGGAGGCATGCGGATTCAGTGTTTCTTATGATAACAGTACGCAGACTGCCGAAATTACCAACAGCTCCGACAGCTTAAAAATAAACGTAAAAACGGGTGAGCTCAGTAAAAACGGTGAAGCAAAGGATTCGCTTGAGCCTTTGACAATCGGCGGAAGAACGATGATTCCTTTGCGTGATGTGGCTGAAATGCTCGATAAAAAAGTGTTCTGGAACGACAGGGGCTTTATAGCAATAAGCGATTATGAGGATTTGTTTGATAATGCAAGCGATGACGAGATTATCGATTATCTTTACAACAGTTTGAGAATTTATTAAAAAGGAGGATCGGGCCGAAGTGAAAAATAATTTGAGAAAAGCAATATGCGCGGGACTTGCTGTAACACAGGTTTTGTCGGTGAGCGTTTTTGCGATGAGTGATTATAAAAATGATTATAAGATTGATTACATGGACAGAATTTTTGAATATGACACCGGGGATTTTGTAAAGAAGTATTCGCAGTCGGCGGATTTGCCGAAAGGTGAGTATGATAATTATATCAATCTTTTGAAAAATATAGGTGTGTACTCGGAGAAAACGGTGCAGAAAAAGGGAGATTCGGTTTTGAAATTTTCCGATATGTATTATGCGATGAGCATGGTTATATACCAAGATGAGGAACACTCCAAGCAATATGACAGCACAAAATTTGACCAAGCGGTTACAATGAAGGACGCAATATCCGCTATGGAGGATCTTTTGGGGTATGATAAGATAAAGACGGAGCAGAGTGTAATGCAGACGGCGCAGGACGAAAAGCTTCTGACAGGGCTTTCGTATGAGGCGGAGCGTGAAATGACCTTCGGCGAATTTTCGCGCCTTTTATGGAATACCCTGAATGCGTACGGAATCGAGGCGAAGTACACGGCGGACGGAATGACGTATGTGCCGAGAGAAGATACGCTTTTGGAAAGACAGCTTGAAGTATATGAAATAAAAGGATTCATGAATGCGGCAAACGGCGTAAATATATATAAAAACAGTGCATTGAGAAAAGGATATGTCGAGATTGACAGAGGTGTGTATAAAGCAGACGATTCGGCTGCGAATTATCTCGGACAGCGTGTATTATCGTATGTCAAAGAGGACGATATGGGCAATAAGGTAATTCTTCATATCGAAAGCGACAAATCGAATGATAATATTACGGTTGACTTTAAAAATATCGAATCCTTGGGCGCGCGTGCGGAATACACAGACGAGGAAGATAAGTTGAGAAAAATAGATATTTCGGATATTCGCTATGTTCTTTATAACGGGGACGCGACACATGATTTTTCGGTAATGAATAACTATAAAAATATGGACGGATACGTAACATTTTCAAAAAGCAAGAAAAACGGGGAATATGATACAGCTGTGATAACCTCGTATTCGTATTATGTTATCTATTCGATAGACGAATATGAAAAGAAGATATATTTAAAGGACGGAGCGTTTTTTAACGGCGAAAATTATATCGAAGTGCCGGAGGACGAGTATGTTTTATGTACCTCGGACGGTGCGGCGGCAGATTATACAGAATTTTCGCCGGGTGATGTAATAAGAGTTATCCAGAATAGCGGCAAAACCTTTACAAGGATAGATAAGAGCAGAAATATTGTAACGGGAAAGGTGCAGTCGGTTGATTCGGATAACGGGACGGTTAATATTAATTCTAAAGATTACAGAATTTCAAAAACTTATGAAAATCGTGCCGGAAGTACAAAGATCCAAACCAATCTTTTCGGTATGTTCTATATATCCTCCGACGGCTATATTGCAGGATATAAAAACGGCAATGAGGCGTCGTACGGATATTTGCGAAAGATGCACGAGTCGGAGGACGATGATGAAATCGTTATCGCAAGGGTATTTACCCAGGAGGGACAGTGGAAAGAGCTTGAACTGAAAAATAAGCTGACCTTGGACGGCGCAACGAATGTTGCCGCAAAAGATGTGCTTACCTATATCAGCGATAATAACCTGAACAATAAGCTGATAAGATATAAAATCAACGCCGGAGAGAAGATTACGTTTTTGGATACTCTGATCGATTCGGCTGATGAGGCAAGCGATATCGAGCGCCTAAAGGAAAGCTATGCGGGAACAGTACGGCAGAGTTGGATGGGCGGAAAATGGTTCAGAAATGATCCGGGTTACAGAATTTTAAATGATAAGCCTATTTTCAAAATTCCGAAAAACACCGATAAAACCGAAGAGTTTAAGATTATGACCGGCGGAAACCTCAATTCGGACGAAACCGACATATATATTACATTATATTCGGCAGATAGGCTTGGACTTTGCTCTGTCGGGGTGGTTTCGGAAACGGCGGATAATGTATCGAATGAGTCGGCATCGTTCTATTGCGAGAAGATGAATGTCGGCTGGGACGATGAAGAATCGGCGGAAATTTATGAACTGATAGGAAAACGGTTGGATAACAACGGAAACTTCTTGGATTATACGCTCTATTTAACCGAAAGCAAAAAGCAGAATATCGAGGAAGCGGCAAAGTGTAAAATCGGTGCGGGAACACTTATTAAAATGTCATATGACAGCGATAAATATATTGCGAGTGCAAACGTGATAATGACAGAAGGAAAGCTCCCGGCAGATTTTTACGACAGCAATAACGCATATTACCAATATATGTGCGGCACGATTACTATGGTAGACACGGAATTGGGATATGTAAGAATCGACACGTCGGGAAAATCATCTGTTCTTGATGTAAAAGCGGTTTTGTGTATCGACTCGAAAAAGCTGACGGCAAGAAAGATTTCTGCATCGGAATTGCGTGAGGGCGAAAGAATGTATACTGCAAAAATTGCCGGCGGCGCGCGTGTGGCCGTAGTAGTACGATAAAATTATATGAAAGGAGAAAATGGACAGATGAGAATAAAGAAATATAAATCGGCGGCACTGCTTGCGGCGGTAATGCTTATGCAGCCGATCGGTGAGCTGGGCGTTGTAAAATCCTTTGCCGAGAGTGCCTCATACCCTGTTTATTTCGATTTTGAGACGGGAAAAGACGGCTGGAATTTGGGTGAATCAAAGGGCGAGCCGAGCCTTGAGAGAATAACGGAGAATAAAAACTCGTACCTGCGTCTTACGGCAAAGGAAGGTGGCGCGTATAATTATAAGGACGGCATCAATGCAATCCCGAATGCATATGTGGAGCTGGCATCGCCGTTTAAAATGTCCGCAAATTCGGAAGTGGTGATTTCCGCAGATGTAAGAACGGACAGTTTTGATTCACTTGTAAGGAGCTTTATGTTAAACCGAGATCAGCTCGAAGGCGAGGCGGCGGATAACACGCAGTATAATCTCGCGACACTTTGGGCGTGGGATAAGAATAATAAGGTAAATACATATGAGCAGAATAATACAAGAAAGATAGGTATATATAATCAGGCAAAGGCAAATGAAGCCTTCAGAGATCTTTTGGAGAGCGATGCATGGTATAATTTCAAAACGACGCTCTATACTGATGCGGACGGTCTTGCAAAAAGCCTAAAGCTCAGTGTTACAAAGGGCGGTGAGGAAGTTTTTGAAACACAGGAGCGGAGTATAGGTGAAGATAATCAGGCTTTAAAGCTTTCGGATAAAATAACACGTCTTGATATGGCTCTGTTTAACATAAATTCGACTGCAATTGAAAACGCTGTGAATCTTGACATTGATAATGTGAGGATTTATACCGTGACTAATGAAAGGACATGGGGAATCAAGTCGGATGATGAAAATAATGTTCTTATCGGTAAGGAAAGTGTAGATATTGCCTTTGACGGCGAAATGGAGGAAGAGACTATAAACAATCAGACGGTAAAGCTTTATGACGCTGATGAAAATGAGGTGGAATACAATGCAGTTTATGATAAAAAGACATTTGTTTATACAATCACCCCTACAAACGGGTTTAAAAACGGAAAATACAAAGTATGTGTTGATAAGGCAAAGATAAACGGTATAAAGCCTGACGGGGAAAAGATTTTAGGGTTATCCGAAAATGCAAAAACAAGAGAAGAATTTATAATCTTTAACGGAACTCTGCCGGAGGCGAAAAATGTTTATGTTTCGGGCAGAATCGAAAATGGCGGGATATTAAAAGCGAATGCCGAATATTATCAGGCAGAGGGAATTCCGGGAGAAACAAAAATTGAATGGTATTATTCGGACAGCGAGGACGGAGAATATGCAAAAATTGACGGCGCAGATTCTTCGGAGCTTACCGTTACGGAGGATTTGTGCGATAAATATGTAAAAATTTCGGCTTATGCTATAACAGACGACGGTATCCGCGGAAAGACGGTATCAAGTACGGCACTGAAAACCTTGATGAAGCCGTATGCAAAGGACGTGACGGTTTCGGGATTGGCGATGGCAGGCTTTACTGTAACGCTTGACTATACATTCTGCGATGACAATGGAGACAGCGAGGCAGAGAGCGTTTATTCGTGGTATATTTCGGCAAACGGAAAAGACGGCTGGAAAAAGATTGAGGGAGCAGGCGAGAAAAGCTACCTGATCGATGATTCGGATATAGGCAAATATTTAATGGCAGGCGTTATACCTGTATCGGACGATGTGCCATATGAGGGCGATGAGCAAAAAACGCAGAGTTTCGGACCGATAACGGGCGCGGACACCTTAAATGTTATAAAAAATCCCGGATTTGAAACGGGAGATACAACAGGATGGGGCGTGAGAAATGCCGGAGGCGATACCGCAACGATTAAGGCGACAGATGCGGATTCATATGGCGGTAAATGGTGTGGTATTTTTGAGGGACAGACCTCAAATTCAACGCTTTTATCTGTCCCTGCAAAGCTGGAAGCAAATACGGCATATATTTTCAGCGTGATGATGAAACTCGCGCCCGGCTGTGCATTTGATAATGCGACTGTTACCTATTACGGAGAAGGTCACCCGAGTGATTTGAAAAAAGACGGAACGGTACAGTATGCACTCTCAAAAGACGAGTGGAAAAGGATAAGTACTATCGTTACAACAGGTAATGCGGCAACAATAAGCTTTTGCCCGCAGTTCTGGGCAAACGGCGCGTCGGGATACAGTGTATATCTGGACGATTTCTATGTTGCACCGCTTTTGGTGGACGATATAATCACAACCGCACCGACCGAAATGAATATTCCGACAAGCGGTGAAACATCGGCGGTAATCAGCATAAAGGGAATAAGAAACAATGTTGGTTCGGATTTTGGCCTGGAAAATGAAAAGGCATATTTTGAGTTGGATAAGAGCGTTAAAGGCGCTTATATAAGCGGTGATAAGCTATATGTGACCGATAAAGCGGTCGGAGGTACGCTCAATTTAAAAGCAGTGTGCGAGCCGGGCTTTGAGGGAGCAAAGCAGTCGAGATATGTAAAGAATATTCCGATTAAGCTTATTGCAAACGATAACAAAACACCGAGAGTAGATTCGGCTGTGCTTTCGGGCGATACGTCATCAGGCGGAAGGATAACCTTAAACTATGATTTTTATCAGGTTGACGGTGAAAAAGATTGCAGCGAAGTGAAGTATTATATTTCCGAGAGCGAAAACGGAGAATATAAAGAAACGGATAGGGGCGATAAAACAGGAATTGATGTAAGCGAGGAATTTAAAAATAAATTTATAAAAGCGGTTATCACGCCTATTGATTCTAAAGGGCACGAGGGTACGGCGGTGACGTCGAATATTGCGGGACCGGCAAAAGCTCCCGAGGCAAGAAACGTTAGAATTGACGGCAAAGGTTATGTTGGCGAAACGGTAAAGGTTTCTTATGATTATTACGATTTTAACGGTGATAAAGAAGGAAAAACTGCTTTTAAGTGGAAAAGAGCAGCGAGTGAAAATGGGGAGTATAAAGAGATTGTCGGTGCGGATAAACAGGAATATACCATTACTTTAGAGGATAAGGATTCGTATATTCGCTGTGAAGTTACGCCTGTATCGCAAAAATCACCGTTTGAGGGTGAGACGGCAATATCAAATGCGATTATGGGACCGTGCGCACCTGTGGCGAAAAATCTTACAATAACTGTTTCCGGCAAAACTCTTGTCGGGGATTATGAATATGAGAGCAAAAACGGCGTCGGTGAGGGAGATACCAAGCTTGAATGGCTTATCGGCGGAAATGTTGTCGGAACGGGCGCAACATATGATATAGATTTCAGCGGTACCAAGACGGTGGAATTTCGTGTGACGCCTGTTGCAATAAAAGAGCCGGCAACAGGGAAGAGTGTTTCGGTTACGAAGTCTGTATCGGGAAGAAGCGGTGGAACATCGGGCGGAAGCTCGGGAGGAAGCCGCGGAGGATCTGTTTCGGGAACGATTCTTCCTACTCCGCCGGTTGAGGAAAATAAACCGACAGAATCGGATATAGAAAATCACTGGTCTAAAGAATATGCGCAATATGCAGTGGAAAAGAATATAATGAGCATGGACGAAAATAACAATTTCTATCCTGATAAGCTTGTTACGCGTTCGGAATTTGTTACATATATCTTCAAAACCATGGGCTATTCCGAAACCGAATACAAAAATGAATTTTCCGATGTATCGGCATCGGAGAACTATGCAAAAATGCTGCAAACCCTTGTGGACAAGGGAATTATAAGCCATGACGTAAATTTCAGACCGAATGATAACATAAGCCGTCAGGAGGTTGCAAAGGTGCTTTCGATAATCCTTGAGCTTAAAAATAACGGAAATGAGCTTGACGGTTATACAGATGTTGATAAAATCGGAACATGGGCGGTTGAGTATGTTAAAAATGTGATAGCATCCGGGATAATGCAGGGCGTATCACAGACGGAGTTTTCACCGCGTACGAATATAACAAACGGTCAGATGGCAAAGATAGTTATGATGATTCAGAAAAAGAACTGATTGATGCAAATTTGGCAGCGGAAAACCGCTGCCAAATTTAAATGTGACAATGAACGGAGGAAAAAATGAAAAAGATAATAAGCGCACTTATGCTTTTTGTATTTTTATTGCAGGCGAACGCGTATGCATTGGATTTTTCGGTGAAAAACGCGGAACAAGGGCTGGTGATAAGCGGACAGGCTGATAATTTGTGTGATATGGTGACGGTTACTGTTTATGATAAAAACAATAATCTTGTGTATGTCGATCAGAAAAAGTGCAGAAATGATAAAGAGTTTACCTTTAATGCGGCGATGGACGATACGGTCGGGGCAAAGGTGAAGGTGGGAGGCGAGGACTATTCGCCGATCCTTGAATATGCAGGGGAAAAATCGGCGCACGATATATATTATGTATATCAAAATGCCGAAAACGGCGGTGACGGAACATATGATAAACCGTTTTCGTCTTTGGGTGCGGCATATGATGCGGCAAAAGACGGAGATGAAATATCAATTTTGGGCGAGATTTTGTGGGACAGAGGAATCTCGGGAGAAAAGAAATTAAAGATTTGCGGAGGAAAAATAAAATTTAACCAGCATGAAAGCATAAATTTCCCGGCAGAGTTTGAAAACACATCTTTCTCGGCAAAGTCGGGTACAGTTTTAAATGCCGGGAAAATTACAGTCGGTAAGAATGTGAAATTTTCGGATAAGATTTCGATCAATGCGGATTATCTGTCCCTATCGAGCGGAGAATATGCAAATATTTCCGCCGAAACCGTTGAGATATACGCAAATGTTGAATTTGATTCCATAACCGATTCAAAAGCTGTAATAATTGAAAAAGGCGTAAATGCCGATGAAACGAAGATGGATAATTGCAGCTATATCGTTTGGACGACAGCGGGAGGAATTTGCGAGCTTGCGGAAAACGGTTTGCTGCTTGCTCCGGCAGACGGGCGATATGTCAGCGTGAACGGAGGAGCATATTCCAAAACTGCAAAAATTACGGAAATAGGGACATATAACGTAACATTCGATTATGATTTTAAAATTCATGAAGTAAAGATTAATAAAAATATAGGCGGATATGTCGCGACGGTGGATATAAGCGCGTATAACAGAAACGGCGATGCCGATAAGACCGCACCCGGCTTGGCGGCAGGCATATATGACGAGAACGGTACATTGATTTCGGTTGTGAGCAAAAATATTCAGACCGGATCGGACGACAGTGTTGATTTAAAGATCGGGAAAATCGAAAATACGAATTTTAATGTGCGGTTGTTTATGTGGGATTCGTTTGCAGGTATGAATCCCTTGTGCGAAATCGGCATAGAGACAAAGGCGGAAAATAAGAATGTATATTATGTTTCACCAAACGGGGACGATTCCGGCTCGGGGAGCATTGCAAAGCCGTTTAAGAGCATAAAACAGGCGATGGCTGCCGCCTCCAAAAGCGATAAACCGTCCGAAATATTGCTGCGTGAGGGTGTGCATAAAGTTGACGGTACGGTGAGTATTTCGTCGGACAATATCACGGTTAAGCCGTATCGGGAGGAAAAGGCGGTTATCACAACGGGATACAGCATAAAGGGAAGTCAATTTTCAAAGGTGAGCGACAGTGTTGTTGCGAACATTATTGATGATACCGCAAGAGCAAATGTGGTGTCTGTAGATATGAGCGATGTCGGAATTTCGAATTTGGGCAAAATTTGCGATTATTACTATAACAGTGCGGAAACTGTTGCGCCGACAGTAACGCAGGATAATAAGCGTATGGAGCTTGCGGCATATCCGGACAGCGGATATTTGCATATTGCGGATAATGCCGTCGGCGGTGCGGACACTGCTGCAAGCTTTGGAGTGCAAGAAAACAGTTCCCGTATGGAAAAATGGGGGAGCGTGGGTATTTTCGCCGACGGATATCCCGAGATACAGTGGAAGGATTCACGGTTTGAAGTTGAGATGTCGGGGACAGAAAATAATTTTATTTTTACACAGAAAAATAAATCCTTTGATATTACCCCGAAAACGGGAGAAAGAGTGAGATTTATAAATGTTCCTGAGGAAATATCGGTGCCGGGAGAATGGTATCTTGACAGGGACACGAAAAAGCTTTATATTTACCCGTATGACGGTTTTAATGCTAACAGTACAATAACATTTACGCCGAGAACGGAAAGTATGGAAACACTTTTTGAAATTGAGGGGAGACAAAATGTTTCTTTTGAGGGGATTGATTTTGAACATATCGGAGCAGGAGTTTTTAATGTTAAAGACAGCTCGGGTATGAGCTTGAAAAAATGCACATTTACCGATATTTTGGGAGATGTTTTGAAAAGCTCTGAGAGTACGGAGATGTTATTGCGGGATAATCTTTTGCATAATTTAAGCGGCAGGGGATTTTCGGTTAACGGAGGAGATTCAAGGAACCTGATAAAAGCGAACAATATTATAACAAATAATGAAATTTATGATTTTTCAAATGATTGCAGAACGTATGCTCCGGCGATAAATATTTCGGGGTGCGGAAATACGGTAAGTCATAACAAAATATATGATGCACCGCATATGGCGATAGGTATCGGAGGGATATATTTTACGGTTGAATATAACGAGATATTTGACGTATGCAATGATACTGCGGATTCGGGCGCATTGTACGGCGGACAGTTTATTCATCTGGTGAATAATAAGATACGGTATAATTATTTCCATGATATAAAAAATAATACAGGGATAGGATACTCTGTGAGTGCGGTTTATTTTGATGATTTGTGGTCGAGCTGCGATGTGTATTCCAATATATTTGCAAATGTTGAGCGTGCCGGTCATATCGGCGGCGGGAGACGGAATATTTTTGAAAAGAACATATTTATAAACTGCAATCAATCGGTGATAGTGGAACAGCGAGGAAACAGCAACTCGAATTTTGAGGATTTTCGCGCTTATGTGAATCTGTATTATTCTCCGTATCAATCGGAGCTTTGGAAAAAGGAATTTCCGGAGGTTTACAATATATTAAGTGATGAGCCGCTGCTGCCGAAATATAATAAGATCATAAATAATGCAATGATAAACACCGCTATGCCGTCTTTGCACGGCGAGGCTACGAAAAATCTGACCGAAATCTCGGGAAATCTTAATTATACGTCATCTGATGCAGAAGGCATATTTAATGATTATGAAAACGGCGATTTCGGCATAGAAGCCGATTCGGAATTTCTTAAAAATAACCCGGATTTTGCGGACATTGACTTTAAGCGCATAGGGTTGATGAAGTAAATAGTTTAAGGGATTAAGAAAAGTGTTTTTCTGAAGTATCCAAATTGGGCTTTAAAAAAGTCAGTTGACTTTTTTTAAAGCCCCGTTTTTTTTACAAGAAAAATTTTATAAAAATAAGCCATACGGAGCATAATAAAGCCGATAATATAAAAAATCATTTTGATTTTTTTTGAAGAAAGGCTGTGTGAAAAAATGAAGGATAAGGTTTTCGGCGTATTGCAGAGGGTAGGAAGATCATTTATGTTGCCTATTGCGATATTGCCCGTTGCAGGACTTTTGCTGGGGATCGGAAGCTCGTTTACAAATGAAACGACTCTTGAAACCTATAAGCTTATAAATATAATTCACCCGGGCGGAATTTTATATACATTACTTGATATAATGAGCAAAGCCGGGAGCGCGGTTTTTGATAACCTGGCGCTGTTATTTGCGATGGGTGTATCTATCGGTATGGCGAAAAAGGAAAAAGAGATTGCCGCGCTTTCGTCTGTTGTTGCGTTTTTGGTCATGCATACGACGATAAATGCTTTGATTGACGCACGCGGCGGAGTGGGCGCGATGCTTGAAAATTCGACAGCGTCGGTTTTGGGGATAACGTCTTTGCAAATGGGTGTTTTCGGCGGAATAATTGTCGGACTGGGTGTTGCGGCATTGCATAACAGATTTTATAAAATCGAGTTTCCGCCGGTGCTTGCTTTTTTCGGCGGCACAAGATTTGTACCGATTATAAGTGCGCTTTGCTATGTGGCGGTCGGAATACTGATGTTTTTTGTCTGGCCGGTGGTACAAAAGGGAATTTCGATGCTGGGAAATCTTGTCCTCGCGTCCGGGTATGCGGGAACATGGATTTACGGAATTATAGAGCGTGCGCTTATACCGTTCGGTCTGCACCATGTTTTCTATATCCCATTTTGGCAGACATCCGTCGGCGGTACGGCTGTGATTGACGGAATTACGGTACAGGGTGCGCAGAATATCTATTTTGCCGAGCTGGCATCAAAGTCAACGAAAGTATTCAGCGTATCGGCAACACGTTTTATGGCAGGAAAATTCCCGTTTATGATATTCGGTCTGCCCGGTGCGGCTTTGGCTATGTATAAATGCGCAAGACCGGAAAAGAAAAAGGTTGCAGGAGGTTTGCTGCTTTCTGCCGCACTCACTTCAATGCTTACCGGTATAACGGAACCGCTGGAATTTACCTTTATATTTGTCGCGCCGCTTATGTATGCCGTTCACTGCGTTTTGGCAGGTCTTTCCTTTATGCTGATGCATATTTTCGGAGTGGGCGTCGGAATGACATTTTCCGGCGGAATAATAGATTTGGTACTGTTTGGGATTTTGCAGGGAAATGCCAAAACAAACTGGGTATATATTATATTTGTCGGAATTGCGTACTTCTTTATCTATTGGGCGGTCTTTTCGTTTATGATAAAGAAATTCAACTATATCACACCGGGGCGCGAAGAGGACAGCGAGGAAACAAAGCTGTATACAAGAGCCGATGTCGATGCGAGAAAGGATGAAAATAACCGCTCCGAGCTGATTGTAAAAGGACTGGGCGGCAAAGGGAATATCTCGGATGTGGATTGCTGCGCGACAAGGCTTAGGATTACCGTAAAAGACAGCACTAAGGTATCAGATGAGCTTTTAAAGAAAAGCGGTGCGTCGGGGGTAATTCATAAAGGCAACGGTGTGCAGGTTATCTACGGACCGACGGTGACGGTGGTAAAATCAAAGCTTGACGATTATCTTGAAATTTCGACCGAAACACATGAAAAGACACTTATTTTAAAAGCATATGCAAAAGGCGATGTAACAGCGCTTACAGATGTTTCGGACGATGTATTTTCGCAAGGCATATTGGGAGAGGGAATCGCGATAGAGCCGAAAGAGGGGAAGATATGCGCACCGTGTGCCGGTGTTATTTCAAATACCGTGGATTCAAAGCACGCGATCGGACTTACAAGCGATGACGGATTTGATATATTGATTCATGTCGGACTTGATACGGTTGAGCTGAAAGGAAAGTATTTTGAATATCATGTAAAAGAGGGCGACAGAGTGAGAGAGGGGGATACGCTTATCACCTTTGATGCGGAAAAGATAAAAGAAGCAGGCTATAAGCTTACTACGCCTATGGTGATTTCAGATAGGGACAGCTACAAACGAATGGAAATAAAGGGGAAAAAGGAAACGGATTTCGGCGATGAATTGATTGATATAATATATTGATACAGGAGGAATATAACGTGAAAAATATGCTGCGCATCTTATATTTTTTTCGAGGTTAGGAGTATAAAAATACGACGTCACTTCAAAAAAAGACAACCTGCTTGCATCTTTTTCACGTTGAGATTTGTGCCGCTGTATGGCGGCGGAATGGAGGATTAACATGAAAGAATTTATGTACAAAATTAAAGATGAAGTAGGAATCCATGCACGGCCGGCAGGAATGTTGGTGAAAGAGGCGGAAAAGTATAAATCGGAGATAATGCTTAAAAATACGGCGAATGAAAAGGTTGCTGCGGCAAAAAAACTCTTTGCTGTGATGGGTTTGGCGGTAAAATGCGGTGATGAAGTCTGCGTGAGCGCAGACGGAGAGGATGAAGATGCGGCACTCTCGGGCATGAAAGCATTTTTTGAAGATAATCTTTAATTGGCAGAAGGTACAAAATCCCGACTCAGCCGGGAATTTGTGCCTTCGTGTTTTTATGGTACAAAAACACGCTTAAAATTATGCATATGGCAACAACCGTGCCGACAGAGATCAGCGTATACAAAGATGATGCAAAGACTGAAAGACTGCGAGAGGCGGGGGCAAATACAGACCTTGCCGGCATACATATTTTCCATAACAAAAATGAATAGAAAGCGGAAATTATACCGTGCATGACCTTGCCTGTTATGTACGGCACGAGGCTAAGACCGCTGTGCGATACTACTGCCATTACCTGCAAATGTACGCTTAAGCCTGCGAACCCGACAATCCAGGAGGAAAGCAGGAGCTTGGAAAAAAGTGAAATATCCAGCCCCGAAAGCTCACTCATACCGCTTACAAATTCAAATCCGCCGAGAATAACCGAATGCATAATCCCGGTGGCGGGGACGAATTCAAGAAAAAGCTTTGATATGACGCTTACAAAGATTACCGCACCGCACACGGTAAGAATACTGTTTACGGAATTGGATAGAGAAATGCGAAAAATCTCTCCGACGCTTTTTTGTACTGTTGCGATAGGCGCGTGCGGAGGGGTGTATGAGTCCCTTTTGTAAAAGCGCATTATTATCCCGACGGTAAAGGCGGCGAGAATGTGCGAGCAGTAGAGAATAACGCCGAAGGTGACGCTGTGATACATTGCCGCGCCGACTGCGCCTAAGATAAAAAGCGGACCGGAATTATTGCAAAATGCCAAAAGGCGCTCTGCCTCGCTTTTTGATAAATAACTTCCCTCATAGAGCTGGCACGCGGTAAGAGCGCCCAAGGGATAGCCGCTTACCAAGCCTAAAACAAATGCCGCAGCGCCTGCGCCGTTTATATTAAAAAGCGGTTTCATAACAAAGCGCATACTTTTGGAAAGACTGTCGCAAAAGCCAGAGTAAACCAAAAGCGAGGAGCATACGAAAAAGGGAAAAAGTGAGGGGATAATTACTTCGTAGCAGATCCCGAGACTGTCCAGTGCATAACCCACGCTTTTTTCAGGGGAGATAATTAAAAGGATAGTTGCGAAAAGCGCTATGATACATATAAATATTTTTTTCATTATAAGCTGTCCTTTCATTGAATTATGGGTATAAAATTATACTTTCTTTTAATATTATGATAGTACATGGGCTATTATTGCAACAATTTATTTTATAGGTAATTGCAAAATGTAAATTTTGCAATTACTCTGCTGTTTTTAAAGGGGGTATCGGATGGGATAATCCCTGATTTTTACCTAAAAATTAATTTTTAGAAAGGAAAGATTTTAAATATGAAAAGAATTGCCGAAAAGATTTCCAAGACATTGGAAATCCCGGAGGATAGCATATCAAATGTATCGAGAGTTGTGGCGGTGGGGAGAAGGTCGGTACATATCGAAGGGTTTTGCGCAATAGAGGAATACAGCGAAGAAAAGATGCGCCTAAAGCTGAAAAACGGTTCTTTGGCGGTTTTTGGAGAGAATATTGTTATAGATGAGATTACCGATGAATACATAAATCTTTCTGGGTTATTTAAATCTGTGGAATTTATGTGAAAAGTATATAAAAAAATATAATATTTTTAGAAAAACAGAGGTTTTTTAAGATGTTTTTAAAGAAGTTCTTCCATTTTCTCAAAGGATATGTTATACTATCATTAACGGGCTTTAATATTGAGCGTTTTCTTTATATGTGTGCCGCACGCAAAATTCCGATATGGGATATAAAAAAAGGCGATAAGTTTTTTATATCCGTCGCAATCGGCGATTTCGGGAAAATGCGCGGGATTGCTCTAAAAACACGCACAAGGGTACATATAGAAAAGAAAGCCGGATTACCTATTCTTTTTAAAAAATACAAAAAAAGATATGCTATGATTTTCGGCACAGTTGTTTTTTTGCTGCTCATGGGCGTCCTGTCACAGATGATATGGACCGTTCGGATAGAGGGCGTAAAAAATGCCGATGAGGCGCAGATACGCAGAGTTCTTTACGAGTGCGGAATACGCGAGGGCGCGTTTAAATGTGCGGCGAAATCCTCTAAGACAATAAAAAATATTCTTTTGGCAAAAGTTGATAATATTTCATGGGCATGGGTATACTTAAAAGGTACGAAAGCGATCTGTAAGGTCTATGAGGATACGATTCCCGGCGAATATATGGAGGACGGTACACCGTGCAATATAATTGCTGCGCGCGACGGGATAATAAAGCGTATCACCGCAAAGGACGGCATCTGTCTGGTTTCTGCCGGGGATACGGTTTTGGCAGGTGATGTTATTATCTCGGGTGTTATCCCCGATGATACGGGAAATCCTGCGGCAACGGTTGCGGCGTCGGGTATTGTTGAGGCGTATACGTGGCACGAAGATAAGGGTACATATAAGCTTTATCATGAGATCAGGGAATACACCGGAAACAGTGAAAGCTTTAAGAGTGTAAGGCTTTTTTCTAAAGAAATTAACCTTTTTAAAAATGATAAGATAGGCTTTAAGGATTACGATATCACCGATAATGTTCGTGAACTGAAAGTTTTCGGAGAAGATTTGGGAATTTCTTTTAGTAACAAAACCGCACATGAGGTAAATGTTATAAAAGAGCCGATCAGTTATGATACAGCGGTTTATGAGGGTAAAAGCGATCTGGAGGAGAAGATAGCAAAAGAGATTTTGCCTAAAAGTGAGCTTTTGGAGGAAAACCTGTATCATGCAAAAATCGATGATGAAACCGCGGAGGTCGGTCTTACGATGAGTTTTGTTGAGCAGATAGGGATAAAAGCCCCGATAGAATAAAAACAGGAGTGATAAAATTTTGAACCAAAGACAAATACAGATCCCGGAGGATATGGATCTGGCGGATCTTTTCGGAGATTTTGACAGCAACCTGAAGCTGATAGAAAAAGCACTGTCAGTTACGGTTACGGGACGGGACAATGTTATAAAAATATCCGGCGAGGAGGATAATATCGATAAATGCGCGGAGGTTATAGACGCACTTTCGGGGATTATCGATAAGGGCGAGAGAATCGATGAGCAAAAGGTTCTTTATGCCATAACAATGGTGCAGGAGAACGGCGGATTTGATATAAAAATGCTCGGTGATGACTGTGTGGCGATTAACTCGAACGGCACACCGATAAAAGCGAAAACTCTCGGGCAGAAAAAATACGTTGAAGATATAAAGAATAATACGATTGTTTTCGGTATAGGCCCTGCCGGAACCGGAAAAACATATCTGGCGGTTGCGCGTGCCGTGACGGCCCTTAGAAACAAAGAGGTAAACCGTATTATCCTTACAAGACCGGCGGTTGAGGCAGGCGAAAAACTCGGATTTCTGCCGGGTGATTTGCAGAATAAGGTTGATCCGTATTTGCGGCCGCTTTATGACGGAATGTATGAGATGCTCGGTGCTGAAGTATTTTTAAGATACCAGGAAAAGGGAGTTATCGAAGTCGCGCCGCTTGCATACATGAGAGGACGTACTCTTGACAATGCGTTTATAATTCTCGATGAGGCGCAGAATACAACACCGGAGCAGATGAAGATGTTTCTGACAAGAATAGGCTTCGGTTCGCGTGCCGTAATAACGGGTGATGTCACACAGGTGGATCTCCCCGACGGAAAGAAGTCGGGCTTGAAGGTTGCCGAGAGAGTATTAAAGAACATAGAAGATATTGCTTTTTGCAATCTGACCGATAAGGACGTTGTGCGTCATCCGCTGGTTCAGAAGATTATAAAGGCATATGAAAAATACGAGGAGAGCAGAAATGACAGAAATTCTGATAGAGAACGTGCAAGAAAAGACAGACGTTCCGAAAAAAATAACTGACGCAATCGAAAAATGCATACGGGAAACGTTAGAATATGAAGAGTGCAACTTTGAGGCACAGGTGAGTGTTACGATTGTTGATAATGAAGAGATACGGGAGATCAACAGAGAAAACAGAAATATCGATTCGGTGACAGATGTGCTGTCTTTTCCGATGCTTGAATTTGATGAAAACGGCGATGTCTGCGACTGCGAATTTGATTATGCGGAGGAGGACGGGGATCTGATTCTTTTGGGTGATATTGTGATTTCGGCGGAGCGCGCGGCGGAGCAGGCTGAAAATTACGGTCATTCTTTCCTGCGCGAGATGGCATTTTTGACGGTACACTCAATGCTGCATCTTTTGGGGTATGACCATGTGGACGATCCGGAGGACGAGCGGATAATGATAGCAAAGCAGAATGATATACTGGATAAACTTGGAATAACAAGAGAGTAGGAGTTGTCGGGCTTTGAGAGGACTTATAAATAGTTTTGGGTATGCTTTTTCGGGATTTGCAAAGGCTGTAAAAAATGAAAGAAACCTGAAAATACATTTATCTGTGGCAAGCCTTATTATTGCTTTTGCCTATTTTTTCGGACTTACAAGAACCGAATGGGCGATACTTTTTTTGGCAATAGGCTTTGTTATCGCATCGGAGCTTTTTAATACATCGGTTGAATGGTGCGCCGACGCCGTAACGAGAACGGAAAACGATGATATAAAGCACGCGAAAGATATTGCGGCAGCAGGTGTTACCGTTTCGGCGATAATAAGCATAACGGTCGGATTTGCGCTTTTTGCAGATATTGAAAGAATAGCCGGAACTTTAAAATACATACTCGGGAACATATCGGCAATTATTGTTTTTGCCGTAATAATTTTAGCAGATATACTGCTTTTGACACTGGTAAAGGAAACAAAACAGGACAGGAATGTGAAAGGAACAAAATAATGGATAAAAATAAATTCAAATCGGGATTCGTATCGATAATCGGAATGCCGAATGTGGGGAAATCCACGCTTTTAAACACTATTGCGGGACAGAAAATCGCAATCATATCCGATAAACCGCAGACGACAAGAAATAAAATTCTTGCAATATACACCAATAAGGACGAGCAGATAATATTTACCGATACGCCCGGGATTCATAAGCCGCACAATAAGCTCGGAGAGGTTATGGTGAAATCGGCGAACGACTCGATGAGCGATGTTGACGCGATACTTTTCTGTGTTGACGCAACAAAGCCGATCTGCCAGACGGAGCGTGATATTGCAAAAAGCATAGAGAAAACGAAAGCACCGTGCATATTGGTGATAAATAAAATAGATATGATAAAAAAAGATCTGCTGCTTCCTTTGATTGCGGAGTACAGTAATCTGCATGAATTTTCATCGATTGTGCCGATAAGCGCAAAAACAGGGGACGGTCTGGAGATACTTTTGAACAACATAAGACAGTTTATCCCGGAGGGACCGAAGTTTTATTATGATGATATGGTAACAGATCAGCCCGAAAAGCAGATTGCTGCGGAAATTATAAGAGAAAAGCTTTTGTGGCTTTTGGATAAGGAAGTTCCGCACGGAATCGCAATCGAAATTGAGCGCATGAAAGAAAATAAAAACGTTACGGCAATAAATGCGAGTATATACTGCGAAAAGGCGAGTCATAAGGGGATAATCATCGGCAAAAACGGCGAGATGCTGAAAAAAATAGGCACATTGGCACGCGAGGATATAGAAAAGATGCTTGATAAAAAGGTTTATCTGGAGCTTTGGGTGAAAGTAAAGAACGATTGGAGAAATAACAACAGCCTGATTAAAAATTTTGGCTTTGAAGTTTGATAAGGAAATTTGTTACAGTATAAATATATCACCCGAAATGCAAACTAAAAACAGATATTTGTTTTATGGAGGCTGTTATGGATATAGATAGACTGTGTTGGGAAATCTTTGAAAAGACGGGCAGTATTGATGTGTATTTGATTCACAAAAATACAAAGGAGGATATATATGCCGGGCATAAAGGCTGCAGGAATCATTCTAAAACAGACAGAATACGGCGAGGGAAATAGAATGCTTTCTATATTCACAAAAGAATTTGGGATAATATCCGCCTCGGCATACGGTGTAAAGAGCATGAAAAGCGCAAAGGGCGCGGTGTGTCAGTTTTTAAATTATGCGGAGTTTGAGCTTATAAAGAAAAATTCCGACATATACACGGTCATAACCGCGTCCTCAATAGAAAATTTCTATCCGATTTCAGAGAACATAGAAAAGCTGTCCCTTGCCGTCTATTTGTGCGATGTTACATATTGCGGCTTGGGACGTGAAAATGCGGACGAGCGTATCCTGAGCCTTTTATTAAACACTCTTTATATCGCAGCCTACACCGACGTTGATTTACGCAAAATAAAGTGTATATTTGAGCTTAAATTCATGAGTCTGCTCGGGTATCATCCGATGCTATCAAGATGCGTAAAATGTGCGTCGAGTGAGAATATTCTGGGATTTTCGCCGAAGGACGGCGGGATCGTCTGTAAAAACTGCGCGAAAGAGGCGCTTTTTATCGACAGAAGAACCGCCGCGGCAATTACATATATTTTAAAGTCGGACGGAAAGGCTATGTATAACGTGAATTTGAGCGGAGAGGTACTTTTGGCGGCGGAGCGTATATCGGAAAAATATATACAGGAGCAGCTGGATATTGATTTGCAGTCGCTTTTGTATTTTAAAAATATGACATTGTAAAAAAGGAGTGGAAACGGTGAATAACAGAAGAGATAAGGATAATTATTATCTTGATATTGCAAGTACGGTAGCGGAGCGCGGCACTTGCTTAAGGCGGAATTACGGCGCTATTATAGTTAAAAATGACGAGATAATTTCGACCGGATATGTCGGTGCGCCGCGCGGAAGAAAGAATTGCAGCGATATCGGCAGATGCATACGTCAGGAACTGAAAATCCCGAGAGGGGAGCGCTATGAGATGTGCAGAAGCGTGCACGCGGAGGCGAATGCGATTATATCGGCGGCGCGGCGTGATTGCATCGGCGCGACACTCTATCTTGTGGGGATTGAGCGCGAGAGCGGAGAGATTGTGGCAAACAGCTGCTGCTGCTCGATGTGTAAGAGAATGGTGATAAATTCCGGCATCGAAAAGGTCGTAATAAGAGATTCAAAGGACGAATACCGCGTTATCCCTGTGCAGGATTGGATTGATAATGACGAGTCGCTTGACGGTGCAAAAGGATATTAAACAAATGACAAAAATTTGATATTTTTGTGTTTAAAAATTGTAGCTTTGAGAATCTTAATGTGCTAAAATCTGAAATATAAAATACATAGGTAATCGTGAAATTACGTTTTTATGATTATCCGATATAATATCAAAGGAGTGTAAATTTATGAAGGATTTTAAAGTGGGAGTTCAGCTTTATTCTGTAAGGGATGATATGGAAAAGGATATTGACGGAACGTTAAAGGCATTAAAAGAGATGGGATATGATTATGTTGAGTTTGCCGGATACTATGACCTTTCGGCAGAGGAATTAAAGCAAAAGCTTGATACATACGGTTTAAAGGCAGTTTCAACACATCAGACATATAAGGATATTTTAGAAGATCCGGAAAAGTGGATTAAGTTTATCAAAACACTCGGACTGAAATACTTTGCAATGCCGTGGATGGGATTGGATCAGCATAAAGGCTCTGATGCATTTGAGCAGACAGTTGGAAACTTTAAAAAAGTAGGGAAGATATTAAAGGATAACGGAATACAGTTTTTGTACCACAACCACAGCCATGAGTTTAACAGAGTGGACGGTAAGTTTGTTCTGGAATGGCTTTTGGAGGAAGTGGGCGAGGATTTGATGCCCGAGATTGATGTATGCTGGGTTCATTTTGCAGGATATAAGCCCGAGGAATATATTCTTAAATATGAAAACAGACTGCCCGTTCTGCATATGAAGGATTTTGCCTGCACAAAGCTTGGCATCGGTCCTGTTTATACAGATGAGGCGGCGGATGCACCGAAATATCCCGACATGAAAGAGGTAGGGTTTGAATTCCACCCGGTCGGAAGCGGTGTGCAGGACGTACCGGCTATATTGAAGGCTTGCGAAAAGGTAGGAACGGAGTACATTATAGTAGAGGACGAGCGTAACGACCATTTTACTCCGTTGGAGGCTGTAAAAAAGAGCAGAGAATACTTGAAGAGCTTGGGAATATAAAAAACTAAAAAAATCATTTTATAAAGGGCAGTTCGGAAATCAATTGATTTGAACTGCCCTTTGTATTTTTTTCTTAAAGCTTTCGAGAATATATCTCTTTATAAAATGATTTTATGCCGCGTTTGGTATGCTCGAACAGAGTTATATTATCAACGTGTGCACTGAATTCTTCGACCGTGAATTTTGGCCGTGCGATAATCATTTCGCCGAGCTGCAAACGGGATTTAAATTCTGTTTTATCATAATCATATTCGTACTCATCGGCGAGGGCTTGTATATTATCATACAAACCTTGCAGCGAGGGGTGAGGTTTTGCATAAAGCCAGTAAATATCACCGCCGTCACGGCGTGAGCGGTCTATGGAATGGAAAGTAATATCGAAAGGCTCTGCCTGAATTTTATTTATTGCAGATTCAATTATTCTTAAATCGTCCGCATCGTATATTGTGAGCAGATTCAAGCGCAGATTATCTATTTTGTTAAACCAACCCTTGCGTGAACTTCTGCGCAATTTATTTATAATTCTTATTATCTGTCTGTTTGTCTCTTCTGAAAAGGTTATAGATACTAATAAACTCATTAGTTTGCTCCTTTTATTTTTAATTTATGGGACTGCAAAAAAAAGTTCGGAATATCAAGTGTCATCGTGTTCGTTTCGGACGCTCCGAAACTTTTTTCTATCCCCTTAAAAGACGGTGCTTTTTTTTGCACTGCCCGTCTATTTTATTTTTCCAAGCTGCGTTTTAAAAAGTCCTTAGTTCTGTCGTTTTTGGGATTTGAGAAGATCTCTTCGGGGGTACCTTCTTCGATTATCGATCCGTCTGCCATGAATATCACTCTGTCGGCAACATCGCGCGCAAAGCCCATCTCATGCGTTACGACAATCATCGTCATGCCCTCTTTTGCCAACTGTTTCATAACATTCAGCACTTCGCCGACCATCTCGGGATCAAGTGCCGATGTGGGTTCGTCAAAAAGCATAACGTCCGGGTTCATGCATAATGCGCGGCAGATTGCCACTCTTTGCTTTTGTCCGCCGGAAAGCTGTGCCGGATATGCGTCTGCACGGTCTTTTAAGCCGACGCGGTCGAGTATTTCGAGAGCTTTTTCCTCTGCCTCTTTTTGGCTCATCTTCAAAAGTTTCATAGGAGCAAGTGTGAGGTTTTTCAGAACGGTCATGTGAGGGAAGAGGTTAAACTGCTGGAAAACCATTCCCATCTTGCGGCGCATCATGTTTATGTCGGTTTTCGGATCCATTATATCCACATCTTCAAAATAGATGTGACCGCTTGTCGGATCTTCCAAAAGGTTCAAAGAACGCAGACAGGTGGATTTTCCCGAGCCTGACGGACCGATAATAACAACAACTTCGCCCTTTTTTACTTCGAGATTGATACCGCGCAGAGCATGGATTTCCCCCTTAAAGCATTTTGAAAGCTCCTCGGCGCGGATTATAACTTTTGAATTATCGTTCATTGCTTCTCAATCTCCTTTCCAGAATATTTACGAGCTTAGAAAGCACAATAACAAGTACGAGGTAGATAAGCGCAGCCGAAACAAGCGGCATGAACGGACTGTATGTTGCCGAACGTATAGCGTTTACCGAGTACATCAAGTCGCCCAATCCTATATAAAATGCAACCGAGGTTTCCTTTAAAAGTACGACAAATTCGTTTGCCAAAGCCGGCAAAACAGCCTTGAAAGCCTGCGGAAATACAATATAGAACATGGTTTGAACATAGTTAAAGCCCAAGCTTCTGCCCGCCTCTGTCTGACCGTCGTCAATGCTCATTATACCGCCGCGCACAATTTCCGCAACGTATGCGCCCGAGTTCAGACCAAAGCAGACAACGGCGGAAAGAAATTTATCTACACCCAACGGCATAAAGATAACAAAGTAGATAATCATAATCTGTACAACCGCCGGTGTTCCTCTTGTAATTGTAAGATAAATTTCCGCGATCGCATTAAAGAATTTCAGCAAAAAGCCATGCTTTGTGTTTCTTATGTATGCGCATCTTACGAAAGCAACCAAAAAACCGAGAATTATACCGATGATTACAGCAAAGAAGGTAAGCTTGAGAGTTACCCAAAGTCCCTTAAATATTGTTTTCCATCTGTCATGCTGAATGAAGTTTGTATCAAAGTCGGCTTTGATTTTATTCCATATTCTGCCCAAAACTCCCGATGTATCGGGCTTTTCTCCGCTTACACGTGTTTGAAAGCACTCGATGAGTCCTTTATTGACATTTGTGGATTCTATCGCTCTTTCGCTGCCGTCGCCGAGCTTTATCGTCTTAATTTCCGCAACATCGCTTTTTATATCAAGTATGCCGCCGAAAACGGTATTTAATGCAGCGTCGTCGGCATATATTTCCCAGCCGGCTTTTGTATCGTATAATACAAGTGTTGTGTCGGTGCTTTTTTCGGGAGCGGACGCCAAAAGCTCAAGCACGCGGTTTTCAAAATCCATCTTGAAGTCGAGTGCGGATTTGAACATTGTGCCGTTGCCTTTTCTCACGTTTGTACTTAAAAATTCGTTATATTCGGGGGAAATTGTGCCGTAAACATCAAGTGTTTTTACGGTACAGTCCAGAATTACGTTTTTTTCGTCGCCGTAGGTCATGTTGTTGACCGTGATGCTGTTTTTGTCGGCAATATATTTTAGCGATTTCGTTACCGCAACATTGTCAAAGCCGTCATTGACAATGGTTTGCGCCTCTTCGGGAGTGATTTTTTCCGCAACGGTTTCGGATCTGATCTCTAAAAAGAATCCGATTGCCGCGGCAATTATCAATACCGCTGCTGCGGTTATACCGCATATCTTCTTTTTCGTCATTTTTCTTTCAATCCTTTGTAAAATATAGAAAATATCTGTTTTCATGAAACAAACATACTGCAAGAGCGGATTATCCCACCCTTGCAGCATGGTTTTATTTATATTTGCATAAATAATTATTCAGCTTTGATATACTTTGCAATGATAGTATCGATTGTACCGTCGGTTGTCAGATCTTCAAGAGCTGTGTTGATTTTGTCAAGAAGTTCTGTGTTGCCCTTAGCAACTGCGATAGCGTAATCTTCGATAGCATATTCTGTATCAAGAATCTTTAATCCTTCGTTCTGCTCAACGAATGCTTTTGCAGGCTCGTTGTCGATAATAACCGCGTCAACGTCGCCGCCCTTTAATGCGATAACCGCGTCTGCACCCTTGCTGTAGCTTACAACGTTTTCTTCACCGAAATCGTCTTTTGAATAAGAGTCGCCTGTTGTGCCGAGCTGTGTTCCGATTTTCTTGCCCTGCAAATCGTCAATGCTTGCGATTGCCGAATCTTCCGGAACGATAACAACCTGAACGCCTGTTGCATAGCTCGATGTGAAGTCAACTTCCTTCTGACGTTCGTCTGTTACTGTCATACCTGCCATACCGAAATCAGCTTCGCCCTTTTTAACCGAAGGAATGATTGAATCAAATTCCATATCTGCGATTTCAACCTCGGTACCGAGCTTTTCGGCAATTGCCTGTGCGATCTCAACGTCGATACCCTTAAATTCTTCGCCCTCTTTATATTCATACGGAGGGAATGCTGCGTTTGTAGCCATAACCAGCTTGTCCGATGTTGCAGATGTATCTGCCGCCGTTGAGTCGGTATTATCGGTCTGCTCTGTCTTATTTCCGCAGCCTGCCAAAGATATTGCAGCTAAAGATGCTGCGAGCATTACCGTCAATAATTTTTTGAGTTTCATAAAAAACATCCTCTTTCTTTTTATTAAAATTTATTACTGATTTATAATACAACTTTTTTTGCCGTTTGTCAACACTTTTTAAAAACTTTTTTGTATAAATATGCATAAAAGCACAAAAAAGTCTTATATTCAGTGCATAAACAGAACAAATTTAATAAATCATTCTCTTTTTAATATGATGTGGCACATTTCGGTGGGGTTGCCGAAACGCGGGAGCGGAACCGGATTTCCCATACCGCGGTTTACTATCACATCGCTTTTGCCGAACTTATAGATTCCGCCCGAATATTTCGGGAAAAACATATTTGCGCCGTCGGCAAAAGAAGATTTCGGCGCTAAAACTCCGCCGAGCTTGGGGAGAGCAATCTGACCGCCGTGCATATGCCCCGAAAGGATAAGATCGAAATCGGCTTCCGCCAAAAGATCAAGCTTATTTGCACGGTGAAACAGAAGTATTTCATATAGGCTGTGAAAACGCCTCAATGTAGAAAGTGATTTTATAATTGCCGCATCTACCAGCGCACCGTCGCGGCAGCCGGGATCTTCGATTCCGTGCAGGAGGATTCTATCCTCACCGCGCTCTATAACTATACTTTCATCTTGCAGATATACCGCGCCCATATCACGGCAGGCGCGCACAAATTCCTCGTAATCGCTCCTGAAAACATCGTGATTGCCCGAAATAAGATATACCGGCGCGGTTTTTACCAGCTCTGCCAAAAGCTTTAAAAATATATCGTATTGTGCGGTATCGTCGGTCATGTCGCCGGTGAAAAAAATCGCGTCGGGGTTATCAAGGTTTTCAAGCATTCCTTTTTTCGGCTCGCAGTGAAAATCCGAAAGGTGCAGAATTTTAAACCCGTCAAACGCGGACGGAATTTTCGGTGAGGTGACGGTATAATGGGAATGTTCCATGCCGACACCGAGTATTTTTTTTATATTCATAGGCTATCTTCCTCTATTTGTTTATCAGTTTATTTATATTGTTTATCTGCACCGAAATTGTGCCGTCATCGTTATTTATTATACTGATATTTTCGTCGTCCTCATAGTATTCGCTCGGGAAGAGTATTTCTATTCCCTTATCGGTCACAAGGCGGATATTGGCGTTTACTTTTTTGGTGACATATTCGTTCATTTCAAATTTTTCGGGAACATTTGCCTCTTTTGCCTTATCGACAAAATCCTGCTTTGCCGAAACAAGTCCCTCGAATACGGTTTCGGCAACCTTTTCGACATTGATTTCGTCCTCTGCCATTGCCGATTCCTTGACGTATTTTTTCATGCGCGCCTCGGTTTCTATGCCGCTTGCACCGTATTCGTCGGCAACTCCCTTTGCAATTTTTCTTACCGCATTAAAGGATTCTTTTACCGAAATATCAAATACACATTCCAAAAGTGCGTCTGCAATTAAATCTACGCTTTCGCCCTCTATTTTGATTTTTTTGCCCTTGTAGCGTATCGATAAATCCTCGGTATCGATAAATGCGCAGTGAGTGATTTTCTGTGAGGTTGAGGGAAGGATTGCATAGTGGTTTATTATTTCGTTTGTGATTTTGCCGCCCTGCTGTGTAACATGGTGGACAAACCCGACCTTGTTATCGAATTTCAAAACCGCAATCGTTCTTTTTTCGCTTATTATACATTCGCATACGACAATATCGCAGGATTCTATATTTTCCGAGTTTTTGATATTTTCATAGAGTCTTTCGGCGGCAAAGAGCGAAAATTTTGCAAATGTGATTTCATCTGCAAGATATTCTTTTAAATGATACTTAAAGCCGCTGCTTTCGGTAAATTCTCCCGTGCGTATTCCGGGATCGTCGTATACTTTTTCGATGTGCTTTGTAAGATATGCGTTTAACCCGGCATCGGACATATCCATTTCCTCATCGGAAAATATACCTGCGCCTGAGTTGCAGTCCAAAATGTGCAATATTGCTTTTTTTACGTCTACTATCATTTGTTTACCTCTCTATTCTGCCGCAAATACAATTCGCTGTGATTTTTTCGTCGGCTTTTTGTAGCTGAAACTGTCGTATAGTGTTATTTTTGAAAATCCGGCTTTTTTTAAAATGCTTTTTATCTCGTCCGCCGAATATGCACGCTGCAAATGGCGTTCCGAAAAACGTCTGTAGCGCTTGCCCTCTTTTACAAAGAAATTTAAGTACATATCCGAGATTTTTAAGTTTTTCAAGAATCTGTTTTCCCATGTGTAGAAGGTTTTGTCCTCGTTGCGGATAAAGGTGTTTGAGCCTATGATGTGCGAGAGCTTGTATTCCGAGCTGATGTCGAAAATAACGATTCCTCCCGGATTTAGAAAGCATTTTTTTATGCGCGTGAACATATTTAAGAGCGAGTGCGGACTCAAAACGTAGTTTATGCCGTCTATCATGCATAAAAATGCGTCTGCCGTACCGTAAAGATCAAGCTTTGTCATGTCCTGGTTAAGAAACAGTACATCGGGGGAGCCGCATTTTTCGCGCGCAATACTTAGCATATCCGCCGATTTGTCCACGCCGATCATATCATACCCTCTTTTTGCCAAAGGCAGGGTAAGATTGCCCGTTCCGCAGGCGAGATCTGCCACCATATCGGGATTTTTGCCGTGGAGCGTGAAGATATTTTCTATAAAATCCGCAATTCGCTCATAGTTTATATCTTCTTTCATAAGCGGATCGTATATATCGGAAAAAGCTGTATAACTATTCATTGTTCTTCAACCTTTCGATAACGGTTGTGTAGCCGTCGCTCCCATAGTTTAAGCATCTGTTTACGCGGCTTATTGTCGCGGTACTCGCACCGGTTTTTGCGGATATGTCGTTGTAGATTGTGTTGTCCGAAAGCATCAGCGCAACCTCAAGCCGCTGGCTCATCGATTGGATTTCCGAAACGGTACATAAATCCTCGAAAAAATTCTGACATTCCTGCTTTGTTTTTAAAGACAAAATTGCCTCATACAGTGTATCTATATTCTTCCCGTTAAGTTTTTTTGTCATAGAGAAGACTCCTTTCAAAAATTATATCTATTTAATATTTTACCACAGCAAAGCGCGAAAGTAAATAGTTTTGAATAAATAAAAAAATTTCTGTAGATAATAACACAAAATAGGTAATTATAGAAATGTAAATTTTACAATTACCTGACTTTTGGAGTAGGAGAATATTTGTTATGGTATTGGTAGTTCGTACAATATTGCTGTATGCATTGGTTATTCTTTCGCTGAGAATAATGGGCAAACGTCAGATAGGTGAGATGCAGCCGTCGGAGCTGGTGGTTGCGATTATGATTTCGGATCTTGCGGCAGTTCCTATGCAGGCGATAGATATTCCACTTGTAACCGGTATAATTCCGGTATTAACGCTGATTGTTGCCGAAGTAGCGATGTCTTTTGCATCATTAAAAAGTGCAAAGGTGAGAAAGTTTTTATCCGGTGAGGCAAGTATCGTGATCTACGACGGACATATAAACGAAGGAGAATTGGAAAAGCTGCGCTTTAACATGAATGATCTTTTGGAGCAGCTGAGAATCAATAACTATCCCGATATTTCGCAGGTGGAGTGCGCTGTCATGGAGACTAACGGAAAACTGAGCATAATTCCGAAAAGTACGGCAAAGCCGGTGACTTTGGAGGATATGAATATCGATGCCGAGCAGGAAAAGCTACAGCATCTTATCATGTCGGACGGAGAGATTAACTTTAAGGAACTGAAAAAAACGGGCATGAATGAGGAATGGCTGAAAAAAGAGCTTAAAAAACAGCATATAAAAGAGAACGAAGTATTCTTTGCGATATATGACTGCAACAAAGGGCTTATTGCACAGAAAAAGGGAGGGGAGGATAAGGGAGTATGAAAACGTTTTTTGTTTCGATAAGTATCGGGATTTTAGTTGTTGCGGTGAGCATATTTTACACATACCGTCTGGAAAAGGTGTCCGATACGCTGGTGTCCGACAATAAAGAGCTTATAGAGGTGCTTGAAAATGATGATTTTGAGAGTGCCGAAAAAATTGCCGAGAAGATGGAGGATTATATAAATAAGAAAAAAACAATTCTTGCGATTGTTGTGGATCATGAGGATCTGGATAAGATAGAGTTTGCAATGGCGGAACTGAGAGGATATGTGGAGTGCCGCATAAAAGCGGACGCTATATCAAAGTGCGTATCCTTAGATGTGCTTTTAAGACATATGCCGAAAAATTACAAGCTGAAAGTGGAAAATGTGCTTTAGCACAAAAAAAGACGAAAATCGATAAAAATTTACAGTTTGTTCACACACTCTTATGCAAAAGGTATTATAATATACATGATGAAAAGTTTAATGTATGTTTTAAGGAAGGGATCTTTATAATGAACGAGTATAAGAGATATGACGGTGAAGAAATATTTACTAAATTTCCGATTGAAACGGAAAGTTTTGATGACGGTAAAAAGAAGAAAAAAAGCACCCTGCCTCCGTGGGCGCTGTCGCTTATAATAACCGTGCCTATATGTATACTCACGGTTGCGGTATGTTTTGCGATGAGCATAGGCTCGCACATTATCGGCTCAAAAGCAAAGGTTCAAAAGACGGCGGGCGATACACCGAAGGGCAGTATAACGCTTACTCCGTCGGCTATGGATTCGGATAAAGCAAAAAATGCGCTTTTGTCGGTGGTAAGTGTGAAAAATGCGGGAGAGTACGGCGGATTTTTCGGACAAAGTCTTTCTTTGGGAGAGGGAACAGGTGTTATTATCCGTGAGGACGGATATATCCTTACAAGCTCTGCCGTTGTGGAAAATGTAGGGAATGTGACGGTGGAGCTGCAGGACGGCAATTCGTATCAGGCTGAGGTGTGCAATGTGGACTCGGTGAATAACGCGGCAGTGTTAAAGATTGACGCGGCAGGTCTTACACCTGCGGTGATAGGCGATTCATCGGCTGTGAATATCGGTGATTCAGTGATTGCGGTCGGAAACGAGATAAACGAAAACCTTTCCAATCCGATCGTTGCCGGAACGGTATGCGGAATAAATAACGGTGTTCAGCTCCAGAACGGTCAGAAGATAAATATTTTGCAGGTAGACGCGGCAACGGTTGCAGACAGCGTCGGCGGACTTATCTTCAATAAAGACGGCGCTCTGATTGGTATTGCAACCGCGATGATTTCAAATCCGTCGTCCGAAATCGGCATTGTTACTCCGATAAATGACTTAAAATCGCTCTTATCGAATT
The DNA here is from genome assembly GCA_934444735.1 of uncultured Clostridia bacterium. Lineage (GTDB taxonomy): Bacteria > Bacillota > Clostridia > UBA1381 > UBA1381 > CAKSFT01. The sequence goes on along the minus strand of CAKSDE010000003.1, from coordinate 74,470 downwards.
TTGTAAGTACAGACGGAGGAAATTACAACAATCTTTCGATAGGCATAACGGGAACCGACGCAAGCTACGGTGTTTCGATAGAAAAGATTGCCGAGGGTTCGCCTGCCGAAAAAGCGGGGCTTAAAACGGGGGATCTTATCGTTAAAGCAGACGGTGAGGCGGTAGCGTCGATTAACGATATAAATAACATCAAAAACCGTCACAAGAAGGGCGATACAATGACCTTAAGTATCTACCGTGACGGAGAAGTAACGGAAATAAGCGTCGTTTTGGAGTAAAATTGAAAAATGCTCTACTCCAGAATGTGAAATATGCACGCTTTTATATTGATTTTTTATGTCGGCTGTGATATAATTAGCTTATATCACGGCTGATTTTTTTTAAATATAAGGAGTGTATGAAGATGAAAACGATAAAGCTTGGTAAAAACGATATAACTGTTCCGAATATAGCGGTAGGCTGCATGAGAATTACGTCGCTTGACAAAAAGGGCGCGGCTGAATTTATAAACCGCGCGATGGAGCAGGGGGCGAACTTTTTTGATCATGCGGATATTTACGGCAGAGGCGAATGTGAGAGCCTTTTTGCGGACGCTGTCGGCATGAATCCGACCTTGCGCGAAAAAATGATAATCCAGACAAAATGCGGAATTGTTCCGGGTGAAATGTTTGATTTTTCAAAGGAGCATATTTTAGATTCGGTAGATAAAAGCCTTAAAAGGCTAAAAACCGATTATATCGATATATTGCTTCTTCACAGACCCGACGCGCTTGTGGAACCCGAAGAGGTGGCAGAGGCATTTGACATATTAAAAAGCAGCGGCAAAGTGAAATATTTTGGAGTGTCGAATCAAAATTCGTATCAGATTCAGCTTTTGAATAAATATTTAACAGAGCCTGTTTTGGTGAATCAGCTGCAGTTGAGCGCCGCTTTTACACCTATGCTGGATAGCGGTCTGAATGTAAATACGCTGATTGATCCGGGAATAAACCGCGAGGGCGGAATACTTGATTTTTGCCGCTTGAACGACATAACCGTCCAGGCATGGTCGCCGTTTCAGTACGGATTTTTTGAAGGCTGCTTTATAGACAGCCCGAAATATCCCGAGCTTAATAAAAAGCTTGAGGAAATCGGGGAGAAATACGGAGTGAGCAAAACGACCATGGCGCTTGCATGGATATTAAGACACCCTGCCGTTATTCAGCCCGTTACCGGAACAATGAATATAAAACGGCTTGATGACTGTATTGCGGCATCTGAGATTTATATCACCAGAAAAGAATGGTATGAGATTTATCTCTCTGCCGGGAATAAATTGCTGTAAAACTTTAAACGAGGGGCAAAAGGTAAATTACATTTTTAAAAGAATGGCATCTTAAATTGCTCAGTCTTTTTGTTGCATTTGGAGGTAATGCAAATGACGCGAAAGTTGAATCTGCAAGCAACATATTTTCCGAAAAGGCTTGCAGATGATCTTGAAAATATAAAAAAATATTCGCTTACCGTACTTGAGGCACCGTCCGGGTTCGGCAAGACCACCGCGCTTGACATCTTTTTTTCGCAAAAATATTTTGATGATATAACGGTATTAAAGCATACCTTTTTTGCCGACAGCATAAATGAGTATTGGCAATGGTTTTGTACGGTTTTAAAGGATACGGACAGTATATCTGCCGACGCATTGCAGAATATCGGCGCACCGTGCAGGGAGAATATGTCGGAAATATGCGAGATAATAAAGGATCTGGAATGTAAAAAAGATACATATATAGTGCTTGATAATCTCTCTGATGCGGTTTCGGGGATAGATTTGTTTTTGTCGGCACTGTCGCGGCACTGTGCGGATAAGCTGCATATTGTGGCATCGGTTCAGTCGGTTGGTGCGGAGAATTGCTCTAAGTTTTTGGGAGGGGGCAGAGTATATTGTATCGGTGCAAAGGATTTTGCATTTTCCGAAAATGACTGCCGTACATATTTTACCGCAGTCGGCATTATGTTGACCGACGCAGAGCTTTCGGAGCTTATGAGTATAACGGGAGGCTGGATATTTGCGGTTTATCTGCAAATGCTCTCTTATGCAAAGAATAAGCATTTTGAAAAGGGTATTTTAAATAATCTGATAGAAAAGGCGTTTTTTTCACGGCTTACCGATGAGGAACGAAAATTTTATACCGAGCTTTCTATTTTTAAGAGCTTTACACTCAGGTGCGCGGTATTCGTATCGGAAAAAGACGCGGATTTTGTGCGTGTGCATTTAAACGGCGGCGGGTTTATCCATTACGATGAAAAACGGGGAGAATACTACTTCCATAATCTGCTGCATGAATATCTTCTGATAATTTTTGAGCATTGGGATAAAAATGAAAAGAATAAAATATATCTAAGAGCGGCAGAATGGGAGGAGGAGCACGGAGAAAAGATAAATGCGATCAGCTTTTATTATAAAGCAGGCAATTATGAAAAGATATTTTCAATGCCGCACACAAGCTATGATCTGGCAGATATTGAAAATGCCGATACTCGGAAGATGATCTTCGATATATTGGATAAAACTCCGTATGACGTCAAATTGCGTTATCCGCAGAGCATGGTTCCTCTTGCGTTTATTCTATTCTTCATAAGTGAAAATGAAAAGCTTGCAGAGGTTATAGGCGAGATTTTTGAACTTGCGGAGGCGTGTGAGCTTTCGGAGGAAAAGAAAAATGCGATTCTCGGCGAGGCGGAATTTCTGATTTCCTTTACCGAGTTTAACGATATAGAAAAAATGAGCGTCCATCACAGGCGCGCGTATGAGCTACTCGGCAAAAAGGCGAGTCTTATAAATATGCGCAGTACATGGACATTCGGATCTCCATCGGTTATGTGCCTGTATCATGCAAAGGCAGGCGAGCTTGAAAAGGAGCTTAGGCTTATGGACGAATGTATGCCGTATTACTATCGATTGACCGGCGGACACGGCAACGGCGCGGAATTTGCCATGCGCGCCGAGGCGGAATTTATGCATGGAAATTTCGATGCGGCGGAGGCTATGGCGCACAGAGCAATGTTTGAGGCGAAAAGCAAAAATCAGAGCAGCATATATCAGTGCGGTATATTTATCCTGGCAAATGTCGCACTGGCAAGAGGTGATGAAGAGGCGCTTTCAGATGCACTTTTTGCTATGTCGGAGAGTGCGTCGTCAAATACCGAGGATATGTGCAGATATACGCTGAGCCTGTTTTTGGGATACATATATGCACTTTTGCACCGCACGGATAAGCTTGACGGTTGGCTTTTAAACGGAGATATTGACGAAACAAGGCTTGCGCCGATGACGGTACCTTTTGCGCATATAATATACGCGAAAGCTTTGCTCGAGAAAAAGGAATATGTAAAGCTTTTGGCATTCTGTCCGTTTGCGGAAAAATCTGCGGCGGAGCTGCCAAGTGTGCTGCCACAGATATATTTTAATATATTTATCTCATCGGCGCATATGGCGGCGGACAACAAAAAAGCGGCGGCTGCGGCTTTGGAAAAAGCTCTTTTGCTTGCCGAGCATGACGAAATATATATGCCGTTTGCACAGAATTTTTCGCTTATTCGCGAAAGTCTTGAAAATTTCAAAGAAAGTCCGTCATATGCTAAAATCTGCAAGTTAGGGACGTCATATGAAAAATCTTTGCTGCAAATCGGTGCGGGAAAACCGAAACTCTCGCCGCGTGAGCGAGAGGTGGCAGAGCTTATCCGTCAGGGACTTACCAATAAACAGATTGCGGCGCGGCTTTTTGTATCGCTCTCGACTGTCAAAATGACGATAAGCAATATATTTGATAAGCTGGAGATAAAATCACGCGCGCAGCTCTCGGATATAAAAATATAATTAGCCAATGGCCAATTTTTGAAAAACTCTCTTTTTGGTATAATTAATGTAAGATTATACTCGGAAGGGAGAGTTTTTTTATGAAAAACAAAATCATCTCAACGGCACTTATACTTGCGTTTTCGCTTAATCCATGTGCGGCATGGGCGCAAACAAACGAAAATGAGCCCGATGTGCTGCGTGAGATTTTTTCGGGGATAGACGATGCGGATCCCGAGCTTAAATCGGACAGACTGCCATATCTTGACGGTACATATCTATCCGATATACGCGAGCCCTTGTATATGTATGAGGGCGGACAGAAGATTTTCGGCGAGAGCGACAATCTTCCGGCGAGCCTTTCGTGGCGCACGTCATCTTCCCTGACCTTGAAGAGGGGAACGGTTAAAATAGCCGGCGTTTCTTATTCGCTGAGCGGTCAGGCTAAATTTTTGGCGGCATATGAGGGTGATTTTGACGGCGACGGCAGAAAAAATGAGCTTGCCGTTATTGCAGCGGCAAAAACAACCGATAACCGCTCGCTTATGCTGCTTTGTACGGCGGCTGCGGCAGGTGGGACGGCAGAGCCTGTTGCGGTATTGTATGACGGTGAGAACAGTACGGCGGATTTTTACGCGGATACAGATAAATTCGTAAACAGTATTGCGCTTGTCTGCGCGGATATAAACGGCGACGGATATGATGAAATCGTAACCAGCACACCGACAGGCGGACACACAAACCGAACCTCGGACGAGTACGGTTTTGATAATTTCGGCGGAAGTTATGTGTGGAGCATGACGTCAGAAAACCGCACCGACACAAGTTGGCAGAGCGCCGATAATTGGTGCGGTGAACCGACAAGCCTTTATAACGGACTGAGAGGGAGCGTTGAGGGCGGATATCTCGGTGCACCGGGATCGACTGCGACAATGGCAGAGGGTGATATAGACGGTGACGGATATGACGATCTGGTAATCGCTATTGCTACTACAAAAGCAAGGTATAATGCAAATTACGAAAGCAATATGTATTCGGTTTTGTATATCGGCGGTGCGCCGACGGTCAGCGAAATGTATGCAAAGCGCAAGCACCTGATTCAGTATATGGACGGTGATATTGTAAATAAGCTGTATTTGCAGGCGACCTCGGGAGACGCTTCGGGGTTTGGCGTTGCGATAGCCGATGTGGACGGCTCGGGAAAACCGACAGTATTCCTTTCGATAAAACAGACCGTTCACCGTTGGGCAGCGTATTCGGGCGAAAAAATGTATGCGCCGAATTATTACATATATTCTTTTGATTATAATAAGGAGAAAGATAATTTTACGGCATCCTATGTCTATGACGGCGGCATCTATCATCATGGTTGGGTAGACGCTACGGCGGCAAGCGACAGTGATTATCTCTACAAGACAAAGCCGGAGGACTGCGCACCGATAAGAATCGGAGTCTTGAGAAACGATTTCGGCTTGTCCGACGGACAAAAAGGCTATATTTCTTCGGGAACGCTGATAGTCGATCAGAAATATATACCGTTTGTGCGAAAGCCGAACGGGAACTCCTACAGCTATGATGCGAAGGACATCGGCTCGTATACCGGCGAATGGGGTACGGACCGTACCGGCGAGAATCTGGATTATCAGGGTACAAACTGCATTTTTTACAATAACGGTATCAATGTGAGCGATATACGAACAGCGGATATAAGCTTTGACGGCGAAAAATATGAGGATGCGGCAATTGTAAGAGCGTACACCGCAAGCGGCTATCGCACATATTATATTAGAGCAAAGGATAACGGATATGTGAAGTATCCGACATCGTCGGTACTGGGTGAGAGCACGTCCTATGCGGCAGCTGCAATGCCGGATATTGACAGTGATTCGGTATATTTAAAGTATAACAAGCATCAGTTCTTCTGGGCAGATCCCGTTATAATTGCGGCATTGGCATCTCCGCCTTATTTTGAATCTCTGCCATCGGATATGTATACAAACAGTCAGACGACATACGGCAAAAGCACCGCAGCATCGAGTGGTAAAACACAGTCTTATACCGTATCGGCGGGAACGTACGTTTCAGCCGAAATAAAAGCGGGCGGACTGGGAACGGCAGGAGTATTTGAGAGCGAAGGGGAGGCACTGAAAAGCTCAACCCTTGAAGATGAGGAAACAAAAGAAGTATCATATACGCAGAGCTTTTCTACAAGCGGCGGAGAAGATACAGTGGTACTTTCAACCGTTGCATATGACGCATATGCGTATACCGCATATTATCAGGGTGCCGACGGATCACAGACAAGCTCGCCTTATATCGTATATGTGCCGAGAAACGGCTCGGATTCGATAAATATTGCAAGCCTTAATTATGAAGATTACCTTGAATTTATTCCGTACGCAAAGGGTGCGCTGCCGGATATGTCAAATGTGTTTACACATACACCGGGAAAACCCGAAACATACCCGAATAAAGCGCCGAGCGGTATAAATGTTGTTACAAACAGCGTTATGACCTATCCGAAAACGGCGGGTTTTCCGTCAAATACCGGAAGTCAGACTCTTTCGATAGATATAACCGAGGAAACATCACAGGTGACATCGTCGGGTTCGTCTGTAAGTGCAAAGCTTGGAGGCGGTGTTGAGAGCGAGGCGGACGATATTTTTGGAATGGCAAGTGCAGGATCAAAGATAACGGTAGGCAGCATATCCGAAAAAGAATATGAGGGCGGCAAAATACGAACAAATGCTGTCGGCACGACCTTTGAAGGAACGGTGTTCGGACAGGGTGACGGCATGAATGTAAGCGGAAGCGGCGAAAAGAAAGCCGATTTCAACTGGAAACTGCTGCATTATGTATATAATTTTAAAGAGGACACCTCCGTTCAGCAGTTCCCTGTAGTTACATATATAACATCAGGTGTGGTTCAGCCGGAGGGCGTTGTGCCGACATCGGTAACAGTTTCGCCCGAAAGCAGGAGCATCGAGCAGGTAGGCCCGAAAACACCGGGATATGCAAACGAAAAACAGTTTACCGTTACGGCTGAGGGAGTAACCCGTGAGGCGAATACAGAGCTTATCGGCGCGCCTCTCGGAATGACAATGGTAAGCGGAGGAAATGTCGGAACGAGCGCTCCGTTTACGTTCGGAATCAGGATAAACGGAAACGTAAAGCCGGGCGAGTATGAACTAAAGCTCAAAGTCGGCGGTGTGGAATCGAACCTGTTTAAGGTTATTGTAACCGAATACGAGGTGCCGACATGGATTGAGGCGGATAAGACCGAGATTGATTTCGGAAGTATGCGGTATAATTATTCAAAGGGTACACCGGCTGCGGACGCACAGACTGTCACAATAAGAAATATCCATACCGAGCAGGTGACGGATCTTGCGGCAAGCTTGGGAGAGGATAGTCCGTTTGAAATAAAAGAAGATCTTTCGTCAACTCTTCTTTATCCAAAGGATCTTGCAAATTCCACCGCAACAATTTCCGTTGCACCGAAAAAGGGTTTGGAAATAGGTACACATACAGATACTCTTACGGTGTCAAACGGAGTTACGGCGGCGTATGTAACGCTCAAATATACCGTAACAAATCCGGGGATCCCGAATCCGCCGAATTTTAAAAATACATTTTCACCGACGCCGAACCCGATAAAATTGGACGTAAATGCACCCGACGATGACGGCGGTGCGAGAATGCTTTACTATATCTATACACTAAAGGATCATGAGGATTATCTGGAAAATGGTGAGCAAGTTTGGAAAAAAGTATATAGTACGGCACAGTCGGGAAGCAGTTTTTATTTAAATATCCCCGAGGAGCTTACCGTCGGAGAAAGATATACGGTAGGTGTAAAGGCGGTAAATGAGATCGGCGAGAGTGATGCGGCATGGTTTGAATTTGAGGTTTCCATGGCGGCAAATGATCCCGATCCGGTCAAGAATTTAAAAGTATATGAGAGTGACGGCAAAATCGCCCTGACATGGGACGAACCTGACAGCTGGGGTGAAAACAAATATGTCCCGGAGGTGTATTTCAAGCATTATCAGGTATTTTGCTATCAGGACGGTAATTATGTTACTCATAAATGGATAGATGCTACAGATGAGCCGGAGTGGAGCTATGATAATGCGGAAAACGGCAAGAAGTACAGTATATCGGTATATAGCGAAACGAAAGACAATTCAACGCTTGTTACGGTTGATGCAACACCTGCGGCAGGAAAAATAATAGCGCCGTCGCGTCCGTCGGGATTTTCGGCAGAGATGAGCTACAAAACGGCAAAGCTTACATGGAACGCTCCGATAACAGACGGCGGCGCGCAAATAACAGGTTATAAGGTTTCAAAAGACGGCGGTGCAACATGGACAGATGTCGGAAATGTTTTGCAGTATACATTTGAGAACCTTACGACGAATACGGAATATGATTTCAGAGCTTGTGCGGTAAATTCGGTAGGCATGGGTGATACGGCAAAGACTGCCGCAACTGCACCGTCCAGCTTACAGATGCTTACGGTAAATGACGTTATAGAGGGGTATGAGCAGCTTGAGCTTGATTGGCAGCCGAGCATAGACGAGGGTGTAATCGGATATGAGGTTCGTGTGGACAACGGCGAATGGAAGAGGATAGAGCCTGTTTTGTACGACGGAACACTGCGTTATATATTTACAGGACTTACAAACGATAAGGATTATAAGCTTGCGGTGCGTGCGGTTGATTCCGAGGGCGGCGGACCTGAGGTGAGCCGAACGAGAAAACCGTCATCATTGGCTCCGAAACCTGTTAAAAATGCGGCTGTAAAACCCGGAAACGGTGCGATACAGTTATTCGGTGAGCAGGAGGACGGCGTATCGATGAAGTATAAGGTAGACGGCGAAAGATACTGGTGGACATACAGCAGCGGCTATAAAACGACCGGCTACGAAAACGGAAAGACGTATACTGTGGCGATTGCAACAGAGGGACGTGATGAGTATGGGTTTACGCTCAGAACAACGCAGTATCTGACAGTTACCCCCGACGCGTCGATCCCCGATAAGCCGTCGTATCCGATAATTGACGCGTTTATCGGCGATGATTATATCAGGCTTGAATGGAGCGTGGAAAGCGACGGCGGCTCGGCAATCAAGTATTATGAGTTGTCTTATGATGATAATTCAGAACCGATTATATTGCCGGGAACGGAAAATACATTCTTATTGAGATGTACAAAAGAGGAACGCGCAAATTATCGGCATATATCTGTAAAAGCGGTTAATGCGGTTGGCGAAAACAGCGACAGTGTATATATTCCGAATGCAGAACTTACCGGGGAGAATAAGCTGATTCTGCCTAAAGAGAGAAGTGAGGTGTTCACTTCAGTGTATAAAATGATGATTGTCTATATGATGGAGGGAGAGGACGGAAATCCGATATATGAAACGGCAGATGTGAGTGATGCTGCCGGGTGGAGCTTGGATAGCGATAAAGCGGAGATTACGTGGGATAACGATAATAAGCAGATCATAATCGGAAAAGATTTAGCAGACGGAGCGTATGAGGTATGCTTAAAAGCGGAATATCACGGCGCAACGTTTGAAAAGAAGGTTGAAATCATTGTCGGTGCGGAGGCTGATATAATATCGGCGCAAAAGGTATCCGGCGGAATTTCGGCAGTGCTGGATTTACCGCAGAATATGGGAGAGGTTGTCTTATGTGCGGCGACATACGGCTCGGATAAAAGGCTTACAGATGTATCTATCTTAAAAGTATCTTCCGAATCACTTACAGACGGCGAAATCCTTATCCCGATTGACTGGAATAATGCAGCAACGGCAAAGGTGATGATCTTAAAGGATATGAATACTCTAAAGCCGCTTTGTGAAAATAAAGCTGTTGAGTAAACGAATTTATAAGACTATGCGTGAAGAAAGGCTTGGTAAGCCTTTCTTCACGCTATTTTTTTTGATATTGTGATACCGATTTTTTTACAAAAATTCAGCCCAAATGGCTAAAAATGTTCAGATTGTCGTTGGAAAAATGCATTTAATTGACTTTGATTTACTTGATGTGTTATAATTATTGTACAAAGAAAAAAGAATTATAGAATGAATTGTTATAAGAAATTGATAAATTAAGTGGCTTGAAAAATGCACTTTGAATCGGGATTTTGAGAAGAAAAAGACTGAGCAATTGACAAAAGTATAAAAATGCATGTTTTTCTTAAAAATTATTCTCAATTGTCGGAAAAGGGGGCTAATCGGTTTACAGCAGATTTTCGGTATGATAAAATATACATGAAAAGAACCGACAGTTAAATGTGATCTTTTACGAACTTTATGGGTGTTGTGCCAAATTCCTGCTTAAAGGTTTTGGTAAAATGGGACAGCGTTTTAAAACCGGTTTTTGCGGCGGTTTCGCCTACGTTATAGCCGGTTAAAAGCAGCTTTTGCGCCTCGGAAAGACGTCTTAGCGTTATATAATGATGAATTGTCATTTTAGTTTCCTTTTTAAAGGTCTCCATGAGGTGGGTTCTGTTTACATAGAGCGACTGTGCGATTTGTGTTACCGATATATCCTCGTAAAGATGATTTTCCGCATATTGAAGAACCCTATCCGACCAGTTTTCGGGAACGGATTCGTCATCAACAGCAAAAGGATCATAGCATTTATTGATGAACCTTAAGATTTCGATAAATGCCGAGAGCGTCTGCAATGTATCGCTTGCTTGCTCCGCTGATTGACAGCGTTTTAAAAGCTTTACCATTTTGCGGTGGTCGGCATCATTTAAAGTGACGGTAAACGGCAGCATCGCCCCGATAAGGGACATATCAAAAAAAGACGGTCTTATTCTCTCGCTTTCTCCGATCATAGGCATTTGAGTCAGGGTTTTAAAAAGCTCGTCGGTAAAATTTATCACATACGAATCATACTTCACGTGCGGATCTCGGATAGCGCGGTGAATTTTTAAAGGAGGAATTATAATCAAAGTATGCTGATGAACCTTGAAAAATTTTCCGTCAATGAAATAGTGCTTGTTTCCGCAGATATTATAATGAAATTCATACTGTGGGTGAATGTGAGGAGAGGTTGCGGCTTCATTTACGTTGTTGTGTGCAATCAAAAAAGGCAGAATGTCGGTCGCATAAGACGGTTTTGGCAAATTGATTTCTTCCATTGTTTTCACTCCTAAAAAACTTTATCATATCGGCAGCATGAAAAAAATGTGCGCCGCCGATGATTTAAATTATAGCATTAAATATAAAAAAAGTCAACTTTAAAAAATTTAAAAATGAGCCTTTTGGGCGCAAAAGAAAGGATTTGATAAAATGAGAAAAATTACTGCATTGCTTTTAACAACGGTGTTTGTGGGTATGATCGGCCCGCAGTGCGCATATGCAAAAGATGAATCATTGCATATTTATGTGGATAAAAATGCCGAGGTGAGCGGTGACGGCAGCTTTGAGAGGCCTTTTTTGAGTATTCGGGAGGCAAAAGATGAGATAAGAAGAATAAAATCCGACAGCGGTTATCCCGAGGACGGAATAACCGTATCGATCAGGCAGGGGGATTATTCGCTCACCGACGGAATCACATTTACGGCAGAGGACAGCGGAACGAAAGACGCTCCTGTTGTATATAGAGCGTATGCAAATGAGGAGGTAAGGCTTCTCGGCGGAAATGAGATTGAGTTTTCAAAATTCAAAAAGACCGAGGATAGTGCTGTTTTGCAACGACTCGATCCGGCTGCCGCACAAAAGGTGTACGAGCTTGATTTAAAGGAAAACGGTATAGAAGAATATGCGCCGTTCGGGATTGTCGGTCAGGCGGCAAGCGGCATGAACTCAAAAGGACAAAATCCGACAAACGGTGCGTCATTGCCGATAATATACTGGAATGGCGAGATGACGTCAATTGCAAGATACCCGAATAACGATTATATGAGGGTGGATAAGGTGCTGTCAAACGGCAGTACGGATAATTACAGCGAGCAGATGTCATTTACCGTTGCCGACAGCAGGGTTTCCAACTGGGAAAATGCCGATGATTTGTGGCTGTGGGGAATGCTTCGCTATGACTGGGCGGATATACATCTGCCGGTTGCGTCTGTCGAAAAGGACAGCGCAACGATAAATACAAAGTATTCCTGTGATTACGGAGTGCTTTCGGGACAGAAATTTTACGTTTATAATGTGCTTGAAGAGCTCGACGCACCGGGCGAATGGTATTACGATAAAAAATCGGGGAAATTATATATGATTCCTCCGGATAATGACACAAATGCAAAGCTGATGCTTTCATTTTCATCCAACTCAATTCTGAGCTTTGACAGGGCGCAATACATAACGTTTCGTGATATGTCGATTTTAGGCTCAAGAGCCGGTGCGATTGGCGCAAATATGTCGAGAGGCATAAGTGTAAAGTATTGCGAAATCGCATACTGTTCGGGAAACGGCTTTACGGTAAACGGAGATCCGGGCGGCAGAACATTTGGTGACAGCTCATATGAATGCAGCGTTGAAGGATGTCATATTCATGATGTCGGCGGCTGCGGGATATATTTTCACTATGTCGGAAACAGAGGCGATCTGACTCCGTCAGGGTGCAGAGCTTTTAATAACTGGATACACAATTTCGGAAATATCACAAGAACATATTCGGGGGCGGTAAATACGAGAGGCGCAGGTATTGATATTGCCTTTAACCTTATCCATGACGGTCCGCATTTAGCCTTAAATCCCGGATCGAACGATACGACAGTCAGATATAATGAAATCTCAAACGTTTTAAAAGAAACGTCGGATTCAGGTGTGATATATTTCGGAGGAGATACTGCTGTGCGCGGTATTCAAATCGAAAGCAACAAAATTCACGACTGCACGACAAGTTCGACACAGCATCAGATCCATGCGGTATATAATGACGATGCAGGGGCAGGTGCTGAAATAAGAAATAATATAATTTATAATATTTCGGGAAACGGAGTGTTTATAAACGGCGGCAGAGATAATACGATAGAGAATAATATTTTCGCTAATTTAAGCGGAGTGGGTGCGGTATTAAAGGCGTCGTTTCTAAGCGGTGACTGGTATGCAAGCTGGGAAACGGGCAAGCTCGGCAATGCGGTTTTTAAAAACGTGATAGACTATAAATCCGAGCCGTATTTGAAATATCCGCACTTGAGCACGATTGCCGAGGACGATCCGCCATATCCGAAATATAACGTTATGCAGAATAACGTCACCTACAATTCAAAAGGCGGTCAGACAATAGATCCGCTTTCGTCGGGGTATTCGGTAAAGCAGATTGCGGCATGGGGGACGATCGGTGATGAGATTGTCACGAACAGAGATATAGGCTTTAAAGACGCTAAAAACAATAACTACGCATTAAAAGACGATTCGCAAGTGTTTGAAAAATTGGGAGATTTTAAACAGATAGAAAGCGAAAGAATAGGTCTTGTTACAAGCCGTTTAAGATCTGCTCTCAGCAGAGATTCGATGGCTATGGTGGTCGGCGAGCCGCGCACCTATGTTAATTGGACGAGGAAAATGATAGATGAAAATAATTTGGATACTACGCCGTTTATAAAGGACAATTTGGCATATATTCCGATAAGATTTTTGTTTGAGGGATTCGGAGCCGAGGTCTCATGGCAGAACGACCATGCGGAGATTCTCTATAACGGCAAAAAGATTGTTATGACGCAAGGGGAAAAGACGGCGACGGTTGACGGTGAGGCATATGATATAAACGGCGATATTTTAAATATCGGCGGCAGAATATTTATTCCGCTGCGCTCGGCAAGCAGCCTTATCGGAAAAAATGTTATCTGGAAAGACGGTCTTATTATTATAAGCGGTCAGAACATAGAAAAGCTTTTTGATTACGAAGAAACGGTATATGATTTAAAGCAGAGATTAAGCGAACGATAAAAACAGAGGAAAGGGGCAACAAATGATGAAAAAATGTGCGGTATTGCTTGCGGCGGCAGGCATTATAAACCTTTTAACACCTGTATATGCCGAAGATGCGCAGATTGTTGAAAAAGGGATAGTTGAAAACTATGATTTTCAGGAATATGATCCGCAAAGCTTTTCCGAAACAGGGAATTATCTTGACGGTAAAATATGGATAAGAAATTTCAGGAGCGGCGACAGCGTGGAAATTGCGGAGGAAGAGGACGGAAACAGAGCTTTAAAGATAACCGCGAAAAAAGAGAATTTAAAAAGCGGTTCGGACAGCGTAATATTTGTTTTTGACAAGGCATATACCACCAAAATTAAGGTTAATTTTGATCTGAAAATAGAAAGCGATAACGGCGGCTGCGCGTCATTTTGCGGATTCGGATCAAGCAATGATCAGGCGGGATTTAATGCGGAAGTAAATAACAGGATTTGGAGTAATTATTGGTGGTGCCAAAACAGCGGTACGACCAATTGGGGAAATATTCCGACGCATCTTATGTACGGTTGGTTCCCGGTTGAGATGACAATCGACTTGGAAAACGGAAAATTTTCAGGGAATACATACAGACAGTACGGAACGCCTGCACAGAGCTTTCAAAAGCGAGAATGGGATTTTTCAAAAGATATGGTAGGCGACATAAAGTATATGTGCCTTGCAAGCATCGGGACTGCAAATGTCAACGCTTCTCCAGAAAAAGATACGGTGTATTGGTTCGATAATATCAGAGTGACAAGCTACGGTTATCCCGAGATGTCGGCGAAAATTGTACAGGACGGAGAGGTTTTATCTGAAGATGCTCCGGTAAAAATTGAATTTTCGGAGGCAGTTTCCGATGAGGCTTTGGTAAGCGATTATTTTGAACTCAAAAAAGACGGTGAAATAATTGACGCTTTGAGCATCACCGCCGATGAGCAAAATAAAGTGGTTTCGGTAATCCCGAGCGGTGGCTGGGAATACGGAGCAAAGTATTTGCTGAGCGTTAAAAAAGAGATTCCGTCGATGCTTGATAAGGTAATTCCGATGCAGGAGGATTTGACGGCGAATATTGAAATCGAGAGCATTATAGGTGAACTGAATATAAGTGAGGGCGATCGCTTTAATGCTATGGTAAAACCGATTCACTTCGGGGTAAAAGATGTATCATATACAACAGAATTGAAAAAGGACAGCGCAGATTATGCGGCATATGATTATGAGACGATTGATGAAGTGGGAGAATATACCATTAAAATCACGGCAGAAAAGAATGGGAAAACGCAAATAGCCGAAATTCATTTTACGGTGATCGGAAAGATAGCGCCCGAGGCACATGGCGTGAAAATAGTCGGCAAATCCGAAAAAGGTGCGGTATTAAAGGGCGAATATACTTTCTTTGACGAAAATGGTGATGATGAGGGAGAGTCGAAATTCAGATGGCTTATATCAGATACAAAAGACGGTACATATGAGCCGCTAAAAAAACAAAACGGCGAGCCGGAGGACGGTATCGAGATAACGCTTGATGAAAGAGTGGCGGATAAATACATAAAATTTGAGGTTACTCCTATCTCAAAAGAAGAACCGTACGAGGAAAAGGCATTTTTGAGCGAGGCAAAATGCGGACTTTTTGCACCGGTTATTTCCGAGGCAATAATCGAGAAAAACGGAAATATTTTGAGTGCCGGATATAAGTATTTTGACGAGAACGAGGAAGATGAAGAAGATTCGGTGCTGTTTCAATGGTACAGAAGAGATAAAAAGGACGGGGACGGCACAAAGATTGACGGAGCCGAAACCGATACCTATGAGCTTACGGAAAAAGACGATAATAAATTCATAACGGTAGAGATTACGCCGAAAAGTAAGGCATATCCGTATCTGGGAAAGGGCGTATTTGCCGATCCTGCAGCATCGGAATTTGCACCGATTGCAACCGATTTGAAATTCATAGGAGATACTGCGGCAGGACAGACCGTCGGTGCAGAGTATACCTATTATGACGAAAACGGTGATGAGGAAGGGGACACGAAAATTCGGTGGTATATTAACGGTAATTGTGTAAGAGACGGTAAATCTTATACGATTGAGCAGTCGGACGCGGGAAAGACAATATATTTTACCGTAACGCCGTATCAAGCGGACGGAAAAGGCGGAAAAACATATGAGAGCGGCAAGCGTACGGTGTCGGGAACAAAGAAGAACCACACCTCCGGAGGCTCATCGGGAGGATCGTCGGGCGGAACATCAGGAGGAACAAATAAAACTCCGACAGTATCCCCGGGTACCGATAAGCCGGAGTCTAAGCCCGACGATACGGAAAAAGAGATATTTGCCGATATTGCAAATCATTGGGCGAAAGACGATATTACAGAGCTTTACAAAAAAGGAATAATAAACGGCATAAACGAGAATGAATTTTGTCCTGACGGACACCTGACAAGGGCGCAGGCAGCGGCAATATTGCAAAGGAGTCTGGATTTGCCGGAGGGCGAGTGCGATTTTTCTGATGTCGATAAAAACGCATGGTATTATTCGGCAATAGCCGCAGCAAGCACAAACGGTCTGGTTTTCGGGAATGACGGATATTTCAGACCGAATGATGAGATAACAAGAGAGGAGCTGTGCGTGATTATTGCAAGAGCGCTAAAAGGTGATGATGAAAGCTTTGAGCAGATAACATTTGCCGATGAGGAGGAAATATCGGCCTGGGCGGTTGACGGTGTGAAGCTTCTTTATTCAAAAGGCTTGGTAACGGGTATGGAGAATAACCTTTTTAAGCCGAAAGCCAAAACCACAAGAGCACAGGCGGCGGTAATAATAAACAGACTTTTGAAAATAATGGGAGGCAGCGAAAATGAGTAATTCAATAAAGAAAATTGTATCTGCAATAATAGCCTCGGCTTGCCTTTTCTCATGCGGTGGAGCTTTGGCGTATGTCCCGAATGTAGACGATGTTCCGTATGACGACAGCTTTTTTGGTCTTGAAGAAAAGGAAACGCTGGAATCAAAGGGACTGGAAACGGTATACACGCTTTTAAAATTTATTGGGGCAGAGGATAGGGAGGTATCCGAGATTGTGCCGGGAGAAACTGCGACAAAGGCTTTGGGTGCAAAGTATTTTGCCGCAATAAAGGGGACAAATAATACGGCAGGAGAACTCCCTTTTGAAGATGTAACGGAAAAAACGCAATATTACGAATATATAAAAAAAGCGTACGGTGCAGGGATTATAGAAAAAGATAAGAGATTTAATCCGACAGCCGCACTGACAATGGACGAGGCAGCAAAAATGGCAATGCACACATTGGAGTATGATAAATTATATCCGATAGATGAGGCAATGAGCTTTGCGTACGAAAACAAGCTGTTTTATGGGATAGATACAGGAAAGAACACAATGAGCGTCGGAGAACTGATGATTTTTGCGGAAAATGTGCTTGCAGTTCCATGTATAGAATATTCGTCTGTTTCGTCGCAGGGGTACGATATTAAAATCGGCGAAAAATCATATCTGGAGAAATACAAAAATATATCGGTTCAGTCGGGTATTGTGACAGGAACGGAATTTTCATCACTGTACGGCGACAGCGATCTCGGTAAAAACCAAATCGAGATAAACCGCGGAGTGTTCTCGTATGAAAGTGAAAGCAATGCCGATCTTACGGGACACAGCATTATGGCGTATATTGACAATGATAACGATAATGCGGTAATATGCCTTTGGAAGTATAAATCAGCTGAGGAAAAGTTTAAATTTTCGGAGTTCGGAGAGGATAAAGGGACATATATCACAAACCGCGACAATAAAAGGTATAAAATAGCAAGCGGCGCGCGGGTTCTCTATAACGGCATATATTACGGAACGAACGATAAAGCGAGAAGTGACGGACTGTATAATAATTTTGATAATTTGCAGCTGATTGATAATAACCGTGACGGAAACTACGAGGTTATAAAGATCAACAGGGGAGATACGTATGTGGTAAAGAGCATTTCGACCTACCGTGCAAGAATTGATTTTAAATACGGATTTGAATCCTTGAATCTGGAGAATGAAGAGAACGTATACATAAGCAAAAACGGCGAGCGGATCGGGATAGAGAATCTTGCCGCAAATGACATCATAACGGTGTATAAGGCTAAAAAAACGAATAATGAGAATGTGTATGTGATTTATGCCTCGACGGAGAGTGTGTCGGATATTTTAAAAGAGGACGGCACAGATGATTACGAAAAGCGCTTTTACAGATTGGATAATGAAATTTATCAGCTTTCGGATAACTACGTATATTTTTTGGAGTATGATACAACACAGGAAAAACCGTCAATCGGAGGAGAATATACCTTCCTTTTATCCTATGACGGGAAGATTGCCGCGGTTGCGGAACAAAACGGCAGTTATCAGTACGGTTTTTTAATGAGGAGCATAAGCCTTGATGAAGAAGAACAGTATGCTGTTGAGATATTCACGCTTGACGGCTCTGCTGAGAGAATGACATTTGCGAAAAAGGTGAAATTCTTTAGCGCCGAAGAAAAAAAGGGCAAAAAAATTGAGGATAAGGACGTATATCAAAAATTGGGTACGGGAGATGGACTCATATATGATATGATAGCTTACAAGAAAAATGCAAGTGATTTAATATCGGAGATTGTTCTGCCGCTTGATTGCACAAAAGAGGCTCTCGGCACGACCGATTATCCGCTGACAAAGGATTTTACGAATCTGCTCGGATACGCGGACGGAAAACCGAGATACAATTCGGTCAGAAGTTATTATAACGTACTGGATTCGCGTTACAATGTCGGCGGTGTTACAACGGTTGTATATCCGGTGGACAAAAACAACAGAACCGATGAAAAGCTTTATCAGAAAAAGGGCTTTTCATATCAGGACGAGTATTTTTCAACATCGCAGATAACCCTTTATAATACCGATAAATTCTATAACCCGGGCATCATAACACTGGGTATGAATGTATCAACCGAGATTGACGCGGAAAGCACGCCGTATATGATAACGAAGGTTTCAAAGGGCTTAGATGAAGATGATATGCCGGTTACGGTGGTGACGTATAATACCGGAGCGTCGGAGGTTACAAAAAATCTGTCGTCCGAATGTGTTATTTCAAATGATAAGTATCATTGGGAGGGAACGCCGGACGATCCTCAAAAAATTCATGCCGGAGATATAGTTCAGTTAGAAACTGATGTTGCCGGGAACATAAACTGTATAAGATTTTTGTATAAGGCGGACAAGCCCTCCGACTACGGTTATCAGGATCCGAGAACAGCGGATAGCTCAACTATCACTATGGCGTCGGTTTCGGCAATAAAGGTTATTCACGGAACAGTCGTGGACTATAATTCGGGCTGTGTGCTTGTAAATATCAAAAAGCCGGGAGAGAGTGCCGAAACGTGGCCGATTTTATCGGGCAATACCGTATACGGCAGAGTGACATATACCTTGCTTGAACAAAAAAGCGGTAAAGTTACATCAATTTCCCGAGATGAAATAGAGGCGGGAGATGAAATAATCATCAGAAAGCGCTATAACCACGGAGTGAACTTCTTTATTATCAGATAAAAAGAATACTTATCCCAAAAGGGGATTGTATTATATAAAAATAAGGCGTAAGCCTAAAAGAAAGGAAGATTAAAAATGCTAAAATGGAAAAAATCAGCAGCAGTGATTGTGGCGGCAATGCTCATTCAGACGCTGCCGCAGGGCTTTGTAACGGCAGGCGCGGAAAGTGTTTCAAAGCCTTATGATTCGACAGTAAGAGTTTTTGAGAATTTTGAAGGTTACGCAAATGAGGGTGCAGAGGGCGAAACGCTCTTTACAGGAACGACTGCGAAAAAGACGTATAAGCTCGGCTCGTATCTGGGACTTACTGTAGAGGGTGAGAACAACAAGGTTGAAATCGTAACAGATCCCGCAACAAATTCCAAGGCAATGAAGCTTACATATTCGGGAGAGGGGAGCATTGTACTTGAAAACTTCTTCCACGGAAATGCAAACCCCAAAGACTACGGTGCAGATGTGATTGCAAAATCGGGCTGTAAAGCAAAATTTGAGCATTATGCAAGTCATTCATGGTTAAAAACTTTTAATGCAATAGTAGATTATCAGAACTGGTACGGAATCGCAAGAATTATAGGGTATGGGGATAGTCTGGCTATTGCCGGAAAAGACGGTAGATTGAATACATTTGCGGACGGAATGACGTCAAAATACTCGCATGAATACTTAAGCACAGAATTATTGTATAATTCACAGAGCAAAAACACAGTAATTACAGAACCGAATAAGGAAGTTAAGATTATAGGCAATAATACTCATCTCCCGGGTGAGCAAAGATTTGAGCTGTCGGATAAAAGCAAAGCTGTAAATGCAAATTATTGCGGCCCCGATGATGCGGCAAATCCAACGGTTATATGGCTTGATGATTTGTACTTTGAGATAATTGACTTTAACGTAAAGCATATAAATGTCGGCGGATTTGCGGCGGAAAAATCGCCTGCGGATATTCCGGTCAATGCTCCGATTGAGGTGAGATTTAACGATGACTGTGGTGATTCGGCACTGAATAAGGATAACTACAGTCTGACCGACGCATCAGGCAATGCGGTTGATTTTGAAATACAAAGAGCTGACGGAAAAAATATCCGTATTTTGCCGCAGAAACAGGCTATGGGAGTAAAATACACCTTTACGGTAAAAGCAGGAATTGCTGCGGCGGCAGATGATAATGTGGTGGTTCTGAACGATAATACCGTAACATATACAACATCAGAGAGCGGTTTGATATTTAAGGGATATGTTGAGGATCTGAGATTTGATGATTGGGAAGATACGATCGTCGAGATGAAAAATGTTGCAAGCGGAAGTGATGCGTATACTGCTCTTGACGGCAAAATTCGTCTCCAGCGTGCAAATGCGGCTGATTCGGTATCAATAGAAACAGATCCGACAACAAAGTCGAAAGCACTCAGAATCAAGAGAAATGCAACAGGATCTCCCGAGACAAGATGTTTGCTTGTCCTACCGAATGCATACGAGAGCGGAAAGATCGTTGTAAATCTGGATATGAGAGTGGTTGAAATGCCCAACGGAGGTTCAATGTTAAATTTCGGCAGTTCTACAACAGAGGGAACATCTTCAAAATGGTATAATATCATATATAGCCCTTACTGGTATGCAAATAATCAGGCAAGTGGTAACTGGGGAAATTCAGGTCATTTTGAAGGGAAACCGTCATCTCCCGTTATGATGTCAATAGATTATACCAATAATAAGTTTATCGGCGAGGTTTACCGTGATTACAGTGATACAAAAGGATATCAGCAAAGAAGCTGGGATTTCGGAACTCCCAACAGAACAGACGGTACGCAGAATGTCAAGTACATGGTTTTGGGACAGGTCAGCGGTTCAAAGGGAGACATCTGGTATGATAATATAAGAGTTGCATATTACGATTATATGAATCTTGAGGTAGAGGATATTTCAATACCCGACACGCGCGCGGCGATTGATGATGCAATTACCCTGACCTTTAATGCAGAGGTAAGCGATGACGATTTGACTACAGAGAAAATCGGAATTATAACAGAGGTTGACGGAGATTTTGTAAAAGTGGACTGCGACATTAAAAAGGACGGCAATAAGGTTATTTTGACACCGAAAGAAAAGCTTAATTACAATGCGTCGTATATGGTAAATATTCCGCAGGGGTTGACAGCAAAAACAGCAAATGTCAAGCCGACAGAGAATGACTATATGTATTCATTTACTACAGCCGCAAAAGATATTGGCTTTGACAAAATGAGTGCAAAACTCAGTGAAGATAAGAACACTGTAACAGTAAGCGGTGAATTATACAGCATATCAGGTCAAGATACGGAATATCAAATAATAGCGGCAGTGTATGATGAATCCGGCAGACTTGTAACGGCAGCACGCGGAAACAGCGGCACGCTTTCAAAAAACAGCGTGGCAGATATAAATATATCGCTTGCAGCAGGGGAGAGCGGAAAAGTTGTTAAAGTCTTTGCGTGGAGCGGGCTGAACGATATGTCACCGATTATCGGAAATCAAGAGCTTGATTGCGGAAAATAAGCCAAAAAGGGCAGTTTTAATGACTGCCCTTTTTATACAATGAAATACCACCCGCTATGCGGGTGGATATTTATTCAAAGATCAAAATATTTTTTTAAAGTATCATAAAGCTCTTTGTGGTTCTTGTTTTGCATTATACCGAGCGGCAGACGAGTGCTGCCTACTTCATATCCGAGCATATTCATCGCGGTTTTTACGGGGACGGGATTTACCTCCGAAAAAAGCGCTTTGATAAGCGGCATTATGTAGATTTGTAAATTTCGGGCTTTTGTAATATCCCCGTCAAAAAAATACCTGCAAATATTATGCATAACCTCGGGCAGAATGTTGGCAGCAACCGAAATAACGCCCAAACCGCCCAATGCAAGGGTGGGGAGGGTTAAGTCATCATTTCCCGAATATATGCATATGTCGGGAATCTCGGCGGCAATTTGCGCCATATATGAGATGTTCCCGCTTGCCTCTTTTATTCCGACTATGTTTTTTTCGAGGCTTAATTGAGCCAGTGTTTCAATAGGAATGTTGACTCCTGTGCGCGAGGGGATATTGTAGAGGATAATCGGTATATCTACCGAGCGCGCGATTTTCTTGAAATGCTCATAAAGACCGCTTTTGTTGGCTTTGTTGTAGTAGGGAGTGACGGAAAGGATAGCATCGGCACCCGATTTTTGCGCTTCTATCGAAAAGCGGACGGCATGCTCGGTGTCGTTGCTGCCGCAGCCGGCAATCATTGGCACGCGCCCGCCTATTCTCTTTACCGCATAGTCAAACAATGCCAGATGTTCTTCATCCGGCATTGTGGACGCCTCTCCCGTTGTTCCTGCAATGATTAAAGCGTCAGTTTTATTCTCGATTTGTATATCAATGAGTTCACCGAATTTCTCGAAATTGATCCCATTTTCATCGAAAGGTGTGATAATAGCTGTTCCCGAACCTATAAAGGGAGGAGTTTTCATATCATCAGCCCTTTCATATTAAATTTTAGTCCATAAATCCTTTAGCGGTTAAAAGCTCTGCCATCAAAACCGCGCCGCCTGCCGCGCCTCTTAAGGTGTTGTGCGAAAGGCAGACGAATTTGTAATCATACTGTGTATCTTCTCTTAAACGTCCGATCGAAACTGCCATGCCGCCCTCAAGATTCCTGTCAAGCTTTGTCTGCGGTCTGTTGTCCTCCTCAAAATAGTGCAAAAACTGCTTGGGGGCATGGGGGAGATTGAGCTTTTGCGGCTCACCTGCAAAGTTTTTCCATGCTTCTTTAATATCTTCGATTGACGGCTTTTCTTTAAAGCTTACGAAAACCGCAGCCATATGTCCGTTTGATACCGGGACTCTTAAGCATTGTGTTGTAATTGCGGGCGAGTCGGTGTTGACAATTTTGTCACCTTCGATTTTACCCCATATCTTCAGCGGTTCAACCTCGGATTTTTCCTCCTCGCCTCCGATAAACGGAATCATGTTGTCGACCATTTCCGGCCATGTTTCAAAAGTTTTTCCGGCACCCGAGATAGCCTGGTATGTTGTTGCAAGACATTTTGTTACGCCGTATTTCATCAATGGATGCAATGCGGGAACATAGCTTTGTAATGAGCAGTTTGATTTTACCGCAATAAACCCTTTTTTTGTGCCGAGACGCTTTCTTTGCGAATGAATAATTTCAGCATGATCGGCATTTATTTCTGGGATTATCATCGGTACATCGGGTGTGTGTCTGTTTGCCGAGTTGTTTGAAATAACAGGACATTCGGCTTTTGCGTAAGCCTCTTCGAGCGCCTTTATTTCGTCCTTTTTCATATCTACCGCGCAGAAAACGAAATCAACCATAGATGCGATCTTTTCAATGTCTGCGGTTGCATCGAGAATCGTCATATCGGCAATTTTTTCAGGGATCTCGGTTTCCATTGCCCAGCGTGTTCCTACTGCATCAGCATATTTTTTTCCGGCACTTCTCGGAGATGCTGCCAAGACTTCAATTGTATACCACGGGTGATCTGCCAAGAGGGTGATAAATCTCTGACCGACCATACCTGTTGCACCTATTATTCCCACCTTGTAATTTTTCTTCATTTTCTACACGTTCCTTTCCTAATCGGCGATTTTGCCGAAATATTGTTTTGGATAACTGTTTTCATATCGTTTGGACAGAACTGAATTTATACTATCTGCCGATTATAAACATATTACCATTCTTCTGCATTTATGTCAATAAATTTGAATAACTTTTTCCGTTATCAACATTTTTAAAAGATGATTTATAATGCTCTATATAAAATATAAATAAAGGAAAAACATATCATTTGCAATTTAATTGCGCCGGAAGTTCTTTTTCAGATAATACTGCTGTGATTTCTCTGATACTGCCGAGATTATGCGTATATTTTTTACCGATCTTTTCACTTGCACACATAAGATAAGCGTTTTTTGATTGAGCAATCATACGGCGGCGCACATACACTTCTTCGGGGGAAATGTCGGTCATCAGACCGTCATCGGAAAGTCCGCGGCATGAAAAAAAGGCGGCGTCTGCATTGAATGCAGATATAGTTTTATAACATTCTTCGCCAACCAAAGCCTGCTCGGAGGATACAAGATCGCCGCCGGTGCTGATTGCTTTGATTCCGTATTCACCCAAAGCCAAAAGCGTTTTTATGCCGCTTGTTATAACGGTCAGTTGATGTTTCGCGGTAAGATAGGGGACAAGAGCATAAGCGCTTGATGATGCATCAAGGAATATGACGTCGCAGTCATTGATATACTCTATTGCTTTTTTTGCTATGGCGATTTTTGCATCGCTTTGTTCCAATTCGCGAATAACAAATGGGATTTTCAACGATGATACGCTGTTTTCTTCAATTATTGCACCGCCATGCACACGTTTTATCAATTGCTGCTTTTCAAGACGCATCAGATCGCGCCGTACCGATGATTCGCTTATATATAATTGCTTTGAAAGCTCCGGTACGGATACCTGTTTTTTTGCAAGCAAAACTTTTAAAATTTCTTTTTCACGTTCTTTGCTCATATACTTCTCCTTATTCCGATAAAACGGTCAATAAAATGCTCATTTTATCATTTTTAACGTTTTTTGTTGACTTAATGCTCAATATAGTTTATTATATAACTGATTAAAGCAAATGTCAATATGTTTGGGAGAGTGATAGCTTTGGAAAAGAAATTTATGCGTTTTGATATGCATACTCATTCGCAAAATTCACATGATTCAATATGCCCCGCTACAGAAATGGCAAAAGCAGCGAAAGAAAATGCGCTGTCGGGATTTGCAGTGACTGATCATTGCGATATTGAAGATTGCGAAAGATTGGATTTGAACGCTATATGCAGCGGGAGCTTTGATGAGGCGACAAAAGTAGGTGAAAAATCCGATTTGATTATTTTAAGAGGCATTGAAATAGGAGAGGCATTTTGGCATGGGAGCACAGCCGATATAATTTTATCATCATTTGATTTTGATGTTGTGATAGGTTCGGTTCATGCGGTAAAATTTAAAAATTATGAAATGCCGTATTCACAGATTAATTTTCAACAAATGGGAAGAGAGACGTCATATGCATATTTAGAGCAATATTTTACCGATATGCTGAAAATGATCGATGAATGCGATTTTGATATCCTGGCGCATTTAACTTGCCCACTGCGATATATAAACGGTAAGTATGGTATTGGAATTGACTGCAAAATGTATAAGGCGCAGATTACCGGGATTCTGAAAAAAATAATTGATAAAGGCATTGCGTTGGAGGTTAATAGCTCGTGCGTATATGAGGGGAGCGGATACTGTGAATTTTTGCCGGAGGAATGGATTATAGAATTATATAAATCTATGGGGGGGTATCTTATCACGACAGGCTCGGACGCTCATGTATCCAAGAATTCGGCATTAAGCTTTGATAAGCTTTATGATATGCTAAAAAAGATAGGATTTGAAAAGGCTTATTATTTTCAAAAGAGAAAAGCAAGAGAATACAAACTATAAAAAAGACTGTTGCTTAAGCAACAGTCTTTTTTATATTATTTACTTTTCAGTTATTTATTTTTCAAGTGTTGACCAATCAAAGTTAGGTGTGATTTCAGTCCACTTTTCATTAGCATTAACGTCTGTTCTTTCTTCGCACTTATGTGAATTTGTTGCCTCAAGAACATCATAGTAATACCAACTGCTTTCAGCATTGTCAATCCACTGAGTTGCATTTTCCAACAAACCTTCTTTGTCAACGTGACGGTTAAGGATGTTGTTGAACAATGTCATAGCCTCTGCTCTTGTAATCTTCTGATCAGGCTTGAAGATATTTCCGGCATAACCCTTAATCAATTCGTTATCGAATGCTGTTGCAATATACTTATCAGCCCAGTGACCTGCACAGTCGGTAAAGTCTGATGTATCTCTTGTTGTATCATAGAATCTTGCAGCAATTGCAGTGAATTCAGCTCTTGTGATTTCTTTTGCAGGCTTAAATTCATCGTCGGAATAACCTGTAATTACGCCGAAGTTTTCGAGAGTCGAGATAGCTGTATTTGACCATCTGTCGCTGTCAACATCGGAGAAACTGTTTGTCTTTGCCATATGCTCATTGCGTACATCATCTTTGAGCAATCTGAAGAAGATTGTTGCAACTTCTTCTCTTGTGATGTTCTGTTCAGGTCTTACGGTTTCATCAGGGTAACCGATTATATATGCATAGTGATCATCTCTGTTGAATACATCAGATGTAGCGATCTTAGACATTTTACCGTAAAGAGTAATGTTCTTGTCAGATACTACAGATGCATCTGCAGGCTGTGTGCATTCGGGATCAAGATACCAACCGCTGAACTTCATACCCGGTTCTACGTCAACCTTGATGTTGGAAGCCTCGATAGTAGTATTTTCACCGTCTACCTTAATATCGTTTTCGCTGACATTAACGCTGCCCTCAGATCCTGTATTGACATCTGCATTTTCGCCGTCAACAACAAAGTTAACATCAATATTACCTGTCGGGATCCACTTAGCAACGATCAATGTATCGCTTGAGTAGGTTTCAGCGCCTGTTATGTCCTTCTTAGCTGTCTGGTTGTACCAACCGTTAAAGAAAGCTTTATTCATCTTCGGAGTAGGCAGGTCATACGGATTGTATGAGAATGCGTTTGAAGATGACTTTTCATCGATAAGAGTAGAATCTGCTCTTACTGTTACTGTGAACGAATCATCGATTATATCTCCACCGCCATGAGAAGGACTGCTTACTGTTACTGTTGCGGAATCTGCTGCATCATACTTAATTGTAGCAACAGAACGGTTGTCATCTGTAAAGAGTTCGGTTGATCCTTTAACAGTACCATTTAATGTATATGTACCAAAACCGGGAACACCGATACCGTCAGCACATTCAAGGATTAAATGATCATTAGCTGAATTGTTGATAAACTTCTCAAGCTCAGCTTTTGTTACATAACCCTTATCATCTTTGTTAACTTCAATAGTGATGATCAGTTTCTTGTCAGCTGTATATTCTCTGTTTGTTTCTTTGAAAATACTATCGGTTATTGGTTCAAAATCTGCCATATCCTTGTTGCCTTGGGCAGAAGCAGGGATGTCGAGCTTATTACCGCTATCAATTGTAACGGTAAATTCACCCTTTACCTGTGCATTTTCGAGGCGATCCAAGAGTTGGGTTTTATCAGGTTTACCTTCTGCATATTTTTTATATTTTTCAATATAATTGCTATACGCTTCCTTTACATTTTTCATATCCAAGTCCGCTTTGAAATCAAATAAAGCAGATGAATCTGTGGTGCTTTCTGATTTTTTGTAATTACTTGTTCCATGCTTTGCAACCTCAACTTTAACGTCTGCTTTGACGTTAGCCGGCAAATCACTAATAAAATCTTTAAATTCATCTAAACGTGAAGCGGCAGAAATTGATGGAATTGTACCGCAGAGCATAGCTCCTGCCAACAATACCGATATTGTTTTTTTCATATTTATTTCTCCTCTCTTTTAAAACTTACCCAATGCAAAATGCATTAAATAAACTTTACAAGTTATATATATCAATTATACACCAGTTT
The DNA here is from genome assembly GCA_934444735.1 of uncultured Clostridia bacterium. Classification (GTDB taxonomy): domain Bacteria; phylum Bacillota; class Clostridia; order UBA1381; family UBA1381; genus CAKSFT01. The sequence continues at coordinate 46,517 of CAKSDE010000003.1, read as the reverse complement.
TTCAATAATGTCAACATATTTTGCGCGTTTTTTTTACCCAAAAGCAAAAAAAATTAAAAAAAAACGGGGTAAATTACCGGGAAAAGGTGACTGTAAAGGTGGTGCCAACTCCGGTTTTACTTGAAACAGATATTAAAGCATCATTGCTGATAGCGGTGTGTTTGACTATCGAAAGCCCAAGACCTGTGCCGCCGACGCTTTTTGAATGGCTTTTATCCGCCCGGAAAAAGCGCTCGAATATTCTGCCTTTATCTTCGTCGGCAATACCGATTCCGGTGTCGGCAACAGAAAAGCCGTTTTCGGTTACGGTTATATCGACCTTGCCGCCGGATACATTATATTTTATTGCGTTATCGCACAGGTTATATATCATTTCGTTTATCTGAATCTTATTTGCCAAAACAACGGTATCTTCTCCCGATACGGTTACAGTGATATTGCGTTCGTCTGCCTTGCTTTTTAGCTCGGCGGCAACCTCGCGGCTTAATTCCAAGAGATTTACTTCCTCCTTTGTCGGAGCCTCGGTCTGCTCGTCAAGGCGCGAAAGCTTTATTATGTCATCGATTAAGTTAATCATACGCATACTCTCTTGCTCTATCTTTGAGGCAAAGCGCACAACGTCGTCACCCTTTGCAAAGCCTTCGGTTATAATCTGCGAATAACCGTGGATTGCGGTGAGCGGAGTTTTCAGCTCATGGGAAACATTTGCCGTAAATTCGCGGCGGATTTGCTCGGTTTTCATTTTATCGCTCATATCGATCATGATGATTACCGCGGCTTTTACCTCGTCCTTTTCATATACGGGACTGAAAAATACCTGATAATTTTTTGACGCTGTTTCAAAGGACATATAGCTTTTTTTGCCGCAGAGTGCATTTTTTAAATGCTCGGCAAGAAGAGTGTCGGCGGTAAGATGAGAAAAATCCTTATGCTTGATATTTTCCTCTTTGGCGCTGAAAATATCCAACACGCTTTTATTTACCAGCAAAATCTCGTTATCTTTGCCGACAACGATAAGTCCCTCGTTCATATTTTCGGAAATGACGTGCAGTCTTGTTTTCTGCTCCTTGACCTTTTTCTCCTGCCGTTTTATTTCCTTGCCTTGATTGGCTATCCGCGCGATGAAAGGCTCTAACTCTTCATAAACAGAGTCCTTTTCATACGAATATATATCAGAAAGGGGACGGAGAATACTTTTTGTAAGAGCCGAGGCAATCGCTTTGGCGATGAAATAAAGCAGAATGACGGCGGTAAGCGTGATACCGCCGATAATAAGCGCTGCGGTCAGATGCTTCGGATCGTTGGGATAGACGAGAATGTCGGCATTGCTCAAAACTACGCAGTAGCCGATTCCGGCTAAATAGCAGCCGGGAGCAAAATGCATTTCGATATTTTTCTTTTCCCCGGTTATACGGGATATACCGTCGGGGGATAAAATATCGGCACCGCTCGGAAGTGTGCTTTCAAGCTCGGAAAATGTTTTGCCGCTATCTAAAAGCTCGGCGGTAAGCCAAGCTTTTTTTTCAAGATTTTCATTTACATATATTTTTAAAAAGGAATATGATGCAATGAGAACAAACAGGGAGGATATAATGAGCGAAAACAATATAACGCATTTCATACCGGAAAATATCTTTTTATACATAATACCCGCCCCTTTAATCTATTTTGTAGCCGACATTTCTGACGGTTTCGATATATTCGCCGGCAGATTTCAGCTTTTGGCGCAGTGTCCCGATATGTACGTCAACGGTACGCGTTTCGCCCTCAAAATCGGTCCCCCATACTTCGCTCATAAGCCTGTCACGGGTTAAAACCGTACCTTGATTGACGAGCAGCATATGTAAAAGCTCATATTCCTTAAAGGTGAGAGGAATGTCCTCTCCGGCAACCGTGACGCGGCGGCTGTCGTGGTTAAGGAGCAGGCTTTTATATGTGAATACAACTGAATTTTTGTGTTTTGCCGAGCGGCGCAGCACCGCTTTTACTCTTGATATAAGCTCCATTATGTCGAACGGCTTGGTAATATAATCGTCGGCGCCGCTGTCGAGTCCCTTTATCTTGTCTATCTGATCGGACTTCGCGGTTACGAGAATGACGGGGACGTCAATCCCGCGTGATTTTAAAACCTCAAGCGTTTTTAAGCCGTCCATGCCGGGGAGCATAATATCCAAAAGTATCAGAGAGGGACGCTCCAACCTGATATGTTCCAAAAACGGCTCGGAGGACTCAAAACCGACTGTTTTAAAGCCTGTTGCGTTTAAAGTGTAAATAATAAGCTCTCTTATGTTAGCATCATCTTCAACACAAAAAATTGTATCCATTGGACTTCTCCTTTAAATTCGGTACTTATTTTTATACATTTCGTAGTTTTCTTCAAAATCATTCTCACCGTCGGCTTTGACATGATTTAAGTATTCATGAGTATCAAAGCTGTCATTTGAAACCTGTATCAGACAGACGGCAACGTTTGAGCAATGGTCGGCAACACGTTCGTAGTTTGTAACCAAATCGGAAAAAACAAATCCCGTTTCTATTGTACATTCGCCGCTTTGCAGACGTTTTATATGATGTGATTTCATCTTCTTTTTGAGCCTGTCGATTAACTGCTCCAAAGGTTCTACCTTTTTGGCAAGCTCGATATTTTCATCTATAAACGCCTGTGCCGTCATATCGAGTATTTCGGTTACTGCCGCGGATATCGTCTGTATTTCGCTCATTGCGTTTGGAGAGAAAGTGAGCTTTTTGGAATTGATTTCCGCCGCAACTTCATATATATTCACCGCATGATCGCCCATTCGCTCAAAATCGCCGATGGTGTGCAGCAGGTTTGAAACCTCGTGGCTGTCGCTGATGCTCAGACTCTCGCGGCTCAATTTTACAAGGAAGGTTCCGAGCTTATCTTCATACATATCAATTTCTTTTTCAGAATCGGCAATCTCGTCAGCTATCTTACTGTCAAATTTCTCCAAAAGCGACATTGCCTGTTTTAAGCTTTGGCAGGCAAGCTCTGCCATATGGTCGGTAAGCTTTTTCGCCTGTGCAACGGCAATTGTCGGTGTATTTAAAAGACGCTCGTCCAAAAGCTGAGTCTTTTTGTCCGAACCGTGGTCGGGAACGATAATGCAGGCGAGTTTTTCAAGCGCGTTTCCGAACGGGAAGAGTACAACAGTGGCAAATATATTGAATATGCTGTGGATTACCGCAACATTTACCGCCGAAATCGATTCGTCAATAAAGGAAAATTTCACTATTGCATTTAATAAGTAGAAAAGCACCAAAAACAGCGCTGTGCCGATTATGTTAAAGCAGAGATGGAATGCCGCCGCACGCTTTGCGTTTTTATTTGCGCCGATTGATGAAATCATAGCGGTGACGCAGGTACCTATATTCTGTCCCAATATAATGGGGATTGCGTTTGCATATGTTACGCTGCCCGTTACCGCAAGAGCCTGGAGTATTCCGACAGATGCGGAGGAGCTTTGTATAATCGCGGTAAGGATTGCGCCCGAGAGTACACCCAAAATAGGATTTGAGAACAGAAGCAGAATATTTGTAAACTGCGGCATATCGGACAGCGGCTCAACTGCTGCCGACATTGTTTCCATACCTGTCATAAGTATTGCAAAGCCGAGAAAAATTCCGCCTATGTCTTTTGCACGCTGCTTTTTTGTGAACATATAAAGAATCGTGCCGATAAATGCTAAAATCGGAGAAAAAGAGGAGGGATTTAGCAGCTGAATAATACCGCTGCCTTCACCGCCGATCGATGCAAGACTCAAAAGCCATGCCGTTGCGGTTGTACCGATATTTGCGCCCATAATTACGCCGATCGCCTGGGATAATCTCATTATGCCGGAATTGACAAAGCCGACTACCATAACGGTGGTTGCGGCAGAGCTTTGGATAATCGCCGTGACTCCGAGTCCCAAAAGAACTCCTTTTAGCCGGTTTGAGGTAAGGCTCTCTAAAATGGAGGTCAGCTTATTGCCCGCCGCTTTTTCGAGTGAATCGCCCATAAAAGTCATGCCGAAAAGCAAGAGTGCTATTCCGCCCATTAAAGAAAAAATGTTTAATATATTCATATTCAGTCTCCTTTATAAGGGATTTTAAGGTAATTAAAAAACTAACGTTTCTGCAATTACCTAATTAGGGTTTTTATATGGCAAAAAATGCCTTGGTTTATAATAACAAAATTATTATAACATAAAAATGTGAATTTTAACAGACCGCTTTTATAAAAACTTTGTAAAATATTTGTAAAGTGAAAGTTTCTTTTGTGTTAACAGAGTGTATTTTGCCGAAAACGGGAATGAAAAATATCCGATTTGGACATATAAAAGTTAAAAAATTTCATAACATAATATATTCTTTTCGAGAAAAAATATATATGACGGCAAAAGCCGTATATCGTTTATGCATGGGAATGCGGGTTAAAAAGGAGAAAATTTTATGAGCGAAAAAGTAAAAGAAAAGATAAGAAATTATTCTTATGAAATTTTTGATAAGGATAACACTGTTGTATCCGCAACGGAGTGTACGGGCCTGATTCAGATTCCGCCGACAAATTCCGAAGAATCCGAATCCTACAGTGATATTTATGTCATTCCGGATCAGATAAATGATTTTAAAGCTTCTGAAGATCACGGAAAAAACAAAAAGAGAAAAGATTAAAAAAATACCGTCTGCATATTCGGCAGACGGTATTTTTTATTGTCAGAATGTAGATATGTACTTGTTTTTTGAAAGTACCGTATAGAGCAGGCAGCCGGCAACAAGACCGATAAGAGCCTGGCAGAGGTTGGACGGAATACCTGTAAGCGGTGTTGCAAAATTTTTGGCAAGAATCACTTCGTATAAATAATATCCGCCGACCATGATGATTTCGGCAACGATCGAAGCAAGAAGCGTAAATGAAAACTTTTTACTCTTTGCTGCAATCAATCCGGCGCAAAGCCCCATAAGCCCTTTTATGATGAGCGTTGCGGGAACGTATGCTGTGTAGCCGAGAATCAGATCGGACAGCGCTGAGCCTACTCCGCCTGCGATTGCACCGCACCACGGTCCTAAGAAGAATGCTCCCAAAAGAACAACTGCGTCTCCGAGGTTCATGTACCCGTTTGTCGGTGAAGGAATGTGGATTACCAATGTGGCAACACAAGCCAGCGCGGCAAACATTGCGGTTAATGTGAATTTTTTGGTGTTCATAAACATCATCCTTTGCTTTTTCTATATTTATACGGAGTTACCCCCATATATTGCTTAAATATTCTGATGAAATAGTTTGGATCGTCAAAACCCGTTTCATCGGCAATCTGATAAACCTTTTTCTCGGTCTGCAAGAGAAGTTCTTTTGCTTTTTCTAAGCGGGTTTTTCGTATATATTCGGAAATGCCCATATTAAACGCTTTATCGGATATATAGTAAAGCCTTGATCTTGAAAGATAGAAGGTTTTGCACAACTCTGCTACCGTGAGCCTATCCGCAAGGTGCGCGTTTATGTAATCGGTGAGCTGACAGCTTATGATATCGGTTTTGTTCGTGATTATCTTATTGACATAAAGATAACACGCGCACATAGACATCATATTGACGGCAGAAATTATAAAATCGTTATCCGCTGCACGAATGCTTTTTGTGGATTTCAACAGCAGCTCTTTATCCAGATTATATTTTAAAGCTGTTTCCGATGCTTTTTTGCATATTTCATCGAGCGAGTCGGGCGGCGATACCTGACCGAGCATCATATATCCGATTAAGACATCGTTTTCGATAATCGGTGCGATTGCCTCGACTATATTCATATGGCATTTGTAGATATACGGCTTTCTGGTTTTTTCACATATATCAAATCCTATATTGTCACATTTCAGACATTTTTCGCACAGCTCGGGAACTGAGCGAATCATTGCACAGAAGCTGCACATTGTTTCGGGATATGAATACAGATTGCGGCGGTTTTCGTCGTAGAGAACTATTTTGATTTTTGTCATTGTATAAAAATCTCTTGCGGCGCTTTTTAAACCGTCAACAGCAACGTCAAGCATATATTTTACCCTCCATATGAATTAACAACATTATACAATAAAAAGAGCGTAAAATCAAGTCGAAATAAGGGAGAATAAACTGCGCAAATGGTGGACGTGTGTGGTGAAAGTACACAAAGAAATGTATATTTATACAATTTAAAAGAAAAATATTTGAAATTTCTCTTGACAAATGAGGTCTATTGTGATAGACTGACATTGGTCGATTACAATAGACTGGCATGGGCAGTTGGAAAACATTGGTTTTATAATTACCTAAACAAATAGGTAATTGTAAAATGCAAATTTTACAATTAGCCACAATTCTTATGGGGGTATCAGGGGTGCCAACCCCTGATTTATAATCAAAAATGACGACATGTGCGTCATTTTTGGCTGAAATAAAAAGTTTCAACCTGACATGAAATTAAAATTAGCCGGAACTTTTTATTTCTACCTAAGAACTTTAATTGGAAAACGTTAGTTTTGCAATTACCTAAATTACCTAAACAAATTTAAGGAGGGAAATTTATGGAGGATTTAAAAATAGGAGAAATTGAATACAGATTTATGTGTATTATATGGGATAATGAGCCGCTAAACTCGGGTGAGCTTGTACATAAGGCAGAGGAGGAGCTGGGCTGGAAAAAGTCAACGACATATACGACATTAAAAAAGCTGTCGCAAAAGCAACTGATACAAAACGTCGATTCAACAGTGACATCTTTGGTGCCGCGTGAGAAAATGCAGGTGTATCGCAGTGAAAAGTTTGTGGAGAATACATTTGGCGGCTCGCTCCCGGGGTTTTTGGTATCCTTTTTGGGAGGAAAAAAGCTTTCGGCAAAAGAGGCTGAAAATTTGAAAAAAATAATTGATTCGTTTGAGGAGAAATAGTTATGGAAAATATATTTTTGAAGGTTCTCAATATGAGTATTACGTCAAGCTATGTGATACTTATTATTATGCTGATAAGATTGAATTTAAAAAAAGCGCCGAAGAAATATTCTTATGCAATGTGGGCGGTATTGGCATTTCGGGCGGTTTTTCCGGTATCCTTCAAATCTGCTTTGAGCATATTTAACCTGGGATTTTTTGAAAATGCCGCAGTGCAAAATTATCCGCGGCCTGTAGTCAATTATGCGCTGGGTGCGGGAGATTTTTCTCAAATTCCCAAAATGCCGATGGGGAGTCCTGCGGAAAATGCTGTGAAATCTGTTGCACCGCTTAAAATTTCGGCGATCAATACCGCAAATCCGCTTCAGATTTTAACCTTTTCTCTTGCGGTTATATGGCTTTTGGGGATTGCGGCACTGCTGATTTACGGTGTTATAAGTTATTTTACTCTTTATAAAAGACTTAAGGACGCAATCAGAATTGAAAAGAATGTTTATAAATCCGATAAGGTGACAACGCCGTTTGTATTGGGGATATTTTTGCCGAAAATCTATCTGCCGTTCGGATTGGAAAAAGATGATGAGGAATACGCGCTTTTGCATGAAAGATACCATATAAAAAGATGCGATCATATAGTAAAGCCGCTTGCTTTTTTAATACTTTCGCTGCACTGGTTTAATCCTCTTTTCTGGATAGCATTTAAGCTTATGAATAACGATATGGAGATGAGCTGCGATGAATTTGTGATTGCAGGAAAAGAAAATATCAAGAAGAATTACAGTACGCTTTTGGTGTCCTTTGCGGCAAATAAGCGTTTTCCGAGACCTTGTCCGCTGGCATTCGGGGAAAACGGAATAAAGACGCGCGTTAAAAACATATTATCATGGAAAAAGCCTAAGACGTGGATTTCGGTAATTGCGGGAGTGCTGGTACTGTCGGTAATTGTTGCGTGCGCCGCAAATCCCAAAATGAGCAGCAATAACAATAATATATTCGGAAAAACATACAGAGTGGAAAAAAGTATCTATATGAATCCGCTTTTGTCATCTATGCCGCCCGACAAAGAAAATTCCCCGATATTTGAGCTGACTGACGATGAGGAATTTGAAATTCAGGAAGGCTCGGAAAATGATCGGCAGGATTGGGGAAAAGCGGAATTATCACAAAAAAGACCGGATTTTACAAAGTGTGCAGATGTAGGGTATGCAGACGGATATTCGGCAGAAAAGCTCAAAAAGAGCGTGACAAGAGTATGGTCGGTTTCGCATGAGCTTTCGGATATCTATTGGATATTTGAAGATAAGAGCGGAAAATTGTATATAGCATATGAAAATTCGGCGATGAAGGATTTTTCGATAGCATGGATAGGCGAACTGTCGGAGTATAGCATAGAAAATATATATGAGGCAAAAACGCCGTATATTGGCAATGTATCGGCAGTGGGAAATATTATCGGGCTTACATTGCCCGTAGGCTTCTCGCGCGGATCCGACGGGCTTATGGCACTAAATACCGATGCCGAACCGTATACAATCACGATAAATTATACCGCCGAAGAAGAAAAATTTTATACAGAGAAAAGGGCTTTGGCAAATCAGGCGATAATGCTCTTTGCGCTGATTGATAATTTGGGTGAAGTGCAATATCATGTAGAACTGAATGATGAAGAATATACAACCCGATTTTTTACGCGCAGTGAGGCAGATGCGCTTTTTGATAAGAGCATTGCCGAATATGCGAAAAATTCTGAGGGGTTCTCTAAACTGTATAATCTGGTTTATTTTGCCGATTCGGGAAAATATGTGGAAAATGCGGCAGAGATATTTTCAGAAAATCAGGAATGATCACATTTTTTCACCTTTTTGCATATATTAAAAGCGGAGGGGTGGAAAATGAATAATGATATGAATTGTTTAGGCAGACGAAACGGAATGAACGTTTGGCGCGGAGATATTGGAAATACTGTTTCACGCTCATCGTGTTGCTGCTGCGGAGGTACAACCGGAGCAACAGGGGCTACCGGACCAACGGGACCAACCGGTCCGATAGGTTTAACCGGAGCTACCGGACCAACGGGACCAACCGGTCCGATAGGTTTAACCGGAGCGACAGGTCCAACCGGAGCAACCGGCCCGATAGGCTTAACCGGAGAGATAGGACCGACCGGAGCAACCGGCCCGATAGGTTTAACGGGAGAAACAGGACCAACAGGAGCAACCGGCCCGATAGGTTTAACGGGGGCGACAGGTCCGACCGGAGCAACCGGCCCGATAGGCTTAACCGGAGAGACAGGACCAACAGGAGCAACCGGCCCGATAGGCTTAACGGGAGCGACAGGTCCAACAGGTGCAATCGGTCCGACAGGTCCTACGGGACCGAGCGGAACTGCAGAAAGGGCGGCATTTTTTGCAACGAATAATTCAGTGGCCGATAACGATTGGATTGGCTTGGGTACGTCATCGGTTGAATTTTCGGGAAACAGCATCGTATTGCCTGCAAATGCAACAATTAAAGAGATAATATTAAGTACAAGAAATAATACAATAAATGCGGGAGACTCGGTTACTGCGACGGCTTATGTGAGTGCGTGCGGTGATGATGCTCCGGTAACAACAGGAATCGCTGCAACGGTTGATAGTACAACGGCTTGTAATGTTTCGGCAATGGGCACATTTACCGAAGCAAATAATACGCTGATGTCGGTACAGATTACGACTGTGCCTGCCAATTTGGCTTTGGCGGACGGAGTAGCGGTTACGGTTATATTTGAGTAATGAACAAAAGGGCATCTTATGATGCCCTTTTGTTATTAGAGAGGTGAATTTATGGCAAAACTTCGTTTTCATCTTTTGGGGCTGGCGCATTTGGAAACAAATCGTGAAAATATGTCTTGCGCATACACCCAAAAGATTATAAAGCTTGCGAAAATAATAAAAAGCTACGGTCATACGCTGTATTTCTACGGCGTAGAAGGATCAGATGTGGAATGTGACGAGTTTATAGAGGTCGTGCCGAAAGAAGTGCTTAATAAGACATACGGAGAATATGACCGTACAACTGCATTTTTTAAGCAGGATCCGCATGATTTGGCGCATGAAACCTTTAACAGAAATACAATCAATGCGATAATGGAACGAAAAAAGGACGGAGATATTCTGCTCTGTCCGATGGGGGTATACCAAAAAATGATCTCGGACGCAACCGGACTTTTAACGGTTGAGTCGGGAATTGGGTATGAGGGAGTTTTTTCGGAAAATAAAGTATTTGAATCATATGCATGGATGCATTATATTTACGGGAAGCTGAATTTGGGTGACGGCGGCTGGTATGATGCAGTGATACCGAATTATTTTGAGCTTGAAGATTTTCCGTATAATGATAAAAAGGAAGACTATCTTTTGTATTTCGGAAGGATTATAAAAAGAAAAGGCGTTGCACTTGCATCGCAAATAGCAAAGGCTACGGGAAATAGGCTCTATATTGTGGGGCAGGGGAGTCTTGATAATCCCAATGAGGGCTTAGAGCTGGCGAATGAAAAACATATAGTATATCACCCTGCTGTGGGGGCGAGTGAGCGCGCCGAGCTTTTGGGAAAGGCTAAGGCGGTATTGATGCCGACATATTATTTAGAACCGTTCGGTGGTGTGAATGTTGAGGCGCAGCTATGCGGTACACCGGTTATTACAACAGATTGGGGCGCTTTTCCCGAAACGGTGCTGCACGGTGTGACGGGATTTCGGTGCCGTGTGTTTGAAGAATTTTGCTGGGCCGTTAAAAATATCGATAAAATAAAGCATGAGGATTGTAGAAAATGGGCAGAGGCTAATTATTCTATGGAGCGCGTGGGGAAGATGTATGAGGAATATTTTCAGAGAATACATCGGCTTTTTGAAGAGGGCTGGTATCAGGAAAATCCGAAGAGAAATGAATTTGATTGGCTGAAAAAATATTATGTATAAACAGGAAAAAGCGGCAGCAAATTTGTGCTGCCGCTTTTTCTCCGATTTCGAAATCACGAGCGATTTATTTTAGTCGTTATTTTCTATGAAGTTTTTGAATGCCGAGGCAACCTCTGCACGTGTAGCCGATGCTTTTGGTGCAAGAGTTGAGTTTGTTCTGCCTGTTGCAAGGTTTGTTGCAATTGCCCATCTGAAAGCGTCCGCTGCATAATACGATACCTGATCTGCATCTGTATAGTCGCTTAGAGCTGCCATTTTGGATAAATCATAATCCTTGAACTGTGCATATCTGTAAAGTATTGTCATGAGCTGTTCGCGTGTTATTTCGCTGTTCGGGGAGAAGGTCGTTGCGGAGGTCCCGTTTACGATGTTATTTGCCTTTGCCCACAAAACAGCTTTATAATAATATGCATCCGAGCTTACATCTTCAAAGTATGAGTTTGTGAATTTCGGCTCACCCTCGAGTCTGTAAAGGATTGTAACAATCATGCCTCTTGTTGTCGGCATCTCGGGTGAAAATTCAGCGTCTCCCGTGCCGTTCATCAAGCCTGATGCATATACATATGCGATATTGTCGTAATACCAAGCGTCTTTTGATACATCATTGAACGGATTGTCATTTTCGGAGGATTTTTCCCACTTAGCATAAAGCGTCATGCTTTTGGTTACTCTTTGTGAAAAATCATATTTCGTTTTAAGCGAGCTTGATGTATACCAGCCTGCGAAAGTATAGCCGACTTTAGTCGGTGCGATCGGCGGGTTCAGAGTTTTTAATCTGTTTACCAATACATAATTTACCTTGCTGCCGCCGTCGGTATCAAATTCAATCTTATAGAATGAAGCCATTGCCGTTCCGCGCTTGTTTTCAATTTCCTGACGGTTTTCGAGTATAAAGCTTACCGATTTTGTATCTGTATAGCTTGTATCTACCCAACCGGTTCCGGATTTATACTGCTGCATTTTAAAGAGTACAGAAAGGGTATTGGAACCGCTTGACATTTTTGATGTCGATATTATCTGCGTGTATGATGAAGATGTAAAGCTATAAGTAGTGTCAGTTGTATAGCTGTACGGCAGATATCTTATATCACCGTCTTTCGGTGAAGTATTGTTCATGCCGTCACCCTCTGCCGAGAATATTATGGTATTACCCTTTTTGTATGTTCCGCCTTCGGTTATACCGAGTATCTTATTCGTTGTCGATAATGGCTGCGGCTGAACGGTAACATTGTAGGTTGTGGTATTGCCGAGCTTGTCGGTGGCTGTTATTACATATACGGTAGTTTGTGCAGCACTCAGTGTGTATACGTTCTCAACAGGGGTTGCTTCGGTGTTGTTTATCAATACCTTTGCAAGATTTGCATCGGTAACAGAGAACTTCTGCTCACCGTAATAGGTCTTGCCGTTTTCGATTCCGCTGATTACAGGTGCGGTATTATCGATTACAAAGCCTGTTGATGAGATGTACGTGGATTTATCGGTATGAGCGGTTAATTTTGCGTAAATAACCGCTTTGCCGTCGCGTGTAACCGTTGCGCCTGCGCCTTGAGTCCAGTCTGCGAGATTATCCAGCTGACTTTCCGTAAGAGCCGAGTCCGAAACGTAATACGATACGCTCTTTGCATTATCGGCAGATACCGTAAAAGTTATATTCTTTGTTAACTGGTTAAATTCTATATTTTGAGCAAGCGTTGAAAAATCGGTACCGTTTGCCGTGATTTTTCCTGTTGCAGCGCTTGTATCAACGATAAAGCCGTTTGACGATATATAAGATACATTATCCTTGTTATCGGTGAGCTTTGCATATACTACCGCATTCTGTGAGGTTGAAATGGTAAAGGTGCTGCCGGAGGTCCATGCCGTAACGGATTTGAGTTCCTCCGATGAGAGCGCTTTATCCGATACATAGTAGGAAATATCCTTTACTCCGCTATCGTCTGTAGCTGTTATAGAAACTGTTGCCGTATAATATTTACGCGTAAAATCAATATTTGAAACAAGCTCTGTCCATGTATCGTTATTTACCTTGATTTCGCCTTTAGGACCTTTAGTATCGTTAAGCTGCGAAACCTCGCGTTCCTCCTTGTGATTACATACCGAACAAGTGCGTGCCTCCTTGCCGACTGCGGTAAGAGTCGGTGCGAGTGTTTGAGTCCACTCGCCGAATTGGTGCGCTACGTGCACTTTTACGGAAATATTAGCTTTTCCTGCCGTTGCGGTAACTGTCAATATATCGCCCTCGGAGAATTTTGTGATTGTCAGCTTGCCGTTATTGTCAAGGTTGGCGTTTTTGACGTCATCATTAATACTCCACGTAACAGCATACGGTGTTGCAGCGTTTTGGAATTTCTGCGCCAGATCAAACTGTATGGATTTTGACTGTGTGTCGGTCGGCGGGCAGATATATATTTCTTCGCCGCATTCCTGCGAATTTTCCGATCCGTCCTGCTTATATGAAAGCGAAAGAGTCGGGGTTTCTTTTGTGATCTCTGCATCAAGCGCAAGCTCTTTTATATCCCCTGCCGCAGCACTTGCAACAGTTTGCGAATCGGGAGTATAGGTGAAGCTGTCAGCGGTGATATTGGATATTTTATCCGATGAAGAATTTAACATATAGCCTTGCATCAGTTTTACATCTACCGATTTTGTGTTTTGCAATGCCGAAACCTGTGCTTTTTCGGAATCGTAGGTTATGTAGATAGGCTCAAGTGTTATTTCGGTTCTCTTTCCGCTTTCCGCAGAAAGTGTGTCGGATACGACTCTCCAGCAATAAAGAGCTGCATTGTCGGTTTTTAAGCCGTCAACGGTCGATGGAACAAAATATATTCGTGAACCTATATTTTCAGATACGGTATTATCCTCTGTAAGCTGATATTTTACGGTTGCGGTATCGGAAAAATTGATGAGTTCCCCGGGATAAATAAGAGTTCCGACCGCCTGCTGTGCGGTTGCAAGATAAGAGTCGGCAAGCACGTTTTGAGGAATTACGGCGCCCGACGCGGAAAAAAGCATAGCTGTTGAAATCATTGCCGAAAGTAATTTTTTCTTCATGATATATCTCTCCTTTTTTATATTTTCTTATAGGTAATTGGAAAATGTTAGTTTTACAATTACCTATATATTTTCTTAGGCAAATATGTTATCTTTGCCCGATATCTTGATAACCGTGAATAACCTTTTGCTCTTAAAATATATATACGCAACTGAATATGTGCGGAATTACTTGCTTTTGCAAATTGCAATTATTTGTATATATTCACGATAGCTTCGACTTAATTATAGCATTAAAGGTACAATATGTCAATATAAGTAACATGACATTATTCTAAACGCAATAATTTTGTAACAATTCCAAAATTACGGAGGTTATCTGTAAAATAAGGGAAAAGAATGTCATATAAGAGTTAAGGCAGAAAAATAAAAGCCGGCATAATATGTAATAAATGTTACAAATTACACCGGCTATGTAAATGCTATGTAATATTATTTAAGCTCGCAGCCGCCTATCGGACGGATTGCCAATACGTGGCACATTCCATCGCCTAAAACAGCCTCGATTTTGGCTTTAAATTCAGCGAGCTGATCATTCGGGACAAATGCCTGAACGGTTCCGGCAAAGCCGCCGCCGTGTACACGGTATGCTCCGCGCTCACCCAAAAATTCATCGCACAGTGCGAGCGTGAGTGATACTGCCTGATCTTTCGGCATACTTGCCGCAAAGACATTTTGCAGGTACATATATGAAGAATACCCCGATTTTTTGATAATCTTTAAAAATGCTTCAAAATCGTTGTTTTTAAGAGCGGTCACCTCTTCATTGGCTCTTTCGGAATCATTAAAATAGTGCAGTGCACGGATTACGGCACGGTCATTTTTTAAAGCGGCTCTCAAATCTGACAGACGAGCCATAAATTCCGATTTTTCCACTTCTCTTAGATAGTCTTTGCCGAAGAAGTTGGAAACGGTGCGCATTTCTATGGTAATATCCGCATATTCCGAAGTCAGATCGGCGTGATCGGCGCCCGAATCGATTATGCAGAGCGAATATCCTGTCTTTGTAAAATCGAAATCCACTTTCTTTACAACCGGCTTTTCGGTATCTTTAAAGTCAATCGAAACAACAGCACCGACAGAGGACGCCATCTGATCCATAAGTCCGCTGGGCTTGCCGAAATATACGTTTTCCGCAAACTGTCCGATTTTCGCTATTTCTACGGCGTCCACCTCGTTGTTGCAGAAAAGTCCGTTTATAATAGTGCCGACCAAAACTTCAAAAGCGGCAGATGAGCTCATTCCCGAGCCTTTTAATACGTTTGATACGGTGTATGCGTCAAAGCCTTTTACGGTATATCCCATATCGGTGAACTTTTTAACAATACCGCGAATGAGCGCCTTTGCTTTATCATATTCTGCCTTGTCGGGTTCAAGCTCGTTTATATTGACCTCGTCGAGCGGATAGCCCTTGGATTTGATTCTTATCGTATCTGTTCCGTTTAAAGAAACAGCGCCGATAACATCGAGATTAAGACTTGCCGCAAGAACGCAGCCGTGCTGATGGTCGGTGTGGTTTCCACCGATCTCGGTTCTTCCGGGAGCGGAGAAGATACGAACATCTTCTTTTTTGCCGAAGTTTTCCTCCAGACCGTCGATGACCTCAATAAATCTGTCGTTGTATTTTTTTGTTTCGGTGCATGAATACATAAATTTGATTTTTTCCTCAAATGCACCGTTTGTGATATTTTCCTTTAATTTTAAAATTTCCATTTTTTCTGTTCCTTTCGTATTACTTTATTTTTGTATAATTGCAGCTTTGACTGTGTTTTTCATAAGCATTGCGATGGTCATGGGACCCACGCCGCCGGGGACGGGAGTGATTGCCGAGGCTTTCTTTTCGGCGGATTCAAAATCGACATCGCCGACCAGCTTTTTCGGAGCGATTCGGTTGATTCCGACATCGATTACAACTGCGCCCTCTTTTATCATATCGCCGGTTATAAAATTGGGTTTTCCGACTGCGGCGATAAGAATATCGGCATTTTTGGTTTTTTCCGCAAGATCCTTAGTGCGCGAGTGACAGATTGTAACCGTACCGTTTTGATGCAGCAAAAGCATTGCCTGGGGTTTGCCGACTATATTGCTTCTGCCGACAACAACACATTCTTTGCCTGAAATATCGATGCCCGATTCTTTAATAAGCTCCATAACTCCCGCAGGTGTGCAGGGGAGAAAATCGTAGTTGCCGATCATTATTTTGCCGACGTTGACCGGGTGGAATGCGTCCACGTCCTTTTTGGGTGATATTGCGTTTATAACGGCCTCTTCGTCAATATGAGAAGGCAGCGGCAGCTGAACCAATATACCGTTTATTTTTGTGTCGCCGTTTAGTTTTTCAACAAGCTCCAAGAGCTCATCTTGGGTGGTATTTTCCGGGAGTGCGTATTCTTGGGAATAGATTCCTATTTCCTCGCAAGCCTTCTTTTTCGAGTTTACATATACTCTGCTTGCAGGATCATCTCCTACGATAATTACCGCCAAACCGGGGAAGATATTATCGTTTTTTAGTTTTTTTACTTCTTCCTTGAGTTCGTCCTTGATTCGCTGCGACACTTCTTTTCCGTTTAAAATCTTTGCCATTATTATCAGACCTCCTGTTATTTTTCGGACGTATCAGGCAGTTTTTTGAAAAGCCGATTAAATCTTCTCTTCCTGCCGATACGAGCGCATCATATACCAATTTATAATTATCCGGATTCCTGAACTGGAGCAGTGCGCGCTGCATTGCCTTTTCTTTCGGTGTATTCGGAACATATACTTTTTCCATAGTAAACGGGTTTAACCCGGTATAGAACATACAGGTTGAGATAGTTCCCGGTGTGGGGTAAAAATCCTGAACCTGCTGCGGATTTATGTTATGCTCTTTTAAATAAAGCGCAAGAGCTATTGCGTCATGAATCGTACTTCCCGGGTGGCTCGACATGAGATAGGGTACAAGATACTGCTTTTTGCCGATTTTTTGATTTATCTTATAGAATTTATCCGAAAAGCGATTGTAAACGCTGTTTGACGGCTTTCCCATGTGCTTTAGAACGTTATCCGAGATATGCTCGGGTGCGACCTTCAGCTGACCGCTTACGTGATATTTACACAATTCATAGAAAAACTCGTCATTTTTGTCGTTAATCAGATAATCAAAGCGTATACCCGAACGGATAAATACTTTTTTCACACCCTCAATTCCGCGCAGCTTTCGCAGCAGCGAGAGATATTCGCTGTGGTCAATCTTCATATTTTTGCATGGTGCGGGGAAAAGGCATTGCTTATTTTTGCAGGCACCGCTTTTTAATTGCTTGTCACAGGCAGGCGCCCTGAAATTTGCGGTAGGGCCGCCGACATCGTGGATATAACCCTTGAAGTCGGGATCTTTAACCATATTTTTTGCCTCTTCGATTATCGATTGCTGACTTCTTGATGTGACGATACGTCCCTGATGAAAGGCGAGTGCGCAGAAATTACAGCTGCCGAAACACCCTCTTGAACTGGCTATGCTGAATTTGATTTCTTTTATAGCTTCAATGCCGCCAAATTCCTCGTATGACGGGTGATAGTCCTTTATAAAGGGAAGAGAATAAACCTCGTCAAGCTCTTTTCGGGAAAGAGGCGGCATCGGCGGATTCTGCACAAGGTATTTATTGCCGTGCTTTTGCACAAGAGTTTTTCCCAAAAACGGATTCTGCTCAAAATACTGTATACGGCAGGAATCCGCATACGCTCTTTTCGATTCGACGCATTCTTCAAATGACGGAATCTCAACAGAATTTTCAATATCCGCATTGTCCGAAATATAGCACGTCCCGGGGACATCTCTTATGTCGTGTACATTTTCGCCTGCTTTAAGACGATCTGCCAAAATAACAATCTGTTTTTCGCCCATGCCGTACATTAAAATGTCGGCGCGGCTGTCGAAAAGGATTGAACGCCTGAGCTTGTCGTCCCAGTAGTCATAATGAGTAAAGCGCCTGAGACTTGCCTCAACGCCGCCTATTAATATAGGTATATCACCGAATGCCTCACGAATACGGTTGCAGTAGACAATGGTTGCTCTGTCGGGACGCTGCCCCGACCTATTTCCCGGGCAATATGCGTCATCGCTCCTGCGCTTTTTTCCGGCTGTGTAGTGATTAACCATGCTGTCGATATTTCCGGCGGAAACCAGAACGCCGAGCTTGGGTTTCCCCAGACGCTTAAAGTCGGTAGTGCTTTTCCAGTCTGGAAGTGCTACTATCCCGACTTTGTAGCCGTGACTTTCGAGAACACGCGAGATTATTGCATGACCGAAACTCGGGTGATCAACATATGCGTCCCCCACAATATAGAGAAAATCCAGCTCACGCCAGCCGCGCATCTGCATATCGGCACGGGATATGGGTAAAAAGTCATTTTTCATTCTTGTTCCTCATCAAAAGCCTCTTCGGGTATTATGGAATCATTCCCCGAGGAGAGTATTCTGTTTCTGTATACTTCACGCGGTTTTGAGCCGTTTGCACCGCTTATAAGCCCGCGCATTTCCATCTGATCAATGATTCTGCCTGCACGGGCATATCCTACCTTTAATCTGCGCTGAATCATTGCCGTTGAAATCTGCCCCAACTCAAGCGCAAGGTCTATTGCCTCGGGCAGAAGCTCGTCACCGTCGTCTTTATCTTCATCTTTTGTTACTCCGTATTCGCCGTTTGCGCAGTTATCTATGTGCTCCGCAAGATCCTCGGAGTAATGCGAATCATCATTGTTGGCTTTTAAAAATTCAGTGATTGCCGAAATTTCGTCGTCCGAAACGAATGCACCCTGAACACGCTTTGCATTGCTTAAACCTGCCGGGTGATAAAGCATATCGCCGCGCCCCAAAAGCTTTTCTGCACCGCCTTTATCGAGTATTGTACGGCTGTCTGTCTGGCTCGATACCGCAAACGCGATACGGCTCGGGACGTTTGCTTTTATAAGTCCCGTGATGACGTCAACAGACGGTCTTTGGGTGGCGATAACAAGGTGTATTCCGGCAGCACGTGCAAGCTGTGCCAAACGGCAGATATACTCTTCGACTTCTTTTGCCGCGACCATCATAAGGTCGGCAAGCTCGTCTATAATGATGACAATTTGCGGTATTTTTTCTCCGCCCTGCTTTTCCATCAGAGTATTGTAGCCTTCAAGATTTCTTGTTGCGGTCTGCGCAAAGAGGGAGTAGCGGCGCATCATTTCACCGACTGCCCAGTTAAGAGCGCCTGCCGCGCGTTTCGGATCGGTAACGACCGGGATTAAAAGATGCGGAATACCGTTATACACACTAAGCTCAACCACCTTCGGGTCAACCATTATGAGCTTTACCTCGTCCGGCTTTGCTTTATACAAAATGCTTACAATCAGCGTGTTTATGCACACACTCTTACCTGAACCTGTAGAACCGGCGATAAGCACGTGCGGCATTTTTGCAATATCTCCGACAACCACCTTGCCGCCGATGTCCTTTCCGAACGCGACGGTAAGCTTGGATTTGCCGTTTTTGTATTCGTCACTTTCCAAAAGCTCGCGCACGGACACTGTGTTTACGCTTGCGTTCGGAACTTCTATGCCGACTGCGGCTTTGCCCGGAACGGGTGCGACAAGAACGGTCGGAACGGCAAGATTCAGTGCAATATCATCAGCAAGCCCGGTTATTTTGGAAAGCTTTATACCGGTACTCGGCTGTATTTCGTAGCGCGTAACGGTAGGACCTTGCGTAACCTGCTGGAGCTTTGCGTCCACACCGAAGTTCTTTAAAATGTCCATAAGCTTTTTTGCCGTTTCGGACATTTCGCGGCGTTTATCAGCGGAAGGAACTTTTGCACGCTGCAAAAGATTTATTGAGGGAAATTCGTATTCTTTTACAGGTACGTCGATTGCTGAATCTATCTCTTTATTGATTTTTTCCTTTTCCTCTGTGGTTACGGGATCCGCACGCTCGGGCGTTTCTTTTTTCTTGGTAGGTTTTTCCGAAATTTTCCCGGCATCTTCATCATTTTTTTCGGTATTTTCGGAAGATGTATCGCTTTTTGCGGGGATTTCAGCCGGTGTATCGGTATTTTCGTAAATTAAGCGTTCTATGCGCTTTTGCAGTTCTTCCTCCGATACAACCGCGGCATCATCGTTTTGCTCACTGTCGGTCTTTTTCGGTTTTTCCGTTTTTTGCTGAGTATCTGATTTATCATCAATCTCAAAATCAAGATCGGATGCATTTTTCGGCTTTTTCTTTATTTGACGCTCTTTTTTTGAACTAAGTTTCGGCTCGGTAACTTTTTCGGATTCGGTAAGTCTTTCGGGAACCGATAGGTCGGAAATTTCCTCTTTTAGTCCGCTTATAAGCGATTTGAATATACCGACAAACGAAACCTTAAATAGGATACTTAACGTGAAAAACATTGCAAAAATCACTATAATGACCGATGCGGCGGTACCGAAGAGCTTGTAGAGCGATAAACCGAGAGTACCGCCCAAAACACCGCCTCCCGAAAGCATCATGCCGTTATCGTAAAGCTCGGAGTACATCATATCCTGCGATGAGAAAAGCTGGATCAGGGCACCGCAGAGAATAAGCTCGGCAAAGGACAGCGCCGCCTTTTTTAACATTCGGTTAAGGTCTTTAAATTTAAAAATATAAACAGTAAGACCGATTAAGATAATCGGAATCAGATACATTGTACCCGAAAAAAGTCCGAGAAGGATTTTTGTATGCAAAATATCGCCTATGACGCCGGTAGCGCTGGGCGGAAAATAGCAGAATACCGAAAAAATCAGCGACAGAAAGGTCAGTATAACGGCGCTTATGAAAGCGGTATCGGAGGATTTTTTCGTATTTTTCTTAGCTTGGCTTTTTTTTGCTTTGCTTTTTGTTTTCTTGTTAGACATATTTATACCCCGTAATTTATATATTTTTGTTGTTTTTAGCTTATTTTGAAATCATACATATTCCATTATAACATAAATAAAAAAAAATTTCCATAGGATTTTGATATTTTTTTTCAATACATAAAAAAAGAGGGCGGAAAAGTGAAAAAAACAAAATAAATTATTGACAGAACGGCAAATATATGGTAGCATAAATAGAGGATTATAATTAAAAATTTTAGGAGGACGCTATGGATTCAAAATATAAAAAGGTGCTTTTGAAGGTAAGCGGCGAGGCTTTGGCAGGGGAAAACAAATTCGGTATTGATGAAGAAACAATCGCTAAAATTTCGCAGAGTATAAAAAAGGTAGTGGATATGGGAGTTGAAGTGTCGATAGTTGTCGGCGGCGGAAACTTCTGGCGCGGAAGAAGCGGTCATAACATGGACCGTACACGTGCAGACCATATGGGTATGCTTGCGACTACAATAAATGCGCTTGCGTTATGCTCGGCGCTGGAAAACTGCGGAGTGGAAACGAGAGTGCAGACGGCAATCGAAATGCGCGCTATAGCAGAGCCGTATATACGCGGCAAAGCGGTACGGCATCTTAAAAAGGGCAGAGTTGTGATATTCGGCTGCGGAACGGGAAATCCCTTTATGTCAACAGATACAACGGCAGCTTTAAGAGCGGTTGAAATGGAGGCAGACGTTATCCTGCTTGCTAAAAAGGTTGACGCGGTTTACGATTCAGATCCGAACTTAAACCCGAACGCTAAAAAGTATGACGCGCTTTCCTTTAATGATATTTTGGGAAAAGAGCTTGGTGTTATGGATTCAACAGCGGCGTCTATGTGCCGTGACAATAATATGCCGATACTCGTATTCGGACTGGACGATCCTGAAAATATTGTACGCGCGGTATGCGGCGAACACATAGGAACACTGGTTACAGTAAGCGGTAAGGAGGTATAAAAGTGTTGGTTTCAACACAAACAAAAACCGTATTTGCCTCATACGGAACAGATAAAGGTATAGAGCTTTTTGCAAAAGCGGGTTATGACGCTCTTGATTTTTCTTTTTTAAGCCCGGAGTATTATTCCTCCGAGCTGACAAAGGAATATTTTGAAGAGATAAGAAAGAAAGCTGAAGCCTGCGGACTTTGTTTTAACCAGGCACACGCACCGTTTGCTTCGAGCACCCCGGACGAAGAAGAAACAAAACGAAGATTTAAGGATATTGCAAATTCAATAGAGTATGCATCATATTTGGGGGTAAAAAATATTGTGGTGCATCCGTGCCAGCATTTGGAATACCGTACCGAAAAGGAAAAACTTTTTGAGATAAATATGGATTTTTACGGCAGATTAAAACCGTACTGCGAAGAATACGGAGTGCATATTGCAATTGAAAATATGTGGCAATCTGTTAAAAATAAGATTATTCACTCAACCTGTTCAACTCCGGAGGAATTTATAAGGTACATTGACGAATTAAACAGTGAATGGTTTGTGGCGTGTTTGGACTTGGGACATTCAATGCTTGTTTGTGAAGAACCGAAGGATTTCATAAAAGCGCTTGGTGCTAAACGTTTAAAGGCACTGCATGTTCATGACGTGGACGGCATAAGCGATCTGCATACATTGCCTTATTTTGGAATAATAGATTGGAACAGTGTTGCGAAGGCGCTTGCAGACATAGGTTATACCGGTGATTTCACCTTTGAGGCGGACGGTTTTATAAGCGGAAAGCCAAAAGAACTTTATCCGCAGATGGAAAAGACGATGGTAGATACAGGAAGATACATTATCAATAAATTAAACAATTATAAATAAAATCGGAGGTAAAAGTTATGGGAAAATATCCTGAAATTGAAGAAAAGATGAACAAAAGAGTGGAGGGCTTCCACAACGAGTTAAAGACAATAAGAGCAGGCAGAGCAAACGCGTCTGTTCTTGATAAGGTGGCTATCGACTATTACGGCTCGATGACTCCGATTGCACAGGTGGGATCGATTTCATCTCCCGAGCCGAGAATGCTTGTTATTCAGCCGTGGGATATGACGGTGTTAAAAGAGATTGAAAAAGCTATATTAAAGTCGGATATCGGAATTGCACCGCAAAACGACGGTAAGGTAATCCGTCTGAATTTCCCGCCTCTTACAGAGGAGAGAAGAAAAGAGCTTGTAAAGACTGTTAAGAAGTATTCGGAAGAGGCAAAAATTCAGGTAAGAAATGTAAGACGTGACGCTTTGGAGGATTACAAGGCGATGAAGAAAAAATCTGAAATTACCGAAGACGATTTTAAAAATGCGGAAAAGGATATTCAGAATCTTACTGATAAGTTTGTAAAAGAAATTGACGATATTACCGCAGCAAAAGAAAAAGAAGTTCTTGAAGTTTGATTATTAATCGGTTAAAATTGTGAATGAAACGTACCACTCGGAGTACCCCCGTGCACCGTCGGGTGCGTTTCGTTTGTTTTGTTGTAAAGAGGAAACAATATGATATTTGCTAAGAAGAAGATAAAAAAAGAAATTGATTATAATAATTTGCCTGAGCACATAGGAATAATAATGGACGGAAACGGGCGCTGGGCGAAAAAAAGAGGACTGCCGAGAAGTGCGGGACATTCGGCAGGCGCTGATACCTTGAAAAAAATCGTTACGGAATGTAATAAGATGGGCATAAAGTACATAACGGTGTACGCTTTTTCGACAGAGAACTGGAAACGTCCGAAGGAGGAAGTGGATTTTTTGATGAATCTGCTTTTGGGGTATCTTCGCGATGCGGAAAAGACGCTTGCCGGAGAGAATGTTGTTATTCGTGCGATAGGTTCGAGAAAAGAGCTTTCGGAAGAGATTCAGCAGCAGATTATAAAAACCGAGAATTTCACGAAAAACAATACCGGAATCATAATGAATATTGCGGTTAATTACGGCTCGCGTGAGGAGCTTATTCATGCGGTAAGAAAAATATCCAAAGAGGTAAAAGACGGAAAAATCAGCACGGAGGACATTTCATCAGAGCTGATTTCCGATAATTTATATACAAAAGGGCAGCCCGATCCCGATCTTATTATCCGCACGAGCGGAGAAGAGAGAATCAGTAATTTTCTCTTGTGGCAGATGGCATATTCCGAGCTGTATTTTACCGATCGGCTGTGGCCTGATTTCGGAATAAAGGATCTTTATGAGGCAATAGAGGAATTTCAGCATCGCACAAGACGGTATGGAGGTGTGTAAAATGGCATTAAGACTTTTGACAAGCGGAGTCGGACTGATTGTTTTTTTTGTGCTTTTGTTTATGAACGAAACCGTATTTTCGATCGCGGTCGGAATTGTTGCACTCGGCATGGTATATGAGGCGGTTAAAACGATAAATGCAGGGAAGAGCATAACGGTTGTGAGTTTGTGCTACAGTGCGGTTATAAGTGCGGCGGTACTGCTTGCTATGAAGATCACCGAAGCGACCATGATGATGATTTTGGTGATGAGCGTTGTACTTATCGGCATGTTTGCATATATGATTTTAACTGTCATATTCTTTGAAAAGAAAGAAATATATAAAATATATTCATCGGCATTTATAACGGTATATTTAAGCTTTTTCATGTCATTTATCGCACTGGCGAGATACGGCATCGGAAGATACGGAGTGATATTGGTGTTCCTGTTTGCATGGATTACCGACTCGGGAGCATATTTTGCCGGAAGATTATTCGGCAAAAGAAAGCTTGCGCCGAATCTCAGCCCAAAAAAGACGGTTGAGGGCGCAATCGGCGGAGTGATAGCTACTATGCTCGGCACGGTTATATACATAATTGTAATGAAAACATTCTATAATGTGGAGTTTTACTCGAATGTGCTTTTGATTATAGCCTCAATCGGCGGTGCGGTATTGTCGGAATTGGGGGATCTTGCGGCATCTGCTCTGAAAAGGACTTGCGGAGTTAAAGATTTCGGTAAAATATTCCCGGGACATGGTGGATTTTTGGATAGATTCGACAGTGTTGTTTTTGTTGCGCCGTATGCGTTTTTATTGCTTGCACTGCCGGGACTTCTTCTTTAAGAAAGGACTTTAAATAATGAGAAAAAATATATCGATAATCGGTTCGACCGGTTCGATCGGGACTCAAACACTCAAAATATGCAGAAATTACGGTATAAATGTTTTGGGCTTGTCAGCAAACAGAAATATTGATTTGCTTGAAAAGCAAATCAGGGAGTTTAAACCCAAGCTTGCCTGCGTTGTTGACGAAGAAAAGGCAAAAGAATTGGCGGTAAAGGTCAAGGATACAGATGTTAAAATAGTCGGCGGAGAAAAAGGACTCTGTGAAGTATCAACACTTGACAATATTGAGATGGTAGTCACGGCTGTTGTCGGAATATCCGGACTTTTGCCTACGGTAGAGGCGATAAAAGCAAAAAAGGATATTGCACTTGCAAATAAGGAAACGCTTGTTACGGCAGGGCATATTGTTACAAGACTTGCTAAAGAATACGGCGTGCAGATTCTGCCTGTAGACAGTGAACATTCGGCTATCTTTCAGTCGATGCAGGGATTTTTGCATAAGGATATAAAAAGAATATTGCTGACGGCATCGGGTGGACCGTTTTTCGGTAAAAAGAGAAGTGAGCTGGAGAATGTTACTCCGTCGGACGCGCTAAAGCACCCAAATTGGAACATGGGCGCAAAGGTTACAATAGACTCGTCAACGCTCGTAAATAAGGGATTAGAAGTCATTGAGGCTAAGTGGCTTTTTGATGTAGATATAGATAAAATCAAGGTGCTTGTTCACAGACAGAGCGTTGTTCATTCTATGGTTGAGTATAACGATAATGGGGTTATTGCACAGCTCGGCACGCCCGATATGAAACTGCCGATACAGTATGCGCTTTCGTATCCGGAAAGGCTTTTGATGAAAGAGAATGAGCTTGATTTTGTAAAGTATAAAGACTTAACATTTGATGAACCCGACACAAAAACCTTTAAGGCACTTGACTTGGCATATAAGGCAGGGCGTGAGGGCGGAAATCTTCCTTGTATATTTAACAGTGCTGATGAGATTGCCGTAGATCTGTTCTTAAACGGAAAAATTAAGTATTTGGATATTGCGGATATTATCGAGCGTGCGATGAATAATATTGCCAAAATTGAAAATCCTACATTAGAGGATATACTTGAAACGGATAAGGCAGTCAGAGAAAGAAAAGGGTGGTGGTAATTTGCTTACGGCGATTGTTACAATTATAATTTTTCTGGTCATGATTTCATTGCATGAATTCGGACATTTTATCGTGGCAAAGCTTGTCGGTGTAAAGGTATTGGAATTTGCAATCGGCATGGGACCTGCGATAGTAAAATGGAAAGGTAAGGAAACACAGTATTCTTTAAGGATTCTTCCTGTCGGCGGATATTGTCAGCTGGACGGTGAGAACGAGAAAACCGATGATGAACGTGCTTTTTGCAATCAAAAATGGTGGAAACGGTTCTTGGTAATTGTCGCAGGGGCGGTTTTAAATATATTGCTTGGATTTGTTGTGCTGTTTTCGGTTACGGCTGGGCAAAAAGAGATTGCTACACCGTATATTGCAAGTATTGTAAAGGATTCGTACTTGTCACAAACGAGCTTTAAAGAGGGCGACAGAATTGTTGCAATAAACGGAAAGCATATCGGCTTTTATCAGGATATTGCGTTATATACCGAGAATTTGACAGATGATGAAGAAATAGAAGTTACGGTAAAACGTGACGGTGAAAAAATTACCGAAAAGGTGCGTCCGTCAAAGCAAATCTCGACCACGACTTACGAGGAGGACGGCGCTCATGTGGTGACAAGCCTAAACGGCGGCGAGGCTGAGGAGGCGGTTTATGAATACACCGATAAAGAGCTTGCCAAAGAGCATATCGGCGAGAGCTACTCAAACGAGCGTTATATTATCGGGTTTTCACCGAAAGCGGAAAAGGTGACATTTTTAAGCAATTGCGTTTATTCATATCATTACACCTGGTTTGTCGTAAAGCTTGTGTATAACGGCTTGTGGGATATGATTACGGGAAAGACGGGACTTGAGCAGGTTTCGGGACCTGTCGGGATTGTCAGCGCGGTTAATACGGCAGTGAAATCCGGCTCGGCATGGGTTACAAATGTGCTGTTTTTGGTAGCATTGCTTACAATAAACCTCGGCGTATTTAATCTTTTGCCGCTCCCGGCGCTGGACGGTGGAAGGCTGCTGTTCATGATTATAGAGCTTTTGCGCGGAAAGCCCGTTCCACAGGACAAAGAGGGCATGGTTCATGCGATTGGATTGATTATTCTTTTGGCTTTTGCGGTTGTGATTTCATTTAAGGATATAATAATGTTGTTTAAGTAAAAATATGGCTGTAAAAAAGGGGATATTAAAAAAACTCGGAACGCAAGAAAAGAAGCTAAAACTTTGGTTCAGTTTGTTAATTCCAAAGCTTTTTTCTATCCCATTCAAAAAGCAAGGACTGTTTAAAAAATCATTGATTTTTTAAACAGTCCTTTTTTGTATTTTATTCTGTCGGCTGTTCCTGCACCGGAGCCTCTGTCTGCGGAGTCTCGGGAACGGGTGCCTGCTGTTCGGGAGCAGGCGTTTCAGGCTGCGCCGGCGCGCTTGCCGGTGCGGACGGTGCTGTTACTGCACCTGTTCCGACTGCTATTTCGCCTGCCGAGGCTTTGTAGGTACTCTTAATTTGCTTTTCAGATGTCAGAGCACCGTTTGCATCATATACTTTTTTATAGGTGATGTATACACTTCCCGGGCTGCCCTTTTTGATTACCTTGGTAGTACCGCTCGGAAGATTCGGATCGTTGACCTTGGTCATCGGAGCTTCAACCGACGATATTTTTTGACTTGTCACCTCGACATTTTTCTTTGCAGATGCATTGCCGAGAATGGAAATCGTAACGTTTCTGTTTGAGCATTGTGCGACAATCTTTATCGGCGTTCCTGTGTTATTTTTAAATTTAAAGTCCAGGCTGCCGTAAGAAACGGTCGCGTCCTGACCGCCGGGGACATATCCGATCGGCAGGGAGTGGTTATGGCGCTCGGTTACAAACAGATCGGATCTTAAAACGGAGCAGTAAAGAGTGCTTGATACCTGACATACACCGCCGCCGATTCCCTCGACCACTTTACCGTTTGAAAATACTGTTGCCATTTTGAATCCGTTTGCGGCGTTTGCGTTTCCGACTGCTTTATTGTAAGAAAATTCATCGCCGTCTGCAAGGACTATACCGTTGATCTTTTGTGCCGCAAGCTCAACATTGTATGCACGGTTTGCCGATGAACTTGAGTAATTTGATGTAAATGACGCAAGAGTCGTGGCAAAAAGTGACGCTTGCAGTGCCTCGGTTGTCTGCTCGGGCATAATCTCGGTTATTTCCATAGACGCAATTTCACCTTTGTTGGTCTGTTCCAGGAGCGCTGCGAGCTGAGATTTATCGGCTTCGACTCCGACAACGTGTTCGGTTACACTGACCTCATTGCCCTCTACCTTATATTCTGCATTTTTCGGTTCACGAACCACTTTTTTATATACATCGTCAACATCTAATTTTTCGATTTTCGTTTCGTGCAGATGTATTTTTATGTTCTTATATTCTCCGTCGCCCGATGCCGACAAAAACTCTTTTATCGCATCGTCAACATTGTGACTTTGCCCCGAGGTGGGGGGGATTACGGTGAGAATACCGTTTTCTATTCGGTATTCGGCATCTTGGCTGTGACCGTAAACCTCTGCGCCAAGCTCATAGAAAATCGGAGTTATAAGCTCTTTATTGCATGACGGAACCATACCGACATTTGCTTTTTTGAAGAAAGAACACAGTATGTTCCATGAATTTTTGAAGGTATTTGAGCTTCTTCCGAATTGATATGCCGCCTCGGCTGTTTTTTGCGGATCTACCGTAAACTGAATATCATCGGAACTAAAATTTGCGGTATGATTTTTGCCGTCATGCTCAAAAACAACCGAAAAATCCTCTTTTTTCTGAACATATGAATGTTCGAACTTTTCGGCAGCATCGCTCTTGGTCATTTTCGACAGATTCATGCTCTGTGCGTATACGTTTGAGGCGATTGCGTTTTTCGGCAAGGTCAGCGGCAGCAGCATGAACAGTATAAATAACAGCAATACGCAAGCTGACGGAATGATAATATATATCCATTTAATTTTTTTAGGGGTTGGGTTCAATTTAAATATCTCCTTTTTTTGATTTATATGCATTACATGAATTGGTTTCGGGGCAGTACCCCAACCATTGGCACTTAGGCATGAATAAGTTTTCAACTATCCATTTCCATTCCTCTGAGTAAGCAGAAAGTGCTTTTTCAATATCGGAAAAAAGCCCGCGATATTCCCAATAAGCGCGCGTGCACTTGCGCTGGTGGCTCATATCAACAAGATTTCTTAAATTCCTGCGATCCACAATTTTGGTTGTCATACCCAAGGGCAGCGCATTTGCGACATCTTCTTTGGAAATCGCATATTCCTGTTCGAGTGCGGCACATTCACTGTTAATATGTTTCATTAAATCGTCCCAACGCTTTTTTGCATCGGGATTTTTTTCGATTGCTTTCGGTGTTATATAGGAAAATCCTTTTTTTGAATAGTCTATATAGCGCGTTGATGCCTGAAGGCGCGTAGGTGCACCTCCGATATGTGTATACCATTCGCGTATAACGCGTGCGGAATATGAGTCCAAGATCATTTCAACATTAACATATTCCATTACTCTGCCGTGACCTGATTTTATGCAGCCCATACCGCGCTTGTAGTTTTTTTCGGGGTCCGTTATATCGGAGCCGTAACAAACGCCGCTCCTTGTGCCCATAAGAGTAATCGGATTTTTTGTTGTTTCGGGCAATATTATAACCGTTCCTATTTTAGACAACTCCCTTCGGTTTTATATAAATTTTTGAAAATCCTTCAAATAGTCGGTATATTCCGTCATGAAAGCGGAAAATTCTTTGTTCTTCATAAGCAATGTAAAAGCTTTTTTTACGTTCTTCACAAAAAGGGCGTCAAAATCGTCCATGGTAAAGCTTTGAGAAAGCGGACAGAGCGACTTTGAGCGCGGATCGATTATTATATCGAGTTTTCCGTCATTATCCAGTATAGGAGTAAGAGGGAAAATCCTGCAAGCCAAAGGTCTTTGGTATCTGTCGCAGTTTTCATTGCAAAAAGCTATGTAGATGTATTTTTCCTTGCCGTTATAAGAATATTTAAAATCCGATTTTTTTATGCTTACCCAGTCGGGCTCCAAAAGATCATATACCTTTTTTTCACCCGGGAAAAGATACATTCCCGAATCCTCGCCCTTGCAGCAGAGAGAGTCGCAGAGCGAACCGCAGTCTGCCTTTACCGGCGTGCAATTATCGAATAATCTGTAGATCTGCAAATAAACATAAGCAGCATTCATATTTTATCACCTGCTAAATTATAGTATGAGATTAGTATAACATAAAATTCGGATAAAAACAATAGAAATTTGCAGATAAATATATTTTAATTTTATTACAAAATATCGCATATTTCAAAGAAAATTTGACAAAGATGTCTAAATATAGTATAATAGAATAAGAGAGATATGTTTTAACGAGATCATAATATAAAAAAAGAGGTAGAAATATGGCAAAGAAAAAGGAAGAATACGGTCAGGACAGTATATCGCTTTTAAAAGGTGCCGACCGTGTTAGGAAAAGACCGGCGGTTATTTTCGGATCGGACGGTTTAGAGGGGTGCTGTCATTCTTTTTTTGAAATTCTTTCAAATTCGATTGACGAGGCACGCGAAGGTTACGGAAATATTATAGAAGTTACCCGATTTTCGGACGGCTCACTTGAGGTTGCCGATCACGGGCGCGGAATACCTCTCGATTACAATGAATCGGAAAAGCGCTTTAACTGGGAGCTGGTATTCTGCGAGCTTTATGCAGGAGGCAAATATGACAACAATGACGGCGGAGCGTATGAGTACAGCCTGGGATTAAACGGTCTGGGCGCTTGTGCGACACAATACAGCTCGGAGTACATGGACGTTGAGGTAATATCTGATAAAACACGCTACACTCTTCATTTTGAAAAGGGAGAGAATATCGGCGGATTGAAAAAAGAGCCTGTAAAGACAACGAAAACCGGCTCGACTATTAAGTGGAAGCCCGACAGAGAGGTTTTTACCGATATTAATATCCCGATTGAATTTTTAAAGGACACCCTCGAAAAACAGGCAATGACCAATGCCGGATTAAAATTTGTACTGTACAATGAAACCGATACCGGTATGGAAATGTTTGAATATTACTATGCCGACGGCATTGTGGATTACTTAAAAGACAAGGTGGGGGACAATGCCTTTACAACGGTTGAGGTATGGAATACCGAGAAAAAAGGGCGCGACCGTGAGGATAAGCCTATATATAAAATGAAGATGCAGGTTGCGTTCTGTTTTTCGCAGACGGTTAATATCCTTGAATATTACCACAATTCAAGCTGGCTTGAGCATGGCGGCTCGCCCGATAAAGCGGTCAGAAATGCATTTGTTTATGCGATTGATCAGTATTTAAAGAGCAGCGGAAAATACAACAAAAACGAATCAAAGATAAACTTTAACGATGTTGCCGACTGTCTTGCTCTGGTTATAAATTCGTTTTCAACACAGACAAGCTATGAGAATCAGACTAAAAAGGCGATAAACAATAAATTTATACAAGAGGCCATGACAGAGTTTTTGCGCCATCAGCTCGAGGTATATTTTATCGAAAATAAGATGGACGCGGAAAAAATCGCAAATCAGGTTCTGGTGAATAAGCGCTCGCGTGAGAATGCGGAAAAGGTGAGAGTGGACATAAAAAAGAAACTCACCGGGACTATGGACGTTACAAACCGTGTGGAAAAGTTTGTTGACTGCCGCAGCAAGGATATTTCAAAGCGTGAAATATATATCGTGGAGGGTGATTCGGCTTTGGGATCGTGTAAACTGGCAAGAGATCCTTCTTTTCAGGCAATCATGCCGATCCGAGGTAAAATTCTAAACTGCTTAAAAGCCGATTATGCGCGTATTTTCAAAAGTGATATAATTCTTGATTTAGTCAAGGTTTTAGGCTGCGGAATCGAGATAAAATCAAAGCATAATAAGGGAGTCGAAACTTTTTCGATAGATAATCTGCGTTGGGATAAGGTTATAATCTGTACCGATGCCGACTATGACGGATTCCAGATACGCACGCTTGTTTTAACCATGATTTACCGCCTTATGCCGACCTTAATTGAGATGGGAAAGGTCTATATTGCGGAATCTCCTCTGTATGAAATCTCAATAATAAAGGGAAAGAGAAAGGGCGAGAAGATTTTTGCGTATACCGATGCCGAAAAGGATAAAAAGGTAGCGGAGCTGACAGAAAGCGGTCTTTCAAAGGAAAAGGACGAATTTGAGATAAAAAGAAGTAAAGGTCTGGGTGAGAATCAGCCTGAGATGATGAGCTTGACGACAATGCACCCGGCGACAAGAAAGCTTATCCGCGTTACTCCCGAAAATGTGGAGAGAACGGCGCAGATGTTCGATATATTCCTGGGAGACGCTTTGCAGGAGCGTAAGGATTATATAGCGCAAAACGGTGCGATGTATATGGAAATGCTTGATTTAAGCTAAAAACCGGAATGTAAAAAAGCTCCGGAGCGCAGGAAAAGAAGCTAAAGTTTTTGCTTGGTCTGTTAATTCCAAAGCTTTTTTCCTATCCCTTAAAAAGTAAAGATTGTTAAAAAAACAATTGTTTTTTTAACAATCCCAATTACCTGAATGTAAAAAATTTATAGGAGTCTTAAAAAATGGCAAGAAAGAAAAAAGATGAACCCGAAGAGATAATATCTGCTCCGATTGCGGAGCAGCCAATAACCGAAACTTTGGAAAAAAATTATATGCCGTACGCGATGAGCGTTATTGTTTCGCGTGCAATTCCCGAAATTGACGGTCTTAAACCCGCTCACAGAAAGCTTTTATATACAATGTATAAAATGGGACTTTTGGGCGGAAAGCTTACAAAGTCGGCAAACGTTGTCGGACAGACAATGAAACTGAATCCGCACGGTGATGCAGCGATATACGAAACATTGGTGCGTCTGACAGAGGGAAATGAGGCGCTTTTGCACCCGTTTGTGGAGTCGCAGGGAAACTTCGGTAAGCAGTATTCGCGCGACATGGCTTATGCGGCATCGCGTTATACAGAGGTCAGGCTTGCGCCGATATGCCAGGAGATTTTCGGGGATATTAATAAAAACACAGTTCCTTTTGTTGATAACTATGACGGAGAATTAAAGGAGCCGGTTCTTTTGCCGACATCTTTCCCGAATGTTTTGGTAAACCCCAATAAGGGTATTGCGGTAGGTATGGCAAGCGACATCTGCTCGTTTAATCTGCGTGAAGTCTGCAATGCGACAATTGCGTACCTAAAAGATGAAAATGCCGATTTGATGGAGGTTATGCCGGCACCGGATTTTTCGATGGGTGCCAATATCATATACTCAAAAGAGGCTATGCGTGAGATTTACGAAACGGGAAAAGGCAGCTTTAAGATGCGCGCCACCTATGAATATGACAGCAAGAATAACTGCATCGAAATAAGTGAGATCCCGTATTCCACAACTTGCGAGGCGATAATTGCCAAGATAATGGAGCTGATAAAGGCGAATAAGCTGCGTGAAATATCCGATGCAAGAGATGAAACGGGATTAAACGGTTTTAAGCTCACAATTGATTTAAAGCGCGGAACCGATCCCGAGGCACTGATGTTAAAGCTATTTAAGCTCACTCCGTTGGAGGACAGCTTCAGCTGTAATTTCAACATTTTGATAAAGAATACCCCGAAGGTTATGGGGATAAAAGAAATTCTGGCAAACTGGGTAGATTTCAGAAAAGAATGTATCAAGAACAGCCTGAAATTCGATATGGACAAAAAGAGCGAAAAGCTGCATTTGCTGACAGGCTTGAAAAAGATACTCATGGATATTGATAAAGCTATCGCGATTATCCGCCATACCGAAAAAGAAGAGGACGTTGTTCCGAATTTGATGCAAGGGTTTGAGATTGATAAGATCCAGGCGGAATATGTGGCGGAAATTAAGCTGCGTAACTTAAACAGAGAGTATATCTTAAACAGAACGTCTGAAATAGAAAAGCTGATTGAGGAAATTGATGAGCTGCAAAGAATTTTATCAAGCGAGAAAGAAGTAAGAAAGCTTATAATAAAGCAGCTTGAGGGAGTCGCGAAAAAGTACGGAAAAGACAGAAAAACCAAGCTTATAACCGATGATGAAGTGGAAGAATATAACGAGGAGAAAACTATAGACGACTATGCACTGACAATTTTTACAACAGCGGAGGGGTACATCAAAAAGGTATCGGCAAATTCACTTCGTCTTACAACATCGGAGCATAAGCTCAAAGAGGATGATAAGATTATTCAGACAATTGAAACCACAAATAAGAGCGATTTGCTGTTCTTTAGCAATAAGAGCGTAGTTTATAAGATGAAAACTTATGAACTGAGCGATTGTAAGGTCAGTGCGATGGGTGAATATCTGCCGGGACTTTTGGGACTTGAAAACGGAGAAAAGATTCTTTATACCGTGGTTACGACCGACTACAAGGGAGTGATGCTTTTCTCCTTTGAAAACGGCAAAATTGCAAAAGTCGGACTTTCATCATATGCGACAAAGACAAACCGCAAAAAGCTTATCGGTGCATATTCGGATAAAGTGCCGGTCTGTGATATAAAATGGATTTCGGAGGATACCGAGATTGTATGTTATGCCGACAACAACAAGGTTTTGGCTGTTACGACCGATAAAATTGCGGAAAAGTCTACGAAATCGACACAGGGCGTCCAGGTTATGAAACTCACCAAAAAAGGCGCTAAGATGTCAAAGGTACTTTTGGCAGCAGAGAGCGGAATAGAGAACCTGAAATACTATTCGACAAAAAATATTCCGGCAGTCGGGAGCTTTTTGAAAAAGGACGATACAAAAAATCGCCAGCTGTCGTTATTTGAGGAATAAGAACGGAGGTAATTATGGAAAAGGTAAATATTTTGGGAGTGGAAGTTGACAAGGTGAATATCGGCGGCGCTGTAGACGAGATATTCAAGATGCTTTCCGAGGACAGACCTCATGCTATATATACACCGAACTCGGAAATAATAATGCTTGCATATAAAGATGAAGAATTTAAAAATATCTTAAATAATGCAGATATGCTCACGGCTGACGGAATCGGAGTCGTGTATGCGTCAAAAATACTGAAAAATCCGATAGAGGAGCGTGCGGCGGGATATGATATTGCCTGCGGTGTGATTGACAGAATTGCCGAAACCGGACATGGACTTTATCTTTTCGGCGGAAAACCGGGGGTTGCGGAAAAGGCGAAAGAGAACATAGAAAAAAAGCACCCGTTTATACGTGTTGTCGGAACGCATGACGGCTATTTTGACGCATCACAGGTGAGCGAGATAATAGACGATATAAATAAATCCGGCGCAGATATTCTGTTTGTGTGTCTCGGTGCTCCGGCACAGGAAAAATGGATAAACGAAAATATGCACAAATTAAAGGTGCGTGTATGCATGGGAGTCGGCGGAAGTATTGATGTTATTGCAGGTGTTGCCGAAAGGGCGCCGGAAAAATGGTGTAATATGGGACTGGAATGGCTGTATAGACTATTAAAGCAGCCTAAACGCTTTTTCAGAATGCTTGCACTGCCAAAGTTTGGGCTTACGGTTCTTATAAAAGGAAAGCGATATAAAAATTAATATGAGTAATTTTGTTGAAATTCCGAATTTACCGCAGAAGAAAGCTTCTGCGGTAATTGTTGATTGCAGGATTTCTATGGAGGCAATCAATACTTTGCATAATTTGGGGATATGCGTATATACTACTCAAAGAATCTCTTCTTTATATGATGCGGTGTGCGCTCACCCGGATATGGCATTTTTCCATGCCGGCGGAAATTTGTTTATTTCGTCCGAAGAGGGAAAAAGTACGCTTTTAAAAATTCCCGGGATAGAAATAAGAGAAGGCAGGAGCAAGCTAAAGAGCACATATCCCGGGGATATAGCATATAATGCTGCAAGAGTAGGTAATTTTTTGATTCACAATTTTAAATATACAGATCCGTGCATACTGAGCGCGAGTGAGGATTTGATAAGAGTGCAGGTAAATCAGGGGTATGCAAAATGCTCGGTATGCGTGGTTTCGGACAGAGCGATAATAACCTCAGATATGGGGATTGCGAAAAAATGCGATACATTCGGAATCGATGTTTTGAAAACAGACGATTCCGACATTTTGCTAAAAGGCGTATCTCACGGATTTTTCGGAGGTGCCTCGGGAAAGATAGCTCAAGATATTCTGGCGGTTAACGGCAATATAAAAACACATAGGGATTCGGACAAAATAGAAGAGTTTTGCGATAAATACGGTGTAAAGATAATTTCTCTGCATAACGGTGCGATTTATGATATTGGGACGGTTTTTTGCGTAAAGGAAGGTTAGTTTATGAAAGACAGCATTACTGTAACTTATCTGAAAAAATCCTATGTTCTGGATATATCAACAGAGGATAAATTGCATAGTGCGGCAAATAAAATCACACAGCTTATAATGAAAAAAGCGGAGCCGATATACAGCCTTATTTTTATGCGGATTTATGATATTCAGGATCAGACTGAAATGTACGGTTTTGTTAAGAAAAAAGCATTTGAGTATATAAAGGAAAATGTTGAGGAATATATCAGATATAACGAAAATATCAATGTGGACGGCTTTATAATTTTCAGATTAAAGAATTTATGGGATATTGTAGATAATGCAATTTCCGAATTTTTGAAAAAAGATTATTTGATTCTTACCGATTTTTTTAACAGCTATATAAATTCAATCCCGTCGGTTTACGAAACTATACACATCATTGCAACCGAAAAGAGTTACAATGTGTATGATAATGAAAATGAAATGATTGCATATATCCGAAAGTATGATGATACGCTTTTGGATATAATCATAAATATTGCGCCGAAAAAGATATTCATATATAATCAGGAAAAGTTTGTCGGCAAAACGCTTTTGGAAAATATCAGGGCAATTTTTAAAGATAAGGCGGTTTTTGATACAAAGTGAAAGAAAAAACAGCATCGGTAAAATCAAAGGATTTTGCCGATGCTATTTGGTTGTTATAAGGATAATGTGTTTTTCGTTTTTTCTTCTTTATGGGATTTTATATATTTTGTCCATTTAATGTAACCGTAAGTGGTATTTGTGAGATAGCCGACTTTAAGAACCAACAGAACATACTGTCCCGAAAGGATATTGATCGCTGCCTCCAAAAGTGAGCTTATGTACCATGCAATCCACTGTTCGCGGTAGCGCAGCAGGATAAATACACCGTTTGCAATACCGACTGCGGAAGCGCAAGCGTCTAAATAGCATACGACATTTTCCAAAACCTCATTGCCGTTAAAAAGATCGGTTCCGATCTCTAATGTGGTTAAGAAATAACCAATGCCGATTGTCCAAACGATGATTCCTGCAACAATAATAACCTCGGCAAGTCCGCTTAGCTTGCGTACCTCTGTAAGCTCCTCTTCCTTTTTGTCGGGGTGACGGTGCCAGTTAATAAAGCTTATTATATCAATCGGCAGCCAGAAGAACAATGTGGACGCCATTGTCGCAAAACGGTAGGAAAGAACAACGCATATCAGTATCTCTGTGATTTCCACAAATACGGATACAATAAAATTCCATTTGCTTTGTTTGGAGATAAGCAGCTCACACAGGATATTTAAGAATGTATCGGCAAGATACAAGCCCATAATGAGTTTGCCGTTTACTCCGTTTACATCTTCCTCGGGGAAGATGAAGGCGAATATTACCGAAAGGATCAGGATACTGAAAAACCAGATCTTTTCATAGGTTGTGAAATAGTTCCATAAATTTTTAGAATGCCGATTTGTTTGCGACTCGGAATGGAATGAGTTGAAATCATTTTGCATAATAGCCATCGATATTATATTTAATCCAAAAATTCCGAGTACTAAATATGCTATTCCATTGCTATACACCGTGGAGTTATGTTCAGAAAAATATTGCTTTGTTTTTTCTCCGCGAGTATACCACCAATACAAAGAATAAAATGGAACAAATAATAAACATAGTAATTCACCTATACAAGTATTTGTTTTATTTTCTATTGAATGAATATTTTTAATAAGAAGATACATCCAATAAATTCCATAAATTCCTAAAGTTACAATTGATAGCAGTATACATATAGCTATATTTTTTTTACTTAATTGATTCATTAAAAATACCTCATTTCTTTTTTTTAGCACACCTTAATATTATACCATAAAAAGAAAAAAATGTAAAGCTTTAATGTCAAAAAACTGCGATTATAGCTTGAAAAATTTGAGTAAGTGTGTTATTATATAGTAGACCAAAGAACGGAGGGTAAAAAAATGGCATTTGATACAATTGCAGCAGCGTGTATAGCAAAAGAACTGAACGAAAAACTGACCGGAGCAAAGGTGGAAAAGATTTATCAGCCGGAAAAGGATGAATTATCTGTAAATTTAAAAACCTTTACAGATAATTATCGGCTTACAATATCCGCAAGCCCTACAAATCCGCGCGTACATTTCTCAAAAGAAGCAAAGCAAAATCCGCAAAATCCGCCTATGTTTTGTATGCTTATGAGAAAGCATATAACATCAGGGAAAGTGGTAAAGGTTTACAGTGTTAAAAACGACAGAATAATTATCATAGATATAGAAACCTACAATGATTTCGGGGATTTGACAATAAAACATATTATACTCGAAATGATGGGAAGATACTCAAATATAATACTCACCTCGGAGGATAATACAATAATAGATTCCATAAAGCATATTGATTTTACAATGAGCGAGGAACGGCAGATATTACCGGGAATGGTGTACAGTTTCCCACCTTTACAGAAAAAGACGCCGATTTTATCGGAGGATATGAAAAAAATTACATTGGATAAGGGTGAAAAAAATATCAGGGCAGATAAAATCCTGCTTTCGCAAATCGGCGGTATAAGTCCGCTTACGGCAAGGGAAATCACGTACAGAGCATTAGGCAGATGTGATATATTAAGAGACGAAATCGCCGACTGGGACGTTTTTTGCGAAAAGGTGAGAGCATTTCATGCAGATGTTTTTAAGCCGTGTCTTATCACGGAAAAGGAAAGCGGCAGACTTCTGGATTTTAGTGCAATTGATATAAATCAATATGAGAGTCTTGCCAATATTGAATATTTCGACAGCATGAGCGATCTTTTGGAAAGCTTTTATAAAGCCAAAGACAGCGCGGAGCGAATGAAACAAAAAAGCAATGATATTTTAAAGGTTCTGCATAATAATATAGCCAAAACTTCTAAAAAGATCGGGATTTTGAAATCGACTTTAGATGAGGCGGAAAACAAGGAAAAGTACAGAAAATTCGGTGACTTGCTCGTGGCAAATCTTTATAAGGTTGAGCAGGGAGCGGAGAGGGTGAGCGTAACCGATTATTTTTCGGAGGAACAGGAGGAAATCGAAATCCCTCTTTCACCGATGCTTACACCCTCGCAAAATTCGCAGCGATATTATAAGCTCTATAACAAAGCAAAGACGGCGCAGGTGCAGGCGGCTTTGCAGCTCAAAAATGCGTCGGAGGATCTGGAATATCTCGAATCAACGCTCTCACTTCTGGAAAATTGCAGCTGTGAAGATGATATTTCGGCGATCAGAAATGAGCTGGAGAAAATGGGGTATTTGAAAATACGGCGAAAGGGCAAGAAAAAACCGGAAAAGGAGACTTCAAAGCCGCATCATTATATCAGCAGTGACGGATTTGATATATATGTCGGGAAGAATAATACTCAAAACGATAAGCTGACGCTGAAATTTGCAAATTCGGCGGATATATGGTTTCATACGAAAAAAATTCACGGCTCACACGTGATAATAAAATTAGGCAAAGACAAAGAAGTGCCCGAGAGGACCATGACTGAGGCTGCGGCTTTGGCGGCGTATTTTTCAAAGGCGCGTGAATCGTCGCGCGTACCGGTGGATTACACACAGATTAAAAACGTAAAAAAGCCGAACGG
Organism: uncultured Clostridia bacterium; assembly: GCA_934444735.1. Classification (GTDB taxonomy): domain Bacteria; phylum Bacillota; class Clostridia; order UBA1381; family UBA1381; genus CAKSFT01. The sequence goes on along the minus strand of CAKSDE010000003.1, from coordinate 6,534 downwards.
TGCAAAACCCGGAATGGTTATCTATGATTCGTATAATACGATATATGTAAACCCGGAAATACGTGAGGGAGTCCGTGAGGAACAGTAAAAAACGGATATGTTTACATTTCTTGAAATAAAGATAAAATAATTCATGCAGATATTTTATAAAAAGCGTTGAATTTTATGAAATATTGTGTTAAAATAATAGGCGAAATAAAATTTGGGAAGGAATGATTCTTAAATGAAAAAACAAATTATAGCATTGGCACTTTCGGCGGCAGCGGTTATGAGCACCTGCACGGTAGGACTGGCACGGACAATGTATGCGCCCGACGGAAGAACGGCAGAGGTTTCGGAGAGCGAAGTAAGCTCATGGCAGAACAGCGGCTGGTATGACTACCCCGTGATGATGATTTATTCCGCAAACGGTGTAAGCTTCCCGATTGCTCAAAAGGATAGGGGAGATTGGGTAGGTTTCGGTTGGTACGAATATCCGGTAATGATGATTTATTCTGCCGACGGAGTGAGTTTCCCGATTGCAAAAAGGGATTGGGGATATTGGCAGAGCCTTGGTTGGTATGATTATCCCGTAGCTCGGGTATATGCTCCCGACGGCAGAAGTGAAGTTATTGCCGCATCTGCGCTTGATTCGTGGAAATCGGTCGGTTGGTACGATTATCCGGTAACTCGGGTATATGCGCCGGACGGAAGAACCGAGGTTATAGCAACATGGGCGGTAGACGATTGGATTAAGGTCGGCTGGAGCGATCCGACAAGAGTCGATGAATCTGTAAGAAATTATGAAAGAGAAGTTGTGCGTCTTGTAAATGCGGCGCGTGCCGAATACGGATTGGCACCGCTTACAGAGGACGAAAATTTAAGCAAGGTTGCAAGAACAAAGAGTCAGGACATGAGGGACAATAAATATTTTTCGCATACCAGTCCGAATTACGGTTCGCCGTTTGACATGATGAATGATTTCGGAATACAGTATATGACCGCCGGAGAAAATATTGCGTACGGATACACAACACCGGAGGCGGTAGTAAACGGCTGGCTTAATTCTCCGGGACACAGGGCAAATATTATGAATGCTTCGTTTACAACGATCGGAGTAGGATATGCAAAAGAGGGCAATTATTGGACTCAGATGTTCATCGGATAAAATAAGCTGATAGTGCGGTGAGGTTAAAAAAGGGAGCAGGGCAGATGAAAAATAAAAAGCTGTTTTTACTGGATATGGACGGCACGATTTATCTTGATGACAGGCTTTTTGACGGTGTGACGGGCTTTTTGAAGTATGTCCGTAATATCGGCGGAAAATATGTGTTTATGACGAACAACTCATCAAAGAGTGTGGACAAATATATCGAAAAGCTTGATAAAATCGGGATAAAATCGGATTGCGACGATTTTTTAACCTCAACCGACGCAACAATTCTTGCCTTAAAGAAAAAGAATTATAATAAAATATATGCATTGGGAACACGCTCTTTTAAAAATCAGCTGATAAGCTCGGGACTCCCCGTAACCGATGAGCTTTGCAGCGGCATTGATTGTCTGTGTATGGGATTTGATACCGAGCTTACCTTTAAAAAGCTTGAAGATGCCTGCCGTCTCCTGAAAAATGACATAGACTATATCGCGACCAATCCCGATTGGGTTTGCCCGACGGAATTCGGGTATGTGCCGGACTGCGGTTCGGTTTCTGAGATGATATTTAATGCAACGGGGAAAAGACCGAAATTTATTGGAAAGCCCGAGCCGGAAATGGCATATCTTTCGATGGCGAAATTTGGTTTTACAAAAGAAGAAACCGCCGTAGTCGGCGACAGGATTTATACGGATATTGCGTGCGGTAAAAATGCGGGGATATGTACGGTTTTTGTCTTGAGCGGTGAAGGGACAAAGGCGGATATTGAAAAATACGGTATAGAACCCGATTATATATATCGGGATATTAAAGAAATGTATATGAATTTAAAATAGGCGAAAGAGTAATAATTTTTATTGACAAACATACTTGATTATTATAAAATAAAATATGCCGAAAAACAGGTTTTCGGCGCAAAAACCACAATGGAGGAATAGAGATGTCGATAGTATCGAAACAATTCGGAAAATTTTTAAAGGGGGAGGTAGCAACCTGTTATACTTTGGATAACGGCAACGGGTTAATAGCGGAGGTTCTGGACTATGGATGCATTATAAAAAATCTTTATGTCAAAGACAGAAACGGCGAGTATGTTGACGTTGTTCTGGGGCGTGATACACTGGCGGAATACGGAGACAATGACGGATATTTCGGGGCGGTAATAGGCAGAAATGCAAACAGAATTGCAAACTCGAGATTTAATATAAAAAGCAAAAGTTATAAATTAAATGCAAACGACGGCAGAAACAATCTTCACGGAGGACTGTGCGGATTTGATAAAAAGCTTTGGAGAGTGACGCTTTTTAATAATCCGAAAGAGCCGTCTATAATGTTTAAGCTGCGCAGTCCGAACGGCGAAGAGGGCTTCCCCGGAGAGCTTGATGTAACCGTTACATATACGCTTACCAAAAACAACGGATTTTTGATTGATTATGTGGCGGTAGGCGATGAGGATACGGTATGTAATCTGACAAACCACAGTTATTTCAACTTAAACGGTCATGACAGCGGAAAAACCGTCGATAATCTGAAATTAAAGATTAACAGTAATTTTTATACTCCTAATACAAAGGAATGTTTGCCGAACGGTGAAATACGCTTGGTAAAAGGAACACCGTTTGATTTTACCAAAGGTAAGCTTGTCGGGCAGGATATTAACAGTGATACGGACGAGCAGATAAAAATGTTCGGCGGATATGACCATAATTTCATATTGGAAGGAAAGGGGCGCAGAAAAGCTGCATCTCTTTACTGTGAAGAAAACGGCATAAAAATGGACATGTACACCGATTCTATTGGTGTTCAGCTTTATACGGGAAATTGCATTGATGAAAAACGCAAATGTAAAGGAAAAACGGTATATTCAAAACATTCGGGACTTTGTCTGGAAACACAGTTTATTCCGAATTCATTCAGCTTTGATCATTTCCCGAAGCCTATTTTGCCGGCAGGAAAGACATATCATCATGTAACGGAGTACCGTTTCGGTACTAAAGCGAAGAAAGAATAATTTTACATAAAAAGGGAGTTATTTAAAAGCTAAATGACTTTTAAATAGCTCTTTTTACATTCGGCAAACGATAAAAGTTCGTTTAATAATTAACATATTGTAAACAAATGTGAAAAACTCTTTTCTTATTTGTATTTATGTGATACAATAGCGGTGTTGCATGAAAATGTGAAATGACAGTAAAAACGATAAAAGGGGTATGATCAGATGAATTTAACCTTATGCTCGCGCTGCGGAGTGAATCCGGCAGTGATCTTTATAACAAAGATGGAGGGCGAAAAGACAACAAATGAAGGACTGTGCCTGGCTTGTGCAAAAAAGATGGGGATTGCTCCTTTAAACAACATGATAGAACAATTGGGCATAAATGACGAGGACATCGATAACTTAAACAGCGAAATGTCTGATTTTATGAATAATATAGGCGATATTTCTTCGCCTGAGGATATGCAGGATATGATTTCGCAGATAAGCGGCGGTGAAGCGGACGAGGGCGGCGCCGCAACCGCTCCTTTGGGATTTTTGGCGAATATGTTTAATAAATCCAAGGATCAGGAAAATACCGAGTCGGAAAAGACCGGTAAGGAAAACAAGCGTGCGGAAAAAAGAAAGTCCAAGAAAAAATCAATGCTTGATACCTACGGTACGAATCTGACCGAAAAAGCTGCAATGGGCAAGGTTGACCGCGTTGTAAACAGAAATGAAGAAATCGACCGCGTTATTCAGATTTTAAACAGAAGATCCAAGAACAATCCCGTTATATTAGGTGAACCCGGCGTAGGAAAAACGGCTATTGCCGAGGGGTTGGCGTGCAGAATATATGAAGAGAACGTACCGCCGAAACTTTTGGGGTATCAGCTGTATCTTCTGGACTTTACCGCACTTGTTGCGGGAACTCAGTTCAGAGGTCAGTTTGAGGCGCGTCTTAAAAGCCTTCTTACCGAGGCAAGCGAGGCAGGAAATGTTATACTTGTAATTGACGAGATACACAATATTGTAGCGGCAGGTGATGCGGAGGGCGCTATGAGTGCGGCAAATATCTTAAAGCCGGCGCTTGCACGCGGCGAAATTCAGATAATCGGAGCAACGACTTTATCCGAATACAGAAAGCATATCGAAAAGGACAGTGCTCTGGAGCGCCGCTTTCAGCCTGTTTTGGTTGATGAGCCGTCCGTTATGGAGAGTATTGAAATATTAAAGGGAATCCGCGATTATTATGAAAATTATCACAGTGTAAAGATTTCCGATGAGATAATCGAACAGGCGGTTCGTCTGTCTGAAAGGTATATAACCGAGCGATTTTTGCCTGATAAGGCGATTGACGTTATAGACGAGGCGGGTTCGAGAGTAAACTTAAAAAATACTGCGCTCTACAGAGCAACCGTGATAAAAAACAAGCTCGCGGAAATTGACCGTGATTCAAATGATGCGGCAGCAGCCGAGGATTACGAAAAGGTTGCGGAATTAAAGTCGGAAAAGCTTCGCTTAGAAGAAGAACTTAAAAAGGAAGAAGAGCTTTCCCAAAATTCCGAAATAACCTTTGACGATATTGCGGCGGTAATCGAGGGCTGGACGAAAATTCCGGTTCACCGACTGACGGAATCGGAATCGGAAAAGCTCTTAAAATTGGAGGGTCGTCTGCATGAGCGTGTTGTCGGTCAGGATGACGCAGTATCGGCTGTGGCTCGTGCAATAAGGCGCGGACGTGCGGATATATCCACCAAAAAGCGCCCGGTATCCTTCATTTTTGCAGGACCTACCGGTGTGGGTAAGACGGAGCTGGTAAAAACAATTGCTGAAGTTATGTTTGACAATGAAGAGGCGCTTATACGATTTGATATGTCGGAATACATGGAGAAACATTCGGTGTCAAAGCTTATCGGTTCACCTCCGGGATATGTCGGGTATGACGATGCTGGGCTTTTGACGGAAAAGGTAAGAAGAAAGCCGTATTCGGTAATTCTTCTTGACGAAATCGAAAAGGCACACCCCGAGGTATTCAATCTGTTTTTGCAGATATTGGACGACGGGCGTGTTTCGGACAGTCACGGAAAGATTGTGAATTTTGAAAATACCATAATTATCATGACAACCAATGCAGGCTCGGAATTTAAGTCAAATGCACTGGGCTTTGGTGTGGATAATACGCTTACATTGGCGGATAATGTCGATAAGAGCTTAAAATCGCATTTCAGACCGGAATTTTTGAACAGAATTGATGAAATTGTAAGCTTTAAGCCGCTTACAAAGGATAACTTAAGAAAGATTATCGATTTGATGATGAAAAATATTACAGATAAGCTTGCGGAGAAGAATATAACGCTTACCGTTGACGATGCGGCAAAAGAGGTAATTCTCCGAAAAGGCTATGATGAAAAGTACGGCGCAAGACCGTTAAAGCGTGCAATTCAGACGCTTTTGGAGGATAAATTGGCAAAGATGTCCTTAAAAGGAGAGCTGAAACCGTCAAGCTCAGTTACGGTTACGGCAAGTGGAGACGATGATATAGAAGTAATAAGCGTATCAATATAAAAGGGAATGTAAAAAAACTACGGATCGCAAGAAAAAGGTAAAACCACACATCTAATTTTGCTTTTTTCCTATCCCCTAAAAAAGCAAAGGCTGTAAAAAAATCAATTGATTTTTTTACAGCTGCTTTTTATATTCTTTGACAGAAAAAGCCGTCTTTTGTGTCATACCAAAAGAACGTTCCTTTGGCAAAATACGGAATACGTGTCTCGAAAGTCCATTCGGGGAAATGCTTTTTCATCAAAACAGTATCACCCGACACAAAAGCCGTAAATGAAATATAGTGCGATCGTGTCATTTCGTGCGGAGCTGTTATGAAAATATCATTTTCAACCCGGGAAATGTTAGGTCTTTCCAAGCCGAGAGCTTTTTTGGGAATAAGCGGATTTAATATTTTGCCGCAGCACGTTATCTCGGCTTTGCCGAACTGAAACACGATGTTTTTGCAGTCAGGGCAGATATAAAATCCGATACCTTTTGTGCTGCCGTTTATCTGCTTATTTTTTAAAGCTTCTCCGCGAAAAAGGCTCTGCACGTCGATACCGAATATTTCGGAAAGCTCGGGAAACATTGATATGTCGGGCGAGCCAGCGCCGCACTCCCATTTTGAGACTGTTTTATCGCTGACGCAAAGCTTTTTTGCAAGCTCGGCTTGAGTCATGCCGTGTTCCTTTCGCAAAAGGCGGATATATTCGCCTGTCTTTATTTGATTCATATTCTCACCTCCTGTAAGTTGATTATACTATGATTTTTGCGGTTTGTAAATCAACGTATGGTAGAGTTAATAAATATCCACCCGCATAGCGGGTGGTATTTCATTTTCGGGCATAGCCCTAATACTACTGGCAACGCACAAGTG
>CAKSDE010000002.1 GCA_934444735.1 uncultured Clostridia bacterium | reverse complement strand
CAAGGTCGGAAAATTAAGCAGGCAAGATACGATAACGGCGCAAAACAAAGTCCAAAGGATATATGAACAGGATATTTTAAAGGGCAGGATCTAAAAAAGGAGAGGTAAGTATGACGAAAAAGCAGTTAAAGGATAAGGCGGAGCGCAAACGTCTTAGAGATGACGATAAGCTTAAGGCATATGCCGCCAAGACAGTATTGGACGTGATAAGCGTTATCCCGGTATATGTTATGCTGGAAACATACGGCTGGAAGAATAAGCGGCTGGCACAGTTTATCCGGGAGTAGTATATGCGCTTGACCGCGCTTCATTCAATCAAGGCATAAACGCGCAATACGATTTTGAAATAACGGACAGCAGCATAAATTCAACGATAGTTGCAAAGGGGCCGCCGGCGGTTGCATATAAAATGTTGTGTTGTTTAAGGTGGGTAATGCGCCGATTAACACCGCTTGAATGTGAACGCTTGCAAGGTTACCCCGATTTTTGGACTTGCCTAAAACAGAAAGAAACGCTTGACGGCGAAGAATTCGGCTTTTGGCGTAATGTAATGATTACGGATAAGAAAATAAGGGGCAAGAAGTATAATAAATACCCGACCCCGGCACAGCTTACAAGGTGGTACAACAAATTAGAGTGTGACGGAAGCCGTTATAAAGCATTGGGAAACAGTCTTGCCATTCCGTGCGCTTTACGTGTTATCGGCTACATAGCAGACTATGAGTATGGGATATGATTAACATGGACGATGTAAAAACGTGCCCGTACTGCGGTAAGAGATTTGCCAAGACACGTAATTTTCAGCGATACTGTTGTGCACAACATCGGGAAAAGGCATACCAAGAAGAAATCAATCAGGCGAAAAGCAAACCTATACCTTGCCAAAGGGTGTGTAAACTACATACGGCGCATGGGTAAAATCCCAAGCAGAACCGCGCCCGAGCTTGAGAGTATAAACGATATTGTGTGGGAACTGGAACACAGAGGAATCCTCACACAAAAAGATTATTGGCTGCAAAAGCTCAAAAACGATACCAACAGCTACTGGCTGGCGAGAAAGTGCTGCGATTATATCAGACGGGCGGAATAAAACTATTGACACAAAAGTGGAAATGCGGTATAATGAATATGCTTATTGTAAAAGAGCATATGTTTAACCGTTAAATCCCCCTAAAGTATTGTTTAATGTTTTGATGTGTGCTTTTTTAAAAGAGCAAAAGGGAGTGTACAATTAAGTACGCTCCCTTATTTTTTTTGTATCATATCCACTCCGATTTTGACAACAGTTTGACAACACTTTGACAACATTTTATATGATTTCTCACGACTTTTCGTGACTTCTCATGACTTCTAAAAAGTAAAGAAAAACCGCATAAACACTATACTTTTAAGCATTTATGCGGGATTGGGTTGTGGTACACCATCAGGGGCTCGAACCCTGGACACCCTGATTAAGAGTCAGGTGCTCTACCAACTGAGCTAATGGTGCATATGAATTTTATTTTGTATTCTCTCTTGAACACGAGTAATATAATACCACAAAAAAATATATTTGTCAATACTTTTTTTGAAAAAAATTGAAAAAACAAAAATATTTTTTGAGAGGGAGCGGCAATTTAATGTTTTTCTTATATTATTCATTCTTTTTCTCAATAATTGACTTAAAAAGCTGAACCCATTTTTCGGGGTAACATGCCAGTAATTCTTCGTGCTGAAGATTCTGCTCGTGAATAAAAGGGTGCGCAAAGTGTTGCTCATAGCAATTGAGATATTTTTTGCCCATTTTTAATGCGTAAAAAATGTGTATCTCTGTGTTTTTTACATCAATTGAGCAGGGAAGGGGCGTGATGAGATCCGAATAAAACTGATTTTTACAGCTTTTTTTGTAATATAAGTACGTATGCCGCCAAGCATATCTATAAAAGCTCCGGTATATTCAGGCATAGATTCTTTCCGTTTTTCAAGGCGATTTTGTAAAAAGCGCGATTTAAACTTCCCATCGCGTATAAACGGATAAAAAAACTTCATCATAATATTTGTCATTATATGTGCCGCAAAAGGGGAACTTTGATCTAAATCGGAGCTACCGAGAATACCAAAGTTCATGTGAATCTTGCGTCGGAAGATAAGCAGTCCCACAAAAGATCCTCCCAAAGAACAGCCGTATGCTGCGTGTATGTGCCCGTTGCAATGCTTTTCAATGTATTCCTCAATTTTTTGCGTTTCGTCAAGCATTGTTGTAAATTCGGTCTTTTCGTTTTCATCAAAACCGTCATAGCTTACACACAAGACACGGTAATCATTTTCAAGGAGCGGAATTATATGTCCGAAATTGCTTTTCCAGTGACAGCATGTCCCGGGCAGGAGCATCACTGTAGGGTTTTTGCTTTCACCGAACGAATATACTTTCATCTTTTGCACCTCTTATTTTATAAAAATGGTCATTATACCGGCAAGAATGGCTGAAATCAGCATCATTCCCAATGTTCCTGCCAGCCATTTCATGCATTTATCATGACGGTTAATATATGGTTTCAAATCCTCTGTGCCGGGAATTTCCCACATTTTTGTGTGACCTACCCATAATTCGTCAACCACAAAGCGATCGATAATATTCAGGACAGATAAAATGGAAAAAATATGTAAAAAACCTTGCCAAAATCCTCTTGCACCATTTATTATGTATGCACAGACAACCACATAAAGCATATATCCGGGAATACAGAAAAGTTTAAAAAGTATACGGTTTCTGCGGATTTTTTCATGAGTTATGTACCCTAATTCCACACACCGTTCCTGAACATCTTTATGATACAGAAAAACCATGTCAGCTGCACTGTTACGTATTCCGAAAATGCACACACGCACCAGCAAAACACCCAATATAAGTCCTTCAAATAATATTCCGGCTATCATTTATAAATTTCTCCCTTACAATTTTCTTTAATTATATTACAAATTTACGCTTTCGGCAAGTGTTTTTTATAGCTGAATAAAAAAATCAGTTAAATATTACAGGAAAAATACACAAAAGAACAGGTGATAACAACATTTGTAAGATTTTATGATAATTTAAATTAATGAATATGTGAGATTTTTTCTATAAATTCGATTTCTTTATGACAAAATATCTGTTTTTACTGGGCAGGATAGTCGAGTTCGGGGTTTCCTGCCTTAGTTATAATATAGAATGGATTTTATAAGCGTTTGAAAAAAATTAACACAAATTTTTTTTCAAACGCTTATTTATTTATTTGTTGCATTTTTGGGCGTAACTATCGCTGTTAATGTTTCTGTTTTTCATTCTTCAAGGCTTACCGCCGATTTATTGAGCGCAACACTTGTTACAACAACAACTTCCGGCTCTTTTTGTGAATCAATTCTTACAAACTGAATTCTTTTGTCATTTGCGTAAATTTCAGCAGGGAAGTCAGAATATCCATGTATTACACAATCCTAAAATGCATTTTCTTCAATTTGTGTTTCTTTATCATTTTCGGTTTTGGATTGTTTTATTGTTTCAACTGTTTTCGTTTCTTTTGTTAAAACATAAAAAGAGAACAGAATAGCAACTGTCGAGAAAAACGAAATGATTTTCTTTGTGTTAAAACACATAAAAAGGACCTATTTAGTAAATACAATATTTATAATAATACTGCTGATATAATATTTAAAAATATATTCTGTATGATAAATTTTTCTGTTTATTGCTTTCGCCCGTTAAATAAGTATACTAAACTAATAAAAAGCAATATAATCACATGTTTTCCCTCAAAATGTCCTTATTGAACGGCTTTCTTCCTGTGCAAGTGACGACATGATTGTGAGAAGCAATTCCCATTTGCTGTCAAGCGTCCAGATATTTTCTTTTTCAAAATACACCTCTACACCCTTTGACTTCAATTCCCGAATGGTTACCAAGCTGTCAACGGTATTTCTTGCAAATCTGCTGACCGACTTTGTAACTATAAGGTCAATTTTACCGTTTAGAGCATCCTTAATCATCAGATTGAATCCATCTCTTTTTTTGGTATTTGTTCCGGATATGCCTTCATCTTATCTTGTCAAGTAAGGGAACAAAAAAATATTCTTTCAATTTTGACTTTCTCCGAAATGCACAAAAGCCTTATTTAGCTCTTGTGCACTTCATAGTTAAAAGTCATGGGGCGAAAGCAGTCCTAAAATTCCACACAACTTCAATTCTTTTGTCGTTGTATACATAAATTGTTTTAACCAAATCTCTGATAATATCATTATCGATATTATCTACATCGATATATTTACCGAAAAGATTTAATACCGCAATATCTTCCTCAGATATTTTCTGATAGATAATCGACTGTATTTTTTCATTCAGCAACTCAATTCTCTTATCAATTTCGGCTCTGTTTTTACTAAATTCTTCTTCGGTGATTTCATTTTTTGTAAGCTTTATATATTCCGTTAATTTCTTTTTCTTCTCACTGTCTACATTTCTTTGAAGTGTTAATATAGTTTTTTTATTTCTTTTCATCAGCTTATCAACTTTTTCTTGCGTTTTTGATATATCTACTGCCTTTTCCAGTTCGGCTTGTATAAGTTTTTTCAGAAAGCTAATCAAGTCATTCTCATAAACTCTTCCTTGAAAACAATTATTTTTAGCTGTGAATCTTTTGTAATTACACCAAAATGTCTTTCCATTTTCCGATGAATTTGAATAGAACATTTTATGTCTGCATCCGCCACAACACACCAAGCTTGACAAAGAAAAATCACTTGTCTTGTTACATTTTTTTCGTTTTGACAACGCTCGTACTTCATCATAGATTTTTTGTGAAATAATCGGCTCATGTGTATTCGGCACAATGATACGATTTTCTGCTGCAACAGCACGAATCTTTGGGTTTCCGACTGCTATACGCTCATGTTTTTGTGCAATCAACTTACCTGTATAACGCTCATCATGAAGTATATTTCCCACCGTACCGGAACTCCATTTGCAATATCCGCTGACATTATTCCAATTTCTTGTAAGCGGATCATTCATCTTCTTATAAACCGATGGCGTGGGGACCTTATCCTCATTCAGAATATATGCAATTTGTGCCGGAGTAGAACCCGAAAGACGCAGTGCAAATATTCTCTTTACTATTTTTGCTGCAACAGAATCAACTATCAGCTTATGCTTATCATCAGGCGATTTTATGTACCCGAAAAACGCATATGGTGCAAAATATTTCCCCTGTTTTTGCAACACTTTTCTTGCACTTTTTACTTTCTCGGACAAGTCGCGGCTATACATTGTATATACAATGCTTTTTAAAGCCATATCAATACCGCCCGTAATTCCACGGAAATCATTACTGTCGTATCCATCATTTACGGAAATAAAACGTATCTGCCATTCTGGAAATTTTTGTTCCGAATACCGTCCAACCTCAATATAATCTCTTGCAAATCTTGAAAAGTCCTTAACAATAATGCAATTTATTTGTTTGGTTTCCGCTAAAATAAGCAGTCTTTTTATTCCCGGTCTGTTCATATTTGTACCGGAATATCCATCATCAACTATTTCAATTACTTCAACATCCCTGTCTTTAAAAATCTGATGTATATAATAGTCAAGCAGATTTCGTTGATTTCCGATACTATCACTTTCCTCTTTATCGCCGTCCTCCAATGATAAACGCAGATATTTTACTATATAAATGGCTTTCCCGATATCTCAACATTTTCGGCTACAGGCGCCTCGGGTGCACCAATTAAATTCGTCCATACCGCTTCGCCTTCTTCTTCATCTGTTTTAGGAATTATTTTTACTTTGAAATATCCGTTTGCTTCATCATTGGATACTCTGTGGTTCTTTCCCGACGTTCCTTCAATTTGTATAAAAGGTCCATCTTTGGTACTTGAATACCACCATGAAATTTCAGACTTATCCGCTTTTGCATATAGTTGATAGAAAGTATATTCCACTTGAAGTATATCGCCTTCATTTACTTTCCCTGAAAGTTTCGCATCCAATATCTTTGGTTCAGAGTTCCCTGAACCTTTAAGTTCTATCGGAATTATTGTTTCATAAGCTTCCACACCAAGATATTTTACGCTGCCGGTAGTTCCGTAAGGATCACATTTAACCTTTAGATTTAATGTCCCGGCATACGCTTCACTTGAAACAACAAGAACATCTCTTCCATTTTCATTTTTCTCAAGTCTAAGGTCACTGATTGTTTTGGTAAGCGTTATACCTTTGGGCGTAAGTATCTGTGTCGCATTATGCTGTGAGTCAAGATCAAGCACCAAAACATTCTTGCCGTTTCTTGTTAAAGCTGCCGATAAATTAACCGCCGTAGCCGTCTTTCCGACACCACCTTTCTTGTTGCAAATTACTATAGTTTTTGACATCATTATCATATCCTCTCACTGATTATTTTTAGACTTTTAAATGATTTTGGCTTGTCCCTTAACAAAAACGAAAAAGGGACAAGTGCCGAAACCCTTGATTTAACAAGGTTTTCTCCACTTGTCCCTATTATAACATGTTCGTCGGTATAAACCTTCACAAATTCCCATTCGGGCTTTTCTTTTATATATTTTGTGTAGTAATCGACCTGTGCCTCATATGAGGTAAACTGTTCATCTTTATCGGTCGATATCGTCATTGAGTTTCCCTGCCTGACTTAACTTCTTCATACGCACTGCCTGAGATAATGACGGAGTGCAATCCTCGCTTTCAATAGCTTCAATCAAATCCTGCTGTTCAATATTGTTGAGACATGAAAGCTCAACCGCCGGTGTAAATGCAATTCGTCCCTCGTCAACATATTCCAAGAGTTTGGGCAAAAATTTAGTCAAGCGTATGTATCTCTTGACTCAGATCGCTGACAAAGGCAAAGCCGGCGGTCTGACTGCAGTATAATTTTTTTTACTGCAGTCAGGCACGGATTTATATACAACAAATTTCAAATGCGGATTTATCTATTATTATAAGGGGATAATTTTTTATAGGCAGATTTTTAAATATTGTAAGACCGAACATTTTTTCCGGTTCGTCGATTTGGTAAACATCAGATGTATATGGGTCAATGAGTACGGGATCGGATATACTGTCAATAATCCGTATTTCAGTATTATAATCGATGTTTTTGCTTTTCAGAACGCTTGTTGGCAGGTAATAAGCGTAAACCGGAGTGTTATTTTTGTCATAGGACATGCTGCGGCATGATATTAATTCGGTAAGAGAATTTGTATCTATGTCAACTGTTATATAATGTGCAGCAGGCTTAATATTTCCGCTGAAAATAGCTGAAAGGTTGGTAATTTGCGATACGATTCCTTTGGTGTATATGTTAGTCCGTTTAAAATTCCGTGTGCAGCAGGCTTTTGTATGAGCTCAACAGCTTTCGCATATGGCTTTTCCCACATATCAGCCATTTGAAAGAAAGAGCTGCGTTTCATGCCGAAGAAAACGTCCAGAAAATATCGTCTAAGCTGCCACACAGCTTGCGCATATTCACTTGAAACGCCATTTTTAACGAGCCAATGACCTTTATATGCCCATGAAGGATGACCGCCTTCTCCTTGCCAAAGGTCAACGTTTTCAAATCCTATGCTTACATATGAATCTTCGATTTCATTTGAGGTGTAAGTTTTGAGAATTCCTATCTTTTTCATAATAAATCACCTTTCTTTTATAGTTTGGAAAATATAAGTGCAAATAAAACACATATAATGCCGTAAATACAATCTTTTTTAATTTCTCATTAAAAAACATACTTGCCATCGTGCTGCCCGCTATAAGGGATAATGCATTCATTAGAGGGTAAAGAATTATTGCATCAATGCTCTTGGCGGCAGCCGCCTGAAAAAAGGAAGAACCAAAAAGAGAGAATGACATTACTGTTATATACATCATGTTGTTTAACAGAAAAATGTAACTTTGTTTCTCTTCCTTTGTTTTTATAAATATTCTTACGATAAAGAGCGACAGTACGGTAAAAATAAACGAAAAGAATGTGTAATCTGCTGCATCTTTATTTGGGATGTATACAGCGTACATCTTTTGCATTGTCTGGTTTATGCCCTGCGACAGCAATACAATTGCAGGCAGAATAAGCTGCGTTTTTGAAAATTTGCCTTTTATGCTGAAATTATAGATCCACAAAATTTATAAAATAAAATTCTTGACATATAACCCAACGTGTGGTATAATAAATATGGTTCTTGTAAAAGAGTATATGTTTAGCCGTTAAATTTCGCAAAAAATATTTGACGTTTTGATATGTGCTTTTTTAAAAGAGCAACAAGGGAGTGTACTGTATGGTACACTCCCTTGTTGTATCATATCTACTCCGATTTTGACAACATTTTGACAACATTTTTGACAACCTCATATTGACACTTTAAGGCATTTTGTGACAGTGTCAGGCAGTGTGAAAAGTAAAGAAAAACCGCATAAACACTTTTACTTAAAGCATTTATGCGGTCATGGGTTGTGGTACACGTGACAGGGGTCGAACCTGCGGCCTCAAGAATCGGAATCTTGCGCTCTATCCAACTGAGCTACACGTGCATAGTTTCTCATATTTTTATCAAACATATAATATTATATCATACACCTACTCAAAAAGCAAGTGTAATTTACAAATAATTCGTCTTTTGCCCTTTCCTCCCTTATAGCAATAAAACAATTTCCAAAAAAACTTGCCTGTTTCATCAAAATATGATAAAATAAAAAAAGAATGCAACCTTTTGGGCTTTTGAAAGGTATTATATATGAGAGGAGGGAATACTGTTGGTATCAAACATAGAATGCGCATCGAAAGAGCAAATGGTCGAAAAATATTTTAATACGGTTTATAAACTGGCTTTATCCCAAACAAAAGATAAAGACAATGCCGATGATGTGGTACAGGAAGTATTTTTAAGATATATCAGAAGTAACACTTCTTTTGAAAGTGAAGAACATCTAAAGGCATGGCTTATACGCGTAACAATCAACTGCAGCAAAAACATTTTTTCCAATTCATGGTTTAAAAAGACCGTTCCTCTCACGGAAGAAATTGTATTTGAACGCGAAGAATTAAGCGACGTGTATTATGCCGCGATGGGACTTCCCTCGAAATACCGAACAGTCATTCATTTATTCTATTATGAAGAAATGACGGTATCGGAAATAGCCAAAGCTTTAAATACAAAAGAAACCACAGTAAAATCTCAATTACATAGAGCAAGAAATATGTTAAAAGAAAAATTGAAAGGAGGGCTCGGAGATGTTTAAAGAATTATATAAAGAAGCAAACGACCAAATCCCGGTAAATACCGAGTTATTGGAAAAACTCAAAAACGAGGCAACTGCCCCCAAGAAAAAGTCGTTTGCCGCTATTTATAAATACGGATTTGCCGCAGCAGCATTATTGATAGTTACTGTTTCTTTAAATGTTTTACCGACTATGCAGCAAAATGCAGCAAAAGAAACGGCGGATACTTCAATAAATGAGAAAAGCACCGAAAAAAAGGCGCAAAAATATTCAGATTTCAATGTTCCTTCAGCCTCCGATACGCCTGCAAATACAAATGTCAATCCCACTTACGGAGAATCAACGCAGCAGCAATCGGCAGCGGTGGCAAGCACACTTAATGAAAAAAACAAAACGAATGCAGACAAAAATACTGCTCTGCCACCGGCAAGCACACAAACAATTCCAACCGAGCAAAGCACTCCGGAAAAATCCGTACAGAAAACAACCGATACAACACCGAGAATCCATACAACAATAGAACAAAACCCATATATGCAAAATTCAACCGTTCAATCGGACGAAAGCACAAATCACATCACCGTCGCGCAGGATACCGAAACGGTACAGCCATCTGTTATACCCGAGTCTGAAAATGACGCCGGTGCTGCTGATGCGCTCCCCTACTCCGATGAACCCGAAATAATATCAAACGGCAGCCGTGCTTCCGGCGGAGGTTCTTCCAAGCAATCCGCAACAGTTGAACCCAACTCCGACGAAATCACATCTTTCTCTTTTTCAAAGGAAAAATGTACCGTCACAGATAATACTGTTTTCTTAAGTCTAAGCGAATATACCGCATATTTCGGTTTTTCGGATATATATATCCCTAAAGGCATGAAAATCGTAAACGGCGACAGCGTTATGTTATCACTTGATCCCGAAACAGGCGATCCCGACAAGAAAATTCATACAGTCAAATATGCCGATGCCATCGGTTCTATAGAAATAACCTATAATCCTGACTCGAGCACAGAAGAAGAAATAATTACCGCTGCCGACGGTAAATCTTACGGCAAAGATTGCCTGATCACAACAGTTCCCGACGGATTCAAAGCATATGTTGTCCGTAACAATAAGGAATATACCATCACTTTTACCAACCTTGACAAAAAAGCAATATATTCTGTAATTGACTCTATACATTAATAAATGAGCCGACCAAAAAATCTAACGATTTTTTGGTCGGCTTTTTTAGTGCCTTATTTCCCCCACTCATTCCTTGCAATTGCATAAACAACGGTTTCTTCTTTTTCATCATCGATAAATCCACGAACTTTCTTCATTCCGTTTGCCTCAGCCACAGCAACCGACGCGGTATTATCTTTTTTCATATATGAATATACAACCTTAAACGGCGTATTTTCAAATATCCAATCTCTGCAAGCCCGGGCAGCCTCTTTGGCATAGCCCTGCCTTTGAAAGCGCTTATTGATATGATACCCTATTTCTGGGCTTATAAAACCGTCAATATTTTGCATGGTAATTCCGCAGTCACCGATCATTTCATCTGTTTCTTTCAAGACAACCGCCCATAGTCCAAATCCGAAAACCTTATATCTCTCAATATTTTTTAAAATCCAGTTTTTTACTCTCTTTTCATCAAATGTATATGGGTAACGCTTCATAATATCGGAATCGTCCAGAACTTCGTACAATGCCGAAAAATCATTTTCATTAAGCTCCCGCAAAATCAATCTCTTTGTTTCTATCATTTTATTATTTGCCATTATATCCTCCCGAATGTATTATTTTTATATGTAAACTTACTTATATTATACAGAAAACCTACGTCCATTATAGCACACACTCCATTACAATGCAACTCTTCAAAACAAAAGACCGCATAAACACCGTTTGGCGCTTATACGATCCTTTTTTAATATCCCTGCAACAATCATTCCCCATAATTGCAATAAACATACTTTGATATCCATTTCACATCTCTGTATTTGCCGTATTCGCTCATCTCGCAGCCATTCACCAGATCCTGTGAAATCTCATACATAACATCATAAGCCTCAAGCTTGCTTATCAATTCTCCGCTGCAATCCACCTCGGGAAGTCCGAGATATGCGCCGAGAATATTACCCGCAATCGCACCGGTAGAGTCGCTGTCTCCGTCATGATTCACTGCACAGATAACCGCTTTTTTAAAATCACCCGAATGCTTTAGCGCTGAATAAACCGCAATAGCCAGCGCCTCTTCCGCTACCCAGCCTTCGCCGAGCATGGCTATCGCCCGATGATCCTCATAGTTTTCCGTCGAAAGACGCACAGCCTTTTGCATTATTTTCTCAAATTCGTCATAGTACGGTTTTTCTCCATATATATCCTTAACTGTTTCCAACGTCTCATTTACCAATATATATAATTCTTTTTTACCGCTTTCCAATTTATTCCTTATGGTTTTATATATAAGACAGCTTAAAAAAGCCGCCGAAATATATCCGAGAGGATGACAGTGAGTCAGCGCCGCCGTTTCTGCCCCAATTATTGCAGTTAATCTTTCCAGCTTGTCGTTTTTCGCATAATAACACCCTATCGGTGCAACACGCATCACGCCGCCGCACCCTTTGCTGCCATTTACTCCTTTCTCAATGCTGCCCTTTCCTTCGCTTGTTGCAATAGCGTTAAGACAAGTGCTCCCCGGAGCTCTGCTTTCCCGTAAAGCTTTGATATTATAAACCCAGCACACTCTTTCATCGGTTTTGACCTCTCTTGCAGTCTGCGAAGAATACCAATTTTTATATGCAAGAAATATGTAATCGGTCAGTCTTGCGACAATTCCGCGCAGATGCCCCCGTGTTTCTCCGAAAAGCAAGCCGTTTGCGGTATAAAGCGTCATCTGTGTATCATCTGAAATTTCAGCTTTTCCGCTTCGGCGCAAATCAAACTCCGTAATCCCGTTCTCGCCGTATTCGGCAAGTATATCCTTGTATCTCATAAATTCAACAGGATACCCCAGCGCATCGCCGATTGCGCCACCAAATATGCAGCCGCTTACCGAAACCGAAAGTATCTGATACCGTTCTTTATCAGTCAAAAAGGCTGATTGCTTGACTTCCATCAAACTCCCTCCCTTCAATTGCTCTTATAATCCTCGAATAAGCCCAATTTACACTATTCAAAACACCTTCAATCAAAGACTCAATTTCATTCGGCAAAATTTTCGGCGGAATATTCTTCGATATCCTGTGTTTTAATTTAACACTTCCCGTACTGTCCATATAATATTTATGCAAATCAAGTTGATTTAACATATTTAATTCTTCAAGTACCTTTGGGCGATCGGAAGCCTCCGCTTTGAATATTTCACCGCTATCCAAACCCATCGCTCCGTTTTTGTTAAATGATATATCGAAATTGATGCTATGTGTTTGTTCTGTTTTTAATTCAAACTCAAACGTATACGCTTCACCGCCGCTTACTACTTTAAAAGTGTACATTAACCCCATTTTTTTCAATGCCGCCTCTATTGCCGCTCTTTTTATATTCATCATTTCATCTTGCGAAACATTCTCTTTTTTCTTGTTCTTTTTAAAAATACTCATACAAAATACCCTTTCGTTTTTTTATGATATGAGTATACCATTTTTATACCCCGAATAGGTCGCATGACAGGCGACAAATTTCGGATATGATTTATTTATTCTCCCTCAAATTTATTTCTCACAAAAAATTAAAAAATCTTGCAAGAAAAAGATTGACAAACCCCGAATAATCTGTTATAATATTTAAGGTATCCGCATGGAACAGGTTTTTAAATGTTAATTCATACCTGCAAAAGCGTGACTTCATATTTATAAGGAGGTGTTTTTATGTACGCAATAATCGAAACCGGCGGAAAGCAGTATAAGGTATCTGAAGGTGATGTTATCTTCATCGAAAAGCTTGAGGCTGCTGAAGGTGAAACTGTTACTTTCGACAAAGTATTGGTAGTTGCTGACGGAGACAAAGTTAACGTAGGCGCTCCGGCTGTAGACGGCGCAAGCGTAACAGCTAAAGTTGAAAAGCAGGGAAAATCTAAGAAAATTTATGTTTTCAAGATGAAGAGAAAGAAAAATTACCGTCGTAAGAAAGGTCACAGACAACCTTTCACAAAGGTAACAATCGACAAGATTAACTTCTAATATTTTAATTGGTGAAAGCTGAGGTGTTTTAAATGGCTCATAAAAAAGGTATGGGTAGCACAAAGAACGGTCGTGACAGCGAATCGAAAAGACTCGGTGTTAAAAGAGCAGACGGTCAGCACGTTTTGGCAGGAAATATCCTCGTAAGACAGCGCGGAACAAAGATTCATCCGGGCAATAACGTTGGAATCGGAAGCGACGATACTCTTTTTGCTTTAATTGACGGACAAGTTAGATTTGAAAGAAAGGGCAGAGATAAGACACAGTGCAGTGTTTATTCTGCTTAAAATCACAAAAAGCATATCGGTTTTGTTTTTTAACAAAACCGATTTTTGTTTTTTTGTATCTGTATTTTTACTCTAAAAACAAAAAGACGACTTCCGCAACGAAGTCGTCTTTTCTCATTTATCTTTTTCTCAGTTTTTATCCCCAGCAATGGCTTTGTCGATGAGCGAATTCAAATTCTTCATCTGAGACTTGCCCGTAATTGCACCCACAATCGGCTCTCCAACAATGTTGCCGTTGCGGTCAACCACATAAGTGGTTGGATAGGCATATACATTTTCAACAAACTTTCCTGTTTCACTGTCGGAATCAAAGTATACGTTTCGGTAGGTAGCACCCTTTTTCTTTAGTACATCTTTAGCTTCAGAGAGCGCCGTCTCATCGCCGTCCAAAGTAAAAGAGTTGATGCCTATAAGTGTACCGCCCTTTTCGGCAAGTTCCTTATTCAGCGCATCCAGTTCGGGAAGTTCACCCACACAAGGGCCGCAGGTAGTGAACCAAAAGTTTATCACAGTAACAGCGTTACCGGCAAACAGCTCGTTGCTCTTTACTGCATTCCCGTCCAGATCCTTTCCTTCAAAGTCCGGGAACTTCTGTTTGCTGTTATCATCAGAAGTCAAACTCATATCGCCGTCCAAAGATTTCTGGGCTACATCAGGATATTTTTTCTCCAACTCTGTCAGCTTATCTTCAATATCACGAATTTTCTCTGCTTCGTTTTTGAGCAATGTCAATTCATCGTCTGTAAACTTATCTTTAGCGGAGTCAATGGTCTTTAAAAGGAAATCTCCATAGTTTTTGCCATCTTCCTGCATTGTCATACCTTTATCTGCCGCCGCAAAAACCTGTTCCCAAAGCTCGGTATTTTCCGATAAAACTGCATTTTCCTGTGCCATCAGGTCTTTATGCATAGCTACCGCTTCCTCCATGTTCTTTGGTTCATTATCAGTATCATTTTTGTCCGTTGTGCCGCAGGCCGCCAAAGACAGTACCATCAGCACAAGCACCAGTACAGATGCCAAAATCTTCTTTGTATTCATATTTATTTCTCCTTTTTTATTGTTGTTTTTCTGCCGTGTTTCTGTTGCTTTTTGTCTTATCTTTGCCATTTCCAAAACCGCAGTAAAATTTTACGGCATCAGTCGGGCAGGCACGGATGCACATTCCGCACCGAATGCACTCTGTATGATTAGGCATTTTTGTTACATCAACCCCCATCTTGCACGCCCCGGCACATTTTCCGCAGGAAACACATTTGCTCTTATCCACTTTCATTTGGAACAAAGAAATTTTGTTCAGCAGCGCATAGAATGCGCCAAGCGGACACAGCCATTTGCAAAACGGACGGTAGAACACCACGCTCAGCACAATCACTGCAATCAAAACACCGGATTTCCAAGCAAAGAGGGATCCGAGTGCCTCACGAATACCGGAGTTGACAAGCGCCAACGGAATTGCCCCTTCCAGCACGCCCTGCGGGCAGAGATATTTACAAAAGAACGGATCGCCCATTCCAACATCATTTACCGCCAGTGCAGGCAACAGGAACACCATTACTAAAAGTATGACGTATTTGAGCCACGTCAGAAACTTCAGCTTATTTGCGGAAAACTTTTTTGTCGGGATTTTATGCAGCAGTTCCTGAAACCAGCCAAACGGGCACAGAAATCCACAGATAAAGCGCCCCAAAAACACCCCAAACAGAATCAAGGTTCCCGCGATGTAATATGAGAAACGAAACTTTGCAGACCCGGCCACTGCCTGAAGAGCCCCCACCGGGCAGGCACCGGATGCCGCAGGGCAAGAATAGCAGTTAAGCCCGGGCACGCATACGGTTTTCCCCATTCCGCTGTAAAGTCTGCCCTCCCAAAAATTAGGCAGGTGCAGGTTGGTCAATAAAGCAGCACCCGCTTGAATGAATCCGCGAAAACGAGACAGGATTTGAGACATACCCGAAAACTTTTTACCCAATCCCCACACACTCCAGACATAATTTAATTGCCTTGCTCAGTACCATTGCCGCCTCACCGCGCCAAACGCCAAAGCACAGCATAGCAATTCCTGCAATAAAAAGTGTAACTTGCGCCGACACCTTTTTCACGCACTTCAATTCTCATCACCTCTCCGTTTAAAAAAAAGCTTTATTGTTTCTTTTCTCTATAAAATGCCCTATATGTTGTGTTTTTTCATATACTTCCCTTTTCCCGGCAACGGAATTTTCGTAACACGGTTATTATTAAGAATTATTCCTGATAATAATTGTATAATAAATATTTGGTTTTGTCAATGCAAGCGCCTGAAATATTTAATCTCCCTTTATAATTTAGTTGTTATGCACAAATAGGCAGGTTAATATTTATGCGTTGCCACAGCAAAACCGGTTTTGAGTTACTGATTTGTTCACGGCTGATTATCCTTTTATTCTGTCAATAGTAGTTATACAAAAAACCCTTTTTCAATGTCTGCACAAATTCCGATATGACAATCTTTTATTGAATTTCCTATTTTTCAGGTCTGCGTTTTATTGTGTTTTAATTTCATTTTTTAAGTCAAAAACCGTCTCCGAACATTCGGAAACGGTTTTGCGTCTCTTTATTTTACTTTATTGCGGTTATATACCCGGCTTTGGAGCTTGCATTTTTAAGTAATTTTCTTTCTTAACATAAGCAGACGCACTGTCTGTTGCATAGATCTCACCGTCCGATATAACCGTATACGCCTTTGAGCAAGCAAAAGCAAGGATCAACCTTGCTTTTGTTCAGTTTATACGTTCTGCACAGTTTTAGCGCAACTCCGTTTTTATTTTATCGAATAGATAACACGCGCTGTCGTAAGCGGTTTTAGAGTAATCGGCGAATCGACAAATATAACCTTAACCTCATCTATATCCGACATACCCTTTGTCGTTATCTTCCACGATATATTCTTCTTTTCATCGGGGGAAATTGAGGTGTCGCCGCTGCTCTTTACATTAACCAGTTTTTCTCCGCCGTAAAAAGCATTTATTATGTACGGATTAAGCAAAATACCGCTCCTGTTAACAATATCGCAGGAAAGATAAATTTCGTCCGTCTCCCATATATTTTCCGGTATATTACCGTCTTTATCTGATATGACAATCTCCCCTACTTCGATTGTTCCGTATATAAAGCTCTCGCTGTATCTTTGTCCCTTCTCATCGGTCAGATAAAGCGTGTATTTCCCCGGCATATCGTTGCCGCGCACAACCGTATCAAAATCAAAAGATATTTTCCCTTGCGAATCCGCCGTAAGTGTTCGTATATACTGAATCCTCGCAAGGTCGATATTTTCCGCAGCATCAAGCGCTCCGTATCCCGGATTTGTCACCATCACCGACACCTTGGTATTCGGCATAAACCCTTGCGCCTCAACAAATACCTGCGATGTGTTTTCCGCTGCCTCGCATCTTGTAATTTTTGCCCCTGTGCCGTCTGCCGTATCAACCTTTTTCAGTACATCATATAAGCTTTCCTGTAATTTTACGCTCTCCTCCGCACTCAAAACTGCACCCGACGCATTTTTTACTCTTTCATACTCGCTTTTTAAGCTTTCTGCCAAATCTCCCGGGCAGACAAGCTCACCGTTTTTTATTTTAACAAGCTTTTTCTCGCACAAATCCAGCAAAAATTTCAGATTTTCCGCCTCATTCTCATCTTTTCCAACACTCTCAAAGCTTACTATCGGGCTTTGTAGCTCAAATTCATTACTCTTACCTATCCCGTAAGCATACACGCACCAGTAATAGGTCTTATTTTCCTGAAGAGTCCTTATGATGCACCTATCCGACGAGGTTTCAACAAACTTTTCATCAATTTCGGGATTCGACAAGTTGCTGTTTTGTGATACAACTATACGGTACTGCGATACATTCGGGCAGGAATCCCAAACGAAATGAACATTCTCATTAAGCACCTTCTCATCTTTCGGATAAGCCGCCGACACACTCTCTGCGTTTTTTGTTATCATCTCGCTGTTTGTCCCGACAACGCTCATATCTATCCCCGAAAAATCCGAATATTCGGTGCTAAGGCTTGCAGACGGTGTATAATCCTGTGCAGCTGCATCAGAAAAATACGAATCATTGTAAGCATACACAGGATTCCCCTCTGCCGTACCGTTTAATTCGACACCCGAATCATTCGTAACGCTTGCACCGTATGCTTTTAACTCATCTACCTTCGTCCCGCTCTTCCATACCGAGCCTACATATCCGCCCGAATTATACGTAAGCGCATTTTTTTCGTTAAGCTCCTCCTCGCTTAAATCCTCTGTATTTTCATCAAGCAGATGCCACGGTCTGTCGCTTATAACGCTCTTTGCGCCGCCCACCTGAACATTTCCGACAAGCTTTGTATTCCACGGCGCCCAAAACGGTTTTCTCGAAAGCGACTTCTCCATTTCGGGATATGCCTTTTTAAAAGCGTCTTTGTACACCGTCTTATTGAGCGCGTTATATGTTTCGGTATAAAGATTCTTTCCCGTACTCTTACTCATCATTGATCCGCCTGTTATGCCTATATCGGTATTTACAAAAATGTTATCCGAAATATCACAGTTCATGCCGTAATTAATTATAATCCCCTTTTGCGCGTTTCTGACAACATTATTAACAACCGTAATTCCCGAAAATCCATCGTCCGAGTATATTCCGCAATAGCTGTTATCACGGTTTAAATCATGCACATAATTATTTCTTATCACATTCCCGTATTGGATATTGGATTTACCGTAGTATATCGCTCCGGCATCATCCACAAGCCAACCGTTATTGTATATTTCATTATTCTCGATCAGATAATTATTGCCCTTGCCGCCGATCGCAGAAAAGGTCATACAGTCTGATATTACATTATTTTTAACGGTATTTCCGCACGAGATCAGCATACCGTAGTTGGAATTTCCCGAGTATATTACATTTGAAAAGCTCTTTCTTCCGCAATATGTCACGCGGTTATTGTCTATAATCACATTTCCCGGCTCAAGCGTCTTTAAATCTCCGCCCTCAAAATGAATCAAGCCGCCGTCACAGCCGTATGCCGCATTATTTTTCACATCAGAGTTTTTGCCGTCAAGCTCTATCGCATAATCTCCCTGTATATACAAAAATTCGCAGTTTTCTATATTTATGCCGCTGCAATTTTTAGCGGAAATCGCTCTGCCGCCGAGCTTTTCAAACTTAATGCCGCGGATTGTGACATTATTTGTATTATCGATATTGATAACATCGGCATCGGAAGATACTATCTCCGCTTTTGAAAAATCGCGCGCCGGGTAAAAATACAGCTTTTGAGTGTTCCTGTCCACAAAATACTCTTTTGCCGTATCAATCTCCTCCAAAAGATTTGTAATACACCATGCACTGTTCTTTCTGATACCTCCCAAAAGCTCAATATTCTCCTCCGAAATATCTTTTACCTTTTTTATGCGCCAGAAATAGGTCGCGTCCAGCGAGCCGCACACATATGCGTCTTTCGAATTTGTCCAGCGCTTTGCACGCTCGCCTGCCGAAAATACCGCACTCCCGTCCGCGCTGTCCGCCGTAAGATAGCCGCCGTTCGGGTATCTGCTCTCGCTCTGCTCCTCACCGTCGGCAAAAAGATACGGTAAAAATTCATCGGAGACTGAAAAGGCAAATCCGTCCGCCGAAAGATCATACTCCAAAAGATTTTTTGCCGCCTCAATCGGTACCAGTGAAAGGACATTTGAATCTTCAACCGCTTTAAAGCCTTCTCTTGCAAGCGTTTTCGCACCGGTAAAAACAACATCTCCGTCGCCGTACGGCTCACATACCGTCCCTGACGGCAAAACCGCTGTTTCATCGGCAAAATAATTTCCCGAGTGTATTTTTATATATATCCTCTCAGCGCCCTCATCAATTTTTGCCTTTGCTATCTCTCCCGCGCGCTTAAGGCTCTTGCACGGGGCGGCAAGAGTTCCTGCCGCCGCATCGCTTCCGTCTGCCGACACATACACGCTCTGTTCCCCTTCTGCCGCAGATACGCTTATCAGCTGCATTCCGATTATCACAGCAGTTGCAAAAGAAACTATTTTTTTCATATGCCTATTCCTTTCTTTTTTATCGGCTGCCCGTTACCCTCTTTACGGCATCATGAATATCTGCCGTCAGCTCATCGAGAGTTCTGTCTGTGCAGTCACCCTTTTCGGTTCCGACAATGCCGTTTACCGCCTGTTTTTCCACCTCGCTCAATGCAAGGTAATCGCTTATATCTATTCCTATATAATCCGCATTCTCCTTTGTCAGGACGTCCGAAATATAGGTCGCGTCCGCCGCAAAGCCTATACGGCAGGCATTAATCGAGGTTACAAACACCGTCTTTGCTATATGATACCGCAGCTCATCTATATTCTTGCAGTCCGAGTTCATCATAAGCTCTGTTGCGATCGATTTATATTTATCGCTCAGCTTATTATAGAACCCGAAAATTGTAACTCCGTTTTGATCTATCAGATCTGTTCTTATATAATCGTTATATAAAAATGTTATGTTGTTTTTAAAGAGCTGATCACGCAGTCCGGTGTTATACCCCGCGACAACCGACATCTTTTTGACAAAATCCCGATACTCCGAGATTTCATCTCTTGAAATATCCACCTTTCCCTCTGCCACATCAGGATATACCAGTTCACCGAGCGCTTTTTTATCCACCAAAGAGAACAGCTTAAAGTTCCCCATCTCCAAACAGTCCGCAGATCCTATAAAGAGTGTTTCAAGGTGTGCCGCACTCGCCGGCTTTTTAAAGCTCTCAATCACATCATCGATAATTATGCCGTCATTCGGGATTTGCTCCATATTGCGCAGATGAATCGAGCCCTTGCCGTTCTTTCTTATTCTGAAATATCCCTCATCACGCGTTTGATTCGAGGTCTGATCAAGCTCGGAATAAATCATTCTGCCGTCAATTCTCAAAAACTGCAAAACACCGTTCGGAGTATTCACGGCACCTGCCTCAACCTTATACCATTTTCCTGCCTCTATAAAATCGTTTGGTATCTCGGTAAGCGTCTTATTTATCCGCTGCCACTCGATAATATCCTTTTTAAAGACTATCAGGTATCCGCTCCCCGCTTCCGAAAGCTTAATATCGATACCCTGATAATCGCTCGCCAGCTCACTCAGATTATCCAGCTTAACCTCAAAGCACAAAATCGAGTTTCGGTTATTGATCTTAGCCTTTGCGTCCGAGCGCGTACCGTCTCCCGATGAAAATGTAAGCTCACCGCCAGAAACGTCAATCCTGCCGTCCGCCGATATTTCCCATTTTGCGCCGCTGTCATATATTCCGTCTACATTTTCAAAATGCACC
The DNA here is from genome assembly GCA_934444735.1 of uncultured Clostridia bacterium. Lineage (GTDB taxonomy): Bacteria > Bacillota > Clostridia > UBA1381 > UBA1381 > CAKSFT01. Next base: position 209,004 of record CAKSDE010000002.1, on the reverse strand, counting down.
TTCATATAAAACGGTGATTTTTTTACAATAGTATAAATCTCTTCCTCCAATGCGTCAATCTCCGACTGACTGTAAACCGTTTTATACTTTGTCTTTATCTCTGCCAGCTTATCCTTTGCGATCTTCACGTACCCCTCATCATATCCGTACTCCGTATTTGAAAGATCATCTCTGCAAAAGGCTTCAAAGCTGTCCAGTGCAAGCTTCAGATTTTCCTTATCGACCGTATCGCGTACCGCGGTCTTGAAAAGATACGGTCCGCCGATGCTCTCGAGAGAAAAACCGTTCTGTCTTGCAACGTTTATCGAAAGAACCTTCCAATAATAAAAGGTGTTGTTATCCAAGCCCTCTACGGTATATGTATTGAAGTTGCCGTTTTCTCTTATCGTTTCATCAAAAACCACATTTTCCATTTTGGGATCTGTCGCCACAGTAAGCCGATAAAAGCTCGCGCCCTTTACCGGATCCCATGAAAAAGTCACCGCAGAAGCATTTAAATTCTTCTGTCCGTTTGTCGGGTATCTGAGCCTTGAACCGTTTTCGGGAATCTCCAAAAGCATCGGATTTTTCGAGCTTATACCCGAATGTTCTATATCAAGCTCCAAAAGTCCCGGGAACTTTTCCGCCAGCTCGCTTTCGGGATTTATATTATAGTTCTGATTTTTCGCATCAACAAACAAATCGTCACTGTAATCCACCTCTGGGTTTGCCTCAAGACTTCCGTTTAAGCCGTCTATCGATACGGTTTTGCCGTTTTCTGTCATTTCCTTTGCGCCGTATTCCGTCAATTCGTCCCAATCATAAACAGAAAGCGTTTTTTGCCCGACTCCGATATTCCCATAGACAATACTGTCCCAGCAGACAGCAAACGGTTCTCTTGCAAGATACTTTGTAATCTGCGGTTCTCTTTCCAGATATATCGAATACGAATCGGCCATCTTTTTCAAGCCTTCCCAGATTTGCTCTCCCTGTCTGACATATCCGTACCCTTTTCTTGATGACATCTGCACAGGATTTTTACAGCCGATCTGCACGTTATATCTGTACTTCGTCTCGATACCCGGGGCAAAAATCGATGTCACCCTTACGTCCTTTACGATGTTATGGTGCCAGTCGGCATAACAGTACGCATCGTCATTATAAAGAGCGCAGTAATTGCTGTCGGCGTTATCGTGAATGTAGTTATATGCCACCTCTGTGCCGAATTTATATCCGTTTCTCCCGACATAGATTGCGCCGTAGTCGTTCATATCCTTTCCGGTGTTTATTATCTCGTTATAGTTCATCTTCCCCTCAAAGCCAACTGCCGCGCCTCGCGGTACGTCCTGCACAAGGTTATTGTTGCACTCCATTCCGCATGAACCCATCCAAAAGCTGCCCATTCCGCCGCTGCAATAATACTGCGCCGCACGCGTTACATGGTTGTTGTTTATTTTACAGTTTCCGAGTTTCCAGCCGTCCCAGTTTCCGCCCTTCATCTGGACGAATTTCCCGAAAAGGTTATATGCGTCATTTTCCGTAATCTCAATATCATATACAGCATTGCTGTTTTCATTGTTAAACTCAATCGCCGCAAATCCCTGCATATCCGACACACGGCAGCCGTTTACCGTAATATTTCGCACACTGCCGTCCGATGTACTTTGGGTTCTTATGGCACGGTCAGCCTTTGTGAAGGTCAGATTTTTAAAAGTTATGTTTTTGCAGTCCTTCAAAAGAATTATAGCGTCCGAAAAGACCGTCATTTCAAGCTTTGCGTCCTTTAAACTGTACGACGGATAATAATAGAGAGCCATCTCGTCATAATCGACATACCATTCTCCCGGCGAGTCAAGCTCGGATAAAATATTCGTTGCATAATATTTCGAGCCGCCTCCTGTTGTTTTCATGTCCGCGTCAATTCTTGCAAGTGTAATCTGCTTTTTTTGAGCATCGACATTGGCAATCTTTGCCGAATGCCATTCCCAGCCCCAGTTCGAGAACACTCCGCATACATATCCTTCCTTTTCTCCTGTCCATTTAAGCGGCTCGCTTTCCATAAAGGTGAATACGTTCGTATCGGGTACGGTCCCCACAAGCGCATATCCCTCGTTGGGCCATCTTGCATTGGTCTGCTCTATACCGTTTAAATAAATATAATTGAAGAAATTATTCTTTGGAGTAAGCTCACCCACTCCCTGCTTTCTTAAATCCAGTCTTGCAATCTTTCCGCGCCCTTTTTTATTTAATCTTGCAAGGGTTTTCGCATCGGTCACAGGTACAAAATCATCTTGGTTTAATCGCACGGCGCCGGTAAATACCGTCTCACCGTCGCCATACCCTTCAATGCTTAACCCTTTATATATATCCAGCGAAAACGCAGAATCGTCAAAGGTTACGGTTTTATTTACGAAATATTCTCCGCCTTTTACAAATATCCTTACGGTATAATCCCTGCCGATACTTTTTATGTACTTTTCGGCAAGCTTTTTTGCCGCCTCAAGCGTCTTTACCGGCTCCTTTGCAGTACCAGGCATATTATCGTTTCCCGAAGGCGATACATAGATGCCCTCAATTTTATCAAGCGTGCTTTCCCACGACATATCGGAACGTCCCGACTTTGTAATCATCAAGTACCCCGAGCTGTTCTTTACATATTTGATACCGAGTGTGCTCAAAACATCTTCGGGTGCAAAAAGAGTGTTATTCTTTATCCCGGTCGGCACGCTCAAATTGACGGCACTGCCGTTTGCATTTGCGGAATTTGAATTAAATGAAAGCTCCAGCTCATTTTCTCCGGATATTTTTACTCTTTCACCCTCTGCCGAAACCGTATAACCCAGCTTTTCAAAAAACCACCTTACCGGTATCATAACCTTACCGTCAATTTCATATGGCGGCACAGAAAATACTTCAGCCTCTTTTTTATATACTCCTACTTTGCCGTCTGTGCATATGAAAAGTTCAATGTCATCATCAAGCTTTTCGCCCGATTTTGCCGCAAGAGCCGGGGCGCATTGCATAAAGAGCATCAATACCGTTATAAGCCATATTATCTTTTTCTTTATCACGAAAATCTCCTCCCTTTTGCAAGCTTTTAGTTAATCTCGCCTCTTAAAACAATAATATTTCTCGGATCCCCGCAGCGTGATGTCAAAAATACTCTGTCGCAGGCAGATCCCGCATTTTCATATGTTTTTATCGATGTAACCGGCATTGTGCTTATAGTTATATTTTTTCCGCTAAACTCAACCAATGTACAGCTTTTTGCCGACCATGTATTTGTCATATACACGTCCGATACCGTATCGTACTTCGCACCGTTTTGCAGGTTCTGGGTTGTTGTTATCAGGTATCCGTCCCCCGTCCTTACCGGGCTTCCCAAAATCACTCGCATATCCTCATCAGAATAGAGCATCCATGCAAACGCATTCGGCGAAAACTGGTTTTTGCCCGTAGATGACTGATATGATGCACTGTACGGATTCGAGTATTTATACAAAGCGTCGTCCCAGTAATCTATACACCCTGCCAATGCGCCGATGCAAGCTGTTTTCGGATAATACACCTTTCCTGCAATCGTTATACCGCCGCTATAGTCCGCATTAGCGTCAAATACGAGCATTACCTTATCTATATTTCCGCTCGAATCAACCGAATATCTTATTATATCGCCTTTTTCAACCGTATAATTATGAAACTTTCCGTTCCCGTCGGTCCAGCCGCTTTCATCTTGCATATTGGTAACTTTTCCCGCCTCTAAAGCATCGTCCGCCACCTTATACTCTGTGCCGTCTGCATTTATTCTTATTATTTTTATAGTCTGATCCTCATCGTCAAGACTCTCATAAACCTTGCTCACAATTCCCACCGTCTGCGGCGAGGTTGTGATACCCTTTGAAACGTCCTTTGTGTAAAGTACATAGTCTGCCACCGGCGAATCCGCCTTTACGGTATAGGCTCTTACCTTTCTTAAAACCTCATTATCTGTAAAAAGCGATCTCGTTCCGATAACAAAGCCTTTTCCCGAGTCAAACTCCTCGCTCTCATAGTTGTATGCCACAACCTTTGTTTTATCGCTTATAATCGCCTGTCCGCCGATATATCCCGAGCAGTATTTGTTGCCGTTATATGAGCTTGTATCGACACCCAGCTCGACTAATCTGTCCTCTTCGTTGTGAGAATCCTTTTTCTGTTTTCCCGCAAGCTCCACAAGAGTCAGATTACCCTCGTCATCGGTATTGTATCTGCACAAAGCGCCGATCCGCTCATTTTTATCATATATGCTCTCACGGACTATTTCATATACATCATTCAGATTTTTCTCGATATTGAATTTCTTTCTTACAGTCAAACCGCTTTTTTCATAAACCAGATTCAGAGTATCGGTAATAAAGCTTTTTTCAAAGGTACCCGTCGTAAGGTCGTACATATTTAACATCAGCTGTGCCGTACCCTCATCGTCAATCGCCTTTGCATTTATAATAACTCCGAAGTTTCCTTCTGTCGCTGCTCTTTGGTATTTTACCACAACACCGAACATATCGCACCCAAGCGCGTATACTCCTCCTGTCTGAGGCAGGATTGAGCCGGTATTTGCCGCAAGAAAATCCTTTGAAATATTAAACTCACCCTTATCGGTTATTAGCGTAGTTTCACCGTCATCATATGCAATAGATTTAACCTTTGCTTTTTCCGTCACCTTACCCGAAATGTATATCTCCAAAAGCTTATCGCCCTCAACAATATTGGTAATCATTCCTTTTGTAAGCATTTTCGAGTCGATAACATTACCCGATGCGTCATATATTGTGACCTTTTTGTCGGTATCGTCAATATCCAGCTCTTTTCCGAGGCGCGAATCCTCGCTGTAGAGCTTTGAGTTTTGCAGATCAATGTTATCTATATTAAAATTGACGTACTCTTTAATGATTATCAGATCCGCGCTGTTCTCACCTTTAGGCGTTATAAGCGTTATATCCCCGTAGTAAAAATCGAAAATACTCTCGTCAAAGCTCGGCTTTGCCATACCGTTTTTTATCAGCGCCGCATTTTTTGAAACGCTTATGTTCTTCTTTTTATCGTTCAGGAAATACTCGATTTTGCCGTCTTTAAAGCTTTCAAAATCTGCCGCGGTAAATTTTACCGTTTCATCTTTTTCGGTCAGTCTGCCGTATATAATCTCGTCATCATCATTATAATAGCACTCCGTATCGCGCCCGATAAACTCACGTATATTCTCGCTTTGCTCGGTCAGCTTAAAGGTATATGATGCTATTTTTACGTTTTCTTCCCCCACAACCGATTCTCCCAAAAAGGTCGTATATCCGTTATCGGTCATTCTTCCTCTGATTTTTTGCAGATTGAGAATCTTCGTCAAAAACGTTTCTCCCTCGATTGTTTCAAAGAAAGGTTCTCCCGCATTTTTTACCTTAAGCTGCATAAGCTCGACATCAAGCGCATTATACAGTATCTTTGCGGCATCGTTTCTCGTCGCATAAGCTTTGTAATTGCCGACTCCTTTGGTAAGTCCGAGATTTTCCGCCGAAAGTGTATAGCCGTTCGGGTATCCGCCGTTTTGTGCCGCCTCGGGCGCATATCCCAGGATACTCACAACCGTTTTTATCAGCTGCTCGACTGTGATATTGCCGTCGGGGTTAAATTCGTTATCCCCGACTCCTACCATTATCCCTTTTTGAGAAACGAGCTTTATTGCATCATATGCCTCATCACTTGCAGACACATCGGCAAATATCTCCGTCTCATCATCACCCTCCTGCGGCAGAATCAAAGATGTTTCAACATTAAAATCCTTAAAGAACTCATCTTTCCATTTTGCCACTTCATCGTTCTCTGTTCCGTAATTGTAAATATCGGCAATAATCTTCGCCATCTCACGCCGCGTAATTGTATTTTCGCCGGCAAAGCTCCCCTCGCTGTCTGTCTGCATAATACCCAGTCCGAGAACCGTTTTCGCCTCATTGCTTTCCTGCGTATCCTCGCTCTCGGCAAACGACACCTGCACCGACATAATCATAATAGCCGCAAGCAAAAATGAAATTATCTTTTTCATATTGACCTCCCAATTATTTATATAAATAGGTAATTATAAAACTAACGTTTTCCAATTAAAATTCTAAGGTAGAAATAAAAAGTTCCGGCTGATTTTAATTTTACGGCAGGTTGAAACTTTTTATTTCAGTCAAAAATGACGCACATATCGTCATTTTTGATAATAAATCAGGGGTTTGCACCCCCGATCCCCCCATAAGAATGGTAGGTAAAAAGTAAAATTTACATTTTACTTTTTACCTAATTTATAGAAACCGTACAATAAAGTTGCCGCCTGTGCTCTTGTAGAGCTTTCTTTAGGTCTGAAGCTTCCGTCAGGGAAGCCTTTTAAAATATTCTTTGCCGTCAAGGACATAACCGCCTCTTTTGCATATTCGGATATATCCGCCAAATCGCTGAATTCTGCGCCCTCCGCTTTTTCCGTAGTTCCCATACGGTAAAGAACGGTGCATATATCCTGTCTTGATATGTAGCTGTCTGGTGCGAAATGCTCAGCGTCCACACCCTTTATCCAGCCGTATTTAACACCCGCACCGACATATTCAAAATACCAGTCGTCACGGCTTACATCGGAAAATATCTCCTCGGCACCGCCTACTTCGGCATTATTTAAAATGCAGAGCATCTTCACAAATTCCGCTCTTGTGATTTTTTCGTCCGGCATAAAGCGCATATCGCCTTTTCCGGCGATTATGCCCTTTTTGTAAAGCTCACAGATCGCGTCATACGCCCAATGCCCGGTCGGCACATCGCTAAATTCCGCATCTTTTTTATCCTCGACCGTCTTTGTATCGGTCACAACCACACCGCTTGCGCTGCCGCCCGAAGAGCCTTTGTTTCCGCCTGTCGGCTTATCCGAGCCGCCCGGATTATCTTTGTAATTCTGAATAAACTTTTCCACTTCCGCAAGACTCGTTATATTAAGGCTTGCAATCTCTTTATTTATTGCCGATTTATCGCTTATCTTCAGATAATTCGATATATCAATCTCCGCCGCATCGGCATTTTCTTTGGTCAGTACATCGCTTATATACCCGATTCCGCTCATCTTTGGATTTCTCAAAGCGCCCAGCATAATCGCCTTTAAAAAGCCCTTTTTAAAGGCAGCGGTATCTTTGTAATCTCCGCCCAAAAGCGAATTGTTTATCTCTTCTCTTCCCTTTTCGCTTACCGCATTATTATATAAGCTGTAGAGAGTAACTCCGTTTTCATCAATCGAATTATAGTTCATCACGCTGCCGTGCGCCATAAACGATCCGTCAAACACAAGCTCGCTTTTTTTATTTTTAAGCGCCTCCAAAAATGCCTGCTGTTTTATTATTCTCTGCGCCTCAGCTGCCTTTTTTGCAATCTCTTTATCCCCCGATGCTACTTTCGGAAAAGTGTCTTTTATATCGTATAATCTCTTACAAAAAGCCGTTTTTCCGTCCTTCATGAGTTCCTCGTACGGCTTAAAATTAAGCGCAAGAGTTTTAGTAATATCATCAGCCGCTTTTTCAATATCCTCCGCCGACGCTGCATTTGAGAGAATATTTAAAATATCAAAGCAATCCTTGTCGGTCGCAAGATAAATGTTTTTATTTACATATTTTTGCTCAAAACCTTTAGCACCGAGCTCAATAGTCAAAAATCCCGATTTCGTGATTTTCTCACGGTCTGTTTCATAGGTGAAGCTGAAATATCCGTCATCTGCCGTATACTCACTTCCCGCGTATAAAAGCTTACCGTTATCGTCATACACCGCTATCTGTGCCGATCCGGGTTCACAAAATCCCGAAACTGTCAGTTCTCCCGTTTCGATATTCAGACTCGGTTCCATGTAATTTGCTCCCTCTGTTGAGGGTGTGCCGCAATTTACTGTCCCCGCGATTTCACATAAAGCCGACATTTCCGTGTCTGCCGCAAATACAAAAATCTCTGCACCGCTGTCCGTACTCTTTATGATTTCAAGATTTTTTTCAAGATTTATATTATGCTCTTTCTTCTCTCCCGACAAAATTTCGTCCGAGATTTTTGATACGGTATAAATCTTTCCTTTATTTCTTATCCCGAAAAACAGATCGTATTTTTGCGAAACCTGCGAATTGTTCTTTAGAGTAATGCTATCCTGCGATCTTTCAAATCCGATATAATCGTCAAGTTCAAGCTCCGAGGTGTATGTATTTTGCAAAGTAATATTCGGATATTCTTCTATTGCAAGTCCTCTTTCGATTTCAACGGTGAGTGTTTTTCCTCCGAATTTATCCACATTCCAATCGGCGCTAAGTGTCTTTGCGTCATTTGAGAGTTCCCACGAAACCTCTTTTTCTTCACCGTCAATTTTAAATATTGGATTTAAAGTGTTCTTCAAAACAGGGACACTAAAGTTAACCTTTACCTTTACCGTATTTTTATCGTATCTGTACATATCTGCCGATATGCTCAAAACCATCTTTGCTATGCTCTCTGCCGCATCTTCGTCTATTGCGGAAATTTTCAGCCCCCGTTCGCACACCTCACCGTAATATGCAGAAAAGCTTCTCAATTTTTCTCTGTCCGAACTGTCAATTTCTGTGTCTTTTACAATCTCATTATAGAGCTTCAGCGTATTCTCGATCAGTGTATCATTTTTCATCGGCATCTCTGTCACCGCATATATATAAAGTGAACTTTGCATACTCGATGAATACTCAAGCACAATCTTGGCAATTTTTTTATCAGCGTCTGCCGGGATTTTCAAAAGATTCAAGTGTGGCTCACCCGGCACCGCTACAACTGTATTTGTCGCAGTGTCAAGCTTATTTTTCTGCCATCCGCCGATATACCAAAATCCTGCCGAGTATGGGTTTGACTTTAAGTCCCCGGCGCTTCTTCCCCTTGCAACAGGAATACTTACCGACTTTTCGCTGTTATCATCATAAATAAGCTTTGCGTCCAGTATGCAGCCCTGATCGGGATAAATAAGCATATATACACCCTCCGCGCGCTTTTGTTTCGGAGTTATCGCAATACTTTTTAAATTTCCCGATTTATTACCCAAGCGTATCGCGTCCAATGCCTTTGCCTTCAGGCTTTCCCCCGAAAAAGCAAACGGTATATCCTCGCCCGTATCGTAAAATTTATACTCCCCGTTTTCCTCTGTCACAAGCTGCTCATCAACATACTTTTTACCGTCGGTCAGCTGTCTTTTTATATCCTCTGCGCGCACATTATTCTGATCCCCCGCGCTCACCCATGTTTCGGGATCAATCTGCTCACCCGAATATGCTATCAAGTCATTTGTAAAGTACCGTTCCAAATCAACCGTATACGGCACCTCGCTGTTTTGGTATGCGTCGAAATTATCATGCAGATATGCTATCTGCTGCCTTTTTTCTTCTTCAACATTTCCGCCTTTTTCGCTGATTTTATCATACAGCTCCAAAAGCCTTTCCAGATTTTCCAAGTCCTCTGTTTTTATGTCCCCTATATTCTTATCGGCATATTTTAAATATAAATCCTCTGCCTCATCAATATATTTTTTAAGCTCCAGTTTTTCAACGTATTCCTCTATCATTACTCTGTCATATTCTTCGGCCATCACATCAACAGGGACACTAAAAAACTGTGCTATTTTTTCCAATTCTTCTCTTTTTTCCTTATTATTGTCATACTCTTTTAAGTCACTGAGTAATTTATTTAAATCGGCGATTGTGCCGTCAATATTTTCCTCTTCTTCATACGGCTTTATAAATTTGCCGTTTTCCAAGTATTTTCCCGCAATATCTTCTATATCTTTCTTCATCTTTGCGGCGTCTTTTTCCAGATAATATCCGTCTTTCAGATTTTTCGCATACTCTAACTTATCCTCATCGGCACAGGAAAGGTTCTTCTCCTTTGCCGAAACAAGATTTTCGTATAATTTCACCGCATCATTTATGTTTTTCTCATTTAAATCCAAAAATGTCTTATCCTTATACTCTTCCCATAATTCATTTATAACCAATTCTATCGAATTTTCCAGATCGGCGTCACTGTATGTCTTTGCGCACGCCGCCGCAATAAATATATCGTTATCCGCGTTTTCAAAGCTTACGGAGCTTACCGCAGAAATGCTCTCTGTCGGCACTTTTATGAGATTCAGATACACATTTTGCGTCCCATCTGCGAAAAGTACTCTCACTCCGCTCTTTTTCAAAACCATTTCCGTCCCCATATCAAAAGAAGTTTCGGCAGCCTCGGTCATCTTCACGAAATTAACCTTCTCCGCCTTTTTTACCGCACCGTTTACAAAGTTTATGCTGACATCGCACACCGCATTATCCGTATATGCGCCGCCCAAAAAAGCGATTTCTTTTAAGCTCTCTCCGGCATCGGAAATGTTAACCGTAACCGTTTCGCCTTTTGCAACTTTTACGCAATCGTTATTGTCGCTCACCGCAAAATCTCCGCCCAATTCAAAATTGTATCCGTCAAGACTTACGTTATAATTTTCCGGCAAATTTGCGGCATTAAACATATGAGTCGGGTATTCGGTATTTCTCTTTGCATTGCCCTCATTTTTAAATATGCTTGCGGTATATTCCAACGCAATCTGCAAATCCTCATCGGCCGCTTTTACCGTCAAAGCCTGCGGCATAAGCGTAGCTGCCGTAACAATCGATATAAAAAAATTAAATTGCTTTTTCATAATAAACTTCTCCTGTAATCTTTTTTGGGGTATTGTTGCGGAAAACACCTCCCTGTTTTAAGGAGATGTTTTCCGTTATCAGCCTGCCTTTTATTTAGAATGTCAAAGGTATCATGGACTGCATATCTTTCCAGATAAACGCGCGGTAAGTCTTTGCTCCGCCCGCTTTATCCATTGAAACCTGCGCACGGTAATCCTTTGTGCCGCTCTTAAGGCTCATCTGTCCCGATGTTTCAATCCCGATTAATGCCTCATTTGCATCATATGCCGCAATTATCATGATATAATCTGCGTCATCATCTGTTGTATTGGTCAGTATTGCCGAGGCGCTTGCCGTTTGATCTCCTATCACAACCTCCGGAGTACCGAAACTAAGTACCGCCTCTTCATGCGACAGTATTCTGTTCGCCTTAACGCGAAGTCTTTCGTATCTTTCAGCCTCGCTCGCCGGCAGTTCATATCCGCGTGCCGTAAGCTCTGTCATAGCTGTACAGCCGTCCAAAACGGTCTGTGCATTTTCTTCTGTTACCGTATCGTTTGTGAGCGAATCCTCCATATTGAGAACGGTTGTCATCAGCTCATCGTTTGTGTACGGTACTTGTGTAATCGCCGCAATTGCCATAAACTTATCACTTGCACCGTATTGAATTGATTTTACCGGTTTCGCCGATACTTCAAACGCGCTTGAAACCATTTTAATCCCGGCAACTCCCTCGCTGTAACCTTGTGTTATCCACTTGCCGTCGCTCTTCTTCATTTCATATGTCCACGCATTGGCATTCTGCTGTGCAGTAAACCATGACGAACAGCTGTATACCGGAAGTGTTTTAATCTCGCTCGTTCCGTCTGCATAATTTACCGTCACATCAATCGAGCCGTTTTCATGCTCGTTTCCGTAAAGAATCGGATCATAGTATATCGCCGCCGCAACCTTTTTGAGCATTTTTCCGTTTGTGTCTAATGTAAAGCTCTTATTTTCAAGCGATACCGCATCCTTTTCCCCTGCGTGGGCACCGAATATCTTAAACTTTCTTCCGAGTTCTTCATCTGTAAACTGTGCATCTGCCGGTTCCTTATCCAACGTTACAAATCCGTTCAGATCGGTAATTTCGGATACATCCAGAACGTGCTGCGATATATCAAGATCTGCCGTATCTCCGGCTTTAGCAAATATATCAGTGTCATACGGCAGCTCACTATAGATTATCTCCTGTGCCTCTGCTTGTTTTGCAAATGCAGCAATATCAGTATAATCCGCCGCTTTCACCGCCGATCTTCTTACCAATTCATCGAGATATGCATTTGCCGTCTTTGCAGTATCGGTATTCTGAACCGTTGTATATCCGTCCTCCGAAAGAATCGATCTTGCACCCTCGATATACGTTTTCATCTCACTGTTTGATAATGTAAGCGTTGTGATAGCATAGATTGCAAGCGTTGTGTTTCCCCAACCCTCTTTGTATTTTAAAGAAAGTGTGTTTATCTTCTTTGATGGATCGGCGGAAAGTTTGAATACGTTCAGGTGCGGCTCACCCGCAACCCCCGTTGCAACATTATTCTCATTTTTGATTTTTCTCCAGCCACCGATATACCAGTATCCCGCAGTTGCCGGATAATCCTTTAAATTCGTGGCATCTCTGTCCTTTTTCACTCCAATCGCCGTTTCCTCTCTTGTACCGTCCTCATATACGATGTCCGCTGTAAGTGTTCCGTATGAGCCGGGATACATCAAAAGGTACATCTCTCTTGCTCTGTTTTCTCCGCCGGCAGCCGCAGCGTCAATTGTTACCGTGCCGTCATTTACGGTACTGTCCATAATTATCGCATCATTTACCGTACCCTTTAAAGATGCCTCATTGAATGCAAACGGCACCGTCTTGCCTGTTTCCTGCCATGCATAGCTGTCTCCGCTCTTTGAAACCGTCTGCTCTTTATGAGTATATACGCCGTCTGTCATACTGTTCTTCATAAGCGATGCCATAATGTTATTGTTATCGCTCAAAGTATACCAGTTATCACCGAGAGTATCGCCCTCATAAGCTATTGTATCCTTATTGAAACAATTTGTCAAATCCCATGTATAGTTTTCGGGATCCTGCATATTCAGGAAAAATCGTGCGTCTGTAAGAAGCTGTCTTAACTCAGCAAAGTCGCTCTCTGCTGCCGCATTTCTTTTAATCAGCTCATCTGCAAGGCTGTTCAGTTTTACAATCTCCGCTGCATTTTCGGCAGTCGCCTCAGTGATTGTGTTTGCTGCAATTCTTGCTTTTATTGCGTTATTCGACATCGGAATTTCGGTAATGCCGTAAAGAACCGCCGCGTATTTTTCGCCTGTCATGCCCACACTCAAAGGCTTAAAGGTTATAGATTTAAGCGCCTTCGATTCATCTACGTCCATCTTTAACATCGTAAATTCCATCCAGCAGGCACCGCTTCCCAGCAAAACCGCCTTGCCGCTTTCGGAATCACGCATTATTCTTCCATATTCTTCGCCGCCCCATGTGGAATTTCTTCCGGCATAGTCGGTATTTGCCTTTTGTGCAATACTCGCCTGCATTGAGTTTGCAAGATTAATATGCTTTGCCTCTTTTGTACCGTCGGCATATTCTATAACCGTATCAACACCTGCCGAGGTCGGTGCATCATTGCACGAATCAATGATAAAATACAAGCTGTCCGCACGGTTTCCGCTTAAAGCTATCACGGTATCTTCAGCGTTCATTGCAGTCGTCTTTAAAATCACCGAGTCATTTACCGATCCGTTCAATGCCTCTTCAGACATCAAAAACGGTATCAATGCACCCGTTTTTTCTCCGACAATACTGCCGTCTTGTTCTTTTAATACTTCCTCATCAATCCTCAAAACCTTTTTTCCGTCAAGCTCCGATAAGATTGCGGGATCAACGTCTCTGTTGTTCTCGTTATACCAGAAGTTATCCCCGAGTGTATCTCCCAGATGAGCCAGAGTATCATAATTATAATACGATGTCAGATCTGTCATATACTCTGTCGGATCATTAACCTCTTCGGCATATACCGGAACAAGGTTCGCGGCAAGCATCGCTGCTGCCAGAGCATTTGCCAATAATTTCTCCTTCATTTTATTTTTTCCTTCCTTTCCGTGTCCTTAGACACTAAATTGTGAATCCGAATAAGAATCCGCTTTTTCGCACTCTTATTCTTTTTATATTTCCACGCTTTTTTATTTAAGCGGGATAAACAACTTTAATCTCGGGTATATTCCCGTCTTTATCCAAGATACTGTACTCCGTTACCTTGGCGTTTCTCATTTCATAGCTTACGGTATATCCGCCGCGCGCTTTTAAGCCTTTTACGCTTATATTCTCCCATTCGTGCGGTACCGACGGCGCAAGCTCTATTTTTCCGCGGTGACTCTGCACAAGCATTTCCACAACCGCAGCAGTCACACCGCTGTTTCCGTCCATCTGAAAAGGCGGATGCGAATCGAACAGATTATCATACATACAGTGCTTTATCATAAAATTTATTCGCTCAAGCGCCTTTTGCGGTTCTTTGAGCCTTGCGTATATATTAGCTACCCACGCATTAAACCAACCGATATAAATGTTATTTTCCTCCAGGCGCACCGCAAGCGATTTTTTTGCCGCCTCAATCAATTCGGGAGATTCCTCCAGCATTTTCGAGGGATAAATCCCAAAAAGATGCGAAACGTGCCTGTGGTGTCTGTCGGTTTCCTCAAATTCCTCGCACCATTCCAAAAGCCTTCCGTCGGAGCCGACCTTAAAAGGCGGCAGGCGCTTTAAAATGCGCTCATATTTCTCACTGTCCTCGCCCAGCTCCTTTGAAAGCTCAATCATATTTTCCAGAAAATCCTTTATAATTGAAATATCCATCGTAGAGCCCTTTGACGCGGATATTTTTTCACCCTCAAAGAAAAATGCATTTTCCGGAGACACCGATGGGATTGTCGTCAGAAATTCACCGTCCGCAACAAGCCAATCCTCCAAAAATTCAAATGCACCCTTTAATACAGGCATATATTCTTTTAAAAATTCCAAATCGCGCGTATAGGCAAAATGCTCATATATGTGACGGCACAGCCATATTCCGCCCATCTGCCAGTATGCGTATACTCCCTTTGTCGCCTCGCGGTTAAAACGCCATATATCCGAATTATGACAGCACACCCAGCCGCGCAGTCCGTAGTGATTTCCCTTTTTCGATAAATCCTTTATCATCTCTAAAAGCGGCATATGGCACGCGGACAGTCCAACACTCTCCGCCGCCCAATAATTCATCTGCGTATTGATGTTTGTCGTGTAATTTCCGAGCCATTCGGGGATCAGCTTTTTTGTCCATATCCCCTGCAAGTTTGCCGCCTGTCCGCCTTTTTCGGAGGACGATACAAGCAAATATCTGCCGTAATCGAAAAGCATCTCAACCAGTTTGTTGTCCGACGCCCCCTCAGATACACGCTTTAAGCGCTCATCTGTCGGAATATCGTCCGCCTCATCGGAAAGCTTTATACTGCACGAGCCGTAAATTTCGCGGTATTTTTCAATATGGCGCGCCTTTAATTCATTAAAGCCGAATGTGAGTGCTTTTTCAAGCTTTTCTCTGCACTCTTTTTTATAGTCTCTGCCCTCACTCTCGGGCATCTTATCAAATCCGTTAAATCCCGTCGCGACCGACATTATAAATACCGCGCTCGCTGCTCCTCTAACGCTAAGCTGTGCGCCCTTAGCCATTACATTCCCGTCGCACACTGCCTTTATTATTATCCTGTACGGAATTGCCTCGTCTTTGCCGCCGTCTATACTGCACCTCCCCGTAACGATTATTTCGTCATTTATGTATTCCACCGCCGCATTGAGTTTCGGCTCAAATGCAACGTCAAAGGATAGATACTTATAGTCCGCACCGATTTTAAAAACCATGACATCGTCTGCAAAGGACACGAAATATTCACGTTTATGCCGTATCATTTCCTTGAAATTGCGGTCATTTAAAGCTGTTTCAACGCTGCACACCGCAGTATCGAGATCAAGACTTCTTTTATAGCTTTCCACATGACCGTTACCCGAATTGTTAAAGTCGATAAATATTTTCCCGGGACTCAGATAGCTTTCGCTATGCTCGCCCTTCATCATATCAATAATTTCTTTTTCGGCGGATTTATAATCCCTCTTCCGAATTTTTCCGCGGATTTTCTCCACTTCTCCCATGTCATATTTCACGTCTGGTCTTTTGGGATTTCCCGTCCATAGTGTTTCCTCATTTATATATATCATCTCATAATAATTCCCGCCGAAAACCATACCGCCGATTCTTCCGTTTCCTATCGGCAATGCCTGTTCCCAGCAGTTTGCACACTGTTTATACCAAAGTCGCGACATTCAAATCTACCTCTTTATATTAAAAAAATCACTTTTTCCGAAATTATATATTTCCCTTACATTAACAATTATAGCACACATTTTCATAATCTGTCATAAAAAAACATTCATAATACATTGAAAAATCATGCATTACGAATGTTTTAATTTACATATCCTCTTTTGCTTTTTTCCTGTACTGCGTAGGCGTCATATCGGTGTATCTTTTAAAAATCTGTGAAAAATACAGGGAATCCATATACCCGATAGATTCGGAAATCGAGCCTATTTTCCAATCGGTTTCCTTTAAAAGCCTTTTTGCGATTTCCACTCTGTACTGGGCAATATATGCCTGCGGCGTACAGCCGACAATCCGTTTAAACAGCCTGCAAAGATAGTTTTGCGATATATGTATCTTGCCCGCCACATATGCAACCGTCAAATCATTTGCGTATTCCATGTGTATCAGGTCTATCGCCGCTTTTACATATGCCGAGCCGACGTTCCATTCCGCGTCAAGCGAGTGAATTATCTCCTCACTCTCGGGCGAACGCTGAAACGATGCAAGCTCATACAAAAGCCCCATAAGCGATAAATTCAGGTTTCTCTCTTTGTAATCTCTGTATACCGCTTCTTTTATTTTCTCCGCACAAATCGGTGCATTTTTATTTTTAAACAGCTTTTCATTAAAATCAAAGCCGCAATATCGCAAAAAATACTTTGCCTTTGCGCCGCCGATAATTATCCATACATACTCATACGGCTCTTTCTCGTCCGATTCATATAAATCCCTGCTCTTGGGCGGCATTATATATCCGTCCCCGACGCCTACGCTTTTTCCGTTAAAGGTAGCTTTTCCGCGTATTATATAATGTATGCACCAGCCGTTATTTTCATATTTCTGCTCTCTTCCCGGCTCGGTTTTTATATGCCCGACCTCCACAACATAAACATCGCTGTCATCAGGCATTGTATTATAAAGTATTGATATATTGTCCCCGTCATTGTATTTTTTCACCTTGACGTTTGCTATCTTCAAAATCCGCCGCCTCCTTCAGATATTACCCCATAATCGAAAAAGAGTAGTTTTTCATGGTGTATTCGTCCTCTTTTTCTATACAAACTGTCTTTTGCAGACGAATATCCCGAGAGGACGAGCCAATCGAAATTTCAAATTCTCCGCTTTCAACATACCACTTTTTCAGCACCACATTATAAAAAGCAAATGCGCGCTCATCAAGCTCAAAAGAAAGCGTTTTTTCCTCTCCCGGCAAAAGCTCCGTTTTCTCAAATGCCTTTAATTCTTTTATCGGGCGCGAAACCGTCGCCTCTTTATCCGAAACATAAACCTGAACCGTTTCTTTTCCCGCTGCATCTCCGATATTTTTAACCTTCACGCTCACCTTTACCGACTCTTTTCCGACTTCAACCTTCATATCACTGTATAAAAATTCGGTATAGGAAAGTCCGTGTCCGAACGGGAACCAGATTTTCTCCGGGTGCAAATCGTAATATCTGTAGCCGACTCTCCATTTTTCGTCATACGAAATTGAGCGCATCGTTCCGGGATAGTTTATATCGCTCTCTTCAAGCATAAAGGTCTGCGACAGTTTTCCCGACGGATTCACCTTTCCAAAAAGCACGTCCGCTATAGCCGCTCCGCCTGCTTCGCTTGCAAACCACATCTGCACAATGCCTTTTGCCCTCTCCTGCCACTGGCACGGTATCAGCGCATCACCCGACTGCATAACCACAATCACATTGTCGCAGCAGCCGCATATTACGCGGATCATCTCATCGGTGTGCGGATCGAAATGAATGTCCGAGCGATCCGTTGCCTCGCACTCGCTGTACTCTGTCGTACCGGCAAATATAATTGTCAAATCGTCTTTTTGTATGCTGCGTGTAATAACACCTCTTGCAGGGAAAATCGGACCGTTTCTGTGCGCGTCCTTTCCTATGATATTTTCGATATAACAAAGCTTGTTCTTATCTTTAAGCTGCGCCTTTATACTCTCAAACGGCGAATCCACAACCGATTTATCGGGCTTTACCTCCGCACTTCCGCCGCCGCATATCAGCGGATCTGTCGCATAATCGCCCACTATATTTATTTTCCCGTACTTTTCCTCTTTTATCGGGAGTATTCCGTCATTTTTCAAAAGACATATCGACTCTTCGCTCACCTTTTTTGCAATCTCGTGCTGTTTCTTTCTGTCATATTTAATTTTTTCCGGTGCGGACTCTGTCAAAAGCTTTAATACACGCATCGCCGCTTTATCTATGTCATTCTCTGTTACAATTCCCTTATCCAATGCCGATTTCAGCTCTTTTTCTATATCGGGATTTGACGGCATCTGCACATCCAGACCTGCCTTTACCGAAAAGCCGATATTATGTACCGCGCACCAGTCGGATACGACTGCGCCCTCAAAGCCCCATTCGTTTTTAAGCACATCATTTAAAAGATATTTATTCTCCGAAGCATAAACGCTGTTGACCTTATTGTATGCCGACATTACCGTTTTCGGCTTTGCTTTTTTTACCGCAATCTCAAACGGGCGCAGATAAATCTCGCGCATAGTTCTCTCGTCTGCCTCAACACTCACATAATCACGGTTCAGCTCCTGATTGTTCATCGCAAAATGCTTAAGCGATGTCCCGACTCCTTTTTCCTGCACACCCTTTATATATTCCGCACCCAGCTCACCTGCCAAATACGGATCCTCCGAAAAATATTCAAAGTTTCTTCCGCAGTGCGGCGTGCGCTTAATATTTAAGCCCGGACCTAAAATCATATCCTTATCCTCGTTTATGCACTCCTCGCCGATTGCCTCGCCGAGAGTATGTATAAGCTCTCTGTTCCATGTTGCCGCCATCGCCGCAGCACAAGGAAAGCACACCGCACCCTCGGGATTTTTTGATTCCGTAACACGTACGCCCATTGTCGCATCGGACATTCTAAGCGGTTTAATATCGAACCGTTCTATTCCGTCCAAGCCCATAATTGTCATACTTCCGCTCAAAAGGTGTATTTTTTCCTCCAAGCTCATCTCTTTTAGTATTTTTTCTTGTTCCATAAAATCACGTCCTTAATAAATAAAAAAATTATCCGTATATGTTTTATAACATACCGTCATGGCTTTTTTAAGCCGTATTGATATGTTTATTATAACACATACGAATAATTTTTCAATATAAAATAAAATATTTGCACTGATTTCTCAGAATTTGAGCACGTTTTTTTAATATTTACTCGTTAATGTAGTACCATGTAGCATGATTTATCTCATGTTCTTCGCTAAATTCAGGCTTTACGAAAACATTTCCCTCAATAACGGTAATATCCACCAAATCCTCTGCCTGGAGCGCAAATCCGTCACCGCCGATTACCGTATTATCTTTAAATACGTTACCCATAGGATAGAGAATGTTATCCTCCTCCATGGTATACAGCTTCGGATAAGCCTTTTTCCATACATCGCATTTATAGTCAATTTCTCTTAAGCGCTCGCCAAGACGTCCGTAGCCCTCTTTCTGATAAGAACCCCAATTTGTCGCACGTCTGTCATACATAATCGCCATCTTGCAGTTGTAGAAAGTGTTATTGTGTATATCAAAATCACGTCCGCCGCCCAAAAGGAGTCCGATATACGGAATGTCGGCAAAAATATTGCCATACACCTCAGCGCTCGACATAGCATCGTCAAAATACAGACCTATGCAGCCCATACCGCCGTTGCCGCTCAAATTATGCAGATAGTTGTATCTTATAATATTGCCGCGGAAAGTCCAGTTTCTTCCGCTGTAGATAGCGCCTGCGTCATTCGATTCGTAGCACGCATTATTGATCTCATTTTTTTCGATAATATGGTTGTTCCCCGCAAATACAATACCAAAATGCGGTACATCATATATGTAGTTCTCCGAAAGGGTACAGCCGACTCCCGAAATATCCAAAGCCGCCATATAGGTCTTGTGCCATCTTGCAATATCATGAATAACACACTTTTTAACAACATTTTCAGAGGGAATCAATTTTTCGCGTGATCCGCCGTTGACGCCGATTCCTCCGCCGCCCGTCAATGAAACCGCGCACTTTTCCACGCTCATTCTCATGCAGTTTTCTCCGAGTATGCCCCATGCACCCGTGTTTTTGATCTTCATATCCGATATATTCACATCGGAACAATCCTCAAAATATACCGCGGATTTTCTGCACTGTGAAACATTCACATTCTCTATGCATATATTTTTGTGTCCCTTTGCATAAAACATATCGTCGGCACAGGAAACATCGATATATTCCTGTCCGTCATACGGATAGATATACAGTAAGCCGTTTTTGCGGTCAATGCACCAATCCCCCGGCTTTTTAATCGCCGCCTTTACATTGATTGCATAAAATCTGCCGCCGACTTCTTCCGTATAGCACTCGCCGTCACGGTATCCCATGCAGTGATACGGCTCGCTCACCTCTATTACACCGGTTTTTCTGTCTATGTGCTTTACCATGTGCCTTTGCGTTGCCCAGTCTGCATTCCAGTAGCCGATCAGCATAATTTCTTCGTAATCTTCCCAATCCTTTACCGCGTCATCATCGGCTATAAACATTCCCTCCTGCGTACCGTTTTTCTTCTTTTTAAAATAAATCGGTGTCTTGCCCACAGCCTCTTTTATCTTCATAAAGCCTTTTTCGGGGTATCTTGCAATCGGCATAAGCTCACCGTCATAAAAAAGCTCTAAACCCGGTCCGTACTCGGTCATATGCGGCTTCGGTATATCATGAACATGCCAGAAATCTTCATAAGGTCCCTCGCCGAATTTCCCCATATCGGTTATGCCATGCTTTTTCAAATCAACCGTAATGATATTACCGTCCTTTTTTGAATCCGCGATAGAAATCCTCTTAGAGCCGCGCAGATTAACCTCACTGTTTTCGCCTTTTACAGACAAATCATCTTTTTCGATTAAAAGCGTATGAGGTACTTCATAGTCGCCCGGCTCAATCGTTATCACAACCGCCTCGCTGCTCTTATTCGCCGCGTCAAACGCTTCTTCAATACTTTGCCCGTTTTTTATATGTATCTCCATCTGATGTTTTCCTTTCCTGTTTTGGATAATTTATACATTCTATTATAACACGTTTTTTACATTTTGCAATAAAAAATATCTGCTTTTCATTGCACGATTTTTAAATGCTATTGCAGCTGTGCATCCTCCAAAGGCTTTAATCCGTCCTTTTCCCAGAACAGTATTTTCAAATCGCCCTCTTCCTGCGCGGTGATTTTCTCACTCATAAAATTGTAGCTGACTTCTCTTGCAGGCGCATTTGCGACAATCTTTCTTACCGATTTTAACGCACCCTTTTCATATATCGCAAAATATGCGTCAAAGCTTTGATCCGTATCGCCGATATTGGCAATTTTTGAAAGTAAACTCGCTTTCGGGATAATTTTCCTCAAACCATGCCATGTTCTGCTTTCTCCAGCAGTTTGCCTCATCTCCCGAGCCGTATGTGAGAGATCCGCCGACATATGCAATCTTTACAGCCTCTTTATTATTCAGCTTATACGCCAGATTTGAAAGGGTATTCCCTTGAGTTTTTACGCTCTTTAATTCTCCGACTTCATATCCGTCCTCGTCCCTGTTTGTGACCTTTTTTACATAAAAGCTCTTTGCGTCTTTTTTGTCAATCCCGCTCTTTTCCAAAAATGCGTCATATGCTGCATAAAGAGTAGTATATTCGCCTGAACTTACCGCATTTCTTGCTCTTAGCTCGTCTGCAAAAATCACTGCGTCAACCATATCTTTTTCATCATTTAAATCCGCCGCGGCAATTTTTTCTTTCAGCTCATTGTTTGAAAGCGCTTTTTCTGTTACTGCAAATAAGTTATAACGATACATCTTTTCTGCATTTGCATTTTCAAATTTATATGATTTTACTCTTTTTGCCGGATCCAGATCCACCACATAAAAGTTCACTCCGCAGGTCTGATTTCCGTCTTTATCCTTAACGGTTAAATACTCGTCACTATCGTTAACCCTTGCTGCGTCCAGCTGACTCCAGCCCCCGAAAATATATCCTGCCAAATCGGGGTATCTTTTAGCCGCAAGACTTGATGCTTCGCGCGCCCAGTAATATCCCGACATTGCAATATTTTTCGTTACCTTTGTCCCGTCGGTTATGCCGAAGGTTGACGGTTTTATCTGATTGATCAGAATTTGTGCCTCTGCTCTGTTATAAAAAAGCTTATCTCGCCAAGAATTTAAAACACCTTCACATTCTTCTGCCGTTTTTCCGTCCGGCACCTCTGTTTCGGGATTGAATTGTCCAAGCGTATTGTCGTATTTTCCCGTTGTGTAATACACCCCGTCTTTCGGGAGCTCTGTTTCATCAAAAGAATAACGAAGGCTCATTCCCATTATCGCCTCTGTATTCTCATCTTTCATCATAAGTCCCAGTTTTGGTATATTTACAGCAACATTTGTAACCGCCTCAGGCGCCGGTATAACATAGCGTGAATACATATCGTCCTGATCGGTTCTGATATTTGCCGGCATTGTATTTACCGCAATTATTTCTCTTGCCGTATGCGAATATTTGCCTCCGTAGCGTATTATATAGTTGTCGGGAAAAATTTCCGCCGTAATACTTTGCGCCGCATCCTCCGCGCTTGCAGGCATTACCGCCGACGCACCTAAAATTCCGAGTGTCAATGCCCCTGATATAAGTCTTTTTAACATACTGTTTTCTCCTTTTTTTTGCATCTGTCTGTAGGTAATTGTAAAACTAACGTTTTCCAATTAAAATTCTTAGGTAGAAATAAAAAGTTCCGTCTGATTTTAATTTTACTACAGGTTGAAACTTTTTATTTCAGCCAAAAATGACGCACATATCGTCATTTTTGATTATAAATCAGGGGTTATCACCCACGATACCCCCGCAAAGATGCGGTGGCTAAAAAGTAAAATTTACATTTTACTTTTTACCTATTTGCATCTGTCTATTTTGTATATCGTTCTATTATACTCCCGAATCGGAACACATAATTATCATTTGACGGTCTGTCCACCACAAAAATAACTCTATGCGTCTTTCCGTCATTCGGCAGACTTATCCAGTTTGTGTTGTAATTTACACCGTGATATATCGATTGGCAGCTCACTGTGCCGCTCTCTTTCTGATCGATATAAACCGTTGCCGAACTTCCTGCCGTCGCCGCACTGTAGCTTATGCTGACCGCTGCCGCTGTCGTATCGAACCCGAATGCGCCTTTATCATTTTCAAGCTGCGCAATTCCGTGAGTAAAGTACGGGTAGAGATAGTGTCCCGAATTTATCGATATTTTCCCGTCATCTGTTGTAAACTGCTCCGCTGCGGTATAAAATTTCCAATTTCCCGCATAATTCATTCTCGGGCTGTCCACCGAAATCTGCTTATACTCCGCATCGGCAATATCTTTTTCGGCTTTGCAGTAAACACCCGCATTCTTCATGGTTGACATACACTCATCATAATTTTGTGTGAATGCCTCGCGTATAGCCTCCGCGTATTTGGGGTATCCGCCATGTACATTAAATCCCGAGCCCGAAGCCTGGTACAGTTTTTTCAGATAATCGGTAAACTCATTATATCCATTTTCTTCTTTTGTTTTCGCATAATCATTTTGCATATAATCATAAATATTTATCGACTTTATGCCATAATGGCGTGCTACTTCCTCTTTCCACGCCACTCCCTGCGCCCATTTTTTATAAAGATCGCTGTCCTTTTCGACAGGATACGGCGCATACAGGAAAACAACAATCGGCTCTTTGGCGAGCTTTTTACATTGGCGCACTATCGATTCCATGTACATCTTCGCTTGATTCTCGGTTGAGAACTCGGTATCGTTTACCGCAAACTCGACAAAGACAATATCGGGGGCATACTGTCCGACATCCTCCATAAATCTTGCCGCACCGTACTGTGACGTCGTTCCGCCCTTGCCGGCGTTTATCGTGCGCACAGTTTTGCCGGGCATATGCTCCTCTAAAACCTTCTTTGTTTCGCTAATCCACAGACTTCCGCCGGCGGTCAGCGATCCGCCGATAAATGCCGCGGTATAGACATCTTCGCCTACATTTTTTTCGGGTGTTCCGCCCCTGTCCACATCTGTGTACGGATCGGGATTATATGTTTCCGATTTTTTCATAAACTGCTCCAATCTCAGCGCGGCAATAACCGCCTGTTCAACCGATATGTGATTTTTCGGTGCAAATCTGTTTTCTCCCACGCCCTTTACCAATTCCTTTGCCGACATAAAATAAACCGATTCCTTTGCCCAATCCGAAATATCCGCATCATCTGTGAAATCCTCGCCTTTTTCAAATTCAAGCGGTGTATCGTTTTCTATCGACCAGTTCTCGTCCGATGCTTTTTTATACGTTCTCATAAGCATGGTTGCCGCCTGCTCGCGAGTCAAAAAGCTCGCCGGAGAAAAATGATTTTCGTCCACTCCGTTTATGAACCCTAAGGTATACGCTTTTAAAACGTCCGCATCGGTGCAGTCCTCAAACGGGCTTATCTGCTCCTCTTGCACACTCTTTTGCGAAATCGCCTCATATGTCTTTACCAAGACCTTTGCAAAATCCATGCGGTTTATATCTTGCGTAAAATCCCGTCCGTCAAACTCCGTCGGGATAATCCCGGCATTTTCGGCATCTTCCAGCTCCGTCTTTGCCCAATCAGAGGCAGTGTATTCGGTTTTGGCAAAAACATTCACGCCGCACAAGCTCATGGCAAGCGTCAAAAACCAGGCAATATATCTTTTCATATATGTTCTCCTCTCTTTTTTATTTCACCTCATATATAGTCCTGAATTTTGCAAGAGGTTTCATCGTCTGCATTGAATCGATAAACATAACCCCGATTCTTGTCATCTCCGACACATCGGACGGCACATTTATTTCCCATACCGCGCCCTTTTCGGAATTTGCCGAAATTACATTATCGCTGTTCATAAATGCGCCTGCAAGGGTTTTGCCGTCTTTATAAAATGCCGTTATTATCTGCGGTGCAATGTCCTCGGAGGTATTATTTTCGATATTGCAGGATATTGTAATCTTCTTCCCTGCCATATCCATAATATTTTCCACGCTCTCTCCCGCCTCATTTTTATAGGAAAGCGCGCCTACCGATATAATTCCGTAATTATACGTTTTGTTTATAACAACTCCTCTTTCATCGCTCATATAAACCGTATAGTTTCCGCTTCTGTCCTCCCCGTCAACACGAGTATTAAACACAAACGAAAGAACACCGTTTTCATCGGCTCTCAAAGTATCGGTATACTGAACCGATGTCAGATCAAAGCCGTTTGCCGCCTTATTTATGTCATATTTCGGATTTGTAACAACAACGCTTACATACGCATTTGCCAAAAATCCCGAGCCTGTAACATAAACATTATCTGTCTCCTGGTCTGCCCTGCATTCGGATATTTTCGGCTCTTTTAGTGTCATGCAAAGCTTTGCCTCCTTTAAAACCGAAATCATGCTGTCCTCCGCCGAATCAATCGCACTTTGTGACGCCGCTTTATTCAGTACATTTTCCGCATTGCTCTTTTCCTGCAAAAGCTTATTATACATTTGTGAATCGGAATATTCCAAAAGTCCCTTATTGTACTTTTCTATCTGCTCGCCCGCAATTTCCGCAATCTTTGTCAGATTGGCTTTATTAATATAATCCGCATTTTGTACCGTAAACGCGCATATATCGCTCTTAATTTCAAATGAATCGTTCTTGGCAAGTCCGTATGCCGTCACCTGCCAGAAATAGCTGCCGCCGTTTTCTAATGTATATTGCTTTACCAACGCGTCCGATGTATCGTTAAATGTCTCATCTACAACCGCATCGGAGAGATCTGCATTTTTTGAAATTACAATTCTGTACTTTGACGCATTTTTCACTCTTTCCCACGAAAAATCCGCAGCTGCTGATACATTTGCCGCATTTTCACCTGGTGTTAAAAGCGTTATTCCTGAAGGTGAATTTTCGTATATTTTTGCATTTGAACTTGTTACAATACTGATTTTGCTCATATCGATACTTCCCACATCAGAAACTGCGCAGTCAAAGCCGCTCTTTAATGTATAGTCCTGATTTTCGGGATCGCAAAACAGGTCCGCGTTATACTCATATTCAGGATTTCCGGCGCTTGTGCAGTTCAGATCCGTGCCGTTTGCATCGGTAATACTTGCGCCGTAAAGCGCTATTTCGTCAACATAATATCCCTCATACAAATTCTGACCGATATATTTCTTTCCGTATTCTATCTCGTAATTTTTATTGCTTACAACTGTTTCCTCATTTGTAATTGCAGTCTTTGTCCCGTCAAGCCGATAATACGGGTGCCACGGTTTTTCGCCGATTGATTTTCCGCCGATTGCAACATTTCCCGTAATCTCTGTATTCCACGGTGCAAAATACGGTTTTCTTGAAACTCCTGCGGCAATCTCGGGATAGTGCGTTTTAAAAAGCTCGCCGTAATCTGTACGCTTTAAAATCGTATCCAGCTCATTATACATTGTGTCCTGCATACCGCTTTCAACCGCACCGCCGTCTTTTGAATAGTTCGTCATTCTTGAGCCTATCGCCGAGGCATTGGAGTTATTGATAAACAGGTTATTATTTATACGACAGTTCATTCCTATTCCCGCAATAACACCCTGATACATATCCTTTACAACGTTATGATGAAAATTCGTACCCGAATATCCGTCATCGGAGTAGAGCCCGCAATAAGCATATGCCGGATCATTCTTATGACCGTCATGAATGTAGTTATACGCAACCTCGGTGCCGTATTTTACATTGCTTCTTCCCATATATATCGCGCCGCCGTCGCCGATTAAGTAGCCCTGGTTTATAATTTCATTGTAATTTATCTCATAGTCATTTGCATTTATCGAAATCCCCATAAAAGTCATGCAGTCCTGGATAATATTATTCGTAACCGAATTTCCGAAATCCGACGGTATGCTTGTTGCCGACGAACCCGATGAAATTATGGCACTTTTGGATTTATATCCGCAAAAAGATATTCTGTTATTCTTTACCGCAATATTCCCGTCGGTAAGCGTTCTTATACTGCCGCCGTGGAATGTAACCGCGGTATTTGCACAGCCGTAAAAGCTGTTATCCGAAATGCAGGACTCTTTTCCTGTAAGAGAAATTACGCTATCCCCCTGCACATAATCAAAATTACAGTTTTTTATCACGACATTTTCAGCGCCTGTCGCCTGAATCGCCCGTCCGCCGATTTTATCAAAGGTGATTCCGTCAAAGGTAATATTTGTTGACGATTTGAGCTTTACCGCATCATTTAAAAATGATATCACCTCAATTTTTTCATTCTCAATCTCCGAGTCGGGGTAATAATAAAGAATATTTTCATCTCTGTCGATAAAATATTCTCCCGGAGTGTCAAGCTCCTCCAAAAGATTCTCCACATAGAATTTTGCGCCCTTGCGTACATTTCCCGACGCGGTAATCACACCATCCGACACGCTTATATCATAATTTCTCCAAAAATACGTCGAATCTGCCGAGCCGACCAGCACCGCGTCGTCAGCGCTTTCCCATTTGGAAATATCATATCCGTCATAGGAAAAGCTCTTTGTGCCATTTGCAGCTGTTGCCGTCAGATATTCGCCGTTCGGGTATCTTGCCGCGTTTTTCATCACATCATCAACAAAAAGATACGGGCGCACAGCGTCATTTTTTGAATACTCCACACCGCTGTCCGAAAGATGATATTCAAGCACGCTGCTTCTTGCGGATCCGGTAAGTCTATCCAATATATCGGGATCCCTTACCGCGGAAAAACCGCTGTTCTTTAAGGTTTTTGCGCCCGAAAAAATTACATCTCCGTCACCGTAAGCCGCAAATGTAACAGAATCCTTGGAGTCCAACGTCAAAGTATCGGACAAATCATATTTTCCTGCATGAAAAAGTATCTTTACCGATTGTCCGCTGTATTTTTCCAAAAGTCTTTCGGTATCATCAATACTGCCCACAGGATTGTTTTTATCTCCCGACGCGTCTGTTCTTCCCGCAGGAGAAACATAAATTATAACCTCATCTGCCGCCGAAACAGGCACATAAAGCTGTGCCGTCATGCATAAAGCTGCTGCCGCTGCCAATATTTTTTTCATAAGTTCACTGACCTTTCTTTAATTATCACTCGTTTCATAATGAGCTGTAGCAAAATACGATCATTTCACTACAGCTCATTATGGGGAATACTGAAAAATAGTGCAGAATGGACAAACCGAGCACAAGCAAAGAAAATCTTTGCTTGTGCTTGCCCGAAAGCGTACTTTTATAGGGCTCCCAAAAACCAAAGTTTTTTGGGAAAAAGGAGAAACAGCGTAATAATTAAATCGTGAATTTTCAATTCACGATGAAATATACATCGCTTGTTTCGACGCTCAAGCGGCGAGGTTTGTTCATAGCATAAAGCATTTGCTTTATGCGGTCTGTGCATTTTTCACGCACCTCTATTTTACGTTCTTTACGGCATCGTGTATATCCTGCTCCAACTCTTCTAAAGTTCTCTCGGTATTACCGTGTTTGCCGTTGCCTATAGCATCATTTGCTTTTAGTTTCTGCTCCGGAGTAAGCGCAAGATAATCGCTTATATCTATTCCTACGCAATCCGCATTTTCCTTTGTCAAAACCTCGGATATATACTCCGACTGTCCGGCAAAGCCGGTGTAGCATGAATTAATAATCGTCGTGAAAAGCTTATTTGTTATGTGCTTTTTCAGCTCACCGATATTCTTGCAATTACCTTTCATCATAGATTCCGTCGCAACCGCTTTGAACTTATCCGGCAGCTTTTTATACCACGAATATATCGTCACGCCGTTTGTATCAATATCCTCAACATTTAAAATATCGTCATACAAAAACTCAATCTTATTTTTGAAGAGGTTTTCGGAAAGCCCCTGGTTATATCCCGCAACCACGCACATTTCCTCAATTTTCTTCTTATATTGCGAAATATCGGCTCTTGTAGCGTATACCTTTTCTTCCTTTATCGCCGAATACATAAGCTCTCCGAGAATCGATTTATCAAGCTTGGAGAAGAGTGCGGAGGATCCCATCTCCATCGCATCGGCAGAGCCTATAAAGAGCGTCTGCAAATGCTTTGCCGAATACGGCTCAACGAAATCCTTTAGAATATCGTCGATCAGAACACCGTCCGCCGGCACTTCTTTCATATCCTTCAGCTGAATATTTCCCAACTGGTTCTTTCTTATTCTGAAAAATCCTTCATCTCTCGTCTGATTACTCGTCTGATCAAGCTCGGCATAAATTATTCTTCCGTCCACACGGAAAAACTGCAAAACACCGTTCGGCGTGTTTATTCCGCCTGCCTGAACATCATACCATTTATCGCCCACAATAAAATCGTTCGGAATTTCGGTAAGCGTCTTTCCTATTCTCTGCCATTCTATTATATCATTCTTAAAGACGATCAAATAGCCGTTACCTGTATCGTTCAGCTTAACATCAAAGCCTTGATAGTTTCCTGCGATAGTTCCCATATCGGCAAGCTTCATCTTAAAGCAGAGAATCGAATTTTTATTTTTTATTGCAGTTCTTGCCTCTGCTCTTGTACCCTGCTGACTTGAGAAAGTCAACACGCCGTCCGCGCCGACGCTGATATTTCCGTCCGTATCCCATTTTGCATTTTGATCATATATACCGTCTATATTCTCAAAATGTACCTTCATGAAAAACGGTGATTTTTTAACAACGTAATATATCTCTTCTTCAGCCTTATCCAACTCATCTTGAGTTTTTGCCTGTTTATATACTTTCTTGCATTCTTCAAGCTTTGCATTTGCACTTGTCTTAAAATCAGCGTCAAACTCATAGTTCGGATCCTGCAAATCATTCTTGCAAAATTCTTCAAAGCTTGTAATCGCAAGTCTTAAATTTTCTTTCGAGAGTGTATCACGAACCGCTGTCTTAAATGCGTACGGTCCGCCGATCGAATCAACCTCAAACTGATTCTGTCTTGTAACGCTCTTTGCAACTACCTTCCAATAATAGAGGCAGTTATTTGAAAATCCGTCAAGAGTAATCTCATTAAAGTTGCCGTTTTCTCTTACTTCTTTATCATAAACCACATTTTCAAGCTCCGGATCTGTTGCAACTATAATTCTGTAAAAGCTTGCGCCCGCTACCGGATCCCACGAAAAGGTTATCTTTGACGCATTGAGATTCTTCTGTCCGTTTGCAGGATATTTCAAGTGTGAGCCGGTCTCGGGTTTTTCCAGAAGATACTCCGCCTCGGGCGTCAAACCCGACTTTGTAACATCAATATCCAAAAGCTCAGGCACATCTTTTGCCGCCGTACTCTCGGGGTTGATGTTATAGTTCTGATGCTCGGGATCTACAAAGAAATCATCCGAATAATCATAGTACGGATTTCCGGCACGCTGTGAGTTTTTGCCGACAAGAGAAATCGTCTCTCCGTTTTCCTCAAACTCTTTTGCACCGTACTCCTCCATCTCGCCGAAATCATTTATCGCAACACTTCCGATACCTACATTTCCGTAATATATGCTGTCCCAGCATACATTGAAAAACTCTTTATCCCGCTCCAGCCAGTTAAACATCTGCGGATATTCTTTTCTGTATACCTCTTCATTTTCATATAAAAGCTTATTTGTTTCATTCCACATAGAGCCTTTGTAGTATACACTGTTGCCGTAGCTCTTTCTCGAACCTACAGATCCTGTTTTTGCACAGTTTACCGTAACGTTATACATATATTTCGTGTTTAGTCCCGGTGCCTGTATACACGGCTGATACATATCTACGCACACATTATGATGCCAGTTTGCACCTGAATAGGCGTCATCGTTATAAAGTCCGCAGTACACATTGTTGTTATTAAAGTTATGCAGGAAGTTGTGCGCCACCTCCATATTGAAATATGAAGTAGAACGTCCGAAATATATCGCGCCGTAATCGCTCATGTATTTTCCCGCATTTACAATCTCGTTATTGTTGATTTTGCAGTTTGTTCCTGCCCAGCCCAAAGCCGCGCCGCCCGGAATATCCTGCACAACATTATTAACGCACTCAACACCGACATTACCGAAGTTCTCGGTCTGGTACGATCCACCCATGCCGCCTGCGGATTTATAATACTGCGCGGTCTGCGCCACAAAATTATTTTTAACCAGGCAATTTCCGTTTTTTAAAGTTCCCAAGCTTCCTGCTCTGAAATATACAAACGAGCCAAATAAGTTATACACTTTATTTTCGGTAATTTGTACATTATACACCACATCTCCGTTCG
Organism: uncultured Clostridia bacterium; assembly: GCA_934444735.1. Lineage (GTDB taxonomy): Bacteria > Bacillota > Clostridia > UBA1381 > UBA1381 > CAKSFT01. Next base: position 177,580 of record CAKSDE010000002.1, on the reverse strand, counting down.
GGAAAGCTACAAAACGCGAAACCTGACCGTGCGAAAATTCGCACTTGGTTATTGTCACGCCGTTTATGGAATTTCCCGTAAATTCAATAGCTCTGCCGCACTTTGAGAAATTGATTCCCTTTATCGTCAGATTTTTTGAATTGTTAAAGGTCAGAAGAGTGCCAAGATATGCGGTCATCTCAAGTTTCTGATCCTTCAGACGATACGGCGGATAATAATACAGCTTTAAATTATCGGTATCGACATACCATTCGCCCGGCATATCAAGCTCTTCCAAAAGGTTTGCCGCATACCAGCCTGTACCGGCCGCATTTGTTCTTAACACATCATTTGCCGCACCTTTTATATTGATTGTTTTTGTAGCCGCATTCACCGATGTGATGATACCCTGATGCCATTCCCAGCCCCAACTCGAAAAATGTCCGAACACATATGCGTTTTTAGCATCTGTCCATCTTGTCGGATCGGTTTCGGAGAAGGTAAAGCTGTTTTGCTGAGGCACCGAAAATATCGTTGCCTCGCCTTCATTCGGCCATCTTGCGTTTGTCTGTTCAATATCGTTCAAATAGATATAGTAAAACAGGTTCGGCAGGTTCTCAAGCTTTTTAATCCCCATTTCACGAAGATCCATACTTGCAACCTTGCCCCTTGCATTTTTATGAACTCTTGCCAAAGTCATCGCGTCCGTTACAGGTGTGAACTTCTCCTGATCCAGTAAAACCGATCCGGTAAATTCCGGCATGGACTCATCGAAATTTTCAATCGAAAGTCCTTTATAGGTATTTAGAGTAAATTCCGTTTCATCAAAGCTCACACCGCTTTTAAACCTATATGTGCCGCCCTTTACAAATATATGCACGGGATAGCTTGTGCCGTATTCCTTCATATACCGTACGGCTATTTTCTTTGCCGCCTCAAGTCCGTCTACCGGTGCCGCCGGTGTTCCCGCCGCACCGTATTTGCCGTCTGTTGCAACATATACTCCCTGTAAATGCAGGAATATATTCTCGTCAAAGTCGGTGAAATTTCCGCTCTTTGAAACCGCAAGTATACCGCTTTTGGTAATCCGCACCTTACAGCCTAAAATTTCCAAAATATCCTCGGAGCAGAAAATTTCACTTCCGTTTTTCACCGTTTCCTTTTTAAGCGTCTTTTCTTCCCCGTTAATTTTTATCAAATTGCTTGCAATACTCAGCTCAATTTCGGATTTCCCCTTTGCCGTCAGTCCTGAGTCGTTCTTGTTAACGGTATAACCATAATTTTCAAGCACATATTCCGCCGGGATCATTAAAACATCATCGGCAAAATAGGGTGTTTTATCCAAAACAGTGTCCGCGCCGTCAAAAAGCGCGATTTTTCCGTCTGCCGCCATAACAAGCTCTATATCATCGGAATATATCTTTTTTGCCGGGCTTGCAAAGACAACGTTTGAGAGAAGCATTGTAATTATCACTGCAATTGCCGAAAAGCTCTTTATCCTTTTCAATTAAAATCACCTCCGGTCTTAGTCGTCGTATCTGTATACTATAGCGTTATATACATTTCCCAATCTTGTTGTAATAAATACCCTGTCGCAGTCCTTTCCGACAGCCGCATAGGTTTTCAATGCATTTATATTTTCTGTCGATACTTCAACCGATTTTTTGGAAACGGTAACAAGCTTGAATGTGCTCATGTTCCACAAATTGGTTGTGTAGTAGCCGTCGCCCTCCATATCAACAATTCCCGGATTTTCCGCCAGATTTCTCGTAGTTGTTATTATATACCCCGAGCCTGTTCTTACAACCGAGCCGAGCATTACTCTCATATTGCCGTTATAGTAGGTCCATGCATAAGAATCCTCTGAGAATGAATTTCCCGAAGCACTGCTTGATGCACTGAACGGATTTGAAAAACTGTATATTTCTCTGTCATATCCTGCAATACACCCTGCAAGATTACCGCGTTTTGACCAGCCGTCGTAAAGCTTTCCGCCTATTGTAATACCGTCACTGTAGTCTGCATCCGCATCATATACAATCTGAATCTGACTGATTACACCTTCGGTATCAAGAGCGTATCTTATAATATCGCCTTTTCCGACTTCAAAATCGTGCGATACTCCGTTTGCGTCCTTATAGCTTGACGCACCCTGCATATTTACGACGTTTCCTTTCTCCATAACGTCCGAATCCACGGCATATTCGCCCGAATCCAATACCATATAATTCTTTACTTCGTCATTTTCGTCCAAAGCCGTGTATATCTTTTCCACAACCGCACAGGTCTGCGGCGCCTCTGTCGAGATAGATTTTGTCGGATCGCTTGTATATATTGCAAATTCCGCAACAGGTGAATTTTTCACCGTAGAATATGCTTTTATGTCGTATTTTCCGCCTTCTTTAAAGGATCTGTTGGTTATAATCTCATATCCCGAATCCTCGCCGAATTTGTCCGAGGCATAGTTGCACTGCAAAATCTTTGTATTTGAATTGAGAATAACAGTTCCGCCGTAAAGGTTTGAGCCGTTATACATCGTGTTGTTTGCGACATTTGAACTTGTCTTTATCTCCACCAGTCTTGACGAGTCGTCCAGTGAATTTTCCTGCATACCCGGCAGCTCAATCCATGTAATCTCGCCTTCCTCGTTCATCTTATATCTGAACATCGAGCCTGTCTTTGTTTTCACATTATTGATCATTGTGCAGATCGCGTCATAAATAACGTCGGTAACGGTATTTATCGCCGATTCGGTCGAGTATGTTTTGGTCGTATCGTCCGCAGCCATGATTTTAACTTTATCGGCAAGATATACCGTATTAACCGTCTTTGTCGTCATGTCAAAGTACTTTACACGTACCTTCTCGTCGGCTCCGTCCTCGCCTTCGACAATACGCACATCATTCATAAATGCCGCGGTTATCTCTCCTGCCGCCTCTTTGAAATCAACGATATTACCCAGTATATCGATTTTCAAATTGTAAACGCTGCCGATTTTCGGCAAAGTTCCCGGGTTCATATCGCAAAAATCCTTAGAGAGAACGTATTTGTCCTTTTCGCCCGTTATCTCGTACTCGTTATCATCGTTCAAGCCCACCGCGCGAACATAAAATTTGCTCTCCGTCTTATCCGAAATATAAATTTCGATCTTCTTCTCTCCGTAGTAAACCGTCGTTACAACACCGCTTGCAAGCGAATCGATTGAAGTAACGTTACCTGCCGAATCATATATAAATATATCTTTCTCATCGGTGTTTAAGTCTATTGTATTTCCCAAAAGCGATGCACGCGAATAAATTACTTCCTTCGCCTTATCCACAAGCTCAATATTAAAGTTGTGGCAGCTCCTTACGATAAATAAATCCGCTTTGCTCTCCTTTGCCGGGGTTATAACCTCAACAGTGCCGTAATTAAAATCAAACACCGTGTCGTCTGCGCCTGGAAGTGCCGAGCCGTTTTTGACAACAAACGGAGCGTTTACCGTCTGAATATTTTTCTCTCTTTTTGCATCAGCCGGAAGATACGTAAACTGACCTCCCGAATATCTTTCAAACTCGGAAATATCAATTTTAACTGATTCATCTCTGCCGGTTAAACATACGTATACAAAATCGTCCCTGTCCTCATCTAAGGAATAGTATACCTCTACATCTCTTCCGAGATAATCTCTTACATATTCCGCTCCGTCATTTATAGTATAGCTTACATTATTTACAACGATCTTATTCTTGCCTGTCTTTGCCTCACCCGAAAGAGTGGTATAGCCGTCGCTTGTCATTCTTCCCTTTGTGTGATCCAGATCAAGTATCTTTGTAAGGAACGTATCGTCTTGGTATGTGTCGTAATAAGGCGTTCCGTCGCTTGCAATCCCCCACTGCATCACAGGTACATCCAAGGCATTGTAAAAAATCTGTGCAAGATCCATTCTCGTCGCATATGAGCTTGTTCCGCCGACATTATCAGTAAGCCGCAAGTCAGCCGCAACAGCTAAGTATCCGCTCGGGTATCCTCCCTGTGCCTCTGCCGACTTTGCATATCCCATCATTGTGACGATTACCTTTAATGCCTGTTCTACGCTCAGATTACCGTCGGGCAGAAATTCTCCGCCGCCGATACCCTTCATAATTCCGCGGCGTGTAACAAGCTTTATCGCATCATACGAATCGCTCCCCTCCAACACGTCGGAATAGATGTCGGAGGTTTCTTTATTCATCTCCTCCGGCGGAATCAGCGCCGTTTCATCTTCGTAAACACCGTCAAAAAAGTTCTTCTTCCATTCGGCAACTGCGTCATCTTCCGCGCCGTATGTATAAACCTTTGCAATAATTTCGGCAAACTCCGCTCTTGTAATATTGCTCTCCGGAAGAAATGTTCCGTCGGTATAGCCTTCCATAAGCCCCAATCCCGTCACAACATCTACCACCTGCGAATCCTCTGTATCGCTGAATTTTGCGGCATTGACAGATACTATCGAAACCGCCGCCATGCTCAGCGAAAGTAAAAACGAAATCAGTCTTTTCATATCATTCTCCATTCTGCCGCAAAAATTGCGGCACACCAGTACTTTAGTTCATCATATAATTGTAAATCATTGCCGCCGCCTGCGCTCTTGTACAACCGGCAGCCGGTCTGAATGTATTATCCGAAAAGCCCTTTACTATTCCCTTTTCATAACAATACCCTATCGCATCTTTTGCATAAGGTGCGATCTGCTCTTTATCCGCAAAATCCGCCTCACCCTTATACTCCGATTTATCCGCTCTGTAAAGCAAGGTACATATATCCTGCCTTGAAATGGTATTCTTCGGTGCAAACAGCTTATCGCTCACACCGCTTACCAGTCCGCTTTTATATGCCGCAAAAACATACGGTGCATACCACGCGTCTATATCCACATCATCGAAAATCTGCTCATTTTCGTCTGCCGCAATACCCTTAAAGGTGCATAAAAGCTTTACAAACTCTGCTCTTGTTATAGCATCGTTCGGAGCAAAAGTCCTCTCCGACTTACCGTTTATTATATTCTTTTCCGCAAGTGCTTCTATCGCTTTATATGCCCAGTGAGATTTATCGACATCGTCAAATCTTGACTTTTCCGTGTTATTATTTTCCGGTGTTGTCGGAACGATTGTTACGCCCGAAGATTTGTCCGAAGATGACGATGATGATTTGCCGCCGCCCGGTTTTGAATAGCTGCCGTCGGGAAGTCCGTTAATATAATCGGTCACATCGGAAAGCTTTGTGATGTTCATGTTTGCAATCGCCTTATCGGCATCGGACGTATCCGAAAGATTTAAGTATTTTGTTATATTCATGCCCACCAAATCGGCATTTTCCTTTGTAAGCGCCTTAGCCACATGTCCGACGCCGCTTTGAGCCGGATTTTTCAAAGCGTTAAGCATCACTGCTTTTGCAAAATCACTCAACAGCGCCTCAGGTGCAGCGTATACCTTGCCCGAAAGCTCCTGCACCACCGCATTTTTCCCTGTCGCCGAAATATTTGCGCCATATAATGCATAAAGCGTTACACCGTTTTTGTCAATTGAGCTGTAGCTCATAATATCGTCATACAAAAGCTCGCCGTTTGTGCTTACCGTATCAGTCTTTTTCTCCTCAAAGCAAGCCAATACCGACTGCTGCTTGATGATTGTCTGTGCTTTTGTTATCTTTTCGCTTGCCGCACTGTCTGAGGCGGTAATTTCGGATAACTCATTTCTTATTTCATATATTCTTGCCGCAAGCTTTTCTGCCGCTGCGTTATCCGACATAATTTCCTTAAACGGTGCAAAATTTATCGATAGTTCACGTTCGGCATCTTTTAAAAGCTCCAAAACCTCACTCTGATCTTTTGCATTTTTCAGTTTATTCACAAACTCCTGTCTTGTGCTCTCCAACGGATAATATAAGTCGTTAATCTCAACAAGCTCATCAAAATCATCTCCGCCGAGCTTGATTGTCAGATACCCCGAAATCTGCATACTGCTCTCATCTATCGGCACATTCAATGCAAAATAGCCGTCTTTATTTGTTAAAACCTCGCCGATATACATAAGCCGTTCGGTTGCATCATATATTGCTGCCGAAACCGCTTTTCCCTCTTTTTGTGACGGAGTAATTCCGTGTATTGTTACCGTATTTTTCTCCAAATCAAGAATTGGTTCTTTGTAATTCGCGGTTTTCTGTGTCTGCTCCGCGGTCTTTTCCGAAAATGCCGTTTCTGCCAGCGGTTTCATCGTATTTTTGTCAAGAACTCCGGCGTATACATCTCTTTCCTCGCCCGGCATAGTGCTCAGATACGCTTCGGTTGTACTTCCTGCCGCAACTGTTCCGGCAGCTGTCGAAACCATAACCGTCTTATCGCCCTCTTTCGCCGTCGAGTACGCAAGATATTCCTGCGGCACCTGCGAATTGTTCGTGATCTTCATAATATTTTGGTTTGAAAAATCTATCGTCAGATACTCGGGGACCTCATACTCAAGCTCATACGGATAAACCAGCGAAAATTCGGGATAAAGATTATTCTTTATTCCGCTGATTGCAACACTTACCGCTTTATTGCCGTATCTGTCGGCAGGAATATCGATTGTAAGCTTTTTTGAATCTTCACTCAAATCATATGTAAAGCCGTCAATTGCCTTTGAATCGCACATAACGCTTATTCCGCCCGATACCGAATCCTTATCAACCGGCACCGAAAAATCAATCTGCGCCCGTACCGTGTCTTTGTCGTATCTTGAAATACTTCCCTCTGCCGACAAAACCATCGCAAATATATCCGCTGTCACATCGCTGTCAACACCGTCTATATAGAGTCCTCTTTTTTGAGCGTCCTTCAAAAGAGCCGAAAGCTCCGAAAGCTTCTCTATATCCTTTGAAACAATCTCTCCGTCCGATACAACCTCTGCATAAATATCCTTTGCTCTTTTTATGAGCTTATCATTTCCCAACGGTTTTTGAGAAAGTCCCAAAAGGATATAATCATTTGATGTTGCGCCAAATTTTATATTTTTAACTGCTTTATTTTCGTTTGTGTTAATAGCAAAAACCGAGAATCCGTTTGTCGTGTTGCCGCTCTCGGCATAAATTATTCCTGTTACCGCTCTGTTGTAGTTTTTATAGTCACCTGACGTAATACAGCTTACCATATCAGGATATGTCTTTGCCGAATTTCTTATCGCATTAACCGTCTGCCCCGTCGAATTTGCATATACCGAAAAAGTCTCGCTCGTGCCATCGGTGTATGTCACCACCGGCTCGATATTACAGGTATTTACGGCTGTTACAAGCATATACACCTTCTCGGTATATCCGCCGCCAAGATCAAATGTATATGTTTCTTTTGATCCTTTTTTTAAGAGTATCGCATCGCACACACCGCCTACCAAACCTTTTTCCGGAATATAGAACGGAATTTCAGTTTTCGTTGCCGTAAACGGATATGTTGTTGTGGTTATTCCCGTATTTTCATCATATGTAACCTTTTCGGTAAATTCATATTCTTTCAGAGTCATTATCCCCGTTTCGGAATTATAACCGCTCATATATCCGTGTCTTGCTGCTTTTATACCCTCACCGCTTATATTATCGGGGGATTCATACCATGTATCGGCTGATGCGCTCTCCCCCGCCGATGCGATAACATCAACATTATAATATCTGCTTACATCAATCGCCTGCTTTTCCTCACTCGACTGATATTTCTCATAATCGTTATACAAATGCTTTATATATGCCTTATCATATCCGCCAAGGACGATTCCGTCAGAATCCGCTTCATCAAAATACCCGATAAGCTCCGAAAGCTTTTTTAAATCCCTCTCGGTAATTTCCGAAATATCTTTTCCTATATATATGTTGTAAATCGGATCTATCTTTCCGATAAGCTCGCTCTTCTTCGCCGCTTTCTCATATGCCGACAAAAGCGTTCTTATCTTCTCTTCATTATCCTTATCCAGCGAAACATCCACTTTATCCGCAACACCGAAAAATTCCGTTATATCCGAAAGCTTTTTAAGATCTATCTTGTTATACTCATCATAATCCGCAGCAAGCGCCAAAAGCTTTTGATAATCCTCATCTGTAAGATCGGTCTGTGACAAATCGTCAAAATCCGCCGAAACATTCGGATAATCGCCCAGATTATCCTCTATGTCTTTTTTAAGGTTCTTCGCGTTTTCATATAATTCAGAGCCCGATATCAGCTTTTCTATTCTTTCTATATTCTCTTTGCTTGCCTCGTCCATCTTCCCCTGCTGTTTTAAAAGCGCCGAGTAAAGCTCCTGTGCCTCCGAAATGCTTGCTCCGTCCTTTTTTTCGGAAAGCTCTACAAAATCAAGTGCCGAATATTTTCCGAAAAGCTTTCTTACCGCCTCTTTTGTCTGCTCCTCTATCTCTGATTCGGAAAATTTTTCACGTGTGATTGCCATAACATAATAATCAAAATCCGCTTTCGGGAATGTCACCGATTCCACATTCAAATTCTTATTCACGCTCGCCGACAAATCCAGCACATTATCGTGCAGATACACCTTTGCGCTGTCAATGACTGTCGGATTATATCTTATACCGCTTTTAACCACCATAATCGGGCTTATTCCCTCATTGGTATCGGTTTCCTCCTCCATCGTTGACAATGCGATATTATAACTCTCGCTTATATTCCCCTCATAATTCACCTTGACCGAAACAGTCTTTTCGCTCTCCCCGGCAACAATCATCATACTCAGTGTTTTTGCCGCGCAAGGGTCCATATCTACCGTCACGTCGTTTGTATTCACTTTAATAACATCGTTTTTTCTCGTATCAAAATCACCGTACAGCTTATACGTTAAATTACCCAAGCTGACCGTATCCGCATACTTACTCCCGTCATAATACCATTTCTGCAAATCATATTTGTTATTTGCTTTTGTTTCGGTTTTCAAAAACAGATCGTCATTAAAATATGCCGATAAATCAGTATATACCTGCTCGCTTGTCTCTGCTCCGGCAATATACTGCGGAGTCAATGACATCATTAAACTAAATGCAATGCAAACTGACAGCCTTTTTTTCATTATTTCAGTCATTCCTTTCATCAAAAAAGTGTTTTTTTAATTTTTGCGGGCGGAAAATCCGCCCGCAAAAACTATCTGTTATTTACCGATAACCGCAATCGGAACCATTCCCGCAATTGTTTCCCATACCATAGCTTTATAGCTTGCGGCATTTGCCGGAATATTTATCTCCACACTGTCGGTATCCGAGTATGTCATACTCTTTAAAGTCTTTTGCTCTGTAGCGCTTACGCCTACCAACTGATTATTCGCATCGTATGCTGCAATAATCAATACATACGGCTTATCGCTTGCGGTAGTATTAACCATCTTAAGCGTTGCCTTAACCGTATTTGTTCCCAATTCGATATCCGGAGTGAATTTCAAAACATCTGCCGGTGTATCAAATGATTCTGCCTTTTCTCTTATAAGTATATAATCATTCAAGGTGTCCAAATCGATTTCGGAATAATTTCTGTTATAGAGCTCTTCTATAACGTTTACACCCTTGATTACATCTGCCGCATTTTCAGCAGTTACGCCGTCTGTATCAACAACTCCGAGATCCATAAATGCTCCGAGCTTTTCTACCAGCTCATCATTTGTATACGGAGTTACTGTCTCTGCCAAAACATAATATGTGTAGTTTTCAGCCGACTTCAGCTCAATTGATTTTACAGTCTTAACAGCCGGAATATCAAATCCGAACGCTGTGATATAACTGCCGGTAAGATCCGGTCTGTCGGTAAGTGCTCCTAAAACATACGAATTTGTTGCCTCGTCATAATGCGCATACTTTATGAGCACATTTGCATAATACTGTCCCGCATACCATGTATCGCCGCGTGTAATCTTTGATGTAAGCTCCTCTGTTGTTCCGTCTGTGTAATTTACAACAGCCGTTACGGTTGCGCCCGTCTGGTTATCTATAACCTCAACGCAGTCTGCCAAAAAGCTTACGTGCTTAATCATCTTTGCGCCCATATCAAATGTCGCACCGTTGCCTTCTTTTTCAATCTTCACCGAATCATTGCCGTTTGCGGTATTAATAAGCTTGAATGTTTCGCCTGTTTCGGGATCGCTGTATCCGCTATCTCCCGGTTTTGCCAATGTAACGCTCTCCGGCATATCCGCATAAAGAAGATCATCACGTCCGCTGTAGTTCTCGCCTCGTGTATTCTCGCCGTCTTTTGTGCTGATCATAAGATCACTGTTTGCAACACCCGAAATATCGGCATATATCTTCTCCTGTGCCGCAGCCTGTTCAACAAGCTTTTCAATCCATGCATTATCCTCTGCCTTAACAGAATGTCTTGCATTGAGTTCATCTGCAAATACGGCTGCTTTTCTTACCAATTCGGCGTCAGCCTCAGTCGATACGTATGCAAGATTCGACACCTCTTTGATAACCGCCTTCATCTCATCATTTGTCAAAGGAACCTCTGTCATTGCATAAACAGCTGTTACATAATTTGCGTCCGGGATCAAAACATATGACGATACCTTCTTTGTCGGGTCAAGATCAATTCCGAATACATTTATAGCACCGTATTTATCCCCATTGTGCTTTACCGTATAATATTCATCGCTCTCATTTACCTTAACAGCCGAGTGATTTGCATATCCTAACCATACAGCACCTGCAAGAGTCGGATATGTACGTGTATTCAAAAGATTTGTCTGAGCAATTGTCCAGCCCGGACCACCTATATATATTTTAGTTGTCTCGCTTGTTCCGTCCGCATAATTTACCTGTACGCTCGGATTCTGGCTTGAGCCTGTTGCGTCCCACATAATGTAGAGCTTATTCATTCTTTCGCCCGATGCCGCAACTGTAACGCTTTCTCCCCCTTGAGCAATGCCCTTTAAGTAAATCGCATCTTTAACTCCTGCCTGCAATCTGTCCTCAGGAGTTGCAAAGTCTACAGTCTTACCTGACTTAACAAATGAATATGTTTCTCCGTCATCATTAAGAGTATATACATACTCGTCAACAGTTCTTACACCGTTTGCATATGTGCTTGTACCGATTCTGTCACCAAAATTTGTCGGTGTGCTTGTCCACCATTCTGCCTTTGTTGAAGTAAAGCCGTCCTGCCAAGCCTCTGCAACATGTGATCCGACAGGTGCCAGCATATCCATATTAAGCTTATCGCTGATATCTATCATGTTCTGCTCCGAGTCTTTTCCCTGCAGATACCATTCAGCTTGTTTGTAAAGTTCATTCAATGCAGCAAAATCGCTTTCGATTGCAACATTTCTGTCTATAAGCTCTTGGGCATAATTTTTAGCGGTAACAATAGTTGAAACGTTATCGGCAGTTACATCTGTAATCTTTTCTGCTTCCGAAACAGCTGCCTGCAGCTCAGCATTTGACATTGCCGTTCCGCCGATTGCAAACACGTTCATCGAATTGCTTGCATTGTTCACAAATGAAATATTAGCAATCTTCTTTTCGGGATTTACGTCAATCGCATAGAACGAAACACCGCCCGATGAAGATGCACCCACAACGGTATAATATCCATTATCGTTTGGCTCTGCCGATTTTACAGTCTGTGCCCATGTTCTGCAGCCCAATGCCGTTTTTCCGATTTCCATCGCGCCGCTGTAACCCGCTGATGTATTCCAGCCGCCTTGACCGACATTAACTACTCTAAACGACTTAATTTCTTTTGTTCCGTCGGTATATGTAACAACAGGAGCAACATCTATATAGTGCGAACCCTCTGCTGTCATTGCAAAATATATTCTCTTTGCATATCCCGCCAATCCGTTAAACGAAAACGCATTTCCTCTGCCTGCATTGTATAAGTTGTTCACATTTACACTGTAGGTTTCAGGATTAAAGTAAAAATCAATAACATCGCCGTTTGCAACAGCCTCTCCGCTCGAAACGTCAACCGCATTTAATGTAAATGTATCTACAGTCGAGCCGTTTTCAGAGAAATTGAAGTTTCCTGCATGAGTTACAAATGAATCGGTTGTTATTTCTTCTCCCAGCTTACCCCAGTTTGAATAATTGAATTTGTCCGATATATCCAATTGGAATGTCGCATTATCAACCAGTGCAAGATCCTTTAAAAGTGCCTTAAAGCTATTGAATGTAAATGTAGTTCCGACATATGCGCCGATTTTGTCATTCAAAACCTTTTCAACAAAATCATCTTCGCTGTAGCCGAACATCGAAGCATAGGTCATTACCTTAGCTTTGAGTTCATCAGCTGTCGCTGCCGTATTTACGTCATCTGCAATCTTTTTGGTATCATATGTAACATCAAAAGTTGTGGTCTTTGCCCAGTTTTCACTCGGGTTAGCGCCGAAGCCTTTTGATTTTCCCCACATACCGTATTCGGCAGGCCAGCCGAACATTACTTCAAAATATGTCGTTCCATCCTCTGTCTTGCCGTCTTTTAAGCTTTGCAGAACAACATCTGTTACATCCTTTGATACGTTGTATTTCTTTCCGTTCGCTGTCATCTCATCTGTGATGCCAAAGGTTTGCGCGTCAATATTTTTTATCAAATATGGATTTTGTCCCACATCATTAAAGAGCTTTCTCGCCCATGTATTCAAAAGCGTATTCACATCTTCTGCCGTTCCGCCGACCGCTGTTGAATCGTCCTTTATATAATACACGCCGTCAGCCGGGAGTTCACTCTTGGCTGTTGAATAGCGAATACTCAACTGTGTTTTATCATATGTTTTTACAACTTCATTGCCTTCAGCATCTTTTTCCGTTACTTCCTTAGATCCTATCGGCACATTTTTAATGTTTATTTTTACACTCTCAATTGTGTCGGGCGCTGCTATTTTGTACTGCGAAAAATAGTCGTCCTGATCACTTCTTAAATTTGCTGTCGAACCGTCCGGCTTTTCGCCAATACGGTTTACCGCCAACTCCGCTCTCCCCGTATGGGAATACTGACCTCCATAGCGCAACACATAATTCTGCGGTGCATAGGTTATGCTGATAAAGTCGTCTGCGCTCTCGGCAGTTGCCGGAATCACAAACCCGGTCGCTGACAATGCCGCTGTCAGCATTACTGATAAAAGTTTTTTCTTCATATTGTTTCTCCTTTCATCGTTAAACCCCAAAACCCGTAAAATGCAAATTTTGCTTTTTGCACACCGTCTCTATGGGGAAATATCGGGGATGCCTACCCCTAATTTGCGGTCAAAAATGTTGTTTTCATTATTTTTGACCGAATAAAAACACGGCGCCATGCTTTTATTCTGCTTTCATAGGTAATTTTATCCAAATGATTGACAAAATCACTTTATCATAGTATAATTATAGCATAAAGAATCCCCAAAACATATTATTTGATAACGAATTTATAGCACAAAACAACTTTTAGCAAATAAAAAAAATAAATTTCTATTGTGCATTTTAAACAAAAAAAAATAAACGTTATATTGTCTATTTTTTTAACACATTTATTAAGTTTAACAGAAAGGAAAAAATATAGATGAAAATAGTACCCTTGAATAAAATCACCCCCTTTAAATACTACATAAAACATTTGGATGCAAGACATATCTACCCTTTTGATATAGTTAACATTAAAAATATGACATACTGTATGGCCGCTGAGCATTGCTATTTTCAATATACCGTATGCGGTCAATCCGAAATCATAACAAACGGCAAAAAAATAATAACTCGTCCCGGAACGCTTCTTTATGTTCCTGCCTGGCAGACGCCGGTAACATATTCCGAAAGCCATGATTACGAATATACCCGTGCCGAATTTTTACTTGCCGACGTCACAACGCACGAGCCGATAATCCCATTCGATAATCTGCATATTATATTCAAAAAAACACCCCCGAGCATCAAAAATAATATACAGACGCTTGTGGATAAAATGCCGTTCGTATCCGAAAACGAAGAGCTTTCCGCAACAAAGGAGCTGTTTGATCTTTTCTGTAATATTATAGAAACAAAATATCCTCCCGAGCATGCCGATGTCAATACGAATATAAAAGCCGTAATAAGTTATATTATAACAAACAAATTCAGGCGCGAAACGGTAACAGACTATGCAAAAATAGCAGGACTTTCCGAGCAGTATTTCCGCACGCTTTTTAAAAAGGAAACGGGTATGTCGCCGATAGAATTCAGGAATTATCAGCGTATTGAACATGCCAAAATTCTTTTATGCGATTCTATATACACAAACGAATTTGTTTCAACATATATCGGCTTTGACGACCCGAACTATTTTGCACGCCTTTTTAAAAAGCTCACGGGCTACACGCCGCAGAGCTATAAGCACAAATTTTCGACGCCGCACTATTTTGAAACGCACAGCCGTAAGCAATATAAAAAAGAACACCCCGGCGACAAAATATAAAATAGGGACTAAAAAAAGCAGCGATCGCTGCTTTTTTATTTCTAATCAATTAACGTTTTCCAGTTTTTTGAGTTGTACGCATCAAAGCACATTTTAATCTGCTCAAACGTGTTCTTTTCCTCTGCCAAAGGCGGTATTTCGTCAAGCGCAAAGTACGCACTTCCCACCGTTTCTATGTTTTTTGAAAAACTGCCGCTGATTTTTCTGCAAAGTATAAACACTTTACAAACTTTGTACGCATAAATCGGCAAATTGTGCTTTTCTCTATCCTGAACCGCGATAACCTCCTCTGCCGAAACCTCAAGTCCTGCCTCTTCTCTGACCTCTTTTTCGGCATTTTCCTTTACCGACACATTCACATCAACCCAGCCGCCCGGTAGCGACCATGTACCGTTATTTTCCTGCACCAAAAGTATCTTGCCTTCCTCAAAAATCGCGGCGCGCGTATCGAGCTTTGGCGTCTGATAGCCTATCTCCGTACAAAACAGATCTTTAACTTTATCAAGCGGAATATCCGATTTATGCGCTATCATCTCGGCGGCTATTTCGCGTATTCTCTCGTATCTTTCTTTATCAAAGCGATCTTTTGTATAGAATAAGCCTGCCTGCGCCAAAGCCTGCAATTCGACCGCCCAATCGAGCCACTTCTCATTCTTATCCATATACTTTCTTTCCTTTCTAAAAAAGATGGATATAAAAAAAGTCCAGATCGCAAAAGGACAAAATTATCTGTAATACTTAAATTTAAAACAATAACTTTTTATATTTTAGGTTGAAAAATTTCAATTCAATTTTTCTAAAATCTATTTCCTTTTGCTACGAACAAACCGAACCGCTTCGTCGAAACAAGCGATATATAACTCATCATGAATTAAAAATTCATGATTCAATCAATACGCTGTTTCTCCTCTTTCCCAAAAACCTTTGGTTTTCGGGAACCCTATTGAACGTACGCCGTCGGATTCGTTTTGTCCGTTCTGAATCTTTTTTTCTTATCCATGTCAAAAAAACTTTTTTAAACACCTTAATATCAGACTGCGGCACGCTTTTCCGCCCTTATAAATGTCGGTACGCTTTCATGCAGAATCTCCTCCACAAGCTGTTTGTCGTTTTGTTCTGCCGCGTCTTTTAATCTGTTCAGATTTGCCAAAAAAGTCTCCTCGTCCACCGTCACCTGTTTACCTATGTAAATTTTGTGGTTCGATGTCTGTTTCAGTCCTTCTTCTCCCATCAGCAATTCTTCGTACAGTTTTTCGCCCGGTCTTAACCCGGTAAATTCTATCTTTATTTCGGAATCCACGTGCTTTCCGTGCAGTGTTATCATCTTTTTCGCCAAATCCAGTATCTTTACCGGCTCGCCCATGTCAAGGACAAATATCTCTCCGCCGCGCGCCAGTGTTGCCGCCTGCAATATGAGCGATACCGCCTCGGGGATTGTCATGAAATAGCGGACTATTTCCGGATCTGTTACGGTGACAGGTCCGCCCTCTGCGATCTGTCTTTCAAAAAGAGGAATTACCGAACCGTTTGAGCCGAGTACATTTCCGAAACGCACCGCCACAAATTCGGTAGAGGTACGCTTTTGTGCGAAATATTCCACAACCATTTCGCAAAACCGCTTTGTCGCGCCCATTATATTTGTCGGGTTTACGGCTTTATCGGTCGATACCAGAACGAATTTCGCTACCTTATATTCCGCCGCAAGCTTTGCGGTGATGTATGTTCCCACAATATTGTTTTTTACCGCCTCTTCCGGATTTGTTTCCATAAGCGGAACGTGCTTGTGCGCCGCCGCGTGGAATACAATCTGCGGTCTGTATTTTTCAAAGAGCGTTTTCATTTTGTCATAATCTCTGACCGATGCAATCTCCACATTCAAATCAAGACTTCTGCCGTATTTTCTGATAAGCTCCTGCTGAATATCATATGCGTTATTCTCATATATATCAACAATAATGAGCTTTTGAGGCTTGTAATTTTCAATCTGTCTTGCAAGCTCCGATCCTATCGAGCCGCCTCCGCCCGTAACCATGCAGACGCTGCCGGATATTAGGTTTGACACCTCGCGGTTATCGAAGTTTATTTCATCACGTCCGAGCAAATCTTCAATCTTAACCGAAGTCAGCTGCTGAGATGCCTGTCCGTCCTTAAATACCATCGTTTTTATACTGGGAAGTATATTGAAATTGCATACCGTTTCGGCACACACTCCGAGTATTCTGCTTTTATCTTTCGGCGATATTGAAGGGATCGCCAAAACAATATTGTTTATATTTCGGTTCTGTACAATCTCATTGATTTGCGAGCAATCGCCGAGAACCTTTACGCCGTTTATCTTACGTCCGATTTTCTCCTTATCGTCGTCTATAAACCCGACAATTTCGCTTTCGTTATTTCTTTTAAGCTCGTCTGCAATCATAATACCTGCATATCCCGCTCCGATAATCAGCGTTTTGTCGCTCGGTTTCGCGTGTGCCCTCGAATACAGAGAGTAAAAATATATGTAAACCATTCTGATAAAGACTATTGCAAAAAGCGATAAAATACTTGCAAAGAGTACGCAGCTTCTTGAAATTTTTATGTTCTGTGCCATATATACAATTCCGCATATTGCCGTTGCGCCGAGATTTCCGACCGCACATATTGCAAACTCTTTCAGCTTTGCATATCTCCATACCGTCCTGTAAACACCGATCAATGCCATTCCCAGCAATGCAGATATGGGAAATGCAATCATCTTCAAAAACAGCTCGGATACTACCAGATTTGTACTCAACGAAAAATTAACTACTATTAATGCGAACAGATAAGCAACCAGCATAGCCACCAAGTCAATACAAGCCAAAACCATGCTGTGATGCTTCATTAAAAAACCAAATTTTTGTTTAAGCATACTTTTTCCTCACCAACCCATTATAATCGTTTTTATTATACACCTTTTTTCTGAATTTGTCAATTACTACTGAAAAATTTAATGATAAGGGCATATATTCCCCAAATTTCGCCTTTTTTCGCCGTTTTAGTCATTATTTGCCAGCTTTGCACTCTGATCCGCAGTAATGAGCGAATCTATAAGTTCGTCCAAATCACCGTTCATAATCTGCTCCAGGCGATGGATTGTAAGATTTATTCTGTGGTCGGTAACACGCCCCTGAGGATAGTTGTATGTTCTGATGCGCTCACTTCTGTCGCCCGAGCCGACCTGCGAACGTCTTTTGTCGGCAATCTCTTTATGGCGCTGCTCCTCCATGACCTCATATATTCTCGAACGCAGTATCTTCATAGCCTTGTCCTTATTTTTAAACTGAGATTTCTCGTCCTGACAGGATACAACAATTCCGGTCGGAAGGTGAGTAATTCTTACGGCAGAGTCGGTTGTATTTACGCACTGTCCCCCCGGGCCGCCCGCGCGGAACACGTCAATTCTAAGATCGTTCGGGTTAATGTCGACTTCAACCTCCTCGACTTCGGGTAAAACCGCAACCGTTACGGCAGAGGTGTGTATTCTTCCGCCCGACTCGGTACTCGGGACTCTCTGAACGCGGTGAACTCCGCTCTCAAACTTAAGCCGCGAATATGCGCCGGCGCCCTCTACCGAAAAGCTCACTTCCTTGTATCCGCCTATATCTGTCGGATTGGAGTTTAGTATGTCGATTTTCCAGCGCCGTGTTTCTGCATACATCGAATACATTCGCATCAGATCCGCCGCAAAAAGCGCCGCCTCCTCGCCGCCCGTACCGCCGCGTATTTCCATAATAACGTTCTTTTCATCGTTCGGGTCTTTCGGCAGCAGGAGCACTTTTAGCTCATTTGATATTGTTTCGAGTTTTTCCTCCGTTTCGGATATTTCGGCTTTTATCAGCTCCTCCATATCCTTGTCCTGCTCCGCCTCGAGCATTTCTTTGTCGTCGGCAATAGTCTGCTTTGCCTTTTTGTATTCCTTGTATTTTTCAACAATCGGAGTTAAATCGGAATTTTCCTTGCATAGCTTTCTCCACGTTTCCTGATCGGCTATAACCTCCGGATCGCTTATCTTTTGTTCTAAAACCTTTGCCCTTTCCTCTAACCCCTCTAATTTGTCAAACATTATTTAAAATCCTCCGTTTCGCCGCATTTTTGCGGCATAAATATTTTTTTATAATGATAATATGCACTGTTTTTCCTTTTTTCTCGCGCACAAAAGAAACAAACATATCGCCTTTATGCGTGGCGCTGACCTGCTCAATCTACTTCAAGTCATGCATCATGGTAATGTGTACCGTTTTACCTTTTTTTCCTCACGCGCAAAAGAAACAAGCAGATTGCCTTTATGAATGACGCCGACGTACTAAATGTACTTCAAGTCATGAATAATGGTGAGATGCACCGTTTTCCTTTTTTCCTCACGCGCAAAAGAAACAAGCAGATTGCCTTTATGAATGACGCCGACGTACTAAATGTACTTCAAGTCATGAATAATGGTAAGATGCGCCGTTTATTTTGTGCGCTGCCCATCAAAGTGTGTATGTTAGATATACCTCTTTGTATAGCTTTGAAAAACTGTCGTGCGAAATTTTCGCTTTTTTGTAATCGTCGAAAAATCCGAATACTGTCGGGCCGCTGCCGCTCATCACCGCACCGAGCGCACCGTTCATCATCATCTTCTCTTTGATGCCGCGAATAACAGGCGCTGAGTGAATCGTTGCAAACTCCATAACATTGCACAGATTTTCCGAAACCCCCGGCAAATCGTCGTTTGCAAGCGCCTGTTTCATCTTCTCCGTATCGGGGCGCTTGGTGATTTCCACCCTGTCCATATACTCGTATATCGTCTTGGTCGATATGTTAATCGGCGGCTTTGCCAAAAGCACAATACTTTTTTTCAGCGCCGGCATCGGCGATAACTTCTCACCAATACCCTTTGCAAGCATAGTGCCGCCGGTGAGGCAATAGGGTATATCCGCGCCCAGCTCCGATGCCATCTCCAAAAGCTCTTCTTCGGGAAGAAATGTATTGTACAGTACGTTCAGAGCCGCCAAAACCGCGGCGCCGTTACCGCTGCCGCCGGCAAGTCCTGCCGCAACCGGTATATTTTTATGGATAAGAATCTTTACGCCGCCGCGTATTCTGCATCTTTTAAAAAACAGTGCCGCCGCCTTATATGCTATATTTTTTTCGTTTACTGGCAGAAATTTCAGATTGGTGTGTATCTGGATTCCGCGCTCCGTTCTGTCTACGATAATCAGATCAAACAGATTTATCGTCTGCATAATGCTTTCTATCTCGTGATACCCGTTTTCCATTCTCCCCAGGACATCTAAAGTCAGGTTGATTTTCGCATACGACTTCACAATCGCTCTGCCATCGTGTATCACCATATTTTCACTTATAAGCATATATTTCTCCTTAGTTATGAGGAATGCGTTATTACGCTCCCCTATTATAAAAAAATTTCCTAAAGCACATTATGTGAACTGTCTATCAAGCTTTGTATTTCATCATCTTCTATGGTTTTGTCCGTTTCTTCGTTCTTTAGATATATAAGATACTCGATATTTCCCTCGGGACCTTTTATCGGCGAAAAAGTTATCCCCTCCGGAGAAAATCCCGTGTCCTTTGCAAAATTAACAATCGTCTTTACCACGTCAAAATGCACTTTTGCGTCCTTTACCACGCCTTTTTTTCCGACCTGTCCGCGCCCTGCCTCAAACTGCGGCTTTATAAGCGCGGCAATCTCACCGCCCTCTTTTAAAAGGCTCTTGGCAACGGGCAGAACAAGCTTTAGTGATATAAACGACACATCGATTGAGGCAAAATCAATTTTCTCGCCAATCTGCTCATCTGTTACATAGCGTATGTTGGTTCTCTCCATATTAACCACTCTCGGATCGTTTCGCAGCTTCCACGCAAACTGTCCGTATCCAACATCAACCGCATACACCTTTTTTGCGCCGTTTTGCAGCATACAATCGGTAAATCCTCCGGTAGACGCTCCTATATCCATGCAGGTTTTTCCCGAAAGTACAATAGGAAATGCCTGCATTGCCTTTTCCAGTTTCAGTCCGCCGCGGCTTACATATTTTAAAGTTTCTCCCCGCAGCTCCACCTGCACCTTTTCGGGATTTACCATCATGCCTGCTTTATCGCACTTCTGATTATCTATATAAATCTGTCCTGCCATAATAAGCGCTTTCGCCTTTTCGCGGCTCTCTACCATGCCTTTTTCAACAATCAGCGTATCAAGTCTTACTTTTTCCGACATTCAAATTTCTCCTTGATTTTTTCATATATACTTTTTCCGTCCATTTTATAGTGCCTGTCTATTTCATCTATACTGCCGTGTACAATCGGCTCGTTCGGGAATGCAAATTCCATAAGCGTGCAGTCTTTTTCACTTTCGGCAAGCGTTTGCGCAACCATCGCCGAAATCCCCGAGCCGATGCAATGATCCTCTATAACCGCCGCAAGCGGATTTATATTTTTAAGTATCATTTCCTCATCTAACGGACATATTGTCGGCAATGCAATAATGTTTGCCGAAATACCGTCACGCCCCAGCCGTTCGGCAACTGCTGCCGCAGTATTCAGCATACGTCCCGTACTTACAAGCGAAACGTCGTTTCCGTTTTTTAACAAAAGTGCCTTTTTAAATTGAAAATCCTCCGTTTCATATTCGCAGTTTCCCTTAGGATAGCGAATTGCAATCGGGCCGTCATGCTCATTTATTGCATATTCAAGCATTTGCTCAAGCTCGGTAAAAGAGGACGGCGAAAGTATGCTCATATAAGGCATCTGGGACATAAACCCTATATCGTAAAGACCGTGGTGCGTTTCGCCGTCCGCACCGACCACACCTGCCCTGTCAAGGCAGAAAACAACGTGAAGTTTTTGCAGGCACACATCATGCAGTATCTGATCATACGCCCTCTGCATAAAAGACGAGTATATCGGAATCACCGGAGTATATCCCGAAACGGCAAGCCCCGCGCCCATTGTGACCGCGTGCTGCTCCGCAATGCCGACATCAAAAAACCGCTCGGGGTATTTGTTCATAAATCCCACCAAGCCTGTCCCATCGGGCATCGCCCCGGTTATGGCAATAATTTTTTCATTTTTTTCCGCCAAGCTTACAAGCTTTTTCCCAAACACTTCCGAATAATCTGTTTTTTGTTTTTCGTACAGCTCACCGTTTTCGGGGTTAAACCTGCCTATGCCGTGAAACTTCTGCGGATCCTTTTCGGCAAATGTATAGCCTTTCCCTTTTGTAGTCTTTATATGAATAAAAACCGGATCTGGATCGATTTTTGCCACTTCTAAAATATTTATTAAGTCCTTTATATTATGCCCGTCAATCGGTCCGAGATAATCAAAGCCCATATCATCGAAAAAGTTTGTCGGCAAAACCATGTGCTTTATCTTATTTTTCACTTTTACCAATGCTTTGTAGGTAAAGTCCGCGCCAACAGGCAGCTTATGCAAAATATCGCCTATTGTATTTTTCGAGTGATAATACCCTTTTTTCGTACGAAGCTTACAAAGATATTTTGAAATCGCCCCGACATTATTTGATATTGACATTTCATTATCGTTCAAAATCAGAATCAGCTTTGTTTTCGACTGACCGCCGTTATTAAGCGCCTCATACATCATTCCGCCGGTAAACGCTCCGTCACCGAAAACCGCCGCGATATTATAGTCCTCGCCGGCAAGATCTCTTGCATGAGCCATTCCGAGAGCCGCCGAAACCGAGGTTGAGCTGTGTCCCGTATTAAAAAAATCGTATTCGCTTTCATTGGTTTTGGGGAATCCGCTCAGACCGCCGTATTTTCTGAGCGTTCCAAACTCACCTTTTCGCCCGGTAAGTATTTTATGAACATAGCTCTGATGCCCGACGTCCCATATAAGCTTATCCTCCGGCAGTTCAAAAACCTTATGCAGAGCCACCGTCAGCTCCACCACGCCCAAATTTGACGCCAAGTGTCCGCCCGTTTCCGATACATTTTCAATCAGGAATTTTCTTATATCCGAGCATAAGTCCTTTAATTCATCTACAGAAAGTTTTTTTACGTCCCCCGTGGAATTTATATTATCTAAAATATTCGGCATTTCCTCTCATCACTTTCCAAACACATAATACACTATCTTATATCATATCACAAATTTTATAAAAAGTAAATAGAAGAATGTCCAAAAAAGGGATTTTTTGTTTCGGTGCCAAAAATTATCCCTCTTTTTTTATGACTGCCGCAATAGTATTCGCAATGTATTTTGCTCCTGTTTTCGCCTCGTCGAGCGTATTACCGTTCGAGCCTATCTCTATAATAACCGCCCCCTGCGACACCTGCTGATTAAATCTTTCCTTTCTTAATATTATCGGGCGCATAAGTCCCGGGTAGTTATCGTTTGCATATTTTTGCAGTTTACAGGCAAGCTTCATATTCTCCTGCCATGCGTCATGCTTTAATTTCACATTTGAGCCGATAACAAACATACACTGTGCCGATTTTTCTCCGTTTATTTCCGTTGCCACCTTAACCTTCGTGCCGTCCTCTTTTACTATTCCGTCGCGGTGCACGTCCAGCACAAATTTTATATTCGGATATTTAGCAAGATTATTCTTTATCGTTGTCATAGCACGCGTATATGCTCCGTTATACGACGGATAATCATGGACGGTCACATCATGCACCGTTTCTATTCCGTTTTCCGCCAGCACATCTTTTATCACCTCGCCGACCGCCACCATATTTCTTTCGCTGTCGGTACTCCTGTCGCTGTTTGCGCCGGAATATTTCACACTGTCGCTGTAGCTCTCGGTCGTGTGAGTATGCATAATTAAAACCTGCGCCCCGTTCGTATCGACATAATTGTTTAAAGGCTCACTCAAAAGCTTTTCCACGTTTACCTCCAAGCCCGCCAAATTTGATATTTTCATGCCCTTTGCGGCATTTACCTCAGCTATCTTTTCTTCTGTTACCGCCACCGCCGCACTTTCTTTCGTATCGGTAATCTGCGGCGGAGCGGACTCCTCTGCCGCAACGCTTTCGCCCTCTTTAAAAAAGCCCTTATAAAATCTGCCGATTATCGATTCTTCCCTTTTTGCGTCAAAGCCCAGTATCATGCGCGGAATATCGGATATATCGGCACCGTCCGAGTGCATACCTTTTTTTGCAATGTTTATGCTGACCTCCGGCGACGGCGGCGGCAAATACCGTGCCAGAACCGCCGCTGCGGTGCATATTACCGCAATTGCACACATTCCCAGAAATACCGCCGTCTTTTTTACATCATTTTTTGTTATAACAACAGTATGTATTCTTCTCTTTTGATACATTTCTCCACATCCTCCCGATTCTCTTAATAAATTTTATTCGCCGCGCAAATGAAATATCACAGTTATTTCCGTTCGAGTTTTTACATATATTAAAATCAAGGGATAACACCACATAAGAATTGTTGTGACTGTTAAATCAACAACATTTGTTTTTCCGAGGGGATAGGAAAAAAGCTTTGGAATTAACAAACTGAGCCAAAGCTTTAGCTTTGGGTTACCCGACGGCGTACGTAGGTACGTCAAGCGGCGAAGTTTGTTGATAGCAAGAAAAGGAATAATTCTATGAAAAATCATATTTTTGATTTTTCCGCCTTAACAAAACCAAATTACAACAATTATATTTCTCATTAAGTGTGCGCATTTTGTTTTCTTTCTTGCGTTCCGGAGTTTTTTAACATTTCCGTACGGATAAACAATGGTTTCGCTCATATTAGTCCGCAGACAGAGCGTGTGAATCTTATATTTTTTGCGGTCAGAAAGGTTAGGAAAGTCAATTATGGATTATCTTATCAGACACTCGGATAAAATCTACCATTTTTTCTTTAAGAAAAACGAAGGTCTTTGCGTACGTACAAAAAAGCATAGTCTTTGGCAGAATTGCAAACCCGTTTTTTCGGATACCACCGAAATTTTTTCCGTATTCTGCGATTCTTCCGATAATTTGCACGCAATATGCGTCTCTCCCGAAAATAATCTTATATACCTGCATTTTAAAGATAACACATGGCACGAATGTACTCTCACGCATATCAATAATGAGATGCGCATATCGGATATTATCTTTTTTGAGAATCCGATCGGTTTAAATATCTTATATACCGCCCAATATCTCGGAGAAACACTTTTAATCCACTGTGTTCTCGGCAACAATGCAATGCCCAACACGGTCGATAAGCTCTCTTCTCCCTATTTTTTCGTTTTTAACAATAATATCTATTACACCGATTCCCACTCCGTTCTCGGGTATCGCAGCGTATCGGACGGACGTCCCGACCGTTTCAACCGGCTTACCGACAATGCCGAGATGCCGTATCTTGCAGCGTGTTTCGGCAAAAGTATGCTTGTATACAAAAAAGACGGCAGCCTGTATTTCCAAAACCGCCCGATACATAAAGATATTTACGCGTCGCGGCCCATTCTTCTTGAAGATGACGATAAGCTCTTTTTGGAATGGCAGAGCGGTGATTTTGTGCGGTATATGTCAAGCAGCGATGGAGGAGCGCACTGGAGCGGCGTCATGCAATTTGTAAATCCCGGTAAAAAACCGCAGCTTTATGCCGCGCTAACTAATGCCGATCACGAGTTTTACTACGGCAACCACTCCGATTCCGACCTTCACATATACATCAAATCAAATTTGTTTGCACACGAAAAAAAGGAACGCTTTTTTGTTCCCCCAAAAATCCCGGATTCTGCCGAAGTCACCAAGTTAAATATTATGCTTGAGCTGCAAAAGCAGGAAATCGTTTCATTAAAAAAAGAAATCTCACGTCTCGGCGAATATATAAACAGTATGAATACCGATGCTCACAATGAAGATGAAGATAATGAGGATAAAGTTGATACTTAAAAATTCTATTATTCTGCAAAATCGGTCAAAATCCGCACATCTTTTTAACATTTTTCGGCAGATTTTTAATAAGCGTGCATTTTTTTGTCGTAAAACGCAAAACGAATTTTATAGACTTTAAGCTTATTTTATATTATAATTTAGTTGCATAAAAAAATCAGAAAGGTGACAAATATGAAAAAATTCTTACACAAAACCATTACTCCCGAAAGCTCCAAAGACGACACGCTCTCTTTACAATACTTTCTTTTAGAAGAAAATCTTCCCATTGAAGAATGTACCTTAAAATGCTACGGTGTGGAAATCCGCAGAACCTTCCTTTCTCTGGGATTCGAGCTTTCGGAGGTAAAACAGATTCCGAATATCTTTTTAAATAAGTATGAGGCAACAAAGCTGTTAAAAAAATTGGCAGCCGAAAGTGTTCCGCCGACAAGACTCTCACAGGAGCTTGAAAATTACATATCCGACGCCCTGCACACCGAAAACCGTATACCGATTCTAATTTAAGCGCAAAACTAAAAAGGAATTGTTTAGAAGATCAATTGATTTTCTAAACAATTCCTTGAATTTATCAAAACCCAACAAGCATATTTCCAATAATGCCGTGCATTTTTCTTGCGTTCCAAAGCTTTTTTCCTATCCCCTAAAAAATACAAGCTAAAAGCAACGACCGATTGACTTTTTAAACATCCTTTTTACACTCCCTTATCGTTTCTGTATTCCGACGGCGTTCTTCCCGAATGTTTTTTAAAGCTTCGCGAAAAATAGAACTGATCGCAGAATCCCAGCTCACGGCTTATATCCTTAATCGGCGTGTTTTCTCTCACCAGCCGTTTTTTCGACTCCGCAAATACCAAATCGTCTATGTATGATCCGACAGTCCTCCCCGTTTCATCAAAAAATGCTTTTCTGATCTTGCTTTCGGAAATGAAAAGCTCTTTTGAAACCTCTTTGACGCTCAAATTTATCCGTACATTCTCCTGAATAAAGCGCATTGTTTTCTCAACAGTCTCGGAATATTTCTTTATCGGCTCGGGCGGAAAATTATACTCTTTTGAAAATCTTGCCGCGGTTCTGTATAAAATTGCCTTTAATCTCAAAAAGTCCATATAATTGTCGGAAAAATAACATTCAAAAAGCTCGTCCGTTTCGGCTTTTGAAAATGGCAGCGAATATATCTTTTTCAAGCCCGAGAAAAGCTCATATTTTTCCGCCGTCGTAAGCGATATGTGAAAAAAAATCTTTTCAAGCTCACTGCACCCGTATGAAAATTCACAGTCGGCAGGTATCAGATAAACATAGCCGCCCGAAAGCCTTATCTCCTTTTCGCCTTCTCTTAAATATCCGCTCCCGCGCTTTACAAAATAAAGCCTCGAAAACGGATTGCACTCATTTTCATAATGCCATCTCTCGTCCAAAATCGTATAACCGCTCTCAATAATCTCCATATCAAGCGTATTTTTTTCAGGACACGCCTTTTTCTCATTCATGACAAAAACTCCATATTTTATATCAAAAATTTCATTGTTTTTTTGCGCAAATCACGATATAATTACTCTAAACTATAGTTTAATTTAATAATTGTAAAACTAACGTTTTCCAATTAAAATTCTTGGGTAGAAATAAAAAGTTCCGGCTGATTTTAATTTCACGAAAAGTTGAAACTTTTTATTTCAGCCAAAAATGACGCACATGCCGTCATTTTTGATTACAAATCAGGGGTTGACACCCCCGATACCCCATAAAAATGGTGGCTAAAAAGCAAAATTTACATTTTACTTTTTAGCTATATAATTTAATTATATCACCATTGACGGTAAACTTCAATATTAAAAAATAAAAGGAGAGAAAATTTATGTCAAGTTATGTAAGAAGAAAAACCCCGGGCGATACCGAATGGTTCGTCCACGACCGTTTCGGAATGTTTATTCATTTCGGACTTTATGCGCTCCCCGCACGTCACGAATGGATAAAAACCACCGAAAAAATCACGGAAGAAAAGTATGACCAATACTTTAAGCATTTTAATCCCGATCTGTACGATCCGAGAGAATGGGCGCGCCGGGCAAAGGCGGCAGGTATGAAGTATGTCGTTTTAACCACAAAGCACCACGAGGGTTTCTGCCTTTTCGATTCGCAGTACACCGACTATAAAGCGACCAACACGCCTTACGGCAAGGATCTGGTGCGCGAATATGTTGACGCTTTCCGTGCCGAAGGCTTGCATATCGGTTTTTACTATTCGCTTATCGACTGGCATCACCCCGATTTCCCGATAGATGTTATCCACCCCAGACGTGACGATGAAAATGCCGAAGAATTGAACAAAGGCCGCGACATGAAACGTTATGCCGAGTATATGCGCAATCAGGTGACAGAGCTTTTGACCAACTACGGTAAAATCGATATTCTCTGGTTCGACTTTTCCTACAGCGACAGACGTCCCGACCAGAAAGACTGGATGGAGGGCAAAGGCAAGGATCAATGGGAGGCGGAAAAGCTTTTGGAAACCGCAAGAAAGCTCCAGCCGCATATCATTATAGATAACAGAACCGAAATCGAGCAGGATTTATGGACTCCCGAGCAATTCCAGCCGATGGAATGGGTAAAACATGAAAAAACGGGCGAGTTGGTAACATGGGAGGCTTGTCAGACCTTATCCGGTTCATGGGGCTACTACCGCGACGAGATGACCTGGAAATCACCCGAAATGCTCATCGATATGCTCATAAATACGGTATGCATCGGCGGAAACCTTCTTATGAATGTAGGTCCGACAGCGCGCGGCTATCTCGATTACCGTGCCGAAAACGCTCTTAAGGTTTACGCCGACTGGATGAAATATAACTCACGCTCAATCTACGGCTGCACCATGGCAGAGCCTGAATTCACGGCACCGCGCGGCTGCCGCCTTACACAGAGTGATGACGGCAAGCGCCTCTACATACACTTAATGGAGTACCCGTTTGCTTATCTTGAAATGCACAACCTTGCGGGAAAGATTGACTATGCGCAGTTTTTGCATGATGCAAGTGAAATACTCTACACCGAGCGCTCATCGGGACATTTCTGCACAGAGGGGCAGACAGTTGCGGACGATCTGGTTGTATTTAAAATTCCGCCTGTAAAACCGCCCGTTACGGTACCGGTTATCGAGGTTTTCTTAAAATAATAATTAAATGACACAAAAAAGAGTTATCAAAGGCGCGCTTTTCACCTCAAAATGCATAGAATGAGCGAAAGTTTCATCTCTTTTCTTGACAAAGCCTCAATAAGGGTATATAATAATACGCATATCAACATTATAGGTTTTGGTAAAAGGAGTGATACAATTATGAGTACAATCGTTATTGTTGAAACTAATATAGGTAATAAACGAATGTGTACGCTGAAATAATTTTACAGTAACAAACATTTATCATTATTTATTAAAAAAGGAGATTTTTACCATGAAAAAATTTATAAATTCAGTTTTAGCATCAGTATTATCGGTTGCCGCCCTTATTTCGGTTACGGCTTGCTCATCGGGCGATCAGTTGACTATCGCCGTTCCTAACGACACCACAAACGAGGCTCGTGCGCTTTTGCTTTTGGAGGATCAGGGAATCATCAAGCTCAAAGAGGGCGCAGGCATTACGGCTACCGTAAGTGACATAGAAGAAAACCCGAACAACATTAAATTTAACGAGGTTGAGGCTGCACAGCTCCCCAACGTTTTAAAAGATGTTGACTATGCGGTTATAAATTCAAATTACGCGATTGAGGCAGGCATCAACCCGTCAAAAGACGCATTGGCAAGCGAAGGTTCCGCTTCTGCATACAGCAACATCGTTGCTGTTAAAGAGGGTACCGAGGATTCCGATAAGATCAAGGCTTTGGTTGCTGCATTGGAAAGCAAGGAAGTTGCTGATTTTATCACGGAAAAGTATGACGGCGCGGTTGTAAGCGTTGTTGATAACCCGGGTGACGGATATGACGAAACAGTTGATTATGACGCTTTGGCAGGCGAAAAAATCACAGTTGCAGCATCTCCTACGCCGCACGCTGAAATCTTAGCTGTTGCAAAGGACATCCTGGCAAAGAAGAACATTGACCTCGAAGTTACAGAGTTTACAGATTATGTACAACCGAACAATGTTGTTGACAGCGGTGAATTTGATGCAAACTACTTCCAGCACACACCTTATCTTGACGACTTCAACGAAGAAAACGGCACACACATTGTTGCTGCGGCAGCAATTCACGTTGAACCGCTCGGAATATACGGTGGCAAGCAGACAAGTCTTGACGCTATCAAAAATAAATAATTGTTAAAAATGCCGGTCACTGTATTTTACGGTGACCGCTTTTTAAGTTTTAGGAGAGTTGAAAATGATTGAGATAAAAAACTTATACAAATCCTTTTCCGTATCCGACGGTACGGTTGACGCATTAAAAGATGTAAACATATCGATTGCCGACGGTGACATATTCGGTATCATCGGCATGAGCGGTGCCGGAAAAAGCACACTTGTGCGCTGCATAAATATGCTTGAACACCCCACCTCGGGAACTGTTGAAATAAACGGCAGGGACATAGGCAGTCTTTCGGATTCGCAGCTGCGCGAAGTAAGAAGAAACGTCACCATGATTTTTCAGGGCTTTAACTTGCTTATGCAGAGAACCTGCATAAAAAACATATGCTTTCCTTTGGAGCTTGCCGGTGTAAAAAAAGCTGAGGCAA
This sequence comes from uncultured Clostridia bacterium, assembly GCA_934444735.1. GTDB lineage: Bacteria > Bacillota > Clostridia > UBA1381 > UBA1381 > CAKSFT01. The sequence continues at coordinate 147,600 of CAKSDE010000002.1, read as the reverse complement.
AAAAACGTGCGCTTGAACTTTTGGAAATTGTCGGACTGCCCGACAAAGCCAATTCATATCCCGCACAGCTCTCGGGCGGTCAGCAGCAGCGTATCGCAATCGCGCGCGCACTTGCAACCAATCCGAAAGTGCTTTTATGCGACGAGGCCACAAGCGCTCTTGATCCAAAAACAACGCACTCAATTTTAGAGCTTATCCGCGATATAAACAAAAAATTGGGAATAACCGTAATTATAATCACCCACCAGATGAGCGTTGTCGAAGAAATCTGCAATAATGTTGCGATACTTGATAACGGCGTTGTCGTTGAGCAAGGAAGTGTTGATAAAATATTTTCAAATCCGCAGTCGGCGGCGGCAAAACGCCTGGTATTCCCCGACGGTGCGGCAAACATCAACCCGAACCCCGAAGAACACAGAATACGCGTGATATTTAACGGTGCAAAGGCCGCAGGCTCACCGCTCATCACTCAAATGGCAATCGACATAAACATTGCCGCAAACATATTGGGCGCGTCCACAAAAATACTCGGCGATGAAGTATTCGGTTCGATGCTTTTGGGCATCTCCGGAGATAAAAGCCGCATGGACGACGCGATAGAATACTTAAGAAAAATGCCCGATGTTATTGTTGAGGAGGTTAGTGACAATGTTTGATAAATTATTTTCTCCCGAAGTAATTGAGGAGACCGTAAAAATATTAAAAAATGAGTTTTTACTCGCAACCTGGCAGACACTTTACGTTACACTTATAGCAACACTTTTTGCATTTATCATAGGCTTGCCGCTCGGAGTCCTGCTCGTTGCCGGCGAAGAAAACGGTGTACGTCCTCTTCCCAAGCCTGTAATGCACGTTCTGAGCGTAATTATAAATCTTCTGCGTTCGGTACCGTTTCTGATCCTTATGATTATGGTATTTCCGCTTACAAGGCTCATAGTCGGTACGGCGGTCGGAACGGTTGCATCAATCGTGCCTTTGACAGTCGCAGCATTCCCGTTTGTGGCACGTCTTGCCGAAAGCAGCTTAAGAGAAGTAAATCCCAATATTATAGAAGCGGCACAGAGCATGGGAGCAACTCCTTTTCAGATTATTACAAAGGTGATGATTCCCGAAAGTGTGCCCTCGCTTATTTCAAACGGCACAATAGCAATAACCACCATACTCGGTTACTCTGCAATGAGCGGAATCATCGGCGGCGGCGGTCTCGGAAAAATTGCGATAAATTACGGATATTACCGTTATAAATATCTTGTAATGCTTGCCGCTGTGGTATTATTAATCGTGCTTGTGCAGATATTCCAAAGCATCGGCACGCATCTTGCAACGAAAACAGATAAACGTTTAAAGCGATAAAAAAGGGGGGAAGGTTTTAAATGAGATGTCCAAACTGTAATAATGAAACAGCGCCCGGGGCTTCCTTTTGCAAACATTGCGGAGCGCGCATAAGCGTCACAAGCAGATGCAAAAAATGCGGAACACCGCTTGATATTTCGGGCGGCTTTTGTCCGCGCTGCGGTCATGACAATTCAAAGAGCAGCAGCAATAACATGATGATTGTAATAATCGCCCTTCTTGCGGTTTTAATCTTAGTGGTTATCGCATCTACGGCAATACTTCTTACCGTCAGAAACAGCCGCGATAATTCCGAATCTCGGCAAACGGTTCAGACGCAGGAAAAAGATAATTCGGAAAAATCGGCTGAGAAATCAGACAGCAATGCCGAGAAAACAGACGGCAGTTCCGAGAAATCTACCGATTCAAAGGATTCCGGCGATTCTGTTGCGGCAAACGCCGACACCGATAAATCCGAGGATTACGAACACCCAAATCCTGATAAAAATACAGAGAAAAAAGGCGCTCCGTCCAAGAAAAGCTCACGCTATAACGAATTTTTGGAGCGTGCAGCCGCAATCGAACGCTATGATAATTCTCTCGACTACGACTATATGCCGCAAGTAGAAATAAACACCTCTACATATGAAGTGTTCAAAAGATGGGACGATCTTTTAAATGAAGTATATCAGTATTTAAAAAGCACCATGTCCTTCTCCGAGTTTGAAAAGCTCAAACAGGACGAGCAAAAATGGGTAGCTGAAAAGGAAAATGCAGTAGATGAGGCGGCAGCCGAATGGCTCGGCGGCTCGGGTGAGGCGATGATCCGAAACGGTACTGCGATTCAGTACACAAAAGATCGCTGCTATTATCTTATATCGCTGACAAAATAAGCATAAAGGGAAAGAAAAAAACTCCGAAGTTTTTTTACTTTCCCTTTTTTTCACAAAAACCGTTCCAATAAAGATATAGTATCCTGCTCCGTTTCGATAAGAATGTGCGCAAGGTCTATACATTTCGAGTCGGCACACTTTTGACTTTTTATTTCGCGAATCATCTCCATAACTCCGCCCATGCACCCCTCAATCAAGAGTTCGGCAAAATCATGTGTATCTTTTTTAGCAAAAACTCCGAATTTCATTGTCACAAAAAAGTTAAATTGCGAAAAAAGTGTGGCATCCTCCGGCAATTCATGCAAATACCTCAATAAAATATTCGCGTCCTCGGCTATATCGAAATATTTATCACGCTGTTTTGTTAATATATTTTCAAAATCCTCCGATTCGCTTTTTTCAGCCATAATCTTTATTGCGTCCATTGCAGTTTTTGAACTGCGGTATATTTTTTTAAGCAAAATCGCATCATTGCAAATCACAAAAACCCACTCCTACAAAAAAATTACAAATTTAATATTCTTCATTTATTTGATTTTTATCACTCAAAAAAATTTTTAAGAAAAATGTAACAAAAAAATAATTTGACTTTTTGTATTTTTTTTGGTAAAATAGATAATAGGTAATTATAAATATTTTTTTGAAAGGATGATGGTATGGACACGCTTCCGTCCCGATTATTGCTTAGTTTTGGTTTCATTGTTTTGATTGCGATTATGCGCTCTGTGGAGGTTTCTTTCGATATTGTCGGCGAGGCAAGAATAAAGACGCGCCGCGATTCGGGGAGCAGCCGGGCAAAAAGATTTTTAAAGCTTGCTAAAAAGCCTGCGAGGGTTAATACCTGCACAAATCTTGCGACAATGACGCTGACAATTATTCTGTCAGCCTACTCCGTATACGCATATGCACCGTATTTTGAATTTGAAAGCACAATTTTAAAATGTGCCGTAATAATTATCGGTGTCTGCGCCGCAATTACGGTGTTCGGCATAGGACTTCCTACAAGAATTGCCGCAAAAAGCCCCGAAAAAGCACTTTTTTCTTTTGCGTGGATATTCTTTGTGCTGTACTACATATTTCTCCCCTTCTCCCTTCTTTTTTCTCTTCTGGCAGACTTACTGTCGATGCTTTTCGGCATAAAGCCCGGAGAACAAAATGATGAAGTTACCGAAGAGGAAATACGTCTTATGGTCGATATGGGCAGCGAAAACGGTGCTATCGATCCCGATGAAAAAGAAATGATACATAACATATTCGAGCTCGACGATACGCCTGTCGAAAATGTCATGACGCACCGTACCGATGTTGATTTTCTCTGGCTTGAAGATCTGGACGACTGGGAAGAATCCATGTATGAAAGCAATCATTCGGTTTATCCCGTCTGCGGCGAGTCGGTAGACGATATTGTCGGGATTCTGCACAGCCGCGATTTCTTACGTCTTTTGCGTAAAAACGGCAGTGCAACCCTTGAAAATACAAAAGAGATTTTAAGACAGCCGTATTTTGTGCCCGAATCGATAAAAGCAAATGATCTTTTCAAAAATATGCAGGAAAATAAAACTCATTTTGCCGTAGTTCTCGATGAATACGGAGGTTTAAGCGGTATAGTTTCCATGTCGGATCTTTTGGAAGAAATCGTCGGAGATCTGGACAATGAATATGATGATGACAGCGATGAGAAAATCGTAAAGATCGGTGAAAATACGTGGAAAATACGCGGTTCTGCCGATATTGACGAAGTTTCAGACGCGCTCGGAATCGAGCTTCCGACAGACGAATATAACACCTTTGCCGGTATGATTCTGACTATTCTCGGCTCTATTCCCGAAGACGGTACCACCACCGAGCTGCAGGCATACAACCTTGATATAAAGCTCACAAAGATAGAAGAACACAGAATTGAAGAAACAATCGTTAAATTGATTGAACCCGAAAACACAGATGATGATAAGGATTAAAGGATAGTTTCACCTATCCTTTTTCATATGGTGATTTTATTATGGACGACAGATTTTTATGTATATTTTGCAACAGACGGCATTTTAACAGCGAGGCATATATCCGCGAAACATATCTTGGTGTATGTAAAGAATGTAATGAACGATTGCCGAGCATTCCCAAAGACGGTGTATTTTGCGGCACACACAGCACCAACTCGCTCTTCTCGGTATTCTACTATAAAGATATGGTCAAGCGCTCGGTTATCCGATATAAATTTCACGGTCAGCGGCGCTACAGCAAAATCTATATTGAGCTGATGTATGACTTTTTAAAGGATCTCCGCTTAAGCGATGACTTTAACCTCATGACATCTGTTCCGCTTTCCCGAAAACGTTTTTATGAACGCGGATTTAATCAAACTGAGATCTTAGCAGAACCGCTCGCAAAAAGATTGGGTATTCCTTTTTGCGCAAACTGTATTTTCAAAACTCGCCACACTGCAAAGCAAAGTACGCTCCGCGGTATTTCACAAAAGCGCGAAAATGTACAGGACGCATACCTCGCTGATGTTCCTAAGGTCAACGGCAAAAAGATTCTGCTTTTAGATGACATCTTCACAACAGGTTCAACCATTGAATCCTGTGCAAAAGAGCTTTTGGACAAAGGTGCTGATTGTATAACTATAGTCACATTGGCAAAAACTTCATATTAACATGAATAACTTTTTCCTTTTTCGGCAACAATAACAGTGAATAAGCATGAAGAAAGGAATGGTTATATGAAAAAGCTTATCGCGGTTATTATGTCAATCGTTACATTATTCACATCAGCCACAGAAATTTTGGCGCTCTCAAAGCGCGGTTCTACCGGAACAGAAGTACGAAACATTCAGACAAGACTGAAAAACTGGGGGTACTTAAACGGCAGTGTTGATGGAATATACGGTGCAAAAACAGAAGAGGCGGTCAAAAGCTTCCAAAGAAAGAACGGACTGACTCCCGACGGCATTGCAGGTCCCGCTACACTTGCCAAAATCGGGCTTCCCACATCAAGCAATTCATCATACAGTTCCAACGTGACGCTTTTGGCAAGAGTTATAAGCGGAGAGGCACGCGGCGAGAGCTATGAAGGGCAAGTCGCCATCGCCGCCGTAATCTTAAACAGAGTAAAACACTCATCTTTTCCCAATAGTATTGCCGGGGTGGTTTATCAGGAAAATGCTTTTACCGCCGTATCGGACGGGCAGATAAACATTACGCCGTCACAGTCATGCTATAATGCCGCACGCGATGCTCTAAACGGCTGGGATCCCACAGGCGGTGCTATTTACTACTACAACCCCGTAACCGCTACCAGTTCATGGATCCGCTCACGGAAAATTATAAAAACTATCGGAAAACACGTATTTTGCGTGTAAGTTGACATAATAAAACTTAACATCTGCGCCGGGGATAAAAATCCTCGGCTGCTTTGTTTTTTTCACAAAAAAACCGAGCGTCGTACAAAACCTTTTGGAGTTCTGTAAGAACACTCGGTATGGTGCGCCTGAAAGGACTTGAACCTTCACGTCGGGGACACCAGATCCTAATGCTTGATACACCTCGGTGAAGAAATAAAAATCTTCATCGGAGGTGTATTTTTATGAAATTATATACTGAAAATTTTACGATTATACTAAACAAACACATTACAAACACAGTGATTGACTGCTTTGAATATCGGGTGTTAAGTTACCTTTTAATGCTGTCTGATGACGAAGGCATATGCTTTCCGTCATACAGTACAATCGCCGCTAAAATCGGTATAGGCGAAACAAAGGTTAAAAATTCAATTAAGCATTTAACGGAGCTTGGGCTAATAACAAAGAAAAAACGCATGAAAGATAACGGCAGTGCAAGTTCCAATCTTTATGTAGTGTGTGAAAAGACTGCCTTACAGGTCGCAGAAAAATCTGATGAGGTTGTTTCAAGTACGACCACTCGTGTGCCTGACGGCTTGCCCGGTTGTTCGTCACAAGCCTCAGGCGGTGTGTCAGACGACCACAATAAATATTCAAGTAATAATATTAAATATTTTAATAATAATCATCTGTTATCAATAAAGGATTTGATGGAACAAGCGGAAACATATAATCTTGAGGGACAGGTGAAAAAGAATTTTGAATCGGTAATTGAAATTATGTTTAATTCAAAATTTATTTCAGTTTGCGGAGAAAATATTCCGTGTGAAATTGTCCGCAAGCGGTTGAAAAATATCAGCTATGAACATATCGCATATGTAGATAATAATATGCCGAGAGAAATTATAGGCGGAAAAGTTGAAACCAAAGTCAGAAATCCTGTTCCGTATATAGTGACCGCTTTGTATAATGCGTTGCGATACACGGCAGATGAAATTACGGCTATGGAATTTGGAAATATTAAACCCAATTCCGGGTGAGGTTTATCGCAGTAAGTGATAAAGACAGGATAAAGCTCGGTGCGCTATTAGCCCCGTGCGAGCTTACATCGCCGTGTCAAGCCCGGCGGAGAGTTTATAAAATGCATCTTGCAGTGCTGATTTGGTGTTGTAAGATACCTACTCCACTCACACTATTTATGTGAAAGAAAAAGCGTTACATAATGCAGTATGCAGAATGTAACGCCAAATTTAATTTAAACAGATTCGAGAAAGGTTTGAAATTTATCAGGGTAAATTTCGCCTTTTTTGTATTTAAGACGGCATTCCATAAGCTTTTTAAGTTTATGATGAAGTTCAGTTTTCTGTTTTTCATCGGTACATTTTTTATGCTTGTAATAGGTTGCCTGGTATACTTTATCGTACAGCAAAAGAAGCGGGTCTGATTGCTTTGCCGCTTTTGAGCGCTTTTTTGCACCGTGTTGCCGGCATTCCTCATTATTGCAGTATTCCATGGAGGGATTATCGGCAAGAAAGAATTTCGAGCAATTTCCGCACCTTACAATGGGTGTATTATTGGTAAGAGCATACATCATTTCCAAGCGGAGAAAATCAAAAAAATCACTTAAATAATACATATCAACAAAATGGATTTCCCCGTCATCACCGACATTTTCTATTGTTTTTGTTACAGGATATTTTGTTTTGCTTAATTTGAATTCCTCATCGCACAACAAATAACCCTCTATTCTTTTTTTCTTATCCTTACTTGAAAAGCAGCGATCAAGCATTTTTTGTGCCTCGGATTTTGCTTTCTCTATATCTAGGTCGGGAAAGATTGTTTTTAGGTGTGTAGGAGCATCATTGGAAAGAACGCAAGCCACTCCTCCAATTGGTGCAATATACGAACCTTTTTCTGTAATGATTTTTTCTTCTCCATGACCAAATATAACTTCAAAATTCATTTTCTTACCCCTCATAAATTACAGAATAATTACAAACATAAAAATGCTTGACAAAGCGTTTCAAATATGCTAAAATATCTTTACAAGATAATCGACGATTGTTTAATCCTGTAATTAGTATAACACGAAGATGGATTGTTCGTCAAGAGTTTTGTATATTTCTTTTGGAAGGAGAGATTAAAATGAGAAATCAAAATTAACCGGTATTCAATTTTGCATTTACTTATTATCTTAAATTTAAACAGTTAACTTTCGAACCATCATATAGAAATCATCATCAGAAGTATTTACAGAATTGATATATCAAAAGCCAAATCTATAAGGAAAGGAGCAGCAAGATGGCGAGAACAGAAAAGGAATTGCCCATAAACAATATATCGTATCAATTTGTGGGAACAGAAGAAGATTTGATTAAATTTTTGAAGGCAATTACCTTTGAGTATTTGACGGCAAACTACCCTGACACAGTAGATAATATGCACAAAGAAGGAGCATAACTTTGGTCAGGTATTGCGGCTGGATATATCAAAATATTTGTGGTAATGTTGTCTTCGGAAATGATCCGGAGGTGATATTAGGTGAGAGGATTAGCATACGGACGTCTTTCGAGGGACGAGGACATTGAATTGGAATCTTTGAAAAACCAAGAAGCGATTGTTGTCAATGCTATAAAAAAAGGAAACAATACAGTAGTTGATGTTGCAATGGACGACAACTACACAGGAATGAATTTTGAAAGACCGGGAATCAAGCGAATGTTTGAGCTTGCAAGAAACGGTGAGATTGATGCGGTATTTGTAAAGGATTTATCAAGACTCGGCAGACACCGAACATTGACTTTGGACTGCATAGACAAATTAAAACTTCTCGGAGTCAGAGTTATATCCGTAACAGAAAATATTGATAGCTTTAACGATTCGGATGATCTGCTCATAGGTTTTAAGGGATTGCTCAATGACTATTATTCAAGAGATATACAAAAGAAAGTGATTTACGGATTTCGTCAAAAGCAACAAGAAGGTCTTGTGATGATTCCACCTATGGGATACTTCAAAGATAAAAATACAAACGAAGTTGAAATTGTAGAGGAAGCGGCAGAAATCATAAGAAGTATATTCAAGCTTTATCTTGAAGGATACGGTCTGAAAGCAATAGCAAGAATACTGAACGAAAAAGGAATGAAATCTCCTGCATATTATCAATTAAAACTGATAGGAAAAAAACAAGGATATAACAAACCTAAAATTACAAGCAGATTTTTGTGGGATTATTCCTCGGTGAAAAGAATTCTGAAAAATGAGTTCTACTGCGGAACGGTTGTTAATCACAAGAATGAACGAAGCAGAATTACAAAAAGGCAGATTGATGTTCCGGCTGAGGAACAATTTAGACACGAGGATATGGTTCCGGCTATTATTCCCCGTGAAATGTGGGAACGGACACAGGAATTCTTAAATGCAAAAGTAAGGAAAAATGTTCGCGCAAGCGAGAATAAACCTTGCCATAAGTATTCGGGATTGCTGCAATGTTCAGACTGCGGTTGTTCGTTTGTGGCAAAGGTCAGAAAAACAAAAGGCAATCCTGACAGAGTTGAATATGTGTGCAACGGATATCATCGGTACAGTGAGGTCAACTGCACATCACACAGAATTCGGGAAGAAACGCTTGACCAAATAGTGCAAGCCGAGCTTACAGGAATACGATTGGTATTCGACGACCTGTGGGAGAATGTAGAGGGCGATGTAAAGAAATGGGCAGCAGGAAAATCTACAACAGAGAAAAGGCTTGAAAATCTCAGAAATAGCATTGCCGAAACAGAACTTGAAATTCAAAAAATCCTTATGGAAAGAATTGAGGATAAGCAAAATAGCGATATGTATGACAAGATGATTGAGACGAGGCGAGATGGCATTGAGAAATTTAAAAAGGAAATCAGCGAGATAGAAAATCTTGATAAAACAATCAAGGAACGGAAATCTACTCTCAAACATTCCATAGAACTGCTCGATGACATCATAGCCGAGAACAACATCAGCAACGCAAACTTACATCTGATGTTCGACAAAATCGTCATTGAGGAAACGGACGAAGGCTTAAATCTTGATTTAAGATTAAAGTCACCGTTTATCAGCAAGAAGAAAGAACCGTTACTCAAGAAATATATGATTGTGGATAATGAAGTTTTAAGCGTCGGAGCATAACAATGTATCGTTAAACATCAAAACACTTATAGGAAAATCCTATAAGTGTTTTGATGGTGGTGCGGCTGAAGACGAGGCGTAGCCAAAACAATCCGGTGAATTGTTTTGGCAGTCGAGAGTCCCTTCCAAAGAATACGAGCCGACAGGCGAAGTATGATTTGTCAGTCGATTTATCAGCCAAAGTAAAAAACTTGCAGAAATAAATCCTGCAAGTTCTAAAAGGTGGTGCGGCTGAAGGGACTTGAACCCCCACGTCATTGACACCAGATCCTAAGTCTGGCGCGTCTGCCAATTCCGCCACAGCCGCATATTAAATTTTACCTCTTGATTTTTACACGGCAGAGGTACACCGAGGAGGAGCATATCGCTTAATCCTCATATATGAAAACGGGAAACCCGTAATCAACAATAAATTCACCGAGGTGGTGGAAACAAAGTCTGGCGCGTCTGCCAATTCCGCCACAGGCGCATGTATTAAATTGAAAGTTGAAAATGAAAAATTGAAAATTATTGTTTTGAAGATTTAATAATGCTTACTAACAATTTTTCCAATTCAACACAATTAGCTAAAAGTGAAGAGCTTTCTTTCTCAGAAAGAAAGTCAGTTGTTTTTAAAAGTTTAATCCAATATTTTGTTTCAGAGGTTTCTTTTAATGCAATATTCATCTTCGAAACAAAATCTGGTCTGCTTTGTGCTTGTTCAGCCTCAGCAACATTTGCACCAATACTTGTACCACTGCGAAGTAATTGCTTTGAAAGAACATATTCTTTCTTGATATCAGTTAAATACTTATACAAATTGACAATCCTAACTGCAAAGTCGAAGCTCTTAATTTCAATAATATTTTCCATTTAATTACTCACTTTCAACTTTCCATTTTCAATTATCAATTCTTTCACCGAGGTGGTGGAAACAAAGTCTGGCGCGTCTGCCAATTCCGCCACAGCCGCAAACTCATGCAACTTTTATATTATACCATATATCATAAAAAATGTCAAGCATTTTTACACAAAAGAAAGAACACGGCAAATAAATTCGCCGCATCCTAATCTTTTCACGCATTATCATTCATTTTATGATTACGCTTCCTCTGCAACCAGTTCCTCATACTTAGCAATGATTGCCTTTTCAAGAGTCTCCCTCATCTCACTGTTAATCGGATGCGCTATATCTTTAAACTCGTTTTCCGGAGTTCTTCTGCTCGGCATTGCCGTAAACAATTTTTCCTGTCCCTCAATAATCTTTATATCATGCACAACAAACGCATCATCAAAGGTTACAGATACCACAGCGCGCATTTTTCCCTCCGAAGGAATCTTCTTCACTCTTATATCTGTGATATTCATTAGTTCACCACCCTTCTTAAAGGTATTTCCTATGTATTTTCGTACATACCTTATAATTAATGCTAAAATAAAACTGTCGTATACTGCTATAATATACAAAAAAATCCCATTTGTCAATATATGCCGTAAAAATAATTGCACAAATCATAAAACTTTGTAACAACTGCACAAAAAAATCTTTTATGATTTACTTTTTCGCTAAAGGGGTTTTATTTTCTCCCCCAAATGGTATATAATAGTAACAAGAACAACTTTATTACAAGGAATGATTATAAATATATGAACAGATTTACTATAGACGAATTAAAAAAAGGCAGCCGCATACATTTTATAGGTATCGGCGGAATCAGTATGAGCGGTCTTGCTGAGCTGATGCTTGAAGAAGGCTTTTCGGTATCGGGTTCCGACAGAACTCCCTCTGAAATCACCGACAAGCTCCAAAAACTCGGTGCAACCGTATATATCGGGCATGACAAGCAAAATGTACACGGTGCGGATCTTGTAGTACATACTGCCGCTGTCCACGAAGACAACCCCGAAATGGCGGAAACGCTAAAGCTCGGTATATGCAGAATTGACCGCGCCGAGTTTTTGGGCGCGGTTATGAAATGCTACAAAAATGCCATAGGTGTTTCGGGCACTCACGGTAAAACCACTACCACATCAATGCTTGCTCACGCATTGATCTATGCAAAAAAAGATCCTACCGTAAGCGTCGGCGGAGAACTTGATATTATAGGCGGTAATATGAAAGTCGGCAAAAGCGACTTTTTCCTGACCGAATCCTGTGAGTATACCAACAGCTTTTTAAAGCTCTTCCCTCATGTTGCGGTAATTACCAACATAGAGGCAGATCATCTCGACTTCTTTAAAGATATTGACGACATCATAAACAGCTTTCATAAATTCGCGCTCCTTACACACAACAACGGCTATGTTGTTGCCTGGGGCGGCGATAAAAACATTAAAAAAGCTCTGCAAAATACAGATTGCAGCATAATATACTACGGGCTTGATCCAACGAATGATATATATGCGTCGGGTATTTCTTACCATGCCGGATTCCCAAAATTTGACGTCATGAAAAACGGCAACAAATTATGCCATATCGCTTTAAATGTGCCAGGTGAGCATAATATCTTAAACGCCCTTGCAACTATTGCTGTGTGCGATATTTACGGCATCGATCCCGACACTGCGGCACGCGGCATTGAAACATTTAAGGGTACACACAGACGCTTTGAAAAGCTCGGCGAGATAAACGGTGCGGCAATCATTGCGGACTATGCGCACCACCCCACCGAAATAAAAGCTACGCTTTCCACCGCGCAAAAATTTCACCCCCGCAAAATATGGAGTGTTTTTCAGCCGCACACCTATTCCAGAACCAAAAGCCTTTGGAATGATTTCCTGACTTGTTTTGACAGCACCGACGAGCTGATTCTGACAGATATATACGCTGCGCGTGAAAAACCCGACGGTATAACAACCTCGGAAGGCTTGTGCAATGAACTGAAAAAATCCATGGATGCTTTATATATGAAAACGTTTGAAGAAATTGCCGCCTATCTCAAATGCAATGTCCAAGACGGCGACATGGTATTTATTCTCGGTGCCGGAGATATAATAAAGCTTTCGGAGCTTCTTACAGCAGAAAAATAAAAACAAGGAATGTTAGAAAACTCCGGAACATAAGAAAAGAAGCAAAACAAACATATATAAAAAAGAGAGGCTGTTTAAAAATTTTAAACAGCCTCTCTTTCTCTTTTAAAGAATCGCAATTAAATTATCAAAATTCATTTCTTTTGCTTTCTTTGATACACTAAACCAATCGATTATGGTTAAAACACCACAGCAACCACAGGTCAAAAGTTTCAAAACTCCCATCCCGGTATCGCCAAGCATAAACCTGTCGATTCCCAAGCTCCCCAAGAAAATTGAAACCAAAAGAATCGTTGTCGGATCCTTCAGTTCTATCGTCGAAATCATCGACATCTTTTCTTCATCTGCAGCAAGCAATTTCTCCTTTAAGTACATTATTTTTTCCGCCGGAAAATACTTCTGATTTGACATAATATACATATCTACTTTTTGTTGATCCATTTTAGGTACCCCCTATGTTTTTTCTATTATTATACATCACATTTCGACATAAGTCAACACATTTTTATTAAAATGTGCATTTAAAATTATTTAATGTATACATTAGCTTGCATATATCCTCATCAATCGCGCCGTCCGGCACGGTAAGCGCCATATTGTATGCCGTTCCGTCTTTATTCGCATATAAATAATAAATTGTCTTTCCCTTATTATAGCATTTAATCTCCGCTATATTTTTCCCCGTCGTCTTTTTTACATAATCAACTGTCATCGACTTAAATGCACTCAAGCCTTTTTCCAAATCCTGCAAATATCCATCATCGACCTGTACATCGCTGCTTTCCTCTCTCTCAAAGGTCAGCACACATTCGCCGCTTTTCCAGCTTGCAGTATTACCGCTTTGAGAAAAGTTTATATCAGAAAAATATTTAAACTTTCCCTCAAAGTCACTTTTCGGTGCATTATAAAATTCAATATCATAAATCTTAGCAGTTTTTAAAACCGAATCCCACTCAACCGCACACTCATACGCGTCGGATATTGCCCGCAGCGGAATAAGCGTTCTGTTATTTATTATTTTTGCCGGCACATCAATTTCCTTTTGCTCGCCGTCAACCACAATATATTTTTCGCCTATTGTTATCGACACTTTCCTTATGCCTTTTTCGGAATACGCGGTTCGGGTATTATCGTCCCATCTAAGTTTTGCTCCCAGCGCCTCAAAAATCTTGCGCACCGGCACAAGCGTCCTGTTTTCGGAAATTATTGCAGGCTGATCAAATTCAAGCTCTCTGCCGTTAAATTCCACGCTCACTTCCGTTTCGGCAAAGGCCGGGCAAAAGCTCAAACAGATTGCCGTAAGCAAACCGATTACTGTAATTTTTTTCAAAAGTATATACACTCCTTAGTATTTGATTATTCTGTCCTCCCCTGCACCGAAACGGTACAGGTTTATCTGCCTTTCATCTGTCTTTAAAACCACCGCGTCCCACGCGTCCTGATTTACAGTGCCTATTTCACGGTTTTTCAAAAGCCGTACACCGTCACATTTTACGGCAGTTTGCAAAGTCGGCAGTTGCGATGCGATAACCGCAAAATTCACTCCGCCGACAACAGCTTCGGCATCACAGTTATAGTGTCCCGCAAACCAACAGCCAATATTTATACCGCGTTTTTGCGCCATTTGCACAATCATCAGAACCTGCTCCGTCGAATAACCGTTATATACAAACGGATCATGTCCCACCTCAAAGCGCGACTTCGGCAGGGCATTTGAAAACAACAGCACTGTCCAACCCTCTTCCAAATCAAGAGCCGATTTATGCAGCCATGCAATCTGTTCAACGTCAAATACACAGGTTTTCTCATATAGTCCGACTTCTTCATCTATCTGAGTCATATATGCCGACAAAAATATCATTCTTACCCTTTTTTCGGGTATATCCGCGAAATAATACGGCTTGTCTTTCACTCTCGAAACATTCTCATAGCCGTTAAGGTATTCATTTTCATCATACCAAAGCTTATCCGTCATAATATTCATCGCCAGCTGACCGATAAAGCACTCGTTTCTGTAGCCGTCCTGTTCTCCGCATATTGCATATATCTTATTCGATTTTATGCTTTTGGCATATTTTCCCAAATCCTCTTTCAAAAGCCGCATCGAAATCTTCTCCGGATTATTTCCGTTTACTATTCCGCCCATATGTACACAAAAATCAAAGCCGACTTTTTCATCTACGGCGCTTATATTTTCTCTTGTGCAATCTCCCGTGTCCGACAAATGCGAATCGGTGAGCATAGCAAAACAAATATCACCGTCATTTAAATTCTTTTTTATATCATTAGCGGTCTTTTCCGCTTCTTTCAAAAAACATTCTTTCATTTTCTTTAAACTCTTTCCTCAAAAAATATATTAATAGCTTACCTTCCTGTCTTCTCCTGCCCCAAAGCGTATCAGAGTAAGCGTTTTGTCCTTTCTGTTTAAGATGGCAGAGTCCCACAGATCCTCCGTCACCGTCCCCAAAATCCTCTCGGGGAAATAACGGCCAGAACCTACCATGCCCCAAAGCTGCGGTACATAAGCCGTTTCAGACGCGACCAGAATAAAATTGATTCCGTCTCTCACCTTTATCATATCGCCGTGAAAATGCCCGATAAACCATGCGGCAATTTCAAATCCTACCGAATTTTTCGCATCAACCAAAGCTTTTAGCATCGCTATGCTGTTTTCCTTTGTCACATTCGGCGATTCATCATCGGAAAGCGACTCAAACGGTACATCGTGCGAAAAAAGCATTACCGTCCAATCCTTTTCCACAGTAATCGCCTCATTTTTAAACCATTCCAGCTCTTCTTTGTCGATATCATATATTTTGTGGAAAACTCCGTCCTTAAAGGTATACGAAAAAGAGCAGACAAAAATCATTCTGATCTTTTCATCGGGATAATCCACATAAAAATACGGCTTATTTTTCTTTCTCGAAAGGTTCTTGTATTCCTCCAAATACGACGTTGATTCATACCACATCTCATCTATCGCCATATCAGTGCTAAAATGCACCGCATTATCACAATATCCGTCATGATTCCCCTCTGCCGGATAGAACTCCCCCGTTCCGACAGATTCGCAAAACATTTCCATCTGCTCTTTTAATATTTCTCTTGTGTAGTTTTCGGGTATATTTCCGTTCATAAAATCACCCAGATGCGTCAGACACCTAAAATGCACTTTTTCATCTACCGCTTTGATATTCTCCAGAGTATCGGGCAGTGAATTGTCAAGATGAGAGTCAGCCACAACGGCAAAGCGAAAATCCCCCTCTGTCTTTTCGGTCAGCTCCGCTACTCTTTGAATCTCCTTCTTATAGTATTCTTTCTCCATTACTAAAAATTCTCCTTCTTCATGAAACCGAACAATTTCAGTCCCATTATCCTGTCTTTTGTCAATTATATCACATATTTTTTTTTATTGCAAGTCAAAAAACGGATATTTAAAAAAATCCATTGACAATCAAAAAAAATTATGATAATATAGCTAAAATAAATAGATAATTGTAAAATTTACATTTTAAAATTTCCTACAGATAAATCAAATAAAGGAGAATATTTACTATGAAATTTAAATTTCTGGGGACCGCCGCCTCAGAAGGTATACCTGCGCTCTTCTGCAGTTGTGATGTCTGTAAAGAAGCAGCACGCCGCGGCGGACGCAACATACGTACAAGATGCCAGGCAATAATTGATGATAAGCTCCTGATCGACTTTGGTCCCGATACATATATGCACAAGCTGAAATATAATCTCGATCTTTCAAAAATAGAGCACTGCCTCATCACTCATACCCACGAGGATCATTTATATGTCAACGACATTGCAATGCGTATGCCGGGATATGCTCACCTCTCCCCCGACACACCGCCTCTTACTATCCACGGGCTGTACGGTGCGATCCTTTTTGTAAACGGCGGACTTAATGCCGTAACGCACGATCCGAGAGGTGCTGTCGATTTAAAATGGATCGGTGATTTATACACTCCCGAGCAGATCGGCGACTACAAGGTAACAGCTCTTGCGGCAATCCACGGTCCTGCCACCTTCCCTGTTTTTTATCTGATTGAGGATAAATGCGGCAAGCGCGTCTTATATGCGCATGACACCAATTATTTCTGCGATGAAGTATGGGAATATTTTGAAAAAAATCCCGTTCATCTGGATCTTGTATCACTTGACTGCACTCAGGCAAATGATCCCGAAATGAGATATGTCGGGCATATGAATCTGAACGACAATATAAAGGTCAAAGAGCGCCTTACCAAGCTCGGCTGTGCCGATGAGAAAACAATCTTTGTATCAAACCACTTTTCTCATAACGGTGATGATGTTCTATATGAGGAATTTTCCGCAATTGCCGAGAAATCCGGGATTTTAGCGTCATTCGACGGTATGGAAATAGAGATATAAAAAAAGCGGCATAAGCCGCTTTTTTATAATCCCAGCTGCTTTTTCAAATCAGCCAGTACATTTTCAACATTTTTCTCCGCATTCTCCATACTGTCCGCGTGTGATGCCAGATAGAACTTGATTTTCGGTTCCGTTCCCGACGGACGTATTATGAAATATGTTTTTCCGTCCGACAGATAAAATTTCATAACGTCGGATTTCGGCAAGCCCTCGATTGTTCCGCAAGTGCCGGAATTGTTTGTTATAACCTGAGTTTTATAGTCCCATATTTCGGTAACGCTCTTTGCGTCAACCGACTTTGGAGGATTTTCACGCACTTCTTTTAAGAGTGCCGCCATCTTCTCCATACCGTCTTTTCCCGGCATTATGAAAGATACCGTCTTTTCAAAATAATATCCGTACTTTTTATAGATATTCTGCAATGCCTCATAAAGAGATATTCCCTTTGTCTTATAGTATGCCGCCATCTCGGCAATAAGCATAGACGCTACAACGCCGTCTTTATCGCGCGCGTGAGTTCCTACCAAATAACCGTAGCTTTCCTCAAAGCCGAGAATATAAGTATGACTTCCCGTCTTTTCAAATTCTGTCATCTTCTCGCCGATATACTTAAATCCCGTCAAAACATTCATTATCTCAATGCCGTACGCCTTTGCAATCGCTGCGGCAAGCTCTGTTGTAACGATAGTCTTTATAATAACACCGTTTTTCGGCAATGTATTATGCTCCTTCATGGATTCGAGTATATATTCGCAAAGCAGTGCACCTGTCTGATTGCCTGTGAGCGTCTGATACACGCCGTTTGCATCACGTACGACAATACCAACTCTGTCGCAGTCCGGATCCGTTCCGATTATAAGGTCGACATCGTTCTTTTTCGCCATTTCGATCGCAATCGTAAACCCTTCCTTATCCTCCGGGTTCGGCGATTTAACCGTCGGGAAGTCGCCGTCCTCGGTATCCTGTTCCTTTACAACCAAAAGATTATCAAAGCCGATTCTCTTTAAAATCGCCTGAACCGGACGGCTGCCCGTTCCGTGAAACGGAGTATATATTATATTAAAGCTGTCCTTAACCTTTTTAACCGCATCGGGGTTTACTTGGAGCTTTGCAATTGTATCCAAAAACTGCTCGTTGAGCTCTTTTCCTACAATCTCAAGCTTACCCGATGCTACCGCCTCATCCATAGTACAGGTTTTTATATCGTCAAAAATATCAAAGCTTTCAATTGCTTTAATTACAACATCTGCCGCATCCGGAGGCAGCTGTCCGCCGTCTGCGCCGTAAACCTTATAGCCGTTATACTCTTTCGGGTTGTGGCTTGCGGTAATCATAACACCCGCGCTGCACCCGAGCGTTCTTATTCCGAACGACACCTCGGGGACCGAGTGAACCGTATCGAAAAGATATACATTTATGCCGTTTGCAACAAGAACACAAGCTGTCTCTTCGGCAAATCTGCGCGAGAAATGACGTGTATCATAACCGATCAAAACGCCTTTTTTGCACGCCTCCTCCCCAAGACTTGCAATATGTGTCGCAACACCCTGGCTTGCTTTTCTTACCATATATATATTCATCTTATTTGTTCCGGCGCCCAAAGTTCCTCTCATTCCTGCCGTACCAAATTCAAGATCGCGGTAAAAACGTTCTTCTATTTCCTTCTCATTATCCGCAATACTTCTCAATTCCTTTTTTGTTTCTTCATCAACTGCCGGACTTGAAAGCCAGCGCTCATATTCCCTTTTAAAATCTGTCATAGTTATCTCCTCCGTTTTGCCGCTTTTAAGCGGTCTTATTAAAATTCCATTATTCCTTTATCTATGCCGTATATAACGGTTGAAATTGCATGAGAATTATTATCGGTCGAAATAAAATCCGCAGCGTCCAGTACCATAGGTGCCGCATTTGCAACCGCAACCCCGATTTTCGCCTCTTTTATCATCGCCACATCATTCTCGTCATCACCGATACCTACAGTCTTATCCACTCCCAGCATCTGCGCCAATCGGTTCATCGCATATCCCTTTGACGCATCGGGCGGGAGCAGCTCATAATAGCACGGATCGCTCTTTACGAAATTATACCTTTTGGAAAACTCGGAATTTTTCAGTCCTTCGCGCAGCTCCGGCATTTTATCCTTATCGCCCACAAAAAGCGTTTTTCTAAGGCGTTCGTCAATATCCCTGAAATCGCGGTATTTTCCCTCTAATTTCTCAAAAGAAAGCTGTCTGTGCACCAGCTTATTGTCCCTTGAAACATATATGTTATTCTCGGCACATACCTCAATACCGGCAAAAGGATATTTACGCTCAACCATCTCCAGTACATTTTTTGCTCCGTCGTCCAAAAAAGTCTCCCACAAGACTTCATCTTTTTTTATATCGTATATTTCAGCGCCGTTAAAAAGAATTATCGGTGCGTTCGGAGTAATCCTGTTAAATAAAAATTCGATTCCCGGCTTTGAACGTCCCGTTGCGAAAGTAAAAAGTCCGCCCTCGGACATAAAATACTCCACTGCCCTCTTATTTTCATCTGAAATACTTTTATCATCAGTCAAAAGCGTATGATCCAGATCGGTACAGATAAGTATTCCGTCAAACTTTCCCATTTAAATCCCTCCTTTATATGCAGATTTTATCTAGGTAGTTGTAAAACTAATGTTTTCCAATTAAAATTCTTGGGTAGAAATAAAAAGTTCCGGCTGATTTTAATTTTACGACAGGTTGAAACTTTTTATTTCAGCCAAAAATGACGCACATGTCGTCATTTTTGATTATAAATCAGGGGTTGGCACCCCCGATACCTCCCATAAAAATTGTAAGTAATTGTAAAATTAACATTTTACAATTACCTAATGCAGATTTTATCAGCTGCATATAAAAATTTTTAAAAGCTCTGAAATCCGTCAGCTTAAGATCCTACAAGAATCTTCTTCTATTATATGCTAAATACGAACTTAATTCAATTCGCATTTTCGCTAAAATAAACCCAAAGAGCAATTTCCTTATTATTGCATAATAACCTATCCTTTTCCTGTATTCTTTCCTTATTCCGAATAAACGATACAATTATTATATATTTTTCAGATCCTCCTTCGGAGTTTTGCCGGTATCCTTCACATACATCTTATAAAAATTCGAGTAATTTCCGAATCCCGCCTCGGCGCTCGCCTGCGATATTGTCTTACCCTCATTGCACAAATTTTTTACAAGAATTATCCGCTTATATGTGATGTATTTATTTATCGTAAGCCCCGTATGCCTTTTAAAAAGACGGCAAAGATAGTATTTATTCAGAAAAAATTTCTCCGCAATCATATCCACCGTCAGGGGCATGGTGATATTTTCATTTATATACATAATAATAGGCGTAATCTTTTCATTGTTCGATAAAAACTCCTCGGTATGCTTATACTTATTTAAAACGTATAAAAGCTCCAGAACGCCGCATTTTACCGCAATCTCTCCTCCCTCCTCCGTTGAATACTTTTCAATACGCTCTATTATCTCCAAAACATTGTTTTCCAGAACAAACGAAGCAGGTATCATATTCTGCCTGCCTATTTTTCTCGCATCGAATATGCGCCTTAAATTGTCACAGTCATTTTTCGTAAAAAACTTGTTATCTATCTGAAAAACCACACGCTCGTACGCTCCGCTGCTGTGATGTGAAACATTATGAAACTCGTTCGGATTCAAGAGAAATATATCATATTTTTCCATCGGGTAGACAGATCCCTCTATTATAAAATCCGCATCGCCCTCCAAAAACATATAAATTTCATAGCTGCCGTAATGATTATGAAGTTTATATTGCTCCGGATCTACTTTACTCTCCTTTGAATGAGAAAGCGCACACCCATATTCTTCAAAAAAACTCTTTGCCGCCATATCTTTTCCCTCCGTACGACTTTATCTGACGCTGCCATAATTATTATAACACAAAAAGTCAATATATGCAATGTTTATGTCAATATTTCTATAGAAAGTTTTAACTTTTTGTAATATAATGTGCTTAAAGAAAAAAAGAAATGAGGTAATTACAGCTATGTATGAAAATTTCACACTCACAGGATTTTCGGACGAAATCTCCGAAAAGATAACAGAGCAATTCGAGCATCTCAACAAGCTCGGAATAGAATATTTCGAGCCGCGCGGTATTGACGGTAAGAATATATCCGAGCTTACCTGCGATGATGTAAAGGCTCTTAAAGAAAATATGCAAAAATACGGCATCAAGGTTTCCTCTATCGGTTCGCCGATAGGCAAAATCGGCATAAAAGACGATTTTGACGCACATCTTGAGCTACTGAAAAAAATGATCGGCATTGCAAAAGAACTGGGAACAAAATACATAAGAGTATTCAGCTTTTTCATTCCCAAGGACGAAAATCCCGAAGATTACCGCGAGGAAGTAATCGCAAGAATGAAAGCCATGACAAAGCTTGCAGAGGAAAACGGTATTATCCTTCTGCACGAAAACGAAAAAGAGATCTACGGCGACATCGCACCGAGATGCTTAGATATTTTAAAAAGCGTCGACTCACCGAATTTAAGAGCAGTGTTTGATCCCGCAAACTTCGTGCAGTGCGGACAAAAGGTATATCCTGACGCTCTTCATATGCTAAAGGATTATGTCGTATATGTGCATATAAAAGACGCACTGGAAAACGGCGATGTCGTTCCGGCAGGGTTCGGTATCGGGAATGTGAAAGAGGTTTTATCCGAGCTGAAACAGGACGGCTACAAGGGCTTTTTGAGCCTTGAACCGCACCTCGGCGCATTCAAGGGCTTGGAAAATCTGGAGCTTGACGACAAAATGACAAAATTGGACGGCAGCACGCCCGAAAAATTCACGCTTGCTCACAACTCATTGATAAATATATTAAAAACACTCTAAAAATGAAAGGATATGATAAAATGAAAGACATAAGACTCGGAATAATCGGTGTGGGAAACATGGGTTCTATACACGCAAAAAATGTAACCGAAGGAAAGGTGCCCGGAATGGTTTTGGGCGGACTTTGCGACATTTCAGATGAAAGGGAGAAATTCTGCAAGGAAAAATATCCCGATGTTGCATTTTTCAAAGACTACAAAGATATGCTCAAAAGCGGTAAAATCGACATGGTTATAATCGCTGTTCCGCACTACAGCCACCCGTCAATTGCAATAGATGCATTTGCAGCAAATCTGCACGTTATTACAGAAAAACCGGCAGGCGTTTACACAAAGCAGGTTATGGAGATGATCGAGGCTGCAAAAAAGACTGACAAGCTTTTCGGAATCATGTACAATCAAAGAACGAACACGCTCTATCAAAAGCTGCGTAAGATGATACAGGACGGTCAGCTCGGCGGATTAAAGAGAGTCAGCTGGATAATAACCGACTGGTACCGTCCGCAAAGCTATCACGACAGCAGCGCATGGCGTTCAACCTGGGCAGATGAGGGCGGCGGAACGCTTATCAACCAAAACCCGCACCAGCTCGACCTGTGGCAGTGGATGTTCGGTATGCCGGATAAAATCATGTCGCACGTTTCTTTCGGCAAATACTATAATATTGAGGTTGAGGACGATGTGACCGCATTTATGCAGTATGATAGCGGATTAACCGGAACATATATCACATCAACAGGCGAGGCTCCCGGGACAAACCGCCTCGAAGTAAGCGCGGATATGGGTAAGGTTGTTATCGAAAGAGATCCTGTAACTTGGAAAGAAACCATGACTTTCTACAGAAATGTTGTTTCGGAAAGAGAATTTAATAAAACCCATAAAGAGCCATTCGGAGCGCCCGAATGCTGGAAATGCGAAATCCCTATCTTCCAGACAGGCGAACAGCACGTCGGCATACTTAAAAACTTTGTTTCGGCAATAAATAACGGCACGCCGCTCTTGGCTCCGGGCGAAGATGGTATATACGGACTCACAATCTCAAATGCAATCCACTATTCGGCATGGACAAACGGCTGGGCAGATGTCAAGAACTTCCCGCACGATGAATTTTATGACCTTTTAAAGGAAAGAATCAAGACATCAAAGAGAAAAACACAGGTGGCAGCAAAAGTAGCAAACTTAGAGGGTACATATTAAAAAAGAGGGATGTTAAAAAACTCCGGAACGCAAGAAAAAAATGTTTAAAAATCAATTTTGCAAATAGTCACAATAGAAAAAATCAAGGAGGAGAATAAAAATGGATAAAAGAATAGGCGCACAATTATATACTATAAGAGATTTCTGTCAGACAAAGGAAGATTTTGAAGAAAGCATGGCAAAGGTTGCAAAAATCGGCTACAAAGCGGTTCAGCTTTCATCAATCGGCAAGATCGATCCCAAAGACATCAAAGAAATCTGCGATAAATACAATCTCGTAATCACCTGCACGCACAGAGATTTTGACGAGCTGAAAAACAACACCGATTTTTCAATTGAGTTTCACAAAACCTGCGGCTGTCATGTTGCAGGGCTCGGCGCTATCCCCTACTGGGACGGCATACATACAAAGCATCAGGCTATGAATGCAGTAAAAGAATTGAACGAAATTTCCGACAAATTTACGGCTGCCGGCATAACATTTGCCTACCACAATCATGCAATCGAGTTCAAAAAGGTAGACGGCAAATACCTTATGGATTATTTCCTTGAATACGGCAATTTCAAATTCATTCTCGATGTTTACTGGCTTGCGGTTGCCGGCATAAATCCGGCAAAGTTCATAAGAGAACACAGCGACAGAATCAGCATGATTCACTTTAAGGATCTGAAGGTAAAGGCAAACGCTCCGGCAATCTGCGAAGTTATGGAGGGAAATCTCGATTGGGACGACATAATCGCAGCATCATTTGAAAGCCAAGCCGAATTTGCTCTCGTCGAACAGGATACCTGCGACAACGGTGATCCGTTCAAGTGTCTTGAAACAAGCTACAACAATCTGAAAACAAAGGGGTTTAACTAAATCATGAAAAACGCATGTGTTGTCGGCTACGGTGCAATCGGTCCGATTCACGCACAAGCTATCGAAAAAGCAAATAACGTAACACTTTACGGAATATGCGATATAGATAAATCACGTGCCGATCAAGGCGCAAACGAACATTTCTGTAAAGCCTTTTACGATTTTTCTAAAGTGTTATCCGATCCGTCCGTCACATCGGTTCATATCTGCACTCCGCATTTTTTGCATCATTCAATGGCAATTGAGGCGGCAAGGGCAGGTAAAGAGGTGATACTCGAAAAACCCGCTGCAATAAATTTGGAAAAATTCCACGAACTCGAGAATGAACTTCGCGGCAAAAAGGTGTGCGTCATGCTGCAAAACCGTATGAACATTGCGATACAGGCTTTCAAAAAAATAATTGATGAGGATAAATCACTCGGCAAGCTCATCGGCGGTTTTGCCGCCTTAACATGGCACAGAGATGCCGAATATTATAAAAGCGGCGAATGGCGCGGCAGGTGGGATACCGAGGGCGGCGGTGTTTTAATCAATCAGGCGGTGCATTTAATCGATCTCATCTCATACCTTGCCGGCGACATAAAAACGGTCAGGGGACACATAAGCAACAACACATTGCAGGACGTAATTGAGGTAGAAGATACGGCAGATGCAATATTTACTCTTGCAAAAAATGTAAATGTGTGTTATTATGCTACTAACGGGTATTCTTCAAATCTGCCTATGCGGCTCGAACTCCAATTTGAAAATGCGCTCCTGCGCTATGCCGATGATGTCTTATACCGCGTTGATAAAAGCGGCGCAAAAATCATTGCGAAAAATGATGACAAGCACCCCGGCAAGGATTATTGGGGCGACAGTCATACAGTCGTTATAGATAATTTCTATAACGGTGGGAAATTCCCCACAATAGTAGATGCGAAAAACTCGATGACCGCACTTTTCAAATTTTACGAAAGTGCAAAAAACAACGGAAAGGAAATGATTATTGAATGAAAATGACATTCAGATGGTACGGAAAAAATGATCCCGTAACTTTGGAAAAAATAAGACAAATCCCGGGTGTGACCGGTATAGTCTCCGCAATCTACGATATTCCCGTAGGCGAGGCATGGAGCTATGAGAGAATAATGGAGCTGAAAAACGAAGTCGAAGCCGCAGGGCTTGAGCTTTCGGTAATCGAGAGCGTACCTGTCCATGAGGATATAAAAACAGGCGATGGCGACCGCGACAGATACATAGAAAACTACTGCACAACGCTCAGAAATCTTGCCAAGGCAGGTATTGACTGCGTATGCTACAATTTCATGCCGGTATTTGACTGGACTCGTTCCGATTTGGCATTCACTCTGCCCGACGGCTCAAATGCGCTTGCATACAACGAAGAAACCGTTTTGAACATGAATCCTTTAACAGGCGATTTATCGCTCCCCGGCTGGGACGCAAGCTACACAAAAGACGGCATGAAAGCGCTTTTGGAGAAGTATCAGAGCATCACAGAGGAGGATTTGTGGGCAAACCTTAAATACTTCCTGGATCGCGTTATAAAGGTTGCGGAAGAAGTTAAGGTTAAGATGGCAATTCACCCCGATGATCCTCCCTGGAGCATCTTCGGTCTGCCGAGAATCATAACCAACAAAGAGAACCTCGAAAGATTCTTAAAGCTCTACGACAGTCCGTATAACGGTCTGACTCTCTGTTCAGGCTCATTGGGCGTTGATCCGAAAAACGATATTGTCGATATGGTTAATTCCTTTGCCGACAGAATACATTTTGCGCATATAAGAAACGTAAAAATCACGGGCGACAAGTGCTTTGAAGAGGCAGCACACAAGTCCAAGTACGGCTCTTTGGATATCGAAAAGATCGTAAAAGCGTACTACGATAACGGCTTTGACGGATATATCCGCCCCGACCACGGACGTATGATCTGGGGTGAAACGGGACGTCCCGGCTACGGTTTATTCGACCGTGCTTTAGGTGCGGTTTATATAAACGGCATCTGGGAAACTCTCGAAAAAGAGTGCAAAAGATAAAAAGGGACACAAAACCCCTCACTAACCCCTATCCGCTCACAGATAGGGGTTTGGCGCAAAAGCTTTTATTACTTTTTGTGAGCAGAAAGGCTATGGAAAAATATTATGAAATTACCATTTGATTTGGATTTAAAAGGCAAGACGGTCGTTGTAACGGGCGGCGGCGGCGTTTTATGCGGAATGTTTGCAGAGGCTATCGGCAAATGTGGCGCAAACGTTGCAATACTTGATTTGAGAAAAGAAGCGGCAGACGCGGTTGCCGAAAAAATCACAGCCGCCGGCGGCAGCGCAAAAGGATATGCTGCAAACGTTTTGGATACTGAGGTAATGCAAAACGTAAGAGAAGAAATTATAAAAGATTTCGGCAAATGCGATATCTTGATAAACGGTGCCGGCGGAAACAACCCCAAAGGCACAACGACAAAGGAATATCTCGATCCCGAAGATTTATGCGACAAAAAGGATCTCATCACGTTCTTTGATCTTGATCCTAAAGGTATCGAATTTGTATTCAACTTAAACTTTTTGGGGACACTAATCCCGACACAGGTTTTTGCAAAGGATATGGCGGCAAACAAAAAAGGAAATATCATAAATATCTCCTCAATGAACGCATTCACACCATTAACCAAAATCCCTGCATACAGCGGTGCAAAAGCGGCAGTATCGAACTTCACGCAGTGGCTTGCCGTTCACTTCTCACGCGTCGGCATAAGAGTAAATGCCATCGCTCCGGGATTCTTCGTAACAAACCAGAACAAAGCATTGTTATTTGATGAAAACGGCAAGGCAACCCCGAGAACCGAGAAGATTCTTGCCGCCACTCCGATGAACAGATTCGGAGAGGCCGAAGAGCTTATCGGAACACTTCTCTGGCTCTTAAATGACGATGCGTCGGGCTTTGTTGACGGTGTTGTCGTTCCGGTTGACGGAGGATTTTCGGCATATAGCGGCGTATAATAAACATAAAAAAGCTACGGATTGCAAAAGGGCAGGTGCTTAAAATACTTCCAATCGGCAAAACAATAACTTTCTGTATTTACAGCTAAAAAAATCCTTGTCCTTTTGCTGCAAAAAAACGAACTCACATCTCCGAGTTCGTTTTTTTTGTTCCGGAGCTTTTTTCTATTCATGTCAAGAAAGCGCTCCCCCGTTTCTGTGGTAAATATTGTTCCTTGAATAACCTGCTCTTTTATGTTATACTTAGAAACAGATGATGTTTTTAGGGACATAAAACTCATCAAAACATAAAAAGAGGTGGTAATTTTGAAATCAGCAAAACATATTATATCTGCCGTTTTGGCTTTGCAGCTCACACACACTGCGGCATATGCCGATATAACCGTAAAGGTAAACGACAGAACAATCGCAATGGATTCATCTCCATACATTTCCGAAAATAATACATTAGTCCCGATCCGCTTTATTGCCGAGGCTCTCGGCTGTGATGTTTCCTGGGATTCCGAAGAAAAAAAAGCGCAAATAAGTGATAATGAAACAAACATAGTTCTCTTTGCCGAGAGCAGTACGGCATATGTAAACAATGAGAAAAAAACGCTCGGAACCAAGGTGTCCGTCAAAAATAACAGAACCTATGTCCCCTTACGCTTTGTCGCGGAAAACATGGGCGCCGATGTACACTGGGACAAAGAAAATCAGAGCGCAATCATATACAAAGGGGACATAAAAGTCGATCTTGCATATGACGAGGACGAGCTTTACTGGCTCGCAAAAATTATTCATGCCGAGGCACGCGGTGAAGTCTATGAAGGCAAAGTCGCGGTCGGAAACGTTGTTTTAAACCGAGTCGCAGACGATTATTTCCCCGATACAATCTACAGCGTAATATTCGACCGCAAAAATGGTGTGCAGTTCTCCCCCGTTGCCGACGGCGCAATCAATCTCGAGCCGTCCAATGAATCCTACTATGCCGCCGACCGCGCGCTTAACGGTGAGAGCTATGTCGGCAACTCTCTCTATTTTTGTAATCCCGAAAAATCCACAAATACATGGATTATCAAAAACAGACCGTTTTTCACTCGCATAGGGACACATAATTTCTATCTGTAATAATTTATGCCGAACGGACCAATTTGTCCGTTCGGCATAAAAAAATACTCGGGGAACCCTGAAATCCCCGAGTATTTTATAACAAACTTTTGACTTATACTCCCAATTCAAATGACTTGCAGTCTGTACATTCAGACTTTGTCGGATTCATCTCGTGAGTTCCTACTGTGATGCAGTCAAGCGAGCAGAAATCCTTTTCACTGCAGTGATGCTTGCACTGCTGTACTGTGCATTTTATTGACTTATTAATATCGTGACAATTCATTGTAATCCCTCCTTCTGAAATTATTATGTGCATTCTTTTTAAATATATTCAAAATAATTTCAGAAAAAGCTTTTACCGTTTTTTTCTCAGCATCGCACCAGGCAATACATCTTCGGCAAGCTTTATATATACTGTCATTTCCGCGTGATTTGCCACGTCAATATCCTCTTGCTTATCGTTTTTCATAAAATCCACCGTTTGCGCAAAAAACGGTCTTTCGGGCGATAAAATCTCTATCTCGTCACCCTTAAAAAATCTGTTTCTTTGTGAAATTTTTGCAATTTTCGTTTCGGGATCATATTCTTCCACCATGCCGATCAAGTCATAATCCCTTATATATGAGCTGTCGGTATATACCTGCTCATTCGCGGTAGGTTTTCCGAGGTAAAAGCCTGTTGAATACGGTCTGTGACTCACCTTGCAAAGCTCTATATACTGTTTTTCGTCAAATTCATAGTGTTCGGGATCGGCAAAATAGCGGTCAATTTCCTCTCTGTATGCCTTTATAATCGTCGCAGTATAATATGAGGTCTTGACTCTTCCCTCTATCTTAAAGGACGAAATCCCGCTTTTTACCAGTTCGGGTATATAGCGGATCATGCACAAATCCTTTGAATTAAAGATAAATGTTCCGCGCTCGTTCTCAAAAACGTCCATATATTCGCCCGGGCGCGTCTGCTCCACAAGCGAATAATTCCAGCGGCAAGGGTGCGAGCAAGCGCCTTGATTTGCGTCACGCTGCGTCATATAATTTGAAAGCAGACATCTCCCCGAATAGGATACGCACATCGCACCGTGCACAAACGCCTCAAGCTCTAAATCCTCCGGCGTTCTCCGTCTTATTTCGGCAATCTCGTCAAAGGACATTTCGCGCGCCAGCACAACTCGCTTTGCGCCCAATTTATACCACATACAAGCGCTCCTGTAATTTACGTTATTCGCCTGCGTGCTTATATGCACCGGGATTTCGGGTGCATATTCTCTCATCATGTCAAACATTCCCAAATCCGCAATCAAAACCGCGTCAACTCCCAGCGGACGGATTTCTTCTATATATTTTCGGAATTCGTCAATATCTTTATTGTGCGGCAGAATATTTGCCGTAAGATAAACCTTTTTCCCGCGCTCATGCGCAAATTGTATTCCCTCTTTAATATCATCAAGTGAAAAATTTTCCGCAGCAACTCTCAGGCTAAAGGCCTCTCCGCCTATATAAACCGCGTCCGCACCGTACATTATCGCTGTTTTGAGCTTTTCAAGACTTCCGCCCGGTGCAAGCAGCTCAGGTTTTTTCATATATAACTTCCTTTCAAGCAATTACTTTTTTACCGCCACAGTGACACCGTCGCCTAAAGGCAGAACCGCCGCCTTAAGCTCGAGGTGCTGCATCTGCGCGCCTATAAAGTGCCTTAATCTTTTTACTATCGTTATCTTTCTTCTAACAACGTGCTCCGGATCGACCGTCATTCCCTTGTAGAGTACGTTATCGGCAACAAGTATGCCGCCCTTTTTTAAAAGCCGCACACAATCGTTCAGCATATGAATATAATGCGCTTTCGGGCCGTCCAAAAAAATCATGTCATACTCACCGCTAAGAGTCGGCAAAAGCTCCTTCGCATCTGCTTTTATAACATTTATCCTATCCGACAGTCCCGCACGTTCTATGTTCTTGCGCGCAATTTCCGCCATATCGGCGTCCCATTCAAGAGTGGTTATACTTCCCCCGTCAGCCAGATTCTCCGCCATCAGCATCGCCGAATATCCGATCGCACAACCCACTTCAAGGATTCGCTCCGGCTTTTTCATGCAGGTCAGAACGTCCAAAAACTGCGCCGTTTCGGGCTGCACGATAGGTACCGAGTTTTTTTCGGCATAATCCTCCAGCTCACCCAAAATCCCGTCACGTCTCGGAATATCTTTCCTCAAAAAATCAGTTATATATTTATAGCATATGGCGTCCCTGTCATACTCAATCATTTATAATTTCTCCCACAACTTCTATAACCTTTTTTTCCACCTCGGCTAAATCCGCACCGAAAACCGCCGCGCCTGCCGCAGCAACGTGTCCGCCGCCGCCGAAATTCGCGGCAACCTCGCTTACGTTATACTTACCGTTCGATCTGAAACTCAGCTTGATCTTTTCTTCCGTTTCTCTTATTGATACCGCAATTTCCGTGCCTTCAACCATTCTCGGAATATTAACAACATCTCCGGCATTTTTTTCCGATACGCCGAATCTGTCAAAAAGCTTTTTATCAATCGTCACAAGCCGCAGCCGTCCGCCGTAAAAGCTCTTTATCTCTGACATAAGATACCCTTTTAACCGCACTGTCTCTATCTTTTCCTGTTCATGTATATGACGCGATATTTCGGCATGATCTATCCCTGTTTCCATAAGCTCTGCCGCAATGCGCATCGTTCTCGGCAAAGTGCAGCTATATTTAAATGAGCCTGTATCGCCCGAAATTGCCGCATACAGACATTCCGCAATCGGCTTTGTAATCTTCGCGCCCATTTTTTTCAAAAATAAGTACACAAGCTCACCCGTTGACGACGCGTCGCCGTCAACATAGCTCAAATCCGCATACATCGTATTGGTATAGTGATGATCTATCGCGACATTCGGAAATTTGTCCTTTAAAATTTTCCGATCACCCAAACGCCCTTCATCGGCAGAATCCAAAAATACCACAAGATCCGCATCAAATTTCATATCTTTTTTGAAAATAATATATTCGCTTTTTAAAAATTTCAGCTTATCCTCCGGTTCATCGCTTAAAAGGACTGTCGCATTTTTGCCCATATTCCGCAGAGCTTTCGCAAATGCATAAGTGCTGCCGATCGCGTCGGCGTCCTCGCTTATATGAGCCGTAACTATGATATTTTGAGAATCTTTAATCTTCTCAATGATTTTTTCCATTATTATTGATCTCCATTAATTTCGTGAATAATCTTATTAATATGTGCTCCCTGCTCAATCGAATGATCCAGTTCAAACACAAATTCCGGAGTATGGCGCAGCTGCAGCCTGTGTCCTATTTCACGGCGCACAAAGCCTGCCGCACTTTTTAAGCCGGCAAGTGCATTTTTTTGCACTTCACTATCCCCCATAACACTCACATATACCTTCGCATAGCTCAGATCGTTTGTCACCCGTACCGCAACAATGCTTGTCATCATCGGTATTCTGACATCTTTAAGCTCACGGACTATCGCCGACAGTTCACGTCTGACCTCTTCATTTATTTTATTTATTCTGTCCTTTGCCATAGTAACCTCCTTTTTTATATAAAGGTGATGTAGGAATTGTAAAACCAACGTTTTCCAATTAAAATTTACATTTTACTTTTGATGCAAAAAAAGTTCGGAACGCAAAAAGGCAAGAACTAAGAATCTAAATCATTCTGTATATTTCCGCCTTTTTGCGTTCGGTTTACTTTTTACCCTTACTTTATCTCTTTATTTCTTCCATTATAAAGCACTCGATAACGTCGCCCTCTTTTACGTCATTGAACTTCTCTATGCCGATACCGCATTCAAATCCGTCCGAAACCTCTTTCGCATCGTCTTTGAATCTCTTCAGACTGTCAATCTTACCCTCGTGCACAACGATACCGTCACGTACCAAACGGATCTCCGCATTTCTTGCAATCTTACCGTCTGTTACATAAGCACCGGCGATAGTTCCGACACCCGAAACCTTGAATGTCTGTCTGACTTCGGCATGACCGATAACAACCTCTTTAAATTCAGGATCGAGCATACCTTTCATCGCCGCCTCGATTTCCTCTATCGCCTGATAGATTACTCTGTAGAGTCTGATATCGACCTCCTGGCGCTCGGCAGCCGCTGCCGCACCGGCGTCGGGACGTACGTTAAAGCCTACTATGATAGCGTTTGACGCATTCGCAAGCATTACATCGGATTCGTTTACAGCACCGACGCCGCCGTGAATAGCGCGCACTCTTACTTCGTCATTGGATAACTTCTCCAAAGACTGCTTAACCGCCTCAACAGAGCCTTGCACGTCCGCTTTTATAATGACATTTAACTCTTTCATGTTGCCTTCGTCAATCTGTGAGAACAGATTATCCAGTGAAACCTTAACAGTCGAGTTAAAGCGTGTTTCTTTCTGTTCCTGCTTTCTTGCCTCGGCAACATCTCTTGCGAGCTTTTCATCTGTTACTACTCTGAAATGGTCGCCGCCGGACGGTGCCTCGGAAAGTCCCAAAATTTCAACCGGAGTTGACGGTCCTGCCGTCTTTACACGTCTGCCCTTATCATTTATCATGGCACGCACGTGTCCGACAGCCGTTCCCGCAATAACAATATCTCCGACTTTTAACGTTCCCTCCTGAACCAATACGGTTGCAACAGGGCCTCTTCCCTTATCTATCTGCGCCTCAATTACAGTACCCTTTGCCGGCTTATTCGGATTTGCTTTAAGCTCAAGCATATCGGCAATCAAAAGCACCATTTCCAAAAGTCCGTCTATATTTATATGCTTTTTAGCGGAAACCTCAACGCAAACCGTATCTCCGCCCCATTCTTCGGGTACGAGATCATGCTCAACCAGCATCTGCTTTACTCTGTCAACATTTGCGCCCTCTTTATCGATCTTATTTATGGCAACAACAATCGATACACCGGCTGCTTTTGCATGGTTTATCGCCTCAATAGTCTGCGGCATGATACCGTCATCCGCCGCAACAACCAATATTGCAATATCCGTTACCTGCGCACCTCTTGCACGCATTGTCGTAAACGCTTCATGTCCCGGAGTATCCAAAAATGTAATGTCACGGTCATTCAGGCGCACGCCGTACGCACCGATATGCTGCGTAATTCCGCCTGCCTCGGTTGATATTACCGATGTGTGACGGATTGCGTCCAGAAGTGATGTTTTACCGTGGTCAACGTGTCCCATAACAACAACGACAGGCGGACGCGGTTTCAAATCTTCGGGTTTATCCTCTTCTTCGGCAAAGAGCATATCCTCTTTTGTGACAACAACCTCTTGCTTTAACTCAATTCCGAATTCATCGGCTATAAGCGTTGCGGTATCAAAGTCGATATTTTGCGTAACAGTTGCCATAACGCCGAGCATCATGAGCTTTTTAACCACCTCTGCGGCAGTTTTGCCCATCGCCTTTGCAAAATCTCCGACTGTGATTGTTTCGGGTATCTCGATAACCTTCGGCACTTCTTTTTTCGGCTCGGGCTTTTTGGGCTGCTCTTTTTGAATCATCTTTGATTCTTCGCGCTTTTTCTTCTTGCTGTTTCTGCCACCGCGCATATCGCGCATTCTGTCGGTAACCATATTTTCCAGACGTTCTCTCGTTTCGATTGTTTCTATCTCAACGGTTGATGTTCTGGTATCTACATAGCGCACCGATTTATCTTCTTTAACAACAAAATCCTCCGCCTTAGGCTCTTCCACCTTAACCGGTTTCTGCTCCTTCTTTTTCTTTTTGGGTTCGGGTGCAGGTGCAGGCTTTTTCTTTTGCTCAGGCTTTGGTTCTGCCTTTTTGGGTTCCTCTTTTTTAGGTTTTTGAACCTTTTCCTTTTGAGGTTCGGATTTTTTAACCTCTTCTTTCGGCTTTGTTTCCTTCTTTTTAGGCTCTTCCTTTTTAATTTCTTCTTTTTTGGGTTCAGCCTTTTTCTCTTTTTTTACTTCCGGCTTTTTAACCTCTTCTTTTTTCGCTGTCCCGTCTTTGACTTCTTCCTTCTTCTCCTGTTTCTCCTGTTTTTCAGCCTTTTTAGTCTCTTTCGGCTCTTCTTTCTTCTCAGGCGCTTTTTCCTCCGGCGCTTCCTTTTCTTTTTCCGCCGCTTTTTTAGCCATCTCTTTTTGTGCCTCGGAGAAATCAATTCCGTAGGTTTGTGAGAAGATATCCATTATTATGCCCAGATGTTCTTCTTCCAATGATGAAGAATAGCTTTTTACCTCAATTCCCACTTCTGCCAATTTCTCTATAATTTCTTTACTTGTGACATTAAGCTCCTTTGCCACTTCCTGTACTTTTTTTGACGTTGCCATATATAAATCATTCCTTCCTATCAAATATTTCGGCATACTTTTTCAAGATCGACTCGGCGAATCCTCTGTCATTCACCGCAATCACACTTCTTGAATCCGAACCCGTAAATTTTCCGAGATTTTCCTTATCACTGTACTCTATATATTTTACTTTATAATATTTACAGGTATCAGTTATTGCTTTTCTGCCGTTTTCTGATATATCCCCCGCAATTATGATAAGCTTTGCTTTTCTTTTTCTCACAGCTGTTTCGCAAATTTCAGCGCCCGTAACGATCTTCCCTGCACGTTTTGCCATGCCGATCATCGTCAGAACTTTATCCATCAAGAACACCCCGCATTTCATCGTAAATCTCATCGGGAACAGCCCTTTTGAATTTTGCCGATAAGGCGTGCTTTTTTTTCGCTTTCTTTATACATTCTTCATTTTTACATATATATGCGCCTCTGCCGAATTTTTTCTGATTACCGTCTATAATGACAGCATTTTCTTCCAAAACGAACTTTATAAGCTCATGCTTCGGATACATTTTACGGCATACGATACACATTCTCTCAGGTATATGCGCCATTTTAATCTCCGTTTCTGTGATTTTTTTACTCCTGCTCATTAACGGCTGTTATATCGATCTTCCAGCCTGTCAGTCTTGCGGCAAGACGAACATTTTGTCCTGATTTACCTATTGCAAGCGACAGCTGATATTCGGGAACCTTTACTGCCGCGGTCTTTGTTTCTTCGTCTATGTCAACCGATATTACCTTTGACGGGCTCAAAGCCGCTGCGATATATTCGGCAGGATCTTCGCTCCAGCGCACAACATCAATCTTTTCGCCCTTTAATTCGTCGCATATCTGCTGTATTCTTATACCGTTTTTACCGATACAAGCGCCCTGCGGATCTATACTTCCGTCGGGAGAATCCACCGCAATCTTCGTTCTTGAGCCTGCTTCTCTTGCAATGCTCTTTATCTCAACAATTCCCTCGCTGATTTCGGGAACATCTCTTACAAACATACATCTTACCAAGCCCGGGTGAGTTCTTGAAACTATAACCTGTGTACCCTTCTCGCTCGCTTTTACCTCGCTCACATAGCAGGTAATTCTCTGCTGCGGACCATAGTGCTCTTTAGGCGGCTGTTCGGTTTTCGGGATTTCCTTTAAAGGCATCAGCGCCTCAACAACCTCAATGCCGTTATCGCCGTTCACCGTAATATCAACCAGAACACGTCCGTCATCATCTATGTGCTTAACTCTTCCCGGTGCGATGCTGTTTAATATCTTCGACGAGCTTTCGTAAATATTCTCACGCTCTGCCTCTCTTATCTTCTGCGTTACAACCTGCTTTGCCGTCAATGCCGCAACACGCCCGAAATTTTTGGGTGTTACCTCAATATCAACAATATCGCCGACATTATAGATACCGCTTATTTTGTGTGCGTCCTCCAATGATATTTCCTGCTGGAAATTATCGTCATCAACCTCTTCTACGACCGTCTTTTCGGCGTATACCGCAATATCTCCCGTAACGCGGTTTAAGTTGACCTTAACATTTTGCGCCGACGCAAAATTTCTTTTGTACGCCGCCATCAATGCCGCCTCCAAAGCATCGAGGATAAAATCTCTGCCGATATTCTTCTCTTTGCATATATCCTCCACAGCCTGCAAAAGCTGCCCTGCTTTATCCTCTTCCTGTTTACCCTTTCTTCTCTTTGTTTCACTCATTTTTCCTATCTTCCTTTCTTAAAATTCAAAATACAATCTTATAAATGCCGCGTCCTTCGGATTAACCTCCAAAAGCTCGCCTTCCGTTTCTATATAACAAAGCTTGTTTTCGTATTTTTTGAGTATTCCGTCAAACTCCTTTTTGCCTTCCAATGGCTTATAAAGCTTAACCTCCACTTTTCTTCCCAGATAATGTAAAAATTCTCTTTCTTTTTTCAGCTGTCTGTCCAGCCCCGGTGAGGAAACCTCCATGCTGTACGCCTCCTCAATAGGATCGGCTGCGTCTATTATCTCGTCAAACGCACGGCTGAACTTTTCGCAATCCTCCAAATCCACACCGCCGTCTTTATCAATATAAATTCTCAAAATCCTCTCGCCGCCCTCTTTTTTGTACTCAACATCGACAACCGAATAGCTCAATTTTTCCGCCAGCTCATCAGCCAGCATCAAAACGGTATCTTCTGTTTTGGACATTTTTTAAAAACCCCCTTTACAACATGAAAGAGTGGGTTTTGTCAACCCACTCTTTCCGAACTCATTATCCTCTTTTTATATTATATCACACTTTTTTCCATATTGCAAGCATTTTTACAATTTTTTTCTTACTTACAGTCAATATTTATCTCTTTATCCTCCGAAACTGCGCCGACAACAGCAATAGAGAGCATATCTTTTCTTAAAATTTCTTCGACAATCTCTCCCACGCTTGCACAATCCACCGCGTCAATCTTATTTAAAACCTCTTCGGGCGAATATATCGGCTTATCCATCAAAAGCGATCTTCCGGCGCTCTGCATACGAGAGCCGGTATTTTCGTAGCTTAAGATATAGTTACCCTTTAACTGTTCTTTTGCACGCGCAACTTCATCTTCTGTGAGCTTTTCTGTTTGTGCTTTTTTAATTTCTTTTCCGATAAGCTCCGTCACCCTGTCAAAGTTTTTCGGATTCATTCCCGCTGCAATATTAAACATTCCCGTATCGCGGTACATCGAATGATATGCATATATCGAATAAACCAGTCCCTCGCTCTCGCGGATATTCTGAAACAGTCTTGACGACATACCCTCACCGAATATATTGTTAAACACCAAAAGCGAATATATCCGCTCATCGGTAATATCAATCCCTCGGAATCCCGCAACAAGCTGAACCTGCTCACAATCCTTGCTCTTTATGATTTTACCGCTTCGGTAGTCCGCAGAAAATGCTTCTACTTTATCCTGTGAAATATCACGCTTTCCGAAATATTCCTCCAAAAGCTCAAATATGGAGTCATCAAAATGCCCCGATATCGCAATCACCGTATTCTCGGTCGTGTAGTGAGATTGCAGATATTTTCTCATCATACCGCTGTCAATATCCGCAAGACTCTCCTTTGTACCGAGAATTGTCCGACCGAGTGCCGTATCGCCGTATGCCGCACGCATAATAAGATCATGCACGACCTCCTCCGGCTCATCGGCACACATATCAATCTCCTCAAAAATGACATTTCTCTCAAGATCCATATCCTTTTTGTCCAGCTTGGAATCGTAGAGCATATCGCTTAATATATCAATCGCAAGCGGCGCATGAGCGTCAAGCGTTTTTGTGTAAAAACAGGTATACTCCGCTGCGGTAAAGGCATTTATCCTGCCGCCGACACTGTCCATTTCAAGCGTTATGTCACGTGCGCTGCGCTTAGCCGTACCTTTAAAAAGCATATGTTCTATAAAGTGAGAAATTCCGTTCTCTTCCTTTTTTTCGTTCACCGAGCCGTTTCTCACCCATACTCCTATCGATACCGATTTCAAATACGGAATATATTCCGATACGACTCTTATTCCGTTCGATAAAGTTCTTATATTATTCACTAATATCTCCAGCCTTAAATTTTAATGTTACTATTATTTACAGATTTGCCTTTATATATTCGCACGCAGCGTCAATCGCAGCCGAAACCTCCATATCAACCGCAGAGTCATCCGTTCTCTTTTTGTATTCTACGATACCCTCGCCGCATTTTTTACCTACAACGATCTTCAAAGGTATTCCGACCAAATCCGCATCCTTGAATTTAACACCGACACGCTCACTTCTGTCGTCCAAAAGAGTCTCAATGCCTTTTTTCTTCAATTCCTCATAGATCTTTTCCGCCAGCTGCATTTGCTCTTCGTTTTTGTCGTTTACCGGAATAACAATAGCATGAAAAGGCGCAATTGCCGGCGGAAGAACGATACCGTTATCATCATGCCCCTGCTCAACAGCGGCGGCAATACATCTTGTAACGCCGATACCGTAACAGCCCATGATAACCGTTTTCGGTTCACCCGTTTCATCTGTATATGTAAGTCCCAAAGCATCGGAATATTTTGTTCCGAGCTTAAAGATATGTCCGACCTCTATTCCCTGCGCTGTCTTTACGGGTTTTCCGCACTTCGGGCATTTATCTCCCGTTTCGATAACACGGATATCCGCAACAACGGTCGGTGTAAAATCCTTATTGATATTACAGTTTTTATAGTGATAGCCGGTTTCGTTCGCGCCGATGATAAAGTTCTTCATCATTGCAACCTCTTTATCGACATATACGTCAATATCCAATCCGACAGGGCCTGCAAATCCCACTTCTGCGTGTGTGATTTCCCTTACCATAAACGGCTCTGCAAGCTCCAAATCATCAACGCAACCAACAAGATTTTTAAGCTTAACTTCGTTGATTTCCCTGTCGCCTCGTACCATTGCGGCAATATACTTATCGTCCGCCTTATAAATGATGGTCTTTGCAAAAGCATACGGCTTGGTGCCGAAAAATTCAACCAAATCATTTATTGTGTGAACATCGGGTGTCAGTACCTTTTCCATATCGAAATCGCCCTCGTCAAATTCCTTTTCTTCGGGAACACATTCCGCTTTTTCATAGTTTGCGGCATATCCGCAGCAATCGCAGTATGCGATTCCGTCCTCGCCGACCGGCGATTTCACCATAAACTCCTGCGACCCGCTGCCGCCCATCGCACCCGAGTCTGCGTCAACAATCGTAAAGTCCAGTCCGAGTCTGGTAAATATTCTGCAATACGCATCATACATCTTCTTGTACGATACGTCCAGTCCTTCCCAGTCCTTATCAAAGCTGTATGCGTCTTTCATTACAAACTCACGGCTTCTCATAACTCCGAATCTCGGACGCGCCTCATCACGGTACTTGTTCTGAATCTGATAAAGAGTCATCGGGTATTCTTTGTATGAGCGCACCTCATTTATAACGGTCTGTGTAAAAAGCTCCTCGTGCGTAGGGCCTAAGCAGAAATCACGGTCATTTCTGTCCTTTAACTTAAACATATTCGGCCCGAAAACTTCCCATCTTCCCGATGCCTGATAAGCCTCCGCCGGCAAAAGTGCGGACATCAAAAGCTCCTGCGCTCCGGCATTGTCCATTTCCTCTCTTACTATGTTTTCGATTTTCTTTAAGGTTCTCAATCCAAGCGGCAGATATGAATATATTCCCGCTGCAAGCTTTCTTATATAGCCGGCACGCAGCATCAGCTTATGGCTTGTGATTTCCGCATCGGAGGGCACCTCTCTTAATGTAGGTACCAGCAAATTAGACATTCTCATTTTATTTTTTCAATCCTTTCAATTTATTACTTTGATTTATACCAGTTCCGAACCGCTCTCGATATTCTCCGGCACGGTCGCAACACACAGATGATCATGAAATTCCGCCGAGAGAATCATACCGCAGGATTCAAGTCCCATCATCTTTCTCGGCTTTAAGTTTGCGACAAACAATACATTTTTGCCGATCAGCTCCTCCGGTGTATGGTACTTTGCGATACCCGAGAGGATTTGTCTTGTATCCGAGCCGACCTGAAGTGTGAATCTCAAAAGCTTTTCAGACTTTTTAACCTTTTCACACTCAATAACCTTTCCGACACGAATGTCAAGCTTTTCAAAATCTTCAAATTCAATATAGTCCTTATACGGCGCAATCTCTATTTTATCTTCCTTTGCAAATTCCGCCTCGATTTCTTCAATCTTTTTCTCCGCATCAATTCTTGCAAAAAGCGGTGTTGCCTCCCCAACCTTTGTGCCGTCGGCAAGTCCGCCGAATTCGGCTATGCTCTCAAAGCTTATATCCTCTGCTCCGATCTGCACTTTTATCTTCTCTGCGGTTTCCGGCATGAATGACGAAAGAAGTGACGCAATAACTCTTATACTCTCCAAAAGGTTATATAAAACTCTTGCCAATCTCGGCTTGTCCTCTTCATTTTTCGCCAATGCCCACGGCATCGTTTCATCTATATATTTATTTGCGCGGTCAACTATTTTCCAGATTTCGTCCATGCTGTCGGCAATATGCCACGTTTCCATCTTATTTATAACATTCTCTTTCGCGCCTTTTATTACCGCAATCAAGTCATTGTCCAAATCATCCGCTTTGCCGTCCTTTGAAACAATTCCGCCGAAATACTTATTCGTCATTGCAACGGTACGATTTACAAGATTTCCCAAAGTATTCGCCAAATCCGAATTGTATCTGCTGATAAATACATCATACGTTATCGTACCGTCCTGAGCAAAAGGCATCTCATGCAGCGAATAGTATCTTACCGCGTCCACACCGAAGTGACGCACCAAATCCTCCGCATAAATCACATTTCCTCGCGACTTCGACATCTTCTCTTCCCCGACAAGCATCCAGGGATGACCGAATACCTGTTTCGGCAGCGGCTCGCCGAGAGCCATAAGCATAATCGGCCAATAGATAGTGTGGAATCTCAAAATATCCTTTCCTATAATATGCACATCTGCCGGCCAGTACTTCTGATAAAGCTCGCCTTTATTATCGGGCGCATATCCCAATGCCGTTATATAATTTGACAAAGCATCAATCCATACATATATTACGTGTTTCGGATCAAAATCAACGGGGATTCCCCACGAAAAGCTCGTTCTTGAAACGCACAAATCCTGAAGTCCCGGTTTTAAGAAGTTATTTACCATTTCTTTTTTTCTCGACTCGGGCTGTATGAAGTCCGGGTTTTCGTCTATATATTTCATGAGCCTGTCCTGATATTTGCTCATTTTAAAGAAATATGCTTCTTCCTTTGTCTTGTGAACCTCTCTGCCGCAATCGGGGCATTTACCGTCCTTTAGCTGCGTTTCGGTCCAGAAGGATTCGCACGGTGTACAGTACCAGCCCTCATATTCCGATTTATATATATCGCCCTGATCGTAAAGCTTTTTAAATATCTTCTGAACCGCCGCAACATGATAATCATCGGTTGTTCTTATAAATTTATCATAGCTTACATTCAGCATATCGGCAATATCCTTGATCTGTCCTGCGATATTATCCACATACTCTTTCGGCGATATACCCGCCGCCTCAGCCTTTTCCTGTATCTTCTGTCCGTGTTCGTCGGTACCGGTCAGAAAGAACACATCATCACCTATGTATCTGCGGAAACGCGCAATCGCGTCTGTCAGAATAATCTCATAGGTGTTTCCTATATGCGGCTTTGCCGATGTATAGGCAATCGCCGTAGTGATATAAAACTTCTTTTTTTGCATATTTATAACCATTCCTTTCCGTGCCGTAAGGCACAAACCCTAAGTCTGAAAGAAAATCGTTCAGAGTACTGCTTTGCAGCGAGCGGAGCTTTACAATGGTACCGCCCCGAGCAAAAAGTTGTGCTATGAGCGATTTTATTCAGACTTTTATCTCCTTATCCAAAATTTTTCTCATCATATTTATTTTCACAATTTAAAGGTATTTTCCTCTTGTTTTCCAAAAGCCAATCAAATACGCTCTCATTGCTATACACGCTGTCCCATGAATTGTGCGCCACTCCCGGGCATACTGTAAGCTTTGCCGTTCCTCCGCAGCTATTAACCGCCTCGGTCATCTTAACGCTTTCTCTGCACAAAACCACCTCGTCATCTTCTCCGTGGAACGCCCATACTTGCTCCCATGCCGTAAATCCGTTCGTCATCGACGTATTTTTCATTTGCGGCAAATTCCAGCAGAGCTTTTAAATGTTCAAACAAATCAAACCACGAAACCGAATTGCAAAGCGGTGCATATGTTATAAATCTGTCGGTAAGCCCATTCAAAAAGTACGGATTTTTCTCAAGCTTTTCAAAGGTATCACCGCATGAACCCACGCCGTGAAGAAAAAATATCATCGGATATTTTTTATCCTTGCAAAAATCCTTCGGGTATTTTACAAGATATTTAAGTCCTCTTAATTCTCTCTTTTCCAAAACATTCACCTACTTTAAAAAGTTTTTCAGCTCCGTCAAGTCTGAGCGTATTTTTTCCCAAATCCTTTTTAAAAGTCCGATAAGTCCGTCAAGCGCTCCGGCTTTATAAAGGCTTACGGTAAGAATCAGGATAATAGGCCCTAAAATCATACCGCCTATTGAAAAGACCTTATATCCGACATACATTGACATCAGCGTAAACAGCGGGTAAACTCCGATATTCTCGCTCACAATCTTCGGCTCTATCATCTGGCGCATAAGCATTACCGCCAAATACATTATAATCATGCCGATTCCGCGCCGCACATCTCCCGTGATAAAGGATACCGCCGCCCACGGCCACAAAACCGCGCCGCTCCCGAAAAACGGCAATGCGTCAAATACGGCGATTCCCACCGCAATCAAAAGCGCATACTGAATGTCCATAATCGTAAGTCCGATTAAGAGTATAACAGACGCTATACACATAATCGTAAGCTGCGCTTTTACGTAACCGCCCAGATAGCGTTTAAGCTCACGCTGCACATTTCGTACATGCACCAAAAATCTCTTTGAAAAGCACTTTCCGATAATACGGCGCATGGTTTTTACATCTGCCACCATAAAATACAGCGACAGCACAAATACGATTATCCATACAAACACCTTAGGCAATGCTTTTGCGAAGTTTCCTATTCCGTTTACCATCGGAGTGTAGCTGTGCTTAATAAAATCTGTAACCGATTTTATTATATTGTCGCCGAAATCCGCAACCGTAGTCTGTACGTCCGCCGGCAGGTTCGTATATATATTGGAAGTTTTCTCCGAAATCTCGTTCCACACGCTCTGCACGTTTTTTACAAGCTGCGGCAGCTGTTTATACAGACTCTGCACTTCGTCCACTATCTTCCAGCCGACCGCAAACACAATCGCGCCGATTATTCCGACGGTAAGCAGTATAACGATAACCGTCGATAGCGAACGCGGAATTTTCAGCTTTTTTTCGAGCTTATTAACCAGCGGATTTACCAGAACCGAAACTCCGTATGCTATGATAAACGGCAGAAAAAGTCCGATTATTTTAAAA
The DNA here is from genome assembly GCA_934444735.1 of uncultured Clostridia bacterium. Lineage (GTDB taxonomy): Bacteria > Bacillota > Clostridia > UBA1381 > UBA1381 > CAKSFT01. The sequence goes on along the minus strand of CAKSDE010000002.1, from coordinate 104,053 downwards.
AGCAGCCAGATAACATTGTCAAACAGAAAATATATTCCAACAACCGCCGCAGCCGCAATAAGCAGCGTAACCGAAAGTTTCAAAACACTGTTTTTAAACTTCATACAATTCTCATTCCTTTATTTATTCAAAAAATGCTTCATCAATTCAACGCCCGAATTTTTCTTTATTCCCGTCTTTGCGGCATTCTTTTCATTATACGAAAGATTTGTAGCTTTTTCATTTTTCGGATCATATATAATATACGGAACCGGATCGGATACATGAGTTTTTAAACGGATCGGAGTCGGGTGATCGGGAAGAATCAACATCTTATAGTCAATCTTTGCGTCCTCCATTCTCTTTTTCAGCTCACCTACGATCTTTTTATCAATCATCTCAACGGCATATTTCTTGTTGTCCGGCTCACCTCTGTGACCACACTCGTCCGGTCCCTCCAAATGTATGTAGATAAAGTCGGCGCCGTCTTTTGTCAAGGCGTCAAATGCCGCGTCCGCTTTACCCTCATAGTTTGTATCATGGTTTCCGTTTGCGCCGACAACGTCAATCGACTTCATTCCGGCACAAACAGCAATACCTTTTATCAGGTCAACCGCCGAAATAACGCTTCCCTTTAAACCGTAGCAATCTTCAAATTTTTCCAGTACAGGCTTTGTACCCTCGCCCCAAATCCATATTGATGTTGCCGGGTGCTTGCCGTTTTTGATTCTCTCAAGATTTACCGGGTGATTTTTTAATATCTTCTCGCTTTTCTTCATCATTTCCAAAAGCTTATCGGCACCCTCGCCCTCGGGGAGATGTCCTGCTATCTTTTTATCCGATATATCATGCGGCGGCGTGAGTTTAACCTTTGTCGAGCCGCCGTCCCATACCAAAAGATGTCTGTAGCTTACACCTGCGTAAAAATGTATCAGATCGGTGTGCAGCTCTTTTTCAACCGCCTCAATAAGCTCTTTTGCCTCTTCGGTCGAAATTTCTCCCGCCGAATAGTCAAGCATTGTCTTATCCTCATAATTTTCCTCATCGGATAATGTTACCAGATTAGCTCTAAATGTAACATCTGTCGGCTTTAAATCAACACCTATGCTCGCCGCCTCCAAAGGTGAGCGCCCTGTGTAGCATTTTTTCGTATCATATCCCATAACCGAAAGATTCGCAACGTCACTTCCCGGCTTTAAGCCCTCGGGAACCGTCTGTATCAACCCCAGTTCGCCATGCTCTGCCATATAATCCATATTCGGCTTATCAGCAACATCAAGTATTGTCTTTCCGCCGAACTCATCTATGGCGTAATCTGCCATTCCGTCTCCCAAAACTACAATGTATTTCATCTTTTTCCTCCGTTTCCGCCGTACCGTTTACGGCTTTATATCAAGCTTTATATGCAATTTCCGTTATTTCAGTTTGAAAAGCACCGCAAGCGTCCCCGGTCCTATATGTGTTCCGACAACCGGTCCGAATTCAAACTCCATTATCGGTTCTTTTCCGAACTCCTCATTCAAAATTTCACGCGTCTGCTGTGCATAATCGGTATTTGACTGCACTATCATAAACTCGGGATTCTCCGAGTCAAAATCAGGATTTTCCTTAATAAGCTCTATCAGCTTTTTGAATATCTTTTTCTTACCGCGAAGCTTTTCTATCGGCTCAATCAGTCCGTTTCTTATCGTAAGTACGGGTTTTATATCCAAAAGCGCACCCACAATAGCACTCGTTTTGGTTATTCTTCCGCCCTTCTCCAGATATTTCAGACTGTCAACGAGAATATATACCTCCCATTTTTTAATTTCCGCGAGTGCCGCCTCAACAATAGCGTCCGCCGATGCACCTTGCTCTGCCATATCAGCTGCCAAAAGCGCCGCTTTTGTGATATATGCCGAAAACTTCAGCGTATCCACAATTCTTATATCCGCATTTGGATTATCCGACTCTTTTATCTCCTCAACCACCATATTAGCGGTATTATACTGTCCGCTTGCCTTTGATGAAATTGTAAAAAAGATTACCGTATCATTTTCCCGGCTCTCTTTTAACAGTATATCATACATATCCGCATACGGCGTCTGCGATGTTTTCGGTATATCTGCAAACTCATCAAGTTTTTTATAAAAATCCGCATTTGAAAGCTCTGTTCCGGTAACATAACTCTCATCACCGAAAATACTTATAAAACGAATAATACCTATATTTTTCTCTCTTGCCAATTCCTCCGGCATATCCGCCGAGGTATCTACCATTATTTTTATCTTTGCCATAATATCCTCCTTATTTTCCTTACCACGCAAACTTTGTAAGCTCACCGTTACCCTTTAGATTTTGAAAATCCGTCTGCCGGAGCGCCTCATAAACGACTATCGCCACCGAGTTGGACAGGTTCAGACTCCTCGCCTCCGAAATCATCGGGATTCTTATACAGGTATCGGGATTTTCATAGAGAAGCTCCTCAGGGAGTCCCTTTGTTTCCTTGCCGAACAATATATAATCTCCGTCCTCAAATTTCGCCTCGGCATATGTATTTTTTGCTTTTGTCGTTGAATAAAAATATCTTGCGCCCTTTGTCTTTTCAAAAAATTCCGCCAGATTTTCATAATAGCGGACACCCAGCAAGTGCCAATAATCCAGTCCCGCCCTTTTGAGCTTTCTATCGTCAATTTCAAACCCCATCGGCTTTACTATATGAAGCTGTGATCCTGTGGCGGCACAGGTTCTTGCAATGTTTCCGGTGTTCTGCGGTATCTCCGGCTCCACCAATACAATATTAAACATAAATTTCTTCATTCCTTTACTGCCAAAAAGAAGAAAAAACATTTTTCTTCCATTATAACATATATTATAACCTATTTTTCCAAAAAGTACAATAGTAATATAGAAAAAAGTAACATTAAATTTTAACGCAATTTTCGTAAATTTACCCATATACCCTGCTTTAGCTGCCGAAAAATAATAAAATATTATTTTTTTACAAAAAACTCTCGCATTTTTGGGAAATTTGTGTTATACTTTCCTTTGGGGAATAAAAACATATAAAAAACATTTAAGGAGCCAAACGATGAAGAAAAAAATTGCCCTGTATTTTGTACTGCGTTTTCTGGTTATTGCCGCAATGGTGCTGGAATTTTTAAAAGGCGACTATTACGGAGTATTTTTATGTGTACTCACATTGATACTCTTTATGATCCCCACCTTCCTTGACAAAAAGATGAATATTAAGCTCCCGTCGCTTTTGGAGATTATCATTCTTCTTTTCATCTTCTCGGCGGAAATTTTAGGAGAGATTCAGGGATTCTATTTAAAATTTCCCTACTGGGACACAATCCTGCACACCCTAAACGGATTCATCATGGCGGGAATCGGGCTTGCAATGATCGATATTTTAAACCGCACCCCGTCCTTCCACTTTAATATGTCTCCGATATTTGTCGTTTTGGTTTCTTTTTGCTTTTCAATGACTGTCGGTATACTCTGGGAGTTTTTTGAGTTCGGAATGGATTATTTCACTCTCACCGATATGCAAAAAGACACTGTCCTTACGCAGATTTCAACCGTTGAGCCTTCTTTGGGAGAAGGTCAGCACATCATAAAGGATATTGACAAAACGGTTATACATGCAAAAAAAGACGGAGAGGAGTATGAGGTCAGCGTTTCGGGATATCTGGACATCGGTCTTTACGACACAATGTCCGACCTGTTCGTAAACTGCATCGGCGCTCTGACCTTTTCGCTCTTTGGTATATTCTACTTAAAAGGCAGGAGCAAATTTGCCTTAAAATTTATACCACAAATAAAATCACAGGAGGAAAATATATGAATATTAAAATATCAAAGGTTCAGGCTCTGCTCTTTGACGGCGGCACTCCTTACACAAAGGAATGTGACATATACATCTCGGGCGATAAAATCGTATCGGTTGATAATGCCCCCGAAGATTTTGCCGCCGAGGAAGTCATAGACGGAAAAAACCGCCTCGCAATCCCAGGGCTTATCAATGCTCACACTCACGCTTATATGTCGATTTTCAGAAATATAGCAGACGATCTGGAATTTAACGACTGGCTTTTTGGGCGTATTCTCCCTTTGGAGGACAAGCTTACCCCCGAAGATATGTACTGGGGAACGCTTTTGGGCAACTTAGAGATGATAGCTACCGGCACAACCTCTTATGTCGATATGGCAATCAACATGGAGGGTTCGGTAAAAGCGGCGCTTGACTCGGGTATGCGCGCATGGGTATCGAGAGGTCTTGTCGGCGAAGGTGCAGACGAGGGCGGAAGAGTACGTCTTGAGGAAAACTTAAATGCCTGCGCTATGGCAAACGAAAAGGTTTCGGTCATCTTAGGGCCGCACGCACCTTATTCATGCGATACTAAATACTTAAAAATAGTAACTGCCGCGGCAAAAAAGCACCATCTTCCGATGACTATTCATTTGAGCGAATCGATAAAAGAAGTCGAAGATATAAAAAAAGCGCACGGAGTATCACCCATCGAGCTTATGGAAAAAATCGGGCTTTTTGAAGTGCCGGTTATCGCCGCGCACTGCGTACAGCTTTCGGATAACGATATAGAAATCCTTGCACGAAACAACGTAACGGTTGCGACAAACCCGATAAGCAATTTAAAGCTTGCAAACGGATTTGCTCCGCTTGTCAAACTAAAAAATGCAGGTGTAAATATCGCAATAGGCACCGACAGTGCCGCAAGCAACAACACATTAAATATGTTCTCGGACATAAACTTCGCCTCGCTTATCCACAAAGGACTTCTGCACGATCCGCTGGCGGTATCGGCGTCCGACGCGATACGCTATGCAACAGTCGGCGGTGCCACGGCACTCGGCGAAAAAATCGGCCAAATAGAGGAAGGGTTCAAGGCGGACATCGCACTTTTGGACACCGATCTTGCGCAGTTCTACCCGAGAAACAACTTCATTTCCGCACTCTGCTACTCGGCAAACGGATCTGAGGTGCAAACCGTCATCATAAACGGTGAAATTGTCATGGAAAACAAAGAGTTCAAGACTCTTGATAAAGAAAAAATATATTACGAATGTCAAAAGAGAATAGAAAGGATACGATAAAATGAGTGAAATAAGAGATATTAATTTATGGGAAAGCGGAGAAAAAAAGATACAGTGGGTTAAAAACAATATGTGTCTTTTAAGAAGTATCGAAAGTGAATTTTCAAAAACAAAGCCGCTTGCGGGCTTAAAGGTTGCACTCTCGATTCATCTGGAGGCAAAAACAGCTTACCTTTGCCGTGTACTCGCAGCGTGCGGTGCCGAAATGTATGTAACAGGCTCAAATCCGCTCTCAACTCAAGATGATGTTGCAGCAGCTCTTGTCCATGGCGGATTAAACGTCTTTGCATGGCATGACTGCACGGGCGAGGAATATCACGCGCATCTTTCAAAGGTAATCGAATCGCAGCCGAACATCATAGTTGACGACGGCGGCGACCTTGTAAATCTTATCCACAACGAATATCCGCAGTATCTCGGCAATGTTCTGGGCGGCTGCGAAGAAACCACAACCGGTATAACAAGGCTTATCGCCATGGATAAAGCAGACAGCCTTAAATTCCCGATGATTCTCGTAAATAACGCAAAATGCAAATATCTCTTCGATAACCGCTACGGTACCGGTCAATCGGTATGGGACGGCATAAACCGCACCACCAACCTCATAGTTGCCGGCAAAACCGTTGTTGTCGCAGGCTACGGCTGGTGCGGCAAGGGCGTTGCCATGCGTGCAAAAGGACTCGGCGCAAGAGTTATCGTCACAGAGGTTGATCCGATAAAAGCACTCGAAGCCAAAATGGACGGCTTTGACATCATGACAATGCACGACGCCGCAACCTTCGGCGATTTCTTCATAACCGTCACAGGCTGCAAGGACGTAATAACAAAAGACGCGTTTATCCGCATGAAAAACGGCGCTATAATGTGCAATGCCGGTCATTTCAACGTTGAGATCAACTTAAAACAGTTGGAAAAACTCTCTATAAATACAGAAGAAAAGCGCAACAATATAATGGGCTACACTCTTCCTAACGGCAACACACTTAATGTTCTGGCAGAGGGCAGATTGGTAAATCTTGCCGCAGGCGACGGTCACCCTGCCGAGATTATGGACATGAGCTTTGCAATCCAGGCAATGAGCGTTCTGCATATTGCTGCAAACAAAGGAAAATTTGATAAAATGATAAACACCGTTCCCGAAGAAATCGACAGAAACATGGCAGAACGCCTTTTGAAATTTTCGGAATGTTCAATCGACAAGCTCACACCGGAGCAGGAGGAATATATCAACAGCTGGAATGTCTGATTTTAAAAAATATACAATTTTTCCGCCGAATTTTATCTGAAACAATTAACTATTGACAAAATTTGGATTTATGGTATAATAGTAATATCTGATTTTGTGCGTACTCCGCGTCCGCTATGGGGATTAAAAAAAGATGCAGAGTGCGCATAATTTTTATAATTTTACCTTAAAGGGGGATTTATCTTATGGATAATCAAACAATTCAAATCCTGATTGCTATGGTAATTTATATGGCTATAGTAATCGGTATCGGCGTAGTCTTTGCAAAGACCGCCAACAAAAGCTCGGAAAACTACTTTCTCGGCGGACGTTCACTCGGCCCGTGGGTTACGGCGATGAGCGCAGAGGCATCGGATATGAGCGGCTGGCTTCTTATGGGGCTTCCCGGCGTTGCTTACTGGTGCGGACTTGCCGATGCCGCATGGACTGCGATCGGTCTTGCAATCGGTACATATTTAAACTGGCTGATAGTATCAAAAAGACTTCGCCGCTACAGTATACGCACAAACGCTATCACCCTGCCCGAATTTTTCTCGAACCGTTTTCACGAAAAGAAAAAGGTTATTATGACGCTCTCGGCGCTCTTTATCCTTATATTCTTTACGGTTTACGCGGCAAGTTGTTTCGTAACGTGCGGAAAGCTTTTCTCGACGCTCTTCGGCACATCATATATCTCAATGATGATTGTCGGCGCGGTATTCGTACTTCTCTATACTATCCTCGGCGGATTTTTGGCAGAAAGTGCGTCTGACTTTATGCAGGGTATTGTAATGGTAATCGCGCTTGCAATAATCGTGACGGTATGCACGGTTCGTGCCGGCGGATTTAATGCCGTAATCGATAATGCCGGAAAAATCCCGGGATTTCTGGACTTTTTCGGTCTTGCCACTCCTACTCTTGATGAAACAGGCAAGCAGATTGTCGAGGCAGGCGCACCTCTTTTCGGCGACGCTGCACCCTACGGACTTTTAAAGATCTTCTCTATGCTCGCATGGGGACTCGGATATTTCGGTATGCCGCAGGTACTTTTGAGATTTATGGCAATCCGCAGAGAGGACGAACTCAAGCGTTCGAGAAGAATCGCAATGGTATGGGTTTTGATTTCGCTTACCGTTGCCGTATTTATCGGAATTGTAGGCAGACAGCTCTTCCCGACAGAACACCTCACATCTTCATCTGCCGAAAATATATTCATAACCATGGCAAAAAGCTCACTTCCGGCACTTTTGGCAGGATTTGTAATGGCAGGTATACTTGCCGCAACAATCAGCTCGTCCGACTCATATCTTTTGATTGCCGCATCGGCATTTGCAAAAAATATATATCAGGGCATATTTAACAAAAATGCAAGTGACAAAAAGGTTCTGACAATATCGAGAATTACGCTCTTGCTTATCGCGATTATCGCAATTATTATTGCATTGGACGAAAACAGTGTAATATTTAAGATCGTATCCTTTGCATGGGCAGGATTCGGCGCAACCTTCGGACCTTTAATGCTCTTCTCCCTCTTCTGGAAGAGAATCAACAGAGCAGGTGCAATAGCCGGAATGGTCGGAGGTGCAGGTATGGTATTCTTGTGGAAGCTTGTGATTTCACAGCTCGGCGGCGCTTTTGCAATTTACGAATTGCTCCCCTCTTTCATCTTCTCATCAATATGCATTATCGTCGTATCTCTTATAACTCCGACTCCTTCAAAGGAGATTGAGGAAGATTTTGAATCGACCAAAGTAAAATCTACAATATAAAATCGGGGCTGTTAAAATAAATATCCCGAAAAAAGATGGCTGTAAAATATTTTACAGCCATCTTTTTTTCACATTCCCTTTATATACGGTATCGTCATTCTCACCGTTATTCCACCGCTTTCATTTCTGTCTATTTCAATACCGTACTCCTCTCCGAACAAAAGCTTTATTCTTCTGTTGACATTTTGCAGACCGATACTCTCCGTTCTGAAAAACTCCTCGGAATTGATCCTTTTTCGTATTTCTTCCAGCCGCTCGTCCGTCATTCCGACGCCGTTATCCGCGACCTCCATATACACAAGATCGCCGTCTTTCCTGCCGCTTATTTTTATCGTGCCGTTTTGTGACATCATCTTTATCCCATATGATATTGCATTTTCCACCAGTGGCTGCAATGTTATTTTACATATCTTACACCCCAAAAGCTCATTATCAACATCAAACACCACATCAAACTTATCGTAATATCTGAGCTTCATAATCCCTATATAAAGCTTTACGTGTTCAAGCTCGTTACGGATTGTAAAGAACTGCTCTTTTGATTCAAGACCGATCCTCAAAAGCTTTGATAGATCCGAAATCATCTCTGACACTTCATTATCCAATCCGTTTAGCATCATCGCTTTCAAATTTATAACCTCAAGAGTATTAAACAAAAAGTGCGGGCTTATCTGCGATTGCAGCACCATCATCTGATGCTCGTTTAACTGCCGCATCTTTTCCTCAAGCTCTTCTTTTATATCGTCATATGTAGAAAAAGTGCTGATTATATTATCCGCAATCAGCTCAAATTCTCCGAACATCTTATTTTTGTGCAGATTATTCATTTTAACATCATCGTGCGGATTCTCAAATATATTTACAATGTTTAAAATCGGCTTGTACATTCTTATCGCAACCATATAAGCGATAAGAGCGGCTATAACGACAGATACCGCAAAAAATACAAAGAGTATCGTATTCATAATCTTTCCCACACCGCTCATTTCGGGGTAAAGATACACATACCGCCACGAATTCACCTCGGATTTTCCGCTGAACTCTTTTTGAGATAATTTACGCAAAAGCTTTTCATTGCCCTCTTTTTCCAAAAGCGCCGTATCAATCCTCGTACCCGTCGATTTCCTGATATTTGAAAAATATACCGTCCCGTCATTTCCCACAGTATAAAATTCATAGTCCGACGCTTCTTCATTTTTCAGTTTTTCGCTTATTTTATCCAGATCCATGCGTATAACTATAAACGCACTTTCATTTATCGGATAATAACACTCTATAAAATCCTCATAAAATTCACATTTCTTACTCGAATTGTTCGCGCTTTCCAATTTAAAACGTTCCAAGTCCTTATATGTCGTTTCGTTATACGCTATCGTTCCGTCGTTCACCGCCGAATAGACAATTATATTATTTATGTAATCGTCAATCATCAAATGGTTGCTTATGTACTTTAACACCGACTGCGAATTTTCATATCTGTACTTATTGTCAAAGCTGCTCCAATCCACCGTGGAAAAAAGCGAAACCTCCGGATCAAGCATCAACGAATACGCAATCTTATCTGTCCCGTCTATGATATTCTCGCCGGTATTTTTCAATTGGTCGAATATAATGCGGTTTCGGTTTTCAAACTGATCATTGGCAAGCCTGGAATATGTGAAAACCATAATAATGTTTATCGCTGTCAAAAGCACCATGACTATCGCAAATATAATTATAAATTCGCGTATGAAAATGCTGTCTTTATACTTTTTCACAAAAGATAATAACCCTCTGTTTTTACTCATCGACTCTCTCCCCCAAGCTGTTTCTGTACTCTATAGGCGTAAAGCCGGTATATTCCTTAAAAAGCTTGCGAAAATGCTGATTGCTGCTGTATCCGATCATCTCGCCCACTTCATATATTTTATATTTATGCTCCTTTAAAAGCGCTTTTGCCTTTTCTATTTTCAGTCTTGTGTGATATTCCAAAAAGTTGATCCCTGTCTTTTCCTTAAAAAGCCGCGAGAAATAAACCGGATTCAAAAACACCTGCTTTGCCACTTCCTCCAAGGTTATCTGCTTTTGTACATTCTTTCTCATATACTCAATCGCGTCGGATATTATTGCATTATAGTATTTTTCGTTGTGATTTTCTATACCGCTCACAAGACGGTCTATCATCTTTGAAACCTGCGCATTTATATCTGCTCTGGACTTTGCTTCTTCTATTCCTTTGCGCAATTCTTCACTCTTAAAGGTAAAAATCGAATTTTTGCCCTTCGCCTTGTCCATTAAAATAACGTCATACCATTTATTTACATATTCTTTTATGCCCTCAATATCATTTATATAAATTCCGTCGATTATATTCATGAAATACATATATGCCTTTTCGCGGTTACACTCGTTTATATATGTCATAAACAGTTCGTTATTAAAGATCATGTCTATATTTTTATTATAAAATCTCACATCAAAAAAATTGTTGAACTCGCTTATCCGCTCAACACTGAGATTTATACTCATCGTTTCTTTTATCTGCAAAAATTTCTCTTCCAAAATGTCATTTAAAATCCTGTTGCCTGTCTTTTCGTCGGTTATTTCGCGAAAAGCTGCCAGAACGTGTATATAATTTCTTACAAAATTTACAATATAAAGATCCGCACTGTCATTATTGGAATTAAACTTTCTTTGCAGATTATCATACACCGAATATATCGAATCTTTTTTTATAAGACTGTTATAGTCATTGATTACGATATATACCTCTTTGCATACCTTCTCCCCTGTGTCTATATCTATATTTAAAAATTCAAGCTGATTGTCTATAACTCTTTTATTTTTTATCGTCCCGAAAAAGCAGTCGGTCAAAAACTGCCTTTTAAGGATTGCCTCCATATACTCCAGCTGATCCTCTATCGAATTTTCATCATTAATATTTTTATCTTTATCAAGCTGGTCACGCAGGAAATAAAATACCTCCTGCAACTCCTCCGGATTTATCGGCTTTACCAGATAATTTTCCACCTTATACTCTATCGCTTTTTTCGCATACTCAAACTCCTGGTATGCGCTCATCAAAACCATCTTCACCGACGGTTTATTCTCATAAACATACTTCGCAATATCTATCCCCGACACATCATTCATTCGTATATCGGAGAGGACAACATCTACATCGTTATTTTCCAAAAATTTCAAAACGCTTTCGCCGTCGGTAAATGTCTTTACTATCTCAAAGCCCATGCCTGCCCAGTCAAACACCTTTTCAAGCATCTTTGAAATAACCGGCTCATCGTCCGCTATAATCAGTTTATACAAAATGTTGTCCTCCCATCATACTATTGTGGTTATTTAAAATGTCAATTCTTTTTTTTAAAGCCTTCGCTTGTTTCGGCAACCGAGAGCGAAGTTTTTTTTTGCGCTCCGGAGCTTTTTAACATCCCCTTTATCTTATTCGGATTTCAGTGTTACCATCGTAGTCGTTGCGTCCCACGAAACGCTGTAGCCCAAAATCTTCGCCACGTCCCCCAAAGGAATCATCAATACACCGTCATATTCGGCAACAGAATCCGAAAGCGATAAAATATCGCTGCCCCACGCCACGCTATTTGCGCCTTTTTGGGCTGCAAATCTGTTTTTATTGTATACCGCTATCACCGTATTCGATTCGGTATTCATAAAAGTTTTTGCACCCAACCCGGCAAAAAATTCTTCACCGCTCACATAAACCCGATTATTTTTTATAACCGGCTGTGTTTTAAAGTTCAAAAACTTTCCGTTCACTTTAACCCTTACATTTTTCTCATCATTTGTTTCTGTGCCCTCGCCATACGGGTTTGCGGCAACCTCACGCTGCAGATCGCTGTCATATTTTCCCAGGCTCGCTTTTGCGCCCTCCGAGCCGGAATTGTAAACCACAAAATATCCCGGCACCATAATTGCCTCATCGCTTGTATCGACATAATTAAACACCTGTATGCCGTTATAACGGAATATCAAGCTTGTACCCATATCGTTTTCAAGATTTACAATCTCAAATTCAATATTTATATACTCATCATCACCCGGATACATTACGTTTTCATAGGTTCTGATCATCAGCTGTGCACCGCTATACCATCTTTGCAGCTCAAACGAATCTTTCTTGACAATAATCAAATAGCTTTTGCCATCTACCCAAGGAGCTTTATTTGTAACGGACGAATGAAGCATAAATCCTACCCATGAGCTTTTATCATTCATCGCAAACTTAAATTTCATCTTTCCGTTTTCAAACTTCTCGCCGAGATAACCCGTTGCGCCTTCCGAAATATCGATAACATCTCCGTTTTTCGTAACTTTTGCATTTGAACTGTCCCATTTATCAACATTTTCCAAAATCGGGGTCACATCAATATCCGGTGCATCTTTTTTTACATATTCGACAGTTTTTTCCTCGTAAACGAACTGTTCGGGATAATCAAACGGCCAATCCTCCAAAAGACCTACATTTTCTATATCCGGCACCTTGAAATCGGGGAACTCTTCAAAAACGCCGTTTGCATCATTGAACGAATACTTGCCCCTTGCGTCCCTATTAATATATATTTCGCTGTCGGTTACATGATTATTCTCCACTGTCCCGTTTTCTATAACCTTATCCGCAATTTCAAACGGTTTATGATTGCTTACTATATTATTTGTAACAACACCGCCCTTAGGTTCAAGCGGATCGCCCTCCAGGCTCTTTTCAAGCATCGGATATTTTTCTCTCCACAGCTCGCTTTGATACGGTACGGCTTTTAAATTCTTTGTCAGCTCATGATTTTCCGGATCTTTTCTGTACGGATCTCCAAACCACGCTACCAAGCCTCTGTCATCATAATACATTGCCGCTTTTGAATATTTTGTCTTATTCATAATCAGGTTATTATTTACGGTATTGTAATGTCCGCCGCCGATACCGAAAGCTTGCGTTACCGAGTCGAGCACATTATTCTCCATCGTAATACCCGACATCATATCATCACAGTATACTGCAATCGACTGTGAGCCGGGGCCTCTTACATCATGAATATAGTTGTTGCTTATCACATTTCCGTACGATGTCCATGTTCTGCCGCCGTATATCGCGCCGCAGTCGTCGGTTTCCTGACACACATCGTATATTTCATTATACAAAATCTTATTGTCGTTATTCCCGAACATTATAGCCGTGTGCGGACAGTCATGTATTACGTTATTGATTATTGTATTGCCGACAAAGTCCAGTTTTACCGCCGGCGTGTATGTCTTTGAATACTGCGCAAATTTATGAATATGGCAATTCTCGACAACGATATTTCCCGGCGCAAGCGTTTGTCTGTCACCGGCATAGGAAACAACGCCCGAGCCGCCGATATTATAGATCTCGCAGCCGTAAATATGGCTGTCGCTTCCGCCCACAATCGATACTGCGGTCCCTGCGATATTTAAAATCCTGCAAAATTTCACATCTACATATTTGCAGTACTCCAACCCTATAGCATTTCCGCAGGAGCCTTCAAAATTCAGGTTCTCAACGGTAATATATTTAGCGTTTTTAAAGCTCATAAACGAATTTCTGTTTGTGGATATGCATATTTCGGCAGAATTTATATCTTCCGGCGGATAAACATAGAGTTTACCTGTATTTCTGTCTAAAAAATATTCTCCCGGGCTGTCGACTTCCTCCAAAAGGTTATAGATATAATATTTTCTGTCGCTCTTTATCCCGAAGTACGGTCTTGAATTCGTTGATATTTCGCCTTTGGATTGATCTATGTTGGTAATAAACATCGCATCATCACCATAGCCGTTGCTCCAAAATCCGTATACAAGAGCCTGGTCTGCTTTTGTCCAGTTTTTATATCTGTCGCCCTCATATTTAAAGGTGACTCCCGAATCGCCCGAAGACACCACCTGACCGGTAAGCATAAACTTATCGTTCGGGTATCTCGACAAAGAAAGCGGATTTCCGTTAAAATACAGCTCGAAATATTTCGCAACACCCTTACCGTATTCCTTTCTCTCAACCTGTCCGTAATCGGTGATACCCAAATCTTTAAGATTTACCTCATATACCTTATCTCTTGCGTCTTCCGGAATACGTTCTAAAATCGCCTCATCGGAAATAAGCGAAAAATTGCTGTGATCAACATTCTGTGCGTGTGTAAGCTTTACCGTATCCGGACTTTCTCCTTTATAATAAATCGGGTTATCCTCTGTACCGGAATCTTTATCCTCAAAAAGAATGCTATCATCCAAAAGATATTCTCCCTCTTTTATTATAACCTCTATTCTCCCTTTTTTCAAGTTGCTTTTATTTACACTGCGCAAATATTTTCTTGCAGCGTCAATCGTGGCAAAAGGTGCACTCTCACTCCCGTCGTTATTATCCGATCCGTTATCCGCACTTACATAAATTTTCAGTGCTGTAAGATCCTCCTCCGCTCTTGTTACACCCGTCGGCAAAATCATCAGTGCCGCAAGAAATGCCGATATTCTCTTTTTTGACATCTTTAAAAATCACATCCTTTTTTTATTTTCTTTGAAATTCATCAATCTGGCGCCGGATTTCTTCCTGCACCCGTAACGCCCCGGCATCTATCAGTTTTTCTTTGAACTCATTATAATCATTTCCGATTTCATCAACGCCTTCTTCCAGATATTTATATTCCGATATGATCGACTCAAGCATCGTTATCTCAGCCTTCACCTTATCTATGTCAAATCTGAAATTATACAGCTTTCCTCTTGCCGCCTCACGGTTAATTTTTTCGGTTTCCTCCCAGCTGCCGACATTTTCGGCATCGGTATAATATGCGTTAAACTGATTTCCGAAAACCCAATCCCGGTTTAAGTTATATCTTTGAGTACCGGTAAGAGTTATCACGTTTTCCGTTTCCTTTTTATAATGAACTCCCTCTATGCCGAAACACATTGTATTATAGAGCTCTTTATCTTTATTTACAAGCTCGATAACCTTTAATGCCGTAAGCGGATCCTTACAGTCTTTACTTATCGCAGTCAATGCAGAAACACCGGCTTTTTGAGAAATTGTCGGTTCGCCCAGCACAATATATTTAACACTGATCGGGTTTCCGTTCTCATCATACTTCAAAGCTCCCGGCTTATAAAGCGTTGCGCTTATAAGCTCGCCGCCCGTTTGCACATTACTGTACATATCTTGTCCTACATATCCTTTTTTAATGAATCTGCTCATTGTATTTATATAGTCCTCATATTCCGGCACAAGATATGAACAGAAAACCTTATCGTCTCCCACCTTTACACTAAACATCTCAGCACCGACAATTTGCTCGTTATTCAGCCAAAAATCATGTCCCAGATCATTTGAAAGCCCTTTTTTAACATCGTTCTCGCTATACACTTTATCAAAAAACGGCTCCAGATCCTCCAGATTTTCTATATTTTCCAGATAACTCCCATATTTTTCAGCCACTTCGCTTGTCACAACCAACGATTTCTGAGCATAAAGCACCTGATAATTAGGGACAGCATAAATATCCGAATTATATTTCGTACCTTCCCACGCAAAGTCGGGAATGGTTTCGCCCAGAGCCGGCGTTTTTTCGAGCAATTCGGTTATCGGATAAAACACTCCGCTCAAGACATTATTCTGGAAATTATTTGTCCAATTTGAAGTAAAGCATATATCGTAATCTTCACCCGAGCTGATCAAAAGCTTCATCTTGTTATCATAATATCTTGGCGTTATCGGAGACATCTTCACGCTCACGCCCAGCTTTTTTTCAAATATCTCATTTGCGGCATCATTTACCGCTTTTGAATCAACAAAAGTTTCTCCCGGATAATACCATATGTAACTTTCCTTCTCTTTTTTCTCACCGCAGGCACAAAGCAGTCCGCCAAGAACTACACCTGCGGCAAGTAAAAATGTTACCTTTTTCCTCATCAACAATTCACCCTTCAATTATGCCAATCTGTTCACACGGTATAGGCAAAAATCCTTCCAATATTTCACCGCTGAAACTGTAATCCCCGTTTTCGGGATCGGTAAATCCCGGATTCTCCGTAAATACCTTATTATTTTGCACCTTGCCGTTTTTCACAACATTATCAGCAATCGAGATAGCATTATGCTTGTATATAATGTTATTGGTTATCGTGTTATTCTGCGGTTCTCTGAAATCCTTTGACAAAATATCACGCAGATTCGGATACTTTGCAAGCCATGCATTTGATGTAAGACAATGCCTGTCTATAAATTCCTTTATATACGTGCAATATTTCCGGTACACCTTCCCTCCGCTCATATCGAAGTTTGCGGCATACCATTTTTCCGTCCCGCGGCTGTCGGCGGAAATCGACGCCGTAGACGGCGAAATTCCTTTTGTGTTTGCGATAATATTATTCGTTATAACATTATCATGTCCGCCGCCCAGCAAAAATCCGCAGCTTACATTGTCTATAATATTCCCGTAACAGTTAACGTCCGCCATCATATCGTCTAAGTATATCCCGATAATCGACTTTCCTACATTCGATACGCAGTCATGAATATAATTGTACCTTAAAATATTGCCTCTTGAAATCCACGTTCTGCCGCAATATATCGCACCTGCGTCATTTGTTGCCGTTAAAATGTCATGTATATCGTTATACTCAAAAATATTCTCATTTCCCGAAAACATTATCCCGGTATGCTGATAATTATATATTTCATTATGAGAAACGGTGTTCGAAACACCTTCGATTTTAATGCCCGGCGCGTATGTTCCTGTGGTTTTGCCGAAATCATGAATACGGTTATTGGTTATAAGTACATTTCCCTCGATAAGCTCCTGCAAATATGTATACTGCATAACACGCATACCGCATGCGCCCACATTATAAACATGATTATCCCTTGCAACCGAGTTTTTACTCTCGGAATATACAACGCCGCTCACTCCGCAATCTCTTATGATGCAGTTTTTGACATTGACGTTATCGGAATACTCAATATATATCCCGTTTCCCATTGCGCCCTCGATTATCAAATCCTCAAAGCTTATGTTCTGACATCTCTGAACTAAAATCGCATTATCCCCCAAAGATAATACCAATCTTTTGCCTTCTGCGCCCGCCGGCGGATAAAAATACAGCTTTTTCGTTGTCTTGTCTATATAATATTCTCCCGGCTGATCCAGTTCTTCGGGGATATTGTAAAAATAAATTCTTGACGTATTCTTAAAAGCGTCTCCCAAATTCAGAGAGCTGTCGGTTATGTCGGTAACGCTTTTTCTGACAAAATCCCAGTCTGCCGACCTAAACCCCGCAACCCATGCATTTGAGTTATTTTTCCAAAGCGACGGCTTTTGGGGATCCGAAAAGGTCAGAACTTGGTTTGAAACCGTACCCATTCCGCTTATTCTAAAATATCCCTCGTTCGGCCATCTTGCAATACGCATACTCTCACCGTCTAAGTAAAGCTCGGAGCACATCTTTATATTCTCGCCGTTTTCCATACCTCTAAGCGACCAATCCGAATTTATCCCTGAAAGATCGTATGTCAAGATACTCGCCCTTGCAGACTCGGGGATTCTTGCCGTTACCGAATCATCGGCAACAATCGGATTTTCAAGTGTCGCTCCGACATTTATTCTTACCTCTTCGCCCGGATATGCCTTATAAATTATCTGTGTTGTATCGTCTCCGCTCTGATCCGCACCCAAGGAAAATGCGCCGTATTCACCACCGCGCAGATATATCGTTATCTTTTCTCTGCCCCTCTTTTTATAAAGCGCAGCTCTTGCCTGTGCTTTTTCAATCGTCGCAAAAGGCTTAGCCTCCGTTCCGGAAGCTTTATCGTTGCCGTCATTTGAAACAAATATCCTCTCTCCCTCATTTAAAACAACGTCGGAGTCTGCCCCAAGGGCAACGACTCCGGTTGTTAAACTTAAGGAAAGGACTGTTACAAAAAGCATCTTAAATTTTCTTTTCCTCATTATTTTCTCCTGTTTTATTATTCCCCATCCGTTACAGTCGGGAATATCGGTACCATTGTTGTATTTCCGGTCGAATCGGTCTGCCAGATGAATGCTTTGTGCGTTGCGCCGTCTTTGATTGTCGGGCTTGATACAAGACCTGTTGTAACAGTTATTTCATCAGACATTGCAGCGTCAACCAAAGCGCCTTTTTCATCATATGACGCGATAAATACTCTGAAATTCGGAGCGCTTGAAAGATTTTTTGTTACGTCTGCATAAAGTGTAACATTACCATCGAATGATTCAAAGTATGCGTCTTTCAACTCATACGGATCGGGTACCTGATAGCTTACGCTTGCTCTCATAAGTGACGGTGAGTTTGCCGTTGCAACCTGCCCGCCGCCGTTAAAGCTCAATATAATCTTCAGTTTATTGTACTCGCCGCCCGCTAACAATTGCTTCAGTTCATCTGTTGCTGTGTAGTAATATACGTGTCCCGGAACCAAATATACTGCATTTGTTTTATAATGTGTCTTTTCTTCAAGACGGATATGATGATTTGTTTCTCCGCTGTCACTGATCAAATCGATATATATTGCTCCCTGCGCAGTGTTTGCCATTCTTCTTGTGAAATAGAAATCTGTCAGATGTCCGCCCTCTGGTGCTGCGTAAATTACGTAGTTGTTCTGCTCTGCTGCAACAAGATCATCCGTTGTCGGAGTTCCCGACGGGTAGTTTACAAGCGAGATAACCTTATTCTGCGAATATCCGCTTATTGCCGAGAGCTGCACATTCGAGCCGTAGATAACGCCTTCGTATTTTTTCTGTGCATCGTCCGCAATTGTCAGATCTGCATGTATATTTATAAGCTTTGTTTGTTTTGTAAAAATCATTGTTCTGCCGTTTGCCGCGTCTTTAACATATGATTCTATTCTTACATCGTTAAATGAAGCGGTTGCAGGCATTTCCCATGTGTAATTAAATGTTTTTAATGCTCCGGACTTTTCATCCTGATATTTTGCCGCAAGAGTTGCCTCTTTGCCTTTAACTTCAACAGTCATAAAATAATCAACCGATGCACTGAAATCATTTATATCTTCATAAAGATTTGTCGGATTTACTATATCCTTTACCTTCTTCCAGCCCGTGCTGTCCTTTACATATATACCGTCATAGCAAACGGCATATGCCATTTCATACTTTCCGTTTACTATCGTTTTCTTAAGACCGAATCCGCCGTTTGCAACATCGTTTTCCTTAATAAGCTTTTGTATATTATACTCTGTGTAGTCCCTATAATTATCGCCTATTACGCCCATAAGCATCTGTGTTGCGGAGTAAATTTGCTGATCCGTTCCCATTCTCCATATTTTTGAAATTTTCATTGTTGCATCGCTTGCATTTTTTGAATTAAAGCTTGCGCACCAACCCGGGAATTCAACAAGATTTGCAGCTTCGTGATGCCATCTCTGAACCTTAAAGTCATCATCAATAATTACTTCTTCTTTTGATGCATTTAAAGGATAAAATTCAGGCGGTATTTCATATTCTATCTGCATCGACACAAGAGTCGAACCTGCCGTACCGCCTGCGCCGCCAAGCTCAACCGCAATACCGTCATATTCGTTTGCCGAAATATCCGATGGCATATAATAGTGACGTCCCCACTGAGTAACGTAAACTACATTTGACGATGTTGTAAGCTTTGTTTTATTGCCGTTTTTTACACCGTAAAAGACCACTTCCTGAACCCCCTGCGGTGTTATCGTAAACGCATAAAAGTTATCCACTATTGCGCCATCGGGAATAGTATAATAAATCGTATTTGCCTCGGTTCCCTCGGTGCTTACAGATCTGTCTTTAAGTGATAAATTCAACTGTTTATCTGCCCATATATAATTTGTAAAATCCTCAGCCTGCACATTGCTTCCGTATGTTCTTCCCGAAAAATCCGCAGCAGTTACATCATCAAATATAACTTCATTATCAAAAATATTGGTTATTTTAACGTCATCAATTCTTACCATGTTATATCCGCCAAATCCCTTGCTGTTCGAGCTCATTCTTATGTTATTCATTTTGTCCGGTCCGCTCGACGATGTTCCCGGCATAATCCATGAATATATGTAGCTCTTTCCTGAATGTTCTACGGTGATTTTTGCCGAAGCACCTTCAACCTCGACGCTGATTTCATAAGGAATAGATGCCTGAGCAATAAAATTATCCGTAAAATTGCTCAATACATCACTGCTGTTTGTGATGTCTATTCCCTTAACCCAGTTTTTGTTACTGTCATACACCCATATACTGTCATAGCAGACAGCATATGACATATTATACTTTGTATTATAGGTTTCCTGCTTGTAAACCCAGACATTGTCAGCCATGTTCTTCTCTACGGCTTTTCTCATGTTAATTGAGGTGTTTGTTCTGTAGTGATCGGCAATTGTATTTGAGAGAATATGCGCGTTTGATACGCCGTTTGCTTTTGATAACGCCGCCTCAGAACCCAATCCGCTTGTGTTAAACTCCGCATACCCGGTATACTTTTTAACCGAGTTATTTTCCGTGCTCCACCCCCAAAGCGTGGTGGTCTCGTTGTTAAAAGTTTCCTCATATACAACATTTTCGCTTGCTGACGCTCCAAGCACCGTTGCGGCAATTGCCCCTGCCGCAATAATTGTAGCCAGTAGTTTTTTCATTTTTTATTTCCTCCTTTATTTTTAAAACATTTTTATATAATGTTTTTTACAAATTTTTCTGTAAGAACCGTCATATCCTCTAAACTGTCCCAAAGCATAACTTCAATGCTTTTTGCGTCCTTTAAATCACAGTTAAGGCTTACGGTCGTCTTTTGCTTATCCGAAATTGCAACGCTTGTCGTGTCAAACCCCGTCATAATTCCGTCCTTATATCCGATTACGATAAATTCAACCGTCTTTTTATCACCCGAAGTATTTTCCACATCTGCCGATACTCTGACATTTCCCGCATCCTCAAAAACGTCTACATTATCAAGGTTAAAGTCATACGGGTAGGTTGAAAATGTATAGTTTACCGGGAGCTTTTCATATTTTGAACCGGACTTGGACAAAAGATCGTCAAATATCGAAAAAGTTATATCCGCGCCGTAATCCAACGCATCTTTCAGCTCAATTTTCAATGTTTTTCCGTCAGCGCTTACCTTTGTATCAAGCTCGCTGCTCCCCGATTTTACAAATACCGCGTCTTTGATACTCTCTGCGTCTATATCCGCTGTAAATTCAGCTGTTATTTCACTCACATTTGCCGAAATTTTTGCGCCGTCCTCGACTACCGCACCGTTTATTTTGATATTTTTAAATGCCGGTGTTGTATAGTAAACCTCGGCACATATCAAAGACGGCGACGTTTCGATTGCGACACCGCCGGTTGATACCGTACCTTTTTTAATATGTATCCTCACATACTGTGCATTGGACAGATCAATTTTTCCCGGGGTGATTGTATATCTGTGACCGCCGTTTGCATAAAACCATGCATATGTATACTCGGTTGAGATATAATCCTTCGTCCAGTTAATTCCGTCCTTTGAAGTGTTTATATATACCTCTGCCTGTGCATTCGGGTGTTTTCTCATATTAAAGGTAAAGCCCGTCATCGTTGCACCGTCCGGGATTTTATAGACGATAAAACCGTCTTTTTCCGGATCTATCAGATCAAGCTGCGCATTATTCCCGAAAAACAAGCCGTCATATTCTTTATATTCGATATTATCAAAATAATGCAGATTATCCGTGCCCGTAACGTCATCAAAGATCAGCTTATCACCAACCACCTTGCTTAGCTTGGCATACGATACGTCAAATTTTACGCTGTCCTCCGCACTGCCTTTTGCGGTAATCTGCAAATCATCTCTGCCGTCTTTTAACTTCGGAAGATCATATGAATAGATGAAATCACCGTCCATATAAATCTCGGCAAAGCCCTCTCCTACCTCAAAGCTGTAGATGTGCGCCTCGTTGTCTATCTCCTTTTTACAGATATTTTGCACACCGTTATTTCCCAAAGCATACAGTCCGTCCTTTTCGATATAAACCGCAAGCTCGTATCGTGCCTTTGTTACCTGGTTATATATATCAATTTTGGCAGTGTGTCCGTTTTCAATGCCGCCCTCAAAAAAGTCCGAAATCTGTATCTGAGTTTCAAATTTGTAAATTTCCCCTATGGGCGTCTGAAAATATGTAGGTGAATTGGTTCCGTTATATTTATAAACTTTAAGTTCATCGCTTGATGTTTTCGTATCAAACGAGAGTTTTCCGTCCGCACTTTCGATACTTCCCGTATATGCTTTCTGCGCCCATGCCGACAGATTATCAAATTCTTCGTTCATAATAAGCGCCTCGCCGGCAAATGCGCTTGTTCCGGCACATATTGCCGTAAGCACAACAGGTAAAATCAGTTTATTTTTCACTTATGTTCCCTCCTTAAATGTTATTTATTATAAAGATAACCTTTGCTTCGCCGTAACTTGTACGCACATACATTCTTGAATAATCTTTCCCTCCGGCAGTTATATAATCATAGACATCGTTTTTTGTCCCCTTTTCGGCAATGCCCTTTTCTGCGTCATAAACAATCGTTTGTGCCGTGTCAATCTTAAAATTATACAGATCGTCATCAACAATCCCGCTTGCCGGATCTTTTGTAACCAATGCCACAAAATCACCGAAACGCTCATATGCCGTGCCGTAAATATATCTTGATTCAACCGTTGCCGAAAGATCCGATTCATACCCCTTTGCGGCTTTCATATCTTTAATGGATGCCTCCACCGTAATTCCGATAATCCTGTTCTTTCCGTCTGTACCGTATCTTATTATGTCACCTTTTTTAACTGTTACACAGCTATCTAAAAGCTCGCTTGATGCCGTATTTATCACCGTTTTTCCGTTTTCACCGAAAAGCGTCATCTCATATACCGCTTCATCTTCTTCATTTACGGTAGCGTTTATTTTTGTAACGATGCACGCACCGCTCGAAATTATATCCGTTCTGTTTACAACAGCGGCGGAGCTGTTAGCCTGAACTCCGTCTCCTGCATACCAAAGAATTATATTCGGCGTAAGGTTTGAATTACCCACTCTGAACGCCTCAATAATACGCACACCGTTCTTTATATCGCCCATAGTCTTTTTGCTGTAATTTGTATAATCTTTTCTGTTGGTAGGGATATAAAGAATTGTAGAGGATATATCCGCAAAAAATGCTTCCTGCCATCTGTATAAAACCCCGTTTGAGTTAACCCACGGTTTTAAGAACTGATTTGTTCCCTGCTTATAATACCCTTGCAGACCGCCGGTCTCTTTATTTAATACAGGGCAGCTATAGCATCTTATAAGACCGTCATCACTATTCTCTCTTAACGTATTATTATTGTCAGCATATGTATCAATTTCGCGGAGGTTTCCGTCTGCTGTCAGTCTGTAGCGTATGAGTCTTGCGATAAATTCACCGTTCCCCGGCTGAAGCTTTTCTTTTACTTCATTCCAACGATATGTCTTATCGTCAATCTTGATTTTTTCGGCACTGGGTATTTTCATATTTTCAACCGAGTTGAGATCGACAATATCAAAATTAATCTGTTCTTCTTCGTCATCGTCTTTCACATCTACCAAATAACCCAGCTTCATTTCTTCATTGCCGTTTATCACAAACCCTGCGATTCTTCCTGAAATATCCGCATAAAGTGTAACCGTATCTCCTGTTTTTATCTTCTGTGCTTCCTTTTCGATGCTCTTTATAAATTTGTATTCGCCTCCGTCATCAAGCAATACCTTTTTATAGGAGTCCTCGGTATATGCACTTCTCACTTTTCCTTTTACGACGTTTTGCGTTATAATCACATAAGAAATATTTCCTTTAAGATCACGCATCACATTTACAACATCATTTGCCTTTATATTTGCCAAAGGGACTTCTGCAGCTGCCGATATGATTTTTACATCATCATCTAACGTTATTGCACGATTTTCATATTTTACCGATATACACTTCTGCTGATTATTCACATATTCCGCAACATACGAATTATAATCGCTTATAATAAGGACATCATACTTTCCGTTGCCGTCATTATCTATCAGGCGCAGACTGCCGTTTTCCGGTATCATCGGAATTGCCACACCGCTTTTCGGGTTGACGCGTTCCCTGTTGTAGATTATATTACAGTCAATCTCCAGTGCGGCATTGACCGTCTTTTGGGAATCGTCGTAAGAATATTTTCTGTTTTCGTATGATAAAATATCGTCAGTATCGATTTCTATGATTTTGTTTCTTTTGGTTTCATTTAAATAAAGAAGCTTTCCTATATCTTCGCCTTTTTCCTGTCTGTAATATGCGCGGACTTCCTCCCCGATAAAGCCGGATACGTCCAGACTTGTCTCATACTCGACCGAATCTATCGCCGCATATCCCTTTTTAGGTTTATTTTCGGTAATGGTAAGCTCCGAGCCGGTTTCCAAAATACCTTTTACTTCATATATATTAAAGGTGCTCTTAAAAAGGTTTTCGCCCTCTTTTACTTCGTATGTACTTTCCGTACCCCACACCTTTGCTCTTACCATCATATCAACATCAAGCGTATTAAAAACTATCTTTATCGCCTCGGCACGTGTTATCGCGCTTTCATCGGTGATTTTTACACCGTCGGTAATTTTACATTCATCGGCGATTTTTAAATACCCCTGCGGGAATCCGCCGCCGGTCTTGGCAAAATAATCATATCCGGTAATTATAACCATAGCCCTAAGTGCGTCATAATACGGAACCGATTCCTCCTCGTCATATTTCCCGTTTGAAAAAGGAAGTATTCCGAGCTGTGTGTAATATTTTTTATCAAAATCCTTACCGAATATTTTTGCCGTAATCTGCATGAACTCTTTTTGAGTTATCGCCTCGTTTTTGTTTTTCTGTGCGGAATATATTCCGAGCGTCTTTAATATGTTCGCCTCTTCCGTATACACGTCCGCCGAACCGTCCGCAAGAACAACGGAAAAAGAACTCATAACGGCAATCGCCAAAATGCAGCTTATAATCTTTTTCAGGTTTATCATATTTCTATTTCCTTTCATTTATTTGTTGTCCGTATAAGTCAATACATTGTACATCAGCATCGCTGCCTCGGCTCGTGTTGCCGAACGTTCCGGGGCAAATGCGGTTTCCGAAATCCCCCTCATTATACCGACAGACGTAAGCTTTTCTATTGCCTCTTTTGCGTAATCGTCAGAAACATCCGAAAAACCGGCAGAATTATCTTTAAATTCCACTCCTTTTGATACCAACGCTCTATATATTACAACCGCCATATCCTTGCGCTTAATATTTTTGCCGATTCCGAACTCATACGCGGATATTCCCTTTATGATACCGTTTTCGCTCGCCGCGAGTACATAATCGCTGTACCATGCCTTATCGTCAACGTCCACAAACTGCGTTGTCGAGAAATCACCGTAAAGCTCGAACATATCAACAATCATTTTCACAAATTCTTCTCTTTTTACGTTATCGTTCGGGAAAAACTTTCCTTCTGCTTTTCCGTTTACAATCTTGCGCTCCGCAAGCATTTTAATCGCGTCTTTTGCCCATTCGACACTGTCTAAATCGTCAAATTCCGGCGCCTTAAAAACGGTATTGTCAATTTCTTTCGTAACCTCCGGATTTGCCGGAGTGATTGATTTATTTGTTCCGCCGCTTGTGCCGCCCTTTGATCCGCCGGAGCTGCTTGAGCCGCCCGAGCTTGTTCCTCCCGAGCCTGTATTTCCCCCGGTACTGCCGCCCGGCTCATACGCTTCGCCTTTTTTAACCGCCTCGTCAAAAAGCTCTTTTACACTTTTCACATCAACCGCTCTTTTGCTGTTATCCGCAAAATATTGCAGTGCATATTCCGCCTTTTTGGTGCTTAATTTTTCATAATCGGTAAAATCCACATTAAAAAGCGTGTTGTTGTCATAAATCGCACCGTAAACCTCCTGCCACAAAATATCCTCGAAGGTCTTGGTTATAACCGTTTTTTCAAGAGTCTCCGAGAGCTGCTGTGCATCGGAGTATTTTTCTTTTGCCTTAATGTAAACCGCCTTTTTCTTTTCATCGTTAAGCTTTTTATACATATCGGCAATCTCTTTTTTTATCGATAACGCCGTGCGTATTTCCTCATCATTAAATATATCGTCGGGGTTATCCAGTCCCTCTATGCGTTTTATTACGGCACCCTCGGCAAATCTTTGATTAAGATCGGCTACGTTTTCTATTTTTTCCAGATTTGCCATATATTCAAATACCGCATCCGTATCCTCGCCGTTTTGCTTCATCTCTTCATATTTATCTATTGTAATAATTCCCTTTTCGCAAAACTCATCTATCGTTTTTTTCAAAGCCGCGGCGTCTTTATTTTTCAGAGCCTCGTTTAACCCGGAAAAAAGCTCATCAAATTCCTCGGGCGATACATAGTCGTAATTAAACGTTTCAATCTCACTGCCCATATACTTAATGCGGACCGGATACTTGCCGCTTTTTCCGTCCATCACAAAATCAAACCTGTATTTTCCGTCATCATCTGCTGCGGTCTGAGCCATATACTTTATAACATCGCTTTTCGCATTACCGGCAAACGAATCTCCGCTCATACCCGGATAAAGCACCTCAAGGCTTACCTGATTCTTCATCGGATTCTTCACCGTACTCGGCAAAAGCGTGCCTTCAAACGACACATTTTTGGCATTTTGTCCCTCGATAGCTTTTTCACTTACGCTTTCAATTGCCTGCGCACTCGGTGTTATAAGTGAGGCAAGTGCCAAAAATATCACTGTTTTTTTCAGATTCATCTCAAATTCCCACCAATCTTAATTTACTTTACAAAAAGATTATACCATATCCGCCCATTTTTTTAAACTGCACCAATTCTACTTTTTGGTACACATTCTTTACCGCCGTTTTTGTCTATAAATAACAAATTACAATCCGCATTTGTTAAGTTTGACAGCACTTTTTAAAGATATATATTTTAAAGTCTTAACTTTTCTCACTTGACCTTAAATTTCAAACGTGTTATAATAAATGTTATGATATATATTTATGCTGTCCGCAGATAATTGTAAAACCAATATTTTCCGATTAAAGCGCTATGGGCGGCAAGCAAGACGGAGGAAAAAATGAAACCCGATATAAACACTGTTTTTCCGCAATATGACGGTAATAAAAAAATAGAGATTGAAAAAATAAAAATCTCCAGAAATCACAGAAGAATAGAGCTTCTTTTAAGCGATACAATCGAGGATAACATCTTAGATGATTTTGAGGATAAGGTTATAAAGGAGTACCACTTAACGGGCATGAACATTAGATACCCCAACGAAGAAAAAGAGGAGGAGCGTGACACCTTCTATATCACACCGCCGGAGAATCAAGCCGGCGCAGATACTCCGCAAAAGCCCGTCAGTCTCGGCAAGGCTCACCCTGAAGAAATGCTTTTGGGAAGAACCATTCACGATGAGCTTATTCCTATATCCGCAATAAACGACAGCAGCACATGGGTATGCTTTCGCGGTGAGATTTTCAATGTTGAATATAAGGAAATCACAAGCAAAAAAACACAGGCTCAATTTTCTCTTTTCATGTTCGATCTGACCGACTATAACGACTCAATCTCGGCGCAGGTATTTATAAAAAAGGACGGCAAGCACGATGCTGCCTGCGCGCTTTTAAAGGATCGCTTAAAAAAGGGCTTGTGGGTTGTCGTAAAAGGCAAGGCTCAATATAACGACTACGCAAAAGAAGTCATTGTTTCGGCAAACTCAATCGGCACAACCAAAGGCCCCAAAAAACGCATGGACAACGCCCCCAAAAAGCGCGTAGAGCTGCATCTTCACACTCAGATGTCGGCGATGGACGGAGTATCCTCCGCAAAGGATCTTATAAACCGCGCCATTTCCTGGGGGCATACCGCGATTGCTCTTACCGACCACGGTGTTGTACAATCCTATCCCGATGCAATGAAAGCGTCGGACAACAACGAAAAAATCAAGGTTCTCTACGGAGTTGAGGGCTACCTTATAAATGACGACGCAAAAATCGTATATGATCCGAACGGTCAGAAAATATCGGACAGCTTTGTCGTATTCGATATAGAAACCACAGGTCTTTCGTCCGAAAAAAACAACATCACCGAAATCGGTGCCGTTAAGGTTTCAGACGGCAAGATTGTCGATACCTGGTCAACCTTTGTAAATCCGGGCGAGAAAATCCCACCCGAGATTACCGACCTTACCGGTATCACCGACAGCATGGTCGCCGATGCACCGAAAATCGGCGAAATTTTAGGGGATTTTCTGCAATTCTGCGAAGGCTCGGTACTTGTCGCCCACAACGCAAAATTTGACGTAGGCTTTATAAAAACCGCCTGCAAAAGAAACAATATCGAATTTAATCTCACATGGCTCGATACTCTTTTGCTTGCGCGGTGTCTTTATCCCGATCTTCCGAAGCACACACTTGACTTTTTATCAAAGCATCTGAATGTACTTTTGGAAAACCATCACCGCGCTGTGGACGATGCTAAAGCGACCGCCGATATATTCGTAAAAATGCTAAACGAGCTGGAGGAAAAGGGTATATCCGAGCTTGACGGACTAAATGAGCATTTTGATTTGGCACAAGCCGCAAAAAAGAACCCGAGATACCACATTATTCTTCTTGCGAAAAACGAGATCGGAATACGCCATATCTACGAGATGGTCACCGACTCGCACTTAAAATACTATTTCAGACGTCCGCAGATACCCAAAAGCCTATTAATTAAGAAAAGAGAGGGACTTCTGATCGGCTCTGCCTGCGAGGCGGGAGAACTGATACGCGCTATGGTTGCGGGAGAGTCGGAGGAAAAAATCGAGGAAATCGCATCATTTTACGATTATCTGGAAATCCAGCCGATAGGCAACAACGCATATATGAAAACCAGCGAAAAGCACCCCGATATCAATACCGACGAGGATCTTAGGGATCTTAACCGCCGCGTTGTTGCTCTGGGCGAAAAGATGAACAAGCCCGTTGCCGCAACCTGTGACGTACACTTTTTAGATCCCGAGGGTGCAAATTTCAGAAAAATACTTATGCATTATCAAGGGTTTAAGGACGCCGATCAGCAAGCGCCTCTCTATCTTCGCACAACCGAGGAAATGCTTAAGGAATTTGAGTATTTAGGCGAGGAAAAAGCATATGAGGTTGTTGTTGAAAACACCAACAAAATTGCCGATATGATAGACGCGGTGCGCCCGATTCCGAAAAAGAAATGTCCGCCCGAAATTGAGGGTGCGCAGGAGGGTATTATAAACGACTCGATGAAAAAAGCGCAGTCAATTTACGGCGATCCTCTACCGACACTGGTAAAGGAACGGCTCGACAAGGAGCTGCACTCAATCACCACATACGGCTTTTCGGTTATGTACAAAATCGCACAGGAGCTGGTGAGAAAATCTCTGAGCGACGGTTATCTGGTAGGCTCAAGAGGTTCGGTCGGTTCGTCCTTTGTCGCATTTTTGTCCGACATTACCGAGGTTAATTCACTCCCCGCGCACTACATATGCCCGAATTGCAAAAATGTCGAATTTATCGGCAGCGAAACCGGTATGTCGGGCTGTGACCTGCCCGATAAGGATTGTCCCGTCTGCGGTACACCGTACAAAAAAGACGGTCACGATATACCTTTTGAAACATTTTTGGGTTTTAAGGGCGACAAAGAGCCGGATATTGACTTGAACTTCTCCGGCGAATATCAGCCGGTTATCCACAAATACACCGAAACCTTCTTCGGCGAGGGGTTCGTTTTCAGAGCGGGGACAATCGGTACCGTTGCAGAAAAAACCGCATTCGGTTATGTAAAAAAATACTCGGAAGAAAAACAAGTAAAGATAAGAAATGCCGAAATGAAACGTCTTGCGGCAGGCTGCGTCGGAGTAAAGCGCACAAGCGGTCAGCACCCCGGCGGAATCATCGTTGTACCGCACAAAAACAATATCCACGAATTCTGCCCGGTTCAGCACCCGGCGGACGACGTAAATTCCGACATTATAACCACACATTTCGATTATCACTCAATCGACCAGAACCTATTAAAGCTTGATGAACTCGGTCACGACGATCCGACCGTTATAAGAATGCTCCAGGATCTGACAGGTCTTGATCCGCAGACAATCCCCTTGGGCGATAAGGACACGATGAGCATCTTTACGTCAAATACAGCGCTAAAGCTCGACAGCGATATCGGCACAAATCTCGGCACATACGGAATCCCCGAGTTCGGCACAAAATTTGTGCGCCAGATGCTTGATGATACAAAACCAACCACCTTTTCGGAATTGGTGAGAATTTCCGGTCTTTCTCACGGTACGGACGTTTGGCTCAACAATGCGCAAACTCTTATCCAGCAAGGCATAACCGACCTTTCGCACTCGATATGCGCCCGTGACGATATTATGATCTACCTCATCTCGATGGGTGTTGAGGCAGGACATTCCTTTAAGATAATGGAAAGCGTCAGAAAAGGTAAAGGACTAAAACCCGAGGACGAGGAGGCAATGCGTGCCGCGAATGTCCCCGATTGGTACATAGACTCCTGTAAAAAAATCAAGTATATGTTCCCGAAAGCGCACGCGGTCGCATATGTTACCATGGCGTTTCGTGTCGCATACTATAAGGTTCACTACCCAAAAGCCTTCTATATCGCATATTATTCGGTGCGTGCCGATGATTTTGACTCTTCATTGATGGCAATGGGGCGCGATACTGCAAAGCAGGCAATGGCAGATCTTTTGACAAAAAAGAAAAACGGTCAGATCACTCCGAAAGAGGAAAATCTCATACCGATTCTTGAAATTTGCATAGAAATGTACGCGCGCGGAATAAACTTTCTGCCGGTGGATCTGTACCGCTCCGATGCGATAAACTTTTTAGATGTACCCGAGGGAATACTCCCTCCCTTAAACGCTCTTCCGGGACTTGGCGCAAACGCGGCAAAGAGTATAACCGACGCGCGCGCAAACGGCAAATTCCGCACAGTCGAGGATTTACGTCAGCGCACCGGTGCAACAAAGTCTATTATCGAGCTTTTGCAGCAAAATCACTGTCTTGACGACTTGGCAGAGGCGGATCAGGTTTCGCTTTTTGATACCGTAAAATAATACAGAAAATAACTTAAAAATACATTGACAAGCTTTCCTGAAAATGCTAAAATTGCACTAAAAAAACTAGGTAATTGTAAAATGTTAATTTTACAATTACTTACAATTCTTATGGGAGGTATCGGGGGTGCCAACCCCTGATTTATAATCAAAAATGACGACATGTGCGTCATTTTTGGCTGAAATAAAAAGTTTCAACCTGTCGTAAAATTAAAATCAGCCGGAACTTTTTATTTCTACCTAAGAATTTTAATTGGAAAACGTTAGTTTTACAATTACCTAACTAAAAAAACAGAAAGGATTTAAAAAAAATGAAAACACCATATAATATTACATCATTATATGTATCGCAAAAAAACGGGAATGATAAAGAAACAGGCTTTTCTCCCGTAACCGGGGCGGCAAAGGACGGACCGGTAAAAACCATAGAACGCGCGCTCGAGCTGGTGCGCCAGATGCGCTTTTTCGGTGCAAAGCAGCCTGTTACCATAAAGGTACTTGATTCCGAGTACACGGTCGAAAAGCCGATCGTTATCCCGAACGATGTTTACAATGTAACTATCGAGCCGTACACAAAAACACTGATTTCGGGCGGCTTATGCATCAAAGATTTCAAGCATGATACCTTCAACGGCACGCCGTGCTTTTCCGTGTACATCCCCGAGGTTGCCGAGGGAAAGCTGTGGTTTACCGACTTCTATGTAGACTCCAAACATGCCGACTTTACATATTATCCGCACGACGGACTTTTGGAGCCTGTTGAGGTTGAGGATAACAATCCCAAGCTTCACACTCATTCCAAATGGTTTATCGCAGACAAAAAGGATCTTGAAAAAATCAAGGATTTCAAAAACTTCGGCGATTGCTTTATAAGCTACAATCATTACTGGATTGACGAGCATACACCGATTGAGAGCTACGATACTGAAACAGGCAAAATCGTATGCGCGTACAAGTCACGTTTCAGTGTGTCGTTTGATTACCCTGCAAGCGCGATGCACTACAAAATAGAAAATGTTGCGGAAACCTTCTCCAATCCAAACGAATGGTATCTCGACCGCGAAACCTCAAAGGTCTATTATATACCGAGAACACCTGAGCAGACTCCCGAAAATATTTCGGCATACGCACCGGTCGCAAAGCATCTTTTCGTACTTCGCGGCACACCCGAAAAACCGGTGGAAAACGTGATAATCCGCGGCTTTGAGCTTGCATATACAACCGGCGACTATAAAAGCACCGTAACCACAGGCGGCGACGGACTTACCGACCTCTCTTTCTCCGAGGAAAACGTATATGCGTCCGATCCGCAGTCTGTTTCATACGCCCACGGCTCAATTGAGATGGAATTTGCAAAGCACTGCATAATCGAGCATTGCTCACTGCACAGTCTGGGTACTCATGCGATCCGCCTTTGTGACGGCTGCTCCTTTATACGCATAACCGATAATGATATTTTCGATATCGGAGCAGGCGGTATTTCCGTCGGCGGAAGCATGGATAAAGAGGACACTCTGCGCCTTACAGGATATAACACCATATCCAACAATGTCATAAAAAGTATCGGCAGGAGATATTATTCCGCGTGCGGTATTCTTATCTGTCACTCATTCGGCAATACGGTATCGCATAACGAAATATACGATCTTTTCTATACGGGTATCTCTGTAGGCTGGATTTGGGGATATGCCGAAAGCGTTTCAAACAACAATATAATCGAATATAATCATATATATAACCTCGGTCAGGGATTCCTGTCCGACATGGGCGGCATATATCTTTTGGGCAGACAGCAGGGTACAATTGTGCGCAATAATATGATACACGATGTTTTAAGCAAGCACTACGGCGGCTGGGGTATCTATACCGACGAAGGCTCAAGCTACATAACCATAGAAAACAACATCTGCTATAACCTTTCCTGCAATTGCTATCATCAACATTATGGCTGCATGAATACAGCAAGAAACAATATATTTGTGCAGTCAAAGGAATGGCCCATAAAGCTTTCAAAAAATGAGATGCATTTGGGTATGGTTTTCGAGCGCAATATCATCGTTTCGGACGGCACTCCGATGTACCGCGTGGGGTATGAAGCGGAAGATTCGGGTGCGGTTCATCTTATCTCATGCCACGACAATCTCATATTTGACAGAAAAAATGCCGATCCGGCGGTTATTGCAATAGGTGAGCATGAATATAACCTGAAAAATGCGCAAGCCGAGCTTGGTCTTGAGGACGGGACGGTTATCGCAGATCCGCTCTTTGCCGATTTGAATAATCACGACTTCACTCTTCTGCCCGATTCACCCGCATTCAAGATAGGCTTTAAGCCGATCGATACCAAATATATCGGCACAATAAGATAAAACCTTAATAACTAAAATAAGGCTGTTTAAAAAATCAATTGACTTTTTAAACAGCCTCTTCAATTAGTTATTGATTATGTAGTTTACACATTTTCTTGCCAGCCAGTACGAATTTTCATCTTCAGAGAGCTTTTTAAGCCATAGCTCTTTATTTGTGAGAATCCCTCTGTGTTCCAGCTCCCACACAATATCATTCACAGATTCCAACTCTTTTTCACTCATGCCAAATCCCTCCTTTATTCCGTCCGCCGCGGCTTTTGCAATCAAGCCGGACTTTTCCGAAAATACCGCCATATCATCGGGATCATCGATAAAGCAGACCTCCAAAAGCGCATAGGATATGCCTTTTTTGTGTATCACATTCATATTCCGTAAATCCTTGCGCCTTTTTATACCGCGTGACTTTAACCCGAGCGCGGAAATTTTCTCAAGTATCTTTTCCTCTACCGAAACACCCGACTCATCGGTATGAACCAATATTTCGACACCGGTTGTTTTCCCGTCCTGCTCTTTTTTGGCGCCTGCATTAAAATGCACCTCCAGCACATAATCGTATCCCGAAAAATCAAACTTTCCGCCGCCTTTTAAGTATTGATACATATTCTTTGAAAAATCAAAAACGGTAACATCTGCGCTTTTTTTCAGTTCGGCGCTTATCTTCGTAACGGTTTCACGCGTCAGATCCGCCTCATGAAAACCGCCTCCGACAGCTCCGGTATCACCTGCTCCATGTCCCGCTATAAGCAATATTTTCATATCAATCCCCCCTTTATTTTGTCTTGTCATTTTTGTCATTTAAGAATTGTTTGAATACCTGATGCATTCCTGTGCTTGCCAATCCCGAAAAAGCGCCGTAAACAATATTCTCAACCGATATTTCCGTTTTTATTACGCAGCCCAGAATTGCGCCGACCAGCGTCAGAACGGTAGGTATGTATTTGTTGTTTCTGTCCTTTATCCACTTTTTCAAAATAAACCCGAGAATCAGGCAGAACGCACATACAATAGGCAAATACATACCGTCAAAAAAATTCAGATCCATAAAGCCTCCTTCCTTTGAGAAAAAATCCCAAAAAATAATATCTAATGTTTTTCCGTGGGCATTTGGAGCAGCTTTCCCACCAGCTCGGTAATAACATCGTCCACGCCAAGCTCGGTATACGGCTTATAAAGCCGCTTAACATTATCCTTTGCATAAATAGGGCAGTACCCCTTTTCAGAATATTCATTATACCCCTGAATTATTCTATCCCGCAGCAACGCCTGAACTCCGTCGCACAGAGCATCGTTTCTCGCAGCCTCCTTTTTCTGGTGATTAATCACCCTCCTGTAGCATACTCCGAGAATTGTCACGACAATCATATAAAGCCACTGCACCCAGTTCTGCAATACAAAATTATAAATACTTTTCCACATAAAATCCCACCTAAATCAAAATCATTTCCAGAGTTGAATTATATGTGTATCCGAAGCCGTCCTTTATATAGATTTCAACCTTTTCTCTGTCCTTTTTAAATCTTATCGTCGAATCTTTGTAAAATGTACATTTTTCACTGTAATCACCCTCGGTCAGCTTGCAGAAACCTCTGACCTCTACCGGTGATGAGCTTTTAAATACTATATACTGAAACGCGGAATATCCGACGGTAAATTCTGCGACCTTCCTTTCATAGAAATTATTGCCGTACTCAATATTGAGCGTTACATTTTTTAAATTTGGTGCAGAATTCGGCGCTATCTTTGAAACGGCATATTGCCGCCTGTCATGCACCGCACCGTCACTGTCAATATATGCAAAGAGCACATAATTTTTTGTCGGCAGCGCCTTTGTTATTCTTATATCGCAGCTGTTTAACCCTACATCTCTGTATGCATATACATACGCGTCCGCACTGTAAGGCAGCGTCACTCCCTGTGAATCGATTACAAGACTTACCCCATCGTCAAAAAACACCGTCCCCGACGATACTGTCACCTCATCATCGTTTACCGTAACCAAACAGCTTTCATGATTAAACTCAACGCCGCCTGATGTAATATCCGATGTGATCGCATTCATTGCGTCGGTCAGGTTTTCATCTGTCGGGTAGAATGTCACACCGGAGGTTGTAAGTCTTGAAACAGCGCCGTTTATATCATCAACACCGTACGTTTCATTATCTATAAAGCTATATCTGTATCCCATTTTTAAATCATACCTTTCTGCCCGAATTTTTTATGCCTCCTGTGTCACGGGCGAAACAGAAGAGTTTGGCGGTACCTGCTTTAAAATCGGTTCTTCGCCGCTCGAATCGCTGTTATACCATATATTTATCCCGACAATCTTATATTTAACCTTTTTCTCAAAATTTCCGAATCGCATATATGCACTTACCGTGTCCCCGAGATTATAATCTTTAAGATATTTCAGTCCCGAGACCGTTCCTTGCAGAGTACATTCTTTTATGCGCTTTTCCATAGCGCTTTGTGCCTGTGATAATCCCGATTCGCTGAATTTTGCCTCCCAGTATTTCATTCCGGTAAGATCGCTTTCTTTTTTTAAATATCTCCAAACCGTTTCATCTTCATCTGCACTACTCCCGTCCGAATCTGTACCCGATGCGACGGAGCTGTATATCTCATACCAGCCTCCGCTTGCCAGCTTTTCAATATCTTCGGTATAGGACGCGTCATATAAATTTCTGTTGTGCTCCGAAAGGATAATCGGCTTTTCCTCTCCCTCTAAAAACTCAAAATCCCAGGTTTTGTCAACAACATTAAAATATAATCTGTGCCCCAGTCCCGCCAGCTCACATAAATCGGCTATAACCTCATCTGCCGTATTTGCACTGTTTCTCCAAAAATATCGTTCCAGCGCGGTATCGCCCTCGACAGACGGGAGTGTGAAATTACCCACTTTCCTGTTATCGTCCACCGTATTTTCAAGATAGCAGCCGTCCTCACCTATCTTGGGCGGTGCGGTAAAGGTACGCTGCAAAACATACTCTGCGATTTCCTTTGCCCCTTTAAAGGTATCACCGAACACCGATCTTGATTTAAACGGCGGTATAACTCTTTTTGAGAGCAGCCAATTAACGGTTCTTCCGCATACCAAAAGCTCACTTTCCGCCACCTTCGCCGTACATACCGCTTGTTTATCGCCCTCGGTAATTACTATATACGGCTCTTTTAATATAATCTGCGCCACCTTATCGCTTAATCGGAAATGCCCCTCATATGTACCGATTCCGTTGTAGCGTATCGTCCATGATGACGAGATGGCGTCACTCATAATACAAAGCAGCTTAAAATCAAAGTCATAAACACGAATATCCATCAAATCACCATTCCTGTATAATTATTTCTGAACACCACATACACATTACAGTTCCTGTTTCCGTAATCGGCAACGGCATCAACATAATTCTTTCCTTTTTTCAGATACATATCGCAGAGATAACTTGTCGGTGCAAGGGCATATGTTATATCGCCTTTTGTACTGCTCGTTATGGTTCGCTCTTTTATATCCACCGTGATTATTTCACCCTTTTTCGCCGTATAATTTATCTGTATCTTGCAGCCTATCATTGAGTTTTCAACAATAATATTGCCCTCCTCATCGGTATCGTCAATACACTCGATTATAATTTTCGGCTCACACTTAATGTCCCCGGCATTTATGATATTTCCGCCGCTTGTACGTTTTGAAAACATAGCCGGAAGAGTTGTTTCGGAGGTTATAAGATTCTCTCTTACATATGCGCCGGCGGAAATATCCTCGCACTCGGTAAAAAACGGCGAATCGCAGGTCATCTGTACGCAGAACTTTTTATACATTCCGTTATCCTCGGCAAGCTTAAAGCAGACATCATCTACCGCGATTTCGCGTTTTTGGGAATCCGTTTCTATTTTTAGTGTCCCTTGTGCCGAGAATACATTTATCGCCCTTCTCATCTCATCTTTGTCGGTCGTTTTTATGTCCCCAGACACCGTTATAACTCTTTGTCCGTAAAAAGCATTGCTCTCTTTGTATCCGTGGGTATTATAGAATCTGACAAGATTACGTTCACGGTTCATAAGCTCCAGCCCGTCCGCCTCGCATACGGCAAACTTTTCTTTACCGTCCCCCGACATTACAACGCTGCCCATATCGCTTGTATAAATCATTTTCATCTGTTATCACCTACCAACATCTGTTCCATTTTATTTTGCTTATAAATTTCCAATGCAGTACTCTTTGAGGAATTAGCGCCGTATATGTTATATGATGTGGTATTATTGTTCACAACACCGCTGCCATCGAAAGAAATACCGTCCACAAACGGATAGAGTGCATTCATTTTTTCCCTCATATGCGAAGATATATCCTCAAAAACCTTTTCCAATGACTGCTCGAAACCTTCTCCGAATCCGAGCGCTGCCGCAACACCCTTGTCGAAGAAATTATCCGGCAGCT
Organism: uncultured Clostridia bacterium; assembly: GCA_934444735.1. Lineage (GTDB taxonomy): Bacteria > Bacillota > Clostridia > UBA1381 > UBA1381 > CAKSFT01. The sequence continues at coordinate 66,030 of CAKSDE010000002.1, read as the reverse complement.
CCCCGAAGGTTTCCTCCAGCTTTTTCTTCATCGAATCCGCCATATTATCGACATTCTGATTATATATGTCAAAGGTTTCGTCGGAATACAACATCTGCGAAATCCAATCCGCAAGATCCTGCTTTTTCGTCCAGCCGCTCATATATTCCCGCAATTCTTTATCGTCACGGCTGTTGAATAAATTTGCGAACTGCAAGCCCTCATGCACCGACATATCGGCAATTTGCGAGAAAAACTCTTTTACATACTCTTTGTTTTTCTTCATCTCTTCAGCAGAAAGCCCGTCCCCGTGTACCGGCAGCAGCTTATAAAGCTTATCCTTTGCCTCGGATAGTGCCTGAGCATATTCCTCCAGCTCCTGATTCTCCCTTTCCACGTTTCCGAGCGCCATAAATTTTGCCTCGTTTCCGTCCGACATGGTAAGTGAGCTTTCATAATAAAGAGCGCCGAAATCCTTGAGCTTTTCGCTCATTTTCTTCTGCTTGCTTTCCAATTCTTCAAAGCTTTCGTCTATCTCGGCAGATACCGATGAAAATATGTTTAAGATAGCCTCTTTTTGAGCCTTAGCCATTGCCTCTGCCGCCTCTTTTTCGGCTTTGGCGATTTTTTCCGAGGTTTCCTTGCAGTATTTTAGAATCTCGACAGTATAATTTTCCCAGTCCTCACTGCCGACAGCAAAATATTTATCGCGAAGTTCTCTTAACTGCAAATAATAATCCGCCTCTGAAATAATACCTATCTCAAGACTGTTCTTAAGCTGCTTTATCTCACGGTCGCGAACCTCTTGCTGCTGTTTTGCACTGTCCGAAAGCTTTTTATTTTCCTCCGTGTATGCCTTATTTCTGATTGCAGAAATGGATTTTTGCCGTTCTTCCTCCGTCTTTGTTGCAAACTCCGAATTATTTACGAGAAAATCCTTTTCCTCCTCCGAAAGCTCTACAAGCTTTGCAAATTGAGAATCGGCAACACTTTCCATATCCTTTACTCCGGCAAGCACACCGCTTGAAATTGCCTGATCCAGATCCGTCATCACATCTTTTGTAACGCTTTTGAGATTTTTTAAATCCTCTTCAAAGGATTCGGTGTCAATTTTAACATCAAATTTTATACTTCCGTCCGCCATCAAACCACCTCCTTTTTAAAATACACAATTGAGCTTTTCTATCATATCCCGTTCGCGCTCATCGGGCGTACGGTTATCCTTTAATCTGTAGATCTCCTTCATTTTCCTGTAAAATTTTCTCTGCTCTTTATTCTCGACGCTGTGCAGATCCACCGCACGGTATCGCATAACCTGCATAATCCTGTCATTTTCTTCCAAAGACATAAAAAGCGCATAAAACTGCCACCAATGCATATCCGTTCGCCACAGATCTATTCCGTAATCATGATAAAAAGCCGCACCTATCATATCTGCGTCCTCCGAAAAATTCAGAATCGGCATACTGCTTTTCTCCGATCCGCTCTTCACATTTTCTTTGCCGCATCTGTAAAATTGCATTACTCCGTCTATCGCCTTATCCAATGTTTCGGGTAGTGCATCTTTATAGCAAAGGCACAGGACTTTCTGAATTTTTTCAAAAACGTTTATCTCGCTCGACGATAGCAATTCCTCAATTTCGATCCATACTCTGAAATCTGTATTGACAGCGTATAAAACGCCGTCAATACAGACCTCCTCCGGTAAACTGTATATCTTCATTATTCTGCCGTAGTAAAGGTACAGGTCTGCCATCCGTCCTCCGAGCTTGCAGTGCCTTTTTCTATGTCCCCGTTTGCTTTTAGTGTCCCTGAATAAGTATATGCATCGGTATCGTTACCTTCACTGTCGGGTATTACCGACCATTTTCTCTTTACGGCACTGTATCCGCCGCCCGAAGCAGAGCTTGTGAGATCGACTAAAATAATCTCTCTTACCGCATCTGTTCCGACAAGCTCATCATCTGCCACCTTTATAATATCAGTGTGTACCGCGTCATCTGAGAATTTGTCAAAGCTGTATGAAATAGACGGTGCATAGCCGACAACATCGTTTCTTTCTGTCTTCTCATCAATGTAGCGTCTTGAATATTCTACCGGGTTTTTATTGATTGAGAGTTCGGTAAAGCCTCTCATTCTCTTGTATTCTGTAGTGTTGCCGTTTACTACACCGTAAAAAGCAACCTTATCACTTCTTTTTGAAATTTTATCCATAGTTCATTTTCCTTTCCGAATTTATATTTGTGTATAAACCAATCTTCCCTGCAGGCGGTATCCTGCGCTCTGAATATCCTCTTCAAACATATACCCCGACGATGTAACCTCAATAAATTGTGATGTTTTTCCATCGCCTATATCGGGGAGCTCTCCCCTCTCGTTTGTTGACTCAATCCAATCCGCAAGCTTTTCATAAAATGCCGCATTTGAGCAATTCTTCCCCATACCGTAGCGCTCCCTGCCGGAGAGCACGAAGCAATACTGCTTCATGCACCCTCCTCCGGCATATCTTTTTATAATCGGATCGCACGGCACGGTGTCAATACTGTAGCTGCTGTTCTTTTTGCCCAAAAAATCCACATCTACCTTTTCGCCCCCGATAAGCGGACATTTGTTAAAGTACTCTCTGAGTCCGTCTATAACCATCTTCAATTCATTCCTTTCCATACGCCTAAAAGTCCGTCCTACCAGCCCAATTTTTTTCTGTACTTTGATATAGCCAGCGAAACACGGGAGTTTGGATCGGTACTTTTTCTTACAGTTTTTGTCTTTGATTTTGAACTGCTGTTTTTGCTCGTGTCTGCCTTACCTCCGGCGGCTATGGCAGCGTCCTTTAACAAACTGTACTTTTTCGTCGCTTTCATTCGGTCAAACCAAAAAGATCCTCTCTGTCCGCCGCCGTGATAGTGCAGTGCTTTTCCCTTTTTAGATACACCGTAATACTGATATCTTGCATAAGGAGACGAATAGCAGATAACACCGCTGCCGATTTTCGTTCCCTTATAGCCGCTGTTTATCAGTGCGCCGCTTTTTCTCGGCACAAAGCCCGAACAATAGTTCAGTACATCAGAATCAAGCTTTCTTTGCACCGCACCGCAATCCTTTACGCCTCTTCTTTTTAAAATTGTCTCAGACATTTTAATATTTATGCTAACTCCCATAACCAATCTCCGTTTTATGCCGCTGTTATTTTAAAATGACGCGTTTTTCCGCTGCCTCGGCAGTTTTTTGTGACGTTCATTATAACGTATGAATCCTCAGGAGGAAGCATAGATTCCGAATAACCCAAAACAAGCCTGTCACCGGAGGATATTTTGGGATTATCGTACGTAAAAATCCGTATCAAAAGCACGTTATGTTCTGTCTGTCCGCCATCTCCGCCGGTAATCTTTTCTTCCGAGAACACACACGCGCGCACAAAAAATTTGCGCTCATAGTTTTCTCCGGAGTCGTGATACAGCGTTATCGAATTATTAAAAATCATACTCTGAACCTCCTAATTTAAAATTACGCCTTGAATTTTGCCAAAACAACCTTGCCGGCATTTGAGAGAACAACGGTGTAGAATTTGTCCACCGAAATATCGGTCACGCGCTTTAAGCTCTGTCTTTGAGTTTCAACGTTTGTATCACGCTTTAAATAAATGGTAAGCGCCGGAGTTTCGTCCTCGGTATCTGATTCGCCCTCAAGCTTTACAATCGGATTTATGTAATATGTTCCTGCCGCAACCTTCGGCACAAGTTTTACATAATCATTTGCCGCAACATTTTCCATATCGCCGAGCGCGCTCAAAAGCACCTGACTTGCCGAAGGCGTGCCGCTTGCGATAACTTTTAATGCACCTGTATCGCCCGATGCGCATTTTACATAATGCTCGGGGATTTCTTCATTGAGCGGCACGCGCTTTGACGGTACCACCCTTGTATTTGCAATCATACCGATTTCTCCCGAAATCATCAGATTACCCGTATATTTTTCAGCAGAAATAAAATCCTGGTCGTGTCTTAGCGCTGTCATTTGCTTAGGGTGGATAAACATTACCTTTTGAGTATTTGCCTCCTCCTGGAATACGTCTATAGCGTCTATAATACCGTCGTAGCTGATTGCGGCATCTGATGCGTCATAGCTCAGATCCGCCGTCTGCAAAGCGTCCATAGCATCGTTATCCACTTTAGATGCGATTGCAAGAGCAAGCTGATTGTTTGTCTCACCGACAGGATTTCCGTAGCCCGAAAGAACCGCCTCGTCACTCAGTTCAACCGCCTTCATCGCCTTTTTGATAGTCGCTTTTGCAGTTGTTGTGATAAGCTTGGTTGTATCAACCTCGCCGCCCTCGGCAACGTCATTTGCGTCGCCTATGTACTTGTACTGCGGCACCAATACGGTATCGCCCGGTACGCCGACAAGGCTTTCGTCAACCTTCGCAAAAGGCGCAACGACAATCTTTTTGGAAATCTTTGCGGAAATCATATCCGCCATAACTGTAGGGTTTACCAAATCGCTTATTTTTGTTGTATTTAACATATTCATCTTTCCTTTCTCTTTAACCTTACGCGTTTAAAAGTTCATTGTATAATTTCGGATTTTTCTTATATAAATCCGCGCGCTCTTTGTAGCTCATCTTCTTAAATCTTTCAACCGTTATGCCCTTTTTCGCATTTGTTGACGATACGATTTTGGGCAGATCATTTTCCTTAAATAGGAACGGATACTTTTCCTTAAAAGCAAGCAGTCTTTCCTTTAAGCCTTCGATTTCACCGTTTTCCAAACGCAATCCCTTTGTTTCAAAGAGCTTTAAGATAATTTCTTCGTCCTGCGGCTCCATCTCCTTTATCGCATCGTTCAAAATCTGCTTGAATTTGGTTCTTCCGTTGTCCTCCTCCTCATGCTTTAATATCGAGGCAATCACTTCTTCGGAAAGCCCCATTTCCTTTAAATATTCCTTATTAATCATCTTTTTCCTCCTCTGAATATCCTGAGTTCTTTCTTGCCGTTTCTTCTTCCTCACCGAAATACCACATTCTGAATTCCCACGGCTTCATTATACCGATTTCGACCAGCTGTTTTTTCTCGTTAAATTCCAATGCTCTGTCCGCAATAATGCTGTCATCAAAGTCAAAGCAAATATCATATTCGCCTTCGGGCGCAAGCCTATAGATGCTGCACCAGACATTCATGGCATATACCAGATCCTGTAAAGCGGTCTTTAACGCCATCTGTATGTCCGAAACCGTCGCGTAGCTTCTCTGTTTTGATGAACGGATTTCCTCTGCCGTTTTGTCGCTGTACTGCACATCGGAAAGCGTACCGTATGCAAGTCCGGTATTAAATTCGATTCCCCTTAAGATTCTGTTCAGTCCTTTATTAATTTCCTCCTGACGTATTGCCGGAGTCCAGTCCTTAAAGAGAGTATCGTCGTCCGTACTGAGCATACGGTATAATCTCTCATCAGGGATAATCTTTCTGCCGAGCCTGTCACGTGTAAGCGCCGACTCATCTACAAAAAGCGCTCTTTTTCCGCTTTCAAATTCCCACAAAAACCGTGCATACTGTATGTCCGCGTCCTTTATCAAATCCACCGCTCTTGCATACACCGATGTTCCCATAGGCGAATCGGGGTTTGTGACGTTTGCCGACGGCATTTTAAAATGTGCAAAAAGAGGCTTGTCTATGCCGCTTATCTCGGCGCGCTCCTGCAACGATGCCCACTCGCTTACGCTGTTTAACGGAATTTCCCTGCCTATATCCGAAAGCGAATTGCTCTTGTACGCCTTGTTGGTTATGATATAATTTTTGTCCAGTCTGTGCTCTTCAAGACGGGTAAAAATCTTATCCTCTTTGTAGATGCGCTCACAAAACACCGCCGCGGTAATGTTGCCGTTTCCGTCAAAGTCCAGCGGCAGGAAATCGTTCGGCTGAATATAATCCACATATATCCCTGTGCCGCGCACATACGGTTTTAAGATAACCGAACCTTTTGCACACGCAAGCTCTGTAAAATTTCTTGCATGAGCCGTAACGTTTTGATAAATCCCGTTAAGAAATTCGCCCCTTTCGCCTCCGCTGACTTCGGTTTTCATCTCAAGAGTCGTAAGCCGGGCAAATTCCGAAGCGATAGCCGACGCAAGATTTAAACCGGTCACTTCCTTTGAAAGCCACGGAGCGCGGTTCTCATAAAGACTGCTCCATAAATCAATCTTTGCCGAGACTTCGTTTATCGGTTCGCTTTTGGGAACGTTCCTTCTCATATAACGTAAAATCGGATTCATTCCTCTTAACTCCTTTCATTGGTTTTTCAAAATACTTTTTTCAAAACAGTAGCACAAAAATAGCGTATATCGTCCATGGCATGGTCGTTCTGCTTAATGACTTTGTCCTCCAAAGCCTTGGTATCCCAGCAGTAAATTCCGAACTCACGCGCGGAATCCTTGCAGGACTCATCGAAAATCAGCCTGTCCTCCTGTAAAAAGGTGCTTGTTATGCGTATTCCGTCAATCACGCTGTTATTTGCCTTTTTAACGGAGAATCTGCCGTGGCGTTTTATCGTCTGAATGAAGCTCGCCGCCGACGGATCTATTATCACCTCCGCAATAACATGATCTCCTGCCAGATTAAGAAGTTGGGTGTAGTACTCCTCGTCCGTCATTTGAACAAGCTTTTTGCGGCTGTCGTGATAAAATTCCCTCACGCGTATCGCTTTGTCATCTGTTATGCACCAAAGCCCCATAGATGTCGGATTTGCGGTTCCGTAGTCGATTGAAATATAGTAAATCCCCTGCGGATCTTCTTCGAGCTTACGTACATGGCGGCTTTTTGAGAACATCGGATATACCAGCCCTTCCGCCGCAACCCATTCACCCAAAATATACCGGTCGTAATATACGGTATTTTTGTATTCTCTTTTGAGATTTTCAACAAACTCGGGAGTATTGAACGGGTTGTCGTCTATTGTATAGTGCTGGGAAAATATGTCCGCGTCACTGTCCAAAAATTGCTTAAACCAATGACCGGGATTATCCGGATTGCAAGTACCGTCAAAGATTGAATTTGGCTTATCCAAACGTGATTTTAACATGGTAAAAACCTGCTCGTTCCACGTTGTAACCTCATCTCCGTAACAGTATTCTATTCCCGAACCCTGAAGTTTTGCGCTTTGCGTAACTCTGTCCGCCCCGATAACATAGCATTTTTTGCCGAAAAGCGTAATTTTGGAATCTTCTCCGACATTGCCAACCAACTCCTCACCCCAGATATTTCTCATAGGATCTAAAATGTTTCGTGATATGGTTCCTTTGGTATTTCCTATAAGAACGATCAAGCCGTTTCCGCAGCATGAGCGTATTCTTTTTGGGATCAGATAGTAGTCCATAAAGGTTTTTCCGCTTCTTGTAGCGCCTTGCTTTACGTTCCAGCGATGATTTGCGCAATTCCAAAATTCTTTTTGTTTTTTACTGAACTTCATTCTTCGTCCGCCGCATTCTTATCAATGTGCTCTATAATAAAATCGAGCTTTTCGTCCGTTGACGATTTTGCGCCCTTGCCGCTCCAGCCTTCGGCACAGCTGTTTTCAAGCCACGCTTTTGCCGCCGTCACGTCGGGCAGACATTCTTTGGTTGTCGTTACGATTTCGGTACCGCTTTCCTTTTCGGTTTCCTTGACTTCGGTGTAGCTGTATCCGCAGGCCTTTTTTATAAGCGCATTTTCCATTTTCAGAGCAATAAGCTCTCTGGATTTTTCCGCCTCATCAAGCTTTTTCTTACTCCCAAAAAGCTTGATGAGCTTTTCGGGCGATATACCTAAAATCTTCGCCACTTCGTTTCTGTCCTTGCCTTTTCTGAAATGGTATTCGGCTAATTTTTTTGTTGTGTCCATATTTTATACTCTCATTCCTCCTTCGTTGCCTTGTGCAATGCAGATTGTAGAAAATATGTAGAATAATTGCATTGTGCTATTGTGTTGTTAAAAAAAATTCAGACTAAATTTAAGTCTTATCAAATCAAAACATGGCCATATCTTTAATTTACCCTAATTATACCACAAAAAACATATTTTGTCAATAGCATTGTGCAATTTTATTCAAATAATTTTGATTTAAGTTGCATTGAGGTATAAATTTCGACATAAAAATACACGTTAGTGCAAAATACAACAAAAAGAGGCTATAAAAAATCAATTGATTTTTTATAGCCTTTGCTTTTTTATATCCATTTTTTATTTGGTTTTATTTTTCAATGATGCTCCGACAAAGCCCAGGAATAACGGGTGCGGCTTGTTCGGTCTGCTCTTAAATTCGGGGTGGAACTGAACACCCACATAGAACGGACTGTCCCCCACCTCAACAGTTTCAACAAGCCTGCCGTCCGGCGATGTTCCGCTTATTATGAGTCCGCCGTTTATAAACTCATCTCTGTAATCGTTATTGAACTCATAGCGGTGTCTGTGACGCTCATTTATTATCGTTGATTTGTAGCACTTGTCCATAAATGTGTCGATTGCAACATGACACGGATAGCTCCCCAGACGCAGCGTACCGCCCTTATCGATTTCATCGTTCTGATCCGGCATAAAGTCAATAACCTTATGCGCGCTTGTCTCGTCAAACTCGCGCGAGTTTGCGTCTGCATATCCCAATATATCTCTCGCATATTCAATAACCGCGATCTGCATACCCAAGCATATTCCCAAATACGGCACATGATTTTCACGCGCATATTTTGCGGCAAGAATCATACCCTCTATACCTCGGTTTCCGAATCCTCCCGGAACGAGTATACCGTCCGCCGTTGCGAGAACCTCTTTATAGTTCTTTTCTGTGATTGTCTCCGAATCAATCCAGTCGATTTCGATTTTGGTTTCCCATTCATAGCCTGCATGGCGCAGCGCTTCTGCAACCGAAAGATAAGCATCGTGCAGCTGCACATATTTTCCGACCAATGCAATTTTTGTTGTATATTTTCTGCTCCTTATTTTATCAATCATGTCCGTCCATCCCGACAAATCGGGAGCCGGAGCGTCAATGTTAAGCTCACGCAGAACAATATCCGAGAAATTGGCTTTTTCAAGCATAAGCGGCGCTTCATAAAGAACCGGAATTGTCACATTTTCAATAACACAGTCTGCTTTAACATTGCAGAAGTTTGCGATTTTCTCAAATATGCTCTTATCCTCAATCGGTTCATCGCATCTTAAAACGATAATATTGGGAGTAACGCCCATTCCCTGCAATTCCTTGACGGAATGTTGGGTAGGCTTTGATTTATGCTCGCCCGATGCTTTAAGATACGGCACAAGGGTAACATGTACATAGAGTGCATTGTCCTGTCCGACCTCATGTCCCACCTGACGAATCGCTTCAATAAATGGCTGGCTTTCTATATCGCCGGTTGTGCCGCCGATTTCAGTGATAACAACGTCCGCATTGTTCTTCTTTCCGACGCTGTAGATAAATTCCTTGATTTCGTTTGTAATATTCGGAATAACCTGAACGGTACTTCCCAAATATTCTCCGCGTCTTTCCTTGCTGATAACGTTTGCGTAAACCTTACCGGTTGTGAGGTTTGAGAATTTGTTCAAATCCTCGTCGATAAAACGCTCATAGTGTCCCAGGTCCAAATCGGTTTCCGCACCGTCCTCGGTAACATACACTTCTCCATGCTGATACGGGCTCATGGTTCCCGGGTCAACGTTTATGTACGGGTCGAGCTTTTGAGCCGCCACCTTAAGACCTCTCGCTTTCAAAAGACGTCCCAAAGATGCCGCCGTAATGCCCTTACCTAATCCCGAGACCACACCCCCGGTCACAAAAATATACTTCGCAGCCATTTTAAAAATCCTCCCAATTTCTCTTAATTTTTATTGTATCTTGCAACAAATTTTTCAATTCTCTTTAAAGCCGTCTGAATATTCTCAATCGAATACGCATATGAGCATCTTATAAAACCTTCTCCGCACTCACCGAACGCCGTCCCCGGTATTACCGCAACGTGTTCTTCCTCTAAAAGCTTTTCGCAGAACTCATCACTTGTAAGCCCTGTTGATTTTATGCACGGGAACGCATAAAATGCACCCAGCGGCTCAAAACAGCTGAGTCCCATCTTTCTGAAACCGTCCACAATATAGCGCCTTCTGTAGTTGTATTCCCGAACCATCTCGCTTACATCGTCATCGCAGTTTCTCAAAGCTTCGATTGCCGCAAACTGGCTTGTTGTCGGTGCCGACATTATCCCGTACTGATGCACCTTTCTCATCTGTGCGATAATCTCTTTCGGACCCATCGCATATCCGAGTCTCCAGCCGGTCATGGCAAACGCTTTTGAAAATCCGTTTACGATAATCGTTCTTTCCTTCATACCGTCGATTTTTGAAAATGTGGTATGTCCCTCTTCATCGTATCTCAATTCCGCATATATCTCGTCCGAAAGAACGATAATGTTGGTATCGCGCAGAATATCGGCAATCGCCTCCAAATCCTTTTTGGACATTACGCCTCCCGTCGGATTGTTCGGAAAGGGTAATATAAGAAGCTTTGTTTTATCGGTAATCTTGCTTTTTAAAAGCTCCGGCGTAAGCCTGAAATTATCCTCTTCTCTTGTTTCTATCGGCACCGCAACGCCCTTTGATAAAACGGTACACGGCTTGTAGCATACAAAGCTCGGTTCGGGTATCAAAACCTCGTCGCCCTCGCTTATAATACAGCGTATTGCCGCGTCTATTGCTTCACTTCCGCCGACAGTCACTAAAATTTCCGATGTATAATCATATTTCACACCGTATTTTCTGTCAAAGTATTTTGCAAGTTCTTCTCTTAACTCCGCCAGACCGGAATTTGCGGTATAGAACGTGCGCCCCTTTTCGAGAGAGTAGATACCCGCCTCTCTTATCGACCACGGTGTGCAGAAGTCCGGCTCACCGACGCCCAGAGAAATAACATCGTCCATTTTTTCAGCCAGGTCGAAATACTTTCTGATCCCTGACGGCGGTATATTTCTCACATTTTTGTTTAAAACCTCATCATAATTTATCATAGCGTGATCACCTGCCTTGTGTCTTTCTCATCTTTATAAAAAATAAGTCCGTCGTCTTTGTACTTTTTAAGCATAAAATGCGTTGCAGTGCTTATAACCGCCTCCATCGGCGCCAGCTTCTGCGCCACAAAAAGCGCCACCTCTTTCATTGTCTTTCCTTCTATTATAACTGCCAGATCATATGCCCCCGACATAAGGTAGAGCGATTTAACCTGCGGATACTTGTATATACGCTCCGCAATCTTGTCGTAGCCCTCGCCTCTTTGCGGAGTAATCCTCAATTCAATCAAGGCGGTAACACGTTCGTCGTCTGTCTTGTCCCGGTTGATCATGGTCTTATAACCGACTATAATATTTTCTTTTTCCATTTCGGCAATCGCGGCGGCGACTTCGTCCTCCGTTTTCCCGATCATCTGAGCGACCTGAGCATTGCTTATTTTCGGGCCGTTTTTTTCGAGAATTTCCAAAATATCATTCATTCTGATGTACCTCCTTAAAATTTAATATTTAATAATTTAAAACAGAACACAAAATCCCATTATGCTCTATCATATCATTATACAACATATCTCAAAAAATTTCCATACCTTTTTCAAAAAAAAATATTTTTTTTATTTTACGTTCATTATCCGATATATTACCGCTCTTTTTTGTATAAAAATACCTATACGGATATTTTTTTCACATAAACAGACATTTTTTTTATAATCTGTATTTACAAAAAAGCATTTTTGGATTATAATATATGTAATATGGCATAAGAGATTTGCCTGAATTTTTGAAAGGAATGATTTAAATGCAAATTTCAATTACAAAAACAACCACACCGAAACAAAAGCCGCAGGATCAGTCAAAGCTTGGTTTCGGTAATTATTACACCGACCATATGTTTATAATGAACTATGATGACGGCGAAGGCTGGCACGATGCGAGAATCGTACCGTATGCACCTATCCCTCTCGATCCTGCCGCAATGTGTCTGCACTACGGTCAGGAGGTTTTCGAGGGCATGAAAGCATACAGAACCCCCGATAACCGCATCCAGCTTTTCAGACCTGAAAAGAATATGGCAAGATTAAACGTTTCAAATGAGCGTCTTTGTATTCCGCAGATTGACGAGGAATTTTGTGTAGAGGCAATCAAAAAGCTTGTTGCAATCGACAGCGACTGGATTCCGTCACTCCCCGGGACATCGCTCTATATCCGTCCGTTCATCTTTGCGGTAGACGCACACGTAGGAGTACATCCGGCACATCATCTGATGTTTGTTGTAATCCTCTCGCCTGTCGGCGCATATTATCCGAACGGTCTTGATCCGGTTGATATTTACGTTGAGCAGAAATATGTAAGAGCGGTAAAAGGCGGAATGGGCTTTACCAAGACAGGCGGTAACTATGCAGCGTCACTGAAGGCTCAGGACGAGGCTGAGGACAAGGGTTATACCCAGGTACTCTGGCTTGACGGTGTTGACAGAAAATATATCGAAGAAGTCGGCACAATGAATGTGTTCTTTGTAATCGGCGATGAAATTGTAACTCCGGAGCTTTCCGGAAGTATTCTTTCGGGTGTTACAAGAATGTCTGTTATCGAGCTTTTGAGAAATAAGGGATATAAAGTAACCGAAAAGCGTATTTCAATTCAGGAGCTTTTTGATGCCCACGATAACGGCACATTAAAAGAAGCATTCGGAACAGGTACCGCTGCTGTAATTTCACCGATCGGCTCATTCGAGTGGAACGACAGAAAGATCACCGTAGCAGACGGCGGAATCGGCGAAATTTCGCAGATGCTTTACGATACATTAACAGGTATCCAATGCGGAACACTTCCCGATGAGTATCATTGGACAGTAGAAGTAAAATAATATAATAAAGAAAGAGGAAAATAATATGAAAAAGCTATTCAGTTTTATACTATCGGCAAGCATTGCTGCATCAATGGCAATACCTGCCCTGGCGGATATGCAGATTTCACAGACAGTTCCCGAGGTTTACGTTAACGACAGAGAGATTACATTTAAAGGACAGTCACCTATTCTTGACACTTCGGTTAACCGCGTTATGGTACCGCTTCGCGGTGTAATGGAGGCTATGGGTGCGGAGGTAATCTGGCAGGAGGAAACCAGATCGGTTATAATCAACTCTAAGGATAATATCACAAGACTTGTTCTTGAGATAGGCAATCCCGAGATGAAAGTATACACCGCAGTAAGCCTTATGAAGTACGATGAAAGTACATACACGCTCGATGCCGCACCGGTTATTATGAATAACCGCACATTGTTCCCCTTGCGCGCAATAAGCGAAAATATGGCTGCCGATGTACAATGGGACAATGACACTCACACAGCCGACATACACACAAAAGAGTATCTGAAATACATAAACAAGCAAACAGAGGAAAATAAAGGCGATAATGAAAATTACTCCTATGTTCTCAAGGATAACGTAATAAACCTTTCTTTATCGAGCGACAGCAAAGACATCAAGCAAGGTGATCAGGTAGAAATTTATGTAAATATGACAAACACAAATAATTATGCCGACTATAAATTAAGTGCCATCACTTCAACATTATTCTATGATAAAGAGAAGTTCTCTTTTGATAAAGCAGAAGTAATGCTCAATGATAAGGTATTTACAGATGTTTTGGCGGCAAGCAACGGCGATTATCCCGGCGATTCGGTAAAATCGGTGGCGATTATTATGCCGAACACAACCGAGGAGCGAGGCGTAAAGGATTCCAAAATCATGAAATTCACCTTTACATCTCTTACAGGAGAAGCAGGTGAGTTCAGCCTGGCGGACCGTATCGCAGTACGCGGATATGATAACGAGCTGAATGTGGAAAAGGATTCAAAAAGCTATTCATTCGCAGATTATCAGAATATCTATCTTGACACAACACCGTTGATTATAAAATAATCAATAAAGAATTACAGAATATACAGGCAAGCGCAAATCCGCTTGCCTGATATTTTGCCAAAACATATCATGTAATCTGTAAAATACCTATCCTTGGAAGGAGTATTGTTTTATGAAAAAATTAAAAGGATTTATTTTATGTTTGCTAACCGTATCACTGCTCAGCGCGTGCTCACCGCTTTTGGGGCTGCAAATACCGAAGTTCCCCAAAAAAGCTTCCGAATCTGCCGATACAAATCAGCAAGACGTCCAAACCGATCTTGACAATTTTATTAAAACCGCAAAAAGCGGCTTGGGCGTTCCCGAGGATCTCAACGTAACCTATTCAATCGGAGATTCTTCATATTGGGAAGCAGGAGAGACTAATCTTCGTTTTGTTCAATTCTTTTTTAAAAACACACCGATCGCCTCTGCGTATTGCGATGCCGAAACAGGCGATCCCGTAAGAGGTATTCTTAACTACACACCTCCCGAGCAGGATTCGCCGCGTGAAAGCACGCAGACACCGAAAAGCACCCCTAATACACAAAAACACACCTCACCGTCCGTGCGTTCAAACCCCGAATACACGACATACCGTAACGGCAGATTTGGCTTTTCAATTGATATTCCCGACTTTCTGCACGCAGGACGCGAACCCGATAACGGCTCGGGACTTACTTTTACATCTTCCGACGGCACAATCACGCTCATTGCTTACGGCAGTCATGATGCGCTTATGTACGGCGGAATCGCAGGCTTGTATGAGGCGCGCCTTGCAGATGCGGAGTTCCCCGTTTCATATAAGGTACAAAAAGACAATTGGTGTGTACTCTCGGGCGATTATGACAATACGGTATATTATCAAAAATGCATCTACAAGTCCGATGGAACCATCAACGAATTTTTGATTACATATCCAAAATCTGTAGAAAAAACGATGGATTCTGTTGTAACGCACCTGTACTCTTCTTTCCGCACAGGTATAGGTGACGATTCAGCAGTTTCAAAATAACAGCATAAAGCAAAAAGCCGGGAATTTCAAATCCCGGCTTTTTTTTATATCATACAATAATCAGTTCTTTTTCCGAATGTGTAAAATTTTCGATTCCCGAGTCGGTAACCAATACAAGATCTTCAATTCGTACACCGCCGAAATTTTCAACATATATTCCCGGCTCTACCGTAACCACATTTCCGGGCACAAGCACTTTATCGCATTTAGGAGAGAGAGTCGGGGATTCATGGATTTCAATGCCCACACTGTGTCCCAATGCGTGCCCGAAATTTTTCCCATACCCTGCTTCGGTTATAACCTTTCTTGCCGCAGCATCCGCACCGGAGCATATCTTCCCTTTTGCTATGTATTCCAATCCTGCCTTTTGTGCTGCCAATACCGTTTCGTAAATCCTTCTGCTTTTTAAATCTATACTGCCGACTGCCACTGTCCTTGTCATATCCGAGCAGTAGCCGTCTAAAACACAGCCGAAATCGAGGGTCAGCAGATCCCCCTTTTCTATTATTTTTTCAGATGCCATGCCGTGCGGCATTGCCGAGCGTATGCCGGATGCGGCAATCGTGTCAAATGACAATCCCGATGCGCCGTTTTTTCTCATGAAAAATTCAAGCTCAAATGCAACGTCAAGCTCTCTTATTCCGGGGCTTATGAAATTCAGCACATGAGAAAAAGCCTCATCTCCGAGCTTCTCCGCCGCCCTGATTTTCCCGATTTCCTCACTGTCTTTGATCTCTCTTTGTTCGGATATAATATTTCCTGCCGGGAATACTTTCATATCTCCTTTGTTGATATTTCCCAGCTCTTTTACCGTCAGATTCTCCTCTTCTA
Source organism: uncultured Clostridia bacterium (assembly GCA_934444735.1). GTDB lineage: Bacteria > Bacillota > Clostridia > UBA1381 > UBA1381 > CAKSFT01. The sequence continues at coordinate 50,281 of CAKSDE010000002.1, read as the reverse complement.
TTCCCAGGCGCTTTATTCCCAGTCTTTCTATTATGCTTTTGTCGGCAATATTTCGTATATCAAAGCCTTTTGCCTGGTTCTTCGCCTGTACCGTATAGCGCGAATCCGTCATTAAGATACAGTCGTTCGGGGTTATAATGAGCCGTGCGTCCTCGGAGGTAAAACCGCTGAAATAATAGATATTTGCATAGCTTGAAATATAGAATCCCTCATTGTCTTTTAACTTCTTTTGTAAAATTTCAACTCTTGACATATTTTTGCCTCCCAACACTCAAAGCCGCTCAATTTCCTTCATCAGCTCATCAATTATCATATCTTCCGGAACTTTTCTTATAATTTCTCCTTTTTTAAATATCAGTCCCTCTCCGTTTCCGCCCGCGATTCCGACATCTGCCTCGCGTGCCTCTCCCGGGCCGTTTACCGCGCATCCCATAACTGCCACCTTTATATTCTTGTCAATGCACGAAATACGCTTTTCCACCTCGTTTGCAATTGATATCAGATCAATCCTCGTCCTGCCGCAGGTCGGGCACGATATTAACTGTACACCGCATTTTCTAAGCTCCAGTGCTTTCAAAATATCCCTCGCCGCCGTTATTTCCTCTGTCGGATCTGCCGTCAAAGACACTCGTAGGGTATTTCCTATCCCTTCCGAAAGCAGCGTGCCTATTCCTATTGCGGATTTTATTAACCCCTGCGTTTTCGTTCCCGCCTCGGTAACTCCTATATGTGTTGGTATGTCGGTAAGCTTATCGAATTTACGGTATGCGTCAATCATAACCGGAACAGATGATACCTTTATCGACACAACTATATCCGAAAAATTCACATCGTCTAAAATTTCCACATGGCGCATCGCACTCTCGACCAATGCGTCTGCCGTAGGTCCGCCGTATTTTTCCAAAAGATCCTTTTCCAGAGAGCCGCCGTTTACACCGATTCTTATCGGTATTCCCTTAGCCTTTGCCGCGTCGGCAACAAGCTTTACTTTCTCCCTGTTACCGATATTCCCCGGGTTGATTCTCACCTTGTCAGCGCCGTTTTTTATACATTCCAGAGCCAGCTTGTAGTTAAAGTGAATATCGGTCACAAGCGGAATTGTTATCTGCGCTTTGATTTTTTTCACCGCCTCCGCCGCCTCCATATCCGGAACCGCAACACGGATTATTTCACAACCCGCATCGGTAAGCGCTCTTATCTGTTCAACCGTTCTTTTTACATCACGTGTATCGGTATTCGTCATAGATTGTATGGAAACCCTGTTTTCTCCGCCGACCAAAACCCCGCCGACATTTACTGTTCTTTTCATAAAAATCTCCATTCCGCCGCCATACGCCGGCAACAAATAGTATTTTAATCTTCTCTTATCCGTATGGCAAGGAATGATAAGAGATTTTACGCCCATGTGCGTTTTTCGAGTGAATGCGAAGAAAATTTCGCACAGGCAATTTAATTCTTACTCGCATTAAAAAAATATGCTTTATTTTAGTATATATTATTTTTTTTAAACTGTCAATAAAAAAGAGGCTATAAAATTATAACCTCTTTTTAAAAATCTCATTATATACCGCTCGCCCCATAGTTTGAAAGCACTCTTGCCGACGGATCGTCCACATCGCAGCCTTCCCAGTCCTTGTTCGGCATCCAGAAGTCGACTATCATATCGCTCTGACCCGGGTAATACTTTTCAAAAATCTCCCTGTATAAAAGCGATTCTTTCGTAAAGGGCACTGCATGAGTGTACTTCTTTCTTTTTTCTTCAAATTCTTTATCTGTATAGAACTTTTCCGCTTTATCCTTTAAATACCAAACCATCGAATGTCCCACAGCATCTGAAAATGCCGCTTTTTCTCTGTATAAAATGTCATGCGGCAGATAATCTCCCTCAAAAGCATGACGCAGCAGATACTTTCCCTTGTTATAGACATTGATCTTCTTTTCGGGATCAACAGACATCACGTATTCCACAAAATCCAAATCCCCGAAAGGCACACGTGCCTCCAAAGAGTTTACAGAAATACATCTGTCAGCACGCAGAACGTCATACATATGAAGCTCACGTATACGTTTTTGCGATTCTTTCTGAAAAGCCTCGGCAGACGGTGCAAAGTCGGTATATTTATACCCAAAAAGCTCGTCCGAAATCTCACCGGTCAAAAGAACGCGTATATCTGTGTTTTCGTGAATATATTTGCATAAAAGATACATTCCCATACTTGCTCTTATGGTCGTAATGTCATATGTTCCCAAAAGCTTTATAACGTGCTCAAGTGAGGAAAGCACATCATCTTTTGTGATTATAACCTCTGTATGATCGCTTCCTATATAGTCGGCAACCTGTTTTGCATATTTTAAATCTATTGCGTCCTCATTCATTCCGATAGCAAAAGTTTTTATCGGCTTATCGCTTTTTCTTGCTGCAATTGCGCACACCAAAGATGAATCCAGCCCACCCGACAAAAGATAACCGACTTTTGCGTCCGCCACCAATCTTTTCTCTATTCCTTTTACCAGTTTATCATGAATATTTTTGCAAACCGTTTCCAAATCGTCCTTGCAGACGCTCTTCACTTCGGTCATATCTCTGTAGCAGATAAATTTTCCGTCTTTGTAGAAATGTCCCGGCGGAAACGGCATAATTTTATCGCATATAACAACAAGATTCTTAGGCTCGCTCGCAAATACAATCGCGCCGGATTTGTCATATCCGTAATACAGCGGACGGATACCTATCGGATCACGGGCGGCAATATATTTACCCTTTTCACCGTCATAGATAATCAGCGCAAACTCCGCGTCAAGCATACGAAACATATCCGTTCCGTATTCAAAATACATAGGAAGAAGTATCTCGCAGTCTGAGCCGCTTACAAATTCATATTTTTCCGACAACTCTTTTTTTATCTTTTCAAACCCGTAAATCTCGCCGTTACATACAACATGACTCCCGTTTAACGAAAACGGCTGCATACCGTTTTCGGAAAGTCCCATTATCGCCAGACGGTGAAATCCCAAAAGACCGTCTCCCGTATCAATAATCTTTGACATATCGGGGCCTCTTGAAATTGTTTCGTCAAATCCCTTTTTAAATAATTCCAAAGCAGCACCCTTACCGCAATATCCCATAATTGAACACATACTAAATTCCTCCAAAAAATCATTTTTACAGCATATTTCATAGGGCAAGTGCTGAGCTTGCGGTGCCACCTATTTTTATACTTTTTATATAGCTTCCAACAAAGCCTTGCCGACTGACGTGCGGCTTACGGCGCACCTACTAAAGCCTTAAGCTCTTTCGGATTGCGGCTCGACGGGTGTTATTCGTGCAAAATCAATTCCCGATGCGGCTCTCACCGTCCCACATTCGCTCATGGGCGATATTTTGCACTACTTCTCCCGTCTCAAGCGCCTTTTTTAATTATTCAACGTCCTGAAGAGCGTCATACCCTTCTTCACCGGTTCTTACCTTGACAACATTTTCAACGTCATATACAAATATCTTACCGTCTCCGATATGACCTGTATAAAGAACCTTCTTAGCAGCCTCGATAACCGATCTTACCGGAACCTTGCTTACTACTATATCAACCTGAACCTTAGGCAGGAGGTTGGTTTCAACCGGAACACCTCTGTAGTATTCGGGTTTACCCTTTTGCTGACCGCAGCCCATAACGTGCGATACCGTCATACCTGTTATACCCAGATCCATCATAGCGTTCTTCAATTTATCAAATCTTGCCTCTTTACATACAATTTCAACCTTTGTAAACTTAGGCTCGCCTTCTGCATGAGTCGGCTTTGAAGGAGCCTTTTCAACCGGAACTGCCTTTGATACCGGAACATCACCCATAACCTCGCCCGTGTAATCGGCAGCGATTGTATCGGGTTCCATAGCGATTCCGGCATAAGCTGTCAATAAGCCGTGTTCCGAAACATCCAAACCTGCGATTTCATCGCTTGCATCTGCACGAAGTCCGATAGTATGCTTTAAAATCATAAATACTATTGTAATTACAACCGCAACATATGCGATTACCGTAACAACACCCAAAGCCTGAACTCCCAAAAACTTAAATCCGCCGCCGTAGAATAAGCCTTTCATAACAGGATATACACCATCGGCATCAGGGATACCGCCTGTCGAGAATAAACCCAAAAGGATTGTACCGATTGAGCCGCACACACCGTGAACCGAGATAGCGCCTACAGGATCATCTATCTTTGCAACCTTATCAAAGAATTCAACAGCCAAAACTATCAGCAAACCGAATATGATACCCATAATTGCAGCGCCGAGAGGACTAACCGTATCGCAGCCTGCCGTAATACCTACCAAGCCTGCCAAAGCTGCGTTATATGTCATAGAAACATCAGGCTTACCGTAGCGAAGCCATGTAAAGATAAGCGTTGTGCAGCAAGCAAGAGCCGCAGCAAGGTTAGTGTTAAAGAAGATTAAACCGGCACGCTCAAGCTGTGCGTCTGAATCCATACCTACGGTTGATGCACCGTTAAATCCGAACCAGCAGAACCACAGAATAAACACACCCAAAGCCGCAACAGTCAGGTTATGTCCCAAAATAGCCTTAGGCTTGCCGTCCTTGTCATACTTACCGATACGCGGACCAAGTATTGCCGCACCAATCAATGCACAGATACCGCCGACCATATGTACTGCCGTAGAACCTGCAAAATCGTGGAATCCGAGTTGTGCAAGCCAGCCGCCGCCCCAGATCCAGTGACCTGAAATCGGATAGATGAACAGTGAAATTGCCGCCGAGTATATGCAGTATGCGCTGAACTTTGTACGTTCTGCCATAGCACCCGAAACGATTGTTGCCGATGTTGCACAGAACACCGTCTGGAATATTGCATATGCCCAAAGCGGAACGCCTGCCGGCAAAATCGAACTGTAATCCTTCATTATCATCGGATCGATCCAGCCGAACAAAGCCGTACCCGAACCGAACATTATACCAAAACCGAACAGCCAGAAACACGGTGTACCGATACAAAAATCCATCAGGTTTTTCATAAGGATATTACCTGTATTCTTTGCTCTCGTAAAACCCGCTTCGCACATTGAAAAGCCGGCTTGCATGAAAAATACCAACGCTGCCCCCAAAAGTACCCAAATAGTGTTAACCGCACTGAATGTCATTTTAATCACTCCCAAATTATTTTTTTACCCCTTATCCCCGGCTTTTGCAGCCACGCTTTAACACGTAAGTCTGCAAAAGCAGAAGATTTTTTCTTTTTTTATCTTACGCCGAATAAAAGATCACCGTATGTCGGGAACGGCCAGTAGTTGCTGTCTGTAAGCGTTTCCGCCTCATCTGCCGCAACTCTTAAAGCTGCCATCTTAGCCAGAACATCATCACGGACAAATTCCGACTGTTTTGTAATATCTTCTATACCCTTAAGAGTTGCTGCCGATTTTTCCAAATCCTCGCATCTTGTATAGATCATATCCTCCAAAGCAGAAAGCTTCTTTATAACCGAGCTTTCGTATCCCGATTGAATTGCAGTGTCAAGCTTTGCCTTTTTAACCGCAACGCTTACCAATTCCGAAACATACTTTTCGATTGCCGGCAAAATTTCTTTCTTAGCCATGTCAATCATCGTAAGAGCTTCGATATTTACTGTCTTTACATAGTTTTCAAGCATAATTTCATATCTCGATTCAAGCTCGGGCATCGTGTAAACCTTTTGCTCAATCAGCATATCTGCGTTTTTCTTATCCAAAAGATGCGGCATACAGTCTGCTGTTGTCTTTAAGTTTGAAAGACCTCTTTTAGCTGCCTCTTCCATCCATTCATCGCCGTATCCGTTTCCGCCGAATATGATTCTCTTGTGCTCTTTGATTGTTGTCTTTATAAGCTCATGCAATGCGCTCTCAAAATCGCTTTCTTTTTCGAGCTTGTCGGCAAATTCCTCCAGGATTTCGGCAACTGCCGCATTAAGCATAATATTTGCACAAGCTATGCTGTTTGATGAACCGAGCATTCTGAACTCGAATTTGTTTCCCGTAAATGCAAACGGTGATGTTCTGTTTCTGTCTGTTGCGTCCTTTTTGAACTCCGGAAGAATGTCAACGCCAAGCTGCATTTTAGCTTTCTTGCTGCCCTCGTATGCAGTATCTGTTTCGATTGCTTTTAATACCGCCTCAAGCTCTTCACCAAGGAATATCGAAATAACTGCCGGAGGTGCTTCGTTTGCGCCCAATCTGTGATCGTTACCGGCTGTTGCAACGGAAATTCTCAAAAGATCCTGATATTCGTCAACCGCCTTTATAACTGCCACCAGGAATAATAAGAACTGTGCATTTTCGTAAGGTGTTTCACCCGGTGTTAAAAGGTTTGCGCCGGTATCGGTCGAAATCGACCAGTTGTTGTGTTTACCGCTGCCGTTTACGCCCGCAAACGGTTTTTCATGCAGCAAGCATACCAAGCCGTGCTTTGCCGCAACCTTCTGCATAATCTCCATTGTAAGCTGGTTGTGGTCGGTTGCGATGTTTGTTGTCGAATAGATCGGTGCAAGCTCGTGCTGTGCCGGAGCAACCTCGTTATGCTGTGTCTTTGCCAGTATACCGAGTTTCCAAAGCTCATCGTTTAAGTCTTTCATATATTCGGCAACTCTTGGCTTTATAATACCAAAGTAGTGATCGTCCATTTCCTGTCCCTTAGGTGATTTTGCACCGAACAGTGTTCTTCCGGTGTAAACCAGGTCATGTCTTTTATCGAACATTTCTTTATCCACCAGGAAGTATTCCTGCTCCGGTCCGACCGAAGTTCTTACCATATGTACCTTGTCGTTTCCGAAAAGCTTTAATATTCTCAAAGCCTGCTTATTGAGCGCCGCCATCGAACGCAAAAGCGGAGTTTTCTTATCCAGAGCCTCGCCTGTGTATGAGCAGAACGCTGTAGGAATACAAAGCGTTTTATCTTTTATAAAAGCGAATGATGTAGGATCCCAAGCTGTATAGCCTCTTGCTTCAAAGGTTGCTCTCAAGCCGCCCGACGGAAATGATGATGCATCAGGCTCGCCCTTTATCAGTTCCTTTCCCGAAAATTCCATAATCACGCCGCCGTCGGGAGCCGGTGAAATAAAGCTGTCGTGCTTTTCAGCCGTAACGCCCGTCATAGGCTGGAACCAATGGGTATAATGAGTTGCACCCTTTTCAACCGCCCAATCCTTCATTGCGGCGGCAACCGCATTTGCCATTGATATATCAAGCTGCTTTCCCTCTTCAATGGTTTTTCTTATCGAATTATAAACCTTTTCAGAAAGTCTTGCTTTCATCTGTCTGTCATCAAACACGTTGTTTCCGAACATCTCGGGTACTGTTACCATAGTTATCAACCTTTCTTTTTTTAAAATAAAAAATGGCAAGGACACTTTTAGAGGATCCTCTGATCCTTCGGCGTCCTTGCCTTATGTGACACATTATATACCCCCTTAAAGGATTTGTCAATACTTTTTTTCAAAAAATTTTTTTTATTTTGTTTTTCTTTAACGGCAATAATAGGAAGTAATTCCCAAAATAATTTTAAAAATTTTTTTATTTTAAATTTTTTTGCAAAAAACACTTGACAAGTTGAAAAAAGTGTGCTATCCTTTAGAAAAACCGTTGAGGAAGAGTAAGTAAGTTTTGAAAATCGGTCTTTTAAGAGAGCCGCAGGCGGTGGGATTGCGGCAGATACGCTCATTACCGAATGGACTTCCGAGGGCGAGCTGAAAGGGTTTTCCCCGAGTATGCGAGACGGAGCAGGACTCTCCGTTAAGAAAAGTCAGCGTATGTCAGTACGTGATTAAAGAGGGCGCAAAAAATTTTTAAGCGTCAAGCAGGGTGGCACCGCAGGAATTATTCTCCTGTCCCGGCAATTACTATTGTGGGGACAGGATTTTTTTGTCCCCAAAGAGGATGTTAAAAATCTCCGGAACGCAAGAAAAGAAGAAATTTGTTAATTCCAAAGATTTTTACCTATCCTCTATAAACAAAGATTGTTTATAAAATCAATTGACTTTTTAAACAATCCGAAATTAATGAAAGGAGACATGAACTATGTCAAAAGAAAAAATTCCGTACAAAATCTACCTTGAAGAAAATGAGATGCCGAAAGCATGGTACAATCTGCGTGCAGACATGAAAAACAAGCCTGCGCCTCTTTTGAATCCCGGCACCGTAAAACCGATGCAGCCGCAGGAGCTCTCCCCCGTATTCTGTGACGAACTGATTGCGCAGGAGCTCGATAACGACACAGCATTCTTCCCCATTCCCGAAGAAATACGGGACTTTTATAAAATGTATCGCCCGTCACCTCTGATGCGTGCGTACCGTTTGGAAGAAAAGCTCGGTACTCCGGCAAAGATTTACTACAAATTTGAAGGAAACAATACAAGCGGCAGCCATAAGCTCAATTCCGCGATAGCGCAAGCCTATTATGCAAAAAAACAGGGCTTAAAGGGCGTCACCACCGAAACCGGTGCAGGTCAGTGGGGTACGGCACTTTCGATGGCTTGCTCATACTTTGATCTGGACTGTAAAGTGTTCATGGTAAAGGTTTCATACGAACAAAAGCCGTTCCGCCGCGAGGTTATGCGTACATACGGAGCGTCGGTAACGCCGTCCCCGTCAAATCTGACAGAAGTCGGAAGAAAAATACTTGCCGAACACCCGGGAACAACAGGCAGTCTCGGCTGCGCGATTTCCGAGGCGGTTGAGGTAGCTGTCGGCACACCCGGATACAGATATGTTTTGGGCAGCGTCTTAAATCAGGTTCTGCTGCATCAGTCGGTAATCGGTCTTGAAACAAAAGCTGCGCTTGATAAATACGGTATTACACCCGACATCATCATAGGCTGTGCCGGCGGCGGTTCAAACCTCGGCGGACTTATCGCACCGTTTATGGGCGAAAAATTAAGAGGTGAGAAAGACTATAGAATTATTGCCGTAGAGCCGGCATCATGCCCGAGCTTTACACGCGGAAAGTTCGCATACGATTTCTGCGACACAGGTATGGTTTGCCCGCTTGCAAAGATGTATACCTTGGGAAGCGGCTTTATTCCGGCACCGAATCACGCAGGCGGTTTAAGATACCACGGCATGAGTTCAACGCTTTCGCAGCTTTATCATGACGGTTATATGGAGGCAACCTCCGTTGCACAGACTAAGGTATTTGAGGCGGCGGAATTTTTCGCAAGAACAGAGGGAATCCTCCCGGCTCCCGAGAGCAGCCACGCAATAAGAGCGGCAATCGATGAGGCGCTCAAATGCAAAGAAACGGGCGAGGATAAAACGATCGTATTCGGGCTTACCGGAACAGGCTATTTCGATATGGTTGCATATGAGAAATTCCATGACGGTCAGATGAGCGATTATATTCCGACCGATGAAGAACTGCAAAAAAGCATTGCAAAATTACCAAAGGTGGAAGAGTAGGCAAGTGTAAAAATCATATACTTCTCATAAATCATAAAAAAACTATTGACTTTAAATTTTGACTGTGATATAATTTAGGAAAACTTAGAAAGGATAGATTCAAAATGAAACGTATAAATACTTTTGCATTTACATATCGTTTTTATTACTACTTTTACTTTACATTCAACAAGGTAAGAGCGATTTGTGGTGCAGGAAAACGGATATATGCTTAATTTTGATATTATCTTTATCATAATCAAGAATTTAAAACCGTACGGATATCACAAATCCGTACGGTTTTTTGTTTTATAAAAATAACGGAGGCTAAAAAAATGACTGAAATCGAAAAAGCAAGAAAGACTATAAACGAGGCGGACAAAATAATCGCCCAAGAGTTCACCAAGCGCATGAGAGCGGTCGAGAAGGTGTTTGAATATAAAAAAGAACACGCGCTCCCGATTTATGACGCCAAACGCGAGGCAGATCTATTGGAGAAAAATTCGGCATATATAGAGGACGAAATTCTTCGCGAATACTACATCGATTTTCAAAAAAGCGTCATGGAAATTTCCAAGCGATACCAATCCCGTCTGCAAAACGGAGTAAAAATCGCCTATTCGGGCATAAAGGGCGCATTTGCACATATCGCCGCAAAAAAACTCTTTCCCGACGCCGTACTTGTTCCGCATACCGACTTTGCATCGGCTTATAAAGCGGTCACAGACGGCGAATGTGATATGGTTGTGCTCCCGATTGAAAACAGCAGCGCAGGAGAGGTCGGGAATGTCATAGATATGATCTTCCACGGTCCGCTTTATATAAACGGCATATATAATCTTTCGGTAAGCCAGAATCTTCTCGGGATAAAAGGCGCAAAAAAGAGCGATATTAAAACAGTCATTAGCCACCGTCAGGCAATATCTCAGTCAATCGACTATATAAAACAAAATAATTTTGAAATCACCGAATCAACCAACACCGCAATTGCCGCAAAAGCGGTAGCAGAGGCACAGGATAAAACAAAGGCGGCAATCGCAAGCATCGAAACCGCCGAAATCTACGGGCTTGAGGTTTTGGACAGAAATATAAACGCGAGCAACGTAAATACCACGCGCTTTGCGGTTTTGTCAAAGGTTATGTCAAAATCAGAAAATGAAAATACGGTTCTTCTTTTCACCGTTTCCAACAGCGCAGGCGCTTTGGCAAAAGCGATAAACGTAATCGGAAAATACAATTATAATATGGTAAGCTTACGGAGCCGCCCATTGAAGGAACACCCCTGGAAATATTATTTCTATGTTGAAATAGATAAAAACGTTGAATGTGAGCTCGGCGAGATAATGCTTCGCGAGCTGAGAGAATACTGCGATCTTCTAAAGGTTGCCGGCACATTCACCGAAAGGAGCTTATAAAATGTCAGCTTTGTTAAATGTAAAAACAGACAGTAAATCCTATCATATTGTAATTGAGCGCGGCGCACTGCAAAAGTTGTCCGAGCTTTTACCCGAACATAACAAAATACTTATAGTAACAGATAATAAAATCCCCGAAAAGTATGCAAAGACGGTGCAAAAAGCTTTTGCACAGGCTGTAATAAAAACAGTCCCGTCGGGCGAGGAAAGTAAAAGCCTTAAGACATATGAGGAAATTCTGACGCTCATGCTTGAGCATAATTTCACCAGAAAAGACGCGGTAATCGCGGTCGGCGGCGGCGTATGCGGAGATCTTGCCGGATTTTGCGCATCATGCTATATGCGCGGCATAAGCTTTTACAATATCCCCACCTCCCTGCTCTCACAGGTCGACTCCTCCGTCGGCGGCAAGACTGCCGTAAATCTTTGCGGCATAAAAAATATAGTCGGCACCTTCTATCAGCCCGATAAAGTTATAATTGATCCCGACACTCTCACCACTCTTCCCGAGCGCGAATTTTCTTCGGGAATGAGCGAGGTGATAAAGATGGCGGCAAGCCTTGATAAAGAATTTTTTGAGTATCTCGAAACTGCCGACTTTAAAAAGGACATAGAGCATATCATTAAAAGAGCAGTCGAGAATAAAATCAGAGTGGTATCGCAGGACGAAAAGGAAAAGGGACTCCGAAAGGTTCTCAACTTCGGGCATACTGTCGGACACGGAATCGAAGTAACAACCGATTTCAATCACGGCGAAAGCGTCGGACTCGGAATGCTTGCAATGAGCGAGGGCGAGCCTAAAGCAAGAATTGAAAAGCTATTGTTAAAAGCAAATCTCCCCACTCGATGCAGTATCGATAAAAAAAGAGTAGCCGCGGCGGTAAGCCATGATAAAAAGACAGAGGGCAGCACTACAGATATTGTACGCATCAAGAAAATCGGCGAATTTTACTTTGAAAAAGCAGACAGCGCCGAGCTTGAAAAAATTATAGAAAACGCATTTTAAAATCTGCCGGATACGGCGATAAAATTAAGGAGAATATCATGAAAAACACATTCGGAAATTCCGTTTCCCTAACCCTTTTCGGCGAAAGCCACGGCACGGCAATCGGCGCTGTTTTGGACGGACTCGCACCGGGAATAACGGTTGATGAGGAATTTATAAAACATCAGCTTTCGCTCAGACGTCCGGCAAAGCTGATTTCCACCGCAAGAGTCGAACAGGATAATTTTAAAATCGTAAGCGGCGTATTTAACTCTAAAACTACCGGAACGCCTTTAACAATTATCATAGAAAATCAGGATACAAAAAGCGGTGATTACGCCGCGATGCAGGAAATCGCACGCCCCTCCCATGCCGACTTTACGGCAAACGAGAAATATCACGGCTATCAGGACTATCGCGGCGGCGGGCATTTCAGCGGCAGAATTACCGCACCGATTGTTGCGGCAGGCGCAATTTTAAAGAATGCACTCGAAGAAAAAGGGATTTATATCGCAACGCATATAAAATCCGTTAAAGGTATATCCGACCGTGATTTTGAAGATTTGAAATCCGATATAAAGGCGCTCAACAGCACATATTTTGCGGTTCTGGATAAATCCAAGGAAGAAGAAATGACAGATTTAATAAAAGCCGCACGTTCAAACGGTGACAGCGTCGGCGGAGTGCTTGAGAGTATAGTTGTCGGTATGCCGACAGGTGTCGGCGAACCCTGGTTCGATACGCTTGAAGGACTTCTTTCATATGCACTTTTTAGTATCCCGGCGGTTAAGGCGGTAGAGTTCGGCGGCGGCTTTGAGATGTGTGAAAAATTCGGATCCGAGGCAAATGACGAGTTATATTCAAAGGACGGCAAAATCCTCACCGCAACGAATAATTCGGGCGGGATAAACGGCGGTATATCAAACGGTATGCCGATAGTCATTCGCACAGGCATAAAGCCCACCGCTACGATATTTAAAGAACAAAAAAGTGTAAATTTTGTAACAAAGGAAAATACAACGCTCGTTCCGCGCGGCAGACACGATCCCTGCATCGTTCCCCGTGCAAGAGTTGTTGCGGACAGTATGATTGCGCTCACCCTCTGTGATATTCTGGCGCAGCGCTACGGTACAGATTGGTTAGGTGATAGAAAATGATGTACGGTTTAATAGGAAGAACACTAAAACACAGCTTTTCAAAAGAGATACACGAAAAGCTCGGATATGATTACGAGCTAAAAGAGCTGGAGCCTTCGGAGGTTGCGGATTTTATCCGAAAAAAAGAATTTTCGGCAATAAATGTAACGATTCCGTATAAGGAAACGGTGATGCCCTATCTTGATGAAATTGATGATCATGCAAAGGCTATCGGCTCATGCAACACCATAGTAAAAAAAGACGGCAAGCTTTACGGATATAATACCGATTTTCCGGCAGCAAAGGCATTGATAGAGCGTCAGGGGATTGACGTAAAAGGCAAAAAGGCGCTGATATTCGGGACAGGCGGTACAAGCAAGACCTATTATGCGGTATTAAAGACGCTCGGCGCCGATCCGATATATAAGGTAAGCAGGAATCCAAAAGATACGGAAATATCCTACGATGAAGCATATAAAAAGCATTGCAATGCACAGATTCTTGTAAATACAACACCTGTCGGAATGTACCCGAATACCGACGCGTCACCCATAGATTTTGAACGTTTCAAAAATCCGCTTTTAGCAATAGACGCGATATATAATCCGCTTAAAACACGGTTCATTCTCGATGCTGAAAAAAGCGGCATAAAATGCTCCGGCGGACTTTATATGCTCTCGGCGCAGGCGGTATATGCGTCGGAACTTTTCGGCAAAGCCGCAGCCGACAAAAAAACCGTTGACTCGATTTATAAAAGCCTTGTAGCTGAAAAGAGAAATCTTGTTTTCATAAGCTTTTCAGCCGGCATACGAAATACCGTTGCAAAGCTTTTTGATAAAAACTATATCGACATCGATATAGAAATCGAAAAAAAATACTCCATGCCGGCAGATGAGATTATAGATAGGTTCGGCAAAGAAGATTATGTTAAAAAGGAAAGCGAAATAATAAAAGAATTTTCCTTAAAAAACGGCATTGTCATCTCCTGCGGCGCAAATGAGAAAAATATAGTAAATCTCAAACAAAACGGAATTACCGTTTTTGTAAAAGACAACGCCCTCCCCATTCACAAAATCTGCAATATGTGTGATGTTTCGGTTTTGTTTGAGGGAGAGGATAAAACATTTGAAAAAGCCAAGGAGGAAATACAAAAATATGAAAATTCTTGTTATTAACGGTCCCAATCTCAATATGCTCGGCATACGCGAACCCGATATATACGGCAAAAAAACATATAATGACTTAGTTGCAATGATAGACGCACATTGCAAAGAACAGGGGATCACCTGCGAATTTTATCAGTCGAACCATGAGGGCAATATAGTCGATAAAATCCAGCAAAGCTATCAAAACATTGACGCAATCGTGATAAATCCGGCAGCATATACGCACACAAGCGTTGCAATCGCAGATGCCCTAAAAGCGGTCGATATTCCCTATGTTGAGGTGCATATCTCGGACGTAGAGAAGCGCGAGGGATTCCGACAGATCAGCTACGTGCGAGAAAAAGCGGTTGCTACCGTTTCGGGGCTTGGATTTGACGGGTATCTGCACGCAATAGATCTTTTAAAAAAGCGCGGTGATGAAAAATGATAGCAAAATTTGAGCCGTGCCGGCTAAACGGTAAAATCCACGCACCGCCCTCGAAAAGCGTTGCCCACCGATATCTTATCGCAGCGTTTTTGTCGGGCGAAAGTACAGTAAAAAACGTCGCTTTATCGGAGGATATTTTGGCAACTTTGGACTCACTTGAGGCGCTCGGAGCAGAGATAAAAATAAAAAACGGTGAGGTTTTTATAAAGCGTACCGATAAAAAAACCGACATTTTAAAGTGTCGCGAGAGCGGCAGCACCCTCCGATTTCTGATTCCGCTTGCACTTTGCGAAAACCGTAAAATCACATTCTCGGGTGCAAAAAAGCTTTTTGAGCGGCCGCTTGATATATATGAAGAGATAGCTCAAAAAAACGGATTTTTATTTGAAAAAGGCGAGGGAAAACTAACCCTTTCGGGCAGCTTAAAAAGCGGTATATATAACGTACGCGGAGATGTGAGCAGCCAGTTTATAACAGGGCTATTGTTTGCGCTTTCGGTTGTAGACGGCGACAGCATTATAAATATAACACCGCCATTTGAGAGCCGCTCATATGTGCTTATCACTCTCAAGGTCATGTCCGAGTTTGGTGTGACGGCAGAGCTTTCGGGAAACACAATAAAAATAAAGGGCGCGCAAAAATATTTCCCAAAAAGCTCCGTTGTTGAGGGCGATTACTCAAACGCCGCATATATCGACGCTTTTAACACCGCCGGTTCAAACATTCAAATGAGCGGTCTCGGAGAAACCCTGCAGGGAGACGCGGTATATAAAAAATATTTTGCCAAGCTTAATGAATTTGCCGAGCTTGATTTAAGCGACTGCCCCGACCTTGCACCTATTCTCTTTTGTATCGCGGCAATAAAAAAAGGCGCACTCTTTACAGGCACAAAACGGCTCGCCATGAAAGAAAGCGACCGCGGCAAGGCAATGCAGGAGGAGCTTGCAAAGTTCGGAGTGAGCGTAAATATTTCGGAAAATGAAATTTCGGTTAAGCCGACCGATATTTCCCGCCCCGAAAAAACACTCAACTCACATAACGATCACAGAATCGTCATGGCACTTTCGTTTCTGCTTACGCTTACCGGCGGAGAAATCTCGGGAGCAGAGGCTGTAAAAAAGAGCTTTCCCGATTATTTTGACAAAATAAAATCGCTCGGAGCAAAAGTAGAATTAATTAATAGGTAATTGTAAAACTAACGTTTTCCAATTAAAATTCTTAGGTAGAAATAAAAAGTTCCGGTCGATTTTAATTTTACAGCAGGTTGAAACTTTTTATTTCAGCCAAAAATGACGCACATGTCGTCATTTTTGATTACAAATCAGGGATTAGCACCCCCGATACCCCCCATAAGAATGGTGGCTAATTGTAAAATTTACATTTTACAATTAGCTATAGAATTAATTAAATAAAGGAGAAAATCATGTTAATAAATACATCAAAAAAAATACTGATTGTAGGCTTGGGACTTATGGGCGGAAGCTATGCAATGGCATTAAAAAAGTTTGGCTTTACGGTAAATGCAATCACAAAAGAGCAATCCTCGATAGATTACGCAAAAGCCCATCGCATAATCGATGACGGCGCCGCCTTTGTCGATCCCGAGATGATTCACAATGCCGACATCATAGTTTTTGCGCTTTATCCCCATGATTTTGTAAACTGGATAAAGGAAAATCAGCAGCATATAAAAAGCGGCGCATTTCTTACCGATGTCACAGGCGTAAAGGGCTGCATAGTGTATAAAATCCAGGAAATTCTTCGCGATGACCTTGAATTTATCGCAGCGCACCCCATGGCAGGACGTGAAGTATACGGAGTCGAGAATGCGACCGACACGATATTTCGCGGTGCAAACTATATTGTAACCCCGACAGATAAAAATACCCAAGAGGCAATAGATAACTGTATGCAGCTCGGGCGGCTTCTGGGATTTAAGACGGTATCCTGTCTTTCTCCCGAGGAGCATGACGATATGATCGGCTTTGTTTCTCAGCTCACCCACTGTATTGCCGTAAGTCTTATGACCTGCAGCGATAATCCGGGGATTGAGAAATACACCGGTGATTCATTCCGCGATCTTACAAGGATTGCGAAAATAAACGAAGTAATGTGGACAGAGCTTTTCCTTGCCAACAAAGAATCGCTTTTAAAGGAAATGACTCAGTTCCAGAATCAGTTCAAAAAATTAAGAAAAGCATTGGAAAACGACGATGCTGAACAAATGAAAGATATAATGAGATTATCCACTAAAAGAAGAAAATTATTTGATAAGGAGTAACGAACAATGAACATGAATTTTAAAAGAAAACTTCCAATCCCAAAAGACATCAAGGCACAATTTCCTCTCACAGACGAGATGAAAGCATTAAAAGAAAAAAGAGATAACGAAATCAAGAGCATCTTAGACGGCAGAGATAACCGACTCTTGGTTATAATCGGTCCGTGTTCGGCAGACAATGAGGAAAGCGTTCTTGATTACCTCTCACGCTTAAAGCGCGTTGATGAGCAGGTAAAAGACAAGCTCATGATAGTGCCGAGAATCTACACAAATAAACCGAGAACCACAGGTGCGGGCTACAAGGGTATGCTCCATCAGCCCAATCCCACCGAAGCCTCGGATATGCTAAAAGGTATCATTGCCATAAGAAGCCTGCATATGAAAGCAATCCGCGACATCGGCTTTACCTGTGCCGATGAAATGCTCTACTCGGAAAATCACCGCTACCTCTCGGACTTGCTCTCATACGTTGCGGTAGGCGCAAGATCTGTTGAGGATCAGCAGCACAGATTAACCACAAGCGGTCTTGATATACCGGTCGGCATGAAAAATCCGACAGGCGGCGACATCTCGGTAATGCTCAATTCCATAACGGCAGGTCAGCATCCGCACACCTTTATCTACAGAGGCTGGGAGGTTGAAAGCAAGGGTAATCCTTACGCTCATGCAATTTTAAGAGGATATGTCAATAAGCACGGTCAGGCAATCCCGAACTACCACTATGAAGATCTTATCCACCTTTGCGGGGTTTACACACCCGATAAATTCCAAAATCCGGCTGTTATTGTGGATACAAACCACTCAAACTCGGGTAAGAAATATCTTGAACAGGTGAGAATCGCAAAAGAGATCATGCACAGCCGCCGTCACAGCCATGATGTTGAAAAGCTGGTAAAGGGACTTATGATAGAGAGCTACATTGAAAACGGAGCCTGCGCGGCAGAGGACAGAATCTACGGAAAATCCATCACAGATCCGTGCCTCGGCTGGGAGGAAACCGAAAGACTTCTTCTTGATCTTGCGGATCAGATGTAAAAAAAGAAAAAATTTACTTAAATCTATTGACAAACCTTAAAATAGGTGATATAATTATTTATTGATAGACAAAGATGTTTATTTGGGCAATTTGTGTCCTAAAAAATTACATCTTTGTCTTTTTTTATTGTATTAAACGAAAAGAAAGGCAGATGTGTTATGAAACATTTGGAAGGTCAGATACGAATACCGTCGGGCTGTGCCATATCGGCGGTTATCTCCCGAAACGGCGAACGCATGGACGGATCTAAGATTATCGAAAGTATGCGCCCGATGCACGACCGAAGCAACGGTCTGGGAGGAGGCTTTGCGGCATACGGAATATATCCGGAGTACAAGGATTTTTATGCACTGCACATATTTTATAACGACACCGGCTCAAAAAATACCTGTGAGCAGTTTTTAAAGGACAGTTTTGAAATCGTACGCGCCGAAAACATTCCGACACGAAAACACAAGAGAATTACAGATGAACCATTAATATGGAGATATTTCGTTTCTCCCCTTTCTTCCGTACTTTCCCGTATGCAGCTTGACGAAAAAGAATATACTGCGCGGATAGTTATGAAGATAAACACCGAAATAGAGGGAGCATACGTTTTTTCAAGCGGCAAGAATATGGGCGCTTTTAAAGCGGTAGGCTATCCCGAAGATGTCGGCGAATTTTATAAGCTTGAAGAATATAAAGGGTACTTGTGGACAGCACACGGCAGATACCCGACAAACACTCCTGGCTGGTGGGGCGGCGCTCACCCGTTCGGTCTTTTGGACTACACAATAGTCCATAACGGCGAAATCTCATCATACGACGCAAACCGCCGCTTTATAGAGATGTTCGGCTATAAATGCACATTGCAGACCGATACCGAGGTTATTACATATATTGCCGATTACCTGATGAGAAAGCAGGGACTCACCTTAGAGGAAACAGCGTCGGTAATTGCAGCGCCTTTTTGGAGCACAATCGAAAAAAGAGAAGATAAAGAGCTTTTAAAATATTTAAGATGCGTATATTCAAGCCTTTTGATAACCGGTCCGTTCTCAATCATACTCGGCTTTAACGGCGGGCTTATGGCTTTGAATGACCGATTAAAGCTCAGAAGCATGGTTGTCGGCGAAAAGGGAGATAAAGTGTATATCGCAAGTGAAGAGGCAGCAATACGCACAATGGAGCCGGATGCCGAAAACATCTATTCCCCTGCCGGCGGCGAGCCTGTTATAGTCAGAGTGAAGGAGGGTGCATTTTAATGGGAATCAACTATATATACCCCGAATTTGAAGTGGTACGAAATGAATCCAGATGTATAAAGTGCCGCGTCTGTGAACGACAGTGCGCCAATGAGGTGCACATATTTGATAAAGAAAGAAATCTCTTGTTAAGCGACGAATCAAAATGCGTAAATTGTCAAAGATGCGTTTCGATGTGTCCGACAAGAGCGTTGAAAATAGTAAAAAGCGACTGCCGTCTGCGTGAAAACGCGAACTGGTCGGACGCTACGATAAAAGAAATATATAAGCAAGCCTCGAGCGGCGGAGTTTTGCTCTCATCTATGGGTAACCCAAATCCGCTGCCGGTTTACTGGGATAAAATACTTATAAACGCGTCTCAGGTTACAAACCCGTCCATAGATCCTCTGCGTGAGCCTATGGAAACCAAAGTTTTTCTCGGCAAAAAACCGGATAAAACGGAGCGTGACGAAAACGGCAAAATTATCTGCAAAACCGCACCTCAGCTTGAGCTTTCAATGCCTGTAATGTTCTCTGCAATGAGCTACGGCTCAATAAGCTATAATGCGCATGAATCTTTGGCACGCGCTGCCCGTGAGCTCGGCATCTATTATAACACCGGTGAGGGCGGTCTGCATGAGGACTTCTACGTTTACGGCGAAAATACAATTGTTCAGGTTGCGTCGGGTCGTTTCGGCGTACATGAAGATTACTTAAAAGCCGGCGCGGCGGTTGAAATAAAGATGGGACAAGGTGCAAAGCCGGGCATCGGCGGACACTTGCCCGGCACAAAGATTGTCGGCGACGTTTCGAGAACGAGAATGATCCCCGAAGGATCGGATGCTATTTCCCCCGCGCCGCATCATGACATATATTCTATAGAAGATTTACGTCAGCTGGTTTATTCGTTAAAGGAGGCTACGGAATATAAAAAGCCGATAATCGTTAAGGTTGCGGCAGTGCATAATATAGCGGCTATTGCAAGCGGTATTGCAAGAAGCGGCGCGGATATAATCGCAATAGACGGTTTCCGCGGCGGTACAGGTGCCGCACCGACAAGAATACGTGATAATGTAGGTATCCCGATTGAACTGGCACTTGCGGCAGTTGATCAAAGACTTCGTGATGAAGGTATAAGAAATAACGTATCGCTTGTTGTCGGCGGAAGTATCAGAAGTGCATCGGACGTTATAAAAGCAATCGCCTTGGGAGCAGATGCCTGCTATGTTGCAACAAGCGCACTTATCGCTTTGGGGTGCCATCTGTGCAGAACTTGCCAGAGCGGCAAATGTAACTGGGGTATCGCAACGCAGCGCCCCGAGCTTGTAAAAAGACTGAACCCCGATATCGGATATAAGCGTCTGGTAAATCTTATGACCGCATGGAAACATGAGATAAAAGAGCTTATGGGCGGTATGGGTATAAACTCTATAGAGGCATTAAAGGGCAACAGACTTATGCTTCGCGGAGTAGGATTAAACGGAAAGGAGCTTGAGATATTAGGTATCTCACACGCAGGAGAATGAAAAAAGTATATGTAAATGAAAAATGGTGTTTGGGATGTCATCTGTGTGAATACAACTGTGCATTTGCAGCAAGCGGAGAATCGAATATGTCACTCGCTCTTAAAGATAAAAAGATATATCCCAAAATACGTGTAGAAGATGACGGAAAAATCATGTATGCCGTTTCATGCAGACATTGTGAAGATCCGATGTGCGTAAAATCGTGCATTTCGGGCGCATTATCCAAAGAGGACGGCGTTGTAAAGATTGACAAAAATAAATGTATCGGCTGCCTGACCTGTATTTTGGTATGTCCGTACGGAGCCTTAACGCAAAACGAGAATAAAGCGGTTACAAAATGTGAGCTTTGTACCGATAATATATGCGGTGAGCCTGCCTGTGTAAAGGGCTGCCCGAATAATGCAATATGTTTTGAGGAGAGATCATGATGAAAAAATATGTTATTATAGGAGGCGGCGTTGCCTCTCTCGGCTGTATTGACGGAATACGTAAAAAGGACAGCGAAGGTGAAATAACACTGATTTGCGGTGAAAACTTCCTCCCTTACGCACGACCGCTCATATCATACTATCTCGAAAATAAAACCACCGCAGAAAAAATGATTTTGCGCAGCGAGGATTTTTATAAATCTCAGAACGTCTGCATCAAAAAGGGCGTGCACGCCGAGAAAATCGAAGATAATAGAGTTGTGTGCGATAACGGCGAAAAAATCCCGTTTGACGAGCTTTTGGTCGCAACAGGTTCATCGCCTTTCGTTCCGCCATTTGAGGGACTTGATAAAGTCGAAAAGAAATTTTCGTTTATGACCATGAGCGACGCACTCAGTCTTGAGCAGGCGATAACTCCCGATTCAAGGGTTCTTATTATCGGCGCAGGTCTTATCGGATTGAAGTGCGCGGAGGGGCTAAAGGGTAAAGTAAAGGAAATTACGGTTTGCGATCTGGCGGACAGGGTGCTGTCGAGTATTCTCGATAATGAGTGCGCCGGCTTGATTGCAAAAAAGCTTACCGATAACGGTATAAAGCTGATGCTCTCCGACAGCGCCGAGAGTTTTTCCAAAAATTCGGCGAAGATGAAGAGCGGAAAAACAGTAGATTTCGATGTTTTGGTAACCGCTGTCGGCGTTCGCCCGAACATTGCACTTTTAAAGGACATCGGCGCCAAAATCAACCGCGGCGTTTTGGTTGATTCGCATCAGCAGACCACAATTCCGCATATTTACGCCGCCGGCGATCTGTGCGAGAGCATGGATATATCAAGCGGTTCGGAAAAGGTTATGGCGATTCTCCCCAATGCGTATATCGGCGGCTTGTGTGCCGGGAGCAATATGGCAGGAGATGAGAGCACATTTGATAATGCAATCCCGATGAACTCTATCGGATTTTTCGGTTATCATATGATGACGGCAGGCAGTTATGACGGCGAGCTTTACGAAGAAAAAACCGCTGACGGCATTAAAAAGCTGTTTGTAAAGGATAACCGCCTTGTCGGGTTTATCATTTTGGGTGATGTCAATAAGGTCGGCATTTACACTTCGCTTATCCGTAATAAAACGCCGATTGATACAATAGATTTTGAAATTTTGAAGAAAGATTTGTCACTTTTGCCGTTTTCTTCGGACTACCGTAGCAAAGTTTTGGGAGGTGTGATATAATGGAGATAAATGCAGCAGGCTTGGAATTTAAGGAACTGAATGAAAAAATCAGAAATTCCGATGAGAACATAAAAATCACCGGTTGTATCGGACAGCGTTTTATAGCTGCCGGACTGAGCGATAAAAAAATAGAGATAACAGGCACACCGGGAAATGCACTCGGAGCATACTTAAACGGTGCCGATATTGCAATTCACGGTAATGCACAGGATGCAGTCGGTGATACAATGAATGACGGAAACATCGTAGTTTTCGGCAATATCGGAGATGCGGCAGGATATGCAATGCGCGGCGGCAAGATATTTGTGCGCGGCAATGCGGGGTACCGTGCCGGAATACATATGAAAGCATATAAAGAAAAACACCCCACCTTGGTAATCGGTGGTACGGCAGGAAGCTTTTTAGGCGAATATCAGGCAGGCGGTACGATTATCGTTTTAGGGCTTGATAAAGGCGAAAAGAAGATTGTCGGGAACTTCCCCTGCACGGGAATGCACGGCGGTAAGATGTATCTTGCAGGCAAATGCGAGGATATAGAATTTCCGCGCCAGGTCACGACTCATCTTGCCGATGATGCCGAAAAAGAGGAAATTAAGGGTGTTGTATCGGATTTTTGCAAAATGTTCGGGCTTGATGCCGATAAGATTTTATCGGGTGATTTCACAATCGTAACTCCGGACAGCAAAAATCCGTTTAAACAGATGTACGTTGCTAATTAAAAGAAAGAGCAGGTGGAAATTGTGGTTTATACCAAAAAAGAAGTAATGCAATATGTCAGCGAAGAGGACGTGAAATTTATCCGTCTTGCTTTTTGCGATGCGTTTGGTAATCAAAAAAACATTTCTATCATGCCGGGAGAATTGAAAAAAGCATTTGAAAGCGGTATCGGCATTGACGCCTCGGCAATTGCGGGATTCGGAAGAGAAGTTTATTCGGATCTTCTGCTCTTCCCCGATCCGGCAACATTAGTTGTCCTGCCGTGGCGTCCGGCGCACGGTAAAGTTGTGCGTATGTTCTGTTCGATACAGTACCCCGACGGCACCGCTTTTGAGCTTGATTCAAGAAAAATATTAAAAGATGCGGTAAAATATGCATTCAACGAGGGTTATACATTTTCTTTCGGCTCCGAACTGGAATTTTATCTTTTCAAAACAGATGAGGACGGCAACACGACAGATATACCGTACGACGATGCGCATTATATGGATATTGCGCCGATGGATAAGGGTGAAAATATCCGCCGTGAGATATGCCTGACTCTCGAGCAGATGGGAATACTCCCCGAGACTTCTCACCATGAAGAAGGACCAGGGCAGAATGAGATAGACTTCAGATTTGCCGATCCGATAACCGCCGCGGATAATGCCGTGACCTTTTTGTCAGTTGTGCGCACCATTGCCGCAAGGAACGGACTTTGTGCAAACTTCATGCCGAAACCGCTTACCGGAAAACCGGGTAACAGCTTTCATATAAATATATCGGTATCTTCTCTTCGCGGCGAATCAGATCTCTTTGCATATGCTATAGCCGGGATAATGAACCGTATATCGGATATGACGGTATTTTTAAACCCGAGCGAAAATTCATATGCGCGCCTCGGCAAAGACAAAGCGCCGAAATTTATCACATGGTCGCCCGAGAACCGTTCACAATTGATACGAATCCCTGCCGCAAATAACGAGAATAAGCGTTTCGAGCTGAGATCGCCCGATCCGCTGGCAAATCCGTATCTCGCGTATGCACTGATAATCCATGCGGTAATTTGCGGAATAAAAAATAAAGAGCTGCCGCCCAAGCCTGCGAATATAAATCTGTTCGCACTGGCAGACGTGGAGCAGGAAGCTTTTCCGAAACTTCCCGATAATCTGAAATCCGCCAAGGCATGTGCCGAAAACAGTGAGTTTATTAACCGGATTTTACCCGAACTGATGATAAAAAACTATTGCAGATAACAATTACTTAGATGATTTTTTTAGGAGGGAGCAAAGATGCTTTTTAAAGAATACACCTATAGCGTTCTTATTGCGTCCTCTTCAGAAAAATTTGCGCAAAATCTTCTTCCGCTCTTGCCGGAAAACGAGTTCGGACCTGTAGAAACTGTCAAAACCACCGGCGAGGCAAGAAGAAAGCTTATAAATCAAACCTTTGATATTATTCTTGTAAATACACCGCTTTCCGATGAATTTGGCACAAAATTTGCACTTGACGTTTCTGCGGACACCAAAAGCGGTATACTTATGTTTGTAAAAAGCGACCTTTACGAGGAAATCACCGATAAAGTGATAGATTACGGAATCCTGACACTTTCCAAGCCCACCTCTTCCATGACGGTACATCAGATATTTAAAAATATGTACGCCATGCAGGAACGGTTTAGAAGAATGGAGAAAAAGACGGCTACATTGGAAGAAAAAATGGAGGAAATCAGACTTGTAAACCACGCAAAATGGGTACTGATTCAGAATATGAAGCTCTCCGAAAGTGAAGCTCATAAGCTGATTGAAAAACAAGCGATGGATTCCCGCCGCACAAAACGCGAGGTAGCCGAAGGAATTATTAAAACATATAGCGTCTGATACAAAGGAGCTGCAGCAAAATATTTGCTGCAGCTCCTTTATTTTTGTTCTTTCGGCAAATTTTCAATTGCAAATTCACAGCACTGAACGACTACCTGATTAAATGAAATATCTTTTTCATTGGCAAGCTTCGTTATTTTTTCAATCAAAGTGTCCGGCATTCTTATCGTACGATTTGAACTTGTAGGTTTTTTTATTATGAAATCCATTTTTTCGCTCCTCTCTGCAATATTATTTTATATCATTTTAAAATTTAATGATATAATTAAAAATATATTCATATTTATACTCAAAAATTAGTTGCATATTTTTAAAACGTATGTTATAATAAAGAAGACACTTGTAAGGGGAAGGAGTTGATTAAAATGAAAATAGGCATAATATCTCAAAAAAATACCCTCTTTTCAATCCGTTCACCATAATTGATAAAAAAAACAATTACACACTGTTTATTATTTTAGAAAGAGGTTTTTATTATGAGAAAAAAATTTTTAAGTGTTTTTACAATAATTTTATTTGCATTAAATATGGTTGTTCTTCCCGCTGCTCATGCACAGATAGGCGGCAAATGCGGAGATAATCTTACATGGACTCTTGACGACAACGGTGTATTTACCGTAAGCGGAACAGGTGAAATGTACGATTACGAAAACGGAATAATTTATACTTGTATAACCGATTTACAGCAATGGCAAGCTGTCAGTAATTCAATTTCCGACATTGTCGTTGAAGAAGGCGTTGAAAGTATCGGCAAATATGCCTTTCTTCATTTCGATAATGCCAAAACAGTCAAGCTTCCCAGCACACTAAAGCGCATAAATTCATTTGCTTTCTTTTATGATGCTTGTCTTGAAGAGGTCATCTATAACGGCAGTAAAAGTGATTGGAAAAAAATTGACATTGTTGACGTCCCTGTAGATCCGATGTCAAGAACTTTATGGAAAATACTCAATTGCTTGATTGCTGATGACGATGATACAAACAATGCCAATGTCAGCGTACTTATCAATAATAAATTTCTTCAGTCTGATCAGCCTGCAGTTATAGTAAACAGCAGAACCTTAGTGCCTATGCGTGCAATTTTTGAGGCGCTTGAAGCTCAGATAAACTGGGACGGCGATTCCCAAACAGCAACCGCAACAAAGGGAGATATTACAGTATCTGTTTCAATTGGCAAAAACGAGCTGATAAAAAACGGTCAGAGTATTTCACTCGATGTAGCACCGCAAATCATATCAAACAGAACCATGATTCCTCTAAGAGCTGTTTCCGAGGCATTTGATTGTATAGTAAAATGGAATAATCTGAAAAAATATGCTATTATAATTCCAAAAAATCAAACACCATACAGAATTGAGGCAAAAAACAAAGGTGAAACTGTTGCTACCGCTCATTTTAACAACATGGGACAACTGACTTTGATAGAAGGTGACGATCGAAATTATTTCTTTCCTCTGTATGGAAATTTAAATGGTAACAGTTATATGGAAGTATACGATGTAGCGAGTATATTAAAAAAATATATCCGTTTTGAATATGAAAACGGAGACCTTTCAAAGGTATCTTATGAATTGCCTGACGGTACACAAGAATCATGTGAATATACATACACCTCCGACGGAATAAATGCAGATTATGATTATTACACATACACAGAAAATCATATGATGTATGGCAAAGGGGGAAAAGGCGGAATATACACATATAACGAAAAAGGACTTATTGAAAGTTACGAACGCTTAGCATCTTCAAAAGGCGCTTGCGAATATGATGAAAATGGTAATCTAATACAAAATATACTCTATGAGAATGCCTACTATAAATATATGTATAATGACAAACAGCAACTGGATACCATGATGTATCATGAAAAAAGTTATCTCCCCAAGACAATTACCTATGAATACATAAACGAATAATACCCAAATGCCCCGCCGCATAAATACGACCGGGGCATTTCCCCATATTTCCCAAAAAAATATTTACTTTGCCGATAATTTATGTTATAATAAACACGTGTATGTTGATTTTAGGTTTATCCCTATTGTGTTACACATTATACAACATAAATTATTTAAGAAAGGTAAATTATGAACAAAAGAAAGTATAAATCGTCATATCTGATGAAGCAATTTCTTCCCTATTACGCAAAATATAAGCATATCCTCATTCTGGATCTTTTGTGCGCCTCGCTCACTACCGTATGCGAGTTGGTATTTCCGCTTATTGTGCGAAATATAACCAACATCGCATCGCATACACCCGAGCTTTTAACCGTACGTCTGATCCTGATGACAGGGCTTACATACATATTCCTGCGCCTTATTGATACCGCAGCAAATTACTACATGGCAGGTACAGGGCACGTTATGGGCACACGCATGGAAACGGATATGCGGCGCGACCTGTTTGCGCATCTGCAAACGCTCTCATATTCATATTACGCAAATACGAAGGTGGGACAGATAATGTCAAGAATAACCGGAGACCTGTTTGACATCACCGAATTTGCACATCATTGTCCCGAGGAAATATTCATAACAAGCATAAAAATCATCATCGCGTTTATAATTCTTCTGAACATCAATGTTCCGCTGACTTTAATACTTTTCGCGATTCTCCCGATCATGCTTGTATCATGCCTGAGCTTTCGCGGTAAGATGCGCGATGCTTTTAAAGCCTCCCGCCGCGAAACAGGAGAGCTGAATGCACGTGTAGAGGATTCGCTTTTGGGAATACGCGTTGTAAAATCATTTGCGAATGAAGAAATTGAAAAGGATAAGTTCAATAAGGGAAATAATATATTTTTCAACATCAAAAAGATTGCGTATCATTATATGGCGGGCTTTCAGTCAACCACGCGTTTTTTTGAAGGGTTTATGTATATATCGGTAATTATCGCCGGCTCATTCTTTCTTATGTACGGCAAAATATCGGTAGCGGATTTTGCGGCATATGTGCTGTATATTTCCACGCTCACCGCCTCTATCCGAACCATTATAAACTTTACCGAACAGTTTCAGCGCGGCATCACGGGCTTGGAGCGATTTATCGAGATTATGCACGTAGAGCCGGATATAACCGATTCCCCCGATGCAATTGAGCTGGTTTCCGCAAAAGGTGATATACGGTTTGATAATGTATCGTTCAGCTATCCCGGCTCACCCGAAAAAATGGTATTATCAAATCTGAACATACACATCTCCCCCGGCGAAAATGTTGCATTGGTCGGGGCGTCGGGCAGCGGTAAGACAACAATATGTAACCTCATTCCGCGCTTTTATGACGTAACCTCGGGGACAATCCTGATAGACGGTACGGATATAAGAAGATTCACTCAGCAGTCACTACGTCAGAATATCGGTATTGTTCAGCAGGACGTTTATATGTTCTCGGGAACGGTACGTGATAATATTGAGTACGGCCGCCCGGGTGCAAGCTTTGAGGATATTCAAAAAGCGGCGGAGCGTGCCGGAGCAAAAGAATTTATCGAGGCTCTTCCCGACGGATACGATACATATATAGGCGAGCGCGGAGTCAAGCTCTCGGGCGGTCAGAAACAGCGGCTTTCAATAGCGCGCGTATTCTTGAAAAATCCGCCGATTCTTATTCTTGACGAGGCAACATCCGCTTTGGATAATGAGAGCGA
Source organism: uncultured Clostridia bacterium (assembly GCA_934444735.1). Lineage (GTDB taxonomy): Bacteria > Bacillota > Clostridia > UBA1381 > UBA1381 > CAKSFT01. The sequence continues at coordinate 21,786 of CAKSDE010000002.1, read as the reverse complement.
AAAACTCATTCAAAAATCTCTTGAGGAACTCTCACGCGGAAGAACGGTACTCACAATAGCTCACCGCCTTACCACAATAAAAAATGCCGATGATATTCTGGTTATAACCGATAACGGCATAGAAGAACACGGCACTCACGACGAGCTGCTGCAAAAGGAAGGTATATATTATCATCTGTATAACATATAGGTGATTTATATAAATAAAAATTAAACCATATTAAGGAAAGGACAAAGGAAATGAAAAAAATCATCACAACTTTAACACTGGTCTGCATGATGCTATCATGTATTCCGTCGGTTTCGGCAAAAACTGTCGAAGAAGAGGCAGAGGTACTCTATAATTTAGGGCTTCTAAAGGGTACGGGCGGCGGATTCAGCCTTGAATCTCTGCAGCTTGACCGTAACGCAACGCGTGCCGAAATGTGTACAACAATCGTACGTATGCTCGGCAAGGAGGAAAAAGCGCAATATCAGCAAAATCCGCATCCGTTTAACGATGTTCCCGACTGGGCGGCGGCAAATATCGGCTGGCTTTATGAGAACTCGCTCGTAAACGGCGTAAGCGATCTGTATTTCGGCGCACAGGACATTGCAACAGTAAAGCAATTTTCCGCCATGCTCTTAAGAGTACTCGGATATTACGATTCTGACGGCGACTTTTCCTATGAGGACGCGGTGAATTTCGCAATGTCAAAAGGACTTCTCACCTCGGATATTGCAAATTACTGGGAGCTTTCGCGCTCACACATGATAACCATGTGCTACAGAGCGCTCTCAACAAACATAAAAAATTCGTCCAGACTGCTTTCGCGAAAGCTGTGTGACGAAGGTGCCTTAAATGAAAATCTCGCACTTCAATACGGAGTTCTCTCAACGCCCACTCTTTCGGATTCATTCGCAAGCGTTCCCGAAACTGTCGGAAAAATCTCAGGCATGAAATACAACGGAGATTTTGTAATACGCTTTGATACACCGGTTGAGCATTATGGAGTAAGAGTGTTTATGAAGGAGCTGCCGTCCGGTGCAATGCGTGAAACATCATTTGAAAAGGGTGAAATCAGATACCGTAACGGCGAGGCGGCAGGATACATCTCCGATCTTCGTGTACACGGACTGGACACTTCAAAAAACTATTCATTTATAGTGCTAAAAACCACCAGCGAGGACGCAAACTACACAATTCTCGGCAAAAGCAGCGTATGCGACATATATTAAGGGAGGTATATAAAAATGAAAAATAAAATAACTTATGTAACATTATTTATTTTGGCAGCAGCCACAACAGTGTCTGCGAATGACATAAATCCGCAGCTCAAATATAAATGTGCCGGCACTTTCAAGGACTGGACCGAGGAGGCTTATTACAGTTCTCCGTATGTCGGCGATATCGACGGCGACGGCAAAAAAGAGATAGTTTTTTCAAACTATAGTATTACGGTTCTTGATGCCGCAACAGGCAATACAAAATGGAAGGTCAATTCGGGACACGACAGAAACGATCCGGTGCAGGAGTTTAACGCAAGTAACGGTCATACATGGTCTGACGTGGAGGTTGCCGATATAAACGGTGACGGCGCATTGGAGATTATCACCGCTCACGGTCACGGTGTAATATCGGTTCTCGACTCAAACGGATATTTTCTCCCCGGCTGGCCGCAGACTCCGCAGGACGCGTCGGTGCGCTCTGTCGAAGTAGCAGACCTTGATAATGACGGCAATAAAGAAATCATAGTAGGCTTGGGGATTCCGAGCAATACAAGCGTATATGTGTATAATTACGACGGAACTCTCCGCAGCGGCTGGCCGCAGACTCCGCAGGGGCAGTCATCTCCCGCATCATATCTTTACGGTGTATTTATGGACAATATCACAACCGGAGATCTGAATAATGACGGTATACTTGAAATAATCGTCCCGTCCGACCTTTCTCATATTGCGGTATTTGAGCCGGACGGAAGCTCATTTCCTGCAAACCATGATGTATTCGGCAATAAAAATTGGGGACATATAGCTTTGTTTGAGGATTACTCAGCAGAGATACGCAACGAAAATAACGGCTGGGGAAATGCAATCCGCGGCAATGAAATGCGCGAGGATCTGTATAAAGCCGAGTTCGGTCATTCAAAAGCAAGGGTGTACGATGTTGACGGCGACGGCAAAAATGAGGTTATAGCCACCGCTATCATGTGTAACAGAATACATTTTCCGACCTATCCCCCGACAGAGTATATGACAATTGCAATCTTAAACGGCGACCGTACACGTTACAAAAACGAAAGCCTGGGATATAACTGGGAGGTAATCCCGATGGATCTGGGCAGACCGCTGGTGCAGGATCCGAACTCGATGTCATCAAACGTGTTCCCCTCACCGACAATAGCCGATCTTGACGGTGACGGCAGAGTTGAAATTCTTTTTAACTCATATAACGGTAAGGTTCACTGTTTCGGGCTTGATAAAAAAGAGCCGTACGCATGGCCGTACAGCCTGACAAAGAGAACGAGCCCGAGAGCGGAATATTCTTCGCCCGTTGCCTGCGAGGATATAAACTTTGACGGCAAAAAGGAAGTTATCTTTACATCTTACTTTGATCCGACTCAAGGCTACGGCAATGTCCGCGGATACCTTTACATTTTAAATTATGAAGGCAAGCTCATGAATAAAATCGAGCTTCCCGACTCAAAAGAAGCGGGCAGACACGCAAACGGCGGCATGGCACAGCCTGTCATTGCGGATATCGATAACGACGGATTATTCGAGATTGTTATAAATACACAGCAAAGTGCAATTTGCGTTTATGATTTATAAAATAAAATGTTGAAAAACTCGGCGATATGTGATACAATATAAAAGATATATAAATAAACCGCAAATAACAGAAAGGATTGTTTAATAAATGGCATTTTTCAGAAAAAATAAAAATAAGACGGCAGAAAACACACCTGTCGAAGAAAAACCCGAGATTCAAAACGAGGAAACCGTGAATGAGGAAGAAAACAACAGTTCAAATGAACCTCTCGATTACGGTCTTAACGAAAGAGTTGCCAAGGCAATCGATAACATAATTCCGGTAATCTCAAACGGCGATCTTAACCTGATCCCGTCGGTATATAAAGCCGAAGTGCTGTCGGAATCGGTTCACGATGCTGATCTTGACGATATTTTGGTTCTGGCTGAATATACAAATGATTTTATGCAAAAGGACGAAAAGCATGACAAAGGCTTTGCAGCAACTTTTTTAAATGTTCTGGCAGCAGGGATTGCAGCAAAAATCAAGTCTGCGGATAAGCTCTACACCATATACAGTAATCTTTTAAGAAAGCCTTATCCATTGATATCGGTAGGTTTTTCGCTTATTTTCTTTGATGAAAACAATGCCGAAGAATGGGCAAAGAGCTATACCGAAGCGCACGAATCGGAAGTTTATGTAAAGGCGCTTAACGGCGAGGAAGAAATCAAAAATTACTTTATGGAGCTTGCGGCTTTGGGAATTGCAAATATCGGAGTTGAGCCGACAAAATCCAAGATTATAATCAACCATAAGCCTATTTACGGATTTGAGTTTGAAACCGTTGCCGACAGTAACGTACAGTTTTTGTCGCTCCGATTCATACAGCTCGATAAAAGCAAGATTTTCCACGACAGCGCAAAACGTGCGCACGGCGAGCTTTTAAGCGCAATAATCGCGTCTAAATTTATATGCCCCGGTAAAACAATAAACGGAAATTTTGTTGCAGCGTCACTCCAGCGCGGTGATGTTTCCTTTATCTCGCTATTTACCGATAAACGCGAATTGGCTGCAACCATGGAAGAAAATCCGTCTGCAAAGGAATTTTTGGAGCAGTCGGAGCTTCGTGAGCTGTCCTTTGCCGAAATGGAAAAATTTCTTATGGCACCACAGATTTCCGCACTCACGATAAACATCTCCGGCATGGGCTTTACGATCAAGAGAGATATATACGAAAACCTTTACAAAGCAATAAAGGCAAATCCCGGTAAAAAGGTAGCAATTCAGGTAGAATAAATTTTGATATGGAACTTTTAACTTTATTTTGGGTATTTGCAAAAATAGGAGCCGTCACCTTTGGTGGCGGTCTTGCAATGCTCCCGATTCTTCAAAGAGAGATTGTGGATAAGCGCTCATGGGCAGACAAAGAAGAGCTTTTGGACTATTATGCCATAGGTCAATGCACTCCCGGCGTTATCGCAGTCAACACCGCAACCTTTATAGGTTACAAACGAAAAGGCATATTGGGCGGAATCGCCGCAACACTTGGGGTAATATTCCCCTCGCTTGTGATTATTACCGTAATCGCGGCATTTTTGCAGAACTTTTTGGAATACCGCTATGTCACCTATGCATTTAACGGCATACGCGTATGTGTGTGCGTCCTGATATTTGACGCTGTTACCAAGCTTTTGAAAAAAGCGGTTATAGATATACCCACGGCGGCAGTTTTTGCAGCGGTATTTCTGCTTTCCATGTTCACCTCCCTGCCCGTCGCAGTGCTTGTGGTATTGTCGGGCATAGTCGGTGTATGCGTTAAATCAGTAAAAAAACATACCGATAAAGGAGGGCAGGAATAATGCAGCTTCTTTATTTGTTTTTCACATTTTTTAAAATAGGACTCTTCTCGATCGGGGGCGGTCTTGCGACCTTGCCGTTTTTATATGAGCTTGCCGCAAAAAGCGACTGGATATCCCTTGCCGATATATCCAATCTTGTCGCCATATCCGAATCCACACCGGGGCCTTTGGGAATAAATATGGCAACATATGTCGGCTATATACGAGAAGGCGTATTGGGTGCAATAATCACGCCTTTGGGCGAGATTACTCCGTCCGTGATTATTATAATCATACTTGCCGGGTGTTTAAAAAAATACCGAAACAGCGCCATATTTGATAATATTTTCTACGGTCTGCGTCCTGCCTCGGTAGCAATGATTGCAGTTGCCGGGATAAGCATAGTTAAGATGACGTTTTTTGATGAAACATTTTCAAAATTCTTTTGGCAAGGCGGAATTTTAGCGGTAATTCTCTATATCGCGCTAAAAAAATTCAAGCTCCACCCTATCTGGTATATTGCATTTTCCGCAGCAGTCGGCATTATATTTAAATTTTCGGTATAATTTTTAAGGAGGTAATCATGTTTAACGGTGCAATTTTCGATATGGACGGCACAATTTTAGATTCTATGGGAGTATGGCAGGATATAACGGTAAACTTTTTAAAAAGCAGAGGCTTCACTCCTACAGAAGAAGAACTTCTCGCCTACCGCGACATGACAATGGACGAATCCATGCCGGCAATAAAGAAAAAATACGGTTTAGCGGAGGAACCCGCCGAATTGAAATCAATTTTCAGCAAACTCGGGTATGATGCGTATATGCACACCGTCCCTGCAAAGCCGTACATAAAAGAATATATGCAAAAGCTTAAAAACAGCGGTGTAAAAATTGCAATCGCCACATCGGGCTATAAGGAGCTGTGCGAGGGGGCGATGCGCCGCTTAGGTATGCTTGATTTTATAGATGCCATTGCGCTTTCCTGCGAAGTCGGGGTAAATAAATCGAACCCCGATGTGTACCTTCTTGCAGCAAAGCGGCTTGATATTGCGCCGGAGAAGTGTATGGTTTTTGAAGATATTCTTCTCGGAATCAAAGGCGCACAAAAAGGTAACTTTCAAACTACCGCAATTTATGATTTTTCAAATGAGGCTGATATTGAGCTTTTAAAGAAAACAGCAGACAGATATATAAAAAGCTGGAAAGAGTTGTTATAATAAAAATGGAGGGAATGTAAAAAAAGTCCGGAATACAAAAGACAAATTTAAAACTATATAATAAGTTAAATTTTATAGTTTTCGGATAAAACTTAAAAATTTCTCCAATCGCCTTTTTGTTACATCCTCACCGAACCTCTCAGAGTACACCTGTACACCGTCGGGTTCGTTTCGGGCGTTCCGAAGCTTTTTTTCCTATTCCCTCAAAAGATAGTATTTTTTAAAATTTTCCTTGCTTTTTTTCTTCCGTTCCGAAGTTTTTTCCCTTTTATTTTAATAAGCTCAATATATCCTCTGCGCTCATGCTTTCCGTTACGGTATATCTTCCCATGGCATATCCCGATTGCGGCAGACCTTTTATCAGTGTGTCGGTTTTGGCATTTGTCGAAAATGTCAGCTTAATTCCGCAGCTATCCAGTATCGCCTGCGAGAACAGGTCGCTCACACCGTGCGGGAATGCCAAAGCTTTTGCTTTCTTTCCGAGCTTTTCCTCCCACATTCTGCAATCCTCTGTCACACGGCGCACATAATCCTCATCGCTCTCGCCCTCATGAATCAGCACATTTTCAGCCGCAACGCCCTCCTCATAATCTGCATTCTGATGCATATCATAGGTGTGCGACTCAACGTCAATTATGCCGCTCTCCTCCATTTTTCGCATTTCTTCTTTTCCGAAATGTTCAAATATCTTAATACCGGTATCCTTGTAGGTATCACTTCCGAAAGTCGAGCCGACCGCAAAAATCGCACCGTGCAAGCCGTATTTTTCCAGAATCGGATATGCTATAGAGTAATTGCTCATATATCCGTCATCTAAGGTTATAAGCACCGCTTTTTCGGGCAGATCCTCGCCTTTTTCAATATAAGCAAGCACATCGTCAAGCGTGACCGCGGTATATCCGTTTTCCGCAATCGCCCTCATATGTTCCTCGAACCTTTTCGGGGATACAATCATGTCGTTCTCAACATTTTCCGCAATATGATGATATAAAAGAATCGGCAATCTCTTTGTGTATTCCAAGTCCGAAAAAGTCTTTCCGTAAAAGGTTTGCACCTGCTCTTCTACATTGTCTTTTGTGATATATTTCCCGAAATCCTCCGGAATATATATCGAATCATCGCCAAAAATTCTTGCAAGCGCCATCTTTCCGATGCTGTTTCTGAAATGCGTTTCATCGTAAAAATATCGCGGCTCAAGGCTCACCGAGCTGACCGAGAAGTCCCAGAAATCCACACTCTCGGCAATAGTCTTGTAAAAATGCTCAATGTCATAATCGGGAATACACTTAAAGTATTCATAATAAATCGGAGCATTCACAACTATCAGCTTTATGCCCTTCGATTCGCAAAATTCTTTAATCCTCAACAGACTATTCCCGTTTTCCGAAAACTTTGAGAGAAGATATTCTCCCGTCGGATAATTTGCAAAAATCGGGTATGCCTCATAGTAACTCTCCATATCGGATATATGCTCCGCATCACGCTTTCTTTTATCATACGCACCCGTTTCTTCATCAAACACATCAAAGGGTTCCGCCAGATAGCGATCCTTCTTTTTCGCCTCAAGCTTTGCATAAGAATACTGCGGATTTAAAAAGGCATACTTTGCATAAAACTTTGTCCTACTTGAACCGTCGGCAAGATAGTGCATCGAATCGGTAATCTTATTCGGCTCGTAATCATAGTTAAATCCGTTGGCAATATACACATTCAACACAATATTTTTCACTTCATAGTTATTCGCCAGATAATATACGGTCTGCTCCACATCGAGCATATCCGCACCGTACATAATCATATTGTAGAACTTTGCGCCCATGTATCGGTTCAGATCCTCCACAGGGTATGAGCTGGTAGACGAACAGCCGATAATATATGAATCATATTTGTCGTGATTTTTTTTTAGATATTCAATCTTTGCCACACGTGGATTGTTTGTTTCGTTGTATGAGTACCATTCATCACCGAAAACCCCGAACGGATCTTCTTTCACATTAAATGCAATAATGGCACCCACCGCAAGAATCACCGCAAAAACGGCGGCTATACACCATTTTTTTGAACTCATTCTTAATATATTCCTTTCACATTAAAACTGCTTATATATAAATTCCGAAGCGATGTAATCTCCCCTGAAAATACCGAATATTATAAATAGCAGTACGCATATAAACATACAAATGAAGGTAAACACCCTATTTTTGTTTTCTATTTTCTCGGTCAAGCGTATACCGCACTCATCAAAAAGTTCAAGTACAAATATCGCCAGAACCCCGACGGTAATTACCGCATAATCCGCGGCTGAAAGTCCGAGATTCAGTAAGCTTGCCGAATTAAGCGCACTCGGTGCAAAGTCAAAAAATACTCTTTTTATCATTGCTATCGCGTCATGCACACCTGACGAGCGCGTTATAAAGCGCCCCATAACAACAACCAGGCTCGTTCTGACAATGCATATAATTTTATAATAGAGCGCTCCGTCGTTTATTCTAAGCCTTTTCTTTAATGCCGTAAACTGCGGCTGCATCAAAAGTGATGCCGTAATTATCACACCGTTCCAGCAGCCGAATAAAATATATTTCCAGCTCGCGCCGTGCCATATTCCGATCACAAAGTATACTATAAAGGTTGCCACCGATGTCGGAATAATTTTGCCCGCTTTGCCTTTGATATGCTTTCTCGTAAATTTACCGAGCGTGATAAAGGGCTTTGAAAGCGTAATCGGATAAAAAAGATAGTCCTTGAGCCAGCTGCCGAGCGTGATATGCCATCTTCTCCAAAAATCCGCAAGACTTGTTGCAAAAAGCGGCCGCTTGAAATTTTCCGCCATATCAATCCCGAACATCTTCGCTGCGCCGCGCGCAACGTCAATTCCTCCCGAGAAATCACAGTACAGCTGTATGCAGTAGATCACCATGCCGAAGAGTATCATCGAGCCGTTGTATTCGGTATATCGGTCAATTATTGCGCAAGCCGCCACAGCCGCGCGGTCGGCAATAACCATCTTCTTTACCAGTCCCCAAAAGACCGATTTTGCCCCCTCTTTCAGATTATCAAAAGAGAACTCATTCCCTCTGTAAAGCTGCGGTGAGAGCGCGTCATAGCGCCCGATCGGTCCTTGTGTCAGCTGAGGAAAAAACGATACAAAAAGTGCAAATTTAAAAAAGTTCTTCTGCGGCTCATATTTTGCACGCACCAAATCAATAATGTAGCCCATCGATTGGAATATATAAAAAGAAATACCGAGCGGCAGCAATATGTTAAAGCGCAGAATATTTCCCGGAAAATGCAGAAGGTCCATCGTAAAATTCCAGTATTTCACAAAATAGAGCAACCCGAAGTTCAAAAACAAGCATATCCCCGCAATGATTTTTCTTGCGCTTTTAGCCTGTTGTTTTTCTTCCTTAGTTTCGCCCTTTTGAAAATTCCCGATAATTCTCCCGGCAGTATAAGTCGTAACCGTGGTAAAAAGGATATATGCGCCGCTCCCGACGCTCCCCGAAAGGTAGAATACATAACTCAACACGAGAAGAACAAACCATCTCGCCTTTTTGGGGGCAATATAGTAAAAAATCAATCCGACTATACAAAACAGCGCAAAACTCGCCGATGTAAATGCCATATTTATTTATCCTCCAACATTTTTGCTATTGCGTCTATCGAATTGAAATTTTCGGGAATAATATCCTCAACCGTTATCTCAACGTCAAACGCGTCGATAAGCTCGCTTACAATCGCCACAATATCGAAAGAATCCAGTATTCCGTCATCAATCAGACTCTCCGAGTCCAATTCCGCCCCCGGGCACACTTCTTCAATTATTTCAATTATTCTTTTCTTATCTATCATTCTTATCCTCCATTCCGCCGCAATTTTAGCGACATATATCTATTTTATATAAACTGTCGATTTGCATCCGTCTTTTTTAAATCCCATAGATTGGTAAAGCTCCAAAGCGGCAGTATTTTCCGCTCCTGTCCAGACAATGCTTTTCTCGTTTTCCGATAAAAACATTGAAACGAGTAATCTTGCAATGCCTTTTCTGCGAAAATGAGCTTTCACGCAAAGGTGCTTTATTTCCGCCGTTTTTCCGCTTATTGCATATCTTAAAAATCCTGCAATCTCACCGTCAATCCTCTTTATATATACCCTCTCTTTTAAAATATCCGACTTAAGCTCCTCTTCAGTCGGCGTATATCCCGAATATCTGTCAAAGGCGCTTTCCGATAATGCGAAAATCTCTTCTAAATCATCAAGGTTTCCCTTTTCAGCTTTTGTTTTTTTCAGTTCGCTCTGTTCACACATCAGGCGCACTCTTAAAAGGTAGGGTAAAAATCCGTTATTTTTTAAAATACCATGATCGTCTCCCGAAAAATCGCACACTGCCTTTTGCACTTGATTGCCGAATAAAACCCTGTCGTTCAAGGCATAAAAATACAGTCTGTAAAAGCCGTTTCTTTTCACAAAAATCTCTAAAAAATCTTCTCCCGGCTCATAAAACAGATTTCCCTCTTTCATTTCGCACTTCATGCTCTCGGGCGATAAAAAACTGTTCGTGATAACTCCGCGCTTAAAATATTTCATAATCTCTTTTGAAAGCGCCTTAAAATCAGTCACTTCTTTCATCATCATACTCCTTTTTCAAAAGCACCCTGTCGATTTTTCCGTTTGCATTATAGGGAAGCTTGGGAATATTTCTGTATATATTCGGGATCATGTATTTCGGAATCAGCTTTGCCAAGGCTTTTGCAAGCTCGCGCCCCGGCATATCTCCCTCATAAACCGCAACTATCCTGTCGCGCTCTTTATCGTAAAAGCATATTCCCGAAATTCCGCACGCACTCATCGCACGCTCGATTTCGCCCAGCTCGATTCTGTACCCCATATGCTTAATCTGACCGTCTTTTCGCGCCTGAAATATAATATTTCCGTCTGCGTCAAATTTGCCTATATCCCCTGTTTTGTATATGCGGTCATTGTATAAAACATTCGGATTTTGCACAAAGGACAGCGCTGTTTTTTCCGGCTCGTTATAGTATCCGTCGGACAGTCCGATTCCGCGCACGCATATCTCACCCGTATCGCCCGGAGCTATCGGGTTTAAATTATCGTTCAAAAGCATTACCTCTTTATTTTCGCACGCGCGCCCTATCGGTACAGCCTCAAAATCCTCAAATTTCCTATCCACGATATAATATGTGCAATCCACCGTAACTTCAGTCGGCCCGTACAAATTCACATATTTCACACCAGGCATTGCGCGCCGCCAATTGTTCAAATGTCTTGCAAGCATAGCCTCGCCGCCTACCGCGACCTTTTTAAGATATTTTGCACTTTTTTTCTCCAATATGCCCGATGCAGAAATGAGATTAAACCCGGACGTTGCCCAAGTAAGCGCCGTCACCTTTTTTTCATTTAAAAAATCTATCAGCATAGTCGGGAACATAAATAATTTTTTCGGAATTATGTGGTCGGTTGCGCCCAGCTTTAATGTCAGATATACATCCTTTACCGAGCAGTCAAAATAAAACGGTGCCTGATTTGCAAACACGTCATCTTCATTGTATCCGATTGCGCCGCTCATCCATTCGATAAAATCAATCACCGCGCGGTGTGATATTACAATCCCCTTAGGAACGCCTGTCGAACCCGATGTAAAAATAACATATACAGGATCAATATCCAACACTTTCTGCCTGCACGCGCTCAAAATTTCCTCATCGATTTCGCACTCGGCAGGTATCAGCGTTTCATATTTTTCATCGGCATTTTTCATATCACCCTTATGCAATATCAATTCGGGCGACAGTTTTTCCATAACCGCGTCCATTCGCGCTTTCGGCATATCTGCGTCTATCGGCACATAAAAATTCCCGCTGTACAAAACACCGAAAAAATATACAAGGCAGGAAAAACTCCTATCCGTCATTACCGCAATCGGTCTTTTATTAGCTTTAACTTTTTTGGCAATCTCCGTACCGACTTTTTTTGCACGGTTTAAAAATTCCGAAAAAGTTATCTCGGCCGTTTCATCGGAAAATGCAACTTTATCGGGAAATCTCTCGGCAGAATTTTCAAGATATTCCAATACATTTATCATAAAAATCTATCATCCAATCTTTTTTGCTGTTTCACAGTAAATATTATACCACCTTTATGAGCATATTTCAAGTTTTTTATATATTTTCTGTTTCGGTGATATGCCTCCAAAATCTTTTCGGCATATGAGTCATTCTGCATTTTTCGTTTCTGCGCTCTTTTATAGCGATTGTATCATAAAATTTTTTCCACAGCTTTCGGTATTCCTCTTCATTCTCGGAATACTTAACTTTTGGTACAAATCCTGTATTTTCCATATACATTTCCCGACCGTTATAAACCATGCAAAGGTTTTTGTTTATATCATGGATAATCCAAGGTATTGTCGGCAAACGCTTTAAAAAATGCTTTCCGACAATCGGCAGCACCTGCGCATTTGGCTCGATTTCGCTGTAATATATACCGCCCTCCAGCTCCGAAAATCGGATAAACTCGATATATTGGTGCGCCTCATTTTTGACCTTCTGAACCGTCTTTATAACATTTCCGACCGCGTCCTCCGCAAGGCACGAATTAACGCTTTTTCCTTTTTTGTACGCAAAAATCAAATAATCCAGACACATTCTGCCCTTTTCCGACTCGTCCGAGAGATACACGCAATACAGATTTTCCCAGGTTCTGTATGATATTTTATTTACAACCGAATCCGACACCCTTTTGGATTTTTCAAAATCGGTTTCTACCGTTTCATATTCGCAAAACATTGATCTTTGAATATTTTTATCATCATAAATAGCAATCGGCAGAATTTTTTTCTCAAAACACGCAAAAATAACACTTAAAAGCCCGTCAAATGTCCCGTCATACAAATACACTACATCTCGCCCGTCAGACATCGCACATAATCCTCCTTTGTCGGCATATCCAGTAAATTCATCTGTCCAAAAAGCGTGTTATCCGCCAAAAGCCGCGGCGTTATAAGTTCCTCCCTTATCCATAAATTGTCATACGTTCTGCCGGCGCAGGTAATAAAATATTTTGCGCGTTTCATTGATACTCTCATCTTTTTCAGATCCTCAAAGCGCAGTACAGTATGCCGTCTCGCCATTACAATCTTGCGCGCACTTTTCACTCCCAAGCCCGGTACACGCAGCAGCAGCTCATACGGCGCACGGTTAATCTCAAGCGGAAATATTTCCTTGTGCCGCAGCGCCCAGTCGCTTTTCGGATCAATTATATTACTAAAATTCGGATTGCTTTCGTCCAAAAGCTCATCGGCACAAAAGCCGTAATAGCGCAAAAGCCAATCCGCCTGATATATACGGTGTTCACGCAGCATCGGCGGCTCCTTTACCGGCAGTTTGGGGTTTGTCCCGATGGGAATATACGCCGAATAATACACTCTTTTTAAATTATACTTTTTATAAAGCCCCTCCGAAAGCTTGATAATCTTCAAGTCGGTTTCGGGGGTTGCACCAATAATCATCTGCGTACTCTGCCCTGCCGGTGCAAATTCGGGCGCGTGCTTAAAAAGCGTAAGCTCATTTTTATTCTGAATAATTGAGCTTGTAATCTGTCCCATCGGCTTTAAAATCGCATTCTTGCTCTTTTGCGGCGCAAATTCACTCAACGACTCATTGCTCGGCAGCTCAATATTTACGCTGATTCTGTCTGCCAAAAGCCCCATCATATTAATAAGCTCCTGTGATGCTCCCGGGATTGTTTTTGCATGAATATATCCGTTAAATCTGTATTTTTTGCGCAGCAAAAACAGACACTCAATCAAAAGCTCCATTGTATAGTCCGGCGATTTCACAACCGCCGAGCTTAAAAACAAACCTTCAATATAATTTCGTTTATAAAATTCAATTGTCAGCTCCGCTATCTCTTTCGGCTCAAACGCGGCGCGCGGCACATCATTCGAGCATCTATTAATGCAATACTGGCAATCGTACATACATCGGTTTGTCAGGAGAATTTTCAAAAGTGAAATACACCGCCCGTCCGCCGAAAAGCTGTGGCAAATTCCCATAGGCGCCGCATTTCCTATGCCGCCCGGGGTGTTTTTCCTGTTCGATCCGCTTGATGAGCATGACGCGTCATACTTTGCACCGTCTGCAAGAATTTTCAATTTCTCTATCAATTTCACTTTTCTCACTCCTTGATATGCAAAACAAATGTTTTGTTCTTACCTATATATAATATCACACAAACATTTGTTTGTCAAGAGTGAATAAAAAAATAAGATGTAAAAATTCACTTTTTACATCTTATTTAAAGTCATGAAAAATTATTTAATCATGTTTGCAACTTCTTCAGCGAAGTTTTCTTCTTTCTTTTCAAGACCTTCGCCCTTTTCAAATCTTACGAAGTTGATAATCTTAACGCCCTTGCTTTCAAGATACTTCTCTACCTTGAAATCACTGTCCTTAACAAATTCCTGCTGCAAGAGACAGTTCTGCTCATAGAACTTGTTGATCTTACCGCCAACCATCTTTTCGATGATATTATCAGGCTTTGATGCGTTTTTCGGATCTTCCTTAATCTGTGCAATGATTATGTGCTTTTCTTTTTCAACATCTTCTGCCGGAACAACTTCCTTAGAAAGATATAACGGGTTGATTGCCGCTACCTGCATAGCAACATCGTGTGCAGCCTCTTCTTTTTCAGCTGTATCGAGTGCGCCTTCTGCCTCAACCAATACACCGATTCTGCCGCCGCCGTGAATATATGAGCAAACATTGCCTTCAATACGTGCAAAACGTCTGATGTTCATGTTTTCGCCGATCTTTGCGATCAATGCTGTGAGCTTATCGCCTACAGTTTCGCCGCCCTCGTATTCGAGAGTCTTTAAAGCGTCAACATCAGCCGGATTCTTTTCCGCTACAATCTTTGCAACGTTTTCAACAAATGTCAAAAATTCCGCATTCTTTGCAACGAAGTCAGTTTCCGAGTTAACCTCCAAAAGTGACGCAACCTTCTTGTCGTCCGACATATATGCCAAAACGATACCTTCAGATGCGATTCTTCCTGCCTTTTTAGCAGCTGTAGCAAGTCCCTTTTCTCTCAGGAACTCAACTGCTTTATCCATATCTCCGTCAGTCTCGGTTAATGCCTTTTTGCAGTCCATCATACCGCAGCCTGTCATTTCTCTTAAAGTTTTTACATCTTTAGCTGTAAATGCCATGATCTATACCTCCAACTTAATTATTCTTCAGTTGTTTCTTCAACAGCCTCTTCCGCTGCATCAGCCACTTCTGCGTCCTCGCCCTGACGTCCTTCGATAATAGCGTCAGCCATTGTAGACGCGATAAGCTTAACCGCACGGATAGCATCGTCGTTACCCGGGATTACGTAATCTACTTCTTCAGGATCACAGTTTGTATCAACGATAGCTACTACAGGGATACCAAGCTTTTTAGCCTCTGCTATAGCAATCTTTTCTTTTCTCGGATCTACAACAAACAGAGCGCCCGGGAGCTTCTTCATGTTCTTGATACCGCCGAGATACTTCTCAAGCTTGTCTCTCTGACCTTTTAAGTTGATAACTTCTTTTTTCGGGAGAAGATCGAATGTGCCTTCTTCTTCCATCTTATTGATCTGCTCAAGTCTTTCGATTCTCTTCTGGATTGTCTTAAAGTTTGTCATCATACCGCCGAGCCATCTTGCGTTTACATAGTACATTCCGACTCTTTCAGCCTCTTCTTTAATTGAATCCTGAGCCTGCTTTTTGGTTCCTACGAACAGAATATCCTCACCTGCTGCTGCAATGTCTCTGATGAAGTAGTAAGCCTCTTCAACCTTTTTAACGGTTTTCTGCAAATCGATAATGTAGATACCGTTTCTCTCTGTGAAGATATACTCCGCCATTTTAGGGTTCCATCTTCTTGTCTGATGTCCGAAATGAACACCTGCTTCAAGAAGTTGTTTCATTGAAATTACGTTTGACATTTTTTATTCCTCCTTGTTTTTTATTCCTCCACCCTCATCTTCTCCCGGGAAAAACCTCATAATAAGGCAACCTTTCCCAAAATCCGAGAATGTGTGTAATGCCATACTTATAAAGTATATCATATCTTTTTCAAAAAATCAAGTATTTTTTCCAAAAAAAATATCAATATTAAAAAAACACCGCATACCTAAACCCGGCATACGGCATTTTCAAACTGACTTACTTTATTTTGTTGTATTCTTCGTCATTCTTTACAGCTTCAAGCTTATACTCCGCTACCTTTTCCTCCATATATTTGGTGAAATTCTGCGCATAAACCGCATTTGTCAGCACACTCTTGCATGAGGAAACGTCCAAATCAAGCCTTTTTATTATGTGGAATCCGTACGAGGTCTGGCAGAACCCTATCTCACCCGGCTTTAATGACGCGGTGCAATCCTCAAATTCCTGCACCATCTCTCCGCTTGTGAATACATACCCTTCCGGGTTCGACTTTGATCCCGGATCCTCGGAGTATTCACTTACAAGTGCGTCAAAGTCCTCTCCCGCTTTTGCACGAGCCAAAACGTCCTCGGCTTTCTTTTTCTGCTCCGCTATCTTGTCATCGGAGAGCGCCTCTTTTGTGTTCTCGTCCTGCGTTAGGAATAGCACGTGCTTTGCTCTCATATATTTACTTTCCAACGATTCTTTGTTTTCATTGAAATATTTTTCCAAATCCTCATCTTTTACCGGATTTTCCTCAACAAATTTTTTCTGTAATGCGCTTAAATACAAGTCTGATTCGCACACCAGATTGATAAGCTCATCTTTGTTGTCATACTTTTCAAAGTACGACTCATTTATCTGCGATTTTTTATCCTCCATTTCCTTTTCCGTATAGGAAATACCGAGCTTTTTCGCAATTTCTATATTTTCCAGATACTGTACGGCGCTCTCATATGCTCTCTCTTTTGCAATATCAATTGCCTTCTTGCCCTCGATTTCCGACTCCCAGCCGTCCTCTTGGGAAAGCTCCGTACCCTCCATCTGCGACTTTATATTATCCAGGAAAAACTGAAATTCGCCTGTTGTAAGCTCACTTCCGCCCACCTGCAATACGATTCCGCTCCCTAAATCAACCGCCTCATCGTTATTTTTCTCCGGTGCTTTTGTGCACGCCGATAAAAGCATAACAGCCGCCAGCGCACCGGCAAATATTGTCTTTTTCATTTTAAAACACTCCTCTAATATATACACTTACGTTATATTATACATCATTTTTCCCCATTCTTCAATGAAAACATCTCATGTAATATAAATTTAATATTATCAATCACTTTTATTTTGTCCTTCGGTCTGTAAATAACAGTAGGAGTCTGTGTTGAATGAGGTATGGTAATCTGTTTCGGAAGTTTTGATGCCAATCCCACGATAAGGCTCGGATCTGCCGCGTTTTGGGCGAACTTAAACTGAATTACATTCTCCTTTACCGACACTTCGGCTATCCCCAATTCCGTCGCCATCGATTTTATAAGCGCTATTTCCGTCAGATTCATAACGCTCTTTGGCGGCTCTCCGAATCGGTCGATCAGCTCGTCAATCATCTCCGCTTTTTCTTCCTCGGAGTCTATCACCGAGATTTTTTTATACATATCTATACGCTGATTAACATTTTTAATATATCTTTCGGGTATAAACGCATTAATCTGCACATCAACCGTTGCCGGCTCGCGCGACTGCGATTCTTTTCCCTGCAATGTGTTGACGCTCTCCTGCAAGATTTTGCAGTACATATCATATCCGACCGCGTCCATATGCCCGTGCTGCTCCGCGCCCAGAATATTTCCGGCGCCGCGTATTTCCAGATCACGCATCGCAATTTTAAAGCCCGAGCCGAACTCTGTAAATTCGCTTATTGCCTTTAAGCGTTTTTGTGCAACGTCACTCAATGTACCGTCTTTGCGATAGGTCAGATACGCATATGCGCTCCTGTTTGATCTGCCCACTCTGCCCCTTAGCTGATACAGCTGCGAAAGTCCCATTCTGTCGGCATTCTCGATTATAATAGTATTTGCGTTCGGAATATCAAGTCCCGTTTCTATTATCGTTGTGCAAACCAGGACATCACATTTTCCTTCAACCATATCATACATTATATCTTCAAGCTCGTCCTCTCGCATTTTGCCGTGACCTACAGCAACTCTCGCCTCAGGAATTGCCGCCTTTATCCTCTCTGCCACACGGTATATCCCCTGCACGCGGTTGTAGAGATAAAATACCTGTCCTCCGCGCCCGATTTCATGGCGTATAGCGTCAAAAATCACACGGTCGTCATACTCCAAAACATAGGTCTGCACGGGATAGCGATTCTCGGGCGCTTCTTCCAAGAGGCTCATATCGCGCACGCTTATCATCGCCATATGCAGCGTTCTCGGTATCGGCGTTGCGGTCATTGAAAGCACGTCAATATCCTTCTTCATTTCTTTTAGCTTTTCTTTGTCCGCCACTCCGAACCGCTGTTCCTCGTCGATTATCATAAGCCCCAGGTCGCGGAACTCAACATCTTTCTGAATCAGCCTGTGCGTGCCGATTATCACGTCAATCTCGCCTGTTTTGAGCTTTTTTAAAATATCCGCCTGCTGTTTCGGACTGCGGAAACGCGAGAGCATCTCCACCTTGATCGGGAAATCCGCCATTCTGCGGCAGAATGTGTCATAGTGCTGCATCGCAAGAATAGTTGTCGGGCATAGATATGCCACCTGCTTTGAATCGGCAACCGCCTTGAATGCCGCGCGGAGTGCCACCTCTGTCTTGCCGTAGCCGACATCTCCGCAAAGAAGTCTGTCCATCGGGCGGCTTTTTTCCATATCCGCCTTGACCTCCTCAATGCTCCTTAACTGGTCGTCGGTTTCGGTATAAATAAAGGTATCCTCAAAATCTCTCTGCCAGGGGGTATCGCTGCTAAAGGCATATCCTTTCATATTTTGACGTTCTGCATAAAGTGCAACAAGCTGTTTTGCCATATCATCGGTCGATTTTTTAACCTTTGCTTTGGTTTTCGACCATTCACTGCCGCCCAAAGAATTAACCTTCACTTTGCGGTCTGTACTGCCGATGTATTTATATAAGCTGTCCATCTGCTCAACAGGGACATATAAAATATCGCTGCCGTTATACTGAATTTTCAGGTAATCCTTTGTGATGCCGTTAACCGTCATCTTGTTTATGCCCATGTATTGCCCTATTCCGTGGCTTTGGTGAACGACATAATCACCGGGGGCAATATCTGTGTAGGACTTGATTCTGTCGGCATTTTTCATCTTGCGTTTACGCCGTGATTTTTGCGCATCGAAAATCTCGCTGTCCGAAATCACAACAAACTTTATCTCGGGGTACTCAAACCCTTTTTTAAGCTCACCTCTGACAACCGTAATTGCCCCCGGCGCAAACTCGCCGCTTTCTTCGTATCTGCAATCAAAGCCCTTATCGTTCAAAGTGCCCGAAAGATTCTCCGCACGGCTTCTGTTTGCAGCGAGTATCACAACAGTATACTTTTCTTTAACCCATTTTTCCAAATCCTCATATAAATACTCGATTTTTCCGTGAAAGCTTGTCGTTGTCCTTGTTGAAAAATTAAAAATAGCATTATATTGGTAATCTATGCTGCTGTGCGTTATGGGATTTAGGGATATAAGCCTGCAAGATGTAAACCTTTCCTTTAATTTTTTGTAATCGCAGTAATATCCCCATTTGTTGCATACCGGGATCCCGTTTTCGGTGAGGGTGGTTATAAGCTCCCCCTCCTCCCATGCAAGAGATTTTGTACGTTCCGCGATTCTTTTCGGCTCGATTAAAAATATAAGTGCATCAGAGTCGAAATATTCGGCAACAGTCGGGATTCCCTCATATATAATCGGTGCGTATCTGTCGATCGCTTTAATATCCTCACCGTTTTCAAACATTTCCAAATCGGCTTTTATATTCTCCTCCAGCTTTTCATAATCACCCGACTTGCGCCCGAGTCTTTTCAGCTCATTTTTCAAATGTTTTACTATTTTTTCCCGTACCGCATCCCCGGTCATAATCTCCCTGCACGGGATAATGAGCGCGTCTTTGCAATTTTCAAGCGAGCGCTGACTCTCCGCGTCAAAGCTTCTTATTGAATCCACCTCGGTATCAAACAGCTCAATTCTTATCGGGTTATCCCCGTTCGGTGAATATACATCGATTATTCCGCCGCGAATCGAAAACTGCCCTACACCTTCTGCCATATCCTCCTTTACATATCCCATCTTGATTAGCTTTTCCGAAAATTCTTCGGTATCAAGCTCATCACCGACCGATATATTTAAAACGCTCGCGCTGAAAATATCTTTCGGGAGCGTGTAGGAAACTATCGCCTCAACTGATGTCACAACGGTTGCCGATTTGCTGCTTATTATTTTTGAAAGTGCTAAAAGACGCTCCCGTTCGGCGGTTCTCGCGGTAGCGTCTATATTGTAAAACATATAGTCTTTAGACGGAAAATACAGAGTATCTTTATCAAAAAATTTCAGATTTGACAAGACTGCTTTTGCCTCCATGTCGCTGTATGCCACAACCATTGCCTTTTTGCCGCGGCTCAGCTGGTATATCAGCTGAGCTTCTGCCGCGTCAACCACGCCCGCAACCGACACCGGCGCGTTCTCTATGCTTTCCGCCAGTCTTTTATATTCACCGTAATTTTCCAAAATATTAGAAAAGTTCATTTTATTAAAGTCCTTTCAAAAATACACCTGCACAACCGTTTTTGCGTTTGGGACTTTTTTACATTCCATATCTGCATCATTTCATTCCGTTATATTTATTCATCGCCGAGCCGACGCCGTCCTTTATAATATCGGCAATCGCATCGGACGCTCTTATTATCGCCTTTTCCATAATCGGAATGTCCTCTTTTGTGAAATGTCCCAATACAAAATCCGCCAGATTGTATTTTTCGTTTCCCGGTGTACCGACACCTAATCTCATTCTGATAAATTCTTCCGTTTTCAGGTTATATATTATCGATTTTAAGCCGTTGTGGCCTCCCGGTCCGCCTTTTGAGCGTATTCTGATTTTCCCCGGCTCTATCGCAATGTCATCATACACCACAATCAGTTTTTCGCTCGGGACACCGTAATACTGCATAATCTCTCTTACGCTGTCCCCCGAAAGATTCATATAGGTCTGCGGCTTTAAAAATACAACCTTCTCTCCCGAAATATTGCACTCGCCGCAAATGCCCTTAAACTTAATCTTATTTACCTTAATATTATATTGTGCCGCCATATAATCTATTACTTCAAAGCCTATATTGTGGCGCGTCATCTGGTATTCGTTTCCCGGATTCCCCAGTCCCGCAACTATATACATTTTATCCTCCATTCAAAAGCCTGTTTTATTTTCTTCTGTCCTTCCATTCCTTTTTTACCACCTGTCTTGCACGTGCAATGGCAAGGCTTTGTTCGGGAACGGTATCTGTTATGGTAGAGCCTGCCGCGGTATATCCGCCGTCCTCCACAGTCACCGGCGCAACAAGATTTGTATTGCAGCCGATAAAGCAGTCATCGCCGATTTTCGTTCTGTATTTCTTCTTGCCGTCATAATTTACCGTTACGGTGCCGCAGCCGAAGTTTACGCGCTTTCCGACATCGGAATCACCCACATATGTAAGGTGGGAAATTTTCGTTCCGTCATCAACTGTTGAATTTTTAATTTCAACAAAGTCTCCGACTCTGACATTTTTACCGACCTTGCTGTTCGGTCTTAAATACGCAAAAGGTCCGACAGTTGTGCCCGAATCCACCTCTGCGTCTATCAAAACCGAGCTTAATATATTTACATTATCGGCAATAACCGAATTATCTATCTGCGTATTCATTCCGATAGTACAGTTTGCGCCGATTTTAGTGCCGCTCTTTATAATCGCACCCGGGTATATCACTGTATCTCTGCCGATTTCCACATTATCCTCGACAATCGTCGTCTCGGGCAGTATAAAGGTTAC
>CAKSDE010000001.1 GCA_934444735.1 uncultured Clostridia bacterium | reverse complement strand
TGGTCGGGATGACAGGATTCGAACCTGCGGCCCTCTGGTCCCAAACCAGATGCGCTACCAAACTGCGCTACATCCCGTCATATTCAGTCGAACCCTGCCGCCATTTCCTGACGACTTGTATATAATACCACAATCCATATTTTTTCGCAACCCTCTTTTTGCGCCTTAGGAGAAGATTATTCAAAAAATACTTTTATTTTCTCCATTTTACGCTGTTTTTCTAATCAATTTAATTTTTTTATATTTTTTTAATTTACTTTCTTTTCCGTCATAAAACGGTTACGCCAAACAATATATATCATAAAAGCTATCCCCATATACCCTGCATACTTATAAATCTTACCTATGAAAAAATCAAATTTAAAACTTGACAGCAACAGCCCCAGAGCTATCACAAATCCGATTCTATATACCTTTTTTCCGCTGCAAATATCAGTCAGCGAAAACGCATTTGCCACCGCTGTAGTCAGCATTGCCGCAAACAGCACAGCAGAATATATCACACCCAAAATTACACCGTGCCTTCTGCATAACGTCAGCATAGGAAACACGCCCAGATCAATTTTCGCGTAATAGATGCTTATTATCCCCCACAATGAACAAAGAAGGACAAAAATAATTCCTCCCGAGATAATACCCACGCGCCTGCTGCTTTTGCAAAATTCGCTCATCGGCGGCAGCACCGCACCGGCAGTCAGAACATTATATCCCGTATATGCCGCTCCCGAGGCAAGCCATTTCATATCACTCTTAAAAACGTTTATTTCTCTAAAATTAAAAAGATACAAACAAACTCCCAGTGTTCCTGCAACAATAAATACCGCCATAACTCCGTTTGCCGCCATAAACCCGCGTACATCAAAGACAAGTATGACCGCCGTAATTATCAGAATCAAAAATACTCCCACGGCTTTTTTACAGCCCGCAATTTCGGAAAGACTCTCGCCGCTCCCGGCAAGCATCGCCGCAAAAATGCAAAACATAAAAACAACCGTCAGCAGATTTACCGCAGCAGCACATTTTTTGCCGAACAGTACATTTATAACCTCTTTCCAGTTTCTGCTGTCCGTCTTTTGTGAGATCTCCAAAATAGCGGTTGCAGACAGTGCAAACAGCAGCGAGGCTATAATGATACCCAAAAAACCGTATTTCCCGTACACAGCAAAATAGCAGACAATTTCACTGCCTGACACAAACCCTGCCCCGATTACCGATGCAATATACACTCCCGATACCGTCAAATCATTTTTCATAAAAAAATCACCTACTGCAACTATATGCAATAAGTGATTTTTTCATAACACTATCTTGATATTTCCAAAATTTTAAATTCAACTTCGCCGCCCGGTGTTTCTGCTTTTACAATATCTCCGACTTTTCCGTGCATCAAGGCTTTTCCTACAGGCGATTCCTGCGAAAGCTTATTATTATTCGAGTCTGCCTCTGTCGTGCTTACGATTGTATATTCAAGCTCTTCGTCAAACTCAACATCTAAGATTTTCACCTTACTGCCTAAGCTTACCTCGTCCGAAACAATCTCGCTTTCGTCCAGAATCCTCGCATATTTAAGCATATCGGTTATCTGATTTATTCTCGCCTCTACCTCTGCCTGTTCATTTTTCGCCTCATCATATTCAGAATTTTCCGACAAATCGCCAAATCCGAGTGCAACCTTAATTTTTGCCGCAACCTCCTGCCTTTTTGCCGTCTTTAAATATTCCAGCTCATCTCTGAGCTTCTGCATACCCTCTTGAGTAAGCACTATTTCTTTATTTTCTGCCATTTTACAACACTCCTCAAAATTAATAAAATTCAAAGATGTCCTGCTGATATTTCTATCAGCTTTCTTTAAGCCATTTACAAAACATATAAGATGTATTATACCAAATATCAATGCATTTGTCAAGTTTTTTTGTTAATTTCACATAACAGTTTTCAGACCGGCAAATTCACTGCATATTCTCCTATTTTATACATAAGCCTTACAGCGTCATCAACCAGTTCATTCGGCAAGCCCCTTGTAAAATTATGCGTTTCAAAGTTAAATGTACCGCTATATTTTATCTTTTTTAAAGCGCTAATTATCTCTTTCCAATCTATATAACCGAAAAACGCCGGCATATGCTCATCTGCCTGTCCCGCATTATCGGCTATATGCAAAACCTTCAAACGCTTACCGAGCTTCAGCAAATCTTCATACTGGCTCTTCATCGAAAGGTTGGCATGACCGGTA
The DNA here is from genome assembly GCA_934444735.1 of uncultured Clostridia bacterium. Taxonomy (GTDB): domain Bacteria; phylum Bacillota; class Clostridia; order UBA1381; family UBA1381; genus CAKSFT01. The sequence goes on along the minus strand of CAKSDE010000001.1, from coordinate 447,226 downwards.
TCCCAGCAAGCACCGACATTTCCATACTTTTCATTAAGCAGATCAATAATTTCTATAAGCTCATCTGCTGTCGAAAAAGCCTCCGATTTAACTTCTTCTCCGAACCAATACACCCTTTTAAACATATTTTCAATCGCAATACCTATACCCAACTTTTTTGCGTATTCAATATACGGCTCAAAAAGCCGTATATTTTCTTTTAGTATCTCTTCTTTTGACGATTTATGCGTAACCCATGGGTGCATAACCGTCCACGGCGCTCCTGCCAAAGCCGCCGCCTCAATTGATTTTCTCATCTGATAATCCATATCATCGGGCATATCATTAAAACAGAATGCATGCGCCTGCATGAATTTCACTCCCAGACTCTCGGCATATTTTCTTATATTTACAATATTTTCCCGCCAATTATCGGCTGTGTAAAAATTATCGCCGTCTTTATAATCACTCGGATTAAAGTCAAAGCATGAAAAACCGCAATCCGATGCACGTTTTACCGCCTCTTCATAGCTTTTGGTGAAATTTTTATAGATGTTCAGCGAAGTCGATACTTCCATATTAATCCTCCTTTTATCCGCCGTACGACAGATAAACACGCAACATTTTTCATATCTCTTATTTACCCAAATAAGTCATATGCATATAGTCCTTAGAGTATCCTGCACCCCAAGCGTCACCGCCCCATTTCCAGCCGTAGCGCTTAAATGTCGATACTACACTTCCGTCCGCCGGCATCGAATAAATATTCTCGCCCGGTTTCCAGAAGCTTCCGGTTATCGGGGTTCCGTCCGGTTTTACATAGTAATTTTCATCGGGGTTTATATCGATACATGTACCGTAGCTATGCTCCGACACACTTCCTCCTGCCGTATTTCTCCAGCAATATCCGCCGACCGATTTTATCGGGAACTGCTCGGGTGAGTTATATATCTCGGTAAATATCTGTAAAACCTCATCTGCCAAAGCACTGTTTACGGTAAGCGTTGCGGTGGACGAATACTTCTCGCCGTTTGACTTCACCTTCCATACCGGAACCGTCACACTGCTCATGTACATTTCCGCCTCTTCAACCGTTTCAAACGGCTTGCCGTTCGGGAATACCACAGCCTCCTTATCCGCTCTGCTTATGTTTGACGGTGCATAATCCGTATATGTCACTCTCTCGATTGTAACATCTACAGGCATAGAGTAAGTCATCATGCCGCTGTCACTTTCCGCACCGACAATAACGGTATATACTCCGTTTTCATAATCATCACCGTAAACGGTAACGTCATTTGCTATCGTTTCAAATTCTTCAACGGTATCATAATTTGAATCCTTGATAAGTACGGTATATTTTTTTGCGTCGGGCGTCCCATTCCATTTTATACGTATATTATCCGTCGTAAATTTCGTTCCCGATGTAATTTCGGGAGTGGTATAGGTCACTTTTTCGGTTGCAAAGCGGTGATATACACGGCTTACCACAGAAACTGCCTGTTCTCTTGTTGTATTCGATTTAGGGCTTATATTATTAGCCGATGTACCGTACATAATTTCTTGCTTTGCGGTTGCCGCCATCGCCGTATATGCCCACTCGGATATGCCATCGGCATCGGTATAATTTTTCAGAATGTCCTTCGCATCGTCATAATACGTGTCTACATCAAAGCCTGCCGCCTCCAAAGTGTTTACTATCATCTTTGAAAATTCTTCCCTTGTGACATTGCTGTCCGGATCAAACAGGCTCTGCGTTCTTCCCGATACAATCCCTGCCGCATATGCTTTTCTTACATATTCGTCATCGGTATCCACAAAGGTACATATTCTGTCCGGTGTCTCTGCACCTCCCAGGCTCTCGTATACGTTATATAAAAGTCCGCAGGCCTCACGCCTTGTTATCGGCGCTTTCATCTTCTCCGATACAACATCACGCGTTAAAATTCCTGCCGAACTCATGCTGCCGAAATCCCATCTCGACCATTCACTCAGCTCGTCCGCGGCTGCCGTCACAGACAAAAGCCCCAACGCCAGGCACGTTAATATAATTTTCTTTTTTAACAAAATAATCATTCCTTTTCCGTTTAACACTTACAATTATTTAATTCAACACTTATGCTATTTTAACACACATCAGCTCAAAGGTCAACCAAAACACATATTTCTTTACGATATGTTTGTATTTTGGCAATATTTTTGTAATATAAATGTAATATTACTTTTTTATAAGATTCATCGCCTCAGCTAAGGTTGAAACGCCCAAAACCGCCATATTTTCAGGCTTTTTCACTCCGCGAAGTGAATTTTTCGGAACAATTGCCGTGTTAAATCCCATTTTCTGTGCTTCTTTCAATCTTTTTTCAATCTGCGAAACATTTCGCAGCTCACCGCCCAGTCCGACCTCGCCTATAAAAATCATATCAGACGGTATCGGAGTATCGCTCCGCCCTGTAACCATCGCTGCACACAATCCCAGGTCGATTGCGGTTTCGTCAATTCTGAGACCGCCGGCAACATTTATATATACATCAAAATTAGAAAGATTTACTCTTGCACGCTTTTCCAAAACCGCAATCATCAGTATCACACGGTTTAAATCAATCCCCGACGCCATTCTTCTCGGGTTTCCGAATCCCGTCGGAGTAACAAGTGCCTGAATTTCCGCCAAAACACCGCGGCTCCCCTCAAGCACGCACACAACGCTGCTCCCCGATGCGCTCTCGGGACGTCCTTCCAAGAGCATTGCCGACGGGTTTTCCACCTCTTTCAAGCCGTTATTTTCCATTTCAAAAACACCAATTTCATTAGTTGAGCCAAACCTGTTTTTTACAGCGCGCAGTATACGAAAAGGCAACTGCCTGTCCCCCTCAAAGTAGAGCACACAGTCCACCATATGTTCCAAAACGCGCGGTCCTGCCAATGCTCCGTCTTTAGTCACATGACCGACAATAAACATAGATACACCCTGTCCTTTGGCAATTGCCATAAACGCATTTGTCGCCTCACGCACCTGCGGAACACTCCCCGATGCAGAGGCAATTTCTTCCCGGTGCATCGTCTGAATCGAGTCGATTATAACCACGTCGGGTGCAAGCTCGTTTATTGTTTCCACAATAGTTCCCACGTCATTTTCCGACATGAGATATAAATTGTCGCTTTCTACTCCCAAGCGTTCGGCGCGAAGCTTTATCTGACGTTCCGATTCCTCGCCCGAAACATAAAGTATCTTTCTCGTTTGTCCGACAAAGCGGCAAATCTGCAAAAGCAGTGTGGATTTACCTATCCCCGGATCACCGCCGACCAGAATAAGCGAGCCCCTCACCATTCCGCCGCCCAATACTCTGTCCAATTCTCCCGAGCCTGTTGAATATCTGACTTCGTTGTCATAATGTATATCCGCGATTTTTTTCGGGCGCCTTATTTCGCCCGATGATGTCTTTTTTGCAGGCGCAGACTTTTTCTCTTCTATCACGGTTTCGGTCAGACTCCCCCATGCATTGCATCCCGGGCATCTTCCCATCCATTTCATTGTCTGATAACCACATTCGTTACATATATATGCAGTTTTTACTTTCATAATTGTAACTCCTTTCACAAAATAAGCCTAACTCAAAAATGTTTGTTGCCGCAATACGTTCCGCACACCCGAAACCATTATGAACGGCATACATACACATACGTGCAAAAGCAACAAACAGACTGCTGTTAAAAAATGCGACAGCATACTTTTCCCGCGCGCCCGAAAACACGTGCATATTGCTGTTATGAACAGCGCAAATGCCGACCGCACACAAAAGAAACAAGCAGGTTACTGTTAAAAAATGCGACAGCATACTTTTCCCACACATCTGAAAACACGTGCAAATTGCTGTTATAAACAGCGCAAATACCGACCGCACACAAAAGAAACAAGCAGGTTGCTGCTTAAAAATGCGACGGCATACTTTTCCCGCGCGTCTGAAAACACGTACAGATTGCTGTTATGAGCAGCGCTGACGTACTCCTTGTACTTCAAGCTGTGAATAATAGTGAGATGTGCGTGTTTTCAGGCGTGCAGCGCTCACATTTCGCGGCGCCCCTCTATAGCCTTTATCAAGGTTATCTCGTCGGCATACTCTAAATCACCGCCGACAGGGATTCCGTGAGCTATGCGCGTAACTTTCACACCCATAGGCTGTAAAAGCTTTGAGATGTAAACGGCTGTAGCCGTACCGCTGACTGTCGGGTTCGTCGCCATTATCACTTCTTTTACGGTATTGTCGGAAACGCGCAACAACAACTCTTTTATACGTATATCATCAGGAGTTATGCCGTCCATCGGCGAGAGCGCGCCATGCAGAACATGGTAAAGTCCGTGATACTCGTTCGTTTTTTCAATCGCGCTTACATCTCTCGGATTTTCCACAACGCATATAACCGATTTGTCGCGGCTTGCCGAAGAGCAGATCTCGCACGGTGTGGTATCCGTTAAATTCTGACATATAGGGCAAAATGAGATTTTACTTTTTGCGTCAACTATACTTTCCGCCATTTTTTTTGCGTCTTCTTTATCCATAGAATCAAGTATGTAAAAAGCTATTCTTTCCGCACTTTTCTTACCGATACCCGGGAGTTGTGCGAAGCTTTCAATAAGTTTTTCTATCGTTGCAGGGTGCATTTTTTCTCTCCTTATTTTTAGTTGTTTTATCTATAAAACGGCAGACAAAACTGTATGTCCTGTCTGCCAAAAATACAAATATTAAAAGAGTCCCGGAATGTTTATTCCACCCGTGACAGCGCTCATGCCCTCTGTCATCATCTCGTCCGCCTTTTTAATAGCGTCGTTTACCGCTACCATTACCAAATCCTCCAATGTTTCCACATCTTCGGGATCAACAACATCAGGCTTGATCTTTATCGATAAAATTTCCTTTTTGCCGTTTGCTTTAACCTCAATCATTCCGCCGCCGGCAGTCGCCTCAACAGTCTTTTCCTCGATTTCGGACTGGATACGCTCCATTTCCTCCTGCATCTGCTGTGCCTTTTTTATAACACTTCCCATATTTTTGTTGGTGTTCATGCCTGCACCGTGAAATCCTTTGTATTTACCCATTTTTCTCTCTCCGTTTCATTTTTTTAGTTATTGATTAACTGCCAAAGACAGCTATTAACATTATTTTTCTCCGTCCGATACAATCGGCGCATTGTCGTCTAAATTCTGCTCCGCTCTTTTTTCGGAATCGTCCAAAAATTCCTCTTCTTCCTCTTCATCGTCAAGCTCCTCTTGCGAAAAGCTGTTATCTTCATAACTGTAATCCACAAATTCGCTCTCATCGGTATACTCCACAATCTCCGAAAATTTATTTCCGAGCTGCATGAGCGGATCATTGCCGTCCGAAAAGCCGCCTTCGGTATCATCTTCCTTTTGCTCGCCCTCGGGAACATTCCAAAAATCCACCAGATTATCGCCCACATCATCTTCAAATGCAGCTTTTAATCTCAGCTCCGTCCCCGTATTTTTCTGAAATACGCGCTCTGCCTGTTTTATATAAGTGCTCATGATTTTTTTGAGCATTACTTCCTTTGCACTGTATAAAAGCAAAATCCCCTCGCCGTCAATTGTGATTTTTCTGTTCACTACAGACGCCGCGACAAACGGACACTGTTTCATAATCACCGACGCAATTTTATCCCATTTTCTCGCCGCCGCAACAACAGGCGTCGCAGTTGTGAGCTTTGAAACATCTAACGGGACATAGAGCCGCTTAGAAACCTCTTTTTTTTTTGGTTCTTCTTTGGGTTCTTCCTTTGGGACGTTTTCCGAAACATTAACGGTTATACCGTTTTTCACCTTTTCCTCCATTTCGGAAATTCTGTCCATTAAAGCATCGGTACTTGTATCCAGTTCCGGGCGCGTGAGCTTTACCAATGCAAGCTCATATATCGTCCTCGGCGATTTCTCCCAATGTGCGTCCGCTTTCGCTTTAGACAAGACCGTTATCGCATTATTTATCTTTTCAAATGACAATCTCTCCGCCTGCGATTTGAGCTTAACAATATCTTCGCCCGACGCGTCAATAAGCTCCTCCGGCTTTTCCGCCACCTTGCAGACAAGCAGATTTCTGACATATGTTATCAAAAAATCCATAAACACATTCAGATCCTTGCCCTCTTCCATAAGGCGGCTTATCTCTTTTAAAATCCGTGCCGAGTCATTTTTTGAAACCGCATCGACAATATTATAATTTGTCTCATTTCCCGAGATTCCCAAGACCGACACAACATCATCACGGGTAAGTCTTGTTCCGCACGCCGAAATGCATCTTTCCAAAAGACTCAGCCCGTCACGCATAGATCCTTCCGCCAGCTGTGCCAAAAGCGCAAACGCATCGTCCGAAACATCAAGCTTATCCCCTACCGCAATCTCCTTCATTCTGAGGATTATATCCGACGGCCGGATTCTTTTAAAATCAAACCGCTGACACCTAGAGAGAATCGTCTCGGGCACTTTATGCGCCTCGGTCGTTGCCAAAATGAATATTACGTGTTCGGGCGGCTCCTCGAGTGTTTTTAAAAGCGCATTGAATGCACCGCTCGAGAGCATATGCACCTCGTCTATAATATAGATACGGTAGGTTGTCTGTGACGCGACATAGTTGACGTCCTCCAAAATTTCGCGCACATTCTCAACGCGGTTATTCGACGCTGCGTCAATTTCCGAAACGTCCATAATACTCCCGTCTAAAATGCCCTTGCACACCGCACATTCATTGCACGGCGAGCCGTTTTGATTATTCAGACAGTTTACCGCGCGCGAAAACACTTTTGCTGCGGTTGTTTTTCCGGTACCTCTCGTTCCGCAGAAAAGGTATGCGTGAGATACACGGTTATTCATGATCTGATTTTTCAAGGTTTTCGTAACATGACTCTGCCCGACAATATCTTCAAAAACCAGCGGACGCCACTTACGGTATATCGCCCGATATGCCATATCACTCAACTCCTTTTCCCGTCTGAATCTCCTGTAGAAATAAAAAGTAAAACGCACATTTTACTTTTTACCTATAATCCAAATCTTAAAAACCCCTATCATCGGTAGGGGTAAAGATTTCAAAAAATGGCTCCGGCCGAATGATCCATAACACATTCAAAGTTCCGCTTATTGCTGCTTGGTTCCCCATCTGACAAGGTTCACGGGTTCAAATCGCACGGGTTCGGCCTTCATCGCCAAGATATTCATTTTATATCGCTATACTATTATAATACATTTTCAAGAAAACTTCAAGTCTTTTTTGAAATTTTTTTATATATTTTTCAAAAAACTTCCGCGGTCATCTGCATACCTTAAATTTATCTTATGTTATATACCGATTTTATAATCATATTCTCTCGCAGTAATTCCTCCGTATAATCACACTCTGCGCTCACCGTAACGCCGTCTTTATCGGCAATATCAAAATAATTATCGCTCAAAACCAAATCCAAATCCCTAAAATCAATCATAACTCCCTTGCAGAAAGTGTCCGCCTGAACCGCAATATTGACCTTACCGTCTTTTTTTGTGATTTTGGCGGAAATTTCCGGAGATTCGTATTTAAAGCATTTAGGCTTAACATAGCAAAGTGTCCGGCTCATTATTTTTTTGCCGTCTGATGCGAAAAGCTCCGCCAAAAGGAAATATTCCCTTTCTCTTCCTTTAAAAATATCGGCAAAATCACGGCAATATACATCATTTGCAGCAAGCTTTTTAACCGTCACATCAATTTCATTCCTGTAAAGTTCGGTAAAATCTCTTTTTCTTGCGCTTATCACAACTTTTCCCGAAAACTCCGACATCGTTTCATTTGAAACGCTGAACGCCGTCACAAAGCCGTCCTCATGCACCGATAAAAGCACAGGTGCAAAGAATTTCTTTGCATAATAGTGCAGCGCTTTCCATCTGCCGAAATAATCGATCGACGACCACGAAACCACCGGCCAGCAATCGTTCACCTGCCAGTATATTGCACCCATGCATATGCCCCTATATCTTCGCATATGCTCAACTCCGTATTTTATCGCCTCTGCCTGCATGAGCTGCGATGCATAGACAAAATCGTCAAATTTTTCGGGATATAAATAGTTTGCCGAAAGATGCGAAAGAATCTGTCTTGTCCCCTTTTTGCATTTCTGATGACTCTCCATAACCTCGCTTAAAACATTCATATCCGTGTCTTTTGCAAAGCTCTTTATTGTTTTTACCGATGGAAATGCCTCAAATCCGAACTCGCTCAAAAACCTGAAACGGTAATTTCTGTAATCCTCAAAGCCTTTGTCGCCGTGCCAGACCTCCCAATAATGCACATCTCCGCGGTTCGGATCGTTCGGATTCACAAATCCTCCGCCCGAGGACGGGGATGCCTGCCAATAAAAGACTTGCGGCGCATATTCCTCGCATATATCGGGCAGCAGATGCTCATAGGTTTCCAGATAATCCGCAACGACAAGATCATTTGCCGCATTGTTTCCCGAGCTGTTTTTTCTGTCTTGCTCAAGCCTGTTTCCCAAAATCCACTCCATCTCGTTATTTCCGCACAAAAGCGCTAACGATGCATGGTGCCGCAGCCGTTTCACATTGTCTATTGCCTCATTTATCAAATTCTCGCGAAACTCTTTTCTTAGATATACGTCATTGCACGCAATCATGAAATCCTGCCAGACCAAAAGCCCGTACCTGTCGCACAAATCATAAAAATAATCCTCGGGGTAATATCCTCCGCCCCACACACGTATGGTATTGTAATTCGCAGCCACGCACTGCTTAATTAAATTTTCCGTTTTCTCCTCGGTAATTCTGCTCAATATGTTATCCTGCGGAATATAATTTGCGCCCATAGAAAAGATTTTTTCCGAATTAACGCAGAAACAAAATTCCTCGCCGTACTTATCCTCATTCCTGCTCACTTCAAGCGTTCTTATACCGATATTTTTCTTTAATGTGTCGCAAAGTATGCCGTTTTTAAAAAGCTTTAGCTCCAGTTTATATAAATTCTGTTCGCCATACCCTCTCGGCCACCAAAGCTTTGGATTCTCAATCTTTATACACACGCTCTCACCGTCAAATGCGTATTCTTTCCCGTCAAAGACTGCAATGCAGCTGCAATCGCTGCCCTCTCCCCAAATTTCCGGCTCTACGGTAAGCTCTGCATAACCTTTTTTATGTTTCTGCAAAATATTTGCATTTTCAAGCCGCACATCATAATTTAAAATTTCAACCTTTCTCGAAATACCCATATCGGGGAGAACAGGGCCCCAATCCCAGCCGAACATATAAGACGCCTTTCTTATATGTGCCAATCCCTTGTAGGAATCGGCGTTTCCCGCAAGGTGATGCCGCCTGTCCATTTTATCGCAAAATTCAAGCGGACTTTCAATTTTTACGCACAGCTCATTTTTTCCGTCTTTTAAAATCCCTTTCACATTAAAATCGTATGTACGGTGCATATCATGAGTTTTGCCGAGCTTTTTGCCGTTTAAATATATCTTGCAAAGAGTGTCCAACCCGTGAAATCTTATAACCGTATTCGCCTTTTCCTCCTCATTCCATTCAAATTCGGATACAAACTCACAACTCTCTCTCGAAAGCTCCCCTACCTCGTATTCATTCAAACCAACAAACGGATCTTTTATAAGCTCCCGATCCAAAAGCACGCTGTATAAAGAACAAGGCGGTGTACATTCCAGCCCCTTATATTTTTCTGTGTTCATTACCCATTTTGATATTTCCATTTTTTACAATTTCCTCTCATAATAATTTCTTGACTTATCGTTTCATCACTGATATAATAATAACAGTATAACACCCGATGCATTTTTCCACAATGACTATTTTGATATAAGAGGTGGCTATTTTGATATTTACAATTGAAGAATCCTTTGAACCCGAGTTAGGGGTAAATTACCAGTTTATAAATAAAAGCAACGTTACGACAACACTGCACACGCATGAATTTCACGAAATGTTTCTCGTTCTTGAAGATTGTGTAACCCACAATATAAGCGGCAGATCCTTTGACCTGCACAAAAACACACTCGTCTTTATCCGTCCCGACGACGCACATTATTTCAGCATTTCCGATAAGGGTGCTTTTGTAAATATCGTATTTGATTCCAAAATCTTTCGTGCTGCGGATAAAATCTTTTCTATTAAGGATTATTCACCGCGTATTCTTGATCCTCAGGACACTGCGAATATAATAAATGAGCTCAAAACAATCTCGGGATTAATGTGCGAAAAAAGCGAACTGTCGGTAAGACTGAAACGCTTGGTTATCGACACGCTCTCGCTTTTTGCACAAAGCCGGCAATTCTCCGCACTCCCCCGATGGCTGAATGATCTTTTAACAGAAATAGCCAAAGACGAAAATTTCACAAAAGGATTGAATTTTCTATATAATCTTTCCGGCAAAACTCCCGAGCATATGACACGGACATTTAAAAAGTACCTTAATCAGACCCCCACCGAATATCTGAATGTTCTAAAGCTTAACCTTGCAAAAAATCTGCTCCTCACATCAAATGATTCTGTCACGGATATATGCTTTTCCTCCGGATTTAACGATACAAGCTATTTTTTTGTGCAGTTTAAAAAGCACTACCTATGCTCTCCGGGAGAATACAGAAGAAGATACCGAAAAACCATGATATAAATTTACAGTAAAAAAGTTATTGCAGCTTTGCCATAACTTTTTTTGGTTAACGCATTGTCGATATTTTCTTTTTCCTTGCCTGTTTTAAAAACCACAGGGCAAAAAAGCATGTCAATAACTCCGAAATCGGGAATGTCCACCATACAATGTCCAATACATTTTCCGATAAAGTAAAAATATAACATATCGGGAACACAAAAACAACCAATCTCAAAAATGCCAGTATCAGCGGTTTTACGGCATACCCCAAAGCCTGCAAAACGCCTTGCACCGCCACCGTAAATCCCATAAACACAAATCCCAAACCTGCTGTTCTTGTCGCTAATGAGCAAACGTCAACCAATCCCTCGGACGATCCTCCCGAAAGCGCGAAAAGCTCGGATAACGGACGCGCGATAATCTCAAATAAAATTGTTATAATAAAAGTTACCGCAACAGTATCCGCAATTCCAAACCTAATACACTCCTGCGCGCGTTTTTTATCCTTCATTCCGTAGTTGAAAGAAAGCAATGTAATTATCGTATTTGATAATCCGAAGCTTGAGAAAAGAGCAATCTGCTGGATTTTATAATAAATCCCGAATGAGCCGACCAATATTGTCGAATCGGCGCGCGCACTCCCCAATATTGCATTCACTCCTGCCATCATCACCGATAAAAGCGCCTGCATCAGTGCCGCCGAAATACCGATCTTATATATCTCACCGATAATTTTCCCGTTCGGCTTTATGTATTTCATGCCGTTTCCTATTTCGCGGTTTGCGATATAATGAAAAGCCATCGCCGAAAAGAGTGAAACAAACTGACCGATAACCGTTGCCCATGCAGCACCTGCAACGCCCATATCAAGCGGAAAGATAAATACATAATCCAGAATAATATTCGTTACCGCACCCAAAATCTGCGAGATCGTGGAATACATTGTCTTTCCGGTTGCTTGCAGGAACCGTTCGTAAATCGTAAATCCGATTGAACCCAACGAAAAACAGGTGCATATAAAAAGATACTCGCTGCCCATCTGCAAAACCTCGTGCTTATCGGTAAAAAGCCCGATGAATTTTTCCGAAAAAAAGAGTCCGAATAACAAAAATACCGCATAAATCACAAGTCCCAAAAATATTCCGTTTCCCGCAATCCGATTCACCTTTTCCGTGTTTTTCTCTCCCAGACTCTTTGATAAAACCGCATTAAGTCCCACGCCCGTTCCGACTCCTATTGCGATAATCATAATCTGAACCGGAAAGGCAAAGGTCAGTGCCTCATTTGCCAAAGCTCCCGTATCGTGCATATTTGCCACAAAAACACTGTCCACCACATTATACAGTGCCTGCAAAACCATAGACACTATCATCGGCAACCCCATTTTCCAAACCAATCCCTTAATCGGTAAAACCGCCATCTTATTTTTCATTTTAAAAATCATTCCTTTCTTGAAAAAGCGCAAAAAAATAATGCGCAAGTCCGGATTCAGTCCGGACTTACGCATTTGCTGCTCGACTTTAATATTTTTTTAACATCAAATATTATAGCATTTTCCGTTTAAATTTTCAAGTGTCAATATCTTAAAAAATAAATTTCGTTTATTTAAAATAATCTGTGCAAAATCCCTATTCATTAAAAGGTGCGCCGCATTCGGGGCAGAATTTCGGTGTGCTACCGTCTTCCGACTTCCAGCCGCATTTTGCACACACTGCCGCAGTCGGCTTTTTATTTCCGCAGTTCGAGCAGAATTTTCCGCTGTTTACAGTGCCGCACGTACAAATCCATGATTCATTCTGCGGTTTCGGTGCGCCGCACTCCGAACAGAACTTTCCTGTGTTCCCCGCTTTTCCGCAGGAACAGCTCCAACCATCCGCCGATTGTTGCGGCGCGCTCTGCGGCTGCTGTCTTTGTCCCATAGAGAACAATTCCGCGGCATTCGCACCGCCCATATTCTGCACCATACCCATACCTACAAATCCGCCCATACCGTTCGGATTTGCCGCCGCGGTCTTTATAGCGTCCGCTTGTGCACCTGCCATATGCGCAGCCGCAGTATTGATATTTGTATTCATTGCCGTTTCTTCCCATTCGGTAATCTTCTTTCTCTGATCCTCTGGTATACTTACCGAGTTAAAGTTAAGAGAGAAAATCTCCAATCCTCTTCTCTCTCGCCATTCGCCTGCCAATTCTTCTTTCAAAGCTTCTGCGACCTCTTTGGTATGCGCCGGTATCTCCGAATAAATAATCTTCATTGCCGATATTTTAGCCAAAGCCGGCTGCAATGCGTTAAGCAATTCGCCTTTTAACATATCGTCAATTTCCGAGCGTTCATATGTATATTCAACATTTGCACATACATTTGTATAAAAAAGTATAGGATCGACAATCTTATACGAATATACTCCGTTGCAACGCAAATCAACACTCAGCTTATATCCGAGGGTTTCGTCGATGATTACACGAAATGCAATCGGCGTCGGCGTCCCGAATTTATTGCCGACAATTTCTTTCATGTTGAAATAGTAAACTCTCTGATCCTTCGCCGTGTCGCCGCCGAATGTAAAACGCTTGCCGAGAGTCTGAAAACTCTTTTTAATACCCTCGCCCAAGCCGCCGTAAAATATACTCGGCTCTGTTGAGCTGTCATAAACAAACTCGCCCGGCTCCGCACAAAATTCCACAATCTTTCCCTGTTCAACGATAATCATACTCTGGCCCTCGTTTACTGAAATTATCGAGCCGTTCGTTATGATATTATCGCTGCCCTTTTTATTCGAGCTTCTTCCGCTTACCCTTTTCTCGCCTTTTGCCACCAATATGTCCGCATCAAGGCTCTCACAGTAAAAACACTCTCTCCATTGATCGGCCAAAACGCCGCCCAGTGCGCCGGCACCCGCTTTTAACAATCCCATATCACTTTCTCCTTTTATTTTTTTAATTTTTTCAAATTATCAGTTTAAAAACTGCCTCCGCGTCCGCTGCGGCTTGATCCACCGCCCGATGATGACGAAGATGAGTGATCATTCTCCGGCTCAGGCTTTTTGCTCTTTGTAACGGTGCTGTACAAAAATACATCTCTCGAATAATCCATATTCATGCTGCCTGCTTTTACATAATTTGCCGCGCTGTCTTGTGAGCGCACCGTTTTCATTTTTCTTGACCGTACCGCTGTACATATCAGCGCAATAATAAGCGATATCAAGAGAGAAACAATCGCCACAAAAAGTATTGTCCCCTCGGGGAGCTTATCATAAGGCTCGCCCTCAACCTCTTCATAATTCAGCAGTTCCTCCGCCGCATCTGCATATGCCGTAAATGCCGCATTATATTTGCCCTCTTTTAAATAATCCACGACAGCGTCCTCCATATGCATGAGTCCGTTATCGGTAAAAGCAACCGTGCCGTGTCCGTTTGCCAGAAAATAATATTCTCTCGGGTCCATGCTTATATACAAAAGCAAACCGTCCTTGCCCTCGCCCATGCCGTAATTGCTGTTGTCATAGATATCACCGGCGGTTGTCTCCGAATCCTCTCCCGACATTGCACTTTCAGTCACTAAGCAAACCGTAAAATTGTAATCGCTGCTTAAATGCTCAAGACGTATTTCGAGTGCATTGCGTTCTTCCTCCGTCAGAAGTCCGGCATTGTCAACCACCAAAGGCTCCATTGCAAATACGTTAAAAGAGCAAAGAAGCACTGTCATAACGATAGATACCGTCAATAATAATTTTTTCTTCATCTTCCCTGCCTCCTATCCGTACAAAAGCCAGCCGGCAACCGCGCAGACCGCCAGTGAAATTGCAAATACCTTTGCAAAATATTTCCATTTTTTACTTTTATCCACCGGATACTCGCCGACTATCTTGCCCGTCTGACCGTTAATCGCAAATTTGTACATTTTATCCATATACTTAATATTAAGCATCCAGACAGGCAGCAGCGCATATCTGATTTTACCGTCCGAAAAGCTTATATTTGCCTTTTCTGTCACAACCCCCTCAAAATCACGGCAGGTTGATGAAAAAGCGTCCTCTGTTGAAATCTTTATTCTCTCATTTGCGCGTCCTATGCAATCATCTGCCGACACATCATATTTATCTGCCAAATATCCCGATAAATATGCCGCGTTAAAGTCAACCGCGTCGTTAAAGTCAAACGGCTCAACCGCCTCGGTATACATATTATCCACTTTTTCCGAAGCGTCAACCGGAACATTTGCAAAGCCTAAGCTGCCGTTTCTGTAAAGCTTATAGTGATCTGTTTTTACATAATCATAATCGGAATCGCTCCACATACTTGTTTTGTAAGCGTTATATGTAATACTCGCGTCACAGTCGCAGTCAAACATCCAAAACGGTACATAAACCCCCGACATTTCCGCAATCTTTTTCTTATTTTTAAATTCATCGGGCAAAAACGGTCTTTTTTTGAAATCCTCTTCAAATATTCCCATCGCCGCTTTCTTATCCACCTTGAACGGTATGATATAATCCGGCAAAAAAGCTTCCTCGAAGCTGTTTTGTATAACAATGCCGTTTCCGCAATACGGACAAACCGTTGCTCCCAGGCTCTCATCACCCGTAATTTCCGCACCGCACGACGGGCAAGTGTACGAACTTAACTTTGTTTGCGAGTTATTCTTAAACTCACGCGGAGTATATTTACTCCAGTCATACTTTGATTCTTTGTTTACGTGTTCTTCTGCCTCGCTTATCTGCTGCATATCCTGCACCGAGAAACTGTTTTTACATGACTCGCAGGTCAGATTTCCGTCATTCGCATTGAATATAAGCGGTGCACCGCAGCATGGGCATTTATAGTTCTGAACCGTATCCATAAAACCCCTCCTTATTTTCTCACTCGATTAAAGTTTATGCTTTCCTGCCCCCTCACATTCAAGCCGCCACCTAATTGATATTATATCTTAAAAGTCGATTCTTGTCAATGTTTAAGACAGCATTACATCAAAAAAGAGGGATTGCCGCAAACTTTAGCAATCCCTCTTTTATCAGTTTTTCTCTTTTAATAAATCTCTTATCTCTGTCAAAAGCACTTCTTCTTTTGTCGGCTCGGGATCTTTCGGAGGTTCTTCCTCCTCTTTTTTCTTGATTTTATCGTGGAATTTATTGATCGAATTTACCATAACAAAAACCACAAATGCAATAATCAGAAAATCCAGAACCGCTTGCAGGAAATTACCATAGGTAATTGCCAACTCGTCCGAAATTTGGATTTTTAAGTCTGTCATATTCACTTTGCCGGTAATTATGCTCAAAACCGGAGTTATAACATCGGTCACCAAAGATGTCACAATCTTAGTAAATGCCGAACCTATAATAACACCGACTGCCATGTCCAAAACATTTCCGCGCGCTATAAATTTCTTAAATTCAGCAAAAAATTTCATCTTCTTCCACCATACCCTTTATATCAGAAGTCGATCTTCTCTGCAAGAAACTTATCCAGATCGGCAATCTTTATTCTCTGCTGTTCCATAGTATCTCTGTCACGAACCGTAACCGACTCATCCTCTTCCGAATCAAAATCATATGTTATGCAGAAAGGTGTTCCGATTTCGTCCTGACGGCGATATCTCTTACCGATTGAGCCTGCCTCGTCATATTCGCAGTTATATTTTTTAATAAGCTCTTCAAATACCTTTGTTGCGCCCTCCGAAAGCTTCTTTGAAAGCGGCAGAACCGCAGCCTTAACAGGTGCCAAAGCCGGATGCAGATGCATAACGACTCTCGAATCTCCGTCTCCCAAATCCTCCTCGTCATATGCCTCAACCAAAAATGCCAATGCAACACGGTCTGCACCCAAAGACGGCTCTATACAATATGGCACATAGCGCTCGTTTGTTATCGGATCGATATATTCCATATTCTCGCCCGAGTGTGACTGATGCTGTTTCAAGTCAAAATCGGTTCTGTCGGCAACACCCCAAAGCTCGCCCCAGCCAAACGGGAACACGAACTCAATATCTGTTGTCGCATTTGAATAGTGCGAAAGCTCTTCGGGAGAATGATCTCTAAAACGTACGTTTTCTTTTTTGATACCCAAGGACAACAGCCAATTCATGCAGTATTCTTTCCAGTACATAAACCATTCCATATCTGTTCCCGGCGCGCAGAAAAATTCAAGCTCCATCTGCTCAAATTCACGGGTACGGAAAGTGAAGTTACCCGGTGTTATCTCATTTCTGAAAGATTTTCCGACCTGACCGATACCGAAAGGAACTTTCTTTCTCGATGTTCTCTGAACACTCTTAAAGTTTACAAATATACCCTGTGCCGTTTCCGGTCTTAAATATACCGTTGATGATGAATCCTCGGTAACACCCTGGAAAGTCTTGAACATCAGGTTGAATTGACGTATATCGGTAAAATTATGCTTTCCGCATTCCGGGCATGGGATATTATGCTCATTTATGTAATTTACCATCTTTTCGTTGCTCCAGCCGTCAACAGTCAAGCTCTCGCCATTCTGAAATGCAAAATCTTCAATAAGCTTATCTGCTCTGTGTCTTGCTTTACATTCTTTACAGTCCATAAGAGGATCGGAGAATCCGCCCACATGACCTGACGCTACCCAAACCTGTGGATTCATCAAAATCGCGCAGTCAACGCCAACATTATATTTCGATTCATGTATGAATTTTTTCCACCATGCTTTTTTTACATTATTTTTGAACTCAACTCCCAACGGACCGTAGTCCCATGTGTTTGCCAAGCCGCCGTATATTTCACTTCCCGGGAATATATATCCTCTTCCTTTACAAAGCGAAACAATTTTATCCATTGTTTTTTCCGTATTTTTCATGTGTATCCTCCATCCCGCCGCAAGCAGTGCGGCAAAAAAAATATATATAAATTTATTTTAACAGAAAACCGCCTAAAGGTCAAGACCTTTGGCGGTTTATTTCATTTTTTTGGTTATATTTTTTTAAAAAAGCTTCTTGCTGTCCAGCATAAGCGTTACCGGACCGTCATTTAAAAGCTCCACTTTCATATCGGCGCCGAATCTGCCTGTTTCTGTTTTAATACCCCTTTCGCGCACCTTTTCAACAAATTCTTCATACAGCTTATTCGCATATTCCGGCGCACCCGCCGCACAAAAGCTCGGGCGCTTACCTTTTCTGCAATCACCGTACAATGTAAACTGCGATACCGCCAGAATTTCACCGCCGATATCGGTAAGGCTCAAATTCATCTTTTCGTCCTCGTCCTCAAACACGCGAAGTCCCGTAATTTTATCCGCCATATATTCCACATCTTTTTGCGTATCCTCGTCCGATACGCCCAAAAGCACCAAAAATCCCTTTCCTATCTTTCCGATACACTCACCGTCTACCGTAACCGATGCGCGTTCTACTCTTTGTACCACACTTCTCATTAAAATTCCTCCGTTTTTTGTAATTTTTTAATGTAGTTTAAATTTGTTTACAGCAAAATATTTTTTTATGTTCTATGCGTTTTTTTTAAGCCTCGCACGGGGCGCATAAAAAAGCGTGCAGAGCGGACAAATTCAACCCGACGGCGTACTTGGGCTACTCCGAGCGGTTTAGTTTGTTTACAGCAAAATTTTTATTTTGCGTTCGGTGCGTTTTTTTAAAGCCCCGACTCTTGCAGGCTTTCCCAAAGGGCATAATCCTCTTCCAACTCACTTGTTAAGGCGGCGATTTCCTCGGTTATCTCAAATGCTTTTTTATAATCCGATGCTGCCTCCTCAAGCTCGGCATTCTTTTGTTCGATTAAGCTTTCTGTTTCGGCAATTTTATCCTCAAGCCGGCTTATCTTTGTTTTAAGCTTTCTTTTTTCCGACTCAATCTGCTTTTGCAGCTTATAATCATTAACCGTATTTTCCTTTTTCTGTCCGGTTTGAGTGTTATCTTTAAATTTTTCGAGAAAGTAATCATAATTGCCGCCGAAATTCTTAAGTCCGTTCTCATCAAGATATAAAATCCTGTCCGCCATTTTATTTATAAAATAACGGTCATGAGAAACCATAAGCATAGTACCGTCATATTCCGAAAGCGCTTTTTCCAGTGCCTCTTTTGACTGTATATCCAAATGGTTTGTCGGCTCGTCCATGATTAAAAAGTTCACGTCCTTCAAAATAAGCTTTGCAAGCTCAACCCTTGCGCGCTCACCTCCCGAAAGAGTCTTTATCTCTTTAAAAACGTCCTCACCACGGAACAAAAATACCGCCAAAGCGTTTCTTATCTCGGTCTGCGTCATCTTCGGGTATTCGTCCCACAGCTCATCGATAACCGTCTTTTCCGGTGACAGATTGGACTGTATCTGATCATAGTACCCCAAAAATGTGCTTGCACCGATTTTCACTTCACCGCTGTCCTGCTCTTCTTCGCCCATTATAATTTTTATAAGCGTTGTCTTTCCGCATCCGTTCGGACCCAAAAGAAATACCCGCTCTCCTCTTTTGATATCTGCATCAAGATGCGAAAAAAGCACTTTTCCGTCAAACGCTTTTGCAAGTCCCGAAACCGTCAGCGCGTCATCTCCGCCTCCGGGGCGCGCCTTAAATTTAAAGCTTATATCATCAAGCGTTTCCTCCGGCTTTTTTAAATCCGCCTCCAGTCGCTCAATCACCTTCAGCTTACTCTCCGCCGTCTTTATATTCTTCTCTCTGTTCCATCTTCTCTGCTGTTCCACAATCCCCTCAAGCCGCTCGATTTCTTTTACGGTATTATCGTAATTTCTCTGTTCGGTCAGCTTTTCGATCTCACGCTGTTCGATAAAAAAGCTGTAATTTCCGTTTTGCGAATAAAGCTTTCCCGATTCCATGGAAAATGTACGATTTGTGACTTTATCGAGAAAATATCTGTCATGCGAGATAACAATAATCGCACCCTTATACGATATTAAAAAATCCTCCAGCCACTCGACAGATTGAATATCCAAATGGTTTGTCGGCTCGTCCAAGAGCAGAAGATCCGCTCCCTCCAAAAGGATTTTACAAAGCGCCACTCTGGTTTTCTGTCCGCCCGAGAGCTTATCCACCGAAAGATTCATATCCTCCTCGGAAAATCCCAATCCCGCAAGTGAGGATTTTACACGGTTCTTATAGAAAAAGCCGTCAATCTCCGAAAAGCGTTCGGATAGGGTATGCTGTCTCTTAATCAGGGTGTCCAAATCGCCTATACCGACTTCCATATCACCTTGAATTTCTTCAAGCTCCTTTTCAATTCTGACCTGCTCCGAAAAAGCTTTTAAAACCTCCTCGAATACCGTATTTGTCGATTCACTGCAAGCGTGCTGTGTAAGGTAGCCTATTTTTGTGTTCTTATTTATAAAAAGCTCTCCGTCATCGGGCGCCATTTCTCCCGTAAGCAGCTTGAACAACGTGGATTTTCCGGCTCCGTTTATTCCGACAAAGCCGATTTTATCGCTCGAGTCCACAGAAAAGCTCACATCTGAAAAAAGCACCTCTTCGCCGAACGCTTTTTTTAAGTTATTTGCGCTAACCAATATCATGTCAATTCCTCACTCTGCCGCCTATATGCGGCAAATGCGTACACAGTACCGTTACAATAGTGCGTACGCATTTTTTTAATTAAGATTCCTGCATAGGTTTTAAATAGTTATAGTATATGCTGTACCCGTAATACAAATCCGGACACCATTTTCCACCCAGCTCTTCAATATATTTTACCGTTCCTGCCCAGCTTATGCTCTTTACCGAATAATATCTTCCGTGCGGCTCGCCGATCGGCGTCTTTCCGATATATGCGCACATATGGTTGAAGTGCGCACGCACACCGTCGTCGGGCGTTGCAAAGCTTTCATGGTCATACGTCGTATCACCGGTTGCGTTTCTCGTCTTTATTCCCGCCCAGTTGTTCTGCTCCGGAATTACCGCGCCGCCGTATTTGCCGAACCCGGTTTCTTTCGCCGACTGAGCGTAGAGTATCTCGGGACGTATACCCGTCATCTGACCGTATTTCCAATATGTATCGGCAATATCGATAAACCTCTGATGTGCGCCTCTGCTTGCCGCCCATCTTTTCGCCTGTTCCAAAGTTACCGTAGGCTCGCCGACCAATGTAAAATACAGGCGTCTTACTCCCAGATCAAGCTTGATATTTCCGGCTTTTGCCTCCATTGCACGGTACAAAAGCGTGCAGGCTTCGGCTCTGTTCACCAATGTTTTCGGGTATATTCTGTCGTTTGAACCCATCATGTAGCCTTTTTCCACGGCAACACACATCAGCTTATTATACACCGGACTTACCTCATTATAATCGTAAAAATTATCCTTTAATATTGTGGGATTCAAAACGCTTGAGTCGCTGTAACCCAGTATCATCATCAAAGACGATGCAAATTCCTCCCGTGTAACATACTCTGTCGGATTAAATGCAGCGTTTTTCACCTTCATATAGTTAACAAAGCTCTCTACATAAGGATACGACCAGCGCGATGTCCCGACATCGGTAAATGTTGTCCACCCCGACGTTCCGATCTGCTTATTAAATGCCTGCACCAAAAGCTTTGCCATCTGCTCTCTTGTAAGATTTCCCTCCAGTGCAAGATCTCCGCCTCCGACACCGTTTACAATACCTCTTGCCACGCAATAGTCCACTCCCGTTTTCGCCCAGCTCAGATTTGCCGGTACGGTATATGCATATGCCGCAGTCGAAAAAGTCATGCAAGCCAATACCGCAGCCAATACTTTTTTCATAACAACCTTCCTTTCATATATATCCTATTTTATATTATAACACACTTTCCCCATCATTTCAAGCAAAAAACAGACATACACACTCACTGTATGTCCTGTTTTTACATATATTATCAGCGTTTCGGATTTACAATATCACGCCAGTCAAGATCTCCCCTGTCAAGACCGTGTATAAGAACCTCTGCCGTCGCCAGATTTGTGGCAATAGGGATATTATGCATATCACAAAGTCTCAAAAGATTAATCACGTCCGGCTCATGTCCTTCCGGAGTTATCGGATCTCTGAAAAATAATACCAAATCAATCTCGTTATAAGTAATTCTTGCTCCGATTTGCTGATCGCCCCCTTGATGCCCCGGCAAAAAGCGGTATACGTCCATACCGGTATTTTCCGTAATCATCTTTCCTGTAGTATCTGTCGCATACAAAACGTGTCGGCTTAAAATGCCTTTGTATGCAATGCAGAATTGAACCATAAGTTCCTTTTTTTTGTCATGGGCTATAAATGCAATATTCACAACAAAACCCTCCTATTCATATAAAATACATATATGTTTAACACACACAACTACATTATAACAAATAATTTCCGATTTGTAAATAGAAATTTGTTAAATTTTTGCAAAAAATCACGGCAGCAGTTCTCCTTCTATATCGACAATCCCCACCTGAACATCATTTCTGAAATATTCATCGAATATATCTTTTGCAACATATGCCGCATTTGCGCCCTTAACTCCGTGTTCCAAAACCACGGCAACGGCAATCTCGGGATTTTCAAACGGTGCAAATGCAACAAAGAGAGCATTATCCGAAACCTTCCTGCTCGTCTGCGCCGTTCCCGTTTTTCCGCCGATATGAATAGGATAATCCGCAAAAATCGCACTCGCCGAGCCTTCGTCCACAACACCGTACATACCTTTTTTAACAGCCGCCATAATATCATCGTCGACAGACACCGTCCCCATTACCGTCGGCTCGTTTTCATACACCAGACTCCCGTCCGTTGACGAGCGTATACTCTTTAATATGTGCGTTTTATATAACGTACCGCCGTTTGCGATTGTAGCAACATAATTGGCAAGCTGTATCGGTGTAAAATACGAATATGACTGACCGATTGCCGTAATAATCGTATCGGCAGGATACCATTTTTTGTCCTCCTCGGTCTTTCCGATACTCGCCTTATACTCTGGGTTTGAAATATTTCCCTTTGACTCCTCGGGAAATCCTATTCCCGTAACATCTCCCAAACCAAACAGTTTCGCATATTTATTTATCTCATCTATTCCCGTTCTTCTTCCTGCCTCGTAAAAATAGCAGTTACACGAAAATTCAATAGCCTGCGAAACGTTTAAATCTCCGTGCGTTTTTCCCGAATCACTCCAGATCCAGCATTTCGGCTGATAATCTTTATAATACTTATAAATTCCGTCACACCTGATTTTCTCATTTATCGTAACCTTTCCGCTCTCCAATGCGGCAATCGCAACAAGCGGCTTAAAAGTAGAACCCGGCGCATATCCTCCGCTTATCGCTCTGTTCCACATCGGCTTTGCCTCATTTTCCAAAAGCTCGCTGTAATCCTTATTAAATCTTGCCGGATCATATGTCGGATAAGAGGCAATCGCCAAAGCCGCACCCGATTTTACGTCCAAAACCACAGCCGCACCGGCATTCGCATCCGCACCCTTATTTCCGCGAAGATTCGCACCCCGTGCGGCAATCTCGTGAATCCTTTCCTGCAATGAATTTTCAACCGTTTTCTGCAATTCCGAATCAATCGTCAAGACAACATAGTCGCCTGCCTCCTCCGGAATATCTTCTATATTTGAATCATTGCTCTGAACACCGTCTTTACCCTTTAAATACGGCTCAAAAAGCTTTTCGACGCCGCGCTTTCCGACCAGGTCATTCATTCCGTAGCCTTCATCTTTTTTCTCGGCATATTCCTCGCCGCTGATCTTGCCTATTCCGCCCAAAATATGCGATGCAAGCGTTCCTTCGTTATAATTTCTGAAATATTCCTTGCTTATATAGAGTCCCTCAAAATCCGAAACACGCTCTTTTATTTTCGTTATAACGTTTATATCTATATCCTCGGCAACCGAGAAAGGCGATACCGCCGAAAATCCGCTCATGCTTATATCATAGCGGATTCCGACAATCTTTCTCGCCTCATCGTCGGCATAGTCCGAACCGATATTATAGACCGAATTTTCATAATAGTCCACAATCTCTTCGGGCGTCATATCCGCACTTATTTTCTTCTTTCCCGAAAACCATTTTTTCTTTTCGTCATCTGTCGAGCCGTTGCCGTTCTCATCACTAAACCTGAACTTATACGGTTTTTCCGCAGTTATCGGCAGCGAATCCTCATATGTATATCCGCACTCCTCCAGAATCCCGATAACCTCCAAAAGCATCTTATTCATCTCTTGTCCCGAAACATCGCTCTTTTGCAGCTTCAGAGAATATCCCAAGCGGTTCGTAACAAGCGGTCTGCCGTATTTATCGACAATTTCTCCGCGCGGCGCTTTTTTTGCAAATACCGAGCTTATGCGCTTTTGACTCTGCTCATAATAACTCTCGCCCTTTACGACCTGCAAATAAAAAAGCCTTGCAAAAAGAGCCGCTCCGATTAAAACGATCAGCACAATCAATACACGAAACCTGTTCTTATCATCAAATGCCCGATTCATACCTTGCAGCCCTCCTTTTTTCAACCTTTTTAAATATCAGCGTCATCACAAAAAAGCACGCCAAGTTATAAAATGCCGAATATATCGCATCATTGGCAAAAAAATCCGCAAACCGCACCGTCTTATATATAATCGGGTACATTGCACACTCTCCGGCAATAAATATACCGAATGCTATCACACTCACAAAGAATATATTCGGGTGCAGGAAGAAGTTTTTCAGATAAAACATCAAAGCCGCGCCGCACGAATATATCAGCATACACCACGAAAACTTTGTATGCCAGAACGAATCGGATAATATTCCGCACAAAACCGCCGCGGCAATTACTCTCGTTATCTTTTTCTCTTTGCAGGCAAAGGAAAGCGAAAAAACAAAAAATATATCGGGTATTGCCGCTGCATTTGCAAAAAATACGCCTGCCATACTTTGCAGCAGCATCAGCACCAAAGCCGTCAAAACGGCAGAAACCGCAATCTTTATACTCTCCCTTCTCATTCTCCGTCACCGTTTTCCTTATTCGCCGGCTGATTATCGGTATCGCTCTTTTTAAAATCGGTCACAACAAGCGCCTCATACACATTGTTAAAATCCACCGCCGGATCCACAATCGCATATTCGATATTTCCGACCGCGTCAACCTTAACGTCGCTGACCTTTCCTATCATAAGCCCTCTCGGGTATACCTCGCCCAAGCCCGATGTCACCAAAATATCTCCGTTTATAACAGACGCAGTTGCGGATATGTATTCGATCCTGCACTTTCCCGTCTCCGAAAGCTCTGCCTCTCCTTCCACCACGCCGACATCGCCCGTTCTCGTAAATTCCGCGCCGATTGCGCTCTCGGGATCAAAAATCGTCGTAACCTTTGCCCAGTTCTCGCCGACTTCTTTTACAATCCCCAAAACCCCCTCGGGGGTGATAACGGGATTTCCTTTTTTTATGCCGTCGCTCTTGCCTTTATTTACGGTAATACCTTTATCCCACTTTTCAAAATTCTTGGCAATCGTTTTTACCGCAACAGTCGTCATATCTACGTTCTTTTCCTGCAAATCCAAAAGCTTTTTTAATCTGTCATTTTCCGCCGCATAGCTTTTTACATCACGGTTTTCTATTTTCAGACGTGTTATCTCTTTTACCAGCCTGTCATTTTCCGCCTTATATCCCTTCATCTCGTCCAAAAGCTCGACATGATTATGCACAGGCCTTAATGCCGCCGCGAACAGATTCTGTATAGGAGATGCAAGCGTATTTAAGGTATTCGTCACCGGATTTGTCCCGGTCCCGGCAATGACCGAGAGTATAGCGCTTATTACAGCTATTATGACAATTGCCATAACCGCTTTGTTTTTTAAAATCCGCATTATATCACTTCCGTTTTTTTATTTTCTTCGTCTTGCATAAAAACGCGTTCTTTCCAGAACTCTCTTATTATCCAATGCCATACCTGTCCCCAAAGCCACGCAGTCAAGCGGATTTTCCGAAATGTGTACGTTTATCCCAAGCTCTTCCGCCAAAAATGCGTCTATATTTTTTATCATCGCACCGCCGCCGCAGACCGTTATTCCGTTTTCTATTATATCCGATGCAAGCTCGGGCGGTGTATCCTCCAAAGCGCTTTTTACCGTCATGCATATTTCTCTTAAATCCGCGCTTATTGCCTCCAGTATCTCAGATGCACCGATATTAATATTTTTCGGCAGTCCCGATACAATATCGCGGCCTTTAACATCATAAAATCCGTCGTTCTGTTTAAGCGTCCCTGCAAGCTCGAATTTTATATCCTCCGCGGTTCTGTCGCCGATCGCCAAACCGTATTTTTTCTTTACATAGCTCATTATCGACTCATCAAGCGCATTTCCGGCACGTCTTAGGGTTCTTGATGTCACAATTCCCGAAAGGGATATAATTGCGACCTCGGTCGTTCCGCCGCCTATATCCACAACCATATTGCCGATCGGCTTATCCACCGGCATTCCCGCTCCGATTGCCGCCGCCATCGGCTCTTCTATCAGCATCACCGACTTTGCGCCTGCCTGCATAACCGCCTCGTCCACCGCGCGCTTTTCCACCTCGGTCACTCCCGACGGAACGCATACTATCACTCTCGGTTTAAATATTCCGGCTTTTCCCGCCGCCTTTTTCAAAAGAGTGCGTATCATTTCCTGGGCAATGTCATAATCTGCAATAACGCCGTCCTTCATCGGTCGGATAGCCGTTATATTCTCGGGCGTTCTTCCGAGCATCTCATTCGCCTGATTTCCCACCGCCAGAACACGTCCGTCCGCCTTATCAATCGCCACTACCGACGGTTCTCTTACAATTATTCCCTTGCCTTTCATATAAACCAAAGTATTGACCGTTCCCAGGTCGATTCCCAAATCTTTTCCAAATCCAAATATCGAATCAATTACAGACATCAAATCTTCTTACAACTCCTTACAAATTTAGTTAATCAGGGTAAAAAGTAAAATTTACATTTTGCCGAGCAGATCAACATCAAACTCATTTTTAAAAATATCCGACAAAAGCCCCAGCGGCAATCCCACTACATTAAAATAATCGCCGTCAATCTTCTTTACCAAAAGCGCACCCTTTTCCTGAATACCGTATGCGCCTGCTTTGTCCATAGGCTCGCCCGTCTTTACATATTTTTCTATTGTTTCCTCCGAAAGTTCCCTAAAATAAACATCTGTTTTTTCGGTACTGCATTCTGCACGGCACTCCGGCGTTTTTAAAACGCACACACCAGTATAAACGCTGTGCCTGTCCCCCGAAAGGCTCCTAAGCATATGTTTTGCATCTTCCTCGTTTTTTGGCTTTTCCAAAATCTTTCCGTCATGATAAACCACAGTATCGGCACTTATCACAAAATGCTCTCCCTTTATTTCCTTTGCGGTCTGCACCGCTTTTAAAACCGCCAGTTCACGCACAAGAACAT
The DNA here is from genome assembly GCA_934444735.1 of uncultured Clostridia bacterium. Taxonomy (GTDB): domain Bacteria; phylum Bacillota; class Clostridia; order UBA1381; family UBA1381; genus CAKSFT01. Next base: position 420,247 of record CAKSDE010000001.1, on the reverse strand, counting down.
CAGGCGCAATATCTCTTTTTATCTTGCTCTCGTCCGCCATTGAAACCACAATATCGAATTTAACGCCTATATTCTCCAAAAGCTCTCTGCGCCTCGGAGATGCCGATGCCAAAATAATCTTTTCCACCATTTATCACCTTCAATAATATTTCCCATATTTAGCTTATTTATACTACTTTACACCCCTGAAAAAGTGACCTCTCGTAAATGTATTCTCCAAAAGCTGAGCTGCCGCACCGCCTTTTATCGCTTTTTGATATTCCGAAATAATCTTTTTCGTTTCATCATAGCCTTCATCAAAAAACATCAGTCGGAAACGTGAAACGGCTGTCTTTTTAAACTCGCTCATTTTATCCGCCATATACAGATTTTTTGAATTTAACAATACGCTGTGGCACGCGCTGTCGCACGTGAAGATAAACTCTTCATTTTTTCTGTCCTTTAGTGTAAAGTGTTCTCCCTTTGCACATTTTCCGCTAAGGCTTTTTACAGGGCAGTTTTTCATAGTCATAAGCGGCAGCCTGCCGTATACTATACACTCCTGCGGTGCGCTGCACTTTATCTTTGCAATTTCTTTTAAGTTCAGCTCCGGCGAAAGACAGACGCTTTTTGCATCAGAGAACTCATTTGCGGCATATGAATTAAAAATGTTCATTCTGTAGTTTATATACTGCTTTTCGCCTTTATAGAGTTCTTTTTGCGCGATGTTTGAAATCAGCACTCCGAAATTTTCGGGGATTTTCTCCTTTTTCTCACTGTCACATATCCCCGGAAGAACCAGCACATATTCTGTTCCGGCTTTTTTGGCATATCCCGCAAGCTCACCCGGCAGGTAAATGATTTTTATTCCCATATCCTCGCAAGCCTTTAACTGTTCTTTCGTTTCTACCTGCGCGCTAAGCTCTTTCGGGAAATCTTTCTCATAAATTTCATCTTTTTTCCACGCATTGTTTCTTCTCTTGCCGATATTTAAAATCTGAACTTCAAGCCCTGCCAAAGCGGCTCTTCTTGCCGCATTAATCTCTTTAATCGGGAGGATTACACCGTCATCGAGCTGTATATCGATATTATCGGCACAAAAAACGCTGTCCCCCAGCTTTGTAAGCTGTTCTGCGAGCCTTTGGCGGCTTATCGGCTTATTTATCGCTTTTTCGGCAATGCTCTCCGACTCGGCATATGCACTATGTCCGAGCTTATCCGAAGCCTTAATGTAAAGCTTTTCACCTTGCCGCATTTTGCAAAATATATCAATCGGCTTTTTCCGCTCTCCGTTTTTTTGTAAAAACTCCTCTATTCTGTGTGACAGCTTATTTTCAGCGGTATTTCCCGGGATATCATAGCTCATCATGCTTTTTCCGATATGCCCCGTAAAATATCCGTCCGAAAATCCGCTCCTGCTGAAAGAGTCAAGCAAAAGCTCAACATCTGACTTTTCTGCGCGTCCGCCCTTATCGATATATTTCCGATAAATCCCGGTAACGGCTGCAACATATTCCGGTCTTTTCAAGCGCCCCTCGATTTTTATCGATGAAACGCCGCAGCTTTTAAGCTCGTCCAAATGATCTACAAGCGCCATATCTTTGGTACTTAATAAATATCCTTTTTTGCTCCCCTTTGAAAATGTATACGGCAATCTGCACGGCTGCGCACACATTCCGCGGTTTCCGCTCCTTCCGCCTATTATACTGCTCATAAGGCACTGTCCCGAGTAGCTCATGCACACTGCGCCATGAGCAAATACTTCGATTTCCGCGCTCGAATTTTCGCATATGAACCTGATTTCGTCCATAGAAAGCTCTCTTGCCAAAACCACACGTTCAAATCCCATATCTTCGAGAAATTTCACACCTGAAAGTGTTGCGACCGTCATCTGTGTGCTTGCGTGCAGCGGCAAATCCGGGTAAAGCTTTCGCGCCAATGCCGCCATGCCGATATCCTGTATAATAACCGCATCTACATTTATCCTGTTCAAAAATCCCAGATACTCTATAAAGCTTTCGGTCTCGTCCTGTTTTATCAGCGTATTTGCGGTAACGTGCACTTTCACATCTCGCAAGTGACAATACTTTACAGCCTCCTCCAATTCTTCATCGGAAAAGTTTTTTGCACCGTGTCTCGCCGAAAAATTTCTGCCGCCGATATAGACAGCGTCCGCGCCGAATGACACTGCCGCCAAAAGTGCCTCCGGTGAACCTGCCGGAGCAAGTAATTCCATCATTTCTCACCCTGCTCTTTCTTCAGCTTTTCCAATTCTTTTTCCAAAGTTCTTATACGCGCTCCGGCACGAGTCAGCTCTTTTGAATATTTTACCAAAGTCCTGCCGAGATTTTCATCTTCTTTATCGGTATTTTTTCTGTCCAAAACCTCTTTTTCATAATCATCGCAATATTTTAACGCCGCAAGGATCGCCGCCTGTTCAAAGGTCATGCCGGAATTGCTCTGCATAAGACCGATTATTGTGCGGTCCGTTTTTTTGGCAATCTTCCTGAGATATTCGGGTGTATCCTGCGAAGTGAGATAAAAGCTTCTCCCTGCTATGTTCACTCTCACCTTATCCTTATTCTCCATAAAATTCCACCCCATGGTATCATAGTCTTTTTATTATACTACTTTTTACAGAATAAATCAATATCTTTTTTGCACAATACGGAAATAAAAAAAACGGAAAATCCTTTTACAAATATTGGTTATATCGCCAAATAAAATTTAAGGGTTTGACATTTGAGCCGGTTTGTAGTAAACTAAATAAAGAAAATAGCATAAATAACCGCTGAATTTCACATTTTAAAAATATCATTAGATGCAAAAAAACAAAACAGCAATTTTACTTTTTGCCTAAATAATAAGGAGATTTTACCGATGAAACTGATAACACAAGAATTTTTAACAGGCGAACGTTCATTGTTTATGGGTGAAAATCTTGAAATTCACGACACGATCTTTGATGCCGGCGAATCACCTTTAAAAGAAAGCAAAAACATAAAGCTTTTCGGAAGCTGCTTTAAATGGAAATATCCGCTTTGGTACAGCAAAAATATATACATGAAAGATTGCACCCTGTTTGAGAACGCGCGCGCCGGGATCTGGTATACGAATAACATCACGGTTGAGGATTCGATAATCGAGGCGCCGAAAAATTTCAGGCGCGCCGATAATGTAGTTCTCAAAAACGTTTCTTTTCCGAATGCCGCCGAAACGCTTTGGCATTGCAGCAATGTTACAATGGATAACGTTTTTGCAAAAGGTGATTATTTTGCAATGAACTGCTCCGATATGTCGATTGATCGTTTCCGCCTTGTCGGCAATTATTCTTTCGACGGAGCTGAAAATATTACAATTAAAAATGCCAAAATGCTTTCAAAGGACTCTTTTTGGAACAGCAAAAACGTAACGGTATACGATTCTTTCATATCGGGCGAATACCTCGGCTGGAACGCAAAGAATCTGACTCTTATAAACTGTACGGTTGAAAGCTTGCAGGGACTTTGTTATATCGATAATCTTACGATGAAAAACTGCAAGCTTATAAACACCACTCTCGCATTTGAGTATTCAACGGTTGACGCCGATATATCATCTAAAATAGACAGCGTGATGAACCCCTCCGGCGGTATTATCAGAGCGGAGAGCATTGATGAGCTGATTATCGAAAAAGATAAGGTTGATCCGCAAAAGACCAAAATCATTGTTAAATAGGAGAATAAGTATGAACTATAATTTTGACGAAATAACAGACAGACGAAACACAAATTCACTGAAATGGTCGGTCGGTGAAAACGAGCTTCCCATGTGGGTGGCTGATATGGACTTTAAAACCGCGCCGTCCGTCACAGAGGCTCTTACCAAAAGAGCGGCACACGGAATATTCGGCTATGCCGTAATCCCGGACGAGTGGTACGAGGCATATATGAGCTGGTGGAAAAACCGCTACAGCTTTAAAATCGAAAAAGACTGGCTGATTTTTGCCACGGGAGTTGTCCCCGCAATTTCAAGCATTGTCCGAAAGCTCACAACACCCGCCGAAAATGTGCTTATACTCACTCCCGTATACAACATATTTTTCAACTCAATTCTGAATAACGGCAGAAACGTTTTCGAATGTCCGCTAAGCTATAAGAACAAGGAATACGGTATTGATTTTGAAGATTTGGAAAAAAAGCTTTCCGATCCGCAGACCACAATGATGATCCTCTGCAATCCGCACAATCCGATCGGCAAAATCTGGGATAAAAAAACACTCAAGAAAATCGGTGATCTTTGTTTTGAACATCATGTAACCGTAGTAAGCGATGAAATCCACTGTGATCTGACCGAAACAGGCAAATCTTATATTCCTTTTGCGTCGGTATCCGAAAAATGCAGAATGAACAGTATTACCTGTGTCGCGCCGACAAAATCCTTCAATATAGCAGGACTGCAAACCGCCGCAGTCATTGTTCCGAACGAAGTTTTGCGCCACAAGGTTTGGCGCGGATTAAATACAGATGAGGTTGCAGAGCCAAACTGTTTTGCGGTATCCGCCGCAATCGCCGCTTACAAAGAGGGCGGAGAATGGCTCGATGCTTTGAGAAAATACATTGACGAAAACCGAAAATTTGTATCCGCATTTTTGGGAATGAACCTGCCGCAGATAATGCTTATACAATCCGAGGCAACATATCTCTTATGGCTCGACTGCTCTTTGTTGGACGGCGATTCCGATCAATTGCAGAAATTCATAAGAGAAACAACCGGTCTGTATCTGAGCACAGGCAAGATATACGGCATCGGCGGCGAGCATTTTTTAAGGCTCAATATTGCCTGCCCGAGATCGCGTCTCGCTGATGGGTTAAACCGATTAAAAGACGCCGTAGAAAAATACGCTGTTTTATAATCCAAAAAGGGATATTAAAAAAAGTAAAGGCTGTAAAAAAATCAATTGATTTTTTTACAGCCTTTTTTCTTCCGCCTTAAAAAGGACAATCACGCTATTTTACGGCTCTGTTTAAGAATGTCACAATCTGACCTCTGTCGCATATCTTATCCGGCGAGAAAGTCGTCGGAGTCGTTCCGTTTGTTATATTCTTTTCAAGCGCCCATGAAACCGCTTTTCCCAGCTCCGAATCTGCCGCAACGTCTGAGAATGAAACATTTGCCGCCGCTTGCGGAGATCCTGCGTTTTTCCAAAGATATATAACGGTTGACATACGCGTGCACGGTGTGTTCGGCTCAAATTTATCGCCCGTAACCATTCCGTTTTCGCTCGCCCAGATAGCCGATTCATAATAATAATTGTTCTCCGATATATCGCTGAACGGATTAGCCGAAGTCGGCTTCGGTGAGCCTATCGCACGCCATATAAATGTAATAATCTGCGCCCTTGTACAGGTTTTTGCAGGTGAGAAAGTCGTTGCCGACGTTCCTGTCGTGATATTTCTGTCAAGCGCCCATCTTACCGAATCCGCATAATAAGCATCAGCACTTACATCTTCAAACATCGTCGGCTGACCTGTAACCTTCAAAATTATCGGTATTGATGAATTGAGCTTGAGCGTATAACCGCCGTCAACCTTTGTCATGTACGCAACATCAAGCGGCATATATGATACAATACCGCTGTCTGTCGTGCATATCAATACCTCTTTCTGCATTGCCTCTTCATCTTCAAATTCCATAGTACCTGCACTGGTTGTAACATTTGTTATCGCACCGCCGGCAGATGCAAACAGCTGTACCGCAGACGCTTTTTCGTAATTATCATATGCGCCCACGCCCATATATGTATAGCCTCCGTTTAATATATTAGCGCGGTGTCCCGGACTGTTCATCCAGCCATTCATCGTCTTTTCCGGATTTATTTCAACAAACTTGTTTTTCGGTCCCGGACATTCATAGATATTTTCTCCGGCAGATGTATAGTTAAAGTTCGTAATTGCGGTAAAGCACTTCGTTCCGTCAGGTCTTGTATGAGAGAAAAGCTTTTGAAGTTCAAGCTCACGTGTATCACAAGCATACTGGAGCGCCTCGGGCATTGTCAAAAGCGCCTTGTTTTCCTTTGCACGTTCAACATTCGCTATACGCAAAATCTCCCATTCCGACTCATTGACCGAAATCTTTTTATCCGGCAGTCTGCGCACAAGCTTGGGAATCTTTTCCTGAACGAGAAGCTCTTTTGCATCTCCGTTTAAGTTTACGTCAAGATACCCGAAAATACTTCCGTCCTCGGAAAAAGTTGCCGCTCTTTTCGAGAATCCGTCCTTCCATGTAACAGTCGAGCCGTTTTTAGCAGCCGCTCTTGCGGTATTTAGTATACTTTCCTTTGTCATTTTGTTTGTAATCGGGCCTGCGCTTATTGCACGGCCTATCAGCAGACGGTCCTCATCAAGCTTTTTCGTGTTTTCTGTCACGATTACCTCAATCGTCTTTCCTATCGGACACACCTCAACAACATCGTCACAGCTCAATACCAGTCTTGCCGAAACCGTACCGTTTGCAAGAATAGTCGCCTTGGTAACGGAAAAATCGGTATCTGCCAAAGTAACCGTTACATTTGTTCCGGCAACCGCATTCTGCGCCATAGTCAAAATATCGGCTTTTGTCGTGTCGTTTGTTACCGCAAAGTTCCAAATAGCTGCATTTATTGCAGTTTTTGCTGACTCAACTTCCTTTTTTGCCGATCCCGAAATCAGCTTTGCAACAGTCCACTTATAGCTGAAGTTCTTGCTCTCACCGCTCGGAATTGTTACAGTATACTTAACCTCTGCGCTGCCCTCTTTATCCTGAGTCGAGTTTTCAACCCAAAAATCTTCGACATCTGCCGAAACTCCGCTCGGAGCCGCGTCTATAATTGTTCTTAAAATGTCGTTATCGTTTGTGGAATTTGTAACCTTTAAAGCAGCAAAGCCCTTTTCTATAGCGGCCTTTACTGTTTCCATACTCACATCACCGGTATTGTCCGTTTGCGCTCCTCCGCCCAGGCTCGGTATCTCCTTTTTCACATAAAAGGCAACCTCCCCGTCCTCCTGGTAAAGTATCACCGCGGCGCGGACAAAGCCCGCACTTGTTTCGGTTGCAGGCACAAGGCTGTATTCTTCCATAGAAAAACCCGCACCTATGCGCTCATCTACCGAATAGTGACACTCACTCATGAGCATGGTTTCAAATTCGTCTTTTGTTATGTCATTCGTTATTTCCATTGTTTCAAGGGCGTCCAAAATCGCCTCTTGATTCTTCTCCATAGCTGTCTGGGCATCTTTTTCGATGATAAACCCGGCATATACGGTATTATTCCCCACCTGCGTTAATGCCGGAGCCAAAAACATATTCAATGCCAGCACCGCCGATAAAAATTTTTTCACTTTCAAAAACCTCCTGTTTATGTATCACCTTTAACCCGCTAATATTAGGTAATATAACCGTCGATTTGTATTTTGTCTTAATCGGGGGTGTGTTTTTATGCCTTCCTCCAAAAAGCATTTTTCCCTCCTTAGATTTTTAAACCCGAAAAACATTTTACAAAAAAGACATCTTTATTTTATACCTTTTTATTTTTTCCGGCAAGCGTCTTTTCATAATTTGCAAAAAAACGTCATAACTCGCAAAAAAAGAAGAGCTGCAGCAACCGCAGCCCCTCCGCGCTAAATATTCTCATTTGCAAAAACATAGTCAAAATATGCTTTTTTGGCGTTTTGAAGATAGGTTCTCGAAATCTTCACCTTGCTGCCGTCGGCAAGACAAAACAAATCTCCCGAAATCGAATCGATATGCTCCATATTGACAAGATAACTTTTATGGCATCTGCAAAATCCGCGCCCGAGCAAAAATCCCTCAAAATCGGTCAGCTTTCCGATAATCTCTATTTTCCTGTTTTCCGACAGTGCAAAAATAACCTTTCTTAAATTACTCTCCAAAAACATTATGTTTGAAAGCAATATCTTTGTTTCAACTCCCGAATACACAACGCTTATATACTCTTTTTTCCTCTGTGCCAAAAGCCGTCTCATGCATATTTTAAGCTGTTCCGTATCAATCGGTTTTAAAAGATAATCGAATGCAAAAACACGGTAACTCCGAACGCCAAACTCCTCGCTTGTTGACAAAAAAACAATAGGCGTTTCGGTATCCGTTTTGCGAAGTATCTCAGCTGTGTCCATTCCGCTTATCTTCGGCATCAGTATATCCAGAATAATCAGATCGTACGGTTTTTCGGCGTGGCTTTCCAAAAGCTCCGCACCGTCATCAAATTCATCTGCCGAAAAATCCCCGATAACGGATTTTAGAGCAGCTATCGTCTTTTGCCTTTCCTCTTTCAGATCATCGCAAATTGCTATTCTCATAAACGCTATAACCTCTTTTGCCGGAATTTCCTTCCCGTACCGTCCTTTATTATACCATACGCCCTCCCAAAAGTCAAAGAATATATCTTTAAAAAATCACTTAAAAAACAGCTTTTATTTTTTTTCGTATAAATATTTACAGGTTTTAACATAATAAGTTGAGAATAATATATGAGAGGAGAAAAAAACATGAATTTTTCCGAGAGTGAAACAAAATTAAATCTTATGCGCGCATTTGCCGGCGAGAGTCAGGCGAGAAACCGCTATACATTTGCCGCCGAGTTTGCAAGAGAACACGGTCTTTATATTGTGTCCGATATATTTCTCTTTACCGCCAATCAGGAGCTTGCGCACGCAAATGTGTTCTACACCCACTTAAAAGCATTTTCAGGCGAGAATATAACAATAACAGGCGGCTATCCGGTTGAGGTATTCGACAATATGCTCGACATCTTAGAAACGGCAAAGCACGATGAGTTGAGTGAATATGAATCCGTTTACAAAAACTTTGCCGAGGTTGCAAAAGAGGAGGGATTTTCCGAAATTGCGGCATCATTTCAGAATATCGCAAAGATAGAAAAAGTGCACTCGGCGCGTTTTGATGAGCTTTTAAAACTCATCAAAGAGGACAGGCTCTTTAAAAGCGATGATAAAACAATATGGTTCTGCACAAACTGCGGACATATTCAATATACCGCCGAGGCACCCGAAAAATGCCCCGTCTGCTCGCATGATCGCGGGTATTTTCTAAAGCGCGAGCTTATTCCCTACACCTGTGAGAAAATAATAACGGTTTAAATATATCTAATATTACCAAAACGAGCCGAAAAACAAAAAATGTTTTCGGTTCGTTTTTTATCTTGACACAGGTACACCAATGTGCTATAATAAAAATCAAGCAAAGTAGGAATCAATGCGTTAAGTGAGAAAAGGACGGGAAGTTGCCTTTTCTACGAAAGAGATTATCTCTGCGGTATTGTTTCCGCATTCCGTTGCTGCAATGAGATATTTACCTTCGATTATAAAGATATTTTACCTTTTTGCAGTAATATGCAGAAAGGATTTTTTATTATGAAGAAATTTTTAGGTTTGAGAAGTTTAACGTCACGCGAATTATGCACTATGGGTATGCTATTGGCGCTCACTCTTTTGATGTCTATGTTTTTCACCATTAGAATAGGCGCTGCCATCAAAATATCCACCAAGTTTATACCTATTGCGATTATTTCCATGCTGTTCGGTCCGCTTTTGGGAGGATTAAGCGCAGTTTTGGCAGATCTATTATCATTTGTGATAAACCCCGTTGCCGCATTCATGCCGCAAATAACCTTTGTCGAGTTTTTATACGGCTTTACCTACGGTATATTTTTAAGAAACCTTTCGCGTACCGCAAAGGGTTATACCGCCGCAATACTCTGCACTCTGCTGCAAATGATATTTCTGCATATATTCTTAACCTCGTATTTTCTGATGCCTGTTATGAACCTCGGCTACAGGGAAATGATTATCATGCGCCTTCCTGCCGCCGGCTTGAATTTTCTTATAAGAACGGTCGGCATCATTTTGATTACATCATACTCTGATTTTTTAAGAAAACTTTCGGGAGGACGTGCAAAAATATGAAATCGGAAGAATTTACTAAATACGCAAACAGCTTTCAGGCGATTGCAAAACCCGGACTTGATAACATAAGAAGGCTTATGCAGGCTCTCGGCAATCCCGAAAAAAAGCTGAAATTTATCCATGTTGCAGGCACAAACGGCAAAGGCTCGGTATGCGCATATCTGCAAAGCATACTCACCGAGGCAGGATTTAAAACAGGCAAATACATATCTCCTAACATGATAAGCGTATGCGAGAGAATTTCGGTTGACGGCAAGATGATTACACAGTCCGAGCTTGACATTATACTTGAGACGGTACGGAAAAGTGCGCTCGATGTCCAAGCCCAAAGCGGCATATGCCCGACTCAATTTGAAATCTGGACTGCCGCCGCATTCTTATATTTTTTAAAAAAAGACTGCGACATAGTTATATTGGAAACGGGTCTCGGCGGACGTCTTGACGCAACAAATATTATCCCCGCTCCGCTGATTTCGATAATAACTCATATCGCTATGGATCATATGCAGTACCTCGGCAATACCCTTTGTGAGATTGCCGCCGAAAAAGCGGGGATTATTAAGGATAATCCCAAAGGCTGCACCATATCTGCCGCACAGTCAAAAGATGTTATTGACGTACTCGAAAAGGCGGCGCTTAGAATGCACAATAAATTTATTGTCACACAAAAAGCCGTAAGCGAAGGGTTCGACTCCGAATGTGAAGTCTTCTCCTACAGACATCTTAAAAATCTGCACTCTGCCATGCTCGGCTTGCACCAGCTTGATAATGCCGCAGCAGCAATAGATGCCGCACTCTTTTTAAACATTGACGAGTGCGCGATCCGCTCAGGAGTAAAAAAAGCAAGAAATATCGGAAGATTTGAGATTGTGTCCAAGACTCCTCTTACCGTTTTTGACGGTGCGCATAACCCCGACGGCATGAATACTTTAAAAAATGCTCTTTTGCGTTACTTTCCCGACAAAAGCAAAAGCTTTATCATGGCATCAATGGCGGATAAGGATATAGCCGCATCACTCGAAATTATAAAAGGCATGAGCGACTTTGATAAATGTGAATTTTTCACGGTAAGCGTCAAGGATAATCCGCGCTCAATGAGCGCCGCGGATTTGAGCGCACTCATGCAAAAGCACGGAATTGCCGCAACGCCCGAACCTGATATTAAATCGGCACTCTCAGCCATTTCAAAAGATATGACTGTCATCTGCGGTTCTCTTTATCTTTACAAGGACTACTCCGAAATTTGAATCACACAAATGCGTGAGATTTCATAATATGATACCAAGAGCCATTTTCACGGTTCAAATTTTTGGAGGTGGATTACTTTGGATTCCAACGCATTCTCTGCGCTGATGCTTACCGTATTTGCCGGGATTTCCACCGGATTGGGAAGTCTTATTGCTTTATTTGCAAAAAGAACAAACACCAAATTTCTGTCGTTATCTCTCGGCTTTTCGGCAGGCGTCATGCTTTATGTTTCAATGATCGAAATTTTCTCAAAGGCAAGAGAATATCTTGCAAATGTACACGGATTTACAAAAGGCTACTGGCTTTGTGTCGCGGCTTTTTTCGTAGGCATTTTAATCATCGGGATTATAGACTTTTTCCTTCCGTCTACCGACAGTGATATAGGCGCTGTTATGAACCCCGACGCGTCGCGAAACGACAGTTTAAACCGCATGGGCATAATGACCGCCCTTGCAATTGCAATACATAACTTTCCCGAGGGCATGGCAACCTTTACATCGGCACTGCGCGACCCTAAACTCGGAGTCGCAATCGCCGTTGCAATCGCGATACACAATATCCCCGAAGGGATCGCCACATCTCTGCCCATCTATTTTTCAACAGGTAAAAAGCTGCGTGCATTTTGCATATCCTTTTTATCAGGTATAACCGAACCGTTAGGAGCTGTCATCGGGTACCTTATTTTAAGACCGTTTTTTAACGACACCGTTTTCGGCTTTCTTTTCTCGGCAGTTGCCGGCACTATGGTATTTATCGCTCTTGAAGAACTGATACCTATGGCGCATGAATATGAAAAAAGCAAAATCACGATAATCGGAGTGGTAATCGGAATGGCGGTGATGGCGGTAAGCCTATTAATGTTTATTTAAGCAAGCTAAAAAAAGGGGCTGTTAAAAAACTCCGGAACGCAAGAAAAGAAGAAAAAAGTAAATGTTACAAGAAATATAAATGTTTTAGTTTGATTTAGCTAAGGCAGAAAAATTAAAAAATATGATTTTTCGTAAAATTATTTCTTTTCTTGCTATCAACAAACTTCGCCCTTGGCGTACCTATGTACGCCAAGGGTATCCCAAAACCAAAGTTTTGGCTCAGTTTGTTAATTCCAAAGCTTTTTTCCTATCCCCTTCAAAAAAGCAAGGGCTGTAAAAAAATCAATTGATTTTTTTACAGCCCCTTTTTTTGTGACATACACCGGTCAGACGCTTTTGGAAGTTCATATCATTTTTTGTTCCGGAGTTTTTTTACATCACCTTTTGTTTTTCTCTATCAATTCTTCAATAATTTTTCTGCTTTCTTCCTCACCGTAACAGCATTTTTCCCAAAACACTTTATTGTAAAAATCGGTTATAAGTCCTATCATGCGCTTATCGGTAATCATCGCCATTGTGCGGCCCTCACCGTTTTTCCAAATAGTATCATATATTATGATGCAATTATCATACACGACAAATTCCATTCCGCATATTAAATACTGCTTTTTTAAGATTCTGCACTCTATTCCTTTTTTATTTATCATTTTTTCGAGTGTAATCTTACATTCATCATATGTAAGTCCCTCAAACGGCTCAAAATAGTCGCCTGTTTTCCCTGTCTTTAAAAAGCTCTCTACGCCGTCAACCGTCCATATCAGCTTTCTTGAAATATCCGACTCGTCAAAAAGCCGCTCTCTTTCCTCCAACAGATTATACAGAGGCTGTATATAAGGATCATCTTTTCCCAGACCGATATAGTTGCACGCCTCAAACAGCCGACACTGAATATCAAACGGTATCATCATATAGGTCGGCATTGAATTTACCTGCATTGATTCTTTTAAATCGTACTGCGACAGTATTTTAAGCATATCAAACAGCTGATCCTGACAAAGCGGCTCGCTGTGCATCAGCGTTGAGTGCTCCTCTAAAAATTTTTGTCTGTACAGAAGATGATTATAAAAAGTTTCGCTTATTTCCGTATCACTAAAATAAAATTTATTTACATCGTAAAACTCCACCAGGCGCATATGTATTGCTTTTCGTCTGAACGTAAGAATTATGATCTTCTTTTCCATAGAATATCCGTGCTTTACTCCATACGCTCTGTATTTTACATATGTAGCCAGCTTCATCAGCGACAAAAGCTGTTTCCCCTTTGATTCTATGCCCTCGTCCTGTTTAAAAAAATGATTTATTACAGGCGAAAACTTTTTCCCGACCGATTCATGAATCAGCTTATCCAAAACAAAAGCCAGCTCATTGCTTACAACGTCCTCGATTATGATAAGGCTCTCACGGTTTAAGCATATTTTAAAAAGCTCGGAAAAAGAAACAGCATTATCGGTCGGCTCGGAATTATATGCCGTACAGGTAATCCCTGCGTTTTTCTTACAGTCGCATTTTCTGAACAATGTCAGCAGATTGTTCAGAGCGCTCCTCTGTGACGGAGAAACGTCATTTCCCATCAGAATACAGCTCATGCACTCTTTTTCTTCTTCGCTAAGCTCTATCGTCCGCGTTAAAATTTCCGCAAATTTAAGGATTGTTTTTTTACTGCTTTGGTCATTCAAAAGTCTTAATATTGCCGTTTTGCTTTTATTTCCGGTCATTTCGGCAAGCTTTTGCGCACTCAAATTTCTTGAATTTACAATATACCTTAAAAAACCCCCGAATGTATCCATTTTCATAAACAATCATTCCTTACAAATGTTTTTTACAAGGCGTATTTTAGCATAATTTCCGAAATTTTTCAAGTTTTGGGCACACTACACTAATTTGTGTCCGAAATTTCTTTTACCGTACACAAAAAGGGGCTGTAGAAAAAATCAATTGATTTTTTCTACAGCCTTTGCGTCTTTTCTTGCGTTCCGGAGTTTTTTAATATCCCCTCTTTTATATTATTACACTCTTTATAATTTCCGATACCTCTGCCTTTGCTTTTTGCGCTTTTACCTTTGCCTCATCATAGGTTTTGCCCTCTGAAAGATAGTAAATTTTCAGCTTTGGCTCGGTTCCCGACGGACGTATTATAAAATCAAGTCCGTTTGACGCACAAAATTTCAACACGTCCGATTTCGGAAGATCGGTTTTTCCAAGATAGTCGGTAACCGATTCAATTGCCGCACCGCCCACTTCGGAAATTTGCTCATCTCTAAAGTGAGTCATAACACGCTTTATATTTTCCATGCCATTTTCGCCCTCAAGCGTTATGCTCTCAAGCTCTTCATAATAACCGCCGAATTTTTTATACAGATTATCCATAACATCCAAAAGAGTCATGCCCTTTGCCGAATAAAAGCACGCCATCTCGGCAGTCAGCATACTCGCCACCACCGCGTCCTTATCTCTTGCATAAGTTCCGGCAAGATAACCGTAGCTTTCCTCAAATCCGAACAGAAAAGTATTTTCTCCGCTTTCTTCAAATTCATGTATCTTCTCACCGATATATTTAAAGCCTGTAAGCGTTCTTATAAGCTTTACTCCGTAAGTTTTGCAGACTGCGTCCGCCATTTTCGTCGAAACAATAGTGGTAACGGCAGCTCCGTTTTTCGGCGGTATTTTCTGTGACAGGATATAATCCAAAAGCATAACACCAACCTGGTTTCCCGTCATTGTTACATATTCATCGTTTTTGTTTCTTACCGCAATTCCCATTCTGTCACTGTCCGGATCTGTTGCAATTATCAGATCAACGTTATTTTTCTTTGCATACTCTATCGCAATTGTAAAGCCCTCCTTATCCTCGGGGTTCGGGGATTTAACAGTCGGGAAATTTCCGTCCGGCAGCTCCTGTTCTTTTACCACAATTACATCTTTATATCCTGCTTTTTCAAGTATACCTCTTACCAATTTATTTCCGCTCCCGTGCAGCGGAGTATACACAAGTTTAAAGCCGTTTTTATCCACATCTTTATTGACAGACTGCATATATACATTATTAAGATACTGCTCATCAATTTCTTTTCCTACCCATGAAATCTCGCTTTCTCTTCCCGAAAGCTCAGCTTCAAAATATCCTTTTTTATTGATCTCGCTCAAAATCGCACTCGCAATATCCGGCGGAATCTGTCCGCCGTCGCTCCAGTATATTTTATATCCGTTATATTTTGCCGGGTTATGTGAGGCAGTTATTACAATCCCTGCCGTCGTACCCAAATATCTCACCGCAAACGACAGCTCCGGAGTCGGGCGCAGTTCATCAAACACATATGCTTTAATACCCTTTGATATAAGCACATTTGCCGCAGTCTCGGCAAATTCTCTCGAATAATTTCTGCTGTCATAGGCAATAACAACGCTTTTATTATGCGCCGCATTTTTATTTATGTACTCGGCAAGCCCCAGTGTTGCGCGAGCCACCACATACTTATTCATTCTGTTTGTACCCGCACCCAAAACACCGCGAAGACCGCCTGTTCCGAACTCCAGCTCTTTATAGAATCTGTCGCGCAGCTCATCTTTTGCCGCCAAAAGCTCGTCTGCCGTTTTTCTATCGGCATTATCAAGCCAGTTTTGATATTCTCTCTCACAATTCATATCGATTACTCCTTATTCAGTGAAAACAGCCGACACAAAATGTCGGCTATTTTTTTATAACGTTTTTAAAAATCCCATAAGTCTTTTTGCTATCAGCTCATGTCCGCGATCGTTCGGGTGCAGACCGTCGCTTGTGTATTTTTCCTTGAGTATCGGCACATCGGGCGCAATCGAGCTCATATTATAAAGATCCAGAACCGGCAATGCATAAAATTCTGCCACTTCCTTTATAATCTTCACATAATCCCCCAATACCTTTCCCGTAACAGCATTCGGGTTATTCTCGTTTTCGCGCTTTATCGGCGTCATTACAACGATTTCACTTTCGGGATATTTATTTATAAGCTTTAAAAACAGCTCATGACACGCACCGTAAAATGTATCAACGCATCTGTCGGAAAATGTACCGATCGGTGCGTCTCCGTGACCGTAATCGTTTGTTCCGCCGAATACCACCACCAAATCCGCATCATTCGGCATTCTGTCGGCACGAACCGAAAAATGCTCGTCATATTTTGGATTTTCGCTCGGTGTATTCTGCTTTGCAAGCCTTGTTCCGCCGATGCCGAAATTTCTCACCTCCGCCGCACTGCTCAATCTCTTAAATACCGCATGATAGATATTTTCCGCACAGCTCGCTCCCGAGCCCTCTGTTATACTGTCACCCAAAAAATTTATTATTTTGCCTTCTAATTCCATATTTTTGCTCCTTATTCCCAGATAAAGATAACCTGCGGATCATCGTAGTAAAATCTTATGAAAAATTCCGTATAATCCGTGTTATTTCTTTCCCAATCAATTATATCAAACGCACTTGCAGTTATCAATATCTTTTTCTTTGTGTCAAATATAAATACCGAGCAATTAACAGGCACCGTTTCAAGCTTGTATACATCTTTTACGTCCTCGTTTCCGTTCGACATGAAAAGCGTTTTGTTAAGCCGTCTGTAGGCATGGGTATAATACGATGTAATGTAGTTCGTCTTTGAGCCGTCGCCCATAGTTTTCGTACTGTAATCAAAGCTTAAGTTTACCTTTTCTATTCTGCCGTCATCACCTGCCGAAAGCTGTAAAATATCGCCGCATTCCATAAGAGATGTATCGACATTATCGGAAAGGACAGTCTTTTGCAATACTCCGCTTTGCGTGTAATATTCCATAACGCGGACAATCTCATCATTTTCGTCCAGCGCCTCGCTTATCCCTTTTAAAATACAAAATTGTGCGTCATTTGTAATTTCCACCGTGTCCTTTTCCATATCATACACAACATACTGTGCATACTCCGCACCGTCTCCGATACAGTATGCCGATATTCCGCTGTAGGTTCTGCTGACAAATTTCGCAATCCCCAAAAGCTCATATTTATCGTAGTCCGATTTATCCTCGGGAAGAACATATACCTTTGTATCCGAGTTCATCAAAAAGCGCTTTGCAAAGCTTACGTTATTCGGTCTGTACCACGTCTTTTCAGTAATAACGCTCATAGTCCTGAGACTGTTCTCATTTTCAAATTTGCCGCTTTTTCCGTCGGACGGATAATCTATATCATAAATTTCACCGTTACTGTTCAGCTTAAAGAGCATAAATTTATCGGCACTGACCGCAGTCTGCGCCTCATCTTTTGAAAATCTCACGCCGTCCGCCTTAAAGCTGTCCGCAATTTTACTTTCTTTTACCTCACCGTCAAAATATCTTATATAGTAATCTCCGTTATCGTCACAATATTTTTTTATTGCATAAGCCGCAACCCACTTGCCGTAGCTGTATGCATTAAAGTACGCGATTTTGCCGTCCATGTCAAGATAAAACTTACCCTTTGCGCCAACCGTAACAGCGTCACGGTTATTCAGATAATACCCGTCAAAGTCATAGCTCTTTCCCGAAATTTCCGCACTCAGGGTTCCGTCATCGTAATCTATACTTTCGATTGTTCCTTCTATACTATTTGAGGAAATCACAAAGGTTACAAGTGATCCGTCCTTGCTTTTTGCAATGCTCAATACCGTGTTGGATTTTACATCTTCTTTTTCTTTTTTAAGGAAATTGTCCGAATAAAACAGCAGCTTTGCACTTTCCTGCCACGTAAATTTCCTCCCGAGCTTATCGTAAATCACGTATTTATCGAAATCCGCATTTTCAACCACATAATTATCATAGCTTGCGATTATTACAATATCATACTCCGACGCTCCGCTCTCCTTTAAAAGCGTAATATCGCCGGTCTTTATCATAATATCATCACGCCCGTATTCCGAAACCGCAACACCGTTATATATAACCTTGGCTTTTTGCGAAATATTCGCCCTTTTTATCTGCTTGCCGTTATCGTATTTTATTGTACGGTCCGAATAATTTTTAATATCTTCGGCATAGATAAAGAGTTCGGAATTGTCCTTTAAATCAATCCAAAGCGCCTCGTATTCGCCGTCATTATCGCGGTAGTATACCTCTGCTTTATAGCCCAAAAGCATTGCCGCGTCGGTTTTGCCGACAGACATTATTTTTCCGCCAATCTCGAAATTGCCCTCACCGACACCGCCGCCTAAAATACCGCTGTATTCATTTGCCGTAATTCTTCCTTTTTCTTTATAAACGGACAGGCGGTTTTTTAATAAATTCGCATCTTTTTCAATAACATACTCAAGCTTTGCTCCGTTATAGTGCAAAACCATCATGTCACATTCAAGCGCATTGTCGACAATTTTAAGCATATTATCCTCGTTGACGTAATTGGCATAATCGCCTTTTATGCCCTTTAAAATCCCGATTTCCTCTGCCGTACTCTCATACCCTTTCGGGAATGCGCCCGCTTTTTCTGCCATTTTTCCATATCCCAAAAGATTTACAAATCCATAGCAGACATCGTTAAGGCTTATATTTTTTCCGGGCGCAAAGCTCCCGTCATCATAAACGCGCATAAGTCCGCGGCTTACCGCCTTTTGCACCTCTTCATAAAATTTATCCTCTGTCTTGACCATATCCGAGGTACGGTTTTTATCCGACTGTAAAATTCCGTTTGTGAGCTTATTTAAAAGCGACGCAAACTCACCGCGAGTGACATTTTCGGACGGCTCATATTGATCCGCGTCCCACAGGCAGTCCAGCGCCTGCAATTTTGCATACAAGTCCTCATTTTCCGTGTCTTGCGCCAAAACATAAACGCTCTGCGACAATAACATCGCCAAAATCAGCAAAAATACCGTTATCCGTTTCATATCTGTCCTCCCTGTACACAATTAAGAAGTCTGTAGAGCATCACAGCGGCTTGCGCACGTGTTGCAAAAGCTTTCGGCTCAAACTTTGAATTATTCATTCCGTTTACCACCGACTCTGCCAAGAGTGCCGAAACCGCCTCTTTTGCATACTCGCTTATTGCCGCCCTGTCCTCGAACGAATCAAGACTCGCACTGTTATTTAAGCTGTATCCCGCATATTTTGTGAATCTGTATGCCATAACGGCCATATCCTCACGCGTAATGCTCTTTCCTACTCCGAACTCACCGTTTCCGAGACCGTTTATACACCCCGTGCTTACTCCGGCGTTTATGTATTTTTCATACCACGCGCCCGGCAAAACATCGGAAAATTTCACTTCCGCACCGTCTTTTACTTCAATTTCAAACGCCGCAATCATAACCTTTACAAATTCCTCGCGCGTTATCATATCGTTCGGCTTAAACAGTCCCTCGCCCTTGCCGTTTAATATTCCTTTTTCGGAGAGCGCGCTGATCGCATCTTTTGCCCACTCGACAGTGTCAATATCGGTATATATTATTTTGTTCTCGCTGTTTCCCGTCTCGGGCTTTGCCGCAGGTGCGCTTATTCCGCCGCCCGAGCTTCCTCCCGTGCTGCCATGATTGCCCTTGCCCGAATCTCCGTTATTTCCGTTATCGGATAATTTTTTTATTGCGTCGCAAAGCTCATCTATTGTTTTATAATCATTTCCGACCAATGCCACATCTATAGATGATGTATCCGAAGAATCGAAATATTTTGAAATATCCGATCTGTAACAAATGTCTTTATATTCTGTAAGCAAGGTTCTGACCTCTCCGTAAGAATTTGCCGTACGCACCTTTACCAGAACAGCCGCCTCGTTAAAGCTCTTTTCAAAATCATTCTCGCTTTTTAATCCCGAAATCTTACTTACCAAAAGCTTTCTTTCACTCTCGCTCATCTTCTCGTAAGTCGGATAGGTAAGCATCTTATCAATGCCTGACCGTATCTTATATTTTTCAAGCATATCCGCACTGTACGAGGAATCCGCATTTTCATATATAAGGCAATATAGCGTATTTTTTATGTATGAATCAAAAAGCTCCTCCTCATCGGCGTATTTTTTATACATAGCAGAATATACGCTATTTTTATCCGAGATCCTTTGCAGCAGTTCCGTATCCAAGCCGAAAATTTTCGCATTTGAATTGAGCTTTTCTCCAAACTCCTCGTAAGAATTTGCGGAATTTATCTCATCTATCGCCCTTTGTATGTCCGATTCGCTAAAATAGTCAAACGCGCCCGAAAGCTCTTTTTCAAAAGCATTGGAATTTACAATGACGGTATACTCTCCGCTTGCCCCCGACACCGGAACATCAAACAAAAACGTACCGCTCTTTTCTATATCGTCATTCTGCGTCATGAGAACTATTTCTTTATCTGCGTTTTCTATCTTCAGAACTATCATAGGCCTGAAAATATCCGTTTTATCATAACTGCCCTCAATTCTCACTCTTTTTGAAATCCTGTCATATTCCACCGTATCTAAGCCGTCCGCATAACACGTTGCTATCGGCAAAGCCGCACATATCAAAACAAGAGGTATTTTTTTGTTTATCATTACTTCTTCTCCTCCCTTACTGTCTGCCTATTTTATCAAACGGTATCTTTTCAAATCCGCTTAATTTTTTAAAGACTCCGCTGTCATCTTTTAAGTTCAGATTACCCTCCGCTGCATTCACAAATCCCGGATCTGTACTGTTTACAAGATTTTCACCGACCGTACTCCAATTTTCAAAATCCGAATACTTTTTCAGATTGTGGTGGTTCCAGATAACATTATTCTCCACAACATCTCTCACAGGCGCTCCCGGGTTATCTTTCGGGTATACATTCACATACGGATATTTCTGCCAGCCTGGAGATGAAAGGTCAAGTCCTTCTATCTTCGAGAGCATATCCAAAACCATACTCTGTCTGTGCGGCATAAGTCCCGATGTTCTGAGCATTATCGCATATCTGCCGTCCGTTTCGTTATAATCCGCGGCTGTCTTTTCCGCAATAATGTTATTCCTTATTACGGTATCGCGTCCGCCGCTTAAAAATATTCCCGAATCCACTTTATATAATATATTTGACTCAACCTCCGTACCCGAGAGCTGATCGTCCAGATAAATCCCGACCACAGGCTCTTTTATATTCACATTATCGTATATATCATGCAGATAATTATACTTTATTTCATTGCCCCTGTCAATATACGAGCGACCGCTGTATATCGCGCCTGCATCCGCCGCCATTGTAAGCACGTTATATATCTCATTATATTCGATTTTTATTTCCGAACCCGAATATATCATACCCGAATGAGTCCCCTCATGTATTTCATTGTTCATTACATTCACACCTACCGATGCCGCAATCCGCACACCCGGAGTATACGATCTTGACACCTTGCCGAAATCATGAATATCGCAGTTTTTAATCTCATTTTCACATCTTGTAAGATTCCTGATTGTTCCGCACGCATCAATCATCACACCTATAGCGCCGGTATTGAAAATCTCGCTGTCGTGGATAGCTATATTATTCGATTTTGAAACCGTAATGCCGTTTGCGCCGGTATTTCCTATGCCGCAGTATGCAATATCTACCCTATCGGAATTATCGATTTTCACCGCCTCGCCCGAAGAATTTTTCAGCATAAGCGAATCAAAAACCACATCATGAACATTGTCCGCATATATAAGTACATCGTTTAAATATGTAACCTCGATGTCCGCATCCGAAGAAAAACTTTTCGGCGGATAAAAATACAACTTTTTCGCATCATTATCGATATACCATTCTCCCGGTGAGTCCAGTTCCTCCAAGAGATTATATATCCGAAAATCACGGTTCGTATCGATTACACCTTTTTCGGGAACGCTTATTTTTATTCTCGAGCTTGCACTGTCAGCTCCCAAAAGCTCTGTATTTTCCCATGTCCAGTATTTGTACCAATACCCCTCGCACCATGCACTTTGCGCATTTTTCAGGTTTTGAATATGAGAATCCGAAAAATCAAGCCATACATAATTTTCATTTTGTCTGATACTGTCCCATGTGTCGGAATCGGTATTCAGCTTTGTGCCGTTTTTATCATATACCCCCGAGGTCTTAATCCAGCCATCGTTCGGATATTTTGCAAGCGGCTGCACTTTTCCGTCATATAAAACATTGGTGTATTTCTTTGCGGGAGCTGTGTAGTCAAAGCTCTCTATCGGTGCGGTATCAAAGCCTAAAGAAATCTCATA
The DNA here is from genome assembly GCA_934444735.1 of uncultured Clostridia bacterium. GTDB lineage: Bacteria > Bacillota > Clostridia > UBA1381 > UBA1381 > CAKSFT01. The sequence continues at coordinate 398,035 of CAKSDE010000001.1, read as the reverse complement.
TACCTTGCCTTTTGCCGAATCGGGTATACGCACATCATTGGATATTACCGCATTTTCAGTGTCTATCTTTTTGCTCCCCTTAACCGACACATTCTCGCCGTTATATGCGGCAATTACAATCGGCTGCATCAATGTGCCGCTTATTTGTTCGCCCGAAAGGTTAAGAGTACTGTCAAGCTCATACTCTCCCTCCCGTATCATAATTCTTATACCGTTTTCGCCCAAGCCATACTCGCTTTTTACCGCTTTAGCTCTATCAATTGCGTCGGCTACTGTTTTGTACGGGCAATCTATGCTCCCGTCCGACTCACCGCTGTAGCTTGCGTCCACATAAATATTCCTGCCGCCTTTGTCATTAATGCTCTCTGCCGTATTCAAAGGCTTCTGCGACAAAAAATCGTCCCAGAAAAATGCACGAACCGTCTTATCCTGTGCCACTCCCTCCAGGATAACCTCATAATCCTTCTTTTCCTCCGGCAAAATACTCCTTCTGTCCGTTTTTAAGCTCACCAGCCTACCGTTTTCGTAAACCGCCGCCGCAAGCATAACTTTCGAGCTTTCCGTATCGGAAATATTCTCCGCTTTTGCCCTTACCGTCACCTTGCCGCTTTTGGGTATCGAATACAGCGGATCTCCCGATTCCGATAAAAATTCGATTTTTCCCGTCCTTACGGTATCTATCAGATTTTCAACATAAACATTGTTGAAATTCACCTTTGCATTTATCGCCCTTACCCCTATTGTTCCTCTATCTAAATCCTCGTCATACAAACGTCCCGCAAGCTCACCGTCCACATAAGCCCGCGATTCATAGCCGAGGCATTCTATTCTTATATTATAGTATTTAACCGCCGCACCCTCGCCGTCGGTCATCTTCTGCTGATATGCTGCGGTTTTTATCCCATCCTTTACATATCCCATCTCATATATCCTGCCGTCGCCCGAAGTTATCGGGATCTTAAAGTAGCAGTAATTATTTTCGTCAATATATCTGAATAAAATCTCCTCTGTCATATCTCTTGATGCTGCCGATATGTCCAGAGAAAAGCTGTAATCCATAGCATTAAAAAATCCGTCTAAATATGCGGTCGTCTCGCCGTTACCGCTGCTTCCCAAATTATATTTGCCGTTTGACATCAATCTGCCGCTCCCGTCGCCGAAAATGTGCCACGCGGCATAATCGCTGTCCTCGGAGGAATCATACATCACTCCGCTGTTTTTGTTATCTGTCAGATAAACCTTTCGCACACTCGGCGCACTGTCTTTGGAATCTCTTACCTTTACCGTATAAAATCCGTTTGCCGTTATCGTTGGCAAATCAAAAGAAAAACTGCCGCCGTCCAAATCCTGTTGACGTATATCCGTCAATTGATTATTCTCATCTCCGCTTACAGACATTATAACCTCTGCGGCGTCCTCGTTTGCGCTGCCGTCAATCACCCAGCGCCCGTTTTTTATATAAAATCCTGTAATTTCCGCTGCGTTTGCGGTTGTTGTCAAAAGCGTAATTACAAGTGCTGCGGCTATTTGTTTTTTCATCGTAAGTTTTCCTTTCAATATAATTAAGTTTGGGAAAATGGGGCATATGCCCCATTTTCCCTATTGTTTTTTATATGCCCTGCCCGTTTTAGGCATTTTCTATAAGTATGTATACTTTACTCCTTTTCTTGCGTCCCGAAGTTTTTTAACATTCCCTATATTTTTTTAATATACTCTGCTCGTTACTAACGGCATTATGGTATCAAGACTGTCAACCGTCATGATTCTCACACTGTATCCCTTGACATTTGCAGGGAGTGTATAGCCCTCGGTTGTAAGCGTTTTATCTTCTTTTGCATCAATTTCTCCGCCTGCCGTCTTTATCGCAACGCATCTGCCGTCCGCATCATACACAGCCATAACAAGCACTGCGCTTGCACTTTGCGTCTTGCTGTTCTTTACATATGCAGATGCCGCAATTTCCTGATTTGCGGATAATTTGGTGATTTCACTTCCATTCGATATAAGCTTAAGATTTCCGACGTGCAGATCCTTTTCGACTGACTTTATCTCAAAGCGCTTTTCGGTCGAAAGTCCGATACCGCTCTTGCTTGCAATCTCATTTGAAAGTGTAATGATATACTTTTCGTCTGATGCCAGTCCGTACGGGAGTTTTACGAGCATCGTTTTTGAATCCTGTGCTCTTACCGAAACGTTGAGCGTTTTTCCGTTTGTATCGGTAACGGTTACATATTCCGAAATGAATGTGTCTGTATTCATTTCCCTGTCAAACACGATTCTCACTTCGTCGCCCTCGGAAAGATTTTTCGGATTTTCAACATAGCACGAAATTCCGAGATCCTTTACTTTTATATTGTCCACCAATGCGCATCCAACCCACTGTGCGCCGATCGATATGCCGCCCTTTGCCGCAATATCGCTGCCTTCGCCGTCCATGATCTTTTCGCCGTCATAAGAAAGCGTAAAATGATTTCCCTCGGCTCTTATCACAAGCTTATGCATCTTATTATTAAAGGTCTGCGCGTAAGTTTCGTCTTTTACAACATTATCAAATGATGTCATGCCAAAGGTCAATGTACTCGACAGCGGCTGCAAAAGCGCTGTAAGTGTTTCGCCCCTCAATTTTACATATGGGAACTTATACTGCGTATTCGCGCTTACCTCCATCTCAATTTCATAATCCGACCAGTTTTCACTGCCGTTTATGAAAAATCCGAGATCATATGCCGTCATATCCGAGCCGCTGACCGAATTGCCCGTTGCAAGAACCAATCTGCCGTCTGTAATTTGCGCACTCTCCGCTCCGGATTTTTGTGTTATTGTAAAATCCGAAAGCGTTGACGGATCGGAAAAGTCATTTACATAGAGATAATCTGCACTCTTTTCGGCAACCGTAAAGCTGAACTTTTTAGCGCCGAGCATTGTATCCTGCGCTTCGGATTTAACTCCGCTTATCGAGACAGTATATGTTCCCCCCGGCTCCAATTCGCCGCTCAATTCAATAAACATAGTATTTTTAGTGCTCTGTGCAAGATTTATCTTTGCGCCGATTGAGCTTTCGTCACTGCCCGTAACGCTTATATTGACATCATCTGCCGCAGTATAGTCTATCGGGTTATCGAAAGTGATTGTTATATCTGTCAGAGCGTCAACATTCACCGCACCGTTTTCAGGTGTAACCGAAATGACATTAAAATTGCTCTTTTTTGTAGTTACCGTAAATTTCTTGTCGTTATTCAGACGGTCTCCGTCGGTATCGGTTATTTCTTTTTTAACCGTCAATGTATATTCTTCGTTTGACAAAACCTCATCGGGAACGGTTATATACATTTCATCGCTGCCGTTATTGGTCACAATAACGGGAATCTCTGTACCGTTATTTTCAAATACAACATTATCCGCGCTCATAGCCGACGGCGTCATATTCTCAGAAAATCTTACTGTGATTATATCGCCCGGCAGGAGATCCTTGGTATTATATGCCTCTGCCTGCGCTCTTAAATCGATTACCTTGATTTCATCAATGTATACCGTATCAGCTCCCCAGATAGCATCAATATTAAGTCCGCCCGCGTTTGACGCGTGCTCTACATTTGAATAGCTCTCCAAATATCCGCTCGACTCCCATGTGCTGTACGGCGCCATCAGGAAATCCGACTTATTGCCGTCCACATTGAGCTTCATCTTCATTATCGGTCTGTCGCCCCACGACTGAATATCGCCGTTATTGGTTTTATTTCTTACCAAGCCTGTTGTATTTATCATGAACTGGTGAGCTTCCGTTTCGGCGTTGGTTGCCTCTTTTGCACCCTTCGGGCGGAAGAATATAAATCCCGGCTTTCCGGTAATCTGTGCCGTTGCCTCAAGGCTGTATTCCTCCCAGTCCTCACTGCCCGTCATATAAAGCTGTACAAAGGACTGAAAAGCCGTGCTTTGCTGTGTGATTTTCAGTTTGCCGTTTTCTACGCTGATTGTATCATCTTTAACATTATTAAGCACTTCCAAACCGTTCATATTTTCCGAAAAGTCGTTATAATACAGATAATTCTCGCTGCTTGCCGCCTGTTTTGTTGTAAATGCAAGCGTAAATACATCACAAAGCGCGCCGTCTGTATTTTTAACCCCCGAAACAGTCAAAGTATACGCTTTACCGTTCTTTAAAAGCTTGCCCGGCACGATAACCAGTGTTTTATCTGTACTTGCGCTCTCATCGATACTGCACGGAATTTCCGTATCGTCCGCATCTTTTAACGTGATTGACGGTGCTGCCGAAAAATCAATCGCTTTATTGAAATTGAGCGTTATTTTCGAGTCCGGCGCCATCTCCGCTCCCGCCTCAGGGATTGACGATACCACAAACATATCTGCATCTGCCGTCTTTACGCTGAACTTCTTATCGTTATTCAATCTGTCTCCGTCTGCATCCTTAATTTCCTTTTTCGCAACCAATGTATATGCGTGTCCGGCATCAACTGTTGCGGGAACCGTAACTATCGCCTCGTCAGCTCCGTTTGCCGTAACTGCCGCCGCATTTAATGTATTCACCCCGTCGGTAAAGCAGAAGTTATCTGCCGTGAATGTTTCGGTGTCCATAGCCTCTGAGAATTTAACGGTTAGCGTGTCTCCCGCCTTTAATGCGTCCGCACTTGATGCCAAGGCGGCCTTTGCGCGAAGATCGGTAATTGCTATTTCGTCTATCTTTATCGGTTCCGTCCCCCACATTCCGCTGAACATTACGCCGCCTGCGGTTGTTGTATGTGTTGCACTTCTCACTGTTTCCATGTCACCGCTCGATTCCCACAAATTGGTGGGGTATGCATAAAGTGTTGACGAAGCTTTGTTTGCATCAACTTTAAATCTCAAATTATTTCCCCATGCCTGGATTGCCGTATTTACAATATTATCTCTGTATATGCCGTTCTGATCTGTTAATTCGAGATAATAATTTGCCGTATCTCCGGCATACGGATAAATCGCAAAATAATTCTGTTTACCCAAAATTTCGGCCGATACACCGACAGAAAATTCCTCCCAGCCTTCACTGTCCGAAACCGCAAGATCAATCCATGATTTCCATGCTGTGGTATTGTTGATTACAAGCTTTCCGTCCTCTACCGTAACGGTATCGCTTTGTACATTTTTTACTATTTCCAGACCGTCCATATTTTCCGAAAAATCGTTATAGTAGAGATATTCGTCAAATACCGTACTGTCCGCCATCGCGGCATTCGGCAAAACCGCTGCCGTCATTGCCGCCGCAATTCCAATGGATAAAATTTTTCTTTTCATTTTCCTGATCCTTCCTTTCTTTTATTTCAAGCAGGCTTAATTTATATATTTCACCTCCGCTCTGTTTTTGTTTGCCTGTTTTTTACTGTAATTTTTCGCTAAGCTCGCCAAGTATCGCGCTGTTGTCCGTAACCGATGAAATATCGGTATTTTTATCTGTTATAAATATCAAACCCGTATCGGTTTCGGTTACGGCTTTGTCAAACTCATTTTCAAAGAATCCGCACGGCACATATAACGTCCCGTCAATGCTTACAACCGTGCCTCCGAGATTTTTCTTTTCTCCGTTGACAAAGTAATCGCCGTACCCTTTCATTATCTTACAGATTTTTCCGCCGTATGTAATCTCCGCCGTCTTTTCGGCGCTGTTCCACAATACCTCCGCGCCCCATTCGCCTGCAAGCTTTCTGAGCGGGAGCATAACCGAGCCGCTTTTGTATACCTTGTATCCCGGCACAATTGCACCGATATAAATTTTATCCGAGCCTAATTTGGCAAGAACCGTATTTCCCAAAAGCTGTTTTTCGCTCAAAATCTTTTCGGGAGCCTGCTTTAAGCGCAGTTCCTCCATGTACGAAACAATGCTTAAATAACCCTCGCCGATAATCGGATTTTGCGCATCCTTTATATCAATGACGGTTTTGCCGTCCGATATAACCTTTATCCGAAGAGCCTCATTCTCCTCTGCTGTTTCTATTTTAAAGCGGCAAAATCCGTCTTTCGGAATAAATTCGCCCGAAACACTCGCCAGATCTCTTTTCTCTCCGTTTTCCCATTTTTCCAATGCAAGCGCATCTTTTTTTATTCTTAAATTATATCCGTCTCCGCCGTCTCCGCAGATTTTATATTTTTCCACGTTTTTAAAGGATATTGAATACTCTTCTCCCTCGCCCGACGCTAAAAATTCAATCGGTTCATTCCCGAATCTTTTTCTTACATACGAAACCGCCGCTTCTCTTTCGGATATACCGTCTTTCGATGTTATAATCAGATTATTATTTTCAAAATAGATATTCCTGTTGCCGAAATCCTCCCAGCCGTAATAGTCGAAAATCGCGTCCGAAAAATCGTTTATCTCCGATTCATCATAATTTACGCATCTTTTATAGGTATATTTTGAAGTATCTTCCGTCTGCTCCGCTTTGGGCAATGCCGTAACCGTGAAGTTCTTCATTCTGGTATCTCCGTAATAATGGAGAAATCCGACTTTTCCTTTATATATCGGATCACTCTCGTCGGTATAGCTGAAAATCTCAACACCGTCCAATGATGCGCTGATTTTATTATCAACCGCCTCAACCACTAAATTCACCGACTTATTCTTAGGCACATTTGCGCCCGTATCAACCAAGGTCAGCGCATTCCACTGCGTTGAATTAAGACGTTTTATAAGCTTTACAAAGCCTATATCCTTATCGCGCCCGAGGACCACGGTATAGTTATTATCCTCATCTGCCGCACGAAGCATCACGCCAGACCACTCGGTTCTTCCGGTAAAGGTAAAGTCTGCCGAAATAATGCAGTTTTCGGTATACTGCTCATCAACATTTGCGGCAAGTACGCTGTAATTCCATTTTGCGTCATATGTACAGCAAAGCGCTTTTCCGTCGTCAAAATCCTTAACCGACCATGTCTTTTCCGCCGGGATAAATACCGTCCAATCAGACATATCGCCGTTTTGCAGATTGTCTCGGAATTTCACATTATCCGTCCTGTCGACATGAAGATACCTGACAGCCGCGGCATTGTTAAGCATAAGCCCCGACAAAATCACTGCCAAAACCAATATGTTAAACACTCTTTTCATATTAATCCTCCATTTTGCCGCTTAGCGGCACAAATCCTAATTTGCGTCCGAAAGCTTTCCGCCGTTATCCCACGCCGCATTTATAAATTTCTCTTTTTCCGCTCTTGCATACATTACATAATTTTCCAAAATCTCCCACCAATATCGCTCATTAGAGATAAGAGCCTCATTTTCGGGTTTTATTATCAGTATAAGCTGTGTGCTTTCATCGTATTTTACACTGTACCCCAGAGACTCCATAAGAAATCTTGCCGGCAGATACATCGTATTATTTTCGATTACAGGCGCACTGTCAAGCGTTTTCGCCTCACCGTTTAAATATGCCGTATTATCCCCTGCCGTCAATTTTACCGTCTTGTCTGCTTTGGTAATTACCGCACTTTTTACATTCTCGTCCCACGAAACGTCCGCGCCTATGCTTTCTGATGCAAAACGCACCGGAATAAGAGTTCTGTTATTTCGCACAATCGGCACAATATCGGGATTTTTCGCATTTATCTGCTCTTCCTTTTCATCGGCATATGCCCTCGGCTCGCCTATCTTCATCAAAACCGACGAATCAAGCGCTTTTTCGTATTGCGCGGGCAATTCTCTTTCCTTAAAAGATATTTCCGGCAGCTCCGATATCGGTTTTGTAAGAGTCATCTCTCCGCCGATATTATAAACAGCAAAATATCCCTGCGCTTTTTTCTCTTCTTTATAAATATCCTTTATATTAAATATCACATCGCCGTCCATTGCAAATACAATATAATTCACATCGTCCTTTACATACGTTCCGAACACAATATCGTGTACCGCCTTATCTTCAAAGGAAGTGTTTCGGGAAATTGTCTTTATGGTCGTTACATTTTTAAAAGAATCGGGATATTTATGCAACTCTATTGCATCGGGTTTTACTATAACCAGATAGTGCGCATTATGCACCCAGCCGAGCTGCTCGGTATTATCACTGTGAAGTGCAAACGCTTTCCAACTTCCGCCGTTAAATTCCGCACCGAAATGATAAAGCGTATTATAGTCGGTATACTCTCCCTCATATCCTCCGACTCCCAGATCGCCTTTTACCGTAACGTTTTCGCTTGTTGCCGTTATTGAATCAAGGCTGCCTTTTTTCCAGTTTTCGCTGTCATAGAACCAGTCTGACAAGTCTTTATACTTTACCGTTTCATCTGATTTTGTTTTCTTATAATATGATGTTCTAAAGCATCTTACTCCATCATCGTTTGTATAAATTCTGCCGTCTTTTTTCGATACCGCATCAACTCTCCAGCAATATTCGGTATTAGCGTCCAAGCCTTTTACTTCCTTTTGCAGATCGCTCACCTGATAGTTATACACAACATCTTTGAAGTCCTTATCTTTTGCAATAATCAATCTGTAATTATCGATATTCAGTTCAGGGCATACATTCCACATAAACGTTACGCTTGACGTACTCACATTTTCCTCGCCGTCCTTCGGCGATACCAGTGTATACGGCTTTATTTTTTCGGTTTTTGAGTATCCCGGTCTTTCATCATCGGGATAGATTCCCATTTTACTCATGTCGATATTTTTAAATTCCGGCATAATCTCAAAAACCTTGCTGTCAGCTTTAAGTGAATAATTGCCGTTTTCCGGATCGACAAATCCCGGATCGTCACTACATGCATAATTATCGTGTATCTCGCCCATTTCATAGACAACCGGTGTGATATTTGCCCCCTGATGATTTACTACCAGATTATTTTTGATAACATTGTCAAACGGCTGCAAAATATTGTCCAGAGACATATTAACCGCGTCCGGGAAAAGCGTTTTATACGGTTCCTTTGTCCAGTCTATCGAGGTATGCGAAGTAACAAAGGAATAGTTTGAATTTTCGCCGCCCCCTCTTGTCCAAAGAATCCAACCGTTCGACTGCGCCGTTTTATTCACCATTATGTTATTCTCAATTACGCACTGTGCGCTGTGATGTCCGTAAATCGGAGTGGCGACATTTTCAAATACATTTCCCTCCACCTTAACCGCACAAAGATAATCGTCTAAGTATATACCTATATATGCGCCGGTACGCAAATCCTCCTGACCGTAAACGTCATGTATATAGTTATGCGAAATACTCGATCCTCTCGCCTGTGAGCTTCTTCCCGCATAGATTGCCCCGGCATCCTCGGTTTCTTTTAATACATCAAACACTTCGTTATATTCAACCTGCGTTTCAAATCCGCCCCAGCCGATTCCCCACGCCGGTATTGAATAAATTTTATTATGCGTTATTATTGCCCCGTGCGCCTGATCACGCACCCCGGCAGAGGTCGTAAGTCTTTGTCCGCAATCGTGAATATCGCAGTTTATAACATAATTTTTTGAAAGCGTATATTCGGTGTTGTCGCATTTGCCGCCCTGAATCAAAACACCCTCGCTTGCGCAGTCATATATATCGCTGTTTATGATTCCGTTATTTATGCCGCTTATAAAAAGTCCGTATCCCGAAGATCCTCTTACAATGCAGCCGCGCAGAGAAATATTTTTGCAGTTGTTGTCAACCGTCACCAGATCGGCTTTGCCGTATTCTATATTTAATCCGCAAAAATTCACATTAGCGCAATTTTCCACCTTTATTATAGGCTCGGATAGCTGTGAAATCATCATGTCGGTATCTTTTATATCGCAGGTAGGGTAAAAATAGAGTATCTCCTTTTCCCGATCGATATACCACTCACCCGGAGAATCCAGCTCCTCCAAAAGATTATACGCCATAAACCGCTGTCCCTCCGCCACACCGAAGGTCGCGCTGTCAACAGTGGTTATTGTTTTATTTTTTACATCAATATCCTTTATCCTTAAATTTGCACATTCCCAGTTCCACATCCAGTAGCCGTAGAGCATCGCATCGGGCGCATTTTTCCAGCGCGAAATACGGTCATCACTGTATTTAAAGCACGCGCCGCGCGCACCTGCCGGCTTTACTCTTATCGGATTATCGGAGGAGCCGGGATCTATCACTTCTCCCACCTTTGAATATCCCTCGTTCGGCCAGCGCGCACAGGTCATCTTCTCGCCGTTTACATATATATCCGGCATTTCCGAAACCGTCGTTGTGTAATATGCGCCGAACTGCTTGAATGTCCAATACTCAAAATCGCCCTGTTCTTTCAGATTCAGGCTGTATACCTTTCCTCTTGCAGATACCGGTATGCGCTCCGTTATCTCGCTGTCGCTTACAACGCTGAACCTTGACGCATCGATTTTTTTTGCCCCGATAAGACTTGCCTTTTCACCGTCATAAACCGTGACCGTCAGCGGATTTTCTTCATCTCTCGAATCGTTCTCATCAAAAACAACAGAGTTTTTTATGTAGTAATCGCCGCCCCTCAATACAATTCTAACGCTCTCGTTTTTATGCTTTTGCGCCTCTTTTTTCGCATCGTCAATCGTATTAAAAGGATTTTCAACTGAGCCGTCACCGCCGGAGGATGCTTTCTGATCAACAAAAATCTCCAGCTCTCCCGCTGCAAGCACGCATTGATTCGGTACAGATACCGCCATACAAAGCAATATCGGCAATAGCATTTTCTTTACCATATCATTCTCCTCTCTGCCGTTTCATTTTTCATATATGACATACCATTTCATATTTTGTTCACCCAATTTAATTATAACAGAGAAAGTTTTTCTTGTAAATTGTATTAAACAGTGATATAATTAAAGAAATCCGACATTTGGCTTATTTAACTTCCAAAAAAAGGATTAAAAAAAGCGTGAGAAAAACATATTATATAAAAACAAAATTATATTTTTGTGTATTTTTCACAGTTCTAAATCATGGTAAATATATACAAACAGGAGGTACTTATGAATAAAAAACAATTGGAAATAAAACAAATATTTCCCATAGAAACCAATACTTACCTAAAAGACGGGTTTATTATCACCGACGAAATAAAACCCAAAGGCACATACTTTCCTCCCCACTCACACGACCACTTTGAACTTGAACTAATCAGTGACGGGCTTGTGGAGCATATCTATAACGACACCCTTTATATCGATAAAAAAGGCAGTATACATATATTTACGTATAACGATATTCACTCGCTCAAAATGCTTGAAGATACACGTATCATAAAAATCCGTTTTGATCCGAACTTTTTGCAGCCGCAGCTCACCGGCTTTCTTTTGATACCTACAATCCGCCCGATGTGCCGCTTTGACGAAAAAGATCTTGCATATGCCGTGCATCAGGCGGAGATAATCAAATCCGAGCAGGAAAATGAGCCGGATTTTTACGATATACGCACAAAGCATCTGATATCGGATATAATAATTATGATTTTAAGATATTCGGATATTTCCTCATTTTCGCTCCCGTCAGACGCAATTCAGCGCGCAATCGGCATAATAATAAAGGATTTTAAGGAGGATCTCTCGCTCTCGGGGCTTGCGGGAGTTTTAAATCTTTCCACCGACTATCTCGGGAAGCTTTTTAAGAAAAGTACCGGGCTTTCCTTTAATGAATATCTGAACAAAATACGAATCCGCCATGCCTGCAAGCTATTGATAAACTCCGACTTTTCCGTCAAGGAAATAGCTTTTTCCTGCGGTTACAACTCTGTCGAATACTTTATGCTGATTTTCAAAAAAACAATGTCAAAGACGCCTATGGAATACAAATCTGACATGATAGGAAAAATTAACAAGTCTCACGCATGATTTTTTATATACATTTTTTCAAAATAATACTTGACTATAAGTTTTTTGAATGATAAAATATACCTATACCATTTTCATATTACCGATAACAACATGCCGCACACCCACGGCAGAATGGAGAATAATATGAATAAAGGACAAATGTTGCCGGAATTGAAGTCAAGTCCGGTTATCAAAAAGCATGGGATTGTACTTTCAAAAAAGGATATTCCCTACCCGGCAGACTGTATTTTCAATGCCGGTGTTGTAAAATATCAGGGCAGATATGTCATGATATTCAGAAATGACTACGAATTTAACGGTTCCGGCTTTGACAGATGTGTTCTCGGAATAGCTTTTTCCGCAAACGGCATTGATTGGCAAGTTGAAAAAGAGCCTTTTATGACTTTGGAAAAGCTTGGTATAAAATCCTGCATCAAGCTCTACGATCCGCGGCTCACCGTCATCGATGATGAGCTTTATATGTGTTTTGCGTTTGATACAACGCACGGAATGCGCGGCGGTGTCGGGCGCGTAAAAAAAGATTTCTCGGGAATCGAAATTTTAAGCTTAAGTATTCCCGACAACCGAAATCTTGTGCTTTTTCCTCAAAAAATCAACGGCAAGTATACTCGTCTTGAACGGCCTTTTCCGGTATATTCGAGAGGCGGTATCGACCGTTTTGACTTATGGATCGGAAAATCTCCCGATTTACGATACTGGGGCGATCAAGAGCTTCTTTTGGCTGTTGAAAATGTACCCTATGCCAACGACAAAGTAGGTCCCGGCGCACCGCCTATAAAGACCGACAAAGGTTGGCTTACGCTCTTCCATGCGGTGGATATAGATAAATCAAGAGGTAAAAACGGTTGGGAAGATATTTGGCAAAAGCGCTACTGCGCCGGTATTATGCTGTTGGATTCGGATAATCCCGAAAAAATAATCGGCATGTCCAAACTGCCGCTTATCGCTCCCGAAGAAATTTACGAAACGGACGAAGGTTTCAGAACCAATGTAATATTCCCCGGCGGTATGATTCTTGAAGATGACGGCGAGGTAAAAATCTATTACGGCGCATCCGATACAGTTGAATGTATGGCAACAGCAAATGTTAATGATTTAATTTCATTATGTATATAAAATAATATAATTATAAAATGGGCTGTTAAAAAAATCAATTGATTTTTTTAACAGCCTTTGCTTATAGGGGATAGAAAAAAAGCTTTAGAATTAACAAACTGAGCCAAAGCTTTTGCTTTGGGTTACCCGACGGTGTACATCTATAGGGTTCCCGAAAACCAAAGGTTTTGGGGAAAGAGGAGAAACAGCGTAATGATTCAATCGTGAATTTTTAATTTGCGATTGAATATATGTCACTTGTTTCGACGACCAAGTGGCTCAGTTTGTTGATAGCAAGAAAAGAATAATTTTATGAAAAATCATATTTTTTGATTTTTCTACCTTAGCCAAAATGAACTGTAACTTTTGTTTTTTTAATTTAATTTTTTTCTTCTTTTCTTGCGTTCCGGAGTTTTTTTGCAGCCCCTTTTTATTCGGTAGGCTTTACACAGTATGTCTTTTTGCCGCCGTGTCCACCGAATATCTGCCATGTTCCGGCTCCCAGGCGCGCAAATATCGCACGGCGCTCTTGGGCGCAAAGCTTAGGATCGGTATCGACCGATGTCATCAGTATCGGTGCATAGTGATTATACTGCGCCTGCTGCGCCGTCATATCCTTCATGTTCACAAAAACGTCACCGCTGAATACCACGTGATTTTCATAATCTATCAAAACCGACTCTCCCGTCAAATGACCTCCTCCGCCTTGATAAAGCTCAAAGTGAAGATCTTCAAAATCAAAAATCCCTGTTTTTACAAGCACTCCCTCATCAGGCATATCTCCGCCCACGACTTTGACTTTTTTAGGATCGGTCGGCTGATACGAGGTAAGTATTTTGCAGATTTGAATATAAGGCTTATGCAGCGGATTCTGCTCACGGTACCCATTCCCGTGCTCATACTCCAATTTTAAGCACTCCGCCGTCGCCCTGCTTGCATAAACCGTATCAAACATAGGCAGCAAACCGCAATGATCAACATCGGCGTGAGTTACAAAAACCTGTTTTTCGCTTTTTTCAAAATTCGGAATAATTTCGGAAAATATGTGCTTCATTTCCGCCGCGCAGTAGGCATATCCCGTATCCACAAATAAATATTTTCCGCCGCTCCTGATTATCGCCGTATTACTTCCGCACGGCGGCTCAATCAATATAATATCAGTCTTTTCGGTAATTTTATGTTCTGAAATTCTCGGCGCAAAATCCGCACCGCGCGCTTTTGAGAGCAGCTCGCAGAAACGGCTTATGCTGTCAAATGTACGATACGGCGACACTCCCGATTCATCAAGCTGCTGCATTGCAAGATTTGTATTTACCAGGAGCGCGTCCCTTGAATCTGCCGAAATTTGCATAAGCGATGAAAGCTCGTTAACGAAATGCATATAAAACAGGCTGTTATCATATATTTTATCCGCATGATTATAGTCTATAACTCTAACCTCGCAGAGCTTCGCAGCCTCATTTAGAAATTCATTGAGTTTTTCCGAGTCACCAGCAACTATCCCCATCTTGAAATATTGATAATCCGAGCCGTTTTCCTGCGAACTCAAATATGAAATATTAAAATTAAATTCGCTTATTACCTCCAGAACCTTTGTAACACTTCCCGGGACATCACGCAGTCTGAACTCTATCAGAATAACACTTCTGCCGTCCTCATCGCATTGCAGATACCCTATCTGAGTAAGCTTTTCGTCTGCCATTTGAAGCTGTTCCTTTGTACCCTCCGCGTCTATAAAAAGCATATGCGAGTCCACCGCCTTATTATAGCTCACACGCGTGATATTAACTCCGATTTCCTCAAAACAACGGCTTGCCTTTAAAAATGCACCGATATGGTTCGGCATAACCGTAACAAATGTTTTCTTCACCTTGAACACCTCTTCGTATTTTACCTGTATAAGCGATTTATTATATCATTTTTGAAAAAGTTTGTCAAGTACCGCCCACCTTTTATATTGACAGAAATTTGCAATAATGATATAATAGCCGTATTAAATATAGGGAGTGACATAATACATGAGAGTTATGTTCAACGAGGATTGGATTCATTTTTTCTGGACAAGATATGAAAACAATATTGATGTGACCGAAAAGACATTAAAGTTTTTTATATATCAGTACAAAGATACTGCAATAACCGATTTTGCAATGAACGTAAACGGAACCGTTTCAAGTTTTCCGTCAAAAGTTCTGGAAAGCTTCACCGAAAAATATTATCATGAGGAAGAAAACGGATATAAAGTAGATTATAAGAACTCGTTTGCAAAAACAGCACATGATATTTTTACCGTCAAAAAGCTTGATATGTACAAGATCTGGATTGACGCTTTGCATGAAATCGGCAAAAAAGCATGGATTTCTTTCAGAATAAATGATTGCCATTTCAATTTTGAGAAATTTAATATACGCAAAAATTCCAATATCGAAAAGCACCGCGAACTGTGGAGACAGCCTTACAGAGAGCCGGATTATTTCGGCAAATGCCTTAACTATGCAGATGAGCGCGTTCGTACGTTCGCATATTCATACTTAAAAGAGACATTGGAAAGATATGATCCTGACGGAATAGAGCTTGATTTCATGCGTGAGCTTTTGCTCTTTGTCCCCGGGCGCGAAAACCGCAATATAATGACCGAATTTATGAAAAATGTCAAGTCGATTATAACGGAGGCAGAGGATAGATACGGTCATAAAATCCCGATTTCAATTATTGCCGCTCCCGAACCAAAAACAAATTATGAGGCCGGGCTTGATATTGCAGCATGGGCAAAAGAAGGGCTTATTGATTCCGTTTGCGCAATCCAAAGATGGGAAACCGTTACAACAAATATACCGATTGAATTTTGGAAATCAATCCTCGGAAACATTCCGTTTGCTGCCGGACAGCAGATTTTGGTAAGAAGCAGCCATGAATCGGCATCATCTGTTATGAGCAATGTCGATATGGCATTCGGTCAAGCGGCATCAGCGATTTCAAGAGGCGCGGATTTTATTTATTTGTATAATTACTTTGATTTGACCGAATCGGGACTAAATTCGGTTCTGCACGATACTGCCGTAAGGCCCGTTCCGCATAAATTTTTAGAGTCCGCCGGCGATTTATCAAAGCTGAAAAAATATCCGCGGCGATACCCTTTGACATATGATGATTGCCCGAATTACTGGGAACGGGTTAATTGCAGACTTCCGATTATATTTGACGGGAGCCTATTTGAAACAATCCGAATTTCCGCAGGAGATTTATCGGGTGATTTTGTGCTGTTACAGCTCGGGTGCCATGAAAAGCTGAACGCCGATGAATTTGAAATATTTGTCAATGGTAAACCTGTAAAAGCAGCAAAAGCAATCCCCGATTATAACATATACAAAAAGAATTGGTACGCATTTTTGATTGAATCTGAAAGCTTTGGGAATCATTTGACGGCGGAAATCAGAATAAAAAAAGCCTGTAAGCTTGAATATGCCGAAATTTACGCAAAATCCGCCGAATGAATGCCTTGATACAAAAGCGCTAAAGGGGTTGTTTAAAAAGTCAATCGACTTTTTAAACAACCCCTTAATTTTTGGGGATAGGAAAAAACTTTGAAAAATCATATTTTTTGATTTTTCTACCTTAACCAAAATGAACTGTAACATTTGTTTTTTTATTTAATTTTTTTCTTCTTTTCTTGCGTTCCGGAGTTTTTTAACATCCCTAATGTCCCTTTCGTTTCTCTTTTTTCTTTTGTGTGCGCAGTTCAAACTGCCTTTTTGCCTCGGCTTCTCTTTCTTCTCCTGATCTTACCTTGCGTTCTTTTTTATTCTGCTCCTGCAAGAGCTTAAGCGCTTGCTGTGCATATGTACCGATGCCGCGTACTTCGGTAGCCTTTTTTATTTTCCTCTGCATACGCTTGGGATTGATTCGGCGCTCCTCCTCAACTGCGGTATCCAAAGACGGGCTGAACACAAGCCGCGGGTAATTTTTTATAAAAAACTCATACACCTCATAATCCTTCGGTTCCGCACCGAACACGACTCTCGCCGCCTCATATCTCCCTCATATTCACGTTCAAAAATCCCTACCCAAAAGGGATCGTCAAACAATACATTTAACCGCGAATGTATTATCATTTTTACTTCTCCTTAAAAATCCACTGCCGTAAAAATTCCGTCCTTCATTTGCAGCTCCGTGCATTTTTCTATCCATGCCGAAAGCTTTGTTACGGAAAGCCGCGCATAATTTTCCGAGTGCGGCGGAATTTTCATGCAATTAGCCAATCTTGCAAGAACCTCATTTAAGACGCTATCTATTTCCTCCCGAGCCGCTCCGCAAAACATTTTCCCGAGCCTTTCCGCCTCGGTAGGCGATAAACTAAGCTCCGACGGATTTTTCCCAAGTATAACGCACCCTGCCGCCGTCATAAAAACAGGCTCAAAAAAGTTTATCGGTATATCGGCATAATCGCTTTTCACTGCACACATCAGGCGGTGAACAGATAACGGATCAAATAATGTCAAAAATGCATTTTCCGCATCAATGTATCTTAAATAGCGTTCGATAAACTCAACGCCGTCCAATTCCGGTCTTTCCAAAAATATCGGATAGTCCGCGGTGATGTGAATATTCTGCGCCTCAAACTGCGGCTTATATAATTTAAAAAATCCGTTTATCCCGTCCGCAACCGTTGCCTTATAATAAACATTGGGAGTATTGAAAAGATTTTTTAAAATCTTATTCTGTAATCTTTTCGAGTTTGCCATCTTCATTCTGACAATCTCCATACCATCATCAAACAGTTCTTTTACCGACACCGCCATAAGCGCCGAAACCGCCTCATCAAGCGTTAAAAAAGCCTTCAATTTTACACCGATAACAAAAGCGATCGACTCTAACAATTCCTCCGCCAGCTCTTTGGGAAGAGAACTGCTCTTACCGCCGCACCGCTTTTTTGCCTGTTCTCTTAACAGTTCCCAAAGTCCCGAGCGTATAGCCATTATCTCCTTTTCCGAGATCAATCCGGCGTGTGCCGACGATTCCAAAAGAGAGCTGAAATATGCACGCTGATCCAAATCTTCTTCTCTTACCGGAAAGAATTTTAAAATATCACTCATCTTCCGCCTCCGCAATAAAAGCTTTCAAATGTTTTCCCGTCGTTTATATGCTTTGCAAGCTCTGTAAGCCTTTGTGCAAGCAAATCCTCCGAGCCTGCGCAAAAGCCGTCAAATTCCGATTTCATAAATCTTATCAGATCCGCATCGGAAATAATATCGTGCGTTTCATTTTTAAACCGATAAAACAGCTCTATAAATTTTCCCAGCAAATCCTCATAATTTTCCGCCGATATATATGACGAATCGCAAAATTCCAAGATAATCCTGTCCGCAATTCCGTCACCCATCTCTATTCTACCGGTTTTCTTTAACGTTTCGCCGCACACCTGCACCAATGCCGCCGCCTGTTCCCGATTCAAGCTCAAACCGTATTTTTCGCTCACTTCATTGCATGAGAGTATCCTTTCTTTCATATGCACACCTGCAAGCTCGCCGTCAAAAAACACTGCTAAATCGGTTTTTCCCACATTTCTTCCCCCTTATCGTAATTTGGTAATAGTATTATATCCTTACAAGCATATATTGTCAAGACCTTTACCGAATATTGTTCAAAAAAAAATTAAAAAGGACTAAAAAAAGAAGGCTAATTAAAAAATCAATTGATTTTTTAATTAGCCTTGGCTTTATCTGAGCTTTATTTTTACCGCTTTTTCATATTCAAGCTTTACTTCATTCTTTACGCAGCCCAACTCTTTTAGGGTGTTTTTTAACGCCTCGCTTTTAAGTCTCTCGGGCAAGTCTGCATTTTTGCTGTTAGATACATATTTTGCCGTATATGAGTTTGTATCATAATGCACGTCAACCGACTTGATTCCGGGCATTTCTATCTCTTTTCCGTCGGCGCCGTAAAAATAAAACTCGGGATCAAAGGTAGTAAAGCCGTCTTTTCTGTAATCCACATCGATTTCTCCGTCCTTAAACCTTACCGCCGTAACAACCACATATCCGTCCTGACCAAGCTTATATTTTAACGGATACTCATCTGCTTTTTTCCTGATAATCTCGGTATTTACCGCCTCATCAAAATTTATCGGCACAAGACTGATTTCCTTTGTATCATCTGTCACTTTCAAAAGCTCATACGAGTTATAGGATTTCTTTTTATCGCTGTGCATCAGTCCCGTATTTAGCACATCAAGGCTTTTGCCGTTTTCATCAAATGCCGCAAAAAATACCGTATCGCTCAACTTTGCATTTTTATCGGATTCTATCACAAGCTGGCTTGCAAACGGCGACAATATAAAACTTTTAAGCCTTGTACCCTTCTGCCAAAGCGGAATGTCAAATTCTTTTGAATATCCGTTTTTCTCCGCCTGTGTTTTGTCCGTCATCACCGAAACATAAAGCGCATTCTTCTTATCATTTTCGGAAATCTCTTTTCCCGAGCAAAGCTTATTAAAGATTTCATATGAATTATCAGTATCAGCAATCAGCTCCACACTGAATTTATCTTTTATATCCATGCCCGATATATTGTATTTTTCCGCAAATTTCAGAGTGTGTTCATCTTCGGCGTAAAAATCGCGCTTATTGTTATTGGCGGAATTTTCCACAAATTTTCCGTCGATAAGACAGCTCACATATATATCCGGCTCATGCATGGAATCGGTATCCTCCTGCAAATCAACCTCACCGATATAATTTTCTTCAAGCGGCGCCGAATCAGGTATCTGCTTTCTGAGCTTTTGTGCAGCGGCTTTTCTTGCCGCTCCTGCTAAGTAGCTTTTTATACTCCCTTTTTCGGAATCCAACAAATCCGCATTTTTCCACAATGCCGCAAATACGTCCGCTGCCGTCTCCTCCGCGTCCTCTTTTGAAAGGCTTGCCGCAGTATTAAATATAACCGTTGCAACATACGGAGTATATATCTCCACTGCTTTTTTGAGCGCGTCTGTTTCTTTGTTTTTTAAACGCTGTAATAAATCCATAATTTTCCGTCCTTACTGTATAAATCAAATGCACTTAACCAATACACTTATATATTTGCAAATTCTTTTAAAAAGGTTTCATTCTCCGATGTTATTTTACCATATTAGGTAATTGTAAAACTAACGTTTTCCCATTAAAGTTCCTAGGTAGAAATAAAAAGTTCCGGCTGATTTTAATTTCATGTCAGGTTGAAACTTTTTATTTCAGCCAAAAATGACGCACATGTCGTCATTTTTGATTATAAATCAGGGGTTGGCACCCCTGATACCCCCATAAGAATTGTGGCTAATTGTAAAATTTGCATTTTACAATTACCTATATTTTACCACATATTAAGAAAAAATGAAATTTATATTTTTATTGTTGACTTTCAAATTACGGTGTGCTATAATGTTTTTAATCAATGTTCAGTAAAGGAGAAACGGATATGGCAAGAAAGCCTATGTATGACGGCGGCACAAAAAACAAAATAATAGAAGTAGCCTCACCGCTTTTTTTCAAAAACGGTTTTGACGGAACAAGTGTGCGTTCAATAATGCGTGAAGTCGGCGGTGAAATAGGTCTTTTTTACTATTACTACAAATCAAAAGATGACCTTTTCTCCGATGTGCTTGATAACTTTTTCGAGCCGTACAGACATGATTTTGAAAAATTGGTTGATGATGCCAGAATCACCCCCGAGCGCTCGCTTTTCAGGTTTTTTATCTATATAAAAAAAGAAGTCCGCGCCTTTCGCGCCAACTATGAAAACATAATGCACCGAACAGTCCGCTGGGCAATACGTGAGCAGACTCTCACCGTAATAGAGCCGTACATTGAGGAAATTATAAATATAATAACAAGCGTCGGCGCAAAGCCGAAAATGAGCACTCGGCTTACCGCTGTATTTTTATCACACGGCGTTGGGAGCATTATTCTTCATGAGGACGCCGACTGGGTTGATGAATCCACAAACGAGGTACGAAAAGCGGTAAATCTCATACTCGGACTTGATGAAGAATCCGCAAAAAAAATGTTTGAATCGGAATAGGAGGATTTTTATGAAAAAGCTTTACAAATCGCAAACCGACAGAAAAATTTTCGGAGTATGCGGCGGAGTCGCCGAATATTTCAACATCGACTCTACCATAGTCCGCCTTATCTGGGCATTGCTTGCTCTGTGCTTTTGTTCAGGGCTTATCGCCTACCTGCTCGCAGCACTTATAATGCCGGACTATCCGCAGTATTAGGAGGCTGAACATGAAAAAATCAAAAAAAATCATACTAATCATAGTAATTATACTTGCCGCAGCAATTTTAGTCTTTGCCGCCGGCGCATATAATATGTTTAAAACTCAAATCCGCGCAATGAATACAATCGAAAAATTGGAGGATCGCTTTTATTCCATGGAATATGACGGCGACTACGGTTTTGATGAGTATTTAAAAAGAGGCGGCGGAGCATCGGACGCGGAAATGGCGGCATATATATCAGAATTTCTCTCGCACGGCTTCTATAAACCCGAGATACCCGAAAACAGCTTTGGTTGCAGTACCGTTGCTGCAAAGCTCCCCGAAAGCGGAGATTTAATCTTCGGCAGAAACTTTGACTGGCAAAAATGTACGGCAATGGTGGTAAAAACCCGTCCTGCCGACGGATATGCCTCAATTTCCACTGCAAATCTCGACTTTTTGGGATTCGGAGAAGATTATCTTCCTGAGGGCGCAAAAAATAAAATGATGGCGCTTGCCGCGGTATACGTGCCGCTTGACGGCATGAACGAAAAAGGCTTATGTATCGCCGACCTATCAATCGACGACGGATGCGAAACTCACCAGGACACAGAAAAACCCAACATTACCACTACAGCCGCAATACGTCTTATTTTGGATAAATGCCAAAGCGTTGACGAGGCAATCGACACGCTCTCGCAATACGACATGAACTCATCTGCCGGATTGCAGCATCATCTGGCAATATCCGACGCAAGCGGAAAATCGGTGGTTGTCGAGTATATAGATAATGAGATGTCCGTAATCGAAACAAAGATTGTAACCAATTTTTACCTTACCCCCGGAGAGCGTTACGGAATCGGTTCGGAGCAATCCAAAGACAGATTTGAAAAACTCTCGCAAAGCCTATCAAAAAGCGAAACAAAAACTCCCGATGAAGTCAAGAGTCTTTTGGAATCGGTTGCAAAGCATAATTACCCGGATGATATCGAAACTACCGAATGGAGCGTTATATTTAATACCAAAGAAAAAACCGCTCAGTATTACCGCAGTGAAAACTATGATAAAAACTATACGTTTTCCATAGAATAAAAGAAATACATATCAAAATACATTTTTTTAACGAAAGGAAAGAACAACACATGAAAAAATCAATTTCACTCTGCCTTGCAGCAGCAATGCTTTTATCAAACACAGCCTTTGCATCGGAAAATGCCACGCGCGGCTATACTGCCGACTTTTTAATAAAAGCTGCGGATTTTTACAACCCGACAGTTCAAAAATCCGACATCATAAAAGGATATGAGGACGGAGAGCTGCACGAGGATAAGGACGTCACCCGTGCCGAGGCATTTATCATGCTCCGCCGCGCATTCGGCGTACTCCCCGAGCTTTCCGGTCATAATCTGCGCACGGCAATCCACGAAAAAGATTACTCCGACATACCCGAATGGGCAAAATCCGAGCTTTCAGATATATTCAGCGCCGGCATTGCCGAGGGTACATCGGACACTACATTCTCCGCAAATGCGCCCGTAACCAAAGAGGAGCTTGAAACCTACTGCCGCCGCGCGTATTCGCTTTTCGGCACAAATGAAAAGGACGATTTCTATGCAACTGTCGACAAGGATATATTAAATAAGCTTGAAATCAAGCCGGGCAGAGTAATAAGCGGTACGCTTTACGATTTATCCGATGACTCCGCCGAAGAGGTCAGCGGAATTATTAACGAAATCATATCGGGCAAAGACTTTGAAAAAGGCTCACCCGAGCAAAAAATAGCAGATTTTTACGAAACAATTCTTGATAAAGAATCCCGCGAAAAAATCGGACTCGAACCGATACAAAAATATATCGATGAGCTGGACAATGTAAAAAATATCAATGATTTGAACGTATATCAGGAAAGAATCGCAAAAGAGCTGTACTCGGCATCTCTTGCAGGATTCTCCATAAGTATCGACGCCAAAGACAGCACAAAATATATGCTCGGTTTCTCCACTGTATCCCCCTCTCTTACAAAGGATTTCTATAAAGGTGCCGCAAATGAGCAGTATAATGCATATATAAAATATATAAAAAATATTCTGACGCTCGGCGGCGAAGATGAAAGCACCGCCGAAAAGGACGCACAAGCCTTTTATGAATTTGAGAAAAAGCTCTCTGCTGTTTCTATGGAAACACAGGAATACGGTGATGTAGACAAAACATACAACGTGTTCACCTTTGACGAGTTGAATCAAAGAACGGGAAATATCGACCTTGATATGCTTCTTAACGCTTTCGGCATAAAAAAAGAGAACCGTATTGTCGTATCTGATGTCGCTCTTTTGGACGAATTTGTGAAAAACTACACCGATGAAAATATCGACACCTTAAAAGCAGTTGCAAAGATTAATCTTTTGGCAGGCTTCGGCTCACTTTTAGACGATAGATTCATCGCAAATACAGAAACCTTTAACCAAGAATATCTCGGTGTTTCGGGCAGTTATTCCGCCGAGGAAAGAGCAGCGCTTTCGGTACAAAGCATAATGCCCGAATATATCGGTAAAATTTACTCGGAAAAGTATTTTGACGAAAAATCAAAAGCCGATGTCACAAAGATGATTAAGGATATCATATCGGTTTATGAAAAGAGAATCGACAAGCTCACATGGATGAGCGACACCACAAAAGAAAAGGCTAAAGAAAAGCTAAACGCCATTACGATAAAAGTCGGCTATCCCGACAATTGGGACACATACCTTGACAATGTAGATATAAAATCAAAAGCCGACGGCGGCACATACTTTGAAAATATGCTTGCCATATCAAAGGCAGCAACCGAGTATACCGTATCGCACCAAGGCGGCGAGGTAGACAAAACCGAATGGGTAATGGAGCCGTTTACCGTAAATGCCTGCTATAACCCTTACTCAAACGATATAACATTTCCTGCCGCGATTCTGCAATCACCGATGTATGATGTAAATGCATCATACGAGGAAAACTTGGGCGGCATAGGCTATATTATAGCTCACGAGATAACACACGCTTTTGACAATAACGGTGCAAAATTTGATAAAAACGGCAATGCCGCCGACTGGTGGACAGCTGAAGATTATGCCGCTTTTACGGCTCTTTGCGAAAAGGTAAAGGCATTTTACGATGGCTGTGAATCAATCCCCGGAGTCAGCGCAAACGGAACTCTTACCTTAAGCGAAAACATAGCCGATCTCGGTGCAATATCCTGTATCACCGAAATTGTATCGGGGCTTGAAAATCCCGACTACAAAGCGCTTTATACGTCGGTCGCACAATGCTGGGCATCAACGGCAAGCCGTGAAATGTGCGAATATCTCTCGCAAATGGACGTACACAGTCCCGACAAGCTGCGTGTAAACCGCACAATAGTAAACTGTGATGAATTTTATGAAGCCTTCGATATAAACGAGGGTGACGCAATGTATGTTGCACCTGAGGATAGAGTAAAAATCTGGTAAAAAAGGGATGTAAAAACTTACGGAATACAAGAAAAAAGCAAGGGCTGTTTAAATTTTTTAAACAGCCCTATTTTCTTCTTATTACAGATTTTTCGCTATATATTCATCAATCATACCCATGTACTCATTTATCTGCTCGTCGGTTGACTGGTATCTTGAGAGAATAAATGCATGATTCACGCCCTCCAGCTCGACATAATCACACTGCGTTCCCAAAGCCGTCATATCCTCGCAGAACTTCTTGGAAATCGCGCAGTCAACAACAGTATCGGCACCGCCGTGCATTACGAGAAATTTCGTATCGGTCTTTTTGGTATTAAAAGCTAAAGCTTTGGCTCGGTTTGTTAATTCCAAAGCTTTTTTCCTATCCCATAAAAAACAAAGGCTGTAAAAAAATCAATCGATTTTTTTACAGCCCCTTTTATTTAATTTTTACTTTTTTAAAAATCTGTCTATAATCGTCGCTGCCTCTGCTCTTGTAGCATCGTCTTTGGGATTTAATGTAGTTTCCGATTTTCCCTGCATAAGCTCCGCGCCGACAGCATACTGAACAGCCGGTATCGCATATTCCGAAACACTTTGTGCGTCGGTATATGAAAGTATATTTGTATTCTCGCCAACGCTCACATCATATCCCTTATACTGCGCATATCTGTACAATAACGCTGCAATTTGCTCACGCGTAATACTCTTATCCGGGTCAAATTTTGTTTCCGTTACACCCTTTACAATGCCGTTTGCGCTTGCCCACGCAACCGCATTTTTGTAATATGCGTCCTCTGCAACGTCTGAAAATACATTCTCGCCCTCCGCCTTTTCGCCGTCAATTCTATAAAGAAGCGTTACAAACATACCTCTTGTAATCGGCATTCTCGGTGAGAATCTGTCTTGTGATGTTCCGAGCATGAATTTATTTTCATATGCGCTCTTAACGTACGGATAGAACCAATCCGATTTTAAGACATCAATAAACGGCAGATCCGATTTTTCCCCAAATATAACCTTAACTTCTATGTTACTTCTTACGGCACTTATCGTATAAACCGTTTCTCTTCCGACAGATTTTCCGTTTATCAGCATATCCGAAACGGCATACCCTTCATCAGGGATAGCTGTAATCGTTACGCTGTTTCCACTGTACACTTTATCCTGCGAAATCTCAACTTTGCCGTGTTCGGTTTCAATAACGCTGATATTATATCTGCTTCTCGATCCTCTTATACCGCCTCGGCTCTCGTCCTTTCTTTGGAAATCGTCTATCGCCTGAGTAAGCTTTGTAACGCCATTTGTAAAGTCACTCTCGGTCGCCTCGGGATTATTAACCAGCTTTTCCGCCTCGGAAATTGCATCATTAAGTGCATTTTTCTTATCCTCAGATGCGCTCGGGTTATTGGCAAGAACGGTTCTTGCCTCGGTTATTTTATCCACCAGATCGGATCTTGAATTATTCGCAATATTTATAACGGTATAATCCGAGATGCCCTCCGAGCGTGTGCCGTTTGCAGTCTTTGCATTTGCCGTTGCAAGCTTTGCTTTAACTGCGGTTTCTCCCGGCGAGAGTGCACAAACTGTGCCGTCTTTTAACTCAACCGCATTTTTATCATACAAAACGCTCCAGTCGATCATATCATTTTCCAGCTCGAATTTCTGTCCTTTTGGAGTGAGCGCATATACCGAAAGCTTAGCCGACTGACCGTTTTTAAGATTTACCGTCTTATCGCCGTTTGAATCCTTTGCTATCTCTTTTCCGTCCAGATAAAGCTCAAGGTTATTGAAAGTAAAACCATCCGCTCTTACGGCGTAAACCGTCATCTGCGAAACATTTCCCGCTTTATCCGTAACCGTTATCAGATGCTCTCTGTACGCCTCACTTGCATCAAGCGTCTTGGCTATCTTAAAGCTTCCGTTTGACGCAATCGTCACACCCTCGGTATTTTCATCGATTTTCTCGCCGTCTAATTTAATATCAGCCGATTTTTCGGTAATACCCTCAATTACATATCTGCCGTTTTCATCCGCAATAACGGTATTTGCGCCGAAAACAACCGTTATATCCTCTGTACCCGATTTTCTGTCAATACTCTTTTGTGCAAGCGAGAGAACAGGCGCTGATGTGTCAACCGTAAATCCGAAATGCGCATTTTCAACGTCCGTTTCGCTGCCTTTTATGTGATCCTTCGTTTTTGTGTATGCCGTAAAGTCAACCACATAATCGCCGTCCTCCAGATCGTCTAAAACAAATTTCCAGTTCTTTTTAAAGTACGAGAAATTCGGATCATTCGGATCGGGATCCACGCCGAACGCATAAACCTTACTTCCGTTTACATCAAGCTCGACAAACACGTCATTTTCAAAGGTATATTCAATTATAACACCGTTGACATTTGTATTTATCTCCTCAGCCGATGTATCAAAGTTCACAGTCACATTTGAAAGCTTCGGCATATCCTCCGCAGGCAAAGTAATTATATTCGACGAAACGGTATCCTCACCGTAATAGTAATGCGTTTTATATTCCTCGCCTGACTTTTTGTACTCCTCTCGAAGTGTTTTCACATTTACACGGTAATTTTTATTTACCTCCAACGCTGCCTCTTTGCCGAAAACAAAGTTTGCGCCCTTTTCAAACTGACCGATATTGTTTTCCAAAACCGTGCCGTCCTCGGCAACAATCTCTGCCAGATAATGTGTATAGTCCGCATCTGCCGGATCTGTTACTTTTACGAAAATTTCACCGTTTCCGCCATATGCAATCTTTACGCTCTCCGCCTTTTTCGGGAGATTTGTATTTACAAAATCAATCGCACTTGCGCTTATTGCAAGGCTTATTCCCTCGGTTGTCGAAAGCGTTGTAACCGCGTAATATTTTCCGCTCGGAAGAGAATCCGGAAGAGTCACGGTCTTGCTTTCAGCACCGTCGGCAAGCTTTACATTTTCCTCATGGATAATGTTTGTTCCCAACACATCGCCGTTATTTTTGCTTGTTTTGATTTTTGTAAGAATATCCTTATCCTCTGTCAGATATACGTCAACAGTGCCGAACTTTCCGCCCGATGCGCCTTTTATCCTCCAGCTTGCCGTAACCTCGGTAGTCTTATTCGCAGGATCGGTTTTTCCCAATGCAATTGCAGTGCCGTTTTCGTCCAGCTCCGCAATTTCTTCTACTCCGTTCATCTTAAACGATTCAATTTCTATATCGGAGGTGGTATATCCGACCGTCCATTCGCCGTCTTTAATTTTATCGGTTACCGTGATATAAATGAAATTCCCATCCTCACGGCTTTGTATAAGCATATTTCCGCCGCCGTTGCCGTCATCATATGTTATATCGATAAACTTACCGTCCGGATTCTGCAGAGTAATCTCGTCTGCCGTCGGCGTTCCTGTACCGCTATACGGAATTTCCACCAAAAGTGCACTTTGTCCCGATGCGCCGTTTACCTTTACCTTTGCAGTCTTTCGTGTTGCACCCGCTGTATTTCCGACGCCGATTCTCGGCTCAACGCTCAACGCCTTTATATTCGTGCCGTAATAGCCGACAATTTCATCTTGTCCGTCTATGCCGAACATCTCTACTCCGTTACGGTTCGGCGGACTCAAGTCGATATTTTTACCGAATGATACATTTCCGCCCCAGTAATATACCACGCCGAAACGTATACCTATAATCTTGACATTCGCACCGATAAATTCATGCGATACCGCCGCCTCAACGCCTGCAAGCTCTTTTCCACCGACAAGCGGTATACTGTCGGGTATACATATGCTTGCAAAAATATAACCGTAGAAATAATTATCGGCAATCGTCACCGTAATTCCGCCCTTAATAAGACCGTCAATGATACTTACATTTCCGTAGAGTCCCAGTTCCCACGGTTCAATCCAATGCGCATTGATGCCTGCCTTTATGTCAAGAACCTTTTCCATGCCCTTAGGCTTTAGTTTCATATCACCGGTCAGCGACATTCCCTCAAGGCTTATTTTAGCGTTGAAATCACCTGTTAAGACACCGATCGCCTCAAGCCTTGTAAAGAGAAGTATCGTTATCGGCGGGAGCTTATCAAATTCACCGCCAATTGTGTCTGCAAGACCGTTTATACCGCCGCCGAGACCTGCTACAAAGAGTACGGGCGGTGCAAGAGGAATTTTAAGTCCGTCGCGGATATAAAATTCGATTTTATCGGGTACTATGACATCTTTATTCTTAACGTTTACCTGCTTAAATGCCAAAACGCCCTCACATTCGATGACCTTGATATTCAAGCCGGCATTTATCTCGTATTCATTCTCGATTGTGTTAATCTTCACGCTCGCGTAGATACCGGGTGCATTAGATACCAAAGAACCCAAAACATCTTTCGGCAAAGCTAACGAGAATGATGCGTTAATACCTATAAAGCCGGTATCGTCAACCTTAACATAACCGTCCTCTACCTCGCCCTTTTCACCGAAAAGAACGTTATCCACTTCGGCAGAGAGCTGCCCCTCCGAAAGCTTTGTATCCTTTTTAATCTTATCACCGGTAGAGCTTCTCCTTGGCGGATTTTCGTCGAAAAGACTGTTCATATCCCCCGAAATATCCTCCTGATCGGCTGTTAAGCTCTCATCAAAAAGTGCATTAAGCTCCTCTCCGATATCCTCCTGGTCCGCCGTCAGATCCGTTTGTTTCTTTTCCTTAGCCTTAATCGGTATGCTTATACTTCCTCCGAACCCTATTCCGTAGGTCACCATTCCGTCGGAATTATCATACCACTGCGAGCTTAGAACTCCGTATTTTAAATCTACCGCAAAGCCGCCCAACGACTGAATCATAGTCGCAGCACCGTCTAACGAAAGGTTAAGCGAGCGAATGGTAACGTTCTCTCCGAGTGATTTTGTAAGGCGCTCCTCATCAAGTGTATATGCGATTCCGCCTGTTGCCGAGATGCTCCATTTGCTGCGCCATACGTTTATCGAGTTTATGACCTTCAAAAGTCCGTCACCCTCGATTTTATATGTATTTCCGCTCTTAAAAAGCTTAATCGGCTTATTTCCCTCATAGGAAAGCATATTGTTTATAATGATATCGCCCGTTGAATAATCCGCCTGCCAGAAAAGCTCGCCTGTTGCCGGATCCTTCATTTCACGCAGGTTTGCACGCACGGTAAGAAGAATTTCATGCTCTTTTATAGCCTCTTTATTTTTGCCGAAATTGTATTTTATGCTCTCGCCGTTTAATCTTCCTTTTGAGGTCTGCTCACCCTTGTAAAAGCTTAAAAATTCACTTTCCGTTCTGAATGTGAAGAAATCATATGAGCCTGCCGCATTCCCTTTTGTGGTACGCACAAGCGCTGCCATGCCGTAAGATTTCATCTGATACTTTTTATCGGCAGATACTTCGAGCAATTTATCACAGCTTATCGATTCGCAGTTCAGATTATCCCTGATACGGCTGTCATTTATTTCAAAAACAATCCTGTAGTTTCCAACATACAGCGTTTCTTCGGTTGTAAATGTAAGCGTTTCGCCCGAATCGTCCAAAAAAGCAATCTTGTCTTTGTCGATAGTGACACTGTGTCCGTTCTTTTCATGGATAAGCTTTAACTCCACCTGAGCGTCATTTGCCAGAACCGCCTCTAAAGGCTTCATCTTACCCGAAATCGTAACCGCTTTTTCCCCATCTGTATAGACAATCTTCGGATTTATCTTATTTAGCTGAATATCCGAAACCTTTCCGACCGACGGCAGGATTATGCTCCTTTGAGCCGCCGTTTCAAAATCCGCCTGTGTACCGTCCGAAAGCGTCTTTACACCGGTAAGCGACACATAAACCGTCCCTGCCGTAAGATCGTCCTGTTCAATCGCCTCAAGTGTATACTCGAGGGTTTTTATTTCTTTTCCGAGAGCAACGTATTTTACCTGTTCCTCGCCCTCGATTACTTTAAACTGTTTTTCGTCAACGGTAAGGTTTAAAATGACGTTAGTCAGCTCCGCCGCATTATCGACAGTATTGTCAACATCTACCGTAACCTTTATTTTACCGTCATTTTTATACGATTTCTTATCCTCCGAAAGCTCTACGCGCTCGGTTGTGATATTAATTCCCATTGCGCCGTCTGCGCTGTTTGAGAAGTTTCCCACACCGTACAAAAGCTCTCCCGTAAAGCTCTCGCCGTTTTTGACGGTGTTATTCTCCCAATATACCGCCGCCGCGCTGTCCGGCTCACGGTAATCGTTTGAATAGTTGGAAAAATCGCAGTACGGATCGGGCGTATAATCATAGCGTGTATTTGCAAGATTTGCCCAATGCCCGAGTATTACCTTATTCGGTCTTGTTCCGCCGCCCCAGCCTTGCGCCTGCATGAGAATGTAGGAAAGTCTTGTGGGGTTTGTAAGCGAATCCACGCTCCGTATCTGCTGCGGAACCTCATTTCCCGTGTACTCCGTTTCGGTAAAGGTCGGCTGCGTTTTTGTATCAATCACAAAATACGGTGCGTCGATTCTGTTTCCGAGCGCAGTATCCAAAAGAAGTCTTACGCTTACATCTTCGTCTTTTCCGCTGTTGTTTGCCACCTTAAACGAAAGTCCGACATTTCCCGTTGTATTGCTCTCGCTGTTGTGGTCAAGCGCCGCCGTAAGCGTTATTGTTATCCCCTTTATTGTCCAGGGGATCTCCATAAGTCTGCCCTCTTCTTTTACGGTAACTGTCCCGAGAGAAGAGCTTATTCCGAAAAATCCGTAATCCTGCCCGAAAACATAATCTTTTCCGCCGATTTTCGCCGTAATAAACGATGTTCCGTTGCTTCTCTCCTTATCCTCCGCATATAAGAGAGGAATGTCATTATCCAGTACCTTCTGAGGATTTCCTTCGGCGGTTTCTATCGCGAAACCGCCTGTTTTCCTGTTAAAGCTGAAATTAAGGTACTCATTCGATATTCTGTATTCGTCATCATCTGCCATAACACTTGCCGGCAGCAGCGCCGCCGCAAGTACGATGCTCAGAAAACACGATATAGCCCGTTTAAATATGTTCATTTCATGCCCCCCTTATTTCGATAAATATACATTGAGAGTAAAGTAATCTCTCTTGTCTGTCTGAATATAGAAGGTGTACCAACCCTCTTTAAGGTTTGAGACTTCAAAATCACCCTCGCTGTTTTTTGCAATCATTGTTCCGTCTTTTTTCATCTCTCCCATAGTCTTAACGCCGCTCTGATAGCGCACATACGCCGTACCCGAGAAGTTTGCAAGAGAGATTTTTATACTGTCGCCCGAAACCTCACTTCTTCCCGCAAAGTCAGGAAGTGCACCGTTTACCAATGCGACCGTATCATACATTCCCACCAATCGGATTGTACGTTTCGCCTCGCTTACATTATGCGCTGCATCTGTAACCCGGTACTTTATTGTATACGGCTTAGATGAATCGAATGTATTTTTGCTCAGATCGGACGGATCAAATCCGCCCCATTCGACAACCTCTACATTCTTTGTAAGGTCGGACTTTTTGCCCTTAAATACATCATACGCTTTATATGCTTCGTATTTCCCGTTTTCAACATATTTAAGCATACTTATATCATATTCCGCATTCATCTTCGGGTTTTCGTAGAATACCAAATCACTGTTACCCAACAAATCAATTGTCGGCGGTGTTTTGTCGATAACCTCGATATCCACACCGTAGCTTGCCGTAAGCCCGTTTTTCTTCTCTGTATTGAAGATGAAAAGTCCGTTACGGTCGAAAATCTTCTCCTTTATCTTATCATACAGATCATTGCTGCCGACAAGACGTGTATCGTCATCTGTTTCGACCGTTACCGTTACGTCTTTGTTTGTAACCTTGTATTGGTCGGTGTTTACTATATATCCTGCCTTGCCGTCGGTCGGGGTTATCGTTTTGCTTTCGCTCTTTGTAACCCATTGCGTACCGTCAAATTCATCATAATCGTAGCTCCAGCTTATGCTTGTAATCTTCGGCGCTTTGTTATCGATACCGTCAACCTCAAGCGACAGATATGAAGAAAGTCCCTCTTTGTCATGTACCTTAAAGGTATAGTTTCCGTTTTGGTAGAATACAAAGCTGTTCTTATTTCCGTCAGCGTCGGCAACCGATTTGGTAATACCGCCGTAGGTTGCGTAAATTTCGCTTTCCTTTCTTTCCATATCCATCTTGCTGGTCAGATTATCTACCTTATTAAAGGTCACCGCAACAACGGACGGATCGGTAGTATTATCCAGAACCGCTTCAAGCATCGGCGGTGTCTTATCGATATTTCCTACCGCCACCAGGAGCAAATCATCGGCATTCGAGTTTCCGTAATCATCTTCAAAACATACTGCCACCGTTCCCGATTTTGCGAATGTTATAACAGACGTATTGTAATTTACGCTGTAATCCGCCTCGGTAAGAGGTGCAATCGGCGAGATATTGGTAATTCTCACATTCGGCTTTGAAAAGTCGATTGTAGCCGTAACAGGTCTTGATGTGTATTCCTCGGTACTGTAGGTAACTCTTGCTGTCGGCATCTGCGTATTTATATTTTTAATATTAAAGCTTTTTACCGTTTTGTTACCCACTCTGTCGTAAAGAGTTATACTGTATGTTCCGTTTTGTGATATTTTTCCTTTATACTCATTGCCGTTCGCACTAAGCGTCACTTCCTCACTACCGCTTGTAAGCTTAACCGATCCTATGCCGCTCTTTTCGTCCGAAACACTGATTGTAATATCAATCGGCTTGTTGGTTTTGCTCGTATTCGATAGTGTGTATTCAAGCGTTCCCGGTTCAATATCGAAGTTTTCCAACGATACCGGCACTTCCTTTGTATAGCCGTACTTATCCTTCAATGTAAAGCTGAACGTGTTTCGGTAGTTATCCAGGAGCTTTTCCGCGCTGCCGCTGTTATTTACGACATAAAGTCCTCTTTGCTCACCGCGGCCCCCTTCAGGTATTTCAATTACCGCTTTTGCATTTTTATAGTAGGTATTTTCCGTATCGTCAATCAATTCCCAATCGCCGTCGGAATTTTCAAAGTAATATGCAACATTATAGTCCGTTCCCTCTTCAATCGGCATCTTATAGATAAGACCGTCTGTTGAGAGTGAACCTTCATAGCGTCCGATATATGCATACCCCTCTGCCTCAAGAGGATTTATAAATATGCCGGAGCGGCGCATGGTACACACATCGGTAAACGTGTATTTAAGCGTTTTTATTCCGAACTTATCGCCGTCACCGAAATACTCAATCTTTACCGGAATAGATTTTACAACCTTAACATCGGACTGTGTTTTTTCGTCATATTTATAATCCGCATATTTATGCTCCGAGCCGTCCCAACACCAATATTCCGTTGCATTGCCGTCCTTATCGGTCATCGGGACTTTTATAATCTGTTCTTCATCGTTTTCGTCATTGTACCATGCTGCAATTATTTCCTCGATTCCCGACTCTTTATCCTGTGCGTTTAGTGTATATGTGACATTTCCCGGTGTCGGGTGTTCAGTCCAGTCGTAATATACTTCGCCGTTATAATCATATGCTTCAAGCGTCAGAACCTCGGGGTCAACCGTCCAGTCCACAATCGGCGCGGTATTATCGATATCGGTTATAACCGCTGTCTTTTCGCTCACCTCATCGGGATTTTTGGTATCTGCGTCCTTATTGAATGCGCGCACCGTAACGATTCTTTCTGTATCGTCTGTCGGCGTCCATCTGTAGCTGTCATTTGAAATTATCTGCTCGATTCTGTAAATAAGCTTTGTATAGCCCTTAATCTCGCCGTCACCGCTGCTTTGAACCGCAGGCCCGGGTTGCGTTTGCTCATCTTCCATCAAAACAGGTTCGGTATCCGACACACTTGTCAAAACAGGCTCATCTGTTATCGGCTCACCCTGCTCATACACTGCATAGTCGGCTGATGAATACTCATCAAATCTGAGTCCGTTTGTGTACTCACTGTCAAGCTCTGTATTCGGCAAAAGGAGCGTATCGCTGCTGTCGGTCGGCTCGATTATAACCACATATTCATGACGGCTTGCGGCACATATCATCTTTCCGTCCGCAATCGGGATATATTGATATGTTTCGGGATCCGGCCATTCCTTTTTGTAACGCTCTGCCTTAATATCGCTTGCCGCGCCGAACTCAACGTCCTTAACCTCAACGGTAAAGTGCTTTGTTCTTCCCAGATCATCAGCGGTATATAATTCATATTTGCCGTTTTCCGATGCACCGAAAGTATATTTATCGGAATATGTAAGCGCATATTGCTTTGCAAGCTCAAGATTTGCCGCCACGACCTTTTCAGCTAAGCTCAGATCCTCAAAATCCTCTATTTCAAGGGTATTTTCCGTAACTGTCTTACTCTTTTCGTCAACTATTTTATCCTGCGGCAAGGTGTAAACAGGAACGTTATACCGAACGCTTGCAACCGTTCTCTTCTCGGTTTTCATAGGACTTACAGTCAGTTCTGCAGTAAGCTCCGCGTCCTCTGCCTTGAGCAGCTTATTAAATACAATGTCTTTGCTGTTGCCTAAGCTGTCTGCCGCTCTTACACCGAGATACCATTCTCCCGTCTCGCCCGAGATTTCCACATTATATGTAATATTCTTCTCGCCGTCCCATGCGCTTTCCTCGGCACGCAGCTCCGAAACCTTAAAGATGTTGGTCTTTTCCGAATTTTCTCTGAAATATTCGCTCGGGATTTCTCCTTCTGTGTATTTATCCTTCGGAATAAACGCAAATCTCACGCTTTCACTCGAAACGTCCTTAATTGTAACCGTTGCCGTCGCGTCAAGTCTTGCGCCTGTGTGCTTATCGCCGGTTGTAATCTCAAATTCCGGCGCGGTTCTGTCGATTCCCTTTATAATGAGCTTAACGCTCGTTTTATTCTTCGCCGAATCGCTTACCGTTATTGTTGTATCAACATTTTCCGAAACGGTTATATCAAACGCTCCGTTTTTCAGCTCTCCTATTTCGACAGCGCCGCTTTGGCATTTTGCCGTAAGCGTTGAATCGAAATTATCGTTTACGTAAAGCTTTCCGCTTACACTTTCGCTTGTATGCACATCATTTATAACCAGCGTTGCCGTCGGTGCGGTCTGATCATAGTAGAATATAACCTCGTCATTCTTTACATTGTTAAGGCTTATCTTCGCCTTATCCTTGCCGGCATGGCATACTGCTGTCTGAACAAATAATGTATTTTCGCCGTCAACCAGTCCGATTTGCGGCGCATCAACCGTAAGTTTTGCCTTTAAAGCCTCCGCATCGGTACTCATCTCGCCTGCTTTTATCCACTCGCCGAAATCTCCGTCGGTCGTACTCACTCTGTAGTAAAGTGACTGGTCTTTTGCATAAGACGGATTTGCAAAGCTTTCGGTTATATCAAAGCTGAGCTTTATATTTTCGTTTGAGAGAAGTGATTTTTCATTATATTTCAGATCACTTGCCACATCAACGGTTCCCTCCGGCGCAGCACTTCTTATATAAAAAGGCTTTGAAATCTCGGTTGCCGGGGTTCCGTTTGTATCGGTTGCCGTAACCCTCAGCGCATATGCACCGCTCGGCACGTTATTTATGCTCACATTCTGTGAAAGTATACCGTTTACAACGCTGAGTGAAAATTCCTCATTGCCCGAAATATCTTTTCCGTCCGGGGTAACAATTTTCGCCGTTGCCGAACCCACGTCGGATACATCGGTCGCATAAACACCTACAGTCGCATTTGTTTTATAGCTCTGCTCCGACGGCGGTGTAATATTTATTTCCGGTCCTGCATTATCAAATGCATAATTCATCGAAACATAGTTAATATTTGTATTTGACGGCGGAACAATCTTACACTCAAGCGTATATGTTCCGTTTAAATTCTTTGTAGCATCATCTTTTGCTGTATCTATTGCGTCACGATAGGGTTTAAAATCGGTAATATACTTTTCCTTTATTTTGCCTGTAGCCTCGTCTGTAACATAGCTTTTCCAACGATATGAAACAGTATTGTTCCCATTGGTTTCAATTGTGATTTTATATGACGGGCGCGCTTTATCAACATTTTTCGGTGTAATGTCATATGTTGTATCTTCGTTGTTGATATTTATATCATTAGTCGCTATCTCTGTTTTGTTTCCGGCATCATCAACCGCAAAATAAACCATTCTGCCTATAAAGTTCTGTCCCTTTTCAACATCCAGATATGCCGCCGCGCTATTTTCGCCCTCGGTATCCTTTTGCTCTATATACGCCCACTTATCCAGGGTTGTGTCCATCTCTCCGCTTGTTGTCGGGCTTGCATTGCCGTCAAATGCGGGTATCTCCGTAAGACTCTTTTTGGTAAACATATAATAAAGCCTTCCCGTACCCGATGCGTCGGAAATCTTCACATTATATATCATCCCTTTTTTACCGTCTGTTTTCGGCTTTTCCTTCTCCGAAATTGTAACCTCGGGAGCTTTATTGTCAAGCTTTAGGCCTTTATACACGGTTTTTAGCGTATTTCCGGCAAAATCCTGCCCCGAAAGAACAAGGTCAAATGTACCCTCAACCTTATCACGCAGTGCTATGGTTATCTGATTCGTATAATTTTTCAGAGCTGGTACTGTCTGCGATGTTGCGGCAGTTCCTTTATTCTGCTCCGTATAATTATATTTATAAATACTCGGCGAATTTGTACCGTCTGTCAGGCGCATTGTGTAGAACCCTTGCGTACGTCCGCCGTCATTTGAAAGATATGCGTAAATATCCTCGCTCGCGGTTGATGAAAATGTCACTGTTTTGTTCCACTTATTCAAATCAACACCGCTTGCCGGCACAAGATTAACCGTTGGCTCCTTTGCGTCTATTTTATGTACCGACGAGAGATACCCCTCGAAATTATCCTGGTTTGCAAAACCGAGCCTCTTGTGCTGTTCGTCCCAAAGCTTATACTCTTCGCCCAGTCCGGACAATACTGCATTTTCAAATACAAGCGTTATACCGGAATTTTCCGAATCCGTCCCGGCAGGATACGGGAAAACCAAATCAAATGATTTTCCGTTTTTGACCGCAGCGCTCTTTGTCTTATTTCCCGACATATCAACCGCGTCAAGCTCTGCGCCGTTGTTTGTTTTGATGTAAGCGCGGTCAAACAGGATTTTCGTATTTACC
The DNA here is from genome assembly GCA_934444735.1 of uncultured Clostridia bacterium. GTDB lineage: Bacteria > Bacillota > Clostridia > UBA1381 > UBA1381 > CAKSFT01. The sequence goes on along the minus strand of CAKSDE010000001.1, from coordinate 360,298 downwards.
TTTCCCAGATTTTCAAAATTTTTGTAATTATCGCTCGTTTTGATATTTCCCGTTACAGTTATCAATTTCACTCTTGAGTTGTTGTAAAAATAGTTATCCTTACCGGCATTAAAATGATAACCTCCGAAATTCACACTTTCTATAGAAAACGCTTTTCTGAAGAAAGAAGTCTCTGTCCCCATTCCGAAGCTTCCCCTTGTGCTGCCGACAGGAAAATCAATGTTGACATCAATATAGAGTGCATTAATGTTATTTTTGTTCATATATTCCGTCAGCTTTGCTTTATCGACTTCATATCCTCTATCCAAAAACTTCACGCCGTTTTTCTCAAGTTCAGTTTTGCTCACTTTGGACTTATCACCCTTTATACCGTAAACGCCTATATCCAGAGTCGGCGCGTCGCTAAGATCCATGCAGTAATACGGATTTGAGCCTATAACATCGGTATAATCGTCCGAAATCTTACCGCTCCACTCTCGCCTTAGCGTTCCGCTCTCGCCTTTGGGATCAAGATAAAACTCCGTCTGGAACATATCCACAAAGTTATCCATATTGTAAATTGTTCTGCCCGGGTTAAATCTTACGGCATACATTTTCGGTCCGCCGTCGTCCTGATCGATCGGCATACCGCTTTTATTGTTGTTCTTGTCGCCCGGATAGTGGTCCAAAAGCCTTTTCGTATTGCTTCTTCCGGACTTGTTCACATCTATATAGATTCGATATATCCACAAGCTGTCTTTCGTGCTGTTTGCAAACTCTACACGGTCAAGCGTCCACGGTGCTCTTGTGGTTTTAAACTTTGCATACGCACGCCCGCCCTTTGTCCCGGTATTTTGCAGCTTTTGTTCCTCATCATTGCCGTCAAATGTAAGTTTTACGTTTATCGCATTGCCTTTCTTACACTCGCCGCCCTTTGCATGGCTGACAGTCACGCTTACTTCGTATTCCCATTCCGTCGCCGCAGACGCAGGAACGGTAAATATAAGCGGCACCAGCATACAAACCGTAACAATTACGCTCCAAAATCTTTTCGCTTTCATTTCCCGTCAATCCCTTCTTTTTTTATTTTTTCCAAAACGGAGAACACTGAAATTTTAAGTGCTTCCATTTGCATTTTCAGATAGTATTCGTCTTCAAAAAGCGCATAATGTACCGCTGCGCGGACAAATATGAATATAAATCCCGAAAGAATATCAACAGGCAAGCCAAGCTGCAAAGAAAGCTTTTTGGCATACTCCGTATACCTCTTGCTCACGCCCGCGACAAATTTATGTCCGTACTCCATATACTTCGGGTGTGTATACACCTGATACATCAGCCGATATTTTTTGCCGTGCTTTTGCGCCGTCCAGTACGGTATCTCGTCTATAAACCGCAGTATATCCTGCGGATTTTTGGGTGCAAGCGCCATGAAATCGTCCTCCACCTTAGACATACAATACTCGGTCGACTGTATAATCAGATCGTCAACATTATCAAAATATGCATAAAGGTTTGCGCTTGTCATTCCGCAATATTTCCCCAGCTCCTTTATGCCGGTATCGCGCAGACCGTTTTCGCAGTAGCACTCATAACATTTCTCCATAATTTCTTTCTTTTTTTCTTCTTTATATGCCGGATTTCGCATTCGGTCACCTCTTCACATTTTATTTATCAATCGATAAATAAATTATATCACATATTCCTTTGAATAGCAAGAATATTTTACAAAATAATCACAAAAAATTCAAATATTTTTTTGTGCAGTTTATTGCATACAAAAAGAGGCTGTTTAAAAAGTCGATTGATTTTTTAAACAGCCATTGCTTTTTTGAAGGGGATAGGAAAAAAGCTTTGGAATTAACAAACTGAGCCAAAACTTTGTTTTTGGGTTACCCGACGGCGTACATCAATAGGGCTCCCGAAAACCAAAGGTTTTTGGGAAAGAGGCGAAACAGCGTAATGATTGAATCGTGAATTTTCAATTTACGGTTCAATATATGTTGCTTGTTTCGACGATCGAGTGGCTCAGTTTGTTGATAGCAAGAAAAGAAATAATTTTACGAAAAATCATATTTTTTTGATTTTTCTGCCTTAGCTAAATCGAACTACAATATTTATATTTCTTGTAACATTTACTTTTTTCTTCTTTTCTTGCGTTCCGGAGTTTTTTAACATCCCCTATGCTTTTTAAATACCTTTTAAAACAATTGCCGACTCACCGCCGACACAAATATCGCCCGTAACAACATCTTTTGTTTCGATGTTTTCATAACGGCAGCCGATCCTTATTCTCTGTTCCGCTCTATCGAAATTAACTATATAATACCATGTATCATCACCTGAAACATTCTTCACGATTTGAATTTTGTCGTTATCGTACTCAAATTCAATGCAAACACCGCTTGATTTTATTATTTTGCCAAGCATGTTTTTCAAAGCCTCTTTATCCGGCAATGCCGCAAAATAATATGCCGTGCCCTTGCCGTACTGATTCTCCGTCAAAAGCGGCAAATCATCAAAAATCCGCTCCCGTATGCCTGCACCCTTTGTATTCACAAAATCGTACCCTACGCTTATCCGACAGCTCTGTGCCTCTATCGGCTCCGAAACATTGTATACCGTATCTTCCACTTCTATGCCGAACAGGTCATCAAGAAAGCACGGCGCGGTTTTCATGTGCATAACATTATCGTCATTTGTCAGCGCAGAAAATATTGTTGAGATGCAATTTCCGCCCGATTTTACATATTCTGTGATTTTATCGGCTCTTTTTCGGTCAATCACTTTCTGCGCCGGCGCGATTACAAGCTTATACTTTGAAAAATCGTCCTCCGGCATTATAATATCGCAATTTACACCGCTGTTTACGACAGCTCTGTAAAATTCATAGATAAGCAAAAGATAATCAAAGCTTTTCGGCGAGTGGTTATATGCCATATACGCAAGATCACAGCGAAAATCGCGGATAATCGCAACGTCCGCTTTCGGCATAGCATCGTCCGCAACTTCAAGCGCCTTTAATTTTCCGACCGTATTCTTTAAAATATCATATGCAGTCCGCGGCACCGAATCGTACGATAAAATCGACGGGTGCCCCTGCTCTGCACCGAACGGAAGCTTTCGCCATTCAAATACACAGTGCATTCTTGCGCCCTCGGCTGTTTCAAGCATACTTAAAAGCTCAAATTTCTTCTTATCCCGCAAAAACGGTGTCTGTTCTTCGGTTATCCAAAAATGCTCATGCTTATATGAGCGCGTAAGCGCTGACGCAAATCTCGCCTCTGACGGCTCAAACGGCTCTTTATCCTGTTTCCCATACTCTCTTGCCAAGCTCCAGGTCAGCGGATACGAATCAAACGATGTAACATCAAGCTTATCAAACAGCTTTTTCAGATCCATCTTGAACAAAAATCCGCCCGAGCAGATATTGTGCGTTATAATTTTGGTACTGTCAACCGCCCTTATTATATCTGCCATATTGTGAGCAAAATCCACATAGCAATCTGAGGTAAATTCATAATAATTCTTTAATGCCGACGGCTGTCTGTCCTTTTTGGGTATCTCTACCGACTCCCATGACGGGAAATCAAGGCTCCAGAACCCCAAGCCCCATTTCTTGTTGAGCGTTTCTATACTGCCGTATTTTTCTTTCATCTTATCCCGAAATTTCTTTCGGCAGACTCCGCAATAACAGTACGGCTCTTCCGCCATAAGCTCATTGTCGATCTGGTAAGCTATAACGTTTTTATTATCCTTATAATGCTCCGCAATTTTTTTAGTTATTTCTGCGCTGTATTTTAAATATTCGGGATTATTCACACAAGCATTTCTTCTTGCGCCGTATCCGCGGTTTCTGCCGTCCGCCATAGTCTGGCACACCTCGGGGTGTTTATCGATAAGCCACTTGGGCGGTACGGCTGTCGGCGTTCCGATAATCGTTTCGATACCGCTTTGAGCCATTTTTTCTATCACTTCATCAAGCCACGAAAAATCCCATACTCCTTCTTGCGGCTGAATCTTCGACCATGCAAATTCGCCCGTTCTTATGACATTCAAGCCGGCATTTTTCATCAGCTCTATATCTTTTTCTATCTGCTCTTTTTCTGTGTGCTCGGGATAATACGAAGTCCCGAAATACATTTTTTCCATATTTTTGTCCTTTCAAGCTTATTTTGCGGCAAAAAACCGTTAAAATTTTTTAACAACCTTTATTTTTTAGGGAGGGGATAGAAAAAAAGCTTTGGAATTAACAAACTGAGCCAAAGCTTTAGCTTTGGGGTACCCGACCGCGTACATAGGTACGCCGAGGGCGAAGTTTGTTGATAGCAAGAAAAGAAATAATTTTTCTTTTCTTGCGTTCCGGAGTTTTTTAACATCCCCTTATTTTATACTGCTTCCGACTTGATCTTTTCCAGCTCTTCTTCCTCCAAAATTCTGTATGCCACTTTTCCGACTAAGGTTTTAGGCATATCCTCCTTAAATTCAATATCGTACGGCATCGCATATTTGGCAATATGCTTTCTGCAATATGACATAAGCTTTTCTTTTGTTTCATCGTCCGGCTCAACTCCCGGTACAAGCTTTACAAAAGCCTTCACCTTCTGCATTTTATATATATCCGGCACACCGATAACACAGCTCATCTGCACATATTCATTCGCATCAAGGATATTTTCTATCTGTCCCGGGTAAATATTGTACCCCGAGGAAATAATCATTCTCTTTGCTCTTCCTTTAAAATAGATAAACCCCTCATTATCCATAAATCCGAGATCCCCGGTGTATACCCATGTCAGCCCGTCGGCGTGTTTTCTCAAGGTCTTTGCGGTTTCCTCCGGGTGATTCATGTATTCTTTCATAACGGTAGGTCCCGCCAGTAAAATTTCGCCCTCCTCGCCGTATGGGAGTTCCTCATCGGTATCGGGTTTTACGATTTTTATATATGTATCGGGAAACGGCACACCGATACTGCCGTTTTTAAACATATGCGGCGGTGTCAGACAGCACGCCGTAACCGTTTCGGTCGTTCCGTACCCCTCTCTTACCTGGATCATGCAATTGTGATCGTACAGGAATTTGTCGAACTTCTTTTTAAGCTCGACCGAAAGCGAATCACCGCCCGAAAATACTCCTTTTAACGCTCTTAAATCCGCACCCTCCATAGACGGCAGCTGTAGCAGCGCCTCATATAATGTCGGCACACCCGCAATAAAATTGCATTTATACTTAATCATCAGCTTTGCATAGCTTTTTGCGGTAAAGCGCGGAACAAGTATGCAGCGTCCTCCCTGCGAGAGCATTGTATGTATGCATACGCCCAATCCGAACCCGTGAAACAAAGGCATCGCCGCAAGCATCTTATCTCCTACACGAAACATCGGATTTGCCGCGATAACCTGCTGGCCCAAAGCGTTAAAATTTTTATTGGTAAGGACAATCCCCTTGGTCGTCCCGGTAGTTCCGCCCGAATAAAGGATCACCGCCGGATCATCGGCGCGTCTTTTGACGCTGTAATTATAAAAACAATGTTTGCCGAGCTTCATAAAATCTTTCCAGCGGATAATCGGCGCATCGGACGGAATTTTTTGAATTTTTCTGCCCTCTGTGAGCATATACCCTGCCTTTATCGGCTTTGATAGCTCATCTTTTACGCTTGCGATAATTATATTTACAACCTTTGTGTTCTGTCTGATATTCTCAAATTTTCCGTAGAACTGATCCAGTGTTATCGCCGTAACGCTCTGCGATTCGTTCAAATAGAACTCAATTTCCTTTTCAGCCGAAAGAGGGTGTATCATATTTGCGATACCGCCCACCAAATTTACGGCATAAAACATATATAAAGCCTGCGGACAGTTCGGCATTGCGATAGTTACCTTATCGCCCTCGCGCACACCGATTGTCTTTAATGATTTTGCGCAGTTTCTTATTTCCTCCACCATTTTTGAATATGTTGTGGATCTTCCCATAAAATCGAACGCGATATTATCGGGGTGTGCTTTTGCCGTCTTTTCCACAGCCTCAAACATAGATCCTTCAAAATATTTAAGATGCATCGGCACATCTCCCAAATGATTCTCCCACGGGTTTTTTACGGTTGCAGTTTCCATTTTAATATTCCACCTCTTCTTTTAATTCCTTTTCCAAAAGTTCCGGATTTTCCAAAAGCTTTTTCAAAAGACGTATACTCTTTGAGAAATAATATCCGTCGGCAATTCTCTCATCTACGGTAACTCCCATATCTATGCTGTCGCGCATCGAAACATTGCCGGCGTCATCATAAAACGAACGTTTCTTCTTTTCTCCGACAACAACAAAGAGAGAATTTGTCCCCCAGTTTGTCAGATGATGATAACCCGAATGTAACTTTATCGAGCCTAAATTGGTTAAAACCGCCGAAGAATAGTACGGATCCGTTTTTATAAGCGATGCGGGCACCTTTCCGTGACGGTCGAGTATGCAGACCAGTCCCACCAAAAATTTTGACAAAGCGCGCGGCATCTTATTAAACATATCCATTTTTTCGCTCGACGCGTCCCTCTCCCCTTCTTTTCGGCAATATGATACCTGGCGGTAAATTTCATTATGTACGGTATCTATCGTATCGGTTTCTTTTGAATGGATAAACGCCAGCCCCTCACCCGCATCATCGGCAAAAATCTTTTTTACCACAAAAGCCGCCGATATTTCGTTTCTCTGATACATATTCTTATTTGCAATAAATCTGTTCAGCTTTGGCCGCAGCGTTACCGTCTTTAAGATTGCCGTAACGATAATCTGAAACAAATTGTACTTATATTCGGTATTGTTTTCATTCTTTTTTGCAAGATAAGCATCTATATTCGTAAGATCGATTCTCTCCGATATAAAAGCCTCATTATCACATCTGTTCGGGTATATAATCGGCATAATAAAATGCATTGAGTCAACATCTCTAAGCAGTACACCATCTTTTCTGTCTCCCCATTTTCTCTTTTTTGCCATTTAACTTTCCTCTTTTCTAAAAAAAATATCTCTCGTATTTTCAATATTTTATCATATATAATTAAATAAGTCAAGTTTTCTGCGTTTTTTCGATATAACAATTCACCAAAAACAGACACACCTTGCCAAAAAAAGAATTATAATTTCACCAAAACTGCCAATTCATCAAAAAAGACTATTGACAAAACCGACTCAATATTATATAATATATTAGCAATTGGCCCGGTAGTTCAGCTGGTTAGAACGCTAGCCTGTCACGCTAGAGGTCGTGGGTTCGAACCCCATCCGGGTCGCCAAAAAAGCTGTTAAAAAATCAATTGATTTTTTAACAGCTTTTGTTTTTTTAGGGAAGGGATAAGAAAAAAGCTTGGGAATTAATAAATCGAGCCAAAGCTTTGGCTTACCCGACGGCGTACATCATCTCAAAAAAAGATAAACGGTAGGCGGTGTTTTTTAATACTCTCAAATTCCGAAAAATAATATGCCCCCGAACAGAGATCTGTTTTCGGGAGCATATTATTTTTATCCTTTTATTCTATACATACCACATAAAAGTGGAAAACAGGGCACAGCGCAATTGCTCGCAACCATGTCCTGTTTCCGCGTGAATGTAAGTACATTATTATAATAACTCATAAAAGCCAATTTGTCAAGTGTTTTTTTTAATTTTTTTAATTTTTTTATTTTTCTCCGTATTTTCCGCTCAAATACTGATCCATTTCCTTTCCGAATCGGATAAGAGAAGTGCATCTAAAATCCGCTGACTTCTGAACCCGTCTTTTAATGTCGGCAGATATTCACATTCTTTTCCATTTATCATATCCGCAAAAGTCTGCTCCTGCTCCACATAAAATCTATGCGGAACATTTACCGTATGAAGCGCCTCGGACATTCTGTCAACCTCACCTACGCACACACCGAGTACCTCCGGGTGATCCAGATCAAACGAAATAACTCCCTTTGTTCCGTATATATCGTATTTTATGGTATTTGCATGGCCCAGCGCACATCTTGTAATAAGAAATGTCCCTTTTATATTATTCTCAAAATTTGCCAGAAAGCTGCAATAATCGTCGGTCGTCACCTCTCCGATTTCTTCACTGTCAAGCTTTTTTCTGTTTTTTACGATAATCTCGGTCGTTGCTGAAACTTCTTTTATGTTACCCAGCAAAAACTCTGCCATATCGATAAGATGCACGCCCAGATCGCCTAAAACACCCGTTCCCGCGTATTCTTTCACAAACCGCCAGTCAAGGCGTCTGCCCTCCCAAAATGCGCTTGATTTTAAATATTCCACATTAACATTTACAATATCGCCGATCATTCCGCGATCCAGTATCCACTTCGCATAACGTACGGCAGGCTTAAATCTGTAGGAAAAGCACATCATATTCGGGACAAAATCGCTTTTCATTTTCTCTTCTAATGCTATTGCCGTATCCATTGATATTGAGAGCGGTTTTTCCATGTTAAACGGCTTTTTTGCCGCTGCCGCCGCAAGCGCCATTTCAACGTGCAGATAATTCGGGGTGCAAATCTCAACCGCGTCCACCTCCGGGCACCCGATAAGCTCACGATAATCGCAAAAACGCAAATTCTCCGGGATCCCCAGCCTATCCACAACGCTTTTGAGCGTATCTTTATTTATATCGCATATAGCGTAAATTTCCGCTCCGCTGCACTTTTCAATACCCGGAATATGCACTGAATTTGCAATTCCTCCGACTCCGATAATTCCTATTTTTTTATTTTCCATAATAACTCACTCCGCCTTTTTTACTTATATAAATTTTTATGAGTCCGCACATCCTCCGACACGCCCTCAAATTTGTCGGCTACATTTTCCAAAGCCTCAAAATGCCCCAAAGTCGGTTTCGGACCGTTTGACGGCTTTGCCCAATCTATTGCATTTTTCAATACCTGTGTGATATCCTCTCTGTAGAATGTCGGATACTCTTCATGTCCCGGTCTGAAATAGAAAATTTTTCCCAAACCGCGCTTATAGCAGCAGCCGCTGCGAAATACTTCTCCGCCCGAAAACCAGCTTATAAATACCAACTCGTCCGGTGTCGGTATCTCAAACCGTTCGCCGTATGTTTCCTCCTGTTCGAGTACAATACACTCGGGAAGATTTCTTGCAATCGGGTGTGCCGGCTCAATAACCCAAATTCTTTCCCTTTCATCATTCTCACGCCATTTTGAACGGCACACCGTCCCCATAAGCTTTACAAACGGTTTGCAAAGGTGCCCCGAATGAAGAACAATCAATCCCATTCCGTCCAAAACGCGTGATTTAACCTTTTCCGCAACCTCCTCCGACACCTTATGGTGCGCCAAATGCCCCCACCATATCAAAACATCGGTATTATCCAAAACCTCATCGCTAAGCCCATGCTCGGGCATATCCAGAGTAGCGCACCTTATATTATATTCGCCGTCTTTTCCGAGCATTTCGGCAATAGCGCCGTGTATTCCTTTAGGGTACACCTTTGCAATTCTCTCCTCCTCTCTTTCATGGATATATTCATTCCATACCGTAACGTTTATTTTTCCCATTTTTTGTTCCTCCTTTTATATACCGTTTTAGGGGCATAAAAAATATCCGTTTTTTCTATCCCCTTGTTTTTCCATTATCTCATTATTTTATCTTATTTTCAATGTAATAAAAACGCAATTAATTGCACTTTTCGCGCATTTTTTCTTGACAAATCTTTTTATAATACGGTATAATTAAGCTGAGGTGAAATATATGCAATATCTTGATTTTAATGAACTGTATCAGGCAGATTATGATCTTGACGATCTGTTTGTAATGAATCAGAACTGGCAGGACGGCGATTTTTTCAGTACAATCGGTGCACCGAGAAAAACAAGCGCACTCCTGTATTTTGCAAACTGCGACGCAATCTACACCTTTCCCGACAAAACAGAACTTCGCGTTTTAAAAAACAGTCTGATATATATTCCGCAGCACTCGGAGTACAAAACCAGATTTATCAATTCTCAAACACCGCCCGCCACAATCCTTATAGAATTTTGCACCAAAATGCATAATGCTCCGTTTTGCAGCGCGCACTCGGTTACGGTACTCGAAAATGAAACTCCGCTTGAAATAAAAAAACAGATAGAGAAAATGGCGGCGCTATATTCCTCACCGATAATCTCTTATCCGCTTTTAAAATCCGAGCTATATTCCATTCTGGCATTTTTGAGCAATGCACACCACAAGAAAAACATATCTCATAAATTCAGAAGTATAGCAGCAGGAATCGAATATATGGAAAAAAATATAAATCAAGATCTTTCCATTGAAGAAATCGCAGGAATGTGTTATGTAAGTCCTTGTACATTCAGGCGGCTTTTTAGGGAATATTCGGGAATGAGCCCCGCCCAATACCGCTCTCGTGCTAAAATAGAGCTGGCTAAAAAATTTTTAAAAAGCGACATCATGCCGCTCTCTCAGATTGCCGAAACCTTAAATTTTGAAGATACCGCATATTTTTGCAGAGTATTTAAAAAAATTTGCGGCTGTACTCCGAGCGAGTTTAAAAAAAGAGAGTAAAATAAAATTTACTCTCCCTTTTTATACAGATACATCACCGCCACAATTGTCTTTGCGTCAATTATTTCCCCCGAAAGAATCATTTCGTACAACTCGTCCAGCGTGTAATATTCCACATTTAAAAATTCATCTTCATCAAGCTTTTGCTCCTTCACTATAAGCTCCTTCGCCTCGTAAATATATATAATTTCGCTGCAATAAGCAGGCGTCGGCGCAATTTTTGTAATAAGCGAAAACTCTTTTGCCGAAAATCCCGTTTCCTCTTTCAGTTCACGTTTTCCGCACTCTAAAGGATCCTCCCCCTGCTCCAGCTTTCCTGCCGGAATCTCTAAGCTTATTCTCTCAATCCCCTTTCTGTACTGGCGCACCGTCGGGATTTTCCCGTCTGCCGTCATCGCTATAACGCCCACCCCGCCGTGGTGTGATACCACATCACGCTCGGTTGTTTTCCCGTTCGGCAATTCTACAACATCTCTTTTGAGTGTAAATATCTTCCCTTTATAAACTTCTTTTGATTCTATCGTTTTTTCATATAATTCCATGTTTTTCACCTCTAAAACAATTATAGCACATATTGAACGCTTTTTCAATACGTGCTATAAATAAATCCTATACTCTTATAAATCCCTTTAAAATGTCCAGAAACATTTCGCAAATTCCTTTTTTAGCCACACTTTCCGCCGCCAAAATATCACGCTCCGCCACAGTTTCACCGTCAATGCAGAATTTTACAATTCCTACCTTGTCATTTTCCGCAATAGGCGCTGCGATCTCCTCCGGCACCTCTCTTACTTCTTCCACTTTTTCCTCATTGCCCTTCCCGATCAAAATCCCGGCACCGTCGGCAAGCTTTACGCTCACCGTATCCTTCTTCCCTTTTTTAACGCTCACACTCTCCGTTTCCTGCGGTGTATATACCGCATAATTTGCAAAGCCGTAGTCCAAAAGCTTTCGCGCACCGGCAAACCGCTCTTTTGAATTGGGTGCGCCCAAAACCACCGCAATAAGCTGCATTCCGTTGCGCTTTGCCGTTGCCGAAAGACAGCACCCTGCCTGTGATGTCGAGCCGGTCTTTAACCCGTTTGCCCCATGATAAAAGCGTATCAGCTTATTTGTATTGGATAAATCAAATTTATCATTATGCATTTTTCCCGTCCAGATTGTCGTGTAATCAAATATTTTCTCATGCCGTATGAGTTCTCTCGACATAATCGCCACATCTCTTGCCGAGGAAAAATGCCCTTCTTCGTCCAATCCGTTCGTATTTTTAAACTGCGTATTCTCCATTCCGAGCTCTTTTGCGCGCTCATTCATCAAAGCAATAAAGCTTGCCTCATCTCCCGACAAAAATTCCGCCGCAGCAATGCAGCCGTCATTTGCCGATGCAACAGCAATACCCTTTATTATTTCGTCCAGAGAAAGCTCTTCCCCCGACTCCAAAAACATAGTCGAGCCGCCCATGCTCATGGCATTTTCGCTCACGCTTACCGTATCGTCAAGCTTAATCTTTCCCGAGTCCAGATTCTCCATTAAAATCAAAAGCGTCATGATTTTCGTAACACTCGCTATAGGCAGACGCTCATCTGCATTATTCTCCGCCAGAATCTGCCCCGTCGATGCCTCCATCAGAATCATAGATTTTGCACTGACTTCGGGTGCTTCTGCAAAAGCCGTTGTCATCGAAAAAAGTAAAGAAACAGTACATAGTAAAGATATAAATTTCTTCATGGATTTCGTCCTTTCCGCCGCATTCGGCGTATACATTTATATCTCTATTGTACTGTTTCCCGCTTAATTTTATTCCTGTTTTTTTCAGTCTACCCTGTTTCTTTTTTCTCCTGCATAAAATGCCTTTATATTTTCGCGTATTTCTTCTAAACATCTCATTCTCGCCTCATACGCTCCCCATGCCATATGCGGTGTAAATATCACATTTTTGCCGTTTAGGATTTCCGTATACGGACTGTCCTTTTCCATCGGCTCGACACTGTACACATCCGTTGCAAAACCGCCTATTCTATTGCATTTAACCGCATCGGCAAAAGCTTTTTCATCTATTACCGCACCTCTTGCCATATTCACTACAACCGCGCTTTTTTTCATCAGCTCAATCTCTCTTTTGCCGATAATCTCCCGCGTATCCTCGGTAAGCGGCAGATGGATTGTGATTATATCGGATTTTTCGCACAATGTGTCCAAATCAACACATTCCGCGTCCGAAACAGGCGTTCTTTTATAGGCAAGCACCTTTGCTCCCAAAGCTTTCGCCGAGAGTGCGACCTTTCTACCGATATTTCCGTATCCGACAATTCCCCATGTCATCGAGCTTACCTCATGAAATGCCGGCGAAAGCCTGTTATGCATACCGCTTTTGGTATATTCTCCCGATTTTACAAATCTGTCATATTCCTCTAAATGCATAACAAGCGCCAGTGCGGTTAAAACAGTGAGCTGTGCAACAGAATCGGTCGAATATCCGCACACATTGCAGACCGCTATCCCCTTTTTGCGGCAATACTCCACATCAACATTATCAAATCCCGTAGCGGTAATGCATATCAGCTTTAATTTATCCGCATTACGCAAATTGTTTTCATTTAATTTGACCTTATTTAAAATAACCACTTCCGAGTCTTTTATCCTCTCTGCCGCCTCATCTTCCGCTGTCTTTTCAAACAGTTCGGCATCGCCCAAATCGGTGATAACCGACAAATCCACGTCATTTCCCAAAGTCCCTGCGTCAAGTACCGTTATTTTCATTCGCTGTCCTCCTTATTATAGCTGTAAAAAGTTCAAACCGAACCTTTCTTACTTTTCCATTAAATCCGCCATTTTCTTCCATATATCATAGTGCTTCTTCTTAAGATTCATCGGGACAAAATCCTTATCAACGAACCCATGCACCGTACTTCCTTTTGTAACAATCATTCCATCATCTTTTTTTATCACTTCATATTCAAATGTGCATTTTGCAACACCTAAATTCACCAATTTGCAGGTTACAATCACTTCGTCCTCATACGTCACACCGCGGATATACTTCGCATGAGTTTCGGTCAGTGGCATTAAAATCCCCATTTCCTCCATCTCGCTGTATTTTATGCCGAACTTCTTTATAAAATCCCCGCGTGCTACCTCGAACCACGGATAATATCTCGAATGATGCACAATGCCCATTCTGTCTGTTTCCGCATAGCGAACGGTTATCTCTGTTTCTGAAATATACACCAAAAAAACATCTCCCAACTTAAAAGGAGCCTTAAGCGAAATCCGCTGCGGCTCCTCATTTTTATCATACACTTAATTTTTTAGCCAAATCAATCAAATCCTGCGGAACATCTTTCTTCATGTTCAAGCCGTCCTCAATGTCAACATCGGTGATATGGTCATCTCTCATGCAGACAATTCTGTTCGACTTGCCCTCCAAGAGCAGCTCAACCGACTTAGAACCCATCTGGCTTGCAACCACTCTGTCGCGGATTGTCGGGCTTCCGCCTCTCTGAACGTGTCCAATAACCGTTGCTCTCGACTCGATTCCGGTTGCTTTTTCAATCTCTTTTGCCATTTCATGTACTCCGCCGATACCCTCTGCAACGATAACAATGCTGTGCTTTTTGCCGCGTGCTTTACCGTCTAAGATCGGTGAAATGATGTCATTGTCAAAATCAAACTTTCTCTCGGGGATCAATACAACCTCAGCACCGCACGCAATTGCCGCATAAATTGCAATATATCCCGCATTTCTTCCCATAACTTCAACCAATGAGCATCTGTCATGACTCGATGATGTATCTCTTAATTTATCGATTGCGTCCTTTACGGTATTTAAACAAGTATCAAACCCTACAGTGTAATCACTGCAGGCAATATCGTTATCAATCGTTCCCGGCATTGCAATTGTCGGCAAGCCTGCACGTGTCAGATCTCTTGCTCCGCGGAAAGATCCGTCTCCGCCTATTACGATAAGTCCGTCAATTCCATGCTTTTTGGCAATTTCCGCACCCTTTAAAACGCCGTCCCATTCCTTAAATTCAAGACATCTTGCCGTTTGCAGAATCGTGCCGCCCTTTTGCAGTGTTTCACCGACGCTTCTTGCGTCCATTTCCATGAATTCCTCGTTTAAGAGTCCGTGATAACCGTGCTGTATACCTACTACTTCAACTCCGTGATATATAGCGGTTCTGACAACCGCACGTATTGCGGCATTCATTCCGGGCGAATCTCCGCCGCTTGTCAATACACCGATTTTTTTAACCTTATTCTCCATTTATATGCCCATCCCTTTCCATGGTATTTATTATAATTCCGCGTCAATTATCAGGCTGTGTGCCTGCGGTACTTCTTTTGAAGGAACGAGTATCTCAAAATAGCACTCGTCCGTCTCGGAATTATTTACTCTTTTGTTTTTTACTATTATATCCCTGTCCTCGAGAAGCTTTCTTATCTTTTGCGCCTCTTCAAATGTCTGAGACATATATACAACAGTCCACATAAAATCTTCTCCTAGTTTTTCCCGGCTTTTATTTCGCCGTGCTTTGTGTAAATCATCGAATTACCCTTTACCTTTATAGCAGAGGTAGTTTCGGTAAACTGTGCTATATAGACTTCCCCTTCATCAAGCTTTTCGGTATGATGAAACCTGGTACTTGTACCTCTTGTCAGACCCATTATAGTCACTCCGTCCTCAAGAGCCTTTATAACTATATAGTCGTTGAGCAGATTTTCATTTTCCATTATTTCCCTTCTTTCTTAAAGGTATACATACAATATTTTACATCATTTCTTTAAAAAAATCAAGCATATTTTTAAATTTTATGTGTTTTTTGGAAAAAATATTGTCGTATCAGTAAACCGCCTTTACACAATCCTTGCCGAACATCTCCTCCAAGCCCTCGATACACGCTCTTTTCCCGTCCAAGCGCATCATTTCGGGGACATTAAATCTCTCCTTTGTGGATTCTATATAAAAGCACACATTCACGCCGCCTTTATGATCCCTTGCATAGTTTTTCAGGCGCGAAATTGCAGATGTATCCTTTTCGGCAAGCTTTATATAGATATTTTTCGGATGTGCCTCAAAGCCTTCAAACGGATATACATTTTCGCACAAAAGCTTTGGTTCTTCGTCCTCGCGCATACTGAGCTTTCCCTCAATCAGTACAATATCTCCCTCCTGCAGGAGCGATGAATAATTCATCAGCACTTTAGGAAAGACAAGCACTTCAATCGACGCATACATATCATTTAAGGTAACAAATGCCATCTGCGAATTGTTTCTTGTAGTCTTGTTTTTTCTGGAATCGATAATTCCGCAAAGGCGTATAAACATTCCGTCATATATCGAATTATCGATAATTTTCACATTGCCCTCTTCGTCTTTTTCGACGGCGCCGATAACCGTACCGATATTATACTTTGTTATCTTCTCTATCTTCTCGCTGTACTCGTCCAGAGGGTGTCCCGAAAGATACATTCCGATCGTTTCTTTTTCCATTGCCAAAAGCTTCTTTTTCGGGAACTCCTCTTTTTCGGGGAATGTAATTTCCGTCGGCACATCGTCATCAAACAGGCTGAACTGCCCTGCAAGATTGCCTTTTTTCTGCATACCCTCGGAATCTATAACGTCCTCGTATACCTCCATAATCTGCGCTCTTTTTATTCCGAACGAATCAAACGCACCGCACATTATAAGGCTTTCCACCGAGCGCTTATTCATATCCTTATCGATCATTCTCGATATAAAATCGGAAAATCCTGTGAAAAGACCGCCGCGCTCACGCTCTGCGACAAGCTGTTGTATAAACCCTTTTCCGACATTCTTTATAGCCGAGAGTCCGAAACGGATTGCATTATCCTCAACGCTGAAGCTTTCCGTACTCTTATTTATATCGGGCGGATACAGCTCTATCCCCATTTTTTTCGCATTAACAATATACTTATTCGCTTTGTTGACGTCCTCCGTGCTCGAAATCAGGGACGCCATAAATTCAATCGGGTAAAAGGTTTTCAGGTACGCCGTCTGATATGTTATATAAGCATATGCCGCCGCATGGGATTTATTGAACGCATAATTGGCAAAATCGTACATCTCATTAAAAATATCGGTCGCCGTTTTCTCGTCAATCCCGTTATTTACGCACCCTTTTATTATAAGCTTGCCGTTTTCATCTTTTTTTCCATAGATAAAGTTTTGACGTTCAATCTCCATTTTATCCATCTTTTTCTTGCTTATAACACGTCTTAAAAGATCCGCGTCCCCCAGTGAATACCCCGCCATAGTGCGGACTATCTGCATTACCTGCTCCTGATAAACCATACAGCCGTAGGTTACGTCCAGAATATCTTTTAAGAGCGGATGCTTGTAGGTTATCTCCTCCGGGTGATTTTTATTATAGATATATGTCGGAATCGAATCCATAGGACCGGGGCGGTAAAGAGAGATTCCCGCCGTTATATCCTCCAAAGACATCGGTTTCAATTCCTGCATAAATGCTTTCATACCGGCACTTTCTATCTGAAATATCCCGTCGGTATTACCTGTTGCGATGTTATCGTAGACATCTTTTATATCATAGGATATTTTGGAAAAATCAGGCTTTTCGCCCCTCGTCTTTTCTATGATATTCAAGGCATTTTCAATTATTGTGAGGTTTTTTAACCCCAAAAAGTCCATTTTCAAAAGCCCGAGTTCCTCAACCGTATCCTTTACAAACTGCGTGGTCACTGCCTCGTCATTCGTCTGCATCGGGATATAGTTTACCGTCGGCTCCTCCGTTATAACAACGCCTGCCGCATGAGTCGATTTATGCCGCGGCAGTCCCTCCAGAGTCTTTGCCGTATCTATCAGCTTTTTTATTCGCGCGTCATTTTCATAAAAGCTTTTCAGCTCATTGCTGACGCTTATCGCCTTGTCAATCGTCATTTTCGGATCTGCCGGGATAAGCTTTGCCACCTTATCCACATCGGAATACGGTATACTTAAAGCTCTTCCGACATCGCGTATTGCCAGGCGCGCTTTCATTGTACCGAAGGTGATAATCTGCGAAACCTTATCCGCGCCGTACTTTTCTATAACGTAATTTATTACCTTCTGCCTGCCCTCAGGCTCAAAATCGGTATCAATATCCGGCATACTTACACGTGCGGGATTTAAAAAACGCTCAAAGAGCAGATTATACCTTATCGGATCGACTTCGGTTATGCCAAGCGTGTATGCGACAATACTTCCGGCTGCCGAGCCTCTTCCCGGGCCCACCATTACACCGTTATTCTTTGCATAATGAATAAAATCCCAAACAATCAGGAAATAATCGACAAATCCCATATTTTTTATAACCGAAAGCTCATAATCAAGCCGTTCTTTCAAGCTTTCATCGGGATTTTTGTATTTTTTTGTCAATCCCTCATAGCACAAATCGTGCAGATACTCAAAATGATCTTTTCCGTCCGGCACTGCATAAGACGGCAGGTGTCTTGTGTTAAAATCAAAATCGACATTGCAGCGTTCGGCAATTTTAACCGTATTTTCAAGCGCCTCGGGGACATATGAGAAAAGATTTTCCATCTCTTCTCCCGATTTTAAGTAAAACTCCTGCGTTTCAAACTTCATTCTTTCGGGATCGTCAACCGTTCTGTCCATCTGAATACACATCAGAACGTCCTGTGCCTCCCAATCCTTTTTCTCGACATAATGTATATCATTTGTAGCCACCAAGCCGACTCCAAGCTCTCTTGCCAAGCGTATCAACTCGGGATTGCTGCGTTTCTGATCGGCAAGACCGTGATCCTGAATTTCGATAAAATAATTATCCTTACCGAAAGCGTCGATATATCTTTTGGCAATCTCCTTTGCGCCCTCGTAATTTCCGTTTAATATTGCTTTGGGTACTTCCCCGGCAAGACACGCCGAAAGCACGATTATCCCCTCGGAGTGCGCTTTCAAAAGATCAAAATCCACTCTCGGTTTATAGTAAAAGCCCTCTATAAATCCGGCAGAAACAACCTTTATCAGGTTTTTATATCCAACCTCATTTTCCGCAAGCAAAATAAGATGACTGTATTTCGAGTCATATTCGTGAGTCTTGTCAAATCGCGTTCTCGGTGCGACATATACCTCACAGCCGATAATCGGCTTAATGCCGTTCGCCTTTGCCTCTTTATAGAAATCCACCACACCGTACATTGCACCGTGATCCGTTATCGCAAGGCTCTTCATGCCAAGCTCTTTTGCCCTTGCGATAACCTTTTTAATCGTTGCCGCACCGTCCAAAAGACTGTATTCGGTATGCGTATGTAAATGCACAAAATCGCTCATATTCTACCTCTTCCGTTATTTTAAACCCTCCGCAATTTCCATAAGCCTGTTTAGCCTGTGGTTTACTCCCGATTTTCCGATCGGCTTTTTAAAGCGCTCTCCCAGCTCTTTTAAGCTGTCCTCGGGGTAGTTTATTCTTATTTCCGCCGCCTCCCTAAGCGTTTCGGGAAGCTTATCAAATCCAATCTGCTTTTCTATTTTCTCAATCGCCGCAAGGTGTCTGCAATAGGCTTGCGCTACCTTATCCATATTCGCATTTTCGCAGTTCATCTGACGGTTTATACCGTTTCTTATCTCTTTTTCGGCAGATATGTTATATATCTCAATTGCCGCAGCACCTGCTCCCATGCAGCCCAAAATCCCTGCAATAAGCTCATATCCTTTTACATATATAACTGTATGTCCCTTTCTTTCGGTACGTTTCGCATCGATTCCGAGTTCTTTTAAAACTTCTTCCAACTTATCCGCCTGTTCGCGGAATTTATAGTCAAACTCCATATGATAGCTTTTTTCGGGATTTGTGATAGAGCCGCCGCCTAAAAACGCACCTCTGATATACGCTCCCTTGCAGCATTCTTTCCCGATTCTGATATTCTTTTTAAAAAACTTAATATCGCTCAAAAGTTTCATATTGAGCATCTCATCTTTTATTTCAATTTTATATATATTCTGGTTCTGTGTAACCTCTGTTCTTTTACCGTATCTGTCGGATATAATATCCGCCGCCCTCTCTGCCGCTTTTTTGTTTTCGGTCACAAGAATTATTCCGTCGTTTTTAATCTTTGCCGCGCTCCCGAAAAAGCCTGCCAATTCATGCAAGTCGCAAAAGGGACACTTTTTCTTTATTTCGGTAAGCTTTTCTTTAATATCTGAAGAAAAAGACATTTTTAATCTCCTTTCGCACACCACTATTGATTATTTTTTGCGCGATTCCTCGTAAAGCTTCATAATCAGCCGCACGATCTTATTCGCATCATGTTCAACATATGTAGAGCTGTCCGAGAGCAAATCCGCCTCTATCAGCTTTGTTTTCTTATTCTTAAAGTTATCCGCGTCCAACAATACGGGAATTGCACCCTCTTTTGCATACCTTTTTAAAATATCATCGTCCACTTCTTTTTTATTGGCAATAACATAATCGACAATCCCCTCATATGAGTGTTTTTCAATTGCATGAAGATGCTCCGACGCCGTATAATTGTCGGTTTCTCCCGCCTGAGTCATGACATTGCACACATAAAATTTGACAGCATTGCTGTTTTTTATCGTATCCACCACTTTATCCACCAAAAGATTAGGTATAATGCTTGTATAAAGACTTCCCGGCCCCATAATAATAATCTCGGCATCGGACAGGCGATCTATTACCTCCTGCACCGGTTCGGGGCTTTCGGGGACAATCTCAACCTTATCAATTGCCGAAACAAGCGCCCTTCTGTGCCCGATCTTGCTTTCGCCGCATATTTCGACTCCGTTTTTTAAATGTGCTCTCAGGCTCACACTCTCATTTGTAACCGGCATAACCTCGCCCTCGACATTCATCTGGCGGTTCATTGTTTTTACAGCCTCTTCAAAGCTTCCGCTTATCCCGTTTAATGCCGCAAGCCATATATTTCCGAATGAATGACCTTTTAGCGTACCCTCCGGGAAACGGTAATTTAAGATATCTCGAAATTCGCTGTTTGCCAAAGCGCCTATACAGTTTCTTATATCGCCCGGTGCGCACATTCCCAAATCGTTTCTTAATCTTCCGCTTGAGCCGCCGTCATCCGCCACAGTTACAACCGCCGTTACGTTATGAGTATAATTTTTCAGCCCTCGCAAAAGCATGGACAGCCCCGTTCCGCCGCCTATCGCCGCAACCTTAACACCGCACATATATTATACCCCCCGAGATATATCTCTGTATATCATATTAACACTATAGCCATTATCCTCTATGACTTTTCCCAGCTCATTTGCGATGGTAACACTTCGGTGCTTTCCTCCCGTGCAGCCTATTGCTATTGTTATATTCGTCTTGCCCTCTTCAACATAAAGCGGAATCATGTAGCACATCAGATCGGTCAGCTTTTCAAAGAAGATTTTCGTCTGTTCAAAGCTCATAACATAATCTCTGACCTCTTTGTCGTTTCCTGTCTTGTTTTTCAAATTCTCGATATAAAACGGATTCGGGAAACATCTGACGTCAAACACCAGATCTGCATCCAGCGGCACACCGTATTTAAAGCCGAATGCCAACACATTCACCCTCACGCCGCTTTTATGATGATCCGCACCGTAATACATCGAATCGAGCTGTTTATTCAGCTCTGCAATCGTGATATTTGAGGTGTTTATCACATAATCCGCCTCGGCATAAAGTCCCTCGAGCATCTTGCGCTCCTCCTGAATACTCCCCAAAAGCCCGAGCTTTGAATGAATCGGGTGCGCCTTTCTCGTTTCTTTATACCGCTTTACCAAAACCTCGTTATCCGCGTCTATAAAAACGAGCTTGCAGTCATATCCGCCGTCGCGCAGCTTTTTTATATCGTCAATGAGCTGATTTATCATACTACCTACACGCGCGTCTATTACAAATGCGATTTTATCAAATTTTCCGCTTGCCGAAAATGACATCTCAACAAATTTCTCTATCAAAACAGGGGGCATATTGTCCACACAAAAAAAGCCCTTATCCTCCAAAAATCTCAACACCTGGGTTTTACCCGAACCCGACATTCCCGTAACTACTATAAACTGCATATCCCAAAACAGCCTTTCTGCTCACAAGTAAGTAAAATTCCCCTGCCTTATCTGTGAGCGGATAAGGCAGATTTTATCATTCTCTTCCGATATATTTAATTTCACGCTCAAGCGTCACTCCAAAATCATGCTTCACTTTTTTTTGGACATCCTCTATAAGCGCCTTAACATCTTTTGCCGTCGCACCGCCGGCATTTACCACAAATCCCGAATGTTTTTCCGACACCTGCGCGCCTCCGACTCTGTAGCCTTTTAATCCCGCGTCCTCTATCAGCTTTCCTGCAAAATACCCCTCCGGGCGCTTGAATGTACTTCCGGCACTCGGGAAATTAAGCGGCTGTTTTTCTTTCCGCTTTGCATTTAATTCTGCCATCTTCGCCTTTATCTCTTCTTGGTCGCCTTTTTTTAGGCGCATTTTTCCGTACAAAACCAAATACTTTGAAAACACGCTCGTTCTGTAGCCGAACCCGGCGTCTTTTGCGTGTATTTCAAAAACATTGCCGTCAGAATCCATAACGCCGACCGCCTCAATGACATCTTTCATCTCGCCGCCGTACGCACCGGCATTCATCACGATTGCACCGCCCAAAGTACCCGGTATTCCCGATGCAAATTCCAACCCCGAAAGCGAATTTTTCGCAGCCGTATTTGCAAGCCTTGAGAGCATCACACCGGCTCCCGCAAAGATATTTTCGCCGTTTATCCCGATTTTTGACATTTTATCCGAAACCGAAATTACAACGCCTTCAATTCCCGCATCGCTTACCAGTACATTTGAGCCGTTTCCCAAAACCGTTATCGGCACATCATGCATTTTGCAGAGTTTGAATATTTTTTGTATTTCTTCTGCATCTTCGGGAAGAGCGAAAAACTCCGCGGCACCGCCGATTCTAAACGACGTATGTCTGCTCATCGGCTCATCTTTTAAAACCGTCTTGCACACACTTTTCAATTCATCAAAAAAATTCATAAAGTCACTCCATAATCATAGATCTTTATTTATATTATTCCCTTTATTCATTTTTTATTTTAAGCAAAATATAAATTTTTTTATATTTCTCTAAGGAAACAGAAAAAAGCTTTGGAATTTTTTTCTTCCTCTACATATTCGACTGCATTTCCTTCATCAGCCTGTTATTCAGCTCAACCGCCGCATTATATCCCATTCTCTTCTGTCTGTTGTTCATAGCCGCAACCTCGATAATAACCGCAAGGTTTCTTCCGAGCTTTACCGGAATTGTCAGACTCGGTATATTTATGCCCATAACATTCGTATACTCGTCCACCATTCCCAGTCTGTCATACTGCTTATTTTCCACCCACGGCTCGAGATGTATTATCAGATCAATACTTTCGGTATCCTTAACCGCACCGATACCGAATATCTCCTTTACGTCGATAATTCCGATACCGCGCAGTTCAACAAAGTGTCTTATAATATCGGGAGCGGATCCCACAAGCGTTTTATCCGAAACACGCTTTATCTCAACCGCATCGTCCGCAACAAGTCTGTGTCCTCTTTTTAAAAGCTCAATTGCCGTTTCGCTTTTTCCGACTCCGCTCTCACCCATTATGAGTATTCCCTCGCCGTAAACCTCAACCAAAACGCCGTGGCGCGTCATTCTCGGCGCAATCTGTACGTTCAGATAACCGATAAGCGCGCTCATCAGGCTTGACGTTGACTGCTCCGTTCTCAAAAGCGTTACATTGTTCTCTTTTGCAAGCTCGATAATCTCCGGTCCTGCCTGCATCGCTCTTGTTATGATAATTGCAGGAATATTCTTTGAAAAAAGCGGTTTTAGCAGGTTATACCGTTTTTCATAAGGGAATTGCGATAAATACGTCAATTCAACCTTTCCGAGTATCTGCAAACGGTGATTGTCGAAGTAATCGAAAAAGCCGACAATCTGCAATCCCGGTCTGTTTACCTCTGCACAAGTCACCAAAATATCGTCATAATCCGTTGATGTATATAATTTTTCAAATTGAAATTCATCTACCACCGATGACAGCGGTATTGTAAAATGTTCTTCGCTCATTTTATCACGCTCCCTTACATATAATTATTTTACCACAAAATTATAATAATGTCATCATATTTTTTTAAATTATGGGTTATTTTTTATCGCACACAAATAATAGGCTGTAAAAAGGATTCAAAATGCAATCCCCTACAGCCTATCTTCCGTCAAACTATATCATCAATCGCTATAATCTCGGTTTTATCCGGAGTATACTTTTCCTCCATTACCTCTACCAATGCGGCAAGCGTATCCAAAGACGTCATAATCGAAATCGAGCACTCGATCGCTGTTCGTCTGATCTTGAACCCATCGCTCTTCTGGTCATTTCCCTTTTGCGGAATGTCTACTATAAAGTCTATCATACCGCTTCGGATAACGTCCAAAACATTCGGCACGCCCTCCGATACCTTTTTACATATCTCAACGCTGATACCGTGTTTTTCCAAAAATTCGGCAGTACCTGTTGTGGATATGAACTTGCAGCCCATCTCATCAAGCTTTTTCGCCATAGGCAGGAAATTATCCTTATCAACATCTCTGATCGAGGCAAAAATTCTCGATCCCTTTTGAGGAATTGTCGTTCCCGCTCCGATAAAGCCTTTGTACATAGCCTCGCAAAAATTCTTTCCGACTCCCAAAACCTCACCTGTCGATCTCATTTCAGGTCCTAAGCTGACTTCGACCTGCGGCAGCTTTTCTGTGGAAAATACAGGCACCTTTATCGCAACCGCTCCCGTCTCGGGTGCAATGCCTGTTGCATATCCCATACTCTTTAAGCTTTCTCCGAGCATTATTCTCGTCGCAATCTCTATAACAGGGACATTCGTAACCTTGGTTATATAAGGAACGGTACGGCTCGATCTCGGGTTAACCTCAATTATATACAAGTCGTGCCTGTACTCGATAAACTGTATATTTATCATACCTATAACCTTAAGCTCGATTGCTATTTTATAGGTTACATCCTTTATCTTTTCGACAATCTCCGGCTCGATATTCTGCGGCGGATATATCGAAACCGAATCGCCCGAATGAACCCCGGCGCGCTCCAAATGCTCCATTATGCCCGGTATCAAAACATCCGTGCCGTCGCATATGGCGTCAACCTCGATTTCACGTCCGCCCAAATATCGGTCGATCAGGACAGGGTTTTCCTTATCCTTATGAAATGCTTCTTTTAAGTATCTTACCAGCTCGTCCTCATTGTGAGTAATCTCCATTCCCTGTCCGCCGAGAACGTATGACGGTCTTACCAAAAGCGGATATTCCAAAAGGTTCGCTTCCTTTATTCCCTCTTCAACAGTCCATACAGCCTTTCCTTTCGGACGCTTGATATCAAGCTTTTCCAAAAGCTCATCAAACTTTTCTCTATCCTCCGCCTCATCAATATATTTAGGCTGTGTACCGAGAATCGGGATATTCTTTTTAGCAAGGAAGTTAGCAAGCTTTATCGCCGTCTGTCCGCCGAACTGCAAAATCACGCCTTTCGGCTTTTCCAGTTCTATAATATTATAAACATCCTCCTCGGTAAGCGGTTCAAAATAAAGCTTATCGGAAATATCAAAGTCTGTACTTACCGTTTCGGGGTTGTTATTTACTATGATCGTTTCAACATTGTATTTTTTGAGTGCGAATACGCTCTGAACACTGCAATAGTCAAACTCCACACCCTGACCGATTCTGATAGGTCCCGAGCCTATAACCATGACCTTTTTATTATCGCTTGGTTTCGCCTCGTTTTCTTCATCATAAGTCGAATAATAATAAGGCGATACCGCTTCAAATTCTCCGGCACAGGTATCAACCATCTTATATACCGGGATAATATCCATGGAAACACGTTTTTGTCTGATTTCGTCCTCGGTGCAGCCCATCAAAAGCGCCATACCTTTATCCGAAAATCCCATCTTTTTGTAGCGTTTCATCGTGTCGCGGTCGATATCGTCTATAGTTATTTCCTTTAATGCTTCCTCTGCGTCAACAATATTTTTAATCTTATGCAGGAAAAACATATCCATTCCCGTTATTTCCGCTATTCGCTCAATGTTGTAATTTCTTCTTATAAGCTCCGCCAAGTTGAAGAGTCTTTCGTCATCGGGGACAACAACCTTATTTTTAAGCTCGACTATAGTCATCTTTTTCGCATTTTCGCGCTCCAAGTTAAACTGACCGATTTCAAGCGAGCGTACACCCTTTAAAAGTGCCGCCTCAAGGCTGTTTCCGATCGACATAATCTCACCCGTTGCCATCATCTTCGTGCCGAGATTTCTCTTTGCGCCGAAAAATTTATCAAACGGCCACTTCGGTATCTTTGCCACAACATAATCCAGCGCCGGTTCAAAGCAAGCATACGTCTTTCCCGTAACCGCATTCTTTATCTCATCAAGATTATATCCCAAAGCGATTTTTGCCGCAATCTTTGCAATCGGATACCCCGTTGCTTTTGACGCAAGTGCCGATGAGCGGCTCACACGCGGATTTATCTCAATAACTGCATATTCAAAGCTGTCGGGATTCAAGGCAAACTGCACGTTACAGCCGCCTTTTATCTCAATTGAATTGATTATATCGATAGCCGCTTTTCTGAGCATCTGATATTCCTTGTCTGCCAAAGTCAGCGCCGGTGCCACAACTATCGAATCACCGGTATGCACTCCGACAGGATCGATATTTTCCATGCTGCACACCGTAATACAGTTTCCTGCACCGTCACGGATTACCTCAAACTCAATTTCCTTCCAGCCCTTTATCGATTTTTCCAAAAGCACCTGTCCGACACGGCTCAGATGCAACCCTTGAGCAAGTATTTCGGTAAGCTCGGACGGATTTTCGGCAATACCGCCGCCGGTTCCGCCCAAAGTATATGCCGGGCGCACGATAACAGGATAACCTATTCTTTCGGCAAAGTCCAGTCCCGAATCAACATCTGTCACAATCTCACTCGGTGCGACCGGCTGATGCGTGCGCTCCATAAGCTCCTTAAAGCTCTCTCTGTCCTCGCCCTCTTTTATCGAATCAATCGTCGTACCGATAACCCTTACGCCGTATTTGTCAAGTATTCCTTTATCGTAAAGCTCACAGGTCAGGTTTAATCCTGTCTGTCCGCCCATTCCCGCAATAACGCTGTCCGGGCGCTCTTTTTCTATGATTTTTTCAAGATATTCAACCGTCAAAGGCTCAATATACGTTCTGCTCGCAACTCCCCTGTCGGTCATTATCGTTGCAGGGTTTGAATTTACCAGAACAACATCAATACCCTCTTCTTTTATCGCCGTACAGGCTTGCGTTCCCGAATAGTCGAACTCTGCCGCCTGACCTATAACGATAGGTCCCGAGCCTATAACCAAAACTTTCTTTATCGATTTATCCAACGGCATATTATTGCACCTCCTTCAAAAATCTGTCAAACAAAAATCCCACGTCCAAAGGTCCCGGTGCCGCCTCGGGGTGAAACTGCACACTCTCTACCGGAAGCGTCTTGTGCGCTATTCCCTCGCACGTTCCGTCATTTACATTTATAAATGTTTCTAAAACATCGTCCGGCAGATCGGAAACAATGTAGTTATGATTCTGCGAGGTTATATATACCTTTCCCGTAGTCAAATCCTTGACCGGCTGATTCCCGCCGTGATGTCCGAATTTGAGTTTTTCTGTTTTGCAGCCCAAAGCCAGTCCGATTACCTGATGTCCCATGCATATTCCGCACACCGGAATTTTACCGATAAGCTTTTTTACAACATCGACCGTTCCCGGCGCGTCCAGCGGATCGCCCGGTCCGTTCGATAAAAATACCAAGTCCGGCTTTACCGCCATGATTTCCTCGTATGACGCATTTGCCGGGAATACCGTAATCTTGCATTTTCTTTTTTGCAGTTCTCTTAAAATACCGTCCTTTGCGCCCATGTCGATAAATGCCACGTGCTTATCTCCGCGCCTGTTTAATATGTATTTTTCCCGAGTAGTTGTCCTCATAATAACATCGGAGTTATCAAGTGACAAAAGAAGCGCTCTGACCTCATCGTCTGTCGGCTCGCCTCTTACTATAACACCCTTCATAACTCCGCTGTTTCTCAATATTTTCGTTAATTTTCTTGTATCGATTCCGCTCAGTCCCACAACGCCCTGCTGCTTTAAAAAATCGTCCAAAGTCATTTCATTTCTGAAATTTGACGGATAATCGCATTTCTCTCTCACAACAAAAGCGGTAAGATTGACTTTATCGGCCTCCATATCCTCAAGATTAATTCCGTAATTGCCGATTAACGGGAAAGTCATAGTAACAATCTGTCCCGCGTAAGAAGGATCGGTAAGCGTTTCCTGATAACCCGTCATGCCTGTTGTAAATACCACTTCTCCCACTATATCCTTGATTTCTCCAAACATTTCACCCGAAAAACGTTCGCCGTTTTCCAAAATCAACTGTGCTCTCACAAAACATCCTCCTTAATTCACGTCACACACTGCCATTGTTGTATATTTATGCGTATACATCTGTATAAATATACACTTTCAACTTATCTATTATATTCTAACATTTCCGACGGCTCTTGTCAATAGTTTTGCTCATTTATACCAAAGGCTTGTACAATTTTATGACAAATTTATCCCCCATTCTCTCAGCTATGTTCACTTTTTATAGTTTAATAAAAGGGGCTGTTTAAAAAGTCGATTGATTTTTTAAACAGCCCTTGCTTTTTTGAAGGGGATAGGAAAAAAGCTTTGGAATTAACAAACTGAGCCAAAGCTTTAGCTTTGGGATACCCGACGGCGTACATGGGTACGTCAAGGGCGAAGTTTGTTGATAGCAAGAAAAGAAATAATTTTACGAAAAATCATATTTTTTGATTTTTCTGCCTTAGCTAAATCGAACTACAACATTTATATTTCTTGTAACATTTACTTTTTTCTTCTTTTCTTGCGTTCCGGAGTTTTTTAACATCCCCTTTTTTTCTCTATCTCAAAAGGATTTTATATGTTACATCGCCTTGTTCGTGCAGCTCTTTCGGAAGAATAAACGATGCCTTTTTGGACTTCTCGTCATTTTCAAATTCAACAGCATTGCCGTTTATATATACACCGCTCAAAATTCTTGCGTTTATCTCAACCGTAATGTCCCCAACAGGTGCCAAAGGCTTTATTTCGGGGATTGAATTTCTTGTTATATCATGCCCGTTATCCTCGCGGCCGCTGTAATCTCCCTCTCTTTTTCTGATTGTCAGCATAAAGCTGTCATTATCCGATTCAGTCATTTCAATCAGGGTTTTCGCGCACTTACCCTCGCAATAATCATATGTAAAGCCGTCATCTTCATAAAGCGTGAAAGTATCATCCCCTCCGGGATAAACCTTTATGATATAATCATGCTCTTTTTCCATAACATACTTCTGCGGCCTCATCGTTACAAAGACAGAGCCTCTTTTAGCAAAAAGCGCACCCGATTTTCCTTTCGGAATATCATATTCTATATCGCCTTCGTAAACATCATTGTTCCAATAGTCCACCCACTCACCCTCGGGGAGCGAAAGCTTCATATCAAATATGCCGACATAGAGCTTATCTCCGAGCATATATGCATTTTTGATATTATAAAAGCGCGGATCGTCCTCATACATAAGCGGCAGAGGGCGCATAATCGGTATACCCGTACTGTATGCCGTATACGCCATGGTGTACACATACGGCACAAGGCTTGAGCGCAGATTTGCATAAAAGCGTATCATCTCTTCTTTTTCTTCGTCCAAAAACCACGGATATATCCACTGCGCCCAGCAAAAATACTGTGCCCAAGGCGAGAGAAAACCGAAATGTATCGAATGTACGTCAGCAACTTCAACATCGCATGAGGTGTTTGAATGTCCGCACATCGCATAGTTCATCAGAGATACCGCCGTTCTCGGACCGCTCCCGGTATCTCCCGCCCATGTTGCGGCAAACTGCTGCGTCCCTAAATATGCCCCCGACGAATAAAGCATAAGCCTTCTTCCGGTATACTCACGAAACCCGTTCGTCATCTGCTTTTCGAGTATTACGGGCAGTATATTATTTACTTCTTTATCGGTGTATTTTCCGCCCCAGAGCCTGTCCGAATGTTCTTCTATCTGATTTGCTCCGTCCAGCTTAAATGCCGCAGCGCCGTTATCAACGAACTTTTTCAAGTGTTCAAACCAAGCCTCATCGCGCTTGGTTATCCCATCCATGCGTATATCGCCCAAAAAATGCTCATCTACAAATACTGCGTCCTCACCGTATTCGGCAGCAATGTTCTTCTCCTCTGTTTTATCCTCATAATAAAAATAGTCATATTCGGTGCAAAGCCACAAGCTCAGCTGCATTCCCATCTCGCGCATCGGATAAAATACAGTACACGCATCACTCGACCTTTCATTCTGCCACGGCGAAAACGGTGACATCTTATAGTTCCACTTTTTATCCGTGGTGTAATCATATCGCTTATCCATCCAGTTAGGTTCAAGCCCGATTATATCACACGGAAAGCCTTTTTCCCTAAGTGTTTTTATATCCCACAAAAGTCCTCTTGTGTCAATCCATTCATTTTCCACAAAGGTGAGTCCGTATGCAAATTTAGGGAGCATTTCCGCTCTGCCCGTAACCGAGGTGATATGCCCGAGCACATCCTTTAATGAATTTCCGCCGAAGATATAAAAATCAATCTCGCCGTCCGTTGCAGTCACCTCAAAGGTATCATTTTCCGATGCACCACAGTCAAATACGCTCTCATATGTACTGTTTAAAACAAAACCCCAGCCGTCGGTACTCATAATCACCGGCATCGGACCGTACGCCGTAACATTATGCTTTTTCATAACCGCTCTCGTTCCGCGCACCATAACGTTATCACGCGTCACATCGCCCAAACCGTACAGTCTTTCTTCTTCCGAAAGCTTTATTCTTATAAAAAATCCCTTTTTTTTCCTGCCATACTCGACAACAAGCTTTCTTTTTGCGCCGTCAAACTCGATTTTTCCCTCATTTTCACGGCATAACCCGTCATTTCCCGCATCTGCGTCTTTTTTTAATATTCCGTAGCGGTAGAGCATTGTTGTGCTTTCCTCTCCCGCAAAAATATGGTATGCCATATCCGCTGTCTTTTTTATATTCATATTCTCAAATTTTCTCCTTATATATTTCCTATTTTTTCGGCATCAATCATTTCAAAACCCGGTATCAGATCAAATAAGTATGACTTGCTGTCTATTGTATATCCATCTTTAAATATATCCTTACCGACAATCGCATTATCATAGATTTCCGCCGTTTTTTCAGCCGACTCATCAAACACAACCGATCCCGAATCTATCAGTGCATTTTTGTATGCTTTATTATATTTCGGCTCGGTCGGCTCATCGTCAATAACCTTTAAAAGCTCGGGAAAGCTCTTTTTAAATTTCAGGTTCATAAGCGCCAGATAAGCATTCGCCCGAATCGAGCTGACCGCACTGTCGGAATATATGTGCCGCACATCAATCGGTTTTTCAACATTAATAAAAATATTGTTCCACACCTTATTGCATCTTCCGCCGTGTACAAATACACCGGTCTGCACATTTTCAAATATATTGCCGTAAACCTCGCCGCCAAACATAGCATCATCAAAATAAACAGCATTGTTTGAAAGACTGTCACCACTTTTTGAGAGATTTTTAAAAAGATTATACCTTATAATATTCCCTCCGGCGCACCAGGTTCTTCCCGTATATATCGCTCCCGAATCGGTCACATTCTTAAGCACGTCATGTATGTAATTATATTCATACACATTAAAATTTCCGTATGCGCTTATTGCCATGTGATTTGAATTGTATATTTCATTGTGTGCAATTCTGTTGCCTATGCTTTCCACAAAAACAGCAGGATTGTATGTCGTTTCGTAATATGCAAAATCGTGAATTTTGTTATTCACTATCCTGTTGTTCGCCTTTTCCATTGTACTTCGGTCAAGTCCCGTCATAACAATTCCCTTGCTGCCGATGTAGCTTATCTCACAGTTTTGAATGTCACATTTACGGCAATTTTTCATCTTTATGCACGCCACTCCGCCATCGGTAAAATTGCACCCGTCAAAGCTTATATTTTCACAGGAATCCATATACACCACCGTTCCCCTTGTACCCGCAAAACCGATATTTTTAAAAGAAACCCCGGAGGTATTTTCCGCTTTTATCAACTCATCTTTATAGGTCGCAAGAGAAATTTTACTGTCCTCACTGCTCGGGTAAACGTACAAAATCAGGTTATCTCTATCAATATAATATTCTCCCGGTGCATCAAGCTCCTCAAATACATTTACAATGCAAAAGCTCTGTCCCCAGCGGTATTTCCCCTTATCCGCTGTATCCGCGTTTATTTTCGTATCGCTCACGCTCTTGATTTTAACAAACTCATGCGCCCACGAATATGTCGGGTAGCCGAACAGCCAAATATCACTTTTGTCCTGCCACGAAGAAGTGTCCGCGCCGGAATAGTCAAACATCTCGCCCGACTGTCCGTCACTGTTATATACATTTTTTATTGTAAGAGAGCCATCATTCGGATATTTTGCAAGGCTCATCGGAATATCATTTTCGTACACCTGCTCCGGCAGCACCGTCAGCCCTTTCGACTGTCCGAAAGCACAAAACTCCGACACGGAATCTATGCCGTAATTTTTAAGCTCATACACCCGTATACCGTTGCCGTTTTTAAGTCTTGCCCGTTCTTTTTCGTTCACTTTTCGCGGATTTGTCAAATCAATTCTCGCGTCAATCACCGTATTCTTTAAAGATGTTATCTTGATATTGTACCCTTTTTCGTTCTTTAAAATTATCGGCGAGGTTATTCTGTAGATTTCGTCCTTTATTATAATTACAGTATCGCCGAGCGCTTTTCCCATCGCCTCTTCTATGCTTGAAAAGGGAAAATCAAAGCTTCCGTCACCGTCTTTAAACCCCTTTTCAACATAAACGATATTATCGGAAAATGCCTGCTTTTTTATCATATACGGCACCATCGTTTCGGGGTTTATTGCGTACAGCTCCATATACCAGTCATCTTGCG
The DNA here is from genome assembly GCA_934444735.1 of uncultured Clostridia bacterium. GTDB lineage: Bacteria > Bacillota > Clostridia > UBA1381 > UBA1381 > CAKSFT01. The sequence continues at coordinate 327,633 of CAKSDE010000001.1, read as the reverse complement.
CCTCTGACGGTATCTGTACCGTCCTCTCGCTTACACCCTCTGTTACCTTAATAAGCTTTTGCAGTCTGCCGTTACCGTCCTTTAGTGCCGCAAAACCCGAAAATCCGCTCATATCGGCATCAATGCAGCTGATTTTAAGGCTGACCGTTTCTCCCGCTGCGTCCTTTATATGGTAAACTCTTTTTCCTAAGCTGTCAAAAACGCCCGAAATCTCAACATCTGCCGCCGCACCGACATAAAACTCCGCCGCTGCCTCTTTTGCGCTTACTCCGTTTATGCCGTCCAAGTTACTGCTTAGAAAAACCTGATACCCCGAATCGTAGAAATCATCATCTTTTACAAATTCGAGCCTTACTCTTTTATTCCCGCCGTCAAAATATACCTCATACTTTTCGCTGTCAAGTATCTCCCCGGCTCTTTTGACTGTAACATCGGATTTTTTCCCGAAAACCGCCATGTCGTAATATATACTGTAACTATTCTCATACGGCGAAAGCTTACTTCCGTCGTTTCCGCACATCTCTGCCGCCGACTGTTTTACAGATATATTATCGATCCAATATACTCCGTCCCCCTCGTCACGGCCGTTAATTGTAGCCATATTTCTTATATTAAAATCCAACGCGTACAAATCCGCGATACTGTCATCTTCGTAAATATCGTAAAAGCTTTTGAGCGTTTTTCCGTCCTGACTGATAACAAAGCTGTATTCTCCCGTTTCAAAGTTAAACACCTGCTTTATGTGAAAATATTCATCATTTCCGATGATAAAAAGCCATGTGTTCGCATCTTTCCAAAAAGAGTCGGTAACCTGCCTTAAGCCTGATGTGTAAACCTTCTCCGATGAGCAAAGATTCCCAAGTGATGAAAAATTCGCACTGTTATTTTCAAATCTTATATCAAATTCCGCTTCAATCTTGCCTGTATCCGTTTTCGGGAAAACATACTTTATATTTGAGGATTTTTCGTTTTCTTCGGCAAAAAATCTTATCTTCATCGCCTTGCTGCCGCTTTTGGAATCCGTTTCAATCCCATATTCCGCACAATCCTTTAAATCAAATACAAAGCCGCTTGTATCTTCATTTTCAAAGTCACACCGAGATGCCATAGTCTTTCTTATCTTGATATTATCGATATACATCACCCCGTCGGGGTTATTCTCGGCGGTCACATATCTGTCATTTTCATCATAAACGGCGTCCCATGCATTAACGCGGAACCGATTATCGGTTTCTGCCGCAAAGCCGAGATATTTATATTCACCTGCATTCCCCCACAGATTATATGTAACGCTCTTTACGGTTTTACCGTCTTTTATTATCTGAAATTCACCCACTCCGGAGCTAAAATCCAGAATATGCTTATAGGTTGCGTATTCATACCCGATCAACGTCTTAAAGTCTGCAATCCAGCCGCCGTTTGCGGAATATGCTTTGCTCGCGTCGAACAGTCCGCTCTGCTTTATCTCTGGTGTAAAGCCTTTCCATTTGCTGTTTCTGACAGCGCCTATCATATTAAAATATTTGGTGGCAGACGCGATTCTGACATCATAGCTCACCTCAACTATGCCCTCACTCACGGCGCTGTCGGTATATTCCGCAAAAGCCGCGGCGGTTTCTGCGCCTTTGGTGAATTTAAGCGCCTTGCTGTTCGATACGGGATCTGTTTCTATTATAAAGCTGTCGCCCTCTTTTGCGGAAACGCTCCAGCCTTTTCCCGACTTAAAGCTCTCACCCTCCGCATATTCTTCAAAATCAAAGCTGATAACAGCCGATTCCGCGGCTTTTACCGCCGTCTGCACAGGGCAGAACATACTAAGCATTGTTAAAAATGAAATTATTCTTTTTTTCAACATAATATTAATACCTTTTTTCATATCATATAAGGGAACTGCAGCAGGCCGCTGCGGTTCCCTTTTTTACTAAAATAATAAATAGGTAACTGTAAAACTAACGTTTTCCAATTAAAATTCTTAGGTAGAAATAAAAAGTTCCGGCCGATTTTAATTTTACGGCAGGTTGAAACTTTTTATTTCAGCCAAAAATGACGCACATGTCGTCATTTTTGATTACAAATCAGGGGTTAGCACCCCCCGATACCCCCCATAAGAATGGTGGCTAATTGTAAAATTTACATTTTACAATTACCTATAAAATAATAAACTTTTAATAAACCAAGAAATATCCCATTATAAGGCTCTCATTCGCATTGCCCTTTGTTGCCGCAGTAAATGTAACCGTATGATACCCTTTTGTATCAAATGCGATTGTTCTTGTCGAGCCTGCCTGGTTAAAATCCCAGCCGTTCACAAATGAGCTTACAGTACCGTTTATCGCACCGTTATCTGCCGAGTAAGCTATATCCATTCCGTCCGCACCGCCGTAATTATATATAGCAATCCCTTTTCCGTAAAAGCTTACGGTTACGGTTGCGCCGTCTGTGCTTGTCTGAAAGCTTCCGTCATGGAACTTATCCGGGCATTTATCGGCAACAGTCCAGCCGTCCGAGAACTGTGCCGTTTTTAAGCTTATTTCTCTTGCGTTTTTATATTCATCATAAAGCGCGGTTTTTGCTGTCGGCTGCTGTATCAGCTTACTTATATATCCCGCATCTTTTTCAAGCTCCGATTTTATATAATCCGCTATATATTCTCCGCCCTCTTTTGTCGGGTGAGTTCCGTCCTTTGTAAGTACCTTTGCATTCGGATAATTTTCGTCTGCCGTCCATACAAAGCCTTCCGCATTATTTTCATCGGCAAGATTTTCCAGTATAAACTCCGCGGCATTTATGCATTTTATTCCGTAATAGCTGTCAATCGAAGTATGCTGTTCATTCGCTTTTATCCAGTTTTCACCGTCCGCTCTGCCGAATGCCACTCTTATCACCGCCGGCTGATGATTTGCCTCCAAAAGCTGTCTTACGACATTTTCATAGCTTGCGTCTACATCATACGGCCATGAGCTGTCGTTGATTGTCGGATCGATAAACACCAAATCGGGATTTTGCGAGATTATATCGTTGTACACTCTGTACTGCTGCAATCCCGTGCCGGTTCCGCCTACGCCTGCAACAACATAATTTACATTTCTGCCGCTGTATTTTTCATTAAAGTAGCTTTTAAGCGGTGTTATCCACTGCTGCTGTTCGGTAATCGAGCCGCCGATAAAGGCTATTGTTATATCACCGTCGCCCGAAAGTGTATCCGCGCCGTATGTTCTGTTTTCGGGGACTGTTATCTCAATCGGCTCATCTATTGCTTTCATGCCGTCCAAACTATCCCATATATACGCTCTTACCTCTGCCGCTTTATCGAGTGTAACTGTTTCATATATTTCGTCACCGCAGGCAATGACATCTCCCATACTCTTTGCATATACAAGTCTGCCGTATTCGTCATATCCTGCAAAAACAATGCTCATGCCGTCTTGCACCGCATTATTTACAATGTCTGCCGTAACGCTAAATTTATCGGGATTGGTCAAATCTGTTGCAGCCTTTGTAAATTCCGCCGAAAATGCTCCCTCTGCCGCAAATTCAAGTACATATTCCTTTGTCATCTCCGCGCCGTTTTCGCCCTCGGCAATCAAGCCGTTTACCTTTATGCTGTATTTGCTGTTTGCGCTCTTTTCAAAGTCAACCGTTATTGTTTTGCGGTCATTCAGACCGAGCGAATAATCATTTATCAGCACACCGTCTTTAAACACCTTGATATTATCCTTATTTACCGATGCTTTCTTTATTTGTGTATTTGCCGTCAAAGTAACCGCACTTGAAAGTTTTACGTTTTTTGCACCGTTTACCGGCGATGACATGACAACTTCCGGTGCCTTTATGTACTCTACCTTGATATTGTCAAAATAATATTTACCTGCACCCGTATCTCCGTACACATTGTATGCGCTGTCCTTTGCCACTGTCAGATAAAGCCAGTCAAAATCTTTTACACTCGGCAGGGTAAAGCCTCCGTCGTACACCTTTTCACCGTCGATATAATAATTAACCGTATAATCCTTTGTATCAAAGTTAATTGTTTTCTCTATTGTCAGATACTTGCTCGGATCCACCTTTGCCATATCATATCCGTACGTTCCGTTTCCTGCCGCGTAATAAAATCCGCCGTGGAAATATGAACGGTCGGTATTCGCCCATTTCTTATCCTGTACCGACAAGAGCTGCGATATGCCTGCTCTGTAATTCTCGCATCTTATACTCTGGCTGATCTTTACAATTCCGCTTGAAACCGTCTCGGGAAGTGAAAATGACAACTCTGTTGCACTGTTCGATGCTACATTTTCCTCCGCTCTTTCAATATAGAGCGCCTTTGTTCCGTATTCGTCCTTTACGATCTGCACCTTATCGCCATCGGCAACATTTACCTTTTTGATAAGTCCCGTAGTACTGAAATCGCCCTCGGGCATATCCTCAAAGTTGTAATTCATAATTACTTCGCTGTCGATATATTTTTCCGTTTTAAATGTGCTCTCATAATCCTTCGATAAAGCAGTACCTCCGCTTGTCACATTTTTCGATACTCTAACGCTGTATTCGGTATCATATTCAAGACCGTCCGCAAGTACAAAGGATACGGTTTTTGCGTCCTGCGAAAGCTCTAAAGAATAATCCGAAACCGCTGCTCCCGATTTTTCTATTATAAAATTATCCTTTGTTACACTCTGTGCATCGACAGCTCCGTTAAAGCTAACCGCAACATTGGAATCAACCGATGCATTTTCGCCCGAAACACTTATTCCCGCGGTTTTAAATTTATACTTTTCAATTTTTAAATTATCGATATACATAACGCCGTCGGGGTTATTTTCGGCGGTCGTTTTTCCGTCCTCCGCATATACTGCGTCCCACGCGTTTACGTGATACAGATTATCGGTGCTTACCGCAAAGTTCAGGTATCTGAAATTATTGTCCGATTTTTCATATGTATATTGATTGCTCATTAAAAGCTTTCCGTCTTTATAGACGCTGAACTCGTCCGTTTTATTGTCTATATCCAAAACGTGCGTAAATGTCGCATAATCATATCCCACCCGATTCTTATAATCGAATTTCGGTGAAAATTGAGTATCTCCTCTGTGAAGCTCGCCGCTTTTTAATCTCGGCGTATATATATCCGACCATGAAGAATTTCTAGGTGCACCTATTGCCTGGAAATATTTTGTAGCCGTATCGATTCTCACATCATAGCTGATAACATACTTACCCTCGCCAATATCCTGCTTTAAATCATAATCCAGCGCTATCAATGCAGGATCATCTGCACCTTTTACCATCTTGATCGCCTTGCTGCCGGTCAGCGGATCTGTCTCAACGGTTGCCGTATTGCCGCCTGTAAGCCCGGTTTTTACCCATGAGCCGTTAAGCGCGTCACCTGCTGTATAGTCCTCAAAATCCTCTTGCGCAATTACGCCCGACTCAACCACTTCTTCGATTGTTATGTTATCAATCCAGTAAACCGCGTCCTCGTTCTCGCCCGATTGATTTGTTTCCCAAGCATTAAGCGAATTATTGCCGTTTATCGGCTGGATACTGAAAGTCAAGTATTTCCACGCCTCCTGCGCATCTATATCAAAGCTTTTCGTAACATTTGCCGTCCCACCCTTTACAGTATAGACTGCCTTATCTGCGTCAAAGTCAGCAACAATTTCATGATGCGCCCACTCGTTGCCGATTTTGCCTTTATAATCCGCAATCCAATCGCTTTGACCGTTATAAAGCCCTGTTTCGCCGAAAATTCTCGGATTAAAAATATTTTTCCAGCTCGGATCTGTCTGCATTGAGCCGAGGCTCGCAAAATTCCCCACCGCTTTTTCTATTTTCGAATCGTATGAAATCTTGTATTTACCGGTGCTTATAGCAGAATCCAGCGAATAAAACATATTAAGCGACTTTGTACTTTCGGAGCTGCGTACCATTTTTACCGCCAAAGATCCCGTTTCGGTGTCTTTTTGAACCGTAACTGAATTTCCGTCCGCCGCATTCTCAACGCTTATTCTCGCATTGTCGATTTTTCCGGCAATGCTGTCCCCCTCCGAATAGTTTTCAAAGTTCATGCTGACAAGCACATTTTCCTCCGATGAGTTCTCAGCACGCGCCGTCGGCAATATTCCCGAAATCACGGTTCCTGCTGCCGCAAGCGCTATTACCTTTTTTAGTGTACCTTTCATTGTTTTAACTCCTTTCATTTATTTAAGTAATTATAAAACCATTGTTTTCCGATTAAATCTCTATTAAAAAACAACAGTATTTTCATTCAATAATTCCCACTTTTGTAAAATCAAAAGCATCAAAATCGGGTATCTTTTTAAATACCGCCGAACCTTTTTTGACCGTATAGTTTTTACCGTCAAAATCCTCAAATACCGTCTTATCCGATATTACGAGATTATCCTTAACCGCTGCGGTTTTCATGGCATTATCCGAAAGCAGCGGTGCGGACGAGTTAAACATGATATTTCCCGTAACCTCGTTAAATTTAGGCAGAATTGCCTCTTCGTCACTCACCGACTGCACAACCTCGGGGAATTTCGCCGCCCAGTACGGATTCTTTTCAATCATACTTTTTGCCTGCGGAATCAAGGTATCCTCCGCGTGGCTCGGATAATAATTATCTATAACATTTACCGACTCCGGGCAGTTTATAAATATGTTATTTTTGATTTTCGCATATCTTCCGCCGTGCGAAAATACCGCGACCTGTATATTTTCAAATACATTCGAGTAAATATTGGTTCCCAACATTCCGTCGTCCATGTAAATACCGTTATTTTTCCATGTTTGCGCCTCATTCATCGGAATATCGTGAAAATAGTTGTACCTAAACGTATTTTCCGAATTGAGCCAGGTTCTGCCGGTATATACCGCTCCTGCGTCCTCCGCCATCAAAAGACAGTCATGCAAATCGTTATATTCTATAATATTGTAACTTCCGCCATAACTTATCCCATAGTGCAGAGCGTTATATATCTCATTATGCGCAACATAATTTCCGCAGCCTTCAATCCCGATTCCGCCCTTGTATGTCTTTTCCAGCTTAGCAAAATCGTGTATACTGTTATTTACGATTCTGTTATTTGAAGGTATCAGCTCCGCAACATTTCCGCTGTGCGAATACAGTCCGTACGCGCCCAGATTATACACATTGTTATTCTCTATATTGCAGTTAAAGCTGTCCTTGCACATAAGCGCATTTTTGGTATTGTTTGATATTTCGCAATTCTTCACATCTATACCGTCAGAATTTTCAATGTAGACGGCAGTTGCGCGGCAAAGTGAGAATGTCAGATTCTCGAATCCGATATTTGCGGCATTTTTAACGCTTACAAGATTATCCTCCAAAATTGCCGCCTCATAATTATCCTTTTTAGGATCATCGCTTAAAATGTACAGTTTATTTGCGCCTCTGTCGATATAAAACTCGTTTTCATCGTCAAGCTCTTCAAATACATTTGTAAAATAGAACTTTTTGTCCTCCTGCACCGAATACGGAGATGCATGTGCAAGCTTTATTGTCCCCGAAGATGTATTGATTTTGCCGACTCTTGCAAACAAGTCCGCCCAATCATATTTTAAATATCCGAATATCCATATATCGTCAAGATCCTTCCACTTTTTCGCTCCGTCATAGCTGTATTTAAACTCGGGCGTCACATTCAGCGGATCATCTGCCCCCTTAAAAACCCCCGGCTCAATAACAGACACCACATTCAGATATCCTTCGTTCGGGTATCTTGCCAAATTCATATATTCGCTGTTTTTGAAGATATAAACCGAAGAATGTTCAAGTGCCGGCATACTCTGTCCGTATGCCTCAAGATCTCCTATCCGATCTATTCCGTAATCGGCAAATGATATTTCATATAATTTGTCGCGCACATTTTCCGCAAGTCTGTTTTTTACCTGTTCATCTTGAGTTTTTCTGAAATTTTCAAGTTTTACTCCTCCGAGAATACGCACCCTCTCATTTTCATACGCACTGTAAATAATCGGAGAATCCTTTGTGCCCGAATCCCTTGAATCGAACTCCAGCCCTTTTGAAAGTATATAATCGCCCTCGCGCAGAATAACTCTTATACCTCCCGACGGCAGTCCGTCCGCATTTTTTAAGGTTCTTACTGCATCACGCGCCGCCTCAATTGTTTTAAAGGGGCTTTCTATGCTGCCGTCGTTTGAATCATTCCCGTCGGGCGAAACATAAAATGCCTTTTGTTCCGCCAATACCGGGACGCTGTTTATAGCAGAAAACATAACCGCCACCGCTAAAATCAAAACCGTCTTTTTCATTTCTCTGCCGCCCCCATTCTTATCCATTCAGCCGTTTTCTCCAGCTCATTTTCCTTGACATTTCCGGTATACATAATAAGTATATCCTCGCTTATAAAATAATTCATATCGCAAACAGCCGCCGCAGCATCGGCAGGTATGTATGTGACCGAGCCGTACCGAATCGGCGTTTCTTTCAGCGTAAAAGCTTCTCCGTTTAATTCGGCGTCTGTTTCACCGGTTTTTAATGTCAGACTTTTGGATTTTCCTTTGAGCGTGATTTTGCCGCCAGCATTATTATAGGAAATTTTTATTCCCAATCCGTCTTTTAAAAATCTTATCGGCAGCACAATCATCTCGCCTTTTTTTGCAGGCTTTATCTCACTGTTTTTCTTATCCGCCGCTTTTCTTTCATTATTTACCGCAATCTCATTGGAATAAATATCCGCAACTATCGCCGATTTTGTTATCCGCCTTGCATCTTCTTCGCCAAATTCCTTTTCGGGTTTATCCGTGCCGTCGTCTTTTGTGCCGTCGCTGAAATTTATCGCATCTTTTCGGTATACCGGGTATCTGTATATCATCTTATCATACACATTATTAATGCACTCAGCCGCCATCAAAAGACCTTTTTCATTCAATGTATTCCCCGAAAATATCTCATCGGCGGAAAGAATACCTATATCTATCCGCTTTGAAAAATAATCCTCGATGTCGGCAATCGGTATGCCGTAGCTTTCAAGCAATTCGTTCATGTCCGAATAATCTATGTCCATACTCCGATTCGGCATATTAACCGCTATAATCACGCAATTTTTATTGTCGGCTAAAATCGCTCTTACCGTACGCTCAACGCTTGTCAAATCGGCGCCGCTTTTTCCGAAATCACCGAATATTATATCCGCGCCCTTTAATTCATCCGCACTGCTATACTTCTCTGCGTCCGTGCCTGCCGATATATATTTTGTGTTCACTCGGGTATTGTGATTCTTTTCGATATATTCGCTAACTCCCCTCGTAAAAGCATTATCGGCAAGCTCGGCACCGCCTGCAAAGACAATTTCCGTCTCTTCCTTAAAAATGCTCCAATCCTCCGCAAAAACTGTATGCACGCACATGATTGCCGCCAAAAAAGCTGCCAATCTTTTTATCATCATTTTTATAACCATTCCTTTCCCTGTTTATCTGTAAATAACCATCTCGCACATCTCATTGTAGCGGACTCTGGCAAGTATCTTATCGCCCACTCTAAGATCATTTAACGATACGGTTCTCACCTTAGGCTTTTTATCCGAATTTTCTACGAGTATATAATATTTTGCACCGTAATTCGTTGTTAAAAACAGCGGTCTTGCGCCGTAATCCTCCATGTTCACAACAATACTTTTCGTACCGATATTTTTAACCGTTGCATAGCAAAGTCCCAATCCCGAAAAGCCTGTCAGACTTCCGTCCGAATTTTCAAACTTTTCATCTCCTCTTTTGGTATTCACAAATAAAATTCGATATATTTCAATCTCGTTCTGACTGTTTGCCGAAATCTGAACAATATCTCCAGCCTTTAAATCGCTTATTGTCTTTCCCTTGCTCGCCTCACGTTCAAACGAATCCTTAACCTTTTCGCTCTCGTCCGTTATGATGTACTGCATCTTTTTCCCTGCCGTTATACACTCCAGCTGTTTTATCGGCATATCGTCCTCATCAAGTCCGTCCGTTATTCCTGTCACAACCGATATATTCGTAAACGGCGTCAGTTCCTTATTTGCCGCAGAGTCACTCTCCATAACCGCAAATTCCGGCACATAATATTTATCCACATTAAAAAGCTTTAAAGTCACATTATGGAACACATCATCGGACGGTTTTTCAATATTTTTTACAAGGTATTTCTTCTCATCGCTCTTGTCTGCCGCATTCAGCGGAGCATATACCGTCTTTAGTGTATTCGGCACATAATATTTATACGCCAGCACTCCGAAATACAGATATAAATCCTGATTCCATGATGAGTCGTTTGTTTTGTTATAGTCAACCGTCAACGGATAGTCGGTTTCGCCGGGGCCTATATTCTTATCCGAAATGTCCAGCGGATATATAACCACCGCAATCTTTCCCGCATCGTCAAGCGCATATTTTATCGCATCGGATTCGAGAGCGGAATTATTCTGTATCAAGCCGTAGAGTTCCTCCGCTTTTATCTTTTTGCCTTTATAATATTCTTTATCTCCCGTATATACCTTTACTTTTTCGGCAACGCTGTAACGCTCGGCTTTCGAGTTCATATTAAAAATTTTGAATCTCAGTTCAAACTCTCCCGCCTCATCGTCGCCGCTGACACTCATCAGATACCCTGTTTCATATGTGCTGTCACCTTTCGAGCGTACAATCCTCCCGTCATCGCTCAGACTGAATATCCCGGTCTGACCGATTCCCGGTTTTACAAACTCCTTGTCGTTTTTATACCATTGTGTATATTCACGGCTTATCGGATATTTTTCGCCGTCAAGTATGTAAAAGCTTTCTCTTTCTTCTTTAATCTCCGAATCGATCTTTGCACTTACTTTATCGCTGCACACCCAAATATTATAGTGCGTTCTTCCCTTTGCAAGCTTTGTCTTTTCAACCCGTATAATATCCCCGTCCGCAAAAGATGACATCGAAAAATTCATATCATCTTTATACATATTATAGGATATATCATCATTTTTCAGTTCGATTTTTTCGCCGCCGTCGGTCAGAATATATTCATCATCTTCAAAGCCGCCGCGAACAGAATAATATTTATAATCAATAACGTTAAGCACCTCTGCTTTTCCGTCATTGTCATTATCGATAAGAAGCATTTCTTCAAAATCGTCAAAAAGATTATCCGACTGCGCCTGTCCGAGCTCCGAATAATATGATCCGTTATGAAGCACACTGCACTCATCAAGATTTATCCGCTTTGCTTTCGTGCCGTTATCATACTCCGCCGTATTGCCGCTTATTCCGATAAAATCACTGTACGAAAAAGCGTACACATTGTTCTTATGCTCATCTTCGGCAAAGGACACAACGCTTATATCGCCGTCATCATCTTTTATATATGCTTTAACCGCTTTTCCCAGAAATTCGGGAGACACTTCAAGCTCCGTATTATAGCATATACGGTCTATCTCTATTTGATTTTCAGTGACAGTTCCGTTTCTCGAATAAAGCGAATAATCGCCGACCGCACTCATTACGCCCTTTACCGAGTAGATGTCATTTTTATCAAGAAGTGTTTTTCCCGAGTAGTTATAGCTTATGTCGTCCGCAGATTTTATACTTACCTCTAAAAGCTCCGCATTCAATGCGTTATACATCAAAATATATGCGTCATTTAAAGTTAGAGCCTCATAATTTCCGATTCCTTTTGAAAGTCCCAGGCTATCCGCGACACTTACATATCCGTTCGGGTATCCGCCCTCGCTCTCCGCAAGCTTTTTATAGTTTAAAGAAACCAGTATCATCTTCGCCGCCTGCGAATAGCTGATATTCCCCTCCGGCATAAAATATTCCGAAGTATATCCCGCAATTATCCCAAGCTCATTCGCCTTTACAATGCTTTTATAATACGCTGTATCCTCGTCAACATCAACAAAAATACCGTCATATTCATCTTTTCCCGAATCTGCGTCTATGCCTAAAATTTTCAGCACCATATCCGCACATTCGGCTCTTGTCGCTTTCCTGTCCCCATTTTGCGCATCACATTCAATTCCGAAATAATTCAGCAAGCTTGTATATTCACTGCTTTTGCCGTTACTGTTCTCATCGGCAATCGACGGTACGGCTGCCGAAAATATTACCGCAGACAAAAGAAGCGATATAACTCTTTTCAATTTCATTATACGACCATTCCTTTCATTGTGCATCTGCTGTCTCTGCAAGCAGCTTTGTAATAATCACGGCTGTTTCCGCACGCGTTGCGTTCGTTTTCGGAGAGAATCTGTTTTCCCCGACTCCGTTTACTATTCCTCTTGCAAAGCACTCTCCGACCGCTTGTTTCGCCCATGCGGATATCGCATCATTATCGGCAAAATTACTTTGCGCATTTTTTTGTTCAATATTTTTGTATCGCAATACTTTTACGGCAAATCCGCACAACTCTTCACGGGTTATGTAATCATTCGGTCTGAACGTTTTTCCGTCTCCGACCATAATCTTTGCCGAATTTACCGCCGCAATCGACTTTGCATACCACTTATCCGCAGCAACATCATCAAAAATATAAACGTATTCCGCATTAAGCCCCAACATTCTCTCTGCCAGCGCCGCAACCTCGGCTCTTGTTATCTTTTTATCAGGGTTAAAGTTATTTTCGGTGTCCCCTTTTACAATATCCATATCGTAAAGCTTTTGTATGTAATCTTTCGCCCAATGATTTTTTATGTCCCCAAACTCCGGTTTTGTTTCATCGGTTTTCGTATTCTCCGTTTTCTCCGGCGTTGTGTTCATACCGGTATTTACACTGCCGCCTCCGGGAGTATAGCTTATTCCGCTGCCGCCGCCCGAGCCGCCGCGACCACTCGAGCCGCTTGAGCCTGTCGCTATATTCGCGCTTATCGAAACCATTTTTCCCTCATACGGATAATTGTCCGCTATCGGTGTAACTTTAAGCTCCAGTGTCCCTTTTGCATTTGACGGTATGCTGTAGCTCTGATCACCGGAAACCAAATCACCGTCTATGAACCAGCTGAATTTCGAATTTCCCTCTTTATCGCCGTTTCGGTCGCTGAATTTGTACTCTGCACCAACGCTTTTTCCTGCCGTCACACTGCCTGTAAATTTCAAATCCGAAATCTGCGGTGCATACATTCCCGTAAGCGTATTGCTTGTATATTCCGCACCCACTCCGTTTATTGCCGTATTTTTCGGTATTACAACGCAGCGGTAATCGCAGTCAATATCATCTTCTGTGAGCATATATTCCCGTTCTTCGCAATTTTCTATCTGCTTTTTCTCATTATCATAAACTCTGTACCATTTTACAACACTTCCGTCCTCTTCGTCTCCGTTTTTGTCAAAGTACTCATATACCGCACTCAATTTTCCTCCGACTTTAACGTCACCCTCAAGTTTTACTCCGTTTTTAATAATCGGCTTAAACGGAAGTGCAAATGCCTCCGATTCAAAATATTCTTCATCGTTCGGCTCCGACTTTGATACAGGTTTTATCAAAAGCTTAATATATCCGTCAATATCCTCATCGGAGAGTGTATATTCTATACCGCTTTCGGGAATCTTCTGCCATTCTCCGACGTCTTTGTACTCACCGTCTGTATTTTTGCTCCATTTATACAGGCTCTCACCCTCTTCGTCGCCGTTGTCGTCAACAAAGTCATATTTTCCCGTCAAAACCCTGTCTTTTTGCGATATTGTTATGTTTTCCGCTCTCGGCGGCATAAGTCCGACAATTGAAAAGGCTATCGTCTTTTCCTGCGAATATCCGTTTTCCGTTGCCGTTATTTTTAATATATAGTCTCCCACCTCATCAAGCACCGTGTTCCATTCATAATCCGCAAAATCCGAACCGTTATACGAAATTTGTGCTTTATATGTTATTTTATCCGTATTCTCCGCATTCGCGCTTGCCGAGCCGTTATATCTTTTCCCCTCTGAAATGCCGACATCGGGAATTATATTCTTCGTCCTGAATTTGATTTCATAATCTTCGGAAAGCGGCATACATAAATCCTCTGCATCTTTTGCCCCCGATTTTATTTTTACGGTATACTCGGTATCATACATCAACGACGGCAAAATCTTAATCACCGCGCTGTTATTTTCTGCTGAAAAGCTGTATCCGTTCTTGTCGATTATATTGCCGTTTTCGTATATTTCAATAAAATCCACGAATTTTTCGCCAATCTCTGCGTTAAACTCAATTTTAATCTCACTGTCAACCTCTGCGTCATCTTTACAGTTGTGCGAAGTAACGGCAAATGCTGTCCGCTCAAAGCGAATGTTATCTATATACATCACATTCGGCAGATCCCCCGCGCTCGGCATTCCGCTTTCGTCATACGTTGCCTCCCATGCGTTTACGTGCCAGTTTCTATCCTCATTGCAGCTGAAAATTATTCTCTGCACATTGTCCTGCGTGATGCTCTTTTTGTGTTCAAGCAAAAGAGTGTCCCCATCGTAAACCCTATAAATAAGCTCTTTTGTTTTCAGGTTCACAACATTCTCAATATGCCGCACCTCTTTTGCAAAAGTCCTGTCTGCCATTGCAATCGCTGCGCCGTCACCATCGGAAAGGATTCTGTTCTTTATTCTTGGGCCTATCAGATTCGACCATGAGCTGTTCCTTACCGCGCCGACGGAATTCATATATTTGGTCGCGCTTTCTATATGCAAATCATATGATATTTTCAACATTCCCGAAGTAATCGGCGAAGAAAGAGAATATTCCGCATATGAATTTTTGTCGGACCGTCCTTTTACAAATTTCAAAGCCTTGCTCCCCGTTTCGGGATCTGTCGCAATACTTAAACTATCCGTCTCCGAATCGATGGATAATCCCCAGCGTGAATTAGCCTTAAGCTGTGTTCCTTCCTCATAATTTTCAAAGTCCTCCAAAGCAATTACGCTCCCGTTATCACTATATGCAAAGACTGCATTTGACATCAGCAACGATGTTAAAACACAAGCGGCAGCGCTTTTCATAAAATGCATAAATTTTCCTCCTTTTCCGGCACATTTATTTTACGTCTTATATAAATCATATCATACATCAATCTATATTTCAATCCTAAATTTTCAACCAAATAATTATAATAATTTCAACATTTGCATATATTAAAAAAATCACCCGAACGCTTTATCGGGTGATTTTTTTCTTTCTGTAATTTCCGGGAGAAATTCCCGCCTCTTTTTTAAATACCGCAGAAAAGTATGCCAAATCATAATATCCGCACTTTTCCGCAATCATACGCACATTCCATTCAGGATGATTTTCAAGAAGCATTTTTGCATAGTCCATTTTTAATTTTTGAACATACTGTCCCGGAGTCATATTGTACGCAAGCTTAAAAAGCCTGCAAATATGAGTCGGTGTAACGCCTAATACATCTGCCAAATCGGAAAGATTATACGGAGAAGATATATTGTATGAACAGTACATGATTACCGGCTTTAATATATTCTCATATTTGGTATCAAAATGAACCTCCGATGCCATATCGTCATTCAAATGCAATATCATTTTATATAAAAGAGCGGACGATTCGTACAGCCATTCATTATCAAACGGGAGCGTCGCTATCTTATAGAACATATCCAGATAATATTTAACATCACTCAAATGAAAAAACATATTCGGATATTTAAATATATTATTCTTAAGTCCTCCGTCCACCTGTATGAAATATGTAGTAAAAACCTCCGCTGTCGCATGATACTTCATATGCATTCCGGGCGTCTGAATAATGCCCATACCCGGCGTCATTTCATAATACTCCCCCTCCAGCCAACATTCGCCCTTTCCCTCTGTGCAAAATAAAAGTGCAGGATACTCCAGCCAACTTTCCCTGCCGAAATCACGCGGTTCCTGAGGATAGCGTATCCCGAACCCTGCCAGATATATAGGCAAATCCATCATTTTCTTTGCAAAGTACGGCTGAAAATGGCACGGCTTCTTTTCTCCGTATTTTATATTAAAATACCGCGGCTTATTTTGACCGCTTTCCGAATCAATCTCTAACATCACTTAAATCCCCTCTCCTTTAAATCTTCTTATACTCTAATTATATATCCAAATTGACTGCAAGTCAAGCAAAAAAGGCGGTGTAAAAACACCGCCTTTTAAGGAGTCAGAAAAAAGTCCCCTTTTACTCTGCTCTTTATTTTATAACTCTTACCTTTATAACTCCGTCAATGCCCTTTAATTTGTCAACCAAATCATTTGTTATAATATCATCGGTATTTATCAGAGTATATGCATTATCCTTCTTGCTCTTATTGATCATTTCCGAGATGTTGATATTAACATCTGAAAATACCTTTGCAAACTGCGTTATCATGTTCGGAATGTTCTTGTGAATTACCGCAATTCTTCCCAATCCGCCCTCGGGCAGTGAGCAATTCGGGAAATTCACCGAATTTAAAATATTTCCGTTTTCCAGATAGTCTGCAAGCTCGCTTGCCGCCATAACCGCACAGTTATCCTCCGATTCAACGGTAGACGCACCCAAATGTGGTATTGCTATTATTCCCGGCTGATTTACCGTTTCCGCATTCGGGAAATCGACAACATAAGCCGAAACCTTACCAGATGCCAAAGCGCTCTTTATATCATCATTATTCACCAATTCGCCTCTTGCAAAATTCAGGATTCTTACACCGTCCTTCATCTGTGCAATTGCGCTGTTATTGATCATATTCTTCGTATCGGGTGTCAGAGGTACGTGTATTGTCACATAGTCAGCCTGCTCGAATACCTCCTGCTGAGTTTTCGCCTTTTTGATATGGCTTGAGAGTCTCCATGCATAATCTACCGAAAGATACGGATCATATCCGATAACATTCATTCCCAAATGACGTGCGGCATTTGCAACCAAAACACCGATTGCACCCAAGCCTATAACGCCGAGTGTCTTTCCCTGAATTTCCTGTCCGGCAAAGTTGGATTTACCCTTTTCAACCTGCTTTGCTACATCATCACCCGTCAGAGTATTCGCCCATGCGATACCGTCGGTTATTTTTCTTGACGCCATGAATAGTCCTGCAATCACAAGCTCTTTTACCGCATTTGCGTTTGCGCCCGGAGTATTAAATACTATAATTCCCTTTTCAGAGCACTTATCTATAGGGATATTGTTCGTGCCGGCACCTGCTCTTGCAACTGCCTGCAAAGTATTTGGGAGTTCCATATCATGCATTGCAAAGCTTCTTAAAATGATACCGTCGGGCGATGTATTGGTATCGTCCGTAACAGTATATTTATCGGGAGCAAGCTGTTCCAAACCGCAGCTTGCGATCTTATTTAAGGTTAAAATATTATACATATTAAACCGCTCTCCTTTTTTATTATTTTATGTGAAATGTTAAAAAAGTCAATTGCTTTTTAAACAACTTTGTTTCTTTATCTTGCGTTCCGGAGTTTTTTTAACATTCCATGTTATTTATTTTCTTCTTCAAACTTCTTCATAAATTCAACAAGCTTGATAACGCCCTCTTTAGGCATTGCATTATAGATGCTTGCTCTCATTCCGCCGACTGTACGGTGACCTTTCAGGTTTACAAATCCTGCCGCCTTTGCCTCTTTTACAAATTTAGCGTCCAAATCCTGATCTCCCGTTACAAACGGAATATTCATCAAAGAACGATCCTCCGGAACAACAGTTCCTCTGAAAAGCTTTGAATTATCAAGAAAATCATACAATATTGCAGCTTTTTCTTCGTTTAGCTTTTGCAATGCTGCGATTCCGCCCTTTTCCTTTATCCACTCCAAAACGAGCTTTAACATATAAATTCCGTATGTAGGCGGAGTGTTGTACATTGAGCCGTTAGCTGCATGAATCGAATAATCGAACATTGTCGGTGTAATATCCATTGCGTTTCCGATAAGATCTTCTCTTACGATTACAAGCGTAACACCCGCAGGGCCGAGGTTTTTCTGTGCGCCTGCAAAAAGCAGACCGAACTTCTTAACATCAATAACCTCAGACATCGCCATAGATGAAATATCGGCAACAAGCGGAATATCTCCCGTATCGGGCAGCTCATGATACTTTGTTCCGTAAATTGTGTTATTATAGCAGATATAGAAATAGTCTGCGTCCTTTGAAAATGTTGATTTATCTAATTTCGGTATGTAACTGAATGTCTTATCGGCAGATGACGCAACCTTATTTACGGTTATAAACTTTTCTGCCTCCTGGGCAGCTTTTTTAGCCCACTGACCTGTAATAACAATATCACACTTTTTATTCTTGTTTCCCAAATTCAAAGGAATCATCGCAAATTGGCTCGAACCGCCGCCCTGCAAAAACAAAACCTTGTAATTATCGGGTACGTCCATAAGCTCACGCACAAGCGCCTCTGCCGAATTTATGATTTCCTGATAGTCATTTGAACGGTGGCTCATCTCCATAACGGACATTCCTGCTGTACCGTACTCAACCATCTCTCTCTGTGCTTTCTCCAGAACCTCTACCGGCAGCATTGAAGGACCTGCCGAAAAATTGTAAACTCTGCTCATCTTTACTCAAACCTCCGATTTTATTCGTTATATCAGGTAATTGGAAAACGTTAGTTTTACAATTACCTATGTTCGTTATATAATTAACTATATACTATTATACTATATATTTTATAATAAGTCAATCGGCATTTTAAAATAATCTCATTTTCTATCTATTGTATAAGTTTGTTTACCCTTTCATGCCGATTCGTTATAATTCTGACAAAATACACAAAGTTATTCTTGTATTTTCTCTCAAAATATGGTACAATCTAAGTATTGACATAACTAAAGGAGGAATTACCATGCCGATAAAAATTCCGGATTCTCTTCCGGCAACCAAACAGCTTCGTAATGAAAACATTTTTGTAATGAGTGAGAAAAAAGCCATGCACCAGGATATACGTCCTCTAAAAATTGCCATAGTGAATCTCATGCCGACAAAAATCACAACAGAAACACAGCTTTTACGCCTTTTGAGTAATTCACCTCTTCAGGTCGAGATAGACTTATTGAAAATGCAGTCACACAATTCAAAAAACACGCCCGATAATCACTTGAAAACCTTTTACAAGAATTTCAGTGATATAAAAGACTCAAAATACGACGGAATGATTATCACCGGTGCACCGGTTGAAAATCTCGACTTTTCCGATGTCGATTATTGGGACGAGCTTGAAGAAATCATGGACTGGACCACCACTCACGTTACATCAACGCTCCATATCTGCTGGGCGGCGCAGGCAGGGTTATTCTACCATTACGGTATTCCGAAATATTCACTGGAGCATAAATGCTCTGGCGTTTTTAAGCACAGAGTTATCAGAAAAACCGCAAAAATCGTCCGCGGATTCGACAGTGAGTTTTACGCACCTCATTCGCGCTATACCGAGGTAAGAAAAGAGGATATAAAAAAGATTAAGGATCTTGAAATTCTCGCAGAATCAGACGAGGCGGGAGTATATATCGTATTTTCCAAAGGCGGCAGAAGAATTTTTGTGACCGGTCATTCGGAATATGACGCAACCACCTTAGCCGAGGAATATCAAAGAGATCTGGCAAAGGGTATAAATCCGCAAGTTCCCGCGAATTATTTCCCCGACAATAATCCGTCAAAGCCGCCGATTGTGCGTTGGCGCAGTCACGCAAATCTTCTCTTTTCAAATTGGCTCAACTACTTCGTATACCAGATAACACCGTATGACATCGAAAGAATTAAATAAAGGGGATGTTAAAAAACTCCGGAACACAAGAAAAGAACAAAAAAGTAAATATTACAGGAAATATAAATATTGCAGTTCGATTTGACAAAGGTAAAAAAATCAAAAATATGATTTTTCATAAATTTATTTCTTTTCTTGTTATCAACAAACTGAGCCGCTCGGCGTACCCGTGTACGCCGTCGGGTAACCCCAAGCTAAAGCTTTGGCTCAGTTTGTTAATTCCAAAGCTTTTTTCCTATCCCCTCCAAAAAGCAAAGGCTGTTTAAAAAATCAATTGATTTTTTAAACAGCCACTTTTTGTGCACTTTCAAAATAATACAGAACAGATGATCTGTGTATTTTTTGAACATCCCCTGTTATTATTTGAACAATGGTCCGTAGTACTTGCAAGCTCTGTAGTCTGCGCCTTCTTTTTCCGAGCCGAATCCATTCCATGAATGTGGTCTGAAGATCTTTTCTTCAGGAACATTGTGCATAGCAACAGGGATTCTGAGCATTGATGCCATTGTGATCAAGTCAGCACCAACGTGTCCGTGAATTGTAACACCGTGGTTAGCGCCCCAGTTAGCCATTACACTATATACGTCCTTGAATGCGTCCTTAGACTTATCCAAAATCGGAGCGAACCATGTTGTAGGCCATGTTCTGTCTGTTCTCATATCCAAAGGATTATGTATATCGTCAGGCAGATTAACTGTATAACCTTCAGCAATCTGAATTGTAGGTCCAACGCCCTCAATGATATTTACTCTGATCATTGTTATAGGCATCTCAGCCTGTGTTCTGAAGTGTGATGAGAAACCGCCGCCTCTGAAATATTCATAATCAGCTCTGCACCAGTCTGTAGCCTTCAGGCAAGCGTCAATGTCCTTATCGGTCATATTCCACCATTCTTTAACTGTGCCGTTACCGTTTTCGTCTTTTGTAGCACCTGTACAATCCATAGCTGTAGCGCCCGAATTGATAAGATGGATAATACCGTTTGCAGCTTTGCCTTCAAGCTTTTTGCCTGTAACTCTCTCAACCGCTTCAGGGCTCCAGTATGTTCTTACATCATGGAAACAAGGAGCTTTACCTGTCAGCAATGTTGCGAACATCATCGAAACACCGTTTAATGTATCATTTTCGGTAGCGAAAGGCATCGGCTGTTTCTTGCCGTTCCAGTCAAATGAAGATGCAAGAATCGATTCTGTAAAGTCACCGTTAGGCAGCCAGTCTGTCCACATTCTCTGTCCCTGGAAACCGCCGACAACAGCGTTTCTTCCGAGAGCCTCTTCATGCCAGCCCATTTCAGCAAGCTTAGGATTGCCGTGGAGAATATCGTTTACGATAAGTGTGAACTTAGCGATAAATTCCCAATCCTTGTCAGCCGGTACAACCTTTGACTTTGTGATGATTTCAGGGAAGTTCTTTCCTGCATTCTTATCAAAGCCTTCCTTGCAGTTAGCCTTAATCCATGCAAGAGCCTTTTCGTATTCGTCTTTATCATAGATTTCAAGAGTAATTCTTCTCAAAACTTCTGTCAAGTCAACCCATTCAGCTCTCAAGCCAAGATATTTCTGCATGAATGACGCGTCACAGTATGAACCTGCAATACCCATTGCAACACCGCCGATATTAACGTAAGCCTTATTCTTCATCCAGCCTACAGCTACAGCACCCTTTGCAAATGCCAAAATCTTTGTTGCAACGTCCTCGGGGATTGAGTTGTCCTCAATATCCTGAACGTCATGTCCGTAGATTGAGAATGCCGGAAGTCCGCGCTGTGCAAATGCTGCCATAACGGCTGCAAGATAAACCGCACCCGGTCTTTCTGTTCCGTTAAAGCCCCAAACAGCCTTTATGGTATTCGGGTCCATATCAAAAGTTTCAGAACCGTAGCACCAGCAAGGTGTTACCGCCAAAGTTGCGATAACATTCTCTGTTGAGAACTGTTCTGCGCACTTTGCAGCTTCTGCGCCGCTTCCGATTGTGCAGTTTGAAATTACGCACTGAACAGGTGTTCCGTCAGGATACTTCAATGTGCTGCTGATAAGATCGGCTGCTGCCTTTGCCATTGCCATTGTCTTTTCTTCTAGGCTTTCTCTTACGCCTCCCCATCTACCGTCGATGGTCGGTCTTATACCGATTTTTGGATAAATCATCTTTATCTCCTCCTGGTTATTTTTTTATTTATTTCAGAAAACGCAAGATTAAGTCATAAGCCTTAAAAGTGCGCATCTTTAACTTAAATTAAATCAAAATACTCAAACACTTCCGTGTTTGTCCCGTAAAATATATCGTCACGGTTTGCCATAAGCTTGCAGAAATTTTCAATAACCTCCCAGTTATTGTTCACATCAAATTCATAGCTGTGTCCCCACAGATAGAAAATCTGCGGTTTGTCGGAATCCGATTCAATAAATTTCTTTGCCAGATCCATCAATTCCGCATCATCATGGTGACAAGTCGGCTCAAAGCGCAAAAGATCACTTTGCAAATCAAATGAGTGATTGCTTTTTGTGGTTCTGGAATACTTAATTCCGATATTTTTCAGATAATCCACAACCTTATCGTTATAATCGCCGAACGCATATGCCATACCCTGCATACGCTTATCGAATAGATCCTCCAGAGCGATAATATCATCAAAAAATTCAGCCTTTAATCCCGCTTCATCTTCTATCTTCGACGGCCATAAATGCTTAGTGCCGTGGATTGCAATTTCATGTCCGGCATAAAGCTGCTTTAAATTATCCGGATCCATTCTGTGCACGTCAAACCCTTTATTATTCCAGTAATTCTCATAGGTTTGAATACCGCTGTTTAAATTAAACGTGCATCTTATATTATATTTATTGAGAATTTCCAAAAGCTTTTTATCCGATTCAACGCCGTCATCATAGCTTAATGTCAGCGCCTTTTTTAATCTTTGCATATCTTTCTCCTATCCGCCGATCTGACACTCTTTACCCGAATATTTCTTTGCAACCTCCAAAAGACCGTTCATATATTCGTCTGTCATAGGCTTTATACCCTTGAGTGCATAAATTCTGTTCAATCCCGCGTACTTATCCTCGCCCATTCTGTGATACGGCAGAAGATGCATATGCTTCACATGAGGGAGCGTCTTTACAAATTCCGCAATTTGGCGGATTTCCTCCGGCGTATTGTTAAATGTCGGTATAACAGGCACTCTTATTGTAAGATTTGCACCGCTTGCATCTATTTTTCTTGCATTTTCCAGAATCAATCTGTTCGACTGTCCCGTAAATTCTTTATGCTTTCTCTCGTCAATATGCTTTATGTCCATGAGAACATAATCCAAGTGCTTCAGATATTCTTTTATAATCTCAAATTTATTGAAACCCGTAGTTTCAATCGCCGTATTTATTCCGGCGTCATGTGCCGCGGTCAAAAGTGCAATCGCAAATTCCGGCTGCAAAAGCGACTCTCCACCCGAGAGCGTCATTCCGCCTCCCGAGCGCATATAATACGGCATATCCTTTTTAACTTCCTCCATAACCTCCGAAACGGTAACATCTCTGCCGATAACCTTGTTCTTACCGCCAAATTCCATGTTCTGAATTTTAAATTCCTGTGATTCGGGGTTGCAGCACCAGCGGCATCTTAAGGCACAGCCTTTTAAAAACACAATGGTGCGGATTCCCGGTCCGTCATGGATAGAATATTTTTGTATATCAAAAATTCTGCCCTTTACGTTCATATAGTCCTGCATAGTTATATTCCTTCCGAATTTTATGAATTGAACGCCTGCTCCGTCCTGTTTATAATATCGTCCTGCAGCGATTTCGACAGCGTTGTAAAGAGTGCGCTGTATCCTGCCACACGAACAACCAAATTTTTATAATTTTCGGGGTGTTTTTGAGCATCCAAAAGCGTTTCGCGGCTTACAACGTTAAACTGCATATGCATTCCTTTCTGATCAAAGAACGCACGTATATACGAAACGAACTTAAACAAGCCTTCTTTGCCCTTTAATGCCGACGGGTGGAACTTCTGATTATACAATGTACCGTTTGACGCAATAATGTGGTCAAGCTTGGCAACCGAATTTGCGGCAGACGTAGGTCCGTTCACATCTCTTCCCGAGCCGGGGCCGACACCGTCTGCAACCGGAGTATATGCCAATCTGCCATCCGGTGTTGCACCGGTCTGATGTCCCAAAGGAACATTTGCCGATACAGGATAGAGTCCTGCCTGGAACTTTCCGCCTCTCGGATTTGAATATTTCTCCAATTCTTTTGTATAAACATAAGCCACTTTTCTTGCGAATAAATCCACCTCGGGAATATCGTTGCCGTATTTCGGCACTTCGTTTATCATATCCAACAGCTTATCATATTTTGCTTTTTCTTCTTTTGTAGCCAATCCGTTTAAGAAAGTTTTAAATATTTCCTCAATTTGCGCCGAAGTAACCTTCTTACCCTGTTCGCTTAACTGTTTAACCACATCGGCAGTTGCTTTTTCGGCAGCCTCGGGCGGATATCCGCGTCCGTAGTTTTTAGCCAAAGCCTCTTTAAACTCACCGATAGTCACTTTTTTCTCATCATAAACCAATTTCTTGATAGCATACAGCGAATCGGTCATATTGGCAATACCAAACCCTTGCGGCCCCGTGAAATTATAGATTGCTCCGCCCTCTTGAATGGTTTTTCCTCTGCCTATGCAGTCCTCAATCATCGACGACTGGAACGGCAGCGGACATCTTTC
Source organism: uncultured Clostridia bacterium (assembly GCA_934444735.1). Taxonomy (GTDB): domain Bacteria; phylum Bacillota; class Clostridia; order UBA1381; family UBA1381; genus CAKSFT01. The sequence continues at coordinate 303,216 of CAKSDE010000001.1, read as the reverse complement.
ACCGTGTGCAACGTCTATTGCATTATCCGCATTTACCAAAAGACCTATATTATATTCCATCTGTTTTTCGTACGCTTCAAAGAACTCGTCGAAAGTTTTCATATTCTCGACATCGCCCGTCTGAATACTTATGCGCTCGCCCCTGTCGTATCCGTTTGAGAATACCAGTTCCAGCGGACGGCACATATTAAAGAACGCCGCGTCATGCCAGCCGTCTGTCATACCAGACTTCTGCGGTTCAACACATCCGATAATGTTATAGCAGCGTGCTTCCTCCAATGACAGTCCGCGGCTCATCAGGGCAGGTATTATCGCCTCGTCATTGTAGTATGCCGGCAGTCCAACGCCTGTTCTTGTCAACTCTGCACATTTTAGCAAAAATTCTGTCGGCGTTCCGTTCCATACTCTTACCGAGAATGACGGCTGCGGCAGCTGAACGTGCATTGACGCTTGTATACACATATACGACAAATCATTTGTCGCGTCCATTCCGAACTCGTCCTGACCGCCTGCGCACAGGTTCTGGAACAGGCTGTATCCCGCAAATCCCTCGGCAGACGCCGCATCTCTTACCTTATTCAAATCATTGAGTTTTACCCAAATGCAATCCATAAGCTCCTGGGCAAAATCACGTGTTATAAAGCCCGAATCAATGTCCTTTTTGTAATACGGGTACATATATTGGTCGAAACGTCCCGGCGAAATCGAGTGTCCGCTCGATTCAACCTGCAAAAGCATCTGGATAAACCAAAAGCTTTGGCATGCCTGCATAAAGTTCTCAGCAGGATTTTCCGGAACATTCGCACAGTTTTCCGCAATTGCCAAAAGTTCCTGACGGCGAATCTTGTCCGCACATTTTTCCGCCATCTCAGCCGCAAGCTTTGCATATCTTTTCGCATATGCAACAACAGCATCGCAGCTTATAATGACCGCATGCAAAAACTCACTCTTTTTAGCATAATCAGCATCATAAACGTGACACTTTTCCAGTTCTTCCTGAGCCTCTTTTTTCAAGCCCTTGCAGCCGATTTTAAGCATCTTGCCGTAATCCACCGTAAAATGCCCGATTCCGTTATAAAAATAATTTCCCGGCGTAAAAATATTATGCTCAATCGCCTTTTTTGTTTCGGGAGCCATATATGCCGTTGCCAACTCACTTGTGGTCTTTCCCTTCCAATACGGATAAACCTCTCTTAGGATTCTCTTATTTTCTTCGGATATGTAGAAAGGATCGGCTGTTCTCGTTGCAACGGTATCAAGCTCATCTTCCAGCCATTCATACGAATATTCCGGGAACACCTGACATCCTCTCGGTGCTTTTGTGGCACTTCCGACAATCAGCTCCTCATCTCTTATCGTTATCGGTAAATTTTCCAATATATGCTTAAAAGCCAGCGCCCTTCTTCTGACAATCGGCATACCCTCGGTAGCCTTGTAGCTCTCTGTCAAAAGAACGGCACGGTCTGTTTCTATTTCCGGCATCTTTGCGTACAAATTCTTTATAAGCCGTCCTATACGCGCCGATACAGGTATATCAACCGGTGTAAATTCAGCCATAACCAAACCTCCTGTTTATCTGAAAACATTTATATTATACTTAGTTTATACTTTTTATTTTACCAAAGAGCCTGTAGCCCTTTTAGAATTTTACGCAGTAAAATTTACATATTTCAATTTCACTCGGAGCAAAAATGTTTGCTTGTAAGGTCATTTTTGCGACACCGTCAATTGAATATGCAGACGTAAGGCTGCTAAAGAGCCTACGGCTCTTTGGAAATTTTACGCAGTAAAATTTATATATTTCAATTATATCACAAGAATATTTCTTTTTCAATAGTATTTGTAATTTTTTTCTGTTTTTATTTTTGTAAACCCATATATCAAAAATAGGTTGACAATTCACATGATTTATTATATAATAGATTCACAAATTCAAATAAAGCGAGGATTTTTTTATGAAAACAAAAACTTTAATAACAGAAGCACTCTTTGCGGCAATAATTGCGGTATTTTCCGTAATAACAATATCTATCGGGCCTGTGCCGATAACCCTAAGCATATTTGCAATTTTTCTGTCCGCTGTCATTCTCGGCGGCAAAAAAAGCACCGTCTCTCTTTTGGTATATATACTCTGCGGTGCGGTGGGGCTGCCTGTTTTCAGCGGTATGCGCGGCGGCATAAGCGTGCTTTTCGGGCCTACCGGCGGATATATAATCGCTTATATTTTTATAACGCTGATCGCAGGCTTTTCATGCGACAAGCTAAAAAACAAGCCTCTTATTTTCCTTATGTGTCTGCTGTCTCTTTTCGTTTGCTATGCCGGCGGAACAATCCAATACATACTTATAACAAATACGCCCCTTCAAGCCGCACTTGTAAAATGCGTCTATCCCTTTATAGCGCTTGATATTATAAAAATCATGGCTGCGCTTTTAATCGGATTGGCGGTAAAAAAAAGATTGGCTTTTCTTGACTTATAAATTTTTATGTGGTAGAATTGTTTTAAATAGATAATTGTAAAACTAACGTTTTCCAATTAAAATTCTTAGGTAGAAATAAAAAGTTCCGGCTGATTTTAATTTTACGGTAGGTTGAAACTTTTTATTTCAGCCAAAAATGACGCACATGTCGTCATTTTTGATTATAAATCAGGGGTTAGCACCCCCGATACCCCCCGCAAAGATGCGGCGGCTAATCGTTAAAAAAGGAGCAGAAAAATGAATGATATAAAAATCACACTTCCCGATAAAATCTATTTTTTACAAACAATTCCCGACAGCATATCCAATTCCATGAATGAAGAATTTTCAATTTACTATGAAAATATAATCTACCCATACAGTGATGTTTTCGATGTTGAAGTTATATCCGATTATGGTGCAAATCATAAGCGTTTCTGGCGAATATCGAATTATGAAAAAGATGACAGCTTTGACGTAACTTTCAGGGTTTACGCTCCTTACGGTGAGCTTATCGCCGAAAAGACCGTAACAATGATCCCCGTAAAAAAGCACTTTTCCGGCAAATTCGATATTTTATGTATCGGCGACAGTATGACGCGCTCCGTCACATATATGGAGCATATCCAAAACAAGCTTTATCGTGTAAACTTCAAGGGTACAAGGAGCTTTAACGGCATACTTTATCACGAAGGGCGCGGCGGCTGGACTTTAGGCAAATATCTGACCTCTGTCGGCAATGATCCCTCTCCCTTTTTATTTCCTGTCGGTGTAGATAACTACTACGGAAACATGGATTTTTATAATCTCACCACTCACCCGTCAGATAATATATACTACTTTTCGGGTTATTACGATTATCCGAAAATACAAGAGGGCGAGGTTTATTGCAGCAACGGCTGCCTGTATACATATGACGGTGAAAAGCTTTCGGATAATCCCGAATGGGAATTTAATTTTTCAAAGTACATAAAGCGTCACAACATCGGTCATTTGGACGCCGTTTCTTTCCTGTTCGGCGCAAACGATATGCAGATAAGCAAATACGAAGAAACCAATGCCCACGTTTCGCAATATATAAAAAATATGAATATAATGATTTCATCAATACGTGAATACGATCCCGACATGAAAATAATTATAAATATGCCGATTCCCGGTGCCGATCAAAATGCATGGGGCTTTAAAATGTGTCTTGGGAGTGAAAAAAGATACAACTATAATATGATGAAACTCTCCGAGGCTATACTAAAAAATTATTCGTCCGACAAAAATATCTTCATTTCTCCCATGGCAGTGTGCATAGACAGAATGTACGGTTTTTCTTCGGTAAACCAAAATGCCAACCTATACTGCGAAGAAAAAGAAAACTTCCAGTCAAACTGGGTACACCCCAATAAAACAGGTTACGCGCAAATGGGTGATGCTCTTGCGGCGGTAATAGAAAAAATACGCGGATAATGAAAACAAACAGGAGCTGAGTGACATTTTTGCACTCAGCTCCCCATTTTATATATTTACCATTTCGTTTCCCATTTTTTCTATCAGCTCATGCACGGATTTCAGCTTTGCCGCCGAAAAATCGCCTATCCAGTGAGTATCCGAGCCGACAGACAAAATTATCCCGCTTTTTTTAACTTCTTCCTGCTTTTCCTTGTTCGTTATGAAGTCATAATAATATGTATAATTTCCCGAAACATTTATCTCCCAAAAAAGATTATAGTCGCGCAACATTTTAAATATATCCCCCCCGTACCTTTTTCTGAGCGCGAAAATATCGGTATGCGCCAAGCCTTTCGGGCATTTAAACAATCTTGTCCATTCCAAAAATTCGTACAAATCCATCGCTCTTGTGCTGTCTATGCTCTCGAACAGGCAATAGTCCAGATATTCGGATTTAGACGCAAGAAAATCCGACGGTTTCGGTCTTGTGCCTATCTCCAGTCCGCACAAAACTTCAATTTTTGTGCTGTACTTTTCCTTACATTCCGAGATCTTGTCTATATATTTGTCTAAATCTGAGCATATGCTGAACTGATGGTCGCTTATCCCGACCGTCTGCACGCCGTTTGCAAGAGCATTTTCTATAATCTCCTCCGGCGTATTCGATCCGTCATAGCTGAACCGTGTATGATTATGTAAATCCTGTAATTTCATAGCATTCTTTTCCTTTTGTGAATTTTGTATCAAAACCTATCGGCTAATTTGTATTTTATCACAAAGAAAACAAAAAATCAATATAATTATTGAAAGAAAAAAAATATTGGTGTATAATGTATTTATAAATGGGTTCCCGTCCAAGCCCGCAAGGCGAGGATTCTTTAAATAATTATTTACGGGCAGAAAGGCTATGGCGATTATTATGAAAATATTGGTAACGGGCGGCGCAGGATATATCGGGAGTCACACCTGCGTTGAGCTTCTTAATGCAGGATATGATATTGTGGTTTTGGATAACCTCTGCAATTCTTCCGAAAAATCATTAAACGTTGTAAAGGAAATCACAGGCAAGGATTTCCCCTTCTACAAGGTTGATTTGCTGGACTATGACGCTGTTGAAAAAGTGTTTGAAGAAAACAAAATCGATGCGGTAATTCACTTTGCAGGCTTAAAAGCAGTCGGAGAATCGGTTTCTATTCCTATTACATACTACCACAACAACATAACCGGCACACTTAACCTGGTAGATATCATGCAAAAACACGGTGTATTTAACATCGTATTCTCTTCTTCGGCAACAGTATACGGTATGCCGAAAACAGTGCCTATCACAGAGGATTTCCCTCTTTCGACAACCAATCCGTACGGCTCAACCAAGCTTATGATAGAGCGTATCTTGGAGGATATCCACACATCTAATCCGAAATGGTCAATAACCCTCCTGCGTTACTTTAACCCGATCGGTGCACACAAGAGTGGTAAAATGGGCGAGGATCCGAAAGGAATACCGAACAATCTTCTCCCCTATGTTGCACAGGTTGCGGTAGGAAAGCTTGAATATGTACACGTTTTCGGTAATGACTACCCCACAAAGGACGGCACAGGCGTGCGTGATTATATCCACGTAGTTGACCTTGCTTTGGGACACATAAAAGCAATCGAGAAAAAGGCAAACATTCCGGGTGTTCATATCTACAATTTGGGTACAGGAAACGGATATTCCGTATTGGAGATTGTAAAAGCATTTTCAAAGGCTTGCGGAAAAGAGCTCCCTTATAAGATTGAGGCAAGACGTCCCGGAGATATCGCGGAATGCTATGCAGATCCGTCAAAGGCTCTAAATGAGCTGGGCTGGAAAGCAACACGCGGCATCGCAGAAATGTGCGAAGATTCCTGGAGATGGCAGAGCAATAATCCTAACGGATATAACGATTAATGGAGGAATAGAAAATGGCTTGTGATCACAACTGCGATTCTTGCAGTTCAAATTGTTCAGAAGCGCCTCAAAAAGACGCTTTGCACCCCTTTTCGGAGGTCAAAAAGGTAATAGCAGTCGTAAGCGGCAAGGGCGGAGTCGGCAAATCCATGATTACCTCGCTCATGTCGGTAATCATGCAGCGGCGCGGATATAACACAGCAATACTGGACGCGGATATAACCGGTCCGTCAATCCCCAAAGCATTCGGAATAAAGGATAAAGCAACAGCCGATGATGAGGCGCTCTATCCTGCAAAAAGTAAGCTCGGCACACAGATCATGTCGGTAAACCTCTTGCTTGAAAATGAAACAGATCCTGTGGTCTGGCGCGGTCCGGTAATTTCGGGCGCTGTTAAGCAGTTCTGGACAGATGTTATCTGGGATAATGTTGACTATATGTTCGTTGATATGCCGCCGGGAACCGGAGATGTTCCGCTTACGGTATTCCAATCGCTCCCGGTAGACGGAATAATAGTTGTAACCTCACCGCAGGAGCTTGTTTCGATGATCGTTGAAAAGGCAGTCAAGATGGCAGATATGATGAACGTTCCCGTTTTGGGAATAGTTGAGAATATGTCATACTTTAAATGCCCCGACTGCGGCAAAGAGCATCACATATTCGGCAAAAGCAACATTTCAAAAATTGCCCAAGCGCACAATATCGATACGGTTTCAAAGCTCCCTATCGACTCAAAGCTCGCATCTGCTTGTGACAGCGGTATGATAGAGCTGTTTGAGGGTACATGGCTTGACAATATGGCAGACAAAATAGAAAAATTATAAAAAAATTATAAACCGATCTTCCGAAGATCAGACCAAAAATCTAACAATTCGGAGATCGGTTTTTTATACATTAAGCACTGATAAACGAAAAACCCAAAACTGCAATTCCCAGCACAACAAGTGTAATACCGGTTGCACGATTAAGAGTTTTTGCCTGAGATTTATTGGCTATTTTTGCCGCAATTCTTGCAAATACAAAAGTAAAAGCAATGCAAAGAATAAATGGTAATATTTCGGGGGCTCCGCCTATTGCAAAATGTGTCAGCGAACCGGTAAGCGCCGTAAATGTCATAATAAATACACTGGTACCCACTGCAGTTTTGAGCTCATAACCCATTATGCTTGTAAGCAGCAAAAGCATCATCATTCCGCCGCCTGCACCCACAAAACCGCATATAAAACCGACTGCCGCACCGCATATTATGGATTTTATAATTCTTGATTTGGGCGATATTGCCACCATATCCTCTTTGGTTGTCATTACCGGTTTGACAATAAATTTAATACCCAAAAGAAGCGTCATAAAAACTGAAAAATTACCCATAGCAACCGACGGAACAAGACTTGACACATAACTTCCCACAACCGTGAACAAAAGAACGGTTAACATCATAACAATACCGTTTTTAATGTCAAGATTTTTATTTTTACCGTAGGTATATGCAGAAACCGCGCTTGCCAAAACATCGGAGGCAAGAGCGATACCCACAGCCATATACGGATCGATCCCGAGAAAGGTTACAAGCATAGGCGTTATAACAGCCGCTGCGCTCATTCCCGCAAAGCCTGTACCGAGCCCAGCCCCGATACCGGCAAACAAGCAAACCAATAACGTTATTACATACTTCATTTTTCACCATTCCTTTTTGATTTAATGTTTTCTGCAATTTTTAAATGCAGATGCGAAAACTCTTTTTTTTCATCTTCGCTAAATCCAGAAAAAAGCATTTCTGAAAATTCGTGCTGAATTTTTCTGCCGTATAAAATAATTTCCGAAGCATCGTTTTTTATTTTCAAATGTATGCTTTTTTTGTTTTTTGCACTGTAAACACCTTCTATAAGCCCCTTCCGGCAGAGTGCATTTACCGCAAGCGACACCTGTGATTTCGGCATTTTTTTGATTTTCGAAATGTGTGAAGCGGTATCAAATTCGGGATTATTTGCGAGAAACATCAAAATATCTGTTTCTGCCGCCGAAAGCGAAAAATTATTCATAATCCGCTTGCGAAAAAGAGAATACTCTTTTTCGATTGAAAGAATATAATTCCAAAATTCATTTACCGTCATAATATCACCCTCTTTTTTATTTGGTTCTAAAACGAACAATATTATTATAGTTCATTTTAGAACGATTGTCAAGAGATAAAAAACGAGCGCAACATATTTTATTGCGCTCGAAATTCACTTTTTATTTTATATAAAACTTAAAATTGACTTTTTTCTCACTCAATCTGTATTTTTCCATCACATCGGGGCCGCATGAATTTGTTCCCAAGCCCGACATCTTATAGTCTATTCTTACATTTATGCTGTCATCTTTTACAAGCTCATCGGTGTGATTTGCCACAGACAGCGCTCTCGGAGAATATTCCGATACTTTAAATTCAAATTCACCGTCTGCCGTAAAAGTAAGTCCGTCTTTCATAGAGAGATACTTTGTTCCCATGTGATTTCCGTGTTCCTGCGGCTTAACGTAATTTACATATTCCTTCTTAGCATCGCTCTCATAAAGTCCCATAGTCGCATGAGTGCACATATCACGGTAATTTTCCTCGGGGCCCATTCCGAAATAGATAAAGTCGGTCTTTTCTTTCGGGATTTTGGTTTCAAATCCCAATCTCGGCAGCCATTCTATCTCGTTTAATATATCGCCCGAAAAATCAACTTCTATTTCTCCGTCCTCATATACGCGATACCGAACAGTGTATTTTACAGCCGGCGCTCTCGATACACCCGCAAGGCTCGCCTTTACAACAACCTCACCGTCCTCAATTTTGCACGAATACACTTTATTGAACATTCTGTCAAAGTTCCAGGAAAACTCATTCAATCCGCCGTTATTCGGATCCCCCCATACCGTCTTTTTATACATATCGTTATCGGTAAGCGGTCTCCAAACGCTGAGGCGCAATATATCCCTTAGCTGTTCTTCCCCATTTTTTACAATACTCTCAATGCTGCCGTAAAACTTCGAGACGGTATAGCGGAAATTTTCGCCCTCTGCCGTAATTTCCCGTTCATTTTCCTCCAAAACTGCAAGCTTTTTGCAATGCTTTTCCTCATTCTTTGCCACATCTGCCTCCAGCTGAACTTTTGCAACCTCATATCCGTTTGTGTCATACAAAGATACGTTCACAAAACAGCCTAACTTGTACTCTGTCGGCAGCTCAAGCTCTATATCCATACTCTTTTTCGGCTCAATATCCGCAATCAGCTCTTTAGAGAAAGTTATAACCTCGTCTTTTTGGATTTCATACATCAGAATGTACCTGTTGAGGTTGGTAAAATCATAGAGATTGGTAATTGTTAATACATCTCCCGAAAGCTCCGCTTTTATGTACTGATACACCGCCTTTGCGTTCAGTGAGCCTGCTTTAAACGATTTATCCGAGAAGATAAGTCCGTCGGCACAGAAATTTGAATCGTGGTTCAGTTCACCGAAATCACCGCCGTATTTCTGCACTCCGTCAACGACAATTGTATGATCTATCCACTCCCATATGCAGCCGCCGATAAGCTTAGGATATTTATATATCAAATCCCAGTAATCCTTTAATCCACCGGGACCGTTACCCATAGCGTGCGCATACTCGCAGAAGAAAAACGGCTGCTTTTTGGTTTCGTCCTTTGCATATTCCTCTACAAAATCATGTCCCGGGTACATCAGCGAATATACATCTGTAGTATCTAAAATATTGCTCCTTGACGCGTCCTCGGCATGGATAAGACGCGTTGTATCAACACTTCTGAGCCATTTTATCATTGCTCTGTGATTCGTACCGTGACCGCTCTCGTTTCCGACCGACCACATAATAACCGACGCATGGTTTTTATCTCTGCCGTATGCTCTCTGCATTCTCTCGACAAATGCATCCCCCCATTCCAGCTGATTGTTTATCCATTCAAGATTATCCTCAAAATCGTATTCATAATTACGTTTTCTCGTAGTAAACCCGTGCATCTCAATATCGGTTTCAAGGCAAACATAAAAACCGAACTCGTCGCACAGTTCCAAAAATTTCGGGCTTGGCGGATAATGTGAAGTTCTTATGCAGTTGATGTTGAGCTTTTTCATAAGCGTCACATCTTCTCTTAATTCCTCATATGTTTCGCACCAGCCGTTTTCACGGTGAGTATCGTGACGGTTTATGCCCTTTAGCTTTACCGAAACACCATTTATCAAAAGCTCGTATTTATCTGAAATTTCGATACTTCTGAATCCGATTTTCTGTTCAATCACTTCATCTTTATACTTAAACACCATTTTGTACAGATACGGATTCTCAGCATTCCACAAAATCGGATTTTCCACTTTAAATTCCGCCTTTTCCGACGCGTCTTTTTTATCTATCAGCGTACCGTCTTTATCAAACAATGAGATTTCGGCTTTTCCCTCAAAGGTTACATCGATATTTCCGCCGATTTCGGGGCGAATATCAATATCCTTTATATGTTCCTCGGGACGTGAGAGCAAATATACATCTCTGAAAATGCCGTTGAATCTGAAAAAGTCCTGATCCTCGAGATAACTGCCGCTGCACCACTTCAAAACCTCGGCGCGGATTGTATTTTCGCCGTTTTTCACATATTTTGAAATATCAAATTCCGCCTGCAAATGCGATCCCTGACTGTAACCCACATACTCTCCGTTAATGTAGAGCCGCACGCATGAGGACACGCCCTCAAATACGATATAATGCTTTCTTGCCTGATCCTTTATCTCAAATTCACGCTCATATATTCCTAACGGGTTTTCATCCGGCACATACGGCGGATCTACCGGATATGGGTACTGATGGTTGGTATAGTACGGTTTTTCGTATCCTCTTGTCTGCCAGCAGGAGGGAACATCTATTCTGTCCCATTCGGTTATGTTTTCCTCTTTGTCAATATCTCGCTGATAAAACTTAAAGCGCCATTCACCGTTTAAAAGTGTATGTCCGTTCGGCATATAATACGCACGCTGTTTTTCTCTGTTCTCCGATATTTTTGTCAAATCTTCATATATCCTCATTTTATTTCCTCATTTCCAAAAAGTGTATTTGTATACGTCAATTATACCATACCGCAATTGCCATTTCAATAAAAATAAAAAACAATTTATGTAAAAATCTTCTCATATCGGAGCATTTCTTATGTAAGGTGCGAGATTTTTACGGTAACACCTTGACAAATCCTCAAAAAAAATATATACTCTATTAATGTCGGTATATTTTCGACATATATTTCAATTGGATTTTTCAATTGATTCTAAATTTATAAATAAATGAGGTATACAAATGATTAAAGATTACGTTATTGATAAGCTTTCCGAAATAACCGGGCTTGATACCGAAACTGTCGGGAATCTTTTGGAGGTTCCGCCCGAGCAAAAAATGGGAGATCTGGCTTTCCCGTGTTTTACTCTCGCAAAGACTTTAAGAAAAGCGCCTCCTTTGATTGCAAAAGAGCTTTCGGAAAAATTCACCGTCGGCGAATACATAGAAAAAACCGAAGCGGTCGGCGCATATCTTAATTTTTTCTATAACAGAGCAAATTTCACACAGTCTGTAATCAAGGAAGTTTTTGATAAAAAGGAAAACTTCGGTGCGTCCGATATAGGTAACGGCAAAACCGTACTGGTCGAGTTTTCATCACCGAATATCGCAAAGCCGTTTCATATAGGACATCTTTTTTCTACCGCAATCGGTAACTCTTTGGAAAAGATCTACAGACACCTCGGCTATAAAACGGTAAAGATAAACCACCTCGGCGACTGGGGCACGCAGTTCGGCAAGCTCATAAGCGCATACAAGCGCTGGGGCAACAAGGAGGTTATCGAAAAAGATCCGATAAACGAGCTTTTAAAAATATACGTTAAATTCCACGAAGAAGCCGAAAAGGATCCTTCGCTAAATGATGAGGCAAGAGAATATTTCAGACTTTTGGAGGAGCATGATCCCGATACAACCGCCCTTTGGCAGTATTTCAGAGATGTAAGCCTTATAGAGTTTAACCGTGTTTACGACCGCTTAGGGGTCAGCTTTGATTCATATGCCGGAGAAAGCTTTTACGGTGACAAGATGCAGGAGGTTGTGGATATTCTCTCCGAAAAGCATCTTTTAGAGGAAAGCGACGGCGCTATGGTCGTAAATCTTGAGGATAAAAATATGCCGCCGTGTATTATATTAAAATCCGACGGTGCAACAATCTATGCAACACGCGACATCGCCGCGGCTTTATACAGAAAGCGCACCTATGATTTTTATAAAAACATCTATGTTGTCGGGACTCCCCAAGCACTGCACTTTAACCAGATATTCTCTGTTATTGAAAAGGCAGGCTTTGAGTGGGGCAAGGATTGTATACACGTCGGTTTCGGGCTTGTGAAATTCCCGGATAAAAAGCTCTCCACCCGTCACGGTGACGTTATCTTTTTGGAAGATGTTTTAAACGAATCGGTTCACAAAACGCTCGAAATAATCTCTGCCAACAATCCGGATATGGAGGATAAAGAAACGGCTGCCGAAAAAATCGGTATCGGCGCGATACTTTATGCATTCTTAAAAAACAGCCGCGAAAAGGATATAGTATTCTCATGGGATTCCATGCTTGATTTTGAAGGAGAATCGGCGCCTTACGTACAATACAGTTATGCACGCGCAAAGAGTATCTTAAGAAAAAATACGCTCGACTATTCCGACGCGGACTTTTCTTATGCCGTATCCGACGACGAGTATGCTCTCATTACGCAACTAAACGGCTTTGCAGATGCGGTAGCTGCCGCAGCCGAGAAGAATGAGCCGTTCTATATCAACAGATATGTAACAACGCTTGCACGTTGTTTCAATAAATTTTACAACAACAACCCGATATTAAAAAGCGACATTCCGACAGAAACAAAAAAAGCACGTCTTGCCATAGCAGATGCAACGGCAAGTGTAATAAAAACAGCGCTTTCACTGCTCGGAATCAGCACGGTAGAAAGTATGTAACCAAAATACATTACCAAAAACTCACTGATTTGAAAGGATGATTCCATTGTACCAGTTACAGAAGGACAAAAATGCAAGAATGGTTTTCTACACCTGTACCGCTCTTGCTCTAATATGCGCGATACTTAATCTTGCTCAAAGCATCTTCGATACTTCTTTGTCACTTTTATTTTACCAAAAAGCAAATATAACCTCGGTGATGTATGTCTTATGTCACCTGCTGTTTTCGTACATTCCGCTTTTATTGGTAACTCCGATAGGAAAATTTCCGAAAGCTCTTATATTGAGATATGTTTTCTTCGGAATCTCGGTATGTTTTCTTTTAGGAAATGTGTGGGTAATATATTATATATCGCAAAACGGATTCTCAAGTCTGTTTTCATCTCCCACACTTTCGCTTGAGATGTTCCAGCGTGATTCGGCGCTTATGTTTAACTATATGTTCTGGGACTGCTATACTCCTCTAAATGTTGTGTTCAGTCTTATAAGCACAGTCTTGTTTTTCATCTGCGCTCTTACAGTCACAGAAGATGCAAAAATCTTTACAGCATCATTTTCTCTTGCAACTCTGATTTCGGTGGTTGTACCGTCGATATACTATATTTTGCAGACCGAAACCGAAATAGGACAGAACTGGAATCTTAAAAATATAGCATATCTGCTTGCCTCTCAAATACTTGTGGCGATAGCATTTATCGGTGTCAGAAACTCAAACAGAGTAAAAGATGCAATTTTTTGGAGAGTCAGCCGCCGCAAATGATAAAAATATTTTTGGGGGAGCTGTTCTTTCGGCTCCCTTTTTAATTAGCAAAAAAACTTTATCATAATCAGAAAGGCTATGAGGATCAATATGAAACAGAATCACAAGAAAAACTTTTTAATGGGTATGAGAGACGGTATACCGATCGCTCTCGGATATTTTGCGGTTTCTATAGCACTCGGTATAGAGGCGTCAAAATCAGGCATGACGGCTTTTCAGGCAACGCTTACAAGCTTTCTCATAAATGCCTCGGCAGGTGAATTTATAGGCTTTACCCTTATCGCGCAAAAAGCCGGAGTATTGGAGATAATCCTTATGGAAGCAGTTGCAAATGCGCGCTATCTTCTGATGTCCTGCTCTCTGAGCCAAAAGCTTGACACGAAAACATCATTTTTAAAGCGTGTTCTTTTGGGATATAACGTAACCGATGAAATTTTCGGCATTTCAATCGCAGTGGAAGGCAAGCTTGATCCGTTTTACAGCTACGGTGCAGATGCCGTTGCTATCCCCGGCTGGTCGCTCGGGACGCTCTTCGGTGCAATCCTCGGCACAATCCTGCCGCAGAATATAATAAGCGCTCTGAGTGTTGCGCTCTACGGAATGTTTGTCGCAATCTTTATCCCGCCGGCAAAGGAGAACAAAATCATACTTGCACTTGTGATAATAAGCTTTGTATCAAGCTTTGTTTTCTCGAAAATCAGCCTGTTTTCGGTAATTCCGGAGGGAATTAAAATAATCATTCTTACAGTGCTTATTTCTCTTACAGCCGCAATACTGTTCCCTGTTCCGAAAGGAGAAAATCATGAGTAATTATGTATATATTTTCGCAATGGCAGCTACCACCTTCTTAATAAGGGTTCTGCCGCTTACTCTCATACGCCGTGAAATAACCAACAAAACAATACGCTCGTTTTTATACTATGTGCCGTATGTAACCCTTGCGGTGATGACCTTTCCCGCGATCCTCTCGGCGACAAACAGTGTATACTCGGCAGCAGCGGCACTCGTTATAGCAATAATCCTTGCATGGTGCGGGAAAAGCCTGTTTGTGGTTTCTGTTATAAGCTGCATTACCGTATTTATTTTGGAATTATTTATATAAAAAAAGTGGATGTAAAAAAAGTAAAGGCTGTTTAAAAAAATCAACTGATTTTTTTAAACAGCCTATTTTACGACTCAAACAACATCATCTTCAGCTTTTTCAAAATCTTTTTCTCCAATCTTGATACATACATCTGAGATGTGTTCCATTTCTTTGCAATCTGTACCTGCGTCAGTTCATCATAATAGCGCAGCTTTATAAATTCTGCCTCTTTCTCGCTGAGCTTTTTCATGCAAAAATTCACAAAATCCTTATTCTCTATCATTATAAAATGATTATCGTCCACGCCGATCAGATTGGATAAGCTTAGATTTCCGTCTGCATATGCCTCATCTTCGAGCGACTTTATAAATGCCTTATCGCCTATATCGTATGCCCTTTCAATATCCTCTTTGGAAATATTCAAAATTCTCGCCATTTCTTCTGTAGACATACTCTCGCTGTTATGACGTTTGAGCTGTTCCGCTCTGTAAAAAACCTTATACAGTTTTCTCGGTACCCTGATAAAATTCCCTTTATCCCTGAAATAATGCCTGATTTCTCCCATAACTGTCGGTGTTGCAAATGTGGCAAAGCTGACACCTCTGTTCGGATCAAAGCGTTCCACCGCATACAATATGCCCATACAAGCCACCTGGAAAATATCGTCATATTCCACTCCGCGGTTCATAAATTTTTTTGAAAGAATCTCAGCTATATAAATATATGAATTAACCAGCTCATCACGTATTTTTTTATCTTTTGTCCGGCGGTATTCGCAAAAAAGCTCATTATCCACCGTGCACGTCTCTACCATACCGTTTTCATTCCCTTCAAAATGGGTGCCCTATCCCATCATTGCTTTTGCCGCGGCTTCAGCATTTTCATACTGCTGCCTGCCCTCATCATTTCTTGACATATCATTTCTTACACCTATATAAAAATCCGATATACCGCATTTTTTCAGAACTCCGTTTTCTCCCGCCGCAGCAAAATACTTATTATCTCCGGCTGCCGCTCCCCATTCGGAGGTTTCTTCAAACACTCCGTTTAGAGCCTCATCTTCTATCAGCTTATCCGCCTTCTCTTTCGGCATCACAAACACATATGCATCTCCCGCCTGAAATTCCAGATAAAGCTTTGTATCCATTGTCTGCGCATATTGCTGATCGTCAAAGCTGTCTGGAACCGAATAGTCCAGTATCTTTACCTGCACTTTGCCGTCGCCGTTTACATCTTCGGCATAGTTTTTAAGTTCCATAGAGAGCGCCTCTTTTGCACTGTCCTCCAAAAAAGCCTCTCCGGCAAAGCAGACATACAAATCATAATACGGACGGGTAGCAATGCTCACCCATGTATATACAACTGCTGCAACTACCAAGATCGTTACGATAATATGTATCTTATAATATT
Source organism: uncultured Clostridia bacterium (assembly GCA_934444735.1). Taxonomy (GTDB): domain Bacteria; phylum Bacillota; class Clostridia; order UBA1381; family UBA1381; genus CAKSFT01. Next base: position 287,109 of record CAKSDE010000001.1, on the reverse strand, counting down.
CCCAGACATATTCAAACCACTCACGTGTAAATCTTTTCGGTTTTTCTCCGTACCGTTCCATAAACTTCACTCCAAATCTGCCTGTTTTTATATGTTAAAATAACAACAAACCGTCAATTAACATCAAATCCAAAGACTTTTAAGAGTTTTATAAACTCTATAATAACTTATAAAATAATTTTTTATATGTTAACTTCACCAGGAGCAAAAAAATGCTTGCTTGCAATTGCATTTTTGCGACGCCGTCAATTAACATTAAAGCCGAAGGCTTTTCAAGAGTTTTATAAACTCTTGAAAAATTTATAAAATAAATTTTTTATATGTTAATTATAACATACACTCACCAAACAATCAAGACATTTTTGGGTTTGTGAAAAAAGTTTGCAATTCGGTAAAATTTGTGATACAAATTATTAAAAAACACCCTACCAAAATAGAGTAAGGTGTTTTTAATTCTTAAAACGTTATGGTTTCGCCCGCTTTTACCATATGTTTTTTTCCGTCCTTTGTAAACCATACATCTATCGCGGACGGATTATGTATAATCTTCTCATCTGCCGAAATCTGCAAATCATGCTGTGCTTTTATATAGTCGTAAATCTCAATATTGGTCGCATACCAAACATTTTTATGCCCCGAGATCTTTTCCAGAACCTTTTCCATATACGCCCAATCATCTTCGGTTCTGAACTCAAAGCTATGTCCCCATATATAGAACAAATTGCATCTCCACGAAATATCCAGCTCATTCACAAATTTATCCGCAAGCGGCGCTGCATCTCTATGATGACAGGTCGGGTGCCATTTCATAAAATCCTGCGGGAATACGAATCCCATAGTATTCCCCGTAGTTCTGCTATAACAGATACCGCAGGCTTTTGCGGTATTTATTACCTCGTCATTATATGTTCCGAACGGATATGCCATACCTCTTGCAAGCTTTCCCGTTGCCTGCTCAATGCATTTTCTGTTTTCCGTTATTTCCCGAATCTGAGTACTTATCGGCACAAGCTCAAGAAAGGGGTGCGTCACGGTATGCACCGCCACCTCGTGATTTTTATACACCTCTGCAAATTCCTCCGGAGCAATACGTATGTCATTACCGTCGGTATTAACATTAAACGTACCCTTTACGCCATACTTATCAAAAAGGCTTATCAACCTCTTATCTGTCCCTTGTGAATCATCATAACTCATGGTCACAATGTGATCTGTTCCGCCTTTAAATACATTAAATCTGATCATTTTTCTGTGCGCCTTCTTCCTGTTTATTAACCTCATTGAGTATCTCCATAAACTGATCGCCCGTAATGGTTTCTTTTTCTATCAGGAACTGTGAAATCTTATCCAACGCTTCTCTGTTATCGCAAAGCATCTTCTTCGCCTTCTCATGACATTCCGCCAAAAGCTTGACAACTTCTTCGTCCAGTTGGGTTCTTGTTTCATCCGAGCAATTTGAAACGGCTCTTCCGTCAAGATATTTATTCTCGACACTCTCCAAAGACATCATTCCGAATCTGTCTGACATACCATACTGTGCAATCATCGCTCGTGCCATGTTGTTTGCACGTTCAATATCATTTGCCGCACCTGTGGTTTTTGTGTTAAAGACTACTTCCTCCGCCACACGTCCTGCCAAAAGCACTGTAATCTGATCGACAATCTCATCTTTGGACATCAGATACTTTTCTTCCTCCGGCATCTGCATAGTATATCCCAAAGCGCCCATAGTACGCGGCACAATCGTAATTTTCTGCACCGGGTGGGTATGCTTTTGCAGAGCCGTTGCCAATGCATGTCCGACTTCGTGGTAAGCAACAATCTTCTTTTCACTCTCCGAAAGTATTCTGTCCTTCTTCTCTTTTCCGGCGATTATAACCTCAACCGCCTCCATGAGATCCTCCTGCGTAACCTCGGTTCTGTTCATTCTTACAGCCCTCAGCGCCGCCTCATTTACCATATTTGCCAAATCCGCTCCGACAGCGCCGCTCGTTGCAAGTGCCATTTCGTGCAGATCAACGTCCTGCGCCATTTTGACATTTTTAATATGCACCTTTAAAATCGCCTCACGTCCGATTAAATCCGGTTTTTCAACGATTATACGCCTGTCAAATCTTCCCGGGCGCAAAAGCGCCTTATCCAATATTTCCGGACGGTTCGTTGCCGCTAAAATCACAACACCTTTAGATGAATCAAATCCGTCCATCTCAGATAAAAGCTGATTTAGTGTCTGCTCACGTTCGTCATTTCCGCCCAGCTGACTGTCACGGCTCTTTCCTATCGCGTCTATCTCATCGATAAATATAATACACGGTGCTTTTGCCGATGCCTGCTTAAACAAATCTCTCACACGCGACGCCCCCACGCCCACAAACATCTCAACGAAGTCCGAACCCGAAAGTGAGAAAAACGGAACGCTCGCCTCGCCGGCAACTGCCTTTGCCAAAAGCGTTTTACCCGTTCCCGGAGGTCCTACCAAAAGCGCACCCTTAGGCTGTTTTGCGCCGATCGCCGTATATTTTGCCGGGTTATGCAAAAAATCCACTATTTCATTCAAGGATTCTTTTGCCTCCTCCTGACCGGCAACATCTGCAAAGGTAACGCCTGTTTTATTTTCCATATAAACCTTGGCATTGCTCTGTCCGACCGACATAACACCGCCGCCCATACGCTTTGACATATATTTCATCACAAGAACATAAAAAAGTGCTATCATTGCAAACGGAAGTACCCATGTCAAGAGTATATCCATCAGATAATTCTGCTCAATAACAGGTTTTGTAAATTTAACATTATGTTCCTCCAAAAGCGACTTCAAATCGGGATCATTTATATATCCCGTATAATAGATCGGCTCTGCACTTGCGAATATGCCACCGCTTATACCCTCAAACGGATTGTCGCTTTTCTTTTTTTCTTCCTCTTTTAAGTAAATCTTGATTTTATCGGAGGAAATACGCACTTCTTCCACCTTATCATTTTTTACCATGTTTATGAACTCGCTGTAGTAGATTTCCTTCTCCGGCGCCGCCGTAAGCCCCGACATCAGATAATTTAAAAGTATTGTCGCCACTACCGAAAATATTATAAATGATATTATAGGACTTTTCCTGTTGTTTTTATTGTTCATTAAAAAATTCTCCCGTTTCTTTATCTTTCAACTTGTAGATTATGACCGTCTGTTTTTATTATAATTGTACCCATTTCATCAGTTCTCAAAACATTTGCATGAATTTGTTTCAGCTTATCAAGCGTTTCTTTATGCGGATGCCCGTATTTATTGCCTTTGCCGCAGCTTATAACCGCATATTCCGGTCTTGCCTTTTCCAAAAACTGCTCGCTTGACGAGGTTGTGCTCCCGTGATGTCCCACCTTCAGGACATTGCACGAAACATCTTCTCCGCCCGATAATATATCAAGCTCCGCCCTGCTTTCGGCATCTCCCATAAAAAGAAAGCTCTTATCTTCGCACTTTAGCTTTACAACAGCCGATACATTATTCAAATCATCATAATCCTTCTGCGGTGCTAAAAAATCCGCACGCACATCTGCATAATCAAATATATTTTTTCCTGCCTCGGCTATATGTATCGATAAATTTTTCTCATCAATCGCATCGATCATTTTCTCAAATGTCATGCTCGTCGATTCCTTTTTCGGCATATAAATCTCGCCGATATCGTACTTTTTTATAACCTCCTCCATACCGCCGATATGATCCGCGTGCGGATGCGTCGCCACAAGATAATCTATCTTTTTTACGCCCTCCTTATCAAGATAGGAAAGCACCGCGTCCTCCGCGCCGTTATCGCCCGCGTCTATCAGCATATACTTATTGTCCGGAAGCTCCACAAGCTCGCAGTCACCCTGACCGACATCTATAAAATGCACGCTTACCTTTTCATTGATCGAACCGTTTTGGAAATCTTCGCCTTTGAAAATCCACGGCAGCAAAAACATTATCGCCACAATCGGGATTACTGCAAGGTCTTTTTTCATACTCCTACCTCTATCACTTTCTTAGGACATTTTTCGGCACATATACCGCACGCTGTGCATTTATCATAATCGATCACCGCATGGTTATCAATCACCTTTACAGCCTCGTTCGGGCAGTTTTTCTCGCATATTTTACAGCCTATACAGCCGTTTTTGCAATACTTATTTACCGCTGCGCCTTTATCCTCATTATTGCACAAAGCATACGCCGCCGCTTTTTGCGGAACCATTGTGATTATATGCTTCGGACAGGCTTTTTGGCACATTCCGCATCCCGTACATTTTTCAGGATCTACCGCCGCAACACCGTTTTCAACCGATATTGCACCGAATTTGCAGGCTGCCGCACACGTTCCGAGTCCCAGGCAGCCGTAGGCACATACCTTTGCGCCGCCTCCCAATCGCATTGCCGCATTACAGTCGGCAATTCCCGAATATATGTACTTCTCCTCTGCAACATCACAAGTTCCTTTACAAAGAACCTTTGCGCACATCGCATCAGCCGCCTCTGCTGAACAGCCCATAATAGCGCTGATCTTCTCGGCAACCGGTGCCTTGCCGACGCTGCACATATTTGTTTTTGCGCCGTCTTTTACAATCGCCTCCGCATATGCCGAACACCCTGCAAATCCGCACGCACCGCAGTTTGCACCCGGCAGCTCTTCCATAATTTTTTCTACTCTCTCATCTTTTTTCACAGCAAATATTACCGATGCAAATTCAAGTATTGCGCCGAAAATCAGTCCGGTAATACCCACAACCAAAAGGGCTGAAATAATCTGACTCATAATTTTTACTCCAATCCGTTATATACTAAATCCCGAAAATCCCGCAAAAGCTATAGCCATAAGTCCGGCTGTTATAAGCGCAATGGGAAACCCTCTGAAATGCTCCGGAATATCCTTCTCGTTTATAAACTCTCTTATCCCTGCAAAAAGAACTATCGCCAAGGTAAAACCCAGTGCCGAAAATGTTCCGTAAAGGAGCGAATATATGAAATTATACCCCTCCTGAACATTTATCAGCGTAACACCCAAAACGGCACAGTTGGTCGTTATAAGCGGAAGATAGATACCGAGTGCGTTATATAATGACGGCAAAGTCTTTCTGACAAACATCTCAACGAACTGCACAAGTCCCGCTATTATAAGTATAAAGAGAATCGTCTGCAAATATTCAAGGTTAAATTTTACCAAAAGGTACTTATTTGCAAGATATGTCACGGCGGACGCAACAGCCATTACAAAAGTAACCGCCATACCCATTCCGAGAGCCGTTTCCGACTTTTTGGAAACTCCCAAGAACGGACATATTCCGTAAAATTTTACCATAACAAAGTTCTGCGTAAATAAAGCCGCAATTAAAAGCGATAAAATTCCCATTTTTTAGCGTCCCCCTTCCTCTGATTTTTCTTTTTTCTTGGCTACGATATAATTTATCAGCGCTATCAAAAGTCCGAGTACTATAAATCCCCCCGGCGGCATTCCGATAATCGCCGGCGGCGTCAATCTGTCGCCGTATATATGTATTCCCCATATTGTACCTGCGCCGAAAAATTCACGGACAGCCGAAATTATACATAAAGCTCCGGTAAAACCGAGCCCCATGCCGAGTCCGTCCATGATTGACTTTCCGACCGTATTTTTTGAAGCAAAAGCCTCGGCACGAGCAAGGATTATACAGTTTACAACTATAAGCGGTATAAATATACCGAGCTGTGTTGCCAGATCGGGAAGATATGCGTTAAGGCACATCTCAACCATAGTTACGAATGCCGCAATAATTACGATATATGCCGCAATTCTTACCTTATCCGGGATAATCTTTCGCAAAAGCGAGATCAGCATATTCGACATTGCCAAAACCACAGTTGCCGAAAGTCCCATACCCAAGCCGTTTTTCAAGGTTGTCGTGACAGCCAGAGTCGGGCACATTCCCAAAAGCTGTACGAATGTAGGATTTTCCTTTATAAGTCCGTTTAAAAAGACCTTTAAAGATGATTTCTTTTCCATTATTTTCCTGCCTCCTCTAACTTTTCCGCTGCCGCAAGTGCCTTATTCACACCGCTTGTCACCGCTTTTGATGTTATTGTCGCAGAGGTTATTGCGTCTATTTCATTATCCTTCGGATCGTTTTTCACAACGCTTATCTCTCCCGATTTTCCGACAAACTGATCCTTAAACTCATCTTTTACGCAATTAGCGCCCAAGCCTGCCGTTTCCGACTGACTGATTATATCGATACCCGAAACTTTCCCTTCTGCATCTATTCCGACAACCATCGAAATTGCTCCGTTGTATCCGTTCGGGTTCACCATAACGACATATCCTGCCGCCGAACCGTCCTTTTGCGCTTTATATATTTCGCTTATCTCGGGATCATCAACATTCTCTGCAAGATTTTCCTCCGAAAATTCGGCGTCCTTTAAAACGTTCTGCATTGCCGCAGCCTGTTTTTTTGCGCTGTTCTCGGCAATTATAGGTGCGGTAAAGTTATTTACAACCGCAAGTATCAGTGCGGCAATACCCGTTATCAAAAACAGGATAACCGCTGTTTTTATTATATTGGGGATATCTGATTTTTTAAGCATCTTTTCTTACCTCCCCGAACTGTTTTGGAATAGTAAATTTTTCTATCTGCGGAACAAGAATGTTCATAAGAAGTATCGCAAAAGATGTCCCCTCCGGGTACCCCCCGAACTTTCTGAACACAAATGTCAGCACTCCGCAGCCGATTCCGAATATGTATAGTCCCGCAGGCGTGGTCGGTGTGGTTGTATAGTCTGTTGCCATAAATACGGCACCCAGCATTATACCGCCTGAGCAGACCTGCATCAAAGTAAAATCGAGGCTTGTCATGGACGTTATGTCATTATTTCCGAAAAGGAAGGTTAAAACCGCAAATGAAGCGATAAAACAGACAGGAATTTTCCAGCTTATTATTCTTCTCAGCAAAAGGTATACAAATCCGACAAGTATGGCAAATACCGACGTTTCTCCTATAGAACCGGGAACTTTGCCCCAAAACGCGTCGCGAAGTGCCGGAATCGCACCCTCCGATGTTCCTTTCATAACTCCCAAAGGCGTTGCCGAGGAAATAACGTCCGCACCTTGAAGAGGCTCTGCAAATTTTGTCATTGCGCCCGCCCATGCGATAAGCATAAAGCATCTTGCCGCAAGCGCCGGATTCATAAAGTTTTTCCCTATTCCACCGTAAATCTGCTTTACCAAAACTATCGCAAAGCACGAGCCGACAACCGTCATCCAAAGCGGTATTGTTGAGGGAAGATTAAGTCCCAAAAGTATTCCGGTAACAATCGCCGAAAGATCTCCGACGGTTGTCTTTTTCTTCATTATTTCATTGTAAAGATATTCGAAAAGCACACATGATGCCACCGCCGTAATGATAACCATAGCCGCACGGTAGCCGAAATAGTATACTCCGGCAATAACAGCAGGCATCAAAGCTATTATCACGTCAAGCATTATCCCCGAAATGCCCTCTTTTTCGTGAATATGCGGCGACATAGACACAATAAATTTATTTTCCATCGTTTTTCCTCCTGTTTGCCAATATTTTCTGTTTCGCAACGCGGATATTATTCAAAGGGCCCTGCATTCCGGGGCACAGATATGAACATAAGCCACATTCTATGCAGTCCATAACATGATATTTTTCCGCCATTTCAAGATTACCCTGTCTGATATATTTATTCAGATATAACGGCATCAATCTCATCGGGCAGCTGTCCACACACTTTCCGCATCTAATACACGGTGTGTCCGCATCAATCACCGTTTCAGCTTTTGAAAGCGCCAAAATCGCCGAAGTTGTCTTTATAACCGGCACATCTAAGGTATACTGCGCAACACCCATCATCGGTCCGCCGATAATCACCTTTTCCGGTTCCTGCTGCAATCCGCCCGCTCTTTCGATAAGCTCCGAAATCGGCATACCGATCGGCGTATCGAAATTCTGCGGATTTTTAATGCAGTCGCCCGACATTGTAATTATCCTCCTTATCGCCGGCATACCCGTTCTGAATGCCTTTGAAATGCTTGTCGCGGTATCTACATTCAATACAATCACGCCGACATCTGCCGGGAGTCCGCCCGAAGGCACCTGCCGTTTGGTTATGGCATTTATGAGCTGTTTTTCCGCTCCCTGCGGATATTTTGTCACCAACGTTACAACCTCAACACTTTGGTCGTTTAAACCTTTAAGCGCCTTTATCGCATCGGGTTTATTGCTCTCGACACCGATATATCCCTTTTCCAGACCGAATATCTTCATACATATTTTCAAGCCGTCTATAACGTCTTGGGGCGTTTCCAGCAGCCTTCTGTGATCCGACGTCAGATACGGTTCACACTCCGCACCGTTTACAATAACGTGAGTGATCTTTTTATCTTTTGGAGGGCTCAGCTTGACATGAGTCGGGAATCCTGCGCCTCCCATACCCATTATACCGGCGTCGCGAACTACCTTTACTATCTCCTCGGGTGTCATTTTGTCGGGATCTTTCGGCGTGATTTTTTCCGAGAGCGTGTAGAGTCCGTCATTTTCAACAACGATTGACTTAACAAGATTCCCCGACGGGTGCGGATAATCCTTTATTTCCTTTACCACGCCCGAAATTGAGCTGTGTATCGGCACCGACACATACGCGTCACTGTCCGCCAGAACATCGCCCACCGACACCTTATCTCCGACTCCCACCACAGGAGCTGCCGGTGCGCCTATATGCTGTATAACCGGGAATATATGAATAGCTGAACCGTCAATTTCTTTTATCGGGAGCTGATTGGTTGCAGTCTTGTGATCCGGGATATGCAACCCGCCCTTAAATGTAAATGCCATTCTTTTCAATCCTTTCTAATAATGATACTTGTTCCTCGCTTAAATATACTTATTCATTTTATATAATATCACAACAGCAGCTTTAAATCAATAGATAAAGCACCTTTTTTAACTAAATGTTTACAAATTCCTCTTTTTTTGTGAAGATTTACAGCCAACCGGCGCATAACTTCGCTGTGATTTATTATCCGATTAACCGGCTCTTTTGCATTATTATAAAAAAACACCCCGAAAAGCATATTTTGCCTTACGGGATGTATTAAAATCAGATTAGTTCAAAGCTGCCTTTGCAGTTTCTGCAAGCTTAGTAAATGCAGCAGGATCTGCAATTGCGATTTCGGAAATCATCTTTCTGTTCATCTGAATATTTGCTTTTTTGAGTCCGTTCATGAATGTAGAATAGTTCATGCCGTTCATCTTTGCAGCGGCGCTGATTCTTGCGATCCAGAGTCTTCTGAAATCACGTTTTCTGCGCTTTCTTCCGATATATGCGTTCTGCATTGAGCGCATAACAGCCTGATTAGCTGTTCTGTAAATTCTGCTTTCTCCGCCTCTGAAGCCCTTTGCAAGCTTCAAAACCTTTTTATGCTTTTTTCTTGTATTTAAAGCTCCTTTAACTCTTGCCATTAGTTTCTACCTCTCTTTCAATCCTACTTATAAGGAATTAATTTCTTGATTACAGCTGCATTTGCTGCCGAGCAGTAAGCCTGCTTTCTCAAATGTCTCTTTCTCTTTGTTGTTTTCTTGTTCAGAATGTGTCTTCTGAAAGACTTGTTCATTTTTACCTTACCTTTTTTTGTAAGATTGAATCTCTTGGCTGCACCTCTGTGTGTCTTTATTTTAGGCATAGTGTCCACTCCTTCCAAATTATAAATATTTTATGCAAGCGGTGAAAGAAACATTGTCATATTTCTTCCCTCGAGCTTCGGCGCTTTTTCAATGTTTCCAAACTCTTTTACCGTATCGGCAAATCTTAGCAGGAGAGTCTCACCAATCTCGGAATGACTGACCTCACGGCCGCGGAAACGAACCATAACCTTTACCTTATCGCCGTTTTTCAGAAATCTTACGGCATGGTTGCACTTAGTATTCAGGTCGTTTGTGTCTATCGAGGGAGAAAGCTGAATCTCCTTGATATTTATGACCTTCTGATTCTTACGATTTTCCTTTTCACGCTTTGCAATTTCAAACTTGTATTTGCCGTAGTCCATGATCTTGCATACAGGCGGACGGGCATTTGCGGCAATCTTCACCAAATCCAGTCCCTTTTCGACTGCAAGCGAAAATGCTTCTTTTCCCGACATTACTCCCAGCTGCTGACCGTCAGCCGATACAACTCTTACTTCGGCATCGCGTATTTCCTCATTGATTTGAACATCTTTGTTAGCTATGATAATCCCTCCAAACTAATAATTTGATAAGCTTTGCAATAAAAAAACGGACGACAAGCATCCGCACAAACACAAAAAACAGGTAAACTGCTTTTTAGTATTTACCGCAAAACCTTCGTTGTACGGTGAGAGCGGATAAGCTCTGCTTGTTTTACGCAAATTATTATATCATACACAGCCGCATCTGTCAAGAGTTTTTTTAAAAATTATTTTACAAATTATTTTACTTTATTTTCCGTCAAGGTCTTGACTTTATATTTTAAAATGATATAATACATGGTGGTTTTAAAATTTAAATTATTAAGGAAGTACATATATATGAAAAAAGAAATTGATATGGTCAACGGCAAGCTTTTGCCCGAAATGATCCGATTTGCAATCCCGATCATTCTAAGCAGCGTCATGCAGACTCTTTACAATGCCGCAGATTCACTTGTAATAGGCAGATACGGCAGTTCAAACGCGCTCGGTGCGGTAGGCTCTGCCGGTCCGATAGTAAATATCATACTAAACCTGTTTCTCGGCTTTGCCGTAGGTACGAACGTGCTTGCCGCACGTTATTTCGGCGCGGGCGACAAAAAAATGGTGAAAACCACCTCGGATACCGCTATCGTTCTTGCCCTTATAAGCGGCGTTATCACTGCAATTTTCGGTATTCTTATTGCCGAGCCTATTGTTGAGCTTGTAAAAATCGATCCCGCGATAAAAGATATGACGGCATTTTATATGCAGATATACTTTATCGGTCTGCCCTTTACGGCACTCTACAATTTTGCCGCGGCGACCATTCGAGCCATGGGCGACACAAAAAACCCTATGATCTGTCTTGTCGTTTCGGGAATGGTAAATGTAGTGTTAAATGTCATATTCGTAAAAGGGTTGTCGATGGGGGTTGAAGGTGTTGCGATCCCGACAGTAATCTCACAGATCATCTCATCAATAATGATATTGATATTCCTTAGAAAAACCGAAATAGGCTTTTCTTTCAAAAAACTGAAGTTTAATAAAAAATTGTGCTTAAACACTATAAAAATAGGACTTCCTGCCGGAATACAAGGTATGGTTTTCAGTTTTTCCAACACTATCACGGTATCTGCCATCAACTCGTTCGGTGCGGCTGCCGCTGCTGCAAATACCGTAGCAGGTCAGGTCGAGGGTATTATTTATGTTGCAATGAATGCAGTCACACAAACCGTAACCACTTTTACCAGCCAAAATCTCGGTGCAAACAAAATAAAGCGCTTAAATCCGATTATGTTCTACGGCTTTTTGATTACCGGTTTAATGGGAATTGTTTTCCCGATAATTGCCTATATCTTTAAAGCAGAAACAATAAATATTTTTGCGCCGGGTGATGCTGATGTTGCAAAGTATGCTATCATCAAGTACCAAATCGTTCTTCTGCCTTATGTACTGGTAGCTCTTATGGAAATACCGAGCGGTATGCTAAAGGGCATGAAAGCTACCACTACTTCTATGATAATGACTATTGTCGGCGTATGCGGATTCAGAATCACATGGCAGCTGATTGTATTCCCGATGCACCGGACACTTGATGTTTTGTTTATGTCCTACCCGATTTCATGGTTTGCAACAGGTGTTGCCTACCTGATCGCATATGTGATTTTGAAAAAGAAATTGAACAGAACAATGTTGACAGATTAAATAGGGGATGTTAAAAAACTCCGGAACGCAAGAAAAAAAGTAAATGTTACAATTTAGTTTAACCGAGGTAGAAAAATCAAAAAATTTGATTTTTCATAAAATGATTTCTTTTCTTGCTATCAACAAACTTCGCCGCTTGGCGTACCCGTGTACGCCGTCGGGTATCCCAAAGCCAAAGCTTTGGCTCAGTTTGTTAATTCCAAAGCTTTTTTCCTATCCCCTATATCAAAGGCTGTTAAAAAATCAATTGATTTTTTAACAGCCTTTGTTTTATACTCTTCCGTTAATTATTTTCACTTCATTGCTGACTCCGCCTTTTAGCCCCTCCGAGGTAACTCTTACCGTAAGTTTCTTTCCTTTTTCGCATCTTGCAATCGCAACCGCGCGTCCGCCAAATGCATGACATTTATCCGAGCCATAGCTGTCCTCGTTTTTCGGATCGCCGCTGAATATCCCCATAAACTCACCGCCGAACACTTCACATTTAAGCTCTCTTTTGCTCTCGGTCACAACATTGCCGTCTTTATCCACAATCGAAATGTCAAAATAGCAAAGATCACGGTTATCTCCGATTATTTCATCTTTTTCCGAAACAACTCTCACCGCGTATTCTTCGCCTGTTGTACGCAGGCTGAAGCTTTTGAGCTTTTTGCCGTCCTTAAACGATGTTGCCGTAAGCTCACCTTTTTCGTACGGTATTTCAATAGTTGCAATCCCTTTTTGCGGCTTTGCCGAGCCAACAGTCTTGCCGTTTAAAGCAAATTCAATCTCGTCTGCCGTTGTATAAACATCAACCTTTACCGGCACGCCTATGTATTCATCTTCAAAAGTCCATGTTTCGCAAACATCATACCAATGCCAGCCCGTACCGCTGAAATCATCGCCGTTATGCTTTGGGTGCGTTGTGAAGATATGCGGCTCTGCGTCCACTCTCCAAACAGCCTCCCTGAAATATGACTGCGGTCTGCAATAGCCGCACAAATCAAAATCACCCTGATAACAGGTTCTCCACGGATACTCCGCTGTCGTAATTCCGTATATGTACCCGTTGTCGCTCCATTCAAATCTGCCTGTGCCCACTTCCCCCATGTTATCATACGCAGTCCATGTGAAATCTCCCAAAACATTCGGGTGCTTCATAACCGCCTGCCATGAATCAAAAAATGTCAGCGCATGGGTTTCCGATCCCCATATTACACGGTCAGGATATTTTTCGGAATCCTCGTCGTATCTTGTATAAAAATAATTATACCCGACAATATCGAGCGGTTTCATATAGTCCTCGGTACGTTCGGCAAATGACGAGCCCAAATCACCGCTGCCGATGTCCTTATATCCGCCCATAAAATCTTCCTTGTAATCATCGGGGGCAAAATCGTCATACCAGCCCCACATTCCGCATACTCCCGAGGTTACGAGTCTTGTTTTGTCATATTTTCTTATCTCGTCCGAAAGCCTTTGCGACCATGCGGCACCGTCAGAGTTGCCGTTGCGTTCCCAAATCTCGTTACCGATTGAATAGGATATTACCGACGGGTGATTGCGGTCGCGCAAAACCATATAGCTTATATCTCTCTGCCACCAATCCCTGAACCACAGGCTGTAATCCAAATTTTGCTTAGGGATATTCCACATATCAAACGCTTCGTCCATAACCAATATTCCCATCTCGTCGCAAGCCTCCAAAAATGTCAACGACGGAGGATTGTGCGCCGTTCTTACTGAATTATAACCCACGCTTTGCAGACGTGCAAGCTTGCGGCGAACCGCTGCCGGGAACTCGGCACTTCCCAAAACGCCGTGGTCATGGTGAATACAGCCACCTCTCAATTTGATTGATTTCCCGTTTAAAAGCAAGCCATGTTCAGCATCTGCCGATATGGTTCTTATGCCGAATTTCAGCTCCGTTTCGTCCTCAGTTTCACCGTTTGCCACGATTCTTACTTTAATTGTATAAAGATACGGATTATCGCAATCCCAACAATGCGGATTATCGATTTTTATGCTGATTTCTTCATCATTTTTGCCTGTCTTTGCGTCTATCTCACTCTCTGATGCCGCGGCAATTGCATCTTCGGCATCATGAACAGAAAATTGCACTCTTGCCGGGCAATCCATATCGGCGCTTACGGTAAATTTCACTTTTATCTCCGCCTCTTTTTCGGAAAGCTCGCTTGTGGTAACAAAAATATCCCACGGTTCAATGCGCACCTTGCCTCCTGTCCAAAGATACACGTCACGGTAAACGCCCGAGCCGGAATACCATCTCGTAGACGGCTGAACATTGGTAACATTTATACCGATTTTGTTATTTCTACCCTCGCGGATTTTTCCTGTCAAATCCACCAGATACGGCATATATCCGTTCGGGTGCATATCGAGCATATCGTCATTAAAAAAGATTCTTGCACACATATACGCACCGTCAATATCCAATATTGTGTGTGCCGCCGACTCAAACTTCATATATTTGGAGTATTTTCCGGAGTATCCTCCGAAATAACCGGTTGCATCTCCGCCAAGTCTATTCGCCTCTCGCGGCGTTGTTATCACATAATCATGCGGCAAATCCACCTTTTTTACCGCACCGTCATCTCCCTCAAAAAACCAATCTTTTGAAATACATATCTTTCTCATTTTATTTTATCACTCCCGTTTTTTTATTTGACTAATCTTTTCCACCGTGTTATAATATGATTATATTATAAATTTCCTAAAAAATCAATATAATTATAGTTGAATGTATATAATTATATTTTCAAAATGAGGCACCGACATGAAAACTTGTATTTTTAAACCGAAAGATATACTTACAATTTACCCCGTTTCTTTTTCATATGCTTACAGGCAAGAACCGATAGACCGCCCGAGCGGTATAGATATGCATCAGATATTTGTTGTAAATGACGGGAGCGGTGTACTTTGCACAGATAAATTCAAGGAATATCTGGAAAAAGGAGATATGTTCTTTTTAAAGGCAGAGGAAAGACATTCCTATTACGGCGATGAAAACTTCAAAACATCATTTTTCACATTTTCGGGTGAAATGTGCCATAATATTTTAAAATATTTCGGGATTGAAAAAAGCGGTGTGTTTAAATCCAAAAACTACCGCACCTGTGAAATACTGATAGAAAATTTCTATAATGACTATGAGAATATCGCCGAGAATTACGCACTTCTCTCTGCCGAAACATATAAAATAGTCACAAGCTTTTTTTCGTGCGCGACAAGCTCCGAAAAAACACCGATCGAAACAGTCAAGAGCTATATTGAATCACACTTTGCAAAGGAAATTTCACTAAACGATATTATGGAATTTTATCCGCACTCCAAAGCCAAGCTGTGCCGTGATTTTCCGCAAAAATACGGTATGACGGTAATCGAAATGCTTACCAAAACGAGACTGGAACACGCAAAAATTTTACTGCGTACCAATCCGCGCATGACTTTATCCCAGATTGCCTCAAACTGCGGCTTTAATGATACAAGCTATTTTTGTAAAACATATAAAAAAACTTTCGGAAAAACTCCACGGGAAAATAATATTAAATAATAAAAACGCAAGGCAATGCCTTGCGTTTTTATTATTTTCGCCGTTTATTTTGCTCTTACACACCACCCACGTACAAAAGAAACAAGCTGATTGCCTTTATGAGACACGATGGCGCACTCCCTGTACGTCGAGCGGTGAATAATGGCGAGATACGCCTTTATTTTGCACTCGCGCACACTCTCCACTCACAAAAGAAACAAGCTGATTGCCCTTATGAGACACGATGGCGTACTCCTTGTACGTCGAGTGGTGAATAATGGTAAGATACACCTTTATTTTGCGTTCGCGCACACTCTCCACTCACAAAAGAAACAAGCTGATTGCCCTTATGAAACACGATGGCATACTATTTTGCACCTCGAAGTTAAATAATGGCGAGATACGCTTTTATTTTGCGCTCACGCTCCCCACCCACGCACAAAAGAAACAAGCTGATTGCCTTTATGAGACGCGATGGCGTACTCCTTGTACGTCGAGCGGTGAATAATGGTAAGATGCGCCGTTTATTTTGCGCGTCTTATCAATACTTGGATCTCTTGGTATAATGCGTGTGTAATAACTCGTGGGCTTTGTGTGAACACGGCTCGCCGAAATATTCTTTGTAGAGAGCCTGTACATACGGATTTTCGTGCGATTTTCTGAGCGTTGATGCCTCATCTTCGGCATAAAGCGCACCTGCACGCAAAGCTTTGACATCTGTGACAGCTTTCGTTCTCGAATCAACTATCGGCTGACCGCCGCCGTTGATGCAGCCGCCCGGGCAAGCCATGATTTCTATAAAGTCGTAGTGCTCGCCTGCTTTTACCTTTTCAAGTATGGTTCTTGCATTCTTCGTTCCGTGAACAACCGCAACCTTAACATCTTTTCCCGCGATCTTAAGTGTTGCCTCCTTAACACCCTCAAGACCTCTTACCGCCATAACGTTCAGATCGTCCAAAGGTTTCTTTTCCAGTATTTCATAAACCGTTCTGATTGCAGCCTCCATAACGCCGCCTGTCGTACCGAAGATTACACCGGCACCCGTTGCCATACCGAACGGCTGATCGAACTCTTCATCGGGAAGTGATGCAAAATCAATTCCTGCCTGCTTAATCATTCTTGCCAATTCTCTTGTCGTCAATGATGCGTCTATATCTTGTGTACCGCTTGTCGAGTGTTCCGGACGTGCCGCCTCAAACTTCTTCGATGTACATGGCATAATAGCTACAGAATAAATATCGTTCTTATCGATACCCGACTTTTCCGCATAATATGATTTAATTATAGCACCGAATATTTCCATCGGGGATTTAGCCGTCGAGAGATTATCGGTAAATTCAGGATAATAATGCTCACAGAATTTAACCCAGCCCGGTGAACATGATGTGATTAACGGAAGCTTTTCCTGTTTTGTGAATCTTTCGATAAATTCCGTTCCTTCTTCCATGATCGTAACGTCTGCCGCAGTATCCGTATCAAATACCTTATCGAATCCGAGACGTCTTAATGCTGCCACCATCTTACCTGTTACAGGTGTTCCGATCGGCAAACCAAACTCTTCGCCAAGTGCCGCACGGACAGCCGGCGCAGTCTGTACAACAACGTGCTTTTCAGGTGTATCGATAGCCTTTTGTACCTGAGGTATTGACGTCTTTTCATATAATGCGCCTACAGGACATGATACGATACACTGACCGCAGTAAATACAGCCGACTTCTGCCATTGATTTTCCGAATGCTGCTCCGACCTCTGTCGAGAATCCTCTGTGAACGCATGATATTACAGAAATATCCTGATTATCACAGGCAGCAATACATCTTCTGCAAAGTACGCACTTAGCGTTATCTCTTACAATTGATGTGGATTCGTCATCTATTTCATATGTCGGGTTTTCACCCTCAAAACGTATTGTATCAACACCGAGTTCTTCTGCCAAGCTCTGAAGCTCACAATTCTTGCTTCTTACGCAGGTCAGACACTTTCTTTCGTGGTTTGAAAGAATGAGTTCAAGAGTCATTCTTCTTGCGGTACGTGCTTTTTCCGAATTTGTAAATACTTCGATTCCCTCCGCAACCGGATATACGCAGGCAGCCTGCAATGCTCTTGCGCCTTTAACCTCAACAAGACATAATCTGCAAGCGCCGATCTGATTCAGATCTTTCAAATAACATAAGGTAGGGATGTTAATACCGACCTCACGAGCTGCATCAAGTATGGTGTAACCCTCGGGTACGCAAACATCTTGACCGTTTATTTTTAAGTTTACCATCTAATATTCATTCCTTTCCTTAATTATTTCTTATCGATTGCGTTGAACTTACAAGCAGCCTGACAGGCGCCGCACTTAATACATTTATCCTGATCGATAACAAACGGACTCTTAATCTGTCCCGAAATAGCGCCGACAGGACACTGTCTTGAACACAGGCTGCAGCCCTTACATTTTTCAGGATCAATAATATAGCGTGACAATGCCTTACATACGCCGGCAGGACATCTCTTTTCCTTAACGTGTGCCTCATATTCATCTCGGAAATAACGCAGAGTTGAAAGTACAGGGTTCGGAGCAGTTTGTCCCAAACCGCAAAGAGCAGACGCTTTGATGCTGTAGCACAGTTCTTCCAACTTATCTATATCCTCCATAGTTCCCTTGCCGTCGGTAATCTTTGTAAGAATCTCCAAAAGACGCTTTGTACCGATACGGCACGGTGCGCACTTACCGCACGATTCATCAACCGTAAATTCAAGGAAGAACTTCGCAATATCAACCATACAGTTATCCTCGTCCATAACGATAAGACCGCCCGAACCCATCATTGAGCCGATTGCAATAAGCGAATCATAATCGATCGGAGTGTCTATCAATTCTGCCGGAATACATCCGCCCGAAGGTCCGCCCGTCTGAGCTGCCTTGAACTTCTTGCCGTTCGGGATACCGCCGCCGATGTCCTCAATAATTTCTCTTAAGGTTGTACCCATCGGAATTTCAACAAGACCTGTATTATGAATCTTGCCGCCCAACGCGAATACCTTTGTACCTTTTGATTTTTCCGTACCCATAGATGCAAACCATTCCGGACCGTTTAAGATAATTTGTGTAATATTCGCGTATGTTTCAACGTTGTTCAAAAGTGTAGGCTTGCCCCACAGTCCCTTTACTGCCGGGAATGGCGGACGCGGACGCGGCTCACCACGTCTCCCCTCGATAGAGGTCAGAAGTGCTGTTTCTTCACCGCAGACAAATGCACCTGCACCCAAACGTATATCCAAATCGAAATTAAAGCCAGTTCCGAATATATCTTTACCAAGCAAGCCGTATTCTCTTGCCTGCTTTATAGCGATTTTAAGTCTTTCAACCGCGATCGGGTACTCGGCTCTTATGTAAATATAACCCTCATCTGCACCAACCGCATATGCCGCAATCGCCATAGCCTCGATAACAGAGTGCGGATCGCCCTCCAATACCGAACGGTCCATAAACGCACCCGGATCGCCCTCGTCGGCGTTACAGGCAACATACTTCTTATCGCCCTGTGCTTTATATGTGAAATCCCACTTCATACCCGTCGGGAATCCACCGCCGCCACGGCCTCTTAAGCCGGAATCCTTAATAGTCTGGATAACTTCTTCTCTTGTCATCTCGGTAAGAACCTTAGCCAGAGCCTGATAGCCGTCAACAGCTATATATTCATCAATGTTTTCCGGATTTATAACACCGCAGTTACGCAAAGCTACACGGTGCTGTTTTGCATAGAATGTCGTTTCGTTAAGAGATTTAATATTATCCCCCTCAACAGTTTCACTGTACAAAAGTCTTTTTACGATACGACCCTTTAAAAGATGCTCGGATACGATTTCTTCTACATCTTCTTTCTGAACACGACTGTAGAAAGCGCCTTCGGGATAAACAACTACCACAGGTCCCAACGCACACAAACCAAAACAGCCTGTCTGAACAATTTTTACTTCATCAGCAATGCCCTGTTTTTCCAATTGATTATGAAATTCTTCCTGCAAAGCCGGCGAACCCGAAGAAGTACATCCCGTTCCGCCGCAAATCAATACATGTGATCTGTATATATTCATATTTCTAAAAACCCCCTATTACTTTACTTCTTCGCCTATAGTGTATTCAGCAACAGGCTGATTGTTGATAATATGCTCTGCCACCACGCGTACAGCCTTATCCTCCGTCATGTGAACATATGTCACCTTATCCTGACCCGGAACATAAACCTCAACGATAGGCTCTAAGCGGCACATTCCTATACAACCTGTCTGAGTAACCGTAACATTTGCCAATTTGCGCTTTTCTATCTCCTGTACAAACGCATTCAACACCGGACGTGCACCGGCGGCGATTCCGCAGGTTGCCATGCCGACAACAACACGTATACCGTCCTCACGTTCTTTTCGTAAATTAACCTGATTCAAAGCTCTGTTACGAATTTCCTGCAATTCTGCTAAACTTTTCATAATTGACCTCCTTAAAAATTAAAGACTATGTATTTCAACCATTGCGGCAAAAACATACTTTTATTGAATTTCCTCCAAGCCCTCTTTTATATATCCGTCAATCCAGATAAGAACATCGGGATTATTCAAAGGAACATCTCCGAGGATTTTTTTGAGTTCTCTTGTATCAAGAACAAACTCTTTTCCGTTTTTTTTGTGGCGGTACAAAAACTCGATGTCGGGAGATCCCGAAATCAGCGTCTGCATCGTACCTGCCATGTCACCCAGCGGTGCGCGGTCAATGTGGTCATACAAAAACGTTGTACTGACCTTTGTCCCCTCGCCGAGCCGTGAGGTAATATCGAGTTTTCCGCCGCACTGTTCTGCCGCCGCCTCAAAAAGCGATATTCCCATACCGACCTTTCTCGTCGTCCGTGTGGTGGAAAACGGGTCTTTGACCCTTTTTAAAAATTCCTCGCTCATGCCGCAGCCGTTATCGATTATATCGATTTTAAGAAGATTATCCGCCTCATTTTCATCAATATCAATCTCTATCAGTCCGGCATTCGCTTTTACCGAATTTTTTGCTATATCCAATATGTGGAGCGATAATTCTTTCATAATTACCTCCGCAAAAAAATATCATTTATATTTTCGCAGTCAAGATATGCATCTTTTTGAGAAATATTCTCCAGATAATGCGCGTCCGAATTGCGGAAAATATAATATTTTTTCAAATCCTGTCTGTCGTCCAAATATGCACTCAAATCTTCTACATATTTTGATACTTCTATATTTTTTATATCCAATTCCTCCGGGATAAACCCGAGGTTTGTCAGAATACTGTACGAATGTCTGTCAACATGAGCCGGAATAAAGAGTCCGCCTACATCTGCCACAACATTAAAAAGTTCATTCAGTGAAAGGCTTGTCGGTGAAATGAGGAGCTTTTCCTCATAACCCACAACATTGTCCTCACTGTCCATGATAAGCTGTTCTCCGAAAATATCGGGACGGTTTTTTATGTCGGGGAGTGCCGCATACACCTTCTTTGCCGCCGCATCTGCCGCATCAAGCGTCGGATAAAGCGTAAGGATATGCACCTCCTCTGCGGTTTCCACCTCCATTGCCGGTATAACCGCAACACCGCACTTTTTTCCCGCTTCAATCGCCGCTTTTACATTTGCTACCGTATTATGGTCGGAAACCGCAACTGCGTCAAGTCCCGAAATCGCCGCCATATTTACAATATTGTTCGGCGTCATATCAGCATCACCGCACGGCGAGAGCGCCGAATGAATATGGAAATCATAATAAATCATGCTAAATCTCTCCGCAAAAACCGCTTACCAACTCATATGCCGTTTTGTCAGTTTTCAAGATAATGACATTCTCCTCGTCCGCCTTTTGTATTATACTTTCATCAGCTGTGACTCCCTCGCATAAAACTATGCACGAAACATCGGTAAGAGCCGCAACGGCAACAATATTTATGTTGTTCATTATCGTAATCCATACATTTCCCGAACCTGCTCTGCCCATAACCCAGCTCAAAAGATCTCCTATGTAGCAGCCGTCTATATCACGGTCGGTAAAATTTTCCGCCGTCAAAAGCTCCAATCCGAATTTTTTCCGAAGTTCCGATACTTTCATTTTTACTCCTCCGTTTGCATAACATCTGCCGCTCCCACTCATGAATAACAGTAAAATGCACATATTTATTTTTTCCTCTTTTTCAAACGCGAAAGAAAATCAAACAAATTGCCTTTATAAACACCGCCAACACACCTTGACACTTCAAACCATGAATAACGGTGATATGCGCAGTTTATTTTTTCTTCTTTCAAACGCGAAAAAGAAACAAGCAGATTGCCTTTATGAATGACACCAACACACCTTGACACTTCAAGTTATGAATTATGGTGAGATGCGCAAGTTTATTTTTTCTTCTTTCAAACGCGAAAAAGAAACAAGCAGATTGCCTTTATGAATGACACCAACACACCTTGACACTTCAAGTTATGAATTATGGTGAGATGCGCAAGTTTATTTTTTCTTCTTTCAAACGCGAAAAAGAAACAATCACATTGCCCTTATAAACACCGCCGACACACTTTGTCACTTCAATCCATGAATAATGGTAAGATGCGTAGTTTATTTTTTCTTCTTTCAAACGCGAAAAAGAAACAAGCAGATTGCCTTTATGAATGACGCCGACGTACGTTGGTACTTCAAGTCATGAATAATGGTAAGATGCGTAGTTTATTTTTTGCGTTTGCGGTCGGTATAGCTGCTCTCATTTAATTCAAATAGCTCTTTTGCCAGTTCATGGACACGGTCACGCATTTTAAAAATGCAGCTGTTTTCGGTGGAAAAGCCTCGGACTATATCTTCGGCTAAAGCACGGCAGGTCGGTGCGCCGCACGAGCCGCAGTCAAGCTTTGGGAGATCGGCATATATTTCATCCATGCGCTCCATCTTCTCCATTGCAACGCTTAAGTCATCGTCAAGCGGCGAGATAGGCGCTCCCTTGACTTTCTTCTTCCAAAGAATCTTTTCCAAATCCGCATTTTCGGGAACCTTTATTTTTCCGCATTTTTTCGATTGCTGTGTTATTCTTCTTGATGCCAAAAATGGATTTACTATATTCAGCGCTCCTCCCGAGCATCCGCTCGTACAGGCGGCAAGCTCAATAAATTCCACAGAATTTACCTTACCGTTTTCTATCTCCTCCAAAACACTTATAACATTGTCGATTCCGTCTACAGATATGTAATCCTCAACGCCCGTCGCCCTGCATTCTCCGCCGCTTTTCGCCCAGATTATCCCCTCGGTACCCGAAACGGCAAGCGGCTTTTCCGTAACATCATCAATAACATGATGAATCTTTGCAAAAGCGTCTTTTGCGGGAATTGCACCGCTTACGTACGATTTGTCCAGCGTCAGCGGTGATTTTATACTCGTCACCTTTGCAGGACACGGCGTAATGAAAAATACGCCTATTTCTTCATCGCAAAGTCCCGTTTTTTTCCTTGCCTCTTCACGCGCAAGCATTGCCGCCGTTTCCATCGGCGATAAAATCTTTAAAACATTCGGTAAAAGATTTGCAAACCTCTCGCGTATAAGCCTTAAAACCGCCGGACAGGCAGAGCTTATTATCGGCATTTTCAAATTGCCCTCAGCTATAAGCTTTCTTGTCGCCGCGCTCACATATTCCGCGCCGCGCGAAACCTCGAAAACATCATCGAATCCTATTTCCAAAAAAGCCGAGAGTATTCTGTTGACGCTCATCTCACACCTGAACTGACTGTAGAAAGACGGTGCCGGCATCGCTATGTTATATTTAAAATTATCAAGCATGGAGAAATCGTCCGCCGCAGCAATTTTTGCATGCGACTGGCATACTTTTATACATTCTCCGCAATCGATACAACGTTCTTTTATTATTTTTGCTTTACCCTGCTGAACCCTTATTGCCTCGGTCGGACAATGTGTAATGCAGTTTGTACAGCCGTGGCATTTTTCTTTATCTAAAGTAACCGAATGAAAATACTTCATCACAATCTCCATTCCGCCGCAAATCTCTTTTACGGCACAAATAAGATGCGCAAGAACCGACCGGAACGTATCCGTTTCGTTTCTGCATTTTAAAGGTTAATGATCAAAGTAAGAGTTGTTCCTTCCGAACCGGTCAAAATCTTCATATCATCGGCATATTTTTTCATATTCGGGAGCCCCATACCGGCACCGAATCCCATTTCACGTATCCTGTCGCTTGCAGTGGAATATCCCTCCTGCATAGCAAGCTCGATATCCGGGATTCCCGGTCCGTGGTCTGTAAATGTAATGTGTATGGAACCTTTTAGGATTTCAGCCTCACATTCTCCGCCTCCGCCGTGAATCATCGTATTTATTTCGGCCTCATACATCGCAATCGCAACCTTTCTTATAACGTCGGACGCAATTCCGAGCTTTTTTAACACCGATTTAAAATTACTCGATGCCTCTCCGGCAACCTGAAAATCATCTCCCGGGATTAGATATGTCTTAATCATCTTCGTTTCCTCTCAAGCCGTTATAGTAAAGCCTTCCGCAGGCAACATATAAAGGATAAGATGTTTTTAAGACCGTTATGCCCTTTTCCTTTGCAAGATTTATAACCTCCTCCGGCGGAGTTTTTCCTCTTACGAAACAGACCGCAACAATATCCATCATTTCAGCCGTTCTTATCACCTGCGAATTTATAAGTCCCGTCAGAAGAAGTGACTGATCCTTCACAAAGGCAAGAACATCGCTCATAAGATCGCAGCCGCAGGCAGTATGTATTTCCCTTTGACTCAACTCTTTTTCATCTTCACCGCTCAAAACTTCGGCGTTTAAAACAGATTTAATATCAGATAACAGCATAGCCATGCTCCTTAGCTTTGATATTTTGCAAATATATCATCTACATCGTCTACTGTAAGACGTCCGTAAACTTCATCATTAACGGTAAGTACCGGTGCCAGACCGCAAGCGCCTATGCAGCGTGTTGCGTCAATCGAGAATTTGCCGTCCGGCGTGCATTCGCCGACATCGATTCCCAGGCGCTTTTTGATTTCCTCCAGAATATCGCCCGAGCCTTTAACATAACAGGCTGTGCCAAGACAGACTCCGATCTGATATTCACCCTTCGGATTAAGCGAAAACTGAGTATAGAATGTAACTATACCGTAGATTTCAGCCAAAGGAAGATTCAAGCCGTCGGCGATCATTTCCTGAACCTCGATAGGAAGGTATCCGTAAATATCCTGAGCCTTGTGAAGTACAGGTATAGCCGCACCCTCTTCGCCTTTGTGCTCGGCAATAATTTCCATAAGCTTTGCTTCCTGCTCTTTGGTACCCTTAAATGGTATTGTGTTCTTTTTTTCCATCAATAGACCTCCTTGTTCTAAAGTATACGTTAAGCCGCCGCAAAATTACCGTTTTTACGTCAGCCGTTCAATATTATACGCACTTATGCATTTTTTACATAGTACTATACATATTATATTATAACATAATTTAAAGAAAAAGCAAATAGACTTTGACAAAAAAATAATTTACTCTATTTTATACAAAATAAGGTTGTATATTTTGTCTAAAATATACATAAAATAAAGCATAAAAACAGAAAATATTAGCTTTTTCGTGTTTTTGTGACACGAAAATTTTATTTTATCAAGCATTATTTTCACAAACACGTGAAAAATAATTAAATTTTTGTTAAATAGCGTCTTAAAGTCTTGATTTTACAATTGATCGGTGATATAATATAAAGGTATAATCATAATTTAGGATTATAACAGTCAATTATAAACAGATAGTTGTAAAACTAAGGAGTAAGTTATGGATATAGCTGACATATTAAAAGATAAATCGGAGGGCAAGTTAAGAATAATTCAGGAGCTTGTGCCGGGACGTCAGATAACTCTTGCGCATATAATCGCAAGTCCCGATGAAATTGTATATAAAAAGCTCGGACTCAACCCCGATATAGACTACAGTAAAGCTGCAATCGGCATACTTACAGTCAGCCCTGCCGAAACAGCGGTTATCGCGGCGGACGTCGCCTTAAAGCACGCAGATGTCGATTTGGGATTTGTCGACCGTTTCAGCGGCACTATCATTATAACAGGACTTGTTGCCGATACCGAAACAGCAATACGCGCCGCAGTCGATTACATAGGCAACACTCTCGGCTTTACAGTATGTGAGGTAACGCGCACATAATGAAAAAAATTATTTTAATAGGCAGAAGTGAAGCCGGGAAAACTACTCTTATCCAAGCGCTTAAAGGCGAAACGATAACCTACAAAAAAACTCAATATGTAAATCACTTTGATGTCCTAATCGACACACCCGGAGAATATATTGAAACAAAGGTTTTCGGTGCGGCTCTTGCCATGTATACATTTGAGGCGCAGGTTGTGGGACTTTTGGCAAGCGCCACAGAACCGTATTCGCTTTTCAGTCCGTGTATTGCGGAGCTTGCTAACCGTGACGTTATAGGCATCGTCACAAAAACCGATCATAAAGACGCCAATCCGCGCCAAGCCGAGCAATGGTTAAGACTTGCGGGCTGCAAAAAAATATTTTTCGTAAGCTCGTATACCGGCGAAGGCGTATCGGATATATTGGAATATTTAAGAGAACCCGGAGATGTTCTTCCATGGGAGGAGCAAGCTTTAAAAAAGAAGGAAACGGGTAAAACAACAAAATCAAAGGAGGAGTAATCATGGACTTAAACGAAACAATGAAAATCAATATTGACCATGACAAAGAACAGGAAGTGCGGGATATTATCGCAAAGGTTTATGAGGCTCTTACCATAAAAGGCTATAATCCCATAAGTCAGATAGTCGGTTATATCATGTCGGGAGATCCGACATATATCACAAGCCATAACGGCGCAAGAGGTTTAATCGTAAAACTCGAACGAGATGAACTTTTGGAAGTATTGGTGAAGCATTATATTGATGCTCTTTAAAAAGGAGTATGCCATGATTGATTTTCATTCACACATACTCCCCGGTATAGATGACGGTTCAAGCGATATCGGGGAAAGTCTTGAAATGCTGAGACTTTGCGTCCAAAACGGCGTTGAAACCGTGGTTTTGACTCCGCATTGCTATTATACCGACGATAGTGATATTAAGGCTTTTATACATGACCGCAATGCAAAATTCCGTACTTTAAAAGAGGAAATTGCAAAACTGAATGAGCCTATGCCGCAGCTCCTTTTAGGCTGTGAGCTGCATTTGAACAAAGCCCATGCAAAGTCGGCATTTTTAAAAGAGCTGGCAATGGAGGGTACAAGCTATATTATGCTCGAGATGCCTATGGGTAAATGGGAACCGGAGTTATATGATGCAATTTATTCCATTTCTATTAAGGGTTTGCGTCCTCTGATGGCGCATATTGACAGATATTGGTATGAACATGAAAAGGATTTCCACAATCTCTTTTCTCTTGATCTTTCATACCAGGTAAACTGCGACTCTTTCCTGCACAGCCGTATGAAAAGAAAAGTTCCGTACTTTTTCGAGCGCGGTGCAATCCACGTTTTGGGAAGTGATATGCATAATCTGACAACACGCACCACGCACATGAGCGAGTGCTGCGATATAATAAAAAACAAATACGGTGAGAATTACTTAAGCTTCATTCATGCAAACGCCAACCGTATTTTACATAACGAGGAAACGATTATTCATTCATTCCCGAAAATGACATTTATGCAAAAAATAAAACTGTAAAAAAGGCTGTTAAAAAATCAATTTATTTTTTAACAGCCTTGGTTTTTTCAAGGGGGTAAAAAGTTTTGGAATTAACAAACTGAGCCAAAGCTTTAGCTTTGGGATACCCGCCGGCGTACATGTGTACGTCAAGGGCGAAGTTTGTTGATAGCAAGAAAAGGATTAATTCTGCGAAAAAGTATGTTTTTGATTTTTCTACCTCAACAAAACTAAACAGCAACAATTATATTTCTTATGATATATGTACTTTGTTTCTTTTCCTGCGCTCCAGAGTTTTTTAACAGCCCCTTTTTATAATACTTTATTCAAGAAATCTATAGTTCTCTGATTCTTCGGATTGGTAAATACTTCCTCAGGTGTACCTTCTTCCACTATCACACCTTCATCTATAAATATCACTCTGTCCGAAACCTCACGTGCAAAGCCCATTTCATGCGTTACGACAATCATGGTCATTCCCTGTGAGGCAAGCTCTTTCATTACCTCCAAAACTTCACCCACCATCTCGGGATCAAGTGCCGAAGTCGGCTCATCAAAAAGCATTATATCAGGATTCATGGCAAGCGCTCTTGCTATTGCTACTCTCTGCTGCTGACCGCCCGACAGCTGATGCGGATAGTAGTTTGCTTTATCTGCAAGTCCCACTCTCTCCAAAAGCTCCGTAGCTTTCGTCTCTGCCTCCTGAGCAGTCATCTTTTTTAAGTCTACCGGCGCCATCATAATGTTTTTCTTAACCGTAAGATGCGAAAAAAGATTGAAATTCTGGAAAACCATTCCGATATTTTCACGCACCTTATTTATATTTGTTTTTTTGTCGGTAATATCAAACCCATCAACCAGGATAACACCGTCAGTCGATGTTTCCAGCTTATTGAGACATCTTAAAAATGTAGATTTACCTGAGCCGGAAGGTCCGATAACACAAACAACTTCTCCTTCTTTCACTGTAAGATTGATGCCCTTTAAGACCTCAAGCTTATGAAAGGATTTCTTTAAATTCTTAACTTCTACCTTTACGTTCATAATTAATCTTCTTCTCCAAATATCTCGAAATTAGCATTAAAATTGATATTACAACCAAATAATATACCGCGACCAATATATATGTAGCAAAAAACTGATATGATTTTCCGACATACACCTTAGCTTTGTTTACCACGTCCGCCAGTCCTATAACCGACAGTATCGAAGTATCCTTTACCGTGATGATAAACTGGTTTACCATAGACGGTATCGCAACCTTTATTGCCTGCGGCAGCACAACCTTAAACATCGTGCGCGATTTGCTCAAACCCAGGCTTCTTGCTGCCTCTGTCTGACCTTTCGGCACCGCCGAAATACCGCCTCTGAATATCTCCGACATATACGCCCCGACATTTAAGCTCAGCGTTATTACGCTCGCCGTAAACGCCACTATACGAAATGACGGATCTATCAATTTTTGTATCAGCTGCGGCACACCGAAATAGATTATAAATGCCTGAACCAGCAAGGGCGTACCTCTTATAATCCAGACATATATGCCCGAAATCACCCTCAAAACGGGATTTCTCGACATTCCCATTATACAGGCAATAAAGCCTATAACCATTCCTATCGCCAAAGACAGCAATGATACCAATATTGTTAATTTAATTCCCTCAATCAAAAGAGGGGTTGCTTCTGTAAATGTTCTTGTAAAATCCATAATAATCTCTCTAACCGAAAAATACTTTATCAGCACAAGCCGTTAAGACCGTGCTGATAAAGAAATTTCCATGTAATATTTTTTATTTTGCCAAATCAGCAATAGATGTGATCTCGCTGTCTGCCGGAACTACGAGAATCTGACCGTCCTCAAAGTAACCGTCCGAAAAATCAAATGTCTGTTTTCTGTCATCTGTGATTGTCATACCTGCGATCATGCCGTCTGCCTGACCGGACTGAACAGCACCCATAGATGCGTCAAAGCCTTCATTGTGAACTTCGTATTCAAAGCCTTGATCCTTTGCAACAGCTGCCAAAATATCCATATCTATACCGGTATATTCACCGTCATCACCCAAAAACTCGAACGGTGCAAATGAATTATCAGAGTAGATTACATATGTTTTTTCCGGAGTAACACCGCTTTCCTGTCTTTCTGCGCTTTCATCTTTATAGGTTGTTTCGTTATAACCGTACTTTGTAAGAATCTCGTCATATTCTCCGCTTGCCTTTATGTTTGCAAGACCTGCGTTAAACATCTTCAATAAATCCTCATTTTCACCTTTTTTAACAGCGAATCCGTATGATGCCGGATTTTCAATATCACCGACAGTCTTAAGTGCAAGATTCTCCTCTTTAATCGCCCAGCCTACAACCGAACGGTCCTCATAGCAAGCCTTGTTTGTGCCGTTTATAACTGCCTGATACATAGCCGGCGAATCCTCGTAATAAGATACGTCAAATCCGTATTCCTTTGCGTACTGTTCGGTAAGCTCCGCACTCATTGTGCTTGTTTTTGCTGCAAGCGATATTTTGCCGTCAGTCTTTTCTCCTCCGCATGAAGCCAGTCCCATGCACATTGTTGCAGCCATTGCAACCGCCAAAAATTTTTTCATAATAAAATACCTCCTAAAAAATTTGGTATGCTTTTTTGCGGCACAAAAATAACTCTATGCCAAAAGCACATAATATAATAAAAATATTTTACCATATTTCAATCAAAAAATCAAGTATTTCAACCAAAAAATAAATCGATTAATGTTTTTTATTTTAAAATCCGCGCTTTACATACAAAAAAGTGCGTCTGCCATGCCTTTTTAAGACAAAGCAGACGCACTTTTTTCTTTACATCGTAAGCACTCCGTTTTCCGATTCTATCAGCATCAAGATCTCTTCTTCACAACCGTTCTCCGCATTTATATAAATAATAAAATGCCTGCCGTTGTGTGTTCCGGTAAATTCATAACAGAGCTT
This sequence comes from uncultured Clostridia bacterium, assembly GCA_934444735.1. GTDB lineage: Bacteria > Bacillota > Clostridia > UBA1381 > UBA1381 > CAKSFT01. The sequence goes on along the minus strand of CAKSDE010000001.1, from coordinate 256,987 downwards.
TTCCGTTTCTCCGTCCTTCGGGATAAGCGCCATATTCGATTTTTCCACATTCAGATGCGAGTTGATTTTACCGCGTGCATCATTTTCGGACAATGCCGCCGTCGGGAAATCACGGTATTTATGGTTCATAATATACCCATGCATTTCAGTCCCCAGAATTTCGCCGTTATCCAAAGCCACCTTCACCTTTATCAAGTCCGAATAACATATAACTCCGCCCTGCTCATAGGCGAAATTCACCGTTGCAACACCGTTGCCCTTTTCATAGTAGCTTTCTTTTAAAGAAACATATCCGCGGCTGTATAAAAATTCTCTTGCCTTCTGCACTGCCTCCGAAAGCTCCAGTTTTTCCTCGCCCGTTTCGCGATTTTCGGTAAAATACACCGGAAATCCGCCCTTTTTGGTTATTGCTATATTGATTACATTGCCGTTATCATTTTGCCCGACAAACGAATAGGACGGCAAAATATTATTTGCGCTCTCCGTTTCATATACCAGATTGCGCCCTTTGTCACCCAGGAATTTTTTTGCAACGGCAAGCGCCGTCTCTTTTGATATATCCTTTTTATTCTCAAACATCACCGGCTGTATCTTTTCGATATGCTCCGAAAACGGCCCGTCGTATATCAAAGACGGGTACTCCTGAAATTCCTTTTCCACCCCGGCAAAGTCCGAAAGTACATCTCCCGCCGCACTCGCAACCGTCGAAAGATGAGCGTTCATCTCGGACTTAACCGTTCCAAAGCTTATCTTGCCGTCATATATATCGGTCTGCATAGACAAAAGCGCATCATTCAACGTTGAAGCATATTTTCCGAGAGAATTAAGGTTATTGTAATCCTCCTCCGAGATCGCCCCGTTATTTATTACATTCTGCGATAATACATAAGTGTAATCCCCTACCTGAGAGAGAAATTTTTCGGTATTCTCAAGCTGCACCTCCGAAACGGGCAACTGCCCCAAACACGCTTTTGCCGCAGATGTTTCTCTGAACAACTCCCCCGAAATTGACGCCATCTGCGACGGTGTCGATACAAGCATACTCTTTTGCAAGAGCGTATCTATATCGTCCACATAATCGACCAGCTCATGAAATGCCCTGTTATAATTATTTTCAATTTTTATCTGCATATTTTTAACTCTGTAATTCTGGGAAAGTCCCCATACCCCCAAAGCCACGATAATCGCAGACAATCCCCAATACGCATATTTCTTTTTCATATATATTCCTCCCTACTTGCAAAATCTATGTTTTCCGATTTGTTTTATAAGCGTTCTGCTCCATATCCACGAGCTTGTAGCCGTATCCGGGTTAAAGTAGTATATCGCGCCGCCCGACGGATCCCAGCCGTTCATCGCATCCCGGCAAGCCTTATACACCGTCGAATCCGACGCAATCGGCACATTTATCTGTCCGTCGGATACGGCGGTAAACGCCCCCGGCTGATATATCACACCCGAAACCGAATTAGGAAAAGACGAATGTTTTACACGGTTTAAAATCACCGCCGCAACCGCCACCTGTCCCTCATACGGCTCGCCTCTCGCCTCTCCGTTTACCGCACGCGCCATAAGCTGCAAATCCCCCGAATTTCTCTCGACTTCCGCCGTAACGTTATCGGTAAATTTCAGGTAAAATCCCAGCCCGACCGCAAGAACTGCCGCAAATATCACAAATAAGCTTATTTTTTTCTTCATATTTAAAACCGTTCCTTTCCGTGCCGAAGCACTATTTTAAAAAACCGAATTTTCGGTTTAACAGTACAGATAATTTCCCCTGTTTTTCCCAAAATTATGTATACATAAAAAAAATAACGTCAAAAATCTTATTGAAAGGAAGATATCAGAATGAAAAAAATACTATATTCCATAGCTCTTGCAAGCTTATGCATAATTATATCGTGTGTGTATAATCTTGCGCTCTACCGCGACTTAAGCACCAACCTTGTCCGTCTGCACATAATCGCAAACAGCAACTCCGATACCGATATACAGGCAAAATTTGATTTACGTGATAATCTTTTGGAGAGTATCGGCAAAAAAATAGACTCAAACGCAACAAAAAAAGAAATATTTTCAAAATTGCCCGAATTTGAAAAAGAGGCAAACCTGTTTTTGGAAAAGCGTAATTTACCTTACCGTGCAAAAATCTCTCTCGGTAAAACACAGATCCCGAGAAAGGAATATAACGGCATCGTACTCCCCAAAGGCTCTTATACCGCAATCCGCGTTATCCTCGGCAAGGGCGGCGGCGAAAACTGGTGGTGTGTCGCCTATCCGCCCCTCTGCTTTACCGAAGATACAACCGGACACATTTCAAAAAGCGGTAAAAAAATTCTTGCCGAATCGCTTGACAAAAGAAGCTACAAAATGATTACCTCCGATGTGACATACAAGCTTAAAATTGTTGAAACAGCGGAAAATGTGATTGATAAAGTGAAAAATATACTCGGTAAATGATAAAAACACGGATAATGTACAACCCTTTAAACATATAAAATACAGAACAATGATTTTGCACATTAAGGGAGATTTTATATGTTTGAAGTTCTGATAAGTCTTGTACGCGATCTTATATTTTTAGCAGGTTATGTCGGCGGAGGAAACGCATTTCCCCCACCGCTTTCCAAAAGTGAAGAAAGCAAATATCTAAAGCTGTATAAAGAGGGCGATGAAAATGCAAAAAATATTCTAATTGAGCACAATCTGCGCCTTGTTGCGTACATAGCCCAAAAATACAGCAATGAGAGCAATCTCGATGATATGATCTCTATCGGCATCATCGGCCTTATAAAGGGCATAAACACCTTTGAGCCGGATAAAAATCCAAAGCTTGCAACATATATCGCCAGGTGCATCGAAAATGAAATTCTCATGGTCCTGCGCTCATCAAAAAAATTGTCAAACGAGGTATCCTTAGACGAAACCATAGGCGTCGATAAAGAGGGGAACAACATGACTCTTTCCGATATTTTAGCCGCGCCGAATGTCGATATTATAGAGGAAATATCTTTAAAAACCGACATTCAAAAGCTCTATAACACGATGAAAAAGGTTTTGTCGGAAAATGAATTGAATATCATTTCATGGCGCTACGGATTAAATAATTCCGAGAAAAAAACGCAAAAAGAAATTTCCGATATTTTGGGGATCTCGCGTTCGTATGTTTCAAGAATCGAAAAAAAAGCATTAAAAAAGCTTGCCGCCGCAATGGAGAAAAAATAAACCGGAAAAACACAAACCCGAACCGTGCAAAATATCACGGTTCGGGTTTTTTAGATTTTTATATGCTTTTCGGATATGATTCTATCGCACCAAAGCTTTGCACGCTTTTTCCGCAATAATTGTTTGAGTCATGCAAAAACTGCTCTAATCGCTCCTGTGTGAGCAAGCTCAATTTTTCTCTGTCTATACCGTTTCGGTAGAGATTATACAAAAACGAGCCTATAAATGCGTCCCCGGCACCCGTTGTGTCCACTGCCTTAACCCTTTCCTGCGGTACAAAGCAGTTCGCTTTGTCGGTGTACGCATATGCGCCATTTGCGCCGCAGGTACATAAAACCAACTTTGCATATTTCAGGAGCCTTCCGCATCCGTCCGCAATTTTATCCGTCCCGGTTATAAACTCCAGTTCGTCATCAGACACCTTTATAATATCCGCTTGCGGCAAAAAATCATCAACCGTTCTTTTTAATGCAGATTTATCTTTCCAAAGAGGAAAACGTATATTGGGATCAAAGCTGATAATCGCACCGCTTTTTTGTGCAAGCTCAATTGCTTTTTTGTGCGCGTCCCTCATCGGGAAATCGCCCAGCGAAACCGAGCAAAAATGCAGAGCAAAGCAATCCGAGAAAACATCTGTGCTTAAATTTTCCGCGCTGTAGAGCATATCTGCCGACGGATTCCTGTAAAACGAAAATGTCCGCTCCCCTGTCTTTTCCAGGCTAACAAATGCAAGCGCAGTATTTGCCTTATCGGTAAATTCCAGATAATCCAGTCCGATTCCGAAACTTTTCAACTCTTGCGCAATTTTTTCTCCGAACGGATCTTTCCCGAGCATTGTAATAAGCTCTGTTTTTCCGCCGAGCTTTGAAAATGCACCCAATACATTTGCCGGCGCACCGCCTACTTTCGGTGAAAATGACTTTACATCGGAAAAAGAACATCCCTTTTCGCTCGGGATAAAATCAATCAATGCCTCTCCTATCGCAAATAATGTTTCTTTCAAAAAATCCGCCTCCTAAAACGCTTAGTTTTCATTCGGGTGTATTATAAATTTTCCCTTTCTTCTCAATTCACCGTCTGCCAAGATTTTCGGGAGTTCATCAAAGCTTGCGGTTTTATATATCATCGAGCTTACATCTATTCTTTTTCCGTCTATCATCTCTATCGCGCGCTGTTGCGTATACGGGTTTATAAAGGATGCTTTTATCTCCAATTCCTTTTTGAATATCTCAAAAGGCTTGATATTTATAGTATCGGCAGGCGCTGTAAGACCGAAAAACATAACAATCGCCTTATTTCCGGCATAATGTACTGCCCGCTCCATAGTATCGCACCGCCCGGCACATTCGATCACTTTTGTGATTCTGCCGTATTTTCCCAAAATCTCATCGATATTATCATCAAACGGACTTATTGCACAATCCGCGCCCAAATTCAATGCCAGCTCCTGCTTTTCTTTCTGCGGCTCTATCGCAATCACCCTCGCCGCGCCTGCATTTTTTGCCAGCTGAAGCATTATCAATCCTATCATTCCGCAGCCTATAACAAGCACCGTATCGTCGGTTTTAATATCACACAGGTCGATACCGTGTATGCAGCACGAAACAGGCTCGGTCATAGCCGCCTCGTCAAAAGATGTGGAATCCGCAATTTTATATACCTGGCTTTTCGGCACAGCGCAATATTCCTCAAATCCGCCGTCCACCGTCGTGCCTATGCCGATCATATTTTCACAAAAATGCCCGATCGACTTTCGGCAATAATAACACTCTGCGCATAATTTGTTCGGATCAACGCACACCCTGTCGCCGACCGCTATATTACCGACATTTTCTCCCACTTCGGTTACAACCCCGGAAAATTCATGTCCCAAAACCGTACCGGCAGGTGTCGGTGCGGCGCCCTCGTCACCTTCAAAAATATGTATATCGGTTCCGCATATACCGCACGCCATAACCTTTACGACCACTTCGTCCGCGCCCGCTCTCGGTATATCCTTCTCCTCCACCCGCAAATCATGCTTTTTATAGAAAACCGCCGCTTTCATTTTACCCTTTTCCAAAACATTCACCTCAAAACAATCAAATTTTAAATATATATTAAACCAAATTGCACATTAAGTCAATAATTGTCTTGCAAAATGGTAAAACGCGCATTATTTTGATTATTTCTCTAAAAAAACATACGCGTATATGCAAAAAAATAAATTATAAAAAAATCGTTTTTACCGCAAGCAAACCGAACCCATCGGAGTACACGCGTACACCGTCGGATTCGGTTTGTCCGTTTTGAATATTTTTTACTTTTCTAAAATTGATTTCATATAATATGGAGCTTTTCGGCGGTCGTCTTTGCTTCACTTCTCCTGCTCACTCCGAGCTTTTGCAAAATATGGCTCACATGGCTCTTAACCGTTGCCAGGCGAATATCCAATATCTCTCCGATCTCCGAATTGCTTTTATCCGAACAAAGCAGCCGCAAAACCTGCATCTCCGCCTCTGTGAGCTGTTCAAAATAGCTGTTTTTCGGCCTTAAGAAATCAGGATAATACACCGCCTGATTTCTCGCGGTTTTTATAAGCTTTTGCAAAAATTCGGACGAAACCTTGCTGCCGCATTCTCCCAAAAGCGGCAGAACCGCCGCACCGTATTCACCCACCGTGCGCACAAATCCATATTCCGCGCTTATACTTACCGCCTCGTGCATATCCGCCTTCCACGATATGTCCTTTCTCCGGTACTTTGCAATCGCCGTTAAGACTTTCAAATGAATCATATCAATATGGCGCGAGCATTTTTCACAGTACGGTCCCAAAGGCGAAACGGTCAGCATTGCGCCTTGATCATCTCCAAAAGCAATCTCTGTCATCGCCTCGGTAAAGTATTGGTATCTCTTCATTGTTTTCAGGTTCAGTGAATCCCTCGGCGCTTTATTCCTGTACCATTCGTCCGCATAGTTCATATCACCGCCCCGCAGTGCGATTCGGCAAAGCATGGCGTCTATATTTGGCATAAAGCGCTCCAGACCGTTTTTCTGAAATCTTTCTTTCAAAGTTTCAAGCGTATGCCGTGCGTCCTCCGCCCGTCCGACATCAATCTGACTGCGCACCAAAAGCCCTGCCAATGCAAATTCTATATCGGGCGTACCGCCGTTTTGAACCTCGCTTAATTTTGACACAAGAGTAAACATTCTTCCCGAAATATCCTCGCCTTTTTCAAACTTACTCTCGGCTATCGCACAATCCGGCAGTCCTACGCCGTCCTTTCCCAGTATGCCGACAACCGGCGCTTTCATTGTCTTATATAAAAAATCGTCTTTTTTGCTCCATTCCGAAAAATCCTTGCCGCCGTTCATTATGCTCGGGAGTGTACTTGTAACCGAAAAGGGCGGCAGCTTTATTTCCTTATTAAGCACCAGTTTAAACGCATTTACCACAGTGTCGGTCAGTCCGCTCACCCCGCGCTGCGGCAGCGCTATATCAAGCCATGTAAGCCGGCCTCTTGCCTCTTTTGCCGCCGCGTCGGAAAATTTTCGCATCTGCGCAAATGCTTTCAGGGATTTATACCATTTTTCCGAGCCGTCATAGTCGGCATGAAGTGCACAAAGCATACTTTTTCCCTGCATAAGCGCCGGACTTTCCTTTATCAGCTCATCGCTTAAGGAGAGAAAATAGTCATTTAATTCCTCATAATGTCCCATTCCCGGGTGCAGCTGCATCGTTTTTATAATAAGCCCCGAAACTTTTGACCGTTCCTCGCTTTTAGAGTAAAATTCAAGCGCTTTTGCATAGTTTGCGTGCAGTTCATAATAAAGTCCCGCGCGGCTGTAAAGCGCACGCTGCTGCTCCGGTGTGTATACCCGATTCTGCTCCCACATAAGAAATTCACGGAATATCTGCCAAAAATAGAAATTATCCGCTCCGTCCATTTTCATCATTCGCGTATTTTTCTGTATTGCCGAAATTATCTTACCCGCCTCACTGTCACCGCTGACCATCTTTGCAAGCTCAATATCAAAGCTTTCAAACGGCGCAAGCTCCAAAAGAAACCGCCTTACGGGCAAATCAAAGCGGTTATACACCATCTCATCATAATATGTATACAATTCAAACCGTATATCCTGCGCAAGCTTTTTATTGTATTCCGCACCGCGCACCATACGCTTTGCAAACATCTCCATCGCAATCGGATAGCCCCAAACCAAGCTCATAACAGAGCTGATTTCCGTCTCGGAAAGCTTTAGTCCATACTTTTCAAAGAATTTTAAAGCCGTTTCCTTATCAAAAAACAGCTCCTCCTCTTCAATTTCGGTGAGCAATCCCGAAATTCTGAACGGAATAAGCGCGCCCGGTATCATTCCCCTGGTCATCAGCACAAAACGTTTCTGCGGAAAATTCCTTATAAGGTTACATAATATCTGATAATCCTCCGCACTCTGAACCGTCTGCAAATCATCTATAACCAATACATCGTAGGAATTATCATCTTCCAGTTTTGAAAAATCCGCACCGTCCGCATTCATCTCACGCACACGCTCACGGCAATTCTTTAAAAGCTCCTTTACAACCGTTGTTTTTCCGAATCCGCACGGTGCCGCAATCAGCAGCACTCTGCCATTTTTCATAAATAAATCGAACTTTTCAGCTATATCCTGTTTAATCATAACCGTTTTTTTCAGCAAAATCACTCCCTCCTTAAATATAAGAAATTATTTATTTTATTATATTTTATCATACATTTCCTCATTTGTCATCATACCAGAGTATGATATAAAAAAATGAGCCGCAAAAACATTTTTCACAGCTCATTTTTTTTAAACCATAACGAACTTTTTTACTTATTTGCACTGAACACATCTGCCACTTCGGTTATCGTAACATACGCCAAAGGATCAAATTCATGCACAATACGTTTCATTTTGCCTATCTGAAATCTGTTTACTATAATATATATAACCGTCTTTTCAGAATCGGAATAAAAACCTTTTGCGCCGAAGGTTGTAATTCCGCACTCAAACTCATCGGAAAGCTTTTGGCACATCTCGTTCGGCTGTTCTGTGATTATCATAGCCGCTTTTGATCTGTCCAAGCCCTCTACAATAAAGTCGATGGTTTTTAGCGCCGCGCCGTATGTAACAATCGAATAGAGCGGCAAAATCCAGCTGTCCAGCAAAATGCCTGCAATAACATACAGCAAGATATTATACACCATCACAAACGTTCCAACCGTAATGCCTATTCTTTTTGCGAAAATCACCGCCAGAACCTCGATTCCGTCCATTGCACCGCCGTATCTTATCGCCATACCGCTACCTATACCCGACAGCACACCGCCGAAAAGTGCACACAAAAGCAAATCATCTCCTGCCAAAGGCGACGCAATGCTTACATCTATCGGCAGTACATCTGTAATGAGCCACGCGCCCAGAGAATATACTATGACGGTAAAGCTTGCGTAAACGGTAAATGCCGCGCCCTGTTTTTTCAGTCCGAACAGGAAAAGCGGAATATTTAAAATCAGCAGAAACAGCGAAAGTGAAAGATATTCGGGAGTAATCTGCGAAAGAAGGATTGATGTTCCCGAAATTCCGCTGTCATAAAGCATTACGGGCGCAATAAACACCGTAACTCCGAATGCATTTATGAGTCCTGCCAAAGTAAGCCAAAGAAAATTCGTAAATTTCACATTTTCTCTTATTTCATCAACCGATTTTTTCCAAAAATCTTTCATAGCATCGCCTCCCGAAAAATAATTTTAATTAGGTAATTGTAAAACTAACGTTTTTCAATTAGCTAAATAATTTTAATAAATAAATTCCACTTTTATCCTCCGCCGTTTTACACTTTTAATGTTTCTCACTTATACAATCTGTACCTTTAATATATTGGTTGTGCCTGCAATATTGATCGGCACACCTGCCGTAATTACAACACTGTCGCCTTCGTTTACATATCCATTTTTCTTAGCGCAGTCAACCGAATGTATAAACAGACTGTCGGCACTGTCCTGATTAAGCGCCAGCACAGGGAAAACGCCCCATGACATCGAAAGCTGATGATAAGTCTTTATCTCGGGAGTCGCACCCACTATAATCTCGCTCGGTCTGAATTTGGACATAAGCCTTGCCGTCTGTCCCGATTTTGTTACCGCTATAATCGCCTTTGCCTTTATATCGTTCGCAGTGGTTGCCGCCGCATCGCATATCGCATTCGTTATATTTTTAATATCATTTGAATATTTCACCGTGCTGAAATTATTCATTTCAAAAGAATCAAGCTCCGCTTGCTGTGCAATCTTCGCCATAACCGAAACCACTCTTGCCGGGTGCGCACCCATTGCCGTTTCACCCGAGAGCATCAATGCCGATGTTCCGTCAAACACCGCATTTGCAACATCGGTTATTTCGGCACGCGTCGGCGTTGCGTTTGTAATCATCGATTCGAGCATCTGCGTCGCCGTGATTACGATTTTCCCTTCGCTGTAGCACTTTTTAATAAACTTCTTCTGTATACCCGGCAGACGCTCATAGTCTACCTCCACGCCCATATCGCCTCTTGCGACCATAATTCCGTCCGAATACTTTAAAATCTCGTCAAAGTTTTCGACGCCCTCATTATTTTCAATCTTTGAAATTATCTTAATGTCGTGACCGCCGTAGTAATTCACAAAATTGCGCAGCTCGATAACGTCCTCCTTGCATCTGACAAACGACGCGGCAATAAAATCAACGTCATTTTCGATTCCGAAGCGTATATCGCTCTCGTCACGCTTGCTTATATACGGCATATTCAAATGAATATAGGGAACATTTATTCCTTTTTTGCTGCGCAGGATTCCGCCGTCATCGATCGAACAAATTATATCGGTATCGCTGCATTCCAGAACGGTAAGCATTATCTTTCCGTCATCTACCAGTATCCTGTTTCCGCGCTCCAGCTGAGACGGCAAATCCTCATATGTTACCGATATCAGCTCGCTTGTACCCAAAACATCCCTTGTTGTAAGCGTAACCCTCTCACCGGTAATAAGCTCTGTTTCCCCGTTTTCAATATCGCGTATACGTATCTCGGGGCCTTTGGTGTCGAGCATAACCGCCGCCGGCAGACCAAGCTTATCTCTGACCTTTCTGAACATTTCTATCGTCTTTTTATGATTCTCATGCGAGCCGTGCGAAAAATTCAGTCTTGCAACATTCATGCCGTTTTTAAGCATTGCCTCAATCGTTGCCTCATCGGTGCTTGCAGGTCCCAAAGTGCATATAATCTTTGTTTTTCTCATTCTATTCATCCCTTTTCGGAAAATTGCATGGTGACAATTTAAAAATTCTCCCCCATTATAAAAATATTATATCACACACATTTCCCGATTTCAAGTAAAATTTATGCAAAATATTTTTTTCGTGTTTTTTATTTTATAAATCTATTGAAAATTTTGGGAAATAATAGTATAATAATCTTTATACATAGGTAACTTAAAAACATTACATGCAAAGAGGAGATTTTTTAATGCATAATCCATATAACGGCAGGATAAAAAACTTTGATAAAATAACGCTTATACTCGTATGTCTGCTTTCTTTGTGCGGACTGCTTGCGATATATTCCGCAACATATTCATACGGCTCACTCTCAAACGTAATCACTCAGGGTGTGTCTTTTTTGCTCGGGCTCGCGCTCATGATCGCGCTTACTTTTTTTGATTACGAACAATACGAGGGCATGGTCAAATATATCGGCGGTGTTGCGGTATTTTTGCTGATCCTCGTTCTGTTTATAGGTAAAGGAAGCGGAGATTGGGGAGCTAAGAGCTGGATTCGTATCGGCTCGTTCGGAATACAGCCGACAGAAATCGCAAAAGTGGCATTCATACTGACATTTTCCTACCACCTGACACTGGTCCGCGACACGGTAAACAAGCCGCTTACGCTTTTAAAGCTCATACTCCATGCCGCAGTCCCCATAGGTCTTATACTCTTGCAGCCCGATGCCGGAAGTGCCATGGTCTTTATATTCATATTCTTGGTAATGATTTTTACGGCAGGTCTTTCCTACAAATATATAATTCCGGCAGGCGTACTCGGCATAGCCTCTCTGCCCGTTATTTACAGCTGTTTAAACGAGTTTCAAAAGGCAAGAATACGCGTATTTTTCAATCCCGAATCCGATCCGCTCTACCGCGGCTATAACGTAATACAGTCGAAAATCGCGGTCGGCTCGGGAAGGCTTTTCGGCTGCGGTTTCTTAAAAGGTTCACAAACTCAGCTGGAATTTCTGCCGGCAAAACATACCGATTTTATCTTCAGTGTAATATGCGAGGAATTCGGTCTTATAGGTGCCGGAATCATCATACTGATGCTTACCCTGCTCATATTAAGGTGCATAAAAACCGCCAAAAATTCAAATTCGCCATTCGGTAAATACATTGCGGTCGGTGTCAGTGCGATGTTTATATTCCACACTCTTGAAAATTGCGGTATGTGCATAGGCCTTACACCTGTAACAGGTATTCCTCTTCCCTTTATCAGCTACGGCGGAACATCGCTCCTTTCTTATATGATAGCCGTCGGGTTGGTGATGAGTGTAGCATACAGGAGCAAAAAGTAAATCGGGTAATTGAAAAACTAATGTTTTTCAATTAAAATTCTTAGGTAGAAATAAATCAGGGGTTGACACCCCTGATACCCCCATAAGAACGATGGCTAAAAAGTAAACGGAAAGGAGATTTTTATGTACCGTTACGACACATTCCACGACGAACTCATGCTTGAACTTATTAATAACGTGCATGACGGCTCGGTTCATCAGGCATATATCTTTGAGGGGCCGGAGGGGATAAACATTTTGGAGTCGGCAAAGCTTTTTGCCGCTGCGCTCACCTGTCGGAATAAATCTATCGCCCCGTGCGGCAGCTGTCCAGTGTGCAGCCTTTCCTATTCCGGCACAAATCCCGATATTTCCTTTATAAACACCGGTGACAAAAAAAGCATCGGTGTGGAAGTAATACGCGAGCTTTCAACCGATGTATATATCCGCCCATTTGAGTCGGAAAACAAGGTATATATAATCGAGGACGGTGCAGCACTCACCAATGAGGCGCAAAACGCAATGTTAAAGATACTCGAAGAGCCGCCCGAATACGCGATTTTTATTATCATTGTACCCTCCTCGGCGCTTTTGCTGCCGACTGTCGTTTCACGCTGCTCATGTGTGCGCTTTACTCCGCTCGACGAAGAAAAAATGCGCGGATATATCACAAAAAAATACCCCGACACCACAGAAAACATGGACTTTCTCGTGCGATTCTCGCAAGGGATTCCAAAGCGCGCCGATGATATTATAAACGATCCCGACTTTGAGCCGCTCAGGCAGGAAGCCTTTAAGATGATTGTGCCGCTTTTGTCAAAGCATAAAATATCCGCGTATACCGTGACGGAATTTCTTGAAAACAACAAAGACCGCGCCGAGCTTATCTTTGATTTATGGCAAAGCTTTCTGCGAGATATTATGCTTGTTCAAAATGACGCACCGTCATTTATCGTAAACGCAGATTTGAATGACAAGCTTTCAAATCTTGCATCAAGACTCCCCGATATTTGCTGCATAATCGCATTAGAACAGCTTGTCAAGGCAAAAATAATGCTAAAGCGATATGTTAATTTGCATATTTTAGGATTGAACCTGTCATTTTCAATAAAAAAATCTATATACTCCCGATAATTTTAACAATTATTTTGCTTGTATATTTAAACAATTAATGGTATAATTATAAGTATATTTTGGAAAGGAAGTGCAGAAAAAATGATAGAAAATTTTTCAGCAATAACAGATGAAATCAAAAATTTGAGTGATTTATGCCTTGAAAACAGCCGCATAGATCCCGAGCTTTATTCCAAATACGATGTAAAAAGAGGTCTGCGCGACCGCCACGGCAAGGGTGTATTGACAGGACTTACCGAAATCGGCGAAGTAAAGGCCTATACTATAGATGACGATGAAATGGTGCCGTGTGAAGGAAAACTTTACTACAGAGGCGTTGATATCGAAAAAATTGTTGAGGGTTTTCTGCATGACAACCGTTTTGGATTTGAAGAGGTGGTTTATCTTCTCATTTTCGGTCAGCTCCCCTCTGAAGAACAACTCAAGAATTTCCGGCATCTTCTCGCAGAATACCGTTCGCTCCCGACAAGCTTTGTACGCGATATTATCATGAAAGCTCCGTCACAGGACATGATGAACACACTTTCCAGGAGTGTTCTTACTCTTTACGCATATGACGAAAACCCCGATGACACATCTGTCGCAAACGTACTTCGCCAGTGTCTGCAATTGATAGCAATGTTTCCTTTGCTCTCGGTTTACGGTTATCAGGCGTGCAACCACTATCTGCATGGGCACAGTCTGTTCATTCACACCCCGCCTGCCGAGCTTTCGACTGCCGAAACGATACTGTATACCCTGCGTTCCAACAAGCAATATACCCCCCTTGAGGCAAAAATCCTGGATTTGGCGCTCGTTGTACACGCAGAGCATGGCGGCGGAAACAACTCCACCTTTACAACGCATGTAGTATCATCCTCGGGCACAGACACATATTCGACAATCGCCGCATCTTTGGGATCTCTCAAAGGCCCCCGACACGGCGGTGCAAACAAAAAAGTATGTCTTATGCTCGAAAACATAAAAGAAAACGTAAAGGATTGGCGTGATGAGGACGAGGTAAGAGCATACCTCAAAAAAATTCTCAATAAAGACGCATTTGATCACAGCGGTCTTATATACGGTATGGGACACGCGGTTTATACTCTGTCCGATCCAAGAACAGAAATACTCAAAAAAATGGTTAAGCCTTTGGCGGAAGAAAAGCACCAAACCGAAGAGCTGGCACTTTATGAGCTTATAGAGAAGATTTCTCCGGAGTTGCTCTCCGGCAAGCGTTCGCGTGCGATAAGCGCAAACGTGGACTTCTACAGCGGTTTTATATATCATATGCTCGGGCTTCCGATTGAGCTATACACCCCAATTTTTGCAATCTCAAGAATTGCCGGCTGGAGCGCACACCGCATAGAAGATATAATAAATGCCGGAAAAATTATTCGTCCTGCATTTAAAAACGTTGCAAAACATACACCATATAAGTCAATGGAGGAACGGTAATTATGAAAACCATTGCAGATATCGATAAAAATCTTGAAATGAAAACCGTAAATAAAGATGATTTAAAAGCATATCCCGTGCGTGATAAGCGCTTTACAATATATGGCAGTTACGCACCCGAGTCGGATACACTTTTCAGACGTGTACCCGAAGAGGTTGCAAAAAACATGAGCGACGGTGCGCATTTTCTCCACACCAACACAGCGGGAATACGGGTACGTTTCAAAACCGACTCACAGTATATCGCATTAAAACCGACCATTCCGTCTGCTGCAAATATGGTTATCATGCCGCTTGCAGGCAGTACCGGTTTTGACATCTATGCCGACGGAAAATTTGTAGGTATAATCGCACCTCCTGTTGTCTATAAAGATAAATACCGTGCAACAGTCGAAACAAGTAATACATATGAGGGTATTGTTGAATTTCCCGACAGAAAAATGCGCGAAATTCAAATCAATTTCCCGCTCTACAGCGACGTTTCAGATCTCTCAATAGGCTTGCAGGAGGATGCAAAAATCGAGTCCAGTGCGAAATATACGCATAAAAAGCCGATAGTATTCTATGGCTCATCAATCACACAAGGTGCAGCGGCAAGCCGCCCCGGTAACAGCTACGAAGCAATCATTTCAAGAAGATTCGATACCGATTACATAAATCTCGGTTTTTCGGGCAATGCACGCGCCGAAGATGCCATAGCCGAGTACATATCAAACCTCAATATGTCTATATTTGTATATGATTATGACCATAACGCACCGACTGTTGAGCACTTACAAAAAACTCACAAGCCGATGTTTGATAAAATTCGTGCAAAGCACCCGGATCTTCCGATAATTATGCTCACACGTCCGAACCGCACAGAACCTTCCGAACGTGAAGCAAGAGTGCAGATCATAAAAGATACATATAATCAAGCCAAAGCATCGGGAGATAATAACGTATACTTCATCGACGGCGCCGATATATTAAACCTTCACGATCCGGAAATGATGACCGTCGATAATTGCCACCCCAACGATTTCGGTTTTTACTGCATGGCTGAAGTTATCGGCAATGTTATAGAAAAACTCCTTAAATAAGAGAAAGGGACATATTATGAAATCCATATCATTAGATATAGCCCATGCCCTTGACGAAAATTTCTTAAAAATATTAAAAGAGAGCGGTTTTAGCGGAATAGATTTAGGTCTGAACAACCAAATCATGGCGACAGATGCCTTTAAAGGCACAATCGAAACCGTACGGGAGCTTTTTGATTTAAACAGGCTTATATGCTCGCAGGTTCATCTGCCGTATTATAATATATTTGATTCAAGCGAACTGTATGATGATGAAAAAGAAGCCGAAATAAAAAATGCCTTTGAAGCGATGGCAATTCTCGGTGCAAAATGGGGTGCATACCATCCGATGAGTGCGACAAACTATGAATATGACCGAAAACGCGCCATGAACGATAATCGTGAAAAGCTGAAAAAATATTTGGAAACCGCCTCAAAGTTCAATGTCGGGATTGCTGTGGAAAATCTTACGATTTTCCCCGATTGCAGTCAATACAGGTTTTTCACCTACGACGAAGATGACCATATCGAATTGGTTGACAGTCTTAACAGCGAGCTTATAGCAATATGCTGGGACTTCGGACATTCAAACCTAATGAAATATGATATGGCACAGGTTTTGGATAAGCTCGGCGACAGGATAAAAATCACTCACGTCCACGACAACACAAAAATGTGCGATTTACATATCTGCCCCGGCATAGGTAAAATAAACTGGGAAAGCGTTATGCCGATACTCAAAAAGCACCATTACTCCGGTCCTGTAAATCTTGAGTTGGAGCTTTCTTATATTCACCCCGAGATACTTCGTGAGTATCTGAATATGTGCAGTAAAATGGCAGGGTATCTGGAGAATTTTATTAACTGAGTTATCATAATCCAAAAAGAAACAGACAAAGCAAAAACGCTTTGTCTGTTTCTTTTTGGAGGTTACAGAAAAACAGAACCGCACTGACATTTTTTTGTACGGTGCTGTGAATCTTACTGCAATAATATCCAAACAGTATTTTGGTAAACCTAAAGTTAAAATATAACTTGTTCTGATAAAGTCAGGGACTTATCTGTGGTTTTCAAAACATTCGCTGCAATATACAGGCTTGTCGTTTCTCGGCATAAACGGAACCTTGTCCACTTTACCGCAGTCAGCACAAACTATTTCGTACATTTCTCTTGCTTGTTTTGAACTGTTCTTTCTTGCAATACGGCAATCCTTACAACGGATCGGCTCGTTCTGGAATCCTTTCTCTGCATAAAATTCCTGTTCTCCGGCAGAAAAAATAAATTCCTTGCCGCAATCTTTACAGATTAGTGTTTTGTCTTCGTACATGATAAATTCCCTCACTTTGAATTTTTTTAAATATTCCTGTCAAGACGGGGATTGCACCCGCATAACCACAAAATGCGATGCTTTTACTCTTTAAGCTACTTGAACAGATGTCTTATTCTTTTACGATATTTTCAATCTTCTTTTTTATCCGCTGAATCGCATTATCAACAGACTTCGCGTCTTTATTTATCTTCTCGCCTATCTGCTGATATGAATATCCGTCGAGATAAAACATCAAAACCTTAAGTTCAAGATTGCTTAAAGTGCTGTTTATCTTACTCTCAATGCCGTCAAAATTTTCTTTATCTATCACGATAGACTCGGGGTTTTGCGGCGACTTATCCGAAATAGAATCGATAAAAGCCGAATCGCTTTCCGAATCATACGCATTCTTATCAAGAGATATATATGAGTTTAAAGGCTTGTGTTTGTTTCTTGTTGCCGTCTTTACTGCGCTTATAAGCTGACGTCTTACGCAAACGCCGGCAAATGACTTAAAAGACGCACGGTCATTTTTAAAATTCTTAACCGCCTCATAAAGTCCTATCATTCCCTCCTGAATCAGATCATCCTGCTCCGAACCTATCAAAAAAAACTTTTTTGCCTTTGCATATACAAAGTTACGGTATCTGGTTATAATATGATCCAATGCTTCACGGTCGTTGTTCTGTGCCAAAAGAACAACCTCCTCATCAGAAAGTTCACAAAGGGGTTTTTTATGCGCCATGAATCCTTTTTCCTCCCGTGAAATCACATTAAAACAAACACATTTATTTGCATTGAAAACACCTTGCAAATAATACTATATAAATATAATATTGAGCAATGCGCTGCCGTACAATAATACAATATTTATATCCATTACAATTATTATATCACAGATTATTGTCTTTGTCAAGGAAATATTATATATATTTCACAAAAACCGCACCCATAAAATTTTTTATTCTTACTTTTTTAGACAAAAAAACATAAAATGCCGTTTTTAGCACACAAAAGTTACATTTTTTTAATATCCACACCCGTATAATAGGTTTTCAAAATTTCAACATAATTCTTCCCTTCGCTCGCCAAAAAGTTCGCCCCATACTGACTCATTCCCACGCCGTGTCCGTATCCTTTGACATGAATATTAACATTTTCGGAGGTGACTTCAATCTCTGCGTTGGTTGAGCGCAAATTAAAAAAGCTTCTGAAATCGGTACCCTTAACCTTTACTCCGCCTATATTAAGCGTTATTATTCCGCCCGCGTCACTTCTCGAAATATCCGTTACAATCCCCTTGCTCCAATCCGTTCCGCTTATATTTTTCTCGCAGATTTTTTTAAACTCATCAATCGTATATGAATTTTCGGAATTATACTTCGGCGATATTTTATCTCCCTCGCTTTTCACGCTCACCAGATACGGCACGTCACCGCCCCAGACATCAAGCGCATTTTCGGTTTGTCCCGACGATGTCGAATGAAATACAGCGCTTATCGGCTTATCCTCATATGTTATAATAATTCCGTCGGTAGAGTCTACCGCATTTGCGATCTTCGCCCATTTTTCCGACACATCTCCCTCCCAGGAAGCCTTTCTCGCCTCCTCGCTTATCCATGCTTTACAGTGTGTGGGATCGGTACAAACCGACGCACCCTTATGTATATCGGGAGTTCCGTTTTCTTTATACGTGTTTATTCTGTTAACCAGATACGTCCGTGCCGCAACCGCCTGAGCTTTCAGCGCCTCTTCATAAAAATCAACAGGCATCTCTGCCGCAACCACTTCCTTTAAATACTGATTCATGTCCATCTCGGAAACTCTATCCTCATTTTTTATGTAAACCGAAACCTTATCCGGTACACTCACCTGTGCCGCCTCGGGAATAGGCTCTGCCGCCCGTTCCTCTTTTTTATCCTTTTGCGGCAGCTGTGTTATCAGAATCGGTATGCCCATGCTTATTATAAGTATTAAAAAAATCACACTAAAAAACTTTTTCATATATAAAACTGCCTTTCTTTGCTTTTTATTCTAATATATGAAAGGTATGTCCCTTATATGAATTTATGTTGACAATATCTTCTCTGCGCGATATAATAAAAATATAAAAAACATGAAAGAAATGATTAAAACGAAAATAAGAACAGTAACACCCGATGACGCACCGGCGCTTTTGCAAATATATTCGTACTATGTCAAAAACACGGCTATCTCCTTTGAGTATGACGTACCGACCATAGACGAATTTCGCAGAAGAATTGAGCACACGCTTTTAAAATATCCGTATATAGCGGCAGAGGATAACGGCAAAATAATCGGATATGCATATGCAGGACCGTTCAAGGAAAGAGCGGCTTACGATTGGGCGGTAGAAACCACAATTTATGTGGATAAAGACAGCCGCGGCGGCGGTATCGGAAAAGCGCTCTATCTCGAGCTTGAAAATATTTTAAAAAAGCAGGGTATATTAAATCTTAACGCCTGCATTGCCTATACCGAAAAAGAGGACCGTTATTTGACTAACGGCAGTCCTGAATTTCACAAAAAATTGGGATATCATACAGTCGGCAGA
This sequence comes from uncultured Clostridia bacterium, assembly GCA_934444735.1. Lineage (GTDB taxonomy): Bacteria > Bacillota > Clostridia > UBA1381 > UBA1381 > CAKSFT01. The sequence continues at coordinate 237,665 of CAKSDE010000001.1, read as the reverse complement.
TTTTCAAAGTGCGGCTGCAAATTCGGCAAGTGGTATGATATGATTTGGATGGAAAAGCTTATCGGCGAGCATCCTGACAATCCGTCTGCAATTATCCCTTTTACAAAGCTCTAAAAAAATCCGTGCCGTAAAACGTCATTCAAAAAAGCTTCGGCTGCAAAAGAAAACTATCCTTTCACAGCCGAATTTTTTCTATACCAATCTCGGTTTAAATTCTTCCAGCCAATAATTAACCTGCGCAAGATAACCCAAAAACTGCGGTCCTGCCATAAGCTGACCGAAAAACGGCTTTCCGTAATCAAGACTTTCCCCGCAAAGCTCGCTCACCTTATTTCTGTCAACAAAAGCAAACAGCAGCGCATCACGGTCATTGCATAAATTCAGCATATAATCCTTAATCGCCTTTTCATAGTACGGATTATGCGTTTTGGGGTACGGGCTTTTCTTTCGCATTAAAACGTCCTCGGGAAGTATACCCTTTGCCGCCTCGCGCAATATATTTTTAGACACATTGTTCCTGTTTTTCATCTCCCACGGAATATTCCACACATACTCAACCAGCCTGTGATCGCAAAACGGCACTCTTACCTCAAGTCCGCTTGCCATGCTCATTCTGTCCTTTCTGTCCAGAAGATTCGTCATGAACCACACAATATTCAAATACGATATTTCGCGCCTTCTTGCCTCTTCCTCCGAATCACCGTCAAACCGCGGAGTTTCGGCAACCGATTCATCATATCTCGCTCTTGAATATTCCTCAAGACACAACGTTTCGGCAACCTTCGGCAGCAGCACATTTTCTCTTAATGACAGATCATAGCACCACGGAAATGCCGCCGTCTTAAACGCTTTTTCGCTCCTAAACCACGGATACCCCCCGAATATTTCGTCCGAGCACTCTCCCGACAGCACAACCGTATGCTTTTTCTTGATTTCTCTGCAAAAATACAAAAGCGATGAATCCACATCCGCCATTCCGGGTAAATCCTTACTGTAGGTTGCCTCTTTTAAGAAATCAAGAAGATAGCTGTTTTTGCAGATAAGCTTGGTATGGTTGGTGTTAAATGCCTCAGACATTCTCACAACCCACGGTGCGTCCGCATCGGGCTGAAATGCCGACGCTTTGAAATATTTGTCGTTATCCTCATAATCAAAAGAATATGTGGAGAGCTGTTTTTCACCCATATGCCGCGCCGCAACCGCCGTTATAAGGCTCGAATCGAGTCCGCCCGATAAAAGCGTTGCAATCGGTACGTCCGAAACAAGCTGCCTTTCCACACTGTCAACAAAAAGTTCTCTTACCCTCTCAATTGTTTCCTCGTATGAATCCGTATGCTCGCGGCTCTTTAATCCCCAGTACCGCTTTATTTTAACTCCGTCACGGTCGACCGTCATCGTATGTCCCGGGCGCAGTTCATATATCCCCTTAAACACACCGCTCCCCGGTGTTCTTGCCGGCGACATCGCAAAAATCTCACGCAGCGAATCGGCGTCTATTTCAGGCTCTATCGACGGATATTTGAATATCCCTTTCAGCTCCGACGCAAATATCACGCTATCGTTATGTACCGTATAGAAAAACGGCTTTACTCCGAACCTGTCGCGACAGATAAACACTCTCTGGCGCATTGTGTCCCATATGCAGAAAGCATATATGCCGTTTAGCATATCCACGCACTCTTCACCGTAATGAATATATGCATACAAAAGCACCTCTGTATCGGAGGTTGTGGTAAATTCATAGCCGTGTTTTTTCAGATCAGCCCTCAGTTCATCGGTATTATAAAGCTCTCCGTTATATGTAATCACAAATTCATGCCCCTGCGAAACACGCACCATCGGCTGTTTAGCACGCTCGGGATCTATTACCGACAGTCTCACATGAGAAAACGCCGCGTGTTCTCCTATCCACTCTCCCGAATCATCGGGGCCGCGGTGTGCCAGCGACAGTGCCATTTCTTTGACTATCAGGCGATTATATTCTTTATAGGTTACAAAATTCTTTTTAAAATTTATTATACCTGCAATTCCGCACATATACATCACACTCCTACAGATATAATATTCATAAAAGAAAATACTGTGACAAAAAACATGGGGATGTTAAAAAACTCCGGAACGCAAGAAAAGAAATAAAGCACACACATTATAGAAAATATAATTGTTGCAATTTAACCTCATCACGGTAGAAAAATCAAAAAATATGATTTTTCGTATGATTTTTCCTTTTCTTGCTACGAACAAACTGAACCTCTTGATGTACGCCGTCGGGTTCAGTTTGTCCGTTCCAAAGCTTTTTTCCTATCCCCTCAAAAAAAGCAAAGGCTGTAAAAAAATCAATTGATTTTTTTACAGCCCCTTTTTAATATTCTAAAAATATATACTTTTCACTTCTTTTATCAAACCGATCGGAAATTTCTTTCGGATAATAAACCTTTCCGCCGTCTGTTACAAATATCGCCAAAGCATCATACTCACTCAAAAACTCACGTGATTTTTCAAATCCGGCAATAAAGCATTTTGTGGAAAGCATATCGCCCACGGTCGGATCGGTGCAGATCACAGTCACCGCCCGTAAGCCGCTTTTAGCGGAAATTCCTGTTTTAGGATCTATAATATGATGATACCGCACACCGTTTTGCTCAAAATACCGCTCATAATCTCCCGAAGTGATTACCGAAGTATCCGCAAGCGATAAAACTCCCAAATATCCGTCACCGTCGGGATCCTGTATACCTACTTTCCAGTTTTCCCGTCCGCTTTTTCTGCCCTTGACATATATATTTCCGCCGAGATTTATAATCGCGCGCTTAACCGAATGATTATCCAGAATTTCAACAAGCTTTTTCGTGGCATACCCCTTTGCGATTGCCCCCAAATTAACCTTCTGTTCTGGGTTTGCCAAAAAAGCCGTATGGTCTTTAATCTCCAGTGAAAACGGGTATACGCTTGCAATCGCATCTGTATCAGGGAGATACTCGCCGCCGTCGGCTTTTGCCTGCTCCCACCTGTCGGTCAGCGCACCGCAAAATATATTAAAGGTATTTTGGTCGGAGTACCCCTCTCCCAAACGCAAAAGCTCCTCCGTCTCCGGCGAGAGCTCCACCGCCTCATGGCAGTTAAGCCGATATATTTCGCTTTCGGGATCACTGTACGACAAAAGCTTATCCGCACGGTATAAAAAATCACGGCACTCGTCCAGCGCCTTATCGCTGCGGTCATATACCGTTATCTGCGAAACGGTGCCGAACACGTCCAATATGTCAATACTGCGCTTTTTCGGCACGCTCAATATTGCAATAACAGCCACTGCCGCCAAAACGGCAATGACTGTTTTCTTACCACCCAAGATATGTCGCCTCCACGCGATATATCGGCAAGCCCTGCTCCGAAAAACGTGTTTCATACTCGGTCATAACATTTCCCTCGAATTTGGAATTGTGCAGATCGAATGTGATATTCTGCATCTTAAAGTTTTCCTGTGCAAATGAATTGAGCGAAAATTCAAACAACGCTTTATTATCCGTTTTAAAATATATAAAATCGCCGTTTTTCAAAAGGCGCTTGTAAATATCGAGGAAATTTTTATGCGTAAGACGTCTTTTCGCCTGTTTGTTCTTTTTCCACGGATCGGAAAAATTCAGGTATATCCTCGATATTTCCTGCGGCTCAAAATACTCCTCCAGCTTATTCGCATCGGCAATTATAAAGCGCACGTTCGGTATTTCGGCAGCCGTTGCTTTCTCAAGTGCAATAACCAGAACGTCGGGCACAACATCAATCGCAATATAGTTGACATCGGGATTTTTTTGCGCCATTGTTGTGATAAACTGCCCTTTGCCGCAGCCTATTTCTATATGTATCGGATTATCGTTACCGAAAATCTCCGACCATTTCCCCTTATAATCCTCTGCCTGCTTTATCCATAAGCTCTCGCACCTCTCCAATCTCTCGGCACAGTGCTTTTTCTTTCTCATTCTCATAATAATCTCCATTCTCTCGCCCGATGCGATTCTTTTTTCGTAAAACTCACAATGCTAATATTATACAACATCAAGGCAGTGTTTGTCAATTATTTGAGATAAATTTTCCCCAGCGTCTGCACATTAAAAAGCATATCAGTGCACCTGCTCCGGCAACTATCGCCCAGGAAAATATCGTTGCTCTCCAGCCGAATGCTGTCGCCACTGCCGCCATGCCGAACCCGGACAAAGCGCTTCCCACATATGTACACGAATTTAAAAGTCCCGACATAAACGACACATTCCCGTATTTTTCAAATCTCGCCGGAATCATACATATAAGCACAAGATTGACCGCGTGCATACAGCCTGTAACCAATGCCGAAAGCGCAACCGAAACCACCGCGCCGCTGCTGTAGAAAATTCCCAGAACAACGCTCGAAACAGTCGCCAATGCAAAAATCAGCGCTGCACAGGTATGCTCGTTTTTGATTTTTTTGAGGTAAATCCATGTCGTAAACTGCGTAAAACCGATTGAGTAAAGCGGCAGCACAACGCCTGTTAAAATAGATATTTCATTGCTCAAACCGTATGTATTTTTTACGTAAGTCGGCATCCATGTTGTTATACCGTCACGCAAAATCCCCTGCAATACTATCGCTACCATGGTAAACGCTATCATAAACACTATACCCGAATTAACAGGCATCTTGGTTTTTGGCACTTCATCTGTCTTCGCACTCACAATCGGCTCGTCTGCTTTTTTAAAGCTCATCTTCTGCAATTTCTGCGAGGCATACAGCCATACAAAGGCTACAATGAGTCCCAGACCTGCCGAAATAAAGAACATATACTCCCATTTATGGAATGCCATAAGGCATAGTGGTGAGAACAGATATACCGCAATTATGCCGACATAGCTCCCCCACGAAACCTTAACGCACGCAGAGGAATATTCCTCCCTGTCCAGAACCTGTGTAAGATACTTAACCATAGGCGGCCACATAAATGCCTGTGCCAGTCCGTTTATGCACCACACAACCGTCATAAGCGTAACGTTCGGGCAAAGCGGCAGCAGAATATTCATCAGCACCGTAACCAAAAGGCCAATAAAAATAAGCTTTACAGGCTTGATTTTATCCCCCAGATAACCGCTTATAAGCTGACCGATGCCATATGTAACAGAGCTTCCCGTAATAACAGCCGATGCCGCAACATCTGTAATTGCGCGCGCGTCTTTTATTGCGCTTATGAGCGAGGCATAATTGATTCTTGTAAGATAGCTTATAAAATATGTCACCGCGCACAATAAGACTACCACTCTTGCATAGCTTTTCTTTGTCATTTAATTTTCCGCCTTTCCTAATATACAAATATCTTTTTGCGTAAAGCGCTCTACTTTTTCCTCATCTATATGAGAATCGGTTATTATCACAAAATCCGATGTCAGTTCCGCCGTTTTTATAAATGCATCTTTGCCGATTTTGCTGCTGTCGGCAAGGATTATCTTTTTTTCCGCCGCCTCAATATACGCCTTTTGCACATCGGATAGCTCCTGATCAAAGTCCGAAATTCCGTTTTCGCTTATTCCCGCAGGGCAGATAAATGCTTTTTTTATGTAGAAATTTCTGATGTTATTTATTGCAATCTCTCCGTAAAACGCATTCTCGTCATGCATGAAAATACCGCCGGTAAGATATATTTTAAAGCCCTCCATACCGCGAAGTGCCTCAACAACATAACCCGAATTTGTAACTATCACCAGTTCGTGAAAATGTTTTTTTATCTCATCCACAAGCTCGATTGTTGTCGTCCCGGCGTCAATCGATATGAAATCGCCCTCTTCGATCAGATTGATAGCCGTTTTGGCAAGCTCGCGTTTTTCGGGGCGGTTTTCTTCAAGCCTTTTTTTAAATTTTTCATGCTTTCTGCTTGCCTGTACCGAAATTGCACCGCCATGCACACGTTTTATACTGTTCGCTTTTTCCAAAAAAATCAGATCGCGCCGTATTGTTTCCACCGACACATCAAATTTTTTCATAAGCTCATCTACCGTAACGTTACCTTTCTCTTTTATAAGATTGTATATCTCGTCCTGCCGCTGATTTGCAAACAAATCCACACACCTCCAACTATATCCAAACAAATCCACATTATATTACCACATATCCCTCTTTGTGTCAAGGGATAAATCAAAAAATCTTTCAAAAACAACAAAATCCCCAAATACCGCAGTTTTCTTACGGTATTTGGGGAACATTTGACATAAATTATCTCCAGCCCATTTGCTTTTCATATTTAATTAAAGCATCAACCATCGCCTTTTCTTCAGCCGAAAATGAGCTTTCGCTGAAATTCGGGTTTGGGTGATACCAGCTCTGAGATTCAAAGTAACTTTTATACGGCTCGGTTTTAAATATATAACCGTGGCGCGCATAAATTTCGTTTCTCATAAATCCCACATCGCTTTTGCTCAAGCCGTGCAAATCCGACGGAGTATAATCCTCATAATCGGGATAATCTTCATCATCTTCATCTTCGTCCTCAATCTGGCTCTTGTCCACAGGCGACCAGACATCATTATCCTCATCGTCCGCATCATCGGCTTTATCTTTGTCATCGGTTTTATCATCAGGAACAACCTCAACCGCCTGTTCATCTTCCGGCGGCATTTCCTTTTTGCCCAAATCTCCGAACATAAACAGGTACAGCATAACAAGGCACGAAAGAGTAACCAACACCGCAACCGACGCAAGAACTATAATTCCCGTATTTTTCTTTTTCGGTGCACCGTATATAGGTTTTCCGCAATATGCACAGTATACTGTATTTGCCGGCACAGGCTTTCCGCAATGCGGGCAGGTAACACCCTGCTTTTTAGCCGTCTGCTCCTGTTCTACCCTATTGCCGCAAACTTTACAAAATTGCGCACCGTCCGATATTTCACTTCCGCAATTTAAACATTTCATAAATAAATCCTCCCGCCAAAAAACTTATCTTCTAACAAATTATATCATTTTATGATTTTTTTGTCAAGTATCTTCAAGATAAAGGAGCTGTAAAAAATCAATTGATTTTTTACAGCTCCTTTGCTTTTTTGAGGGGATAGGAAAAAAGTTTTGGAATTAACAAACTGAGCCAATATCAGTTGATAGGTCCGACAGGAGCATTATTTCCCATCTTGCTCATCTCAATCTTTTCAAACCCCGGAATCTTTGTAAATACTTCGCTGTCGTCCTTTAATGTATAATCGCCCGCCGCATAATTTACAAATCCCGGATCCTTTGTCGTAACGACGTTGTTGTCGCCTTTTATAAGCTCCGCAGCACCTCTTGTGCTCGACTTATTCACTTCACCGTTTGTTGTACTCAGACCGAACTTAATATTTACAACAAGGTTCTTATCAAATACATTTGTCGCAACCGACTTATAATATTCCTGTCTGAACGTTGCAAGTTCTGGATACTTTGCTGCAAATATCGGGTTTGCCGCATATTTTTCAGCCAGTTCCACTCTTTCTTTCTCCGTCTGATTTTCCATATTCCATGTTGCACCGGCAGAGTATGAGTTCCAGCCGAGATATGTCGCGCTGCAATCAACAAATATGTTGCCCGTCAGAGTATTTCTGTTACCCTGTGCCGTTACGCCGATTACGTTATTCGCATTTTCCGTTCCGATATTGGCAAATATATTGTTATAAATCTGCAATGCATGACCGTAGTTATCCGTTCTGATACCCGATACATTCAGCTGCTTTGTATATTCTCCTACCGGGAAAATACCGAGGTTATATATATAGTTGTTTCTTATAATATTACCTCTCCACTGCGGCATATACTCATTTCTCGTATAGATAGCGTCCATATCAAGACACTCTTTTACAGCGTCGTGGATCTTATTAAATTCAATTATATGATCGTTTCCGTGATAATTGAAGATACAGTGCGGTGCATCGTATATATCGTTATTGGCAACATGAATCGCAACACCGTGCATTGCAATTGCCGGAACATATGATTTTTGCAGATATCCTACATTGTGAATCTTATTGTTAATTATCGTATCACCGCTCGGGGTAAGCGTTTCGAGATCTCCGCCGCGCAGATAAAGTCCCGTTCCGCCGAGGTTCTTCATATGGTTATTTTCAATCTTAACGTTATCGCCCTTTATAACGACACCGCCTGAACCGAAGTTGAAGATGTTACAGTTCTTGACCGATATTCCATCAACGCCCTTGCCGTTATCGACAAAGCCGTCCCAGATATGTCCCGGGAATACCTGTGCATCGGTATATTCATCAATATCGCCCAGGTAAACCGTGCTTGTATCGGTTCTCTTATCCCAGTGGAAAGACGGTCCGTCAAGGTTCATGTTCTGGCTTATAGCAAACTCCTTATATGTAGGAATCTTATAACCCGCACTTGTACCGAGGATTGCATATCCTCTTCCGCCCTCCATTGTGATATTGCTGATATTTATGTGATTTGTGCCGTTAAAGTTAAATACAGGCTTTTTAAGCGTCGAAAGACCTACTGTGTAGCTACCCGTCTTAAAGTCGGCAGGTGGATAATAATAGAGGATTCCCTCGTCACGGTCAATGTAGTATTCGCCCTCTTGGTCAATTTCCTCCATGAGGTTTGTTCCGTAGAACCAACCGTTTGTATAATATGTGTTTATTCTTCCCATCTTAACATAAAGCATACTCTTAGCTGCGTCTATCTTTGCTACGGGATATGTATTATTTTCGTAGTTTATCGAAATAGTTCCGACAATATACGGATCCTTTGCGTCTTTCCATTTCGATACACGGCTGTCGGTATAAGTAAACGCCATATTTTTGGAATCAACATTATCCTTCGGAACAGACATGGTTCCTTCATTCGGGTAACGCGCCAAGGTCTGATTCTCACCGTTTACAATCAGCTCTGCCTGTGCGTATCTTCCCTTGTTGAAGTAATGATAACCCCTGCTTGACATTTCGCCGTAATCGGTGATGCCGTGAGCTTTTAAATCTACCATCATGAGCTTGCTCTGTGCCGATTTATCGATAAGCTTTGATTTTGCCTCACTGCCCGCCTCTTTAAACCAGCTTACATCAATCGGAGTTTCGCCCGAAATAGTAACAGACTCTCCCGGATATGCGGTATATGTGATCGGACTTTCCTCGGTTCCCGAATCCTCCTCGGTAAATTCAAGTCCGTCATACATATAGTATGTACCGCCCTTTAAATATACGGTAACGCCGCCCTGCGGAAGATTTCCCGACGAAATCATACTTCTTACAGCCTCTTTCGCCTTGCCGATTGTCTTATACGGCGCGCTCTCGGTTCCGCTTGCGCTGTCATTGCCGTTTGTCGCAACATATATTTTTGCACTTGCCAAAGTCTGATCGTCACCCGTACCCGGCTTATCGGTATTCGGCTTTTTGATTCCGCCGTTTTTCTCGATAAAGCGAACCATAACGGCACTCGCTTGCGCACGCGTTACTATCTCCCACGGTCTGAAGCTGCCGTCCTCATATCCGACTATAATCTTCTCACCGACGGCAACGATTACGTCCTCTTTATAATCCTCGGGGATTTCGGCATAATCGTAAATCTGTGATTTTACGGTATACTCATCGGCGCTTGTTGTATTTCCGAGCGCATTTGCAAATATCCTTGCCATTTGCAGACGGTTTATCTCCTGATTATAGTCCGCAAAATCACCCGACTCTATAATCCCTAATTCCACCGCCTTATTAATATATTCCGATGCCCAATATATGTCGCCGTTTGGCAAGGAATATCCCATAGATACCATCATCATCTTTAAAAACTCGGCGACACTCATATGCTTTTCCGGTCTGAATGTTCCGTCACCGTAACCGGCAACAATGCCGTAATCGTCAAGGCGCATAACTATCGCTCTCGACCAGTGATTTTCGATATCGGTAAAACCGTCCTGCTTTTTCTTTGCAAACGCAGCAGGTTCAATCGCCATTACCGCCGCCAGCACAAAGCTAACTTTTCCTTTCATTTACCATACTTCCTTTCAGTTGTTATTTCTAAATAATTGTAAAATCCAATCACTTAATTTTTGTTTCTCCATTCATCAATCTGTCTCTGAATCTCAGCAACAACCTTATCATCGCCTGCCAATTTCAGCTTTTCCACAAATTCATCATACATTTCGGCGCAGTTTTCGGAAATAATCATCTGTTTCATATCTCCGTATTCTTCTACAACCGCGTCTATCTGCTTTAATTCAAGCTTTATCGGTGTGGTATCCAGCGAAAATCCCATCAGCTTGGATTCGCGCGCATCACTGTTCAATTTTTTGATAAAGTCGGAATCCAGACTCGGATCGTCCCATTCGCTGTAGATCTGATATGCGTTAAAGCTGTTTCCCAAAGCCCATGCATACTGTCCGTACGGCGCATTTGCCGCAGGCTGCTTGGTATATCCGACAGGTCTTACTTTATTATTTGTAACTTTTTCATAATGCTCACCCTCAATACCGTAAACCAGTATATTATAAAGCTCTTTTCCTTTTTCGGTATTCATAAGCTCCAAAAGCTTTATCGCCTTTTCGGGATTTTTACAGCTCGATGATATTGCAATACTTGATGCCGCCGCACCGTACGGAATATAGTGCTCATCATAGAACGGGACTCTGACACTTAAGCGTTCTCCCGACTTTCTTTTTGCTTCTATTTCCTTCGCGCTCGGCACACATCCCTGCCCGATAAGATAGTTTCCCTCACCGGATATGGGATAAAAGCCGGTATTGCGGTCAATATTTGCAAAATCCTTTCGGATATATCCTTTTTTGTACCAATCCGAATATCTCTCGATAAAGAGCTTATATTCCGGAGTTCTGTAATAATTCACAACAGTGTAATCATCGCCGTAATCTTCGATTTTATACGGATTTCTCACCCACTCATATCCTTTTTCGGCATGGCTTTCAAATCCGATCACTCCGTTATACAAATCTCCGTTATCGGCAAAAAGCTTTATATACTGCTCTATTTTATCCCAGCACTCCGAGTCCATTTTATTGTGTGATGCAAAAAATGCCGAAAGCTCATCGGGGTTTATATAATCCTTGTATTTTTCATACAAGTCATAATCAAAATTCAGCGTTGAAACATACGATACCATCTGCTGCATACAGGGAATACTGTATAGCCGTCTTTCAACAGTCTGTTTTTTAAGCATCTCCGCCGGGATTTTTTCCTTTATCGACGGAGCGTATTCCTTTATCAGATTATCCAGCGGCATATACGATCCCTTTTTCACTTCTGATACAAAATCGCTCTGCCAGCTGCACCAGACAATATCCATCTCCTGCTGTGACGTACTCATCAGTTTCCACTTTTCGCCGTAGTTTTTAGTGGGAATGCACTCAAACTCCACTTTGGTATCGGGAAGATATTTTTGAAGCTCTTCATTAAATTTCTTCCACACCTTTTCCGAATCTCTCTGTTCACCTACACCGCCGCATATCCATTTTAATACTGTCTCTTCCTTTTTTGTATCACCCATCGCCTCATTGTAACATCCCGACAGCAAGCCTGCTGCTGCCAAAAGTCCGGCGATACACACAAAAATTTTTCTATGCGTCATTTTTATCTCCATTTCGCCTTTTTGGTGTCGCGTTCCCTTGAAAAATAAGCGGGAAAGCTTATTTTTCAAGGTTCGCTAAAAATTCTATCTGAATATAAATACTGCCTTTACAGACCACCAGAATGCATTTTGCAGGATTATATCTCCCGCTCTTACATCTGCACTTGTTGCATATTCCGCTTTTCCGGTACTCGAATCATACTTATAAACAGAGCCGCCGATTCCTATTGATTGATATCTTTCGGTACCGAATCTGTCAACATAGTATACCAAAGCTCTTGAACCCTTATCATTTACCGAAAGAACCTTACAAAGCATGTTCCCGTTTTCTGCGATATTATCACCGTCTATTCTGACAGGGCCGATATTTGCAACCGATACAAGTACCATTATATCGGTAACATATCCGTCAACCGTAACATACTGAACTACGTCACCGCGTTTTAAATCCTTGGTAGTCAATCCCGAATAGTCAATTCTCGATGTCCAGTTGTTGCTGCCCTTCGAGTCGGATTTTGCAGGCTGGCTGAAAGTAACATCTCTTTTTAAAATTACACTTTGTCCGCTTACAAATTCGAGCTGTGTACATTCTTCATCGTCCTCGTTTAAGCCCACCGTTACACGATCTATCATCTGCGGGGTTCCGTATTTTGCACTGCCGCTCTTAGATGCCGACATAGCGCCGATACTTCCGCCTTCCTTAACGTCATAAATTCTGATAGGACCTTTTACCGATATATCGGTGTCAAGCTTTTTCAAAAGCGAGTAATCCGCGTCCCTCGTTTTATCATTCGGGACTTGGAAACATATCGTTTCATTATTTACAAAATAATACGGATAATTCTCTGCAAAGTTTTTGTAGAATCGCATAGATGAATATACAACAGCACCGTCCTTGATTGTTTCTGTCGATTTATAGTGCAGTGCAAATTCATCACCCGACACGGTAGACATCGCATCAGATGTCATATCCTCGGCAGTTCTTAACTTAGTCAGCTCTTCATTATCATTAATATCATACACGACAACCTGATAATTGTCAATTGAAATATTTGCGCTTTCTGTTTTCTTGCCGTTAAAGCTTATCTTGTCCGCCATTTTGTATGTTGCCATCTCGCCTGCTGAGGTAAACATCTTGATATAACGGTTTTCCTGCTCATCGTCAAGCCAGTTCTTTACAACATACGCATATTTTCTGCCCGAGCTCATTATCTCAAAATCAGCGACATCTCCGTCCATGTTGAGGCTGAATGTGTAGCTGTTCCCTACCGTCGGGTATTCAAGCTCATATTCGTATTTATCGGTTGCCGGATTGTATTTTTTGTTTTCCTCAATATACTTTACCAGCTCACCCGAGAACTTATATTCATTGCCGTCGTCTAAAAGAACCGACTTATCCTCGTCATTTATAAATGACTTCACAACACCCTCAACCTGTTCGTTTGTGATATATATGTTCCAGATTGCATCGGTATCGTCCTTGCTCTTGGCAATATTCAAAATACTCTTTGATGTGATTGCCGAGAAATCCGCAGCATCGCCGTCAGTAAAGAAATTCGCTCTGATCTTATCCTCCGAAAGATCCAATGTACCCTTATTGTTCTTTGTTACTACGGTTTCATCTTTTGCAATAAGCGTCTTTACCGCATATTCCTTATATTCTTTTATAACAACAACTTCCGCATAGCCGTCCGAATCATTATCAATAAGCTTCACGCTGCCGATTGCAGGGATCAGATCCTCTTTTGATACCAAAAGCACTCTTTTGCCGTTGTATAAAAAGATTGCGTCGGACGCGATTTTAAACGTTGAGGTTCTCGAGCTTTCCTCCGAGCGGAAGTATTTCACCTCCGAAAGAGTTGCGCTCTCTATATCCTTTGATGAAAGCTCTGCAACCGTGTTCTTTTTATCTTTTAAGTAAACCAACTCATACTCGCCGTCGTTATCACGGTAGTAAGCCGTCACGCTCATACCTACCCAGTCGGATAAATCCATCTCGCCGACTTGGAAAATCACTCCGCCGATTTTCGCGTTATTTTTGCCGTAATCCGTGCTTGATGATTCAAGGCTTGTATCGGAATACCCCTCCACAACACCGTTATACTTGCCGATATTTAAGTATTTTTCCATCATGATTATATCTTTATCGGTTGAAATATTGATGTTGCCGTCCTTGTAGTCGGTTGTCATTACCGGCGCCTGCATAGTATTTACTATCATAATCGCAAGATTTCCGGTATCTATCTTATCGCTCGTACCTACATTTACACCCTTTAATATTCCCGCATTCTCGGCAGAAAGCAAATATCCCGTATAATATCCGCCGTTAACCTCAGAAAAATCGGTATATCCCAGAACCGAAACCAGGATCTTTGCCGCCTCTCGGCAGGTAAGCTCATTATCCGGTTTAAAAGATGCGTCCTCGTGTCCGAGCATCACGCCCCTTTGAAAAAGATAATTTATAACCTTTACCTTCGGGTGATCCAGCCCAACATCTGTAAATACCTGTTTTTGAGGCTCGGGAAGTGAACTTTCGTCCACTCCCAGAAGTCTTACTATAATTTCGGCAAAGTCCGCACGGGTGATTGTATCGGAAACCTGATCGCTGTCATATATTCCCAATCCCTTTAAAAGCTGTGCCTCTTCGCTCCCCGCAGTATTATCCGCTCTCACCGAGCAAAACCCGGAGAAAATCATGGTTAATATCAGTAAAAAACCGGTTATTCTTTTCACTTGAAATTTCCTCCCTTTTTAGCCGTTCAGTTTATCGTATAATCTCTTAAGCATTACTGCCGCCTGTGCACGTGTCGCGTTATTCTTCGGTGCAAATCTCGTTTCGCTCACACCGTTTACAAAGCCTTGCTTTGTCGCCTCAACGATATAATCGTATGCCCACGCGCTTATGCTTTCAATATCGGTAAAGTACAACGCTCCGCCCGGCTCCATTATATTATTTGTCTTTTGGTTGTACGCAGCAACGATAACCTTTGCAATCTCCTCACGTGTTATATAGTCATTCGGGCGGAACATTCCGTTATATCCCGAAACATAACCCTCGTTTTTGGCTGCCTGAACGTATCCTGCAAACCAATCGTCCGATACCATATCATAATACGTGTTCTCATATTCTGCCGCAGAAAGCCCCATTGTCTTTACAACAAGCGTCGCAAACTCGGCACGTGTAATATTTGCATCGGGGTTAAAGTTTCCTTCACTCACACCGTTTACAAATCCCTTATTTGCCATGAACTCAACATCATCTTTTGCCCAGTGTCCTTTCATGTCCTTAAATACCAGCAGATAATCGTTTACTTTCTCGTCATTATCAACCGTTTCGCCGCCGACTGTAGAAGGAGAGCTCGGTTTTGACGAAGGCGGAGTAAAGCTGCCGCCGCCCGAGCCTCCGCTCGAACCGCCGCCTGTGTTACCTCCCGTATTGCTGCCGCCGTTCGATTTCGGCTTGATTGCGTCTACTCTCTTTTTCAGCTCATCTTTTAACGGTATATCCAAAAATGCCTCAACAGCCTTTTTGGCGTCCTCAATATCGTCTTTATCTCTTGAATATTCTGCCTTTGTGATTTTCTCCATAACCTCATTGTATTCATCGGTTATTTCATAAACCTTAAAGTCGTCCAAAAGATACCCATCCGAACCGTTTACCGTAACGGTTTCTGTAAACTCATCACCGTTTTTCGTATAAACCTTCGATACGCAGAGTCTTGCATATTTTCCGCCCGGATTTACGCTTGCGCGCTCATCGCCTTTTTCTATCGAAAGCGTTGCGCCCGAGTCGGATTTTACATAAGCCTCGAAAACATACACCGATTCATTGTTAAGTTTTACATCGGCTGAAAATGCTCCGCTCATTTGAGCCGCATATTTTCCGCCGTGTGCGTCCTTATCGGTTATTACGCCGTTGTCGATTTTTTGCGTCGGATCCTCAAAATCGCCGACTCCTGCTATATTATCCTCTTTTAAAACGGTAACGGTGATTGTCTTTTCTGCCTTAAATTCGCCTTTTTGAGCATAAATCTTAACCGTTGCCTTTGTATCTTTTCTTCTGTTTCTTGTAATAACACCCTCAGATGTTATCACCTTTTCGTCCGATGTCTCAAACTTCATTGAAACACCGTCTTTATTGGTCTTTGAAAAGTCGAGATTTTCTCCCGTAACCGTTTCTGTATCAAATGCGGCAACTGCCTCATTTACGGCGCGCTCGTCCGACCATGTAAGTGTGATTTCCGTCTCACCCGAAACCGCGGTGTCTGTCAGAGAAGTTGCAATAACAGTGAGCTTGCCGCTGTTTGCCTCTGCCCCGATTGTTATCTTGCCCTCACCGTCGATTGTTATATCCTTGGCATCGCCGTCTAATGACCAGCTAACCTTTTCTTTATTCATAGGTGTGCCGTTCTGATCCTTTACAACCGCTTTTGCATTGATTGTTTCAGTACCCTTTTCGGGGATCTGAACCTCTTGCTTATCGGTTGTCACTTCAATTGAATCAGGAGTTCTTTTCTTGATTTCAATACTAAAATCCTTGTTATTTTCGGGCTTACCTACAGATGTTACGCGCAAAACCAATGTTCCTGCCTCTGATGCCGATGTTGCCGTAACCTTATTGTTTTTTGCATTAAATTCAATGCCTGCCGGCGCCGAAACAACACTGATTTCAGCTTTTCTGTTCATTTTCTCTCCGTCCGATGCCAAAACATACGCTTTATAATCCGCTTCGGCAACCTCGCCCTCCTCATCGGGGAGTGCGATTGTCGTAAATCCTTCCAGGTCAACGTCATTTTCCTTTACGAAGTTGATTGTTACATCATGCGTCTTATCATAGGTGTCGGTAACTGTGAATATCTTTTCACCTTCTGCCGTATCGGGAACGCTGATTGTCATCTTTGAGCCGTCCCATGCTGCCGAAATTCCTTCCTCTTCGGTTGTAACGTCTTTTACCATTCCTGTAATTTCCTGACCGAAATAGTTCTCGCCTGCAAACTGTACCGAAACATCTTGCGAACCCGTCTGCGGCGCCTCGATTCTCTTTGTTTTTGCGTCTACCGAAACCTTAGTAGTATCGGCAAAGATAACGCCGTCGTCCGTTTCCTGCAAGATATACGTTCCGTTTTCCGAAACCGCCAGCATAAATCCGTCACGGCTTTTTGAGATACTTCTTATCTCTTTATCCGGCGCCTGCATGCCCTCCGGCACTGCAATCTCTTTCCATTTCGAATCGGACTCAACATCTGCAATATCGGTATAAAAGAGCTTACCTGTTTCGGTACCGAGCAGCGCGTAATTTTCACCGACGCCCGTACCTGTGATGTTCTCACCGACATTTTTCGGTTCAATTTTCTTTGCTGAACCTACATTTTCCATAATATCACTGCCGATAACCGCATATGCTTTCTTATTTGTAAGTGTTGCAATCCAGTTTTTGCTTTGCGATATGTAACTCATATCAGTAATAACCGCATCAATAGTTTTTCCTATAAACTTATCCTTGGTTACGGTTCTCTCAGCACCCTCAACCTTTCCCATATATCCGCCGTATTGGTCACTTTGGAGTGCAAAATATTTTTCCTCACCTTTATACTTTCCCGCAGCATAGTAATAACGTCCGCTGTTATCCGAAAGAGCGAAACTTTCCGCAGTGCTGTCCTTTGTCGGAATAATTTTCATTGTTCTTCCGTGAACTATCATAAGGCTTTCGCCGTCGGTTTCAAGGAGTCCGTTACTTGAACTGCCGATTCCTGCCGGCACTGTCCAGTTTACACCATTTGATGAAATATATGTAGTTCCGCCGACCTGTGCCGCAAAAACGCCCTCATCTTCCCACCAAACCAGGTTTTGTCTTGTTTTTTGAGCTGCATAATTCTTTCCCGGTTTTGCATCACGAAAACACGCCGTCCATTCAACACCGTCCTTCGAGCGGTAAAGCTGGGTTTTGTGATCCGCTGCCGAAAAATCCTTCGCCATAGCCACATACATATCCAATTCCGGGCTGTATGCGGAGTCAATAAAGCTATAGCTCCCCGTCAAGGTGTCTGCTGCGGCAAATGCACATACATTTACCGCCATAACAGCCGCCGACAGGAATGAAATTATCTTCTTCATGCTTAAATCGTTCCTTTCTTTATCGTCATACCTTATCGTTTGTTCCCATTTTCTCAAATTCTATCGGAATAAATCCGGGTATTTGAGTATACACTTCGCTGTCACTCTTCAGTGTAAAGTTTTTGCCGTTATAATCGACAAAGCCGACATCTTTCTTGGCAAGATAGTTGCCCTCTGCCGAAATCAGGTTATCATTTCCTCTGTAGCCGTACTTATTCGGCTCGGCATTAATAGTGCTCAGCTGCAAATTCACGCTTGCAATAACGTTATTGTTAAACTTATTCGATTTTGCGTATGATGCCGGGTGATGCTTGAAGAAATCAAGTATTTCCGGGTTCTTAACCGCATACACGTCCTTATATTTGAGCCATTCGTTATATGTGTTCTTAACCGTCTGATCGTCCATGTTCCACTCTGTTCCCGGGCTGTAGGTATCGGGTCCGTCATAAGCCTCCGCAACATCTATAAAGAGGTTATTTTCGATAACATTCTCTATACCCTCGGCACAGATACATCTTACCTGGTTTGTGTTCTCGCGTCCGATATTGTAAAATACATTTTCTCTTATAATAAGTCCGTTTCCTCGGTTATCGGTTCTTATACACGAAACGTTCATCTGCTTTTCGGTAAAGTCCTGCTGACCTATGTCGTGGAAATAATTTCTCGCAATCGTTACATTCCTTTCCCAAGGATATATGTATACATTTAAGTAAATTGCGTCCATATCATGGAATTCCTTAACCGCGTCATATATCTCGTTATACTCAACTAAATGATCCGGTCCGTAGATAATCATCGCCGCATGTGGAGTATCGTGAATCTCATTGTTTCTTACCACCGTACCTACCGAAAGATAACCGAGCGTTATTCCGGTATTATAACTCCTCTCCAGCTGTGCCGGCTTTCTTATATGGTTATTTTCAATGACATTTCCCGAAGCGACTCTCATGGCATAATCTCCGCCGCCCACTTCTACCGCAGTCGAGCCGGTATCGTGTATATAGTTCGAAGATATATGACAATCCGTACCTTTTAAGTTAATAGCCTTACCGCCCACATCTGCAATTTCACAATTCTTAATCGTGATATTTTTAACGCTTGTAGCAGATATTGCGGTTCTTCTTGTTGAATCCAGCAAAAGTCCCGAAATTTCCACATTTTCGGTACCCGTCATGCTTATCAGGTTCTCCGTTGACATCGAAAGCTTAATATCGCTGTCTTTTGAAAATCCTTCAGCCGGATAATAATAAAGCATTCCCTTGTCACGGTCTATATAATATTCTCCCGGTGCGTCGGTTTCCTCTAAGATATTCTCATATCTTATAAAATGCTTCGAGTAATAATTTTTCAAAGCGCCCTCTTTTAACGTAACCTTTCCCTTTTCGATTTTCTCTATCGGGAAATATCCGTAAAAATAATTTTCACCTAAAACACCCGATGTATATATGTCCTTGCTGTAGGTCCACTTTGTCGGGCGGTCGTAATCTATCGTAAATTCAGCACCCTCCAAAACGCCTTTCTGGCTTCTTGCTCCGCTTCTTATAATCTCACCCGTACCTGCCCAATCGGTATTCGGCCAGCGCGACAGCTGCATTCTTTCTTTATCCACATACAATTCACATTGCGGCACCACATTTGCCGAGATCAAAAACCCTCGTCTTGAAAGTTGTCCGTAATCATCAATTCCAAGCTCCTTCAGATTAACCTGCAAAACTTTTTTCTTTGCATCATTCGATAAAAGCGGTACATCTGATGAAACAGGTTTAAACTTCTCATACGGGATAGTTATTCCGCCTGTAATGCGAACATCTTCATTATTGTATGCCGTATATTTCACAGGCGCGTCCGCCGTTCCCGAATCTCCTTCATCAAATTTCAGCGTTTTATCCATATAATACGTGCCACCCATGATTGCAACGGTTATTCCCTCTTTCGGGTACTTTCCCGCAGCAATAATCTCGCGCACCTTTTCCTGCGCCTTTTCTATAGTCGCAAACGGCTTGTCCTTGCTGCCGTCATTTGAATCCGAGCCATCTGCCGAAACGAAATAGATGCTGTCGGTATCGATATCGGGTGCATCGTCACCGTCCAACGGCTTGATCTTTAACATTCTTGTGATAACAACAGCACTTTCAGCTCTTGTTATCGGTTTTGTATATCTGAAGCTATCGTCCTCGTAGCCTTTTAAAAGGTTATTCGCATAGGCGATAAGTATATATTCTTTATAATCGTTTAGAGTATCGTAATAGTCGGTAATATCCTTTATTACCTCGTTTTTATTCGGGACCTTTGAATCCTCAAGTCCCAGCGCACGCACCAATATACGTGCCGCCTCACCCCTTGTTATCGGTCTTTTGAAGCTGTCGAACTCATCATCATAGTAAAGCTCGCGCGCCTCCGCCTCTTGTATATACGGTGCCGACCAATTTTCGGGATCCGACCACTGCGGTTTAAATCCCGACGCTGCAAGCACCAGTTTTAAAAATTCATCGACCTTAACGTTATCATCGGGTCTGAAATTTCCGTAGTTATCCCCCGATATTATGCCCTTATCACTCAAAAGCTCAACAAACTGTTCGGACCAATGTCCGCTCATATCGCCGTATCTTGCGGCGTCCGCACCGATTGTTATGCTTTGCGAAAGGATTACAGCAGTCAAAAATAACGCTGTTTTTTTCAAGTTGCTCACCCTTTCTTTATTAAAGGGGAGGGTAAACTCCCCTTTAAATCTTATTGCAGTCCCATTGCATTTGTATTTATATAGTTGGTTGTATAATATTCGGACGTTTTTCCCAGTTCATAATTTCCGCCCGAATAATCCGTAAATCCGACATCGTCCGATGTCACAACATTTCCGCTTGCCGAAACGGTTCCCCTTGTCGCTCTGTAGCCCTGCGAATCGGTATTCTGAACCGCAATTTCCGCGTTATCGTTGATTTTGCTCAACGGTATTTTGATATTTACTATAAGATTGTTGTTAAAGCTGTTTGTTTCATTGTTATAGTAATTTTCATTCCAGAAATCCGCAAGCTCGGGAAATGCTTTTTGATATACCGAAATATACGTCTGAAATCTGTTTTGTATCGTTTCGTAATTGCTGTATTTTGCGTATATTGCAGACGTTGTCTTTTGCGGTCTTTCCTCCGATGCCTCTTTAATCAGCGGTCCCATATAGCTTTCACTGCAATCAACAAAGATGTTTTTATAAATCTTATTTTCAGACCCCTGCGCATGAATTGCCGAAACGGCATTTGTGCTGTTTCTACCTATATTATAAAACAAATTATACCTTATTGTCAATCCATGACCGTTATTATCTGTTCTTATTGCCGCAACATTCATTTGCTTTTCGTTTGCAACAAAGATTTCCTTTCCGAGATCATGTATACTGTTGTGTTCTATAACATTTCCGCGCTCCCACGGCATATCGTAGTTATTGACGTATATCGCGTCCATATCGTGAAATTCCTTAACGACATTATCTATCTCGTTATAGGCAATTCGGTTATTTACACCGTAAAATATTATCCCGGCATGAGGCGCATCATGAATATGATTATTAAGAAGCTGCGTTCCCACGCTCTGATAACCGATATATACACCTGATGTGTAGCTCCTTTCAAGCTGAGAAAAACGGTATATATCATTATTAACGATTCGGTTGCCCGATAGATTAAGCTTTGAATAATTTCCGCCGCTTACACTCACGGCACTTTTACCTATGTCGTAAATCTCACAGTTTTTAACCGTTGAAAATGTACTCTTACCTAACGTCACGCCGTTTGCGCCGAATGAATGAATCTTGCAGCCGTCAATAACGATCTGCGAGCTTGCACCCGAAACGGTAATTCCGCCGGCACGTCCGCTGTTTATTTCAATTCCCTCTATTCTGATATTTTTCGCATTCGTAATGCTTATCAGATCTTTTTTTGCGGCGGATACCGTTATTTCGGAATCCGCATCGGAACCCTCCGGCATATATATGTAGAGCATTCCGTTTTCCCGATCTATATAGTATTCGCCCGGTGTGTCCAGCTCCTCCAAAACATTCTCAAATCTGAAATAATGCTTTGAATAATAGTCCACTACCGCGCCTTCCTTAAGTATTACCGTATTTCCCGAAACCGACTCAACCGGATAATAGTCATATGCAAAATTCGGCCCCAAACTTCCCGAAATCCACGCCTTATCCGGATTTTCCCACAGAGTCGGACGGTTGTAGCCGCTGTATGTAAAAGAACAGCCGGCTAAAATATTCTTGCCGTTGTCGCCGTCTGTCGGATTCTTTCTGTAGCCGTAGGATACAACACTGTCCATACCGACAAATCCGTCATTCGGCCAGCCTGCCAGCTTCATATCGGAACCACCCACCGATACTTCAGCCTGGGCAAGTGCATTTTCCGAAATCAGATGACCGCGCCTTGAAATCTCTCCCAAATCGGTCACGCCGTTTTCGTATAAATTCACCGCCATGATATGCTCTCTTGCATTTTCATCTATAATCTTCGATGTAACCGCGGCAGATGCCTTTGAAAGCTTATCTGCCGCAATGTCAACACCGCCCGTAATTCTTACCTTTTCGCCGTCATAATTCTTGATTGTAAGCGGAAAGTTTTCTGTCCCCGAATCAACCAAGCCAAGCTCCAGACCGTCTGTTCTGTACTCGCCCTCTCGCAGAATTATCGATACCGGGCGATTCTCGCATTTTCCCGAAACTCGCATTTTTCTTATGATGTCACGGGCTTGTTCTATTGTAGCAACAGGCGACGAAATACTTCCGTCATTGCTGTCGCTCCCTTGTGGGGACACATAAATTTCAGTCCCGCCCGTTTTTAAAAAAAATTGTCACCGTTTGTTAAAGGCACCATAGCTCCCAAGCTGTTCCAGATAAATACCTTTAATGTTGCGTCCTCGGGAATATCCCCGTTTGCCGTAACAGGCAGCTCAAGATACTGTGTTGAATTAAGTGTCATTGTCTTATCATCGCTAACTACCTGCAAGAGCTTTGTTCCTGACTTATCGTATATTGCTGCGATCAGTCTTACCGTTTGTGCCGTCTCGCCGTAATTTGCAACCTTAACCGAAACCGTAAAATTATCTCCGCCCTTAATCGACGTGATGCGTGACTCCTCCGATGCCTTAACATATCCCGAACCGTCCGAGTTTACAATAAGTACATCGCTTGTTGTTCCGTCAGATACGGTTACTATATATTTGCCGTCAGCACCTGCAAAGATGTTTGTAACAGGCATCGTATTTGCCACTGCACCCAGGCAGTCAACCTTGCTGAACTTCTTTTCCTTTGAAAGATCTGTGCCGTTTGTAAAGAAGAGATTGCCGTTTACATCACCCGTCAGGTACGATGAGCCGTTTGTTTCAACTGCCACAAGTGTTCCTGCATCGGCATTCGGTAAAACTGCTTCTACATTCTTATCCTTTGAAATCAAATATATATTCTTTTGAACAGGATTTACCGCAACGAACTTATTTATTGTCTTGTTCCAATGTGCATCGTTTATCTTAGATTGAGCGGCACCTCCTCCAATCTGGAATGTTGTTGTTGCAGTAACATCATCTGCCTCAGATGTCGGTGCCACATATGTCACACCATATGTTTTACCTGCCAATACATACGGTGTTTCATCATCTGAAAGTGCAATTGTATTCATATCATACGAAACATTCTTCGGTGAATAGAAAATCTTTGTCGGTTCATCAGTAAGATTAGCATAACGTTTTATCACTCTTGCACTGTCCTTATTCGCTGAATAAAGATAATCTCCCAAAATCTGCAAATCACCGTTATCTCCCAATTTCATCAGTCTGTGAGACCATGATTTTCCGTCTGTTGATACCCAAGCCGCGCCAGTTCCTTCTTTTACCGCATTTGAAATAACGAAACATTTTTGTGCCGGCCACCATACCGCAATATTTTTAGCACTCGTTGATGCGCCGAATGTTGTTGCGCCTGTCATAGTCCAGTTGATTCCGTTCTCTGAATAGAAGATATGGCTTCTTGAATTCTGATCATTTCCTATTGCCGCATATATTCCCAAATCCGGGCTGTACGCACCTGCCAAAAGCGTTATTCCGTTAAATGCCGAACCCGAAACCTTAGCGTCCTCAATATCGGTATACTTTAAGCAATCCGAATATGTCCATGCGTCACCGTTTTTATTTAATGTATATACGCCTGTTGCTGTCGTAACAAAGAAAGTATTTTCATCAATCGATACAAAATCGGTTACCTTTTCCGTTATCGCGTCGGTTCCGGCGGTAGGTGCAACCTCAATTAATGTTTGAGTTTCTGAAGTTGCGCTTTCCGGCGCCGCCATTGTATAGATACCGCCATTTGTATCACCTACAAATACAGTATCATTGTTTACTCCCAATGCCGAGAAGTTGTACTCAGGTGCTTCACCGTTTATTGTTACACTGAATCTCTTAAAGCCTGCTGTTTCTGTATTTGCTATATTGGTGATAGTTTTTGACGCAGTCAACACAATCCAGCCGTCCATTGACTTAACATATTTTGCATCCACAGCATCACCATCGCCAAATGTAAAACTTGTAATTCCTTGTTCAAGGTTTTTCATTCTTCTGTAGTTTTGCCATTTCCCTGCCATAAAATATCCCGTAACACCGTCTGTTGTGTCACCTGCCGCCATAACAGTCGGATAAAATGCCAGAGGATCGGTTTTTTCTCCAATTTCACTAAGTGATAATGCCGCTCTTGTTGATCCGCCGTTTGAATCGATCAAAACTAATGTACCGTCTTTTTCGTCAATCATTGCATAACCTGTTTTAAGGTCTGCGTTCTCGTTCCACGAAATTCCGTTTGACGATGTGTATACAGTGTTTCCTACGCTTGCAACAAAAACGTTCTGTTGCTGCCAGTACAATACATTCTGCTTTGAGTTTGGTGAACCCCATCTATAACCGTTGGCAGCACTTTGCGTTTCCGTCCAATGCTTTTTATCTGTCGAGGTATAAATTTTCGTCGGGTGTGTTTTATCTACGCCGAGATTCTTTGCCATCACAACATATGTACCGTTTCCGTACGCGGCGTCTATGATTTCATATCCGTCCGCCACAAATCCCTCTTTTGCCTCTGCCGCAGGTACAGCGCTCACCGCTGAGGTAAGCGTCATAACCAACGCCATAAGCTTAGAAATTTTCTTCCTTAACATTTTTTCTCGCTCCTCTATAAAAATTTATTTTTAAAAAGATCTTTTTCAAAGACCGTTTTTACTAAGTGTTTTATGCACATCTTTCATAAAAGGCTCCCTATAAAGCTTCGATACTGTGAAACTGTTCTCACTTTACAGTTTAATTATAGCATTTTCCCCAATATCAATACAAGTATAAAAATTTAACATTTATTTAAAATCTTAACCATTTTAGAATTTAATGGGTTTAAAATTTCCATATTAATCCTTTCTCAATTTTTTCACTACAATATATTTCTCTCTTTTTATCGGATATTTTCTTTTTTCCCCGTATCGCTTGTTTTTTTCAAATTAAAGTGTTATAATTTTTTCAAAATTACATAAAAGGAGTTTTTTTAAATGGCACTTATAACAGGTTTATTCCCCGGCGGGGATTGTGACAATATAATAAATTACGGCGACAGAATCGAATGTACGCCGGCCCTGAAAAAATATGAAATTGAGAGCGGAACAATAAATATGCACTACAACTGGAGATGCCGCATAGTCGGCAAACCGGGCGAAAAGGTGCGAATCATTCTCCACTGGCCCGAATATGATCCCGAGAAATCCCCCAAGCAGCACGTATATTGGTATGTACAAAGCTTCGGTCTTGTTGCCGAACGTGCAATGTATATAAGCACCGACGAGATCCGCTGGGAGCATTTTACCGATATAAAAAAGACCGGATTTGATCTGGATTTCACGCTCACTCTTCCCGAAAGCGGCAAGCTGTCGGCGGCGGTAAATATACCATTTTCTTTAGATGAGCTTGATAAAATATGTGAAGAATACAAAGATTACAGAATTAAGGTTGCTGACACGCGGGCAAAGTTTGATATTCCTACATTCCGTTTCGGAAACGGTAAAAAGGTAATATGGCTCCAGGCAAATGTGCATACTATAGAAGTATCGGGTTCGCACGCACTTGTCGGAGCAATGCGGTATTTAAAAAAGCACATTGATGAAATAAAAGATTACTCTTTCTTTATAATTCCGACCGTAACGGTCGATCAGCTTTACGGCGATATGGTTTTTAACGGCAATATTACAGACATCAACCGCGATTGGGGAAAACTGACGAATCCTGAAAATATCCACATTGACACTTTTATCAGAAGTCTTGTAAAAAACGGGTATGAGATGCTCGTCATGACAGATATGCATAACGGTTGGTGTGATATGTCGGAATCGGGCGGAAATTTAACCGAATTTAAGCCCGGGCAGTTTGACGATGATTATCAGGCGCGCAGATTAAAATTCCAGCGTGCAATGCTCGCCTCGTGTGATTTTGAGCAGCCCGAGCAGCTTTGGTGGCATGAAAAAAATCCAAACGGAATAGAGTGCTTTTTCGACTATGCCTCGGAAAATTATCACGCATTGGCAACAACAATGGAATTCAGCCGATTCGAGATATGGGACAGAGCAACGCATCGGTATATCCCGGTAACTCAGCCGCTTTTGGAAAAAATGGGCGAGCAATATGCGGACTTTCTCCTGCATTATGAATATTAAAATTAAAAGGTGCGGTTTTTACCGCACCTTTATATTCTCCCTGTATTCTGTCGGGCTTATCCCCATCGTCCGCTTAAACGCGCGCGAAAACACAAACAAATCGTCATAACCGACAGAGCCTGCAATCTGCCCGACATCATAATCTGTTGACTCCAGATATTCGCACGCCGTTTTCATCTTCGTTTTCAAAATATACTGTTTCGGCGAAACATTCATGTACTTTTTAAATAAAGAGGTAAGATAGCTCCTGTCCACACAAACCCACTCCGCCAGTTCTTCCACGGTAACTTTTTTATAAATATATCGGTGAATATATCCAATCGAGCTTTCTACATACCGTTTGCCGTCATTTTTATACTCATTTCTGTACCCGCTGCTTTTCACCAGCTCGTCCAAAAATTCATATGCGCACGCAACCAGTCTCAGCTGCGGTTCATCTCCGCTTTTTACCGCCGCAATAATTTTGTCTATCGCATTCTCCACATTTTTTCCCACGCGCGCAATAGGTGTCTTATCGGAAAATCCGGCTTTCTCAAACACTTCCTTCACGTGTTCTCCGCGAATCCCCACCCATTTATATATCCACGGATCTTCTTTGTCCGCGCAATAGTATGTCATGATATTCGGCGCAATAAAAAATATTTCTCCTGCTCCAAGCTCATAAGTCTTGCCGTTTATCTCAAAAATTCCTTTTCCCGACTCAATATAATGAATAAGATAATGATCTCTTATATGCGGTCCGAAAGAATGTCCGGGTTCGCATTGTTCTTCTCCGCAATGTATGCCGTATATTGCACAGTCGGGACACATTTTATTCTCATCGCTCGAGTAATAACGCATACCGCCTCATCTCCTTAATATGATTTTGTGTAAATAATTTTCAACGCAATTATATCACATTTTGACATACATTGCAAACATTTTATCATTCAAAAAAGCTTTCAGATAGGATATAATGAATTAAAACAAATTTTAGGAGGAAATATTATGAAAATAACATTTATGGGTGCCGGAAGCACCGTATTTGCCAAAAATGTGCTTGGCGACTGTATGCTTGCAGAGCCTCTGCACGACATCGAAATCGCTTTGTATGACATTGATAAGGAACGTTTGGAGGAAAGCTTTTTGCTCATCACTGCGCTCAACAAAAATATAAATGAGGGGCGCGCCAAAGTTGAAAAATATCTTGGTGTTGATGAGCGGAAGGCTGCTCTTAAAAATGCGGCTTTTGTCATTAACGCTATTCAGGTCGGCGGATATGAGCCTTGCACAGTAATTGATTTTGAAATCCCCAAAAAATACGGCCTGCGCCAAACCATCGGTGATACAATGGGAATCGGCGGCATATTCCGCGCACTCCGTACAATTCCCGTCATGTCCGATTTTGCGCATGATATGGAGGAGGTCTGCCCCGACGCATGGTTTTTGAATTACACAAATCCTATGGCAATGCTCTCCGGATATATGCAGCGCTGCACCAATATCAAAACGGTCGGTCTGTGCCACAGTGTGCAGGTCTGCGCAAAGGGCTTGTTAGATGAGCTGGGAATCGAACCGGACGGATTTTATGATAAGATTGCCGGGATAAATCATATGGGCTGGCTTTTGGAAATACGTGATTCAAAAGGGAATGATCTCTATCCGCTGATAAAGTCCAAAATCGAAGAAAAACTCAACGATCCCGATTTTAAGGATAAAACCCGATTGGAATACATAAAAAGACTCGGCTATTACTGCACCGAAAGCAGTGAGCATAATGCAGAATACAACCCGTTCTTCATAAAATCAAAATACCCCGAACTGATAGAACGCTACAATATTCCTTTAGATGAGTACCCCAGACGCTGTGTTGAGCAGATTAAAAACTGGAAAAAGCAAAAAGAAGAAATTTTCCAAAGCGGAAAAATCACGCATGAAAGGAGCCGCGAATATGCCTCGCATATAATTGAGGCTATGGTAACAAATGTACCCTACAAAATCGGCGCAAACGTTCTGAACAAAGGCTATATCACAAATCTGCCGTCCGCTGCCTGTGTCGAAGTGCCGTGCATGGTCGATTCCACCGGCATCAACCCGACATTTATAGGTGATCTTCCAATTCAGCTTGCCGGCATGAACATGACAAATATAAATGCGCAGCTGATGACCGTTGAAGCCGCAAGGACAAGAAACCGCGAAGATATTTACCGCGCCGCAATGCTCGATCCGCACACCGCGGCAGAGCTTTCAATCGATGACATTGTTGCAATGTGCGATGAACTGATAGCGGAGCATCAAAAAGCAGGATTTATGAGAGAATATAAATAATATATAAAAGCAGGGCTGTAAAAAATAATTTTTTACAGCCCCGTTTATTATCTGATCCATTCTCTCATTTCCGTGAGCGGCTTAAGCTTTCCGTCCCACACAAAAGCCTTATACTTAAATACGTTTTCTGCTGCAAATACAGCCGCTGCCTTTCCTTGCGTCAATTGAAGTCTCTGCACCTCCAGCAATCTGCCCTTCTTATCGTAAGCTGCAGCATACACCGTCGCATCAGCCGGCGCATTCGCCACGCTGATATTTATTTCACCGCTCTTTGCCGCAGAAAATTCCGTTATTTCCACTTCGGGTTTCGCCACTGTGCACTCTTTCGCCTTTGAAAGCGGTTTCATGTGAGCGTCCCAAAGCATAACCTTGACTTTTCCCGTAAAATCTATGCCCGAAAAAGTCACTTCCTCTTTTACATCTTCGGTAAGCGCATTTTTGAGCGCTCCGTCCTGATCATATACGCCTAATATAATCTTCTCGCCGTTTGCGTTGCCGCAATTTACCGTTCTGACCGTTACCGAATCCTTATCTGCCTTTGTTATGACAATCAGCGGCTTATCCGACGCTGCCAAAACCGACTTCACATCCGACTTCACTCCGCTGCCGTCGGACGTATATGCGCTCACCCAAACATTGAGCATCGCGCCCTCGTCAAGCTTATCCGTCTTTGCCGAATACACTCCGTTTTCCTCTGCCATCTCATACGCAAAACGCGCTCTCTCTCCCACAGCGTCTATCTCTTCCACATTCAGATAAACCGCCGAAATGTCCTCGCCGCTCACTTCCGCGCTTACTTCCAACTCTCCCGACACATACTCCGCAAGTTCCGTCACATTGCTTATTACAGGCATATTCGCCGCTATCGAAAATTCAATTTTCACGCCGTCCGTCAATGCATTGCCCGAAGTATCTGACGCATATATTACCGCGCTGTGCACTCCGTTTTCCAACCCTGTCGCCGTGTAACTGAATTTTCCTGTTGTATGCTCATAATAATCATCAAAATTGGAGTTATCAACCACCGTTTTCCCGTCAAGCTTCATCTCAAAATCCGCTATACCGCTCATATCACTCACAATTGCCGATATTTCCGCCGAATCACCGCTGTTTAAAGCCGTAAATTCAGTCACTGCCGGCGGACAGTTATCCACAGCAAGTATATACTGCCCCGGCTTTGTTATCTCCAACGACAGCAGCTTTTCCGCCTCATTTAATGTTCCGCCCATATTGACATAAACGCACTTATCCTCATTCCAGCGGAAAATCGTAAGCTCCGATGCATCATATACGCCTGCCTGCGCCAGCTCCTCATCGGTATACTTAAGCTCAAGCATAACCGGGCTTTCGCTCATATCTGTGATCTCATTCCCGTCCTCATCTTCTACACTTATAATGTACGGGTTGCCGACAGTCGTTGCCACAGACGAAGTGGAGAAAAGCGCAATCTCACTGTCCACCGCCATAACCGAGAACGGCTTTATGTCCTCTATCGCCTTTGTTATGCTTACCTTCCATTTTTTAACGGTTTTCTTTGTTCCCTTTACAGCCGCCTTGCCGACGTCCACAACAGTTCCTATCGTATTACCCATCCAGCCGCTTACCGTTTCCCAATACTGCGATATAAGATTACCCATGTAATCCTTTATGTCAGAAAACATATCTTTAACGCTGAAGAAGTTATCCTCAACCGCTTTATCTATATCATTCTTCGCCTGAGTATATACAACATTGTTTTTGAATATTCCGTTTTCGGTTTCGTACGAGTAACTCTCCGTTCCCGACACTCCCAGTTCTCCGCCTAATTCCAAGAAAAGCTGCACACTTGCGGAAATATTCAAATCTACACCCTTTTTCTTAGCTGTTGTTGCCGAAAAAGAGCCTTTCTGGTCTGAGTTTGTTATAGCGTTCGCCGCTTTGCTCATTTGTCCAAGCGAGAAAAACGCTTTATTCCCCAATGAAAAATCCTTAAGCTCGCTGTAGGAATCGGCAACCTTCTCTGCCGCCTCTCCCGAGTAACTGATCATTCTTGACTTGGACGTCGATGATTTATATAAGAGTATATCGTTATTACTGTCATCTGTCATTGTTATTCCGAGCGACGTAAGCTTGCCGTTTTCATCGTTTGCCGCAGAAAATTCCACCTTGTCGTTTATCAACTTTTTCCCCCACGCGCTTGTTTTCGAGCTAACTTTATTATCGCCTTCTTTTTTGAAAAGGCTTATTTTCGCAAGAGAAAATCCAAAGTCCGCCGCAACACCGCTCTTGCGGCTTACCGATTTATCCTTTAATTCTTTTTCAGACCGTGACCATATCGCATTTGCATCTATTCCGCCGATACGTACTCCCCCATACTCCTCATTTCCTTTTTTCAGTTTGATTGAACCAATACTCGCACCTGCCGCAATAGCTGCTGTTGAACCTGATTCATATGTATCGGATTCAAACGGAATCTGTTCTATAAGCCACCTTATCGCCACATTTGAATCCATATTCTCAAGCATGACAAGCGTCATAAATTTGACAAGCCTATTCCTGTCCACGCTGTCTTTAATGTCAAAATCCTCATCTTCAAAACCGACGCTTATGGTATTTCCGTAGGACGCACTGCCATGTACCTCTCCGACATCTATATATTTATTACGTTTTTTTGTTTCTGCCCACAATCCGGCTTTTGCATTAATAGCCGCATCATTATTCTCCTTTGCCAGTACGGTAAGCTTTGTTTTGCCGTCATTCATCTCCTGTGATACCGATAATCCTTTTTTGTTCGTACCTTTTATGCCAATCTCGGCAGCCTTCGCGTCAGCCCCAAGATATCCTATCGAACCGCCGACTCCGAATCCCAGAGCAGCGCTCGCTCCTCTTGTTAACACAGCCTCATATGTCGAAGTAAACTTCAGCGGCTTAACCGTTACCGAAAGCACGCCGACAGCCGACTGTACTCCGTCCTCCGATATATTAACCGTATAATCATGGTTTTTCGTGATATTTTTTATCTCAACACATAAATAACCGTAGTCATCGGTCACAGCCGATTTTGCACTGCCGCCGTCCACCGTATACGATACCGTTTTGTTTTTTAACTCTTTGCCGTTTGAATCGGTCACAAGAAAATAACCGTATGCCGAACCCTTATAATTTATTGTCACATTATTTATCTCCGCCGGCATATTAATCTCAGGGGTATCGTCGGGTTCCTCCGTTTCTCCCGGCATCTTGCTGTTATAATGTATTGTTGCGTTGGTGAGGTAATAATTGTCAGAACCTATACTTATTTTTTTCCATTCCTCCTCACTCCCGCCATAATAAACATCTTTTAGACTTTTGCAGGAATAAAACGCACACCAAGCAATAATGGTTACACTCTTTGGAATTGCTATACTTGTAAGACTAGTACACTCGTCAAAGGCATAAGACTCAATTCCTGTCACACTGTTCGGAATTACTATACTTGTAAGACTAGTACACTTTCTAAACACATTATGATCAATATATTTAACCCCATTTTGTATTATTATATTAGTCAAGCTACTGCACTCCTCAAATGCACCATACTCAATACTTGTCACATTGTTCGGGATTGTTATACTTGTCAGGTTACTACAGCAACTAAACGCATAAGCGCCAATACTTGTTACATTGTTCGGGATCTTTATATTAGTCAGACTACTGCACTCCTCAAATGCCCCCCTTTCAATACTTGTCACATTGTTCGGGATTGTTATACTTGTCAGGTTACTACAACCACTAAACGCATACTCGCCAATACTTGTTACGCTGTTCGGAATTGTTATACTTGTCAGGCTACTGCACTCATAAAATGCACTACTACCAATACTTGTTACACTGTTCGGAATTGTTATATCAGTCAGGCTGCTGCAACGACCAAATGTATAATTACCAATATTTGTTACACCGTTCGGAATTGTTATACTTGTCAGGCTACTGCAACGCTGAAATGCACTTTCCCCAATACTTGTTACACTATTCGGAATCGTTATATTTGTCAGGTTGCTGCAATCTCCAAATGTCCCCCCTCCAATACCTGTCACAGGATAGCCGTTAATACTTGACGGAATTTCTATAGTAGTTACAGACCGATCACAATCGGTAATTGCAGCTTCACCGTTTGATATTTTATAATACAAACCGTTACCGTAAGCTGTACCGCCATATGCCGAAACGCTAACCGGCACAGCCGCAATCAGGCTCGCCACCGTGCAAAGCACCAAAAACAGACTCAAAACTCTTTTTTTCAATTTTATACCCCCCTGATTTAAAAATGCGCTGCCTTAAGCCGCGCAAAATTTTGGTTTATAAATTTTAATTAAGTTTATTTTATCACTTATTTTCCCGTTTTGCAAGAATTAATAGGTAATTTTATGCAAATTGCCGAATACCGTACGTAAAAAAATGCATATTCTAAAGCTTTTGCCATAAAAAAATCGGGTTAAAGATAAAATTTATAATAAAAAGGGAACAATCCCATTTTTTTCGGAATTGCTCCCCTGCGAAATTGACATCAAGCTTAAAGCATTTTTCTGCCAATCTCTTTTTATTCTTCTGTAACTTCAACACCCTCAACAGTGATGCCTACGTCTTTGTACATCGGCATTCCCGTTCCTGCCGGAATGAGCTTACCTATGATAACATTTTCCTTAAGGCCCAAAAGCGGATCAACCTTACCCTTTATTGCCGCGTCTGTCAAAACCTTTGTGGTTTCCTGGAATGACGCTGCCGAGAGGAAGGATTCTGTTGCAAGCGACGCCTTGGTTATACCCAAAAGAACAGGCGAGCCTACAGCGTGTGTTCCGCCGCCGTTTCGATCCAGATGTGCATTTGCTTCTTCAAGTTCAAATTTATCAACTAACGATCCAATCAGGAGATTTGTATCTCCTGTGTCATCAACGCGGACCTTTCTGAGCATCTGACGAGTTATGATCTCAACGTGCTTATCATTGATGTCAACACCCTGCATACGGTAAGTTCTCTGAACTTCACGTGTGATATATACCTGAACTGCATGAGGCCCTTTGATGTGGAGAATATCGTTCGGGTTAACAGAACCGACAGTCAGCTCCGTACCGTCCTCAATCTTATCTCCTGTCTGAACCTTAATTGTCGAGCCGTAAGGGATAACATACGTTCTTGCCTCTCCCATTTCGTCGTTGGTTACAATGATTTCACGCTTGCGCTTTGATTCATTGACAGTAACCGTTCCGCTGATTTCGGAAATAATCGCAAGACCCTTAGGCTTTCTTGCCTCAAACAATTCCTCTACTCTCGGAAGACCCTGCGTAACGTCTGCGCCTCCTGCGACACCGCCGGCGTGGAATGTACGCATTGTAAGCTGTGTACCCGGCTCACCGATAGACTGTGCAGCTATGATACCGACAGCTTCGCCGACATTTACGAGCTCGCCCGTTGCAAGGTTTGTACCGTAACATTTAGCACACACGCCGACCTTTGATTTACAGGTCAGAACAGTTCTTATGCAAACCTTATTTATACCTGCGTTTATAATCTTTGTTGCCTGATTATCGTTAATCATATCGCCGGCATAAACGATGATGTCGCCCGTTTCGGGGTTGACAACGTTTTCCTTTGCGATACGTCCCAAAATACGGTCGTGCAGCGGCTCGATAATCTCCTTGCCGTCTGTGATTTCCGATACCCATTCGCCCTCGTCCGTTCCGCAATCGTTTTCACGGACGATAACGTCTTGCGATACGTCAACCAAACGACGGGTCAGGTAACCCGAATCGGCTGTACGAAGAGCTGTATCGGTAAGACCTTTTCTCGCGCCGTGAGATGAAATGAAGTATTCCAAAACGTTAAGACCTTCGCGGAAGTTAGCACGGATAGGAATTTCAACGGCACGACCCTGCGTATCTGCCATAAGACCACGCATACCCGCAAGCTGACGAATCTGGTTTACCGCACCACGGGCACCGGAGTCCGCCATCATGTAGATGTTGTTGAACTTATCCATGTTTTCCATCATGGCGTCTGTAACTATATTTGTCGTTTCGTTCCAGATCTTTATTACTTCGTTATATCTTTCCTCGTTGGTAAGCATACCGCGGCGGAACTTCTTTGTTATAGTATCGACCTTAGCCTCTGCCTCTGCAAGAATTTCCGCTTTCTTTTCAGGCACTTCGATGTCCGAAACGGCAACCGTGATAGCGCCCTTTGTCGAGTATTTGTAACCCGTTGCCTTGATAAGGTCAAGCACTTCTGCGGTTTTGGTTGTACCGTGGATACGGATACAACGGTCGATAATTTTACCGAGCTGTTTCTTGCCGACAATGAAGTTGATTTCAAAATCGCATATATTGTCGGGATTCTTTCTGTCTATATATCCGAGATTCTGCGGAATATTCGCATTAAATATAATACGTCCGACAGTTATATCAACCATCTTTGAGTAATGCTCGCCGCGGACATCTTTTTCTACCAATACACGAATCGGTGTATGGAGACCAAGCTCATTATTTGCATAAGCCAAAAGCGCCTCGTCGGGGCTTATATATGAATGTGGGTGCCATTCCTCCGACTGATCGCGTCCCGGATAGTCCTTTCCTCCAAGCTCTGTATCCTTTACAAGCGTCAGATAGTAACTTCCCAGAATCATATCCTGTGTAGGAACAGTTACCGGGTGTCCGTCCTGCGGCTTTAAGAGGTTATTTGCGGAAAGCATCAGGAAACGTGCCTCTGCCTGTGCCTCGGGCGAGAGCGGTACATGGACAGCCATCTGGTCACCGTCGAAGTCGGCATTATATGCCGTACATACCAACGGATGCAGCTTTAATGCACGTCCCTCAACCAGCTTTGGCTCGAACGCCTGGATACCGAGTCTGTGCAGTGTCGGCGCACGGTTCAAAAGAACAGGATGCTCTTTTATAACGTCCTCCAGAACGCCCCATACTTCCGGCTTTACCTTCTCAACCATTCTCTTTGCATTTTTAATGTTCTGTGCAATACCTCTTGCAACCAATTCTTTCATTACAAAAGGCTTGAAGAGTTCGATTGCCATTTCTTTCGGCAATCCGCACTGATATATCTTCATTTCCGGTCCGACAACGATAACCGAACGTCCCGAATAGTCAACACGCTTACCCAAGAGGTTCTGTCTGAAACGTCCCTGTTTACCTTTTAAAAGGTCGGAAAGTGATTTCAGAGCGCGGTTGCCCGGGCCTGTTACGGTACGTCCGCGTCTGCCGTTATTTATAAGTGCGTCAACCGCCTCCTGGAGCATACGCTTTTCGTTACGGATAATCAAATCCGGCGCGCCGAGCTCCAAAAGACGTTTCAGACGGTTATTACGGTTAATAACACGTCTGTACAAATCGTTCAGATCGCTTGTCGCAAATCTGCCGCCGTCCAATTGTACCATAGGGCGCAAATCAGGCGGAATAACAGGCATTACCGAGAGAATCATCCATTCCGGGCGGTTTCCCGAATGACGGAATGCTTCTACTATCTCAAGGCGCTTTATAATTTTGCCCTTCATTTGTCCCTGAGTCTTTTCAAGCTTATCCTTAAGATCAGCCGAAAGCTCGTCTAAATCTATCTTTTCGAGAATTTCGCGGATAGCCTCGGCGCCCATTCCTGCTTTGAATTTATCGCCGAACTTTTCATAAGCCTCGCGGTATTCTCTCTCCGTTAATATCTGATTTTGTGTAAGCTCTGTTTTGCCCGGGTCAATTACGACATATGACGCAAAATAGAGAACCTTTTCAAGATGTCTTAAAGGGATATCGAGAATTGAACCCATTGATGATGGCACACCTTTAAAGTACCATATATGAGATACAGGTGTTGCAAGCTCGATATGTCCCATTCTTTCACGGCGCACCTTGGATTTCGTTACCTCTACTCCGCAGCGCTCGCACACAATTCCTTTATGTCTTATCTTTTTATATTTACCGCAGTGACATTCCCAGTCCTTTGTAGGCCCGAAAATCCTTTCGCAGAATAAACCGTCACGTTCAGGTTTGAGCGTACGATAATTAATCGTTTCAGGCTTTTTCACTTCGCCGTGTGACCAACCTCGTATTGTTTCCGGTGAGGCTAAACCGATTTTTATTGCTTCAAAGCTATTAAATTCTAACATGAAAAACCTCCAATATTAAAAATCGTCTACGGTAATGAAATCATTTTTATCGTCATCATCGTCATCATCATCGTCATCATCAGGATCGAAGAAATCCGCATCGTCATCGTCCAGATCATCGTCATCTGCATTTTCAAAAATCATATCATCGCCGATATCGTCATCATATTCCGAACCCATGCCGTTCGCTTCCGACATAGTATCCGCAATATCGGAATTAGGCGCATAATCGTCATCTTCGTCCATTGAATTATCAAGATCAATCTCATCGCCGTTTTTATCGAGAATACGTATATCCAAAGCAAGCGACTGGAGTTCTTTAACCAATACCTTGAAGGATTCCGGTATACCCGATTTCGGAATATTTTCACCCTTAACGATTGCCTCGTAGGTCTTGACACGTCCGATAATATCATCGGATTTAACAGTCAGTATTTCCTGCAATGTGTATGCAGCACCGTATGCCTCGAGTGCCCAAACTTCCATTTCACCGAAACGCTGTCCGCCGAACTGAGCTTTACCGCCCAAAGGCTGCTGCGTTACCAATGAGTACGGGCCTGTCGAACGTGCGTGTATCTTATCGTCAACCAAGTGGTCGAGCTTTAAGTAATACATGACTCCGACCGTAACGGGATTATCAAACTTTTCGCCCGTTCTTCCGTCATATACGACAGATTTGAAATCGGGGCTTAAGCCTGCCTTTTCAAAAGCCTCTTTCAGATCCTCATCTTCGGCACCGTCAAATACCGGTGTCGCAATCTTTATAGCCTTACCCAGCTGTTCTCCGAGCTTTCTGTACGCATATCCCAAGTGCATCTCCAAAACCTGACCGATATTCATACGCGAAGGAACGCCCAACGGATTCAAAACGATCTGCAGCGGTGTTCCGTCCTCCAAAAACGGCATATCCTCCTGAGGCAATACACGGGATACGACACCCTTATTACCGTGACGTCCTGCCATCTTATCGCCGACGGAGATCTTTCTCTTCTGTGCGATATAGCAGCGAACCACCTGATTAACACCCGGTGAGAGTTCGTCGCCGTTTTCTCTTGTAAATACCTTAACGTCAACGATTATACCCTGTTCACCATGAGGAACTTTAAGCGACGTATCTCTTACTTCGCGTGCTTTTTCACCGAATATTGCACGCAAAAGTCTTTCTTCTGCGGTAAGCTCGGTTTCGCCCTTAGGTGTAACCTTACCGACCAATATATCTCCTGCGCGAACCTTTGCGCCGATTCTTATAATACCCTCTTCGTCAAGATCCTTCAAAGCGTCCTCGGAAACATTCGGAATATCGCGTGTGATTTCTTCGGGTCCGAGCTTCGTATCTCTCGACTCACATTCGTATTCTTCTATATGAATAGATGTAAACACATCGTGTTTTACCAATTCTTCGCTTATCAAAACAGCGTCCTCGTAGTTATAACCCTCCCAGGTCATAAATCCGATCAATATATTCTTACCCAGTGCAAGCTCGCCGTTATCCATAGCAGGGCCGTCCGCGATAATATCGCCTTTTTCAACGTGTTCGCCCACTTCGACAATCGGACGCTGGTTTATACAGGTCGATTGGTTGGAACGTGCGAATTTAATAAGCTTCTGGCGGTGTTTTATACCCGTATTGTCGCCTTTTAAGATGATTTCATCTGCCGCAACCTTTTCAACCACACCCGATTCAACAGCCAAAACCGCAGAACCCGAATCTTTCGCAACCTTATGCTCCATACCCGTTCCGACAATAGGCGAATCGGTAGTCAAAAGCGGAACTGCCTGACACTGCATGTTTGATCCCATCAGGGCACGGTTAGCGTCATCGTTTTCCAAAAACGGAATACAAGCCGTAACAACCGATACAAGCTGTCTCGGCGAAACGTCCATGTAGTCGATTTCCGAGCCGGGTACTTCTATGATCTCATCAC
The DNA here is from genome assembly GCA_934444735.1 of uncultured Clostridia bacterium. Taxonomy (GTDB): domain Bacteria; phylum Bacillota; class Clostridia; order UBA1381; family UBA1381; genus CAKSFT01. The sequence continues at coordinate 198,905 of CAKSDE010000001.1, read as the reverse complement.
GGAAACGCGCCGAAACCTTATTATCCACAAATCTGCCGTCCTCATCGAGAGCCTCGTTCGCCTGCGCGATTTTAAACTCATCTTCACGGTCGGCTGTCATATATTCAATTTCTTTTGTTACTATACCCGTTTCTTTATCAACACGTCTGTACGGAGCCTCGATAAAGCCGTATTCATTTATTCTCGCAAATGTCGCCAATGAGGTGATAAGACCGATGTTAGGTCCTTCAGGCGTTTCTATAGGACACATACGTCCGTAGTGCGAGTAGTGAACGTCACGCACTTCAAAGCCTGCACGCTCTCTTGAAAGACCGCCGGGGCCGAGTGCCGAAATTCTTCTTTTATGTCTTAATTCTGCCAGCGGATTAGGCTGATCCATGAACTGCGACAGCTGAGATGAACCGAAAAATTCATTTGTAGCCGCAATTATCGGGCGTATATTTATAAGCGTCTGCGGAGTGATGATTTCAAGATCCTGAGTTGTCATTCTCTCTCTTACGACACGCTCCATACGTGCAAGACCGATTCTGAACTGGTTTTGCAACAGTTCGCCGACGCATCTCAAACGTCTGTTTCCGAGGTGGTCAATATCGTCTAAGCTGCCCACACCGTTTGCAAGGTTTATAATATAGTTTATCGATGCGAGTATATCAAATACCGTAATGTGTTTCGGATTAAGCTCGTCCATGTTGTATTCGATAAGTCTTTTCTGCTCGTCAAGATCTCCGCCAGCCTCTTCCAAAACCTTTTCCAATACGCTGCGGCATACTTTTCTGTCTTTGATTTCAAGTGCATCGGTATCAACAAATGTTGAAAGGTAAACCATATCGTTTGAGAACACCTTTACCGGGATTTCGTTGACCGAGAGCATAACCGTATTAACTCCGGCTCTCTCCATTGCCTCTGCCCAATCCTTTGCGTCGGCATATCCCTTTTCCTTTGCGCCGGTATCCGAAATAACATCGCCCGCTGCGGCAATAATTTCGCCCGTTTCGGGATTTACAACATCCTCAGCGATTGTCTTTCCGAGTATTCTCGAAGAAAGCGCAAGCTTTTTATTGAATTTATATCTTCCTACCCTTGCCAAATCATAACGCTTGGGATCGAAGAACATATTAGTAATTAATGATTCCGCATTCTCAACATTCAAAGGCTCACCCGGACGCAAACGCTTATATATTTCCAAAAGTGCCTCGTCACGCGAGGTTGTAAGATCCTTTTCAAATGTTGCGGTAAATCTCGGATCCTCTCCGAAAAGCTCTAATATAGACGCGTTTGACTCATATCCCAAAGCTCTTATAAGAACGGTTACAGGCACTTTTCTTGTTCTGTCGATTCTTACCGAGAATACATCGGAGGAATCTGTTTCATATTCAAGCCATGCGCCTCTGTAAGGAATTACGGTCGAAGCATAAAGAGGCTTTCCCGTTTTGTCGCGCTGCATATCATAGTAGATACCCGGGGAACGAACCAACTGGCTGACAATAACACGCTCGGCACCGTTTATAATAAATGTACCCTGCTCTGTCATAAGTGGGAAATCGCCCATAAAGATTTCCTGTTCTTTCACTTCTCCCGTTTCATTATTGATAAGTCTTACCTTTACACGCAGAGGAGCCGCATACTTCGCGTCACGTTCTTTACATTCTTCGACAGAGTACTTCGGATTGTAATCCAGACTGTAGTCGAAAAATTCAAGAATAAGATTTCCCGAGTGGTCGGTTATAGGTGAAATATCGTGAAATACTTCACGCAAGCCTTCGTCCAAAAACCATCTGTAGGAATTTTTCTGCACCTCGATAAGGTTAGGCATTTCTAAAACCTCATTGATTTTAGAATAACTGAGTCGGGTGTTTTTGCCCAATTTTACCTCATGCACCATTCATTAATCACCTCGTTAAAAATTCTGTTTTTTAGTATTGTTACGGAAAATTATTTTTTTCTTCTTGATTTTTTTCACCGTATATGCTATAATGTATTCATGTGATATTCGGCGACAAAAAGCCCATAATAATACTATTATACAATAATACATGATATCACATAATTCCCATGCTGTCAAGAGGGTTTTTAACAAAATTTTAATTTTTCTAAAAAAAATATATATAAAATAAAAAGGACGATGTAAAAAGTGGCGGAATTTATAACAAGAAACGAATATGTGCAGATCCCTGCGGATTTTATAAAAAACGAATTAAAGGAGGCAAACGGCGAGTATGTAAAGGTGTATCTTTACATACTTGCTCTTGCCGCAACAGGTGAACAAATGACAACGGCAGAGCTTGCAAGAGAATTAAACCTAATAGAAAGCGATATTTTAAACGCTTTTTCATATTGGCGCCAAAAGGGTGCACTAAAAGAGGACGGCGAGCGCATATACATAGGAAAAGATACAAATCCTATCCCTGCTGCGCCGGCTGCACCGAAAGAGGAAAAGAAGGTTTACGACAGTATTCAAGTAAGCGAAAAAATTTCAACTACCCGAGAGCTGTCGGATATGATGCATCTTGCGCAGGATATATTCGGGCGTATTCTCACGCAATCCGAAATGGAGTCGATATACTGGTTCTATGACGGGCTTAACTTTTCGCCCGAGGCAATACTGCTGCTCTTGGAATTTTGCGTTTCAAAGGGCAAGACAAGTATGAAATATATCGAAAAGGTTGCGCTTTCCTGGAATGAGAAAGGTGCGCATGAGGCAGATACGATTATGCAACTTATCCGTCAGGAAGAACAGAAAAACAACTTCCTCTATTCCATGCGAAAGGCACTCGGGATTGCGGACAGAGCGCTCAGTCAGAATGAGGAGCAGTTCCTCTTAAAATGGAAAAACGAAAAGGGTATGAGTGAAGAAATGATTGCCCTTGCGTACGAATACTGTATCATTCAGACCGCCAAGCTCTCTTTCCCGTACATGGACAGAATTATAGAGAGATGGTTTACGCAAGGGATAAAAACCGTAGACGAAGCAGAAGCCGATAATAAGAATTTCAAGCAGAAAAAGAACACAGATTCGGGTAAGCGTCCGGAATATACCGATCTTGAAAATCTGACCCGCGGAAGAATTGAATAATAATATATAACATATAGGACTTGAGTGCAAAATCATTTCATTTTGCGCTCAAGTTTTGTCTTATTTAAAAAAATATTGATTTTTTTAAAATATCATGGTATAATATTCCCGTAGCAAGAGAAACATGGCGGCGGTTGTTTCCGACACCTACCGAAAGGAGGTGTTGTTATGGAATATTTTTTGTCATTTGCTTTAATTTTAATGATAATAATTGCATACATAGAGAAATAGCCGCCTATCTCCGCGAAAGATAGACGACTATAATTTAGTAATACATTTTTTTGCGGAAACAACTAATGTCATTTCCTCTTGCTATCTTTATATTATCACAATTATCTGAATATGTCAATAGCTTTTAGAAAATTGCAAGATGATATTTTAATATTTACTCGTAAAAACTTTGTAGAAATTCCCCAAAATAAAACTCCCGAAATCATATATTTTTCGGGAGTATTTTTTTATTTGAACAAATCTTTCATTTTATCGAAAAACGTTTTCTGGTTTTTATAGTTTTTGCCCTCACACGCAGTATCAAACTGTCTCAAAATATCCTTCTGACTCTGTGAAAGATTCTTCGGCACTTCTATAGTTACCTTAACATATTCATCTCCGCGGCTCTTGCTGCGCAGATATTGAATACCCTTGTTTCTCAGTCTAAATACCGTACCTGTCTGCGTACCCTCGGGAATATCGTACTCAACCACACCGTCAATAGTCGGCACTTTTATGGTTGATCCCAAAGCCGCCTGAACAAATGTTATCGGGATTTCAATATGCACATCATAGCCCTCACGCTTGAATATCTCATGCGGCTTTATGCTGATCGTAACGAGCAAATCGCCCGACGCGCCGCCGCGCAGTCCCATCTCGCCCTGACCGGGTATCTGCATCGATTGCCCTTCATTGATACCGGCAGGAATCGTAACCTCAATCTTATTTGTCTTTCTCACACGGCCTGTTCCGCGGCAATCCTTACACGGATCTATAACAACGGTACCCGAGCCGTGACAGTCCGGACAAACCGTTTCATTCGCCATCATACCGAACGGTGTGCGAGTCTGTGTGCGGATTCTGCCCATACCGTTACATTTTTTACATTTCACAGGCTTTGTACCCGGTTTTGCACCGCTGCCTTTACAAGTCGGGCACTCCTCCTGACGAGTAATTTCAACCTTCTTTTTACAGCCGAAAGCCGCCTCTTCAAACGTTAAGAGGACTCCTGTCCTTATATCCTTTCCGCGAACAGGACCGTTTCTTCTCTGTCCGCCGCCGAACCCGCCGAATCCGCCGCCGAAAATATTCGAGAAAATATCGCCGAAATCTTCAAATCCGCCGAATCCGCCGCCACCGCCTGTGCCGGCACCGTAGTTCGGATCAACACCCGCATGACCGAATTGGTCATAACGCGCTTTTTTATCGGCATTTGAAAGCACTTCATAAGCCTCGTTTATTTCCTTAAACTTAGCCTCTGCCTCTTTATCTCCCGGGTGCAAATCCGGATGATATTTTTTAGCTTCTTTTCTGTATGCCTTTTTTATTTCGTCCTCACTTGCACCTCGGTTTACGCCAAGAACGTCATAATAATCTCTTTTATCAGCCAATTTATGTTCACCTACCAAACTTCAATTCATTACCCGATTAAACGCGCAAAAATAGCGCCGCCTCTTCTTCTGAAATATTTCATTATCAAAGTCGAAGTCCGCTATTTTCACTTATTCCGCAAAAGCCCGAAAGCTTTGGCGGCGCTTGCAGCCGTTTACCCCAAAGCTTTTAAGACCTTTTTTACGGATTATTTATTGTCATCGTCAACTTCTCTGTAATCTGCCTCGTAAACATTGTCATTATTGGCATTTGCGTTATCCTGCGCACCGTTAAAATCAGCGCCCGGTGCACCTTGTGCGCCCTGCGGATTTGCCTGGCTGTACATCTTTTCCGAAACCTTATAGAATGCCTGCTGCAATTCCTCGGTTGCCTTTTTGATAGCCTCTGTATCTGTGCCCTTCAGAGCCTCTTTAACCTTGTCAATTTCAGCCTGAACGCTTGCTTTATCGTTAGCGTCAACCTTATCTCCCAGTTCATTCAAAGTCTTTTCCGATTGATATACAATGCTTTCCGCATTATTTCTTGTTTCTACTTCTTCCTTACGTTTCTTATCCTCTTCAGCGTACTTTTCAGCCTCTTTAACAGCTCTGTCAATATCTTCATCGCTCAAATTGCTTGATGATGTAATTGTAATCTTCTGTTCATTGTTTGTAGCCATATCCTTTGCAGATACCTTAACGATACCGTTTGCGTCAATATCAAAGGTTACTTCAATCTGAGGCACACCGCGCGGAGCCGGAGCAATACCCGTCAGACTGAATCTTCCCAGGCTCTTATTGTATTGCGCCATATCTCTTTCACCTTGCAGAACGTGTACTTCAACACTTGTCTGACCGTCTGCGGCTGTTGAGAATATCTGTGATTTCTTTGTAGGAATTGTTGTGTTTCTGTCAATAAGTCTTGTAAACACACCGCCCATTGTTTCGATACCGAGTGACAGCGGAGTTACGTCCAAAAGCAGCAAGTCTTTAACGTCGCCGCCCAATACACCTGCCTGAACAGCTGCACCGATAGCAACACACTCATCAGGGTTAATGCCCTTGTGCGGTTCCTGACCCATTTCATTCTTAACGGCTTCCTGTACTGCCGGGATTCTTGAAGAACCGCCGACCAAAAGAACCTTATCTATATCGCCCTTAGAAAGACCTGCATCGCTCATTGCGTTTCTTATGCATACCAAAGTCTTTTGTACCAAATCGGCTGTCAATTCATCAAATTTAGCCTTTGTCAATGTAATATCCAAATGCTTCGGACCTGTTGCGTCTGCTGTAATAAACGGCAGATTGATGTTTGACGTTGTCATACCCGAAAGCTCGATCTTCGATTTTTCGGCAGCCTCTTTCAATCTCTGCATAGCCATCTTATCTGTTGTAAGATCTACGCCTGTTTCCTTTTTGAACTCTTCAACCAAGTAGTTGATGATTCTGTTATCAAAGTCATCACCGCCAAGACGTGTATCACCGTTTGTTGACAAAACTTCAAATACACCGTCGCCGATTTCCAGGATAGATACATCGAATGTACCGCCGCCCAGGTCATATACCATAACCTTTTGATCGGTATCGTTCATACCGTAAGCCAAAGCAGCTGCTGTCGGCTCGTTTATGATTCTCAAAACCTCAAGACCTGCAATCTTACCTGCATCTTTTGTTGCCTGTCTCTGTGAATCGCTGAAATATGCCGGAACCGTGATAACAGCCTGAGTTACAGTTTCGCCCAAATATGCTTCCGCATCTGCTTTCAGCTTTGAGAGAATCATAGCTGAAATCTCTTGCGGAGTATATGCCTTGCCGTCGATATTTACGGTGTAGTTTGTACCCATTTCTCTTTTAATTGACATGATTGTTCTGTCAGCATTTGTTACTGCCTGTCTTTTTGCAACCTGACCGACGATTCTTTCGCCGTTTTTCTGGAATGCAACAACAGACGGTGTGGTTCTTGAACCTTCCGAGTTTGCAATAACTGTCGGGTTACCGCCTTCGATAACCGCAACGCATGAATTTGTTGTACCTAAGTCTATACCAATAATTTTTCCCATTTTTAATTCCTCCTAAATACTCAATTTGCAACTTTTACCATACTGTGACGGACTACTCTCTCATTTTTATAGATGTAACCCTTCACAAATTCTTCAACAATGACATTTTCAGTCTTGTTTTCATCTTCAATATGCATTATCGCCTCATGCAGATGAGGGTTAAACTCCTCACCCACCGCCGGTATCTCCGAAACCTCCAGCTTTGTCAAAGTATCCTTGAACTGTTTCATGACAAGCTCAACACCCTCCAAAACCTTCTTTGCCTCATCATTTTCAACCTCAACCGCGAGCGCCCTCTCCAAGCTGTCCGCAACAGGCAGGAACGCAAGCACCGTATCAATTACGGCATCGGCATAACGCGCGTCTTTTTCTTTGAGCGTTCTTTTTTTGAAATTATCAAATTCCGCAAAAAGACGCATATATTTGTCTTCCCATTCTTTGATTTTGTCCTCCGGCTGTTCCTCCGGCTGTGCGGCTTCTGTTTCTTCGACTTCGGTTTTTTCCTCGGTCTGTTCTTCTAATTCCTTTTCTGTTTCTGCCACCTTTATCCCTCACTCTCATTTATATAAAACTGATACAATATCTTATCCAGATATTCAGATATACAGTTCAGGTTTGCAATCACCTTTGCGTAATCCATGCGCTTCGGTCCGATTACCCCAATCTTTCCGATCGCCTTATCCTTAATCGAATAATTAACCGTTACGATACTGCTGTTTGAAAGCTCCTCACATTCATTTTCAGATCCGATCTTAACGTTAACCTTCTTGTCTCCGCCTGAAACGATTCCTTTAAGATTTTTCTTATCTTCAAGAAACGTAAACATTTTTTTTGCCTCCTGAACACTGTTGTATTCAGGGTAGGATAAGATGGATTTTGCGTTTTCAACTATAATTTCGGTTTCGTCCATATCCTCAATTGCGCTGTAGACAAAATTCATTATATTTATAAGAATCTTTGGGGGAATACTTAACATTCCCTTTATCTGCTCATGTATATCCTGAATTTTCTCAAACGTAATATCGTGAGCGGTAAGTCCTGTAAGACTGCGGTTTAAAACATCGCTCAAACCCCGTATATCGCTCTCTTTGAGTTCACCGAAATTCATAATACGATTTCTTACGCTGCCCGTATTGGTGACGATTATAAGTATCACATTTCCCGTACCGAGATCCACCAGTTCAAAGCGCTTTATAACAGCCTCATTAAGCTCCGGTGTCGTTATTACAGTTGCATAATCGGTAAGCGCAGACGCTATAACGCTCGCTTTTCTTATAATCACATCAAGCTTATTAACGCGCTCCTCCAGCTCATGCTGTAATTTTTCCAAAGTCTCGACGCTGACCTGATATTTCGTAAGCATAGTGTTTACGTAAACTCTGTATGCCGCGTCCGACGGGATTCTTCCTGCCGATGTGTGCGGCTGGATTAAATATCCCATATCCTCCAGATCTGCCATTTCATTGCGTATTGTCGCACTTGAAAGTCCGAGATCGTTCTTTTTGGAAATCGACCGTGATCCGACCGGTTCGGCAGTCCCCATATATTCATCTATGACCGCCTGCAATATACGTCTTTTCCTGTCACTCAATTCCACGGTTTTCACCCCCTCCGAGAATCAGCTTTCAAAAGTCGTAATTCTATTAGCACTCTTACTTCCTGAGTGCTAACAATTATAAGATACCACTCATGTAAGGAATTGTCAATAGTATTTTGGGATTTTTACAATTTATTCATAAAATAAGTCAATTTTCTTAAATCTTCTTATACAAATTCACACAACACCGCATTACTTACGTTTATACCCTCAAATGTAAGGCGCAAGCTTATCTCATCTTCCTCCATAAGTCCCGCACGCTTAAACTTTTCTATTTCTTTTTTGTAAAGCTCGCCTATCTCTTTTCCGAATCTCTTTTTAAACTTTTCCTTCTCAATTCCCGCAGTCTTTCTGAGTCCCATTATAATATATTCAGAAACTGCATCCATACCTTCTGCTTTTTCTGCAATTCCGACTCTATAACTACCCGATAAATAATCCTTTAAAGAATCAGTATTAAAAAAACGTTCGCCCTTAAAATAAGAATGTGCCGCAACGCCTATTCCTATATATTCATCACAGTTCCAATATTTTAAATTATGCCGGCATTCATATCCGCGACGTGCAAAATTCGATATTTCATATTGATTAAATCCCTTTTGGGCAAAAAAATTGCAGGCATATTCGTAAAGCAATCTGTCCTGTTCTTCATCGCACAGTTTAACCTCTCCCGATATAACCTCATCATAAAGCGGAGTATTTTCTTCCAAAATAAGACTGTAGCATGAAATATGCATAGGATTTAAGCCAACCGCTTTTTCAAGAGTATATTTAAAACTTTCTTTGGTTTGTCCCGGAAGAGAAAACATTATATCCAGATTTATATTTGAAAATCCGCATTTTTGCGAAAGCCTTATGGCTTTTTCGGCATCATTTTCATTATGCACTCTCCCGATCATTTTAAGTTCATTGTTGTTAAAGCTCTGCACGCCTATACTGATTCGATTTACGCCGCCTTTTTTTAGAACCGAAAGCTTTTCTTCGGTCAGTGTTTTCGGATTTGATTCTATCGTTACCTCCGCACTCGGCGAAATCTTAAAAATATCACGTATATTTTTTAAAAGTACCGCCAGCTGCAACGGGGAAAAAATCGTCGGTGTTCCTCCGCCGATAAATACGGTATCTATCGCCTCATCTCTGTATTTTTCCATTTCATGCGCCATCTCAGCAATGTAGCCGCCGAATAAATCATTACAGTCGGTATATGACGTAAAGTCGCAGTATTTGCACTTTTTAATGCAAAATGGTATATGAATATATAAACCTCTCATAAAAGAACCTTTCTTTCACAAAGAAACTGCGGCAAGTTTTGCCGCAGTTTCTTATGTTTTATTCATCGTCGTCCGTATCAATCTCCAGATCAATTTCCTCATGACAGTTCGGGCAGACAATACCCTTTTCATCATCAAGCATATCATAATCTATCAATACATCTTCATGGCAATTCGGGCATTCGATTTCAAAGAAGTCCATGTCATCGTCCTCGTAATCGTCGAAGTCGTCATCATCTTCTTCATAATCGTCTCCGTCCTCATCGTCATCCTCGTATATCAGATCTTCAACATCTGCCAGATCCTCGTCGATTTCATCAACCTTAAGATCCAACTCATCGTGTGCGTCTGCCAAATCTTCCAAATCAGCAGCCAAGTCCTGCAAAACGTCCAAAATCTTGTCAAGAACCTTACCCTCGTCGCTCTTGTCTTTGATATTTAGCCCTTCTGCCAAACCTTTTATATACGCAATTTTATTTGCCGTATTTTCCATATCTATTCCCTTTCTGCGAATTATACACGCTCCATATATTCGCCGGTTCTTGTGTCAACACGGATTATATCCGATCCGTCAACAAACAAAGGCACTTGGATAACCGCGCCTGTTTCGAGTGTTGCCGGCTTTGTAGCACCTGTTGCCGTATCGCCCTTGAATCCCGGCTCTGTTTCTGCAATTGCAAGCTCAACAAACGTAGGCGGTTCGATACCGAATACGCTGCCCTTATATGAAAGGATCTTGCAAACCATATTTTCCTTAACAAACTTCAATGAATCGCCAACCTGATCCTTACCGATCGGGATCATATCAAATGTTTCCTGATCCATGAAGTAGTAAAGATCGCCGTCATTGTAAGAATATTCCATATCCTTTCTCTCGATGTGAGCCTTAGGCATCTTTTCTGTCGGTCTGAATGTCTTTTCAACAACAGCGCCCGTAATAACGTTCTTTATCTTTGTTCTTACAAATGCTGCGCCCTTTCCCGGCTTTACGTGCTGGAACTCAACAACCTGGAATACGTTGCCGTCCAATTCAAATGTTACGCCGTTTCTAAAATCACCTGCTGAAATCATAATATTTCCTCCATTTTAATTTTATTGTAATACATTTTATATTGTAATATATTTTTCCTCAAATTACAAGCTTTTTTTCAATAATTATCAATTCTTTTTTTTATTTTGGTTATTTTAACGTCTGATATTGGGTATTTTTTGCCAAATAAACGAAAAAAACAGTACGATTCGGCTAAAAAAATCAAAACGCACCGAACGGAGCCATTAAAAATCCCCGAACGGTACGTTTTTACATTTTTGTCAAATCAAAAATTATTTCTTTAAGCCTGCTTCGAGCTTTGCGAGTTCGTCAGCCATTTCCTTAGGCAGCTCATCACCGAACTGTGCAAAGTATTCTTTGATATTCTCAACGTCCTCAAGCCATACCTTCTTATCGATTGTAAGGAGCTCTTTAATGTCGTCTTTAGTCATATCAAGGTTTGTAATATCAATATCTTCAGGTCTCGGCAGATAACCGATCGCACTCTCATCAGCGCCAACCTTGCCTGCACATCTGTCAAGAATCCAAAGAAGTACACGCATATTGTCACCGAATCCCGGCCACATGAAGTTATCGTTATCATCTTTTCTGAACCAGTTAACGTGGAAGATCTTAGGAGCTTTGTCGCCCAACTTCTTGCCCATTTCAAGCCAGTGTCCCCAGTATGTTGCCATATTGTAGCCTACAAACGGTTTCATAGCCATTGGATCACGTCTTACAACACCTACAGCACCTGCTGCTGCCGCTGTTGTTTCAGATGCCATTGTAGCACCTACGAATGTACCGTGAGTCCAATCTCTTGACTGATATACCAACGGAGCGCACTTAGCACGTCTGCCGCCGAATACGATAGCCTCAACCGGCACACCTGCAGGATTTTCAAATTCCTTAGAAATGCACGGGCAGTTGATAGCCGGAGCGGTAAATCTTGAGTTCGGGTGAGCAAGCTTGTTGCCTGCTGCTGAATATTCTTTTCCGTTTACCTTAGAACCTTTCCATTCTGTACAGTCAACAGGAGGATTCTTGTCCAAACCTTCCCACCAAACTGTGTTATCTGCATTATTCAAAGCAACATTTGTGAAGATTGTATTCTTCTTTGTAGCAGCCAAAGCGTTAAAGTTTGTCTTTTCGCTTGTACCCGGTGCAACACCAAAGAAACCTGCTTCAGGGTTAATGGCATAGAGTCTGCCGTCAGGACCGATTCTGAGCCATGCGATATCATCGCCGACTGTCCATACCTTATAGCCCTTTTCCTTTAAGTATTCGGGCGGAATAAGCATTGCAAGGTTAGTTTTTCCGCAGGCTGACGGGAATGCCGCGCAGATATATTTAACTTCGCCCTGCGGATTTTCCAGACCGAGGATAAGCATATGCTCAGCCATCCAGCCTTCGTTCTTACCGAGGTATGATGCGATTCTCAGTGCGAAACACTTCTTACCCAGCAAAACGTTTCCGCCGTAAGCAGAGTTTATAGACCAGATTGTTGAATCCTGCGGGAATTGAACGATATATCTCTCATCGGGATTAACGTCCTTTTTAGCGTGCAGACATTTTACGAAATCAGAGTTATCGCCCAGCTGATCCATAACCTTTTGTCCGATTCTTGTCATTATAGCCATATTCAAAACAACATAGATACTGTCGGTCAGTTCAATACCGATTTTTGAGAACGGTGAACCTACAGGTCCCATTGAATAAGGGATAACATACATGGTTCTGCCCTTCATTGAACCCTTATAAAGAGCTCTGAGCTTTGCGTACATTTCGTCCGGAGCCATCCAGTTATTGATAGGGCCTGCTTCTTTTTCAGTAGGTGTGCAGATAAAAGTTCTGTCCTCTACACGCGCAACGTCATTTTCAGCTGTTCTGTGATAGTAGCAGCCCGGGAGCTTTTCCTGATTCAATTTAATCATTTCACCTGTCGAAACAGCCTCTGCTCTTAAAGCCTCGAGCTGTTCCTCGCTGCCGTCAATCCAAACGATTTTGTCCGGCTCGCACATAGCGGCCATTTCATCCAACCACGACAATACTGTTTTATTATTTGTCATTGTTACTACCTCCTAAAGATAATCTGAGAACGGAGTCCTGATTGTGAGAATTTTAACAAGCCTCACTGTTTTTCCGCCATCGTCATCTATTATAACACACACTTTTTCTTTTTTAAAGCCTTTTTTTCTAAAATTAACATTTTTTTCATAAATTATTCAAATATGCTTTATTTATTGGCTATATACCACAAACCGCATAAAACCTATCATACCGCAAATGGAATAAGGCTATAAAAAAGGTGTATAGCTTTAAGAGAAAACACCGCTTGCCGCCTTTTTTACGCTATTTAATATTTTTAAAAACCTCAACACATTTTTGTGCTAATTTTTCATAACCCTCATCATTTAAATGAACCCCGTCATTTTTGTAGTATTGAGGAAAATCCTCAATCACCGAGTATAAATCATTTACCGCCAGACCGTGCTTTTTTGCAACCCTTATTGCAGCATTATTTCTTTCTTTTACCATCGCATTCTGTTTATCATATTCGTCTATCTTCTCTTTATTGCGCAGCGGCGTTGTAAGTGCAATAACTACTTTAACTTCGGGATATTTTTCTTTAATATGCTTTATTGTTTTATCATAATAATACTCATATTCATCAGCCGATAAGTGCCAACCGTGCAGTCCGTTATTAAATTGAATAATCTTATAGTTCTTTTTCTGCACAAAAACATAGTCTATCAGTGCAATCAGGCTGTCGTTTGCCAAGCTCTTTGATGTCCCTATTCCGTCAGCAAAGGCTTTTTTATCCAATATTTTATTTATAAAACCTCTGTATCCGCATGAAATAGAATCGCCGACAAGCAATATTCTGTTTTTTTCTTCATCTTCGGCATGTTCCCACCAGATATTATCCCATTCATAAGTTTCCAACATTCTTTCTCTTTCAACTTCATACGTAAATTTTTCTTTCATAACTCTGCCTCTTTTCTTTATAAAATATTTATGTAATTGTAAAATGTAAATTTTACAATTATCCTACCTTCTACTGCGGATTTACGTGTATCATGCAGTGCTTTACCATCGGAATCTTTTCCTCGATTTCATTATGTATATGATCCGCAACAGCATGCGCCTCCCTTAAGGTCACATTACCGTCCATACTAAATTCCACATCAACAAACACCTTCGAACCGAACATTCTCGTTTTTAGCATATCAAGCTGTATGGTATTATCGTGATCCAGAATTATATCGCGTATTTTTCGCGTCGTTTCTGGATCGCAGGCATGATCGACCATCTTATCTATCGCGCCGCGGAAAATATCAATCGCCGCTTTCATAATGAATACGCATATAACGACGCTTGCAACCGCATCAAGAACCGGATACCCCAAAAGTGCACCGCCGATACCGACAAAGCTGCCGACAGATGAGAGTGCGTCGGAGCGGTGATGCCACGCGTCTGCCATCAATGCGTCGGACATTTCTCTTTTTGCAACGCTTCTTGTGTACCAATACATCCATTCTTTCACTGCGATAGATACAATCGCCGCAACAAGCGCCAAAACACCCGGTATTTTTAAGGACGAATTTCCCGAAATAATCTTTTCAATGCCGCTGTAACCTATTCCAACACCAACCAATGCAAGCATAATTGAAAGAATTATTGCGGCAACACACTCCATACGCTCATGTCCGTACGGATGCTCGGCATCATTCTTCTTTGCCGACAGCTTAATCCCTGCGATAACCACAAACGTGCTCAGCACATCCGACAAAGAGTGTACTGCGTCCGAAATCATCGCTCCCGAGTTTGCAATTACACCTGCTGCAAATTTAAATACCGACAATACAACGTTTACAACAATACTTACAAAAGAAACCTTCATCGCTTCACTTTTTATTTCCGTATTTTGCATAAAAAGCATCTCCTTTTTTATCCGCATAACGCGGTATAATATTTTTGATTTAAAAAAGCACCTGTGGGGGAAAACTTCTCCCACAGATGCCTAAAAATCTGCTGCAGATAAAACTCTGCCCAACCGCAACCGGTCTGATCAGTTATATTATATTATATGCCAAATTGCGGATTTTGTCAAACATTTTTATTCTTTTGCAGAATTGTCCGTATTATCGGCACTTTCCTCGGTATTTTCCGCCGCCTTTTGCAAAGGCTCGACATTAAAGTAATCCTTTACGCTTGCAGATACCGTATATATCATATCGGAATCCTTAATACGCGCATAGATTTCGCCGTCGTCGGTGTCTTTACCGAACTCTATCTTATTCTCCTGAGTATCGCTCTTCCATTCAAGAACAGCCTGAGGACTGTCAAACCCGTATTCCGAAAGCTTTGCCTTATCCGCCTTATATTCCACGCATGATGTCCATGCAATGCTGTTTAAGCCGGTCTTTATCTTCTCAACGCTTTCTTTGTCCAAAACAATATCGCCGTTTTTCCATTCTGCGTTGCCGTCCTTATCCTCGCTCATTTTAGCGGTAGCAGTATTATCGGCACACGTAATGCTTATCTCGTTTGCGTCTGAAATATACGGGATATTCTCCTTTTGCAAAAGATCGTCCCAACCGCATTCAAATGCTGTTTTGAATGTATTGTCAACAAGGTATATGTTGTCCTTGCCGCTTATCGCCAAATAGCACTTTCCTAAAATATTGTTGTCCGCACCGAGCGTAAAGGTCAGCTCATCTCCGTCATTTAACTTAAGCTTAATCTCATTTCCCGAATCAATACCGTAATCCTGGCTGTTTTCACCGTCCACCTCCTGTGAGGCTTTAAGCGTTGAAAGAGTATCCGCAATCTCGCTCATTTTCGTCTGGTTAACAGGGAAATCCGCATTATCCGGTCTTGTCCAGTTTCCGTCCTTTTGTAAGAGCTCAATATCCTCTCCGTTATACTGCCACGAAATATCCGAAATATCCTCGGCTTTGATATTGCTTATTTCTATCGAGTTTTCTTCCTTTTCTCCGCCGAGCTTTTTTGCCGCGAAATATACAATAATCATCAGGACAAGCACACCCAGCAATATTGACATTTTCTTAGTCTTTGTCATTATCTCGATTTCCTCCTTATCCATACATAGATACCTATTGCAAGAACAAGTACCGGAATCAGGAATACAAATATGATGCTCCATACCGTCGATGCACCCGAGCTTACCGTCAGATATTCGGCAGAAAGCGTTTTGGGGTGGATAGCGATACTTTCCTCACGGTCGCTCATCCAGTTTATTGCATTTAACAGGAAATCCTGGTTTGCGCCCGCAACAACCTGATTTATTTCATTATCGAACATCTGTCCCGATGTAACCCATATAATATGTGATTCCTTGCTGTCGTTCGTATCCGTAATCGCAACACCGACAATGCTTTTGCCTTCCTTATCTCCCGCTTCTTTTTCTATTGTGCTGTCCAGATTCGTTTTCACGTATGCATTATCCGATGTTGTGAAAAGATCCGTGACCGTTACGGACGATGCTGCGTCATTATGCAGGATAGGTCTTGCAAGCGGTATCAAAACCGAATATTTTGACTCAATCAATGGTGTTGTCGTATCATGCTCCGCTATATCGGGAACAAGGAAATAATTATACCCGGTAAGCGCTTTTGAGTTATCGCCCTCAAATACGACCGCATTCTCCGATGTAACGCCGTAGTTTTCCATAAGAGCGTTAATATTCGGGGTATCCTCTCCCGTATATCCGTTAAAGAGCAGAAGATTTCCGCCGTTTTTCAGATAATTGAGTAAAAGTGTTTTTTCATTTTCCGATATATCATTCTGCGGCTGATATATCATAACGCATGACGCGTCCTCCGGGATAGCATCCGCCGTAACAAGGCTGATCGTTTCGGTTTCAACATTGTTCTTCTTTATGGCTTCGGTCATGGTTGTGTCCAATTCCGCCTCGCCGTGTCCCGATGTCAGATACACCTTCGGGAAATTATCGCCCGAAACATAGCTTATCGCGCTTGTAATACTGCTTTCCGCGTTAAACTCCTGCGTCTGCTCACCCGTCTGATAATCATAATTTGTATTATACATATCGGCATAGGCGATAAATCTGCTCTTTTCGCCGCACTCAACGATAACGCTGTTTGCCGAAACCTTAAGCGATGTATATTTCGATGCAAAATTCGGGTTAACCGCCGGATCCTTTACGACTACCTTAAGCCTGTCACTCAAATCGTCATATTTTTCAAGAATATTTTTTATAAGCGCATCTTCCGAGCCTGTTGTTGCCAAAAAGTAGACCGTAACGTCCTTATCAAGCTTTTTTACCACATTTTCCGTTTCCTGCGAAACACTGTAGAGCTTTGCCGAGGTAAAATCAAGCTTTGTGTATTTTGAAGAAAGCGCATTTACCGCAAGAATCGCAAATATCGCGATACATATTACAACAATCCCCGAAACGACGCTGTAGCCGCCGAGTTTAAATGATTTATCTTTTGCCGCCTCTTTCGTAAACGACTTCTTTATATCTTGAGTTAATTTTGAAAAATCCGTCTTTTTCATTAACTCCACCTCCTTTTTTCCATTGCCTGAACAGTAAGATATACAAATACTGCCGCTACCGCAATGAAATAAACCAAAGCGGTTATATCAAAAACTCCGTTTGGGAAGGTATAAAATTTATTAAATATCGAAAAGCTGTTTAAAAGCTTAGGTAAAAATCCGCGCATCAGGTCAGGCGATACACTCTTTACAATAACCGCCGCAAGCTCCGCAACCGCCAAAAATATCAGCGCCGCAAGACCGCTCTTTACCATATACCAGATAACCGCCGCAATAATAAGTGCAATAACCGTAATCGTCACCATAGATACGGTCGAAGAAACCGAAACCAAATCGGCAATAGCGCTTATATAGTAGCTCACCAGCATTACTATCAGACAGATAACAGCGGAAATCGCCTGATTTTCGGTCAGAGCCGAAATAAACATACCGACAGCCGTCAGCGCCGCACCCATCATAAAGAATGCCAAGAGCGTACCGTATGCCGCAAAAAGCGTAACATTGCCGAACGCCTTTAATATAAGCGGATATATCCCGATGATAACCGTCGGGATTGCCAAAACAGCAAGCATGGCAAAATATTTGCCCAAGACAACCTCTGTCATCTTAAGCGGCAGCGAATAATAGAGTTGGTCGGTTTTCTGATGCCTGTCCTCCGATATGATTCTCATCGTCAGAACCGGTATCGCCACAAGGTAGACAAAAGACATATTCCCCAAAACATACTCGAAATTTGCCGAGCCCTGCTTTAAATTAAGCGCCATCGTATATATTCCGGCAAAAAGAAGTACGAACGTGCAGAATATATATCCCGACATATTGTTAAAAAACGATTTAAATTCCTTTTCAAATATCGCTCTCATTCTTCTTCCGCCTCCTCATCTTCTGCCGCATTTTCCTCCGGCATATTTTCCTCATGTATCTCTTCATCTTCCGCCTCTTTGGTATCTATCGGCTTTATGTCCTCATTTGTAAGCTCCATAAATACATCTTCGAGCGTTGCACGGTTTAATATCATCTTATTTAATGCCACTTTGTTCTCCGCAAAAGCAAAGAATACATCTTCTGCTGCACTGTCATCTTTTACAGTCAGCTCACACTGCACAAATCCGTCATTTTCAGCCGTAAATTTAACATTCAAAACACCGTCAATACCCGACAGTATTTCGCAGATTTTATCCTTTTGTGCCTTTGCGGCAATAGTCAGCGTTGCATTTCCTTCAAACATTTTCTCCAGATTTTCCGCAGTATCGTTTGCAACCAGCTTTCCGCCCGAAATAATCAGTATTTCATCGCAGACCGCCTGAATTTCCGAAAGAATATGACTGCTCAATATAACCGTACGGTTTTCTCCCAGACTCTTTATAAGGTTTCTTATTTCAATAATCTGCTTAGGATCAAGTCCGACAGTCGGCTCGTCCAGGATTACGGTTTCCGGATCTCCCAGTATCGCCTGCGCAATGCCGACACGCTGCTTATAACCTTTAGAGAGGTTCTTTATAAGCCTTTCCTTAACGTCTAAAAGTCCGATTTCTTCCATAACTGCCTGAATTTTTTCTTTTTTTTCGGACTTTGCTATTTTCTTGACGTCTGCTATAAAATTAAGGTATTCCAAGGGTGTCATATCTCCGAAAACAGGCGGCTTTTCGGGCAGATACCCGATATTTCTTTTCGCCTCTGTGCTGTTTTCCAAAATATCGAATCCGTTAATCGAAACGCTCCCCGAGCTTGGTGCCAGACACCCCGTTATAATATTCATCGTCGTCGATTTTCCGGCGCCGTTAGGTCCCAAAAAACCGTAGATATGCCCGTTTTCTATGGTAAAGGTCAGATTATCGATCGCCTTATGATTACCGTAGGTCTTGCATAGATTTTTCACCTCAATCATTTTTGTTTCCTCTCTTCCTGCTTATTGATTTGCTTATTTCCTGCATCTTAAAATCGGTAGACGCAATAACATCGGCACATTCTTTCAGCTCCCGTGCAATGTCCTCAAAATCCTCAACATCTTTTTTATATCTGATCTTATGTTCAAGACTTGCCCAAAAATCCATTGCAATCGTTCGCAGCTGAACCTCCACCTTCATCTTTTTCCTACACTCCGAAAAGAATACCGGCACCTCCACAATCATATGATAGCTTCTGTATCCGTTCGGCTTCGGATTTTTTATGTAATCTTTTATTGTTATAACGTTTATGTCATCCTGCGATGCGAGCATCTCCGCAACTTTATATATATCGTCCACAAACGAGCATATCACTCTCACACCTGCAATATCGTGAATGTTTTCCATTATAACGTCTATATCGTAATCAAGATTTTTCGCCTTAACCTTTTTTAATATACTCTCCGGCGACTTTACTCTGGATTTTATCATCTCTATCGGGTTTCTGTCATAGTCACGCGACAAATCGTCGTTTAGTATTTCAAACTTTGTCCTGACCTCTTTTATCGCGCTGTTGTACATCGTCATGAAGTTTCTGAAAGTTTTTGCACCCTGAAACAATTCTTCCCATTCTTCCATCATCACATTTTCTACTTTCATTTGTTTAAAAGCTTTAAGCCTCCGTTTCGTTTTATATTCTCATCGATTGGTTAAAAATCATTTTTTTAATTTGTCAACCCTTATTATTATAATATTTTTTCGTGTCTTGTCAATGACCTTTCTTAACTTTTCACAATTTGTTAATAATAGTTTCACGATTTGTCCCAAAAGAGCAAATAAATGACAAAAAATTAAGAGATCACAACGGATCTCTTAATTTTTCAGTTTTAGCTCAGTTCTTCATCAATTGCCTGTGCCGCAGTCTTTCCTGCACCCATAGCAAGAATTACCGTTGCAGCGCCCGTCACCGCGTCACCTCCGGCATAAACGTGCTCTCTTGTCGTAAGTCCGTTCTCTTTTGTGATAATACAGCCGCGCTTATTGGTGTCAAGTCCCTTTGTGGTGAGCTTTATCAAGGGGTTCGGAGTCTGACCGATTGCAACAATCGCCGTTTCAACCTCCATCATATGCTCGCTGCCCTCAATCACTTCAGGGCGCCTTCTTCCGCTTTCATCCGGCTCGCCGAGCTTCATATCAACCACTTCCATGCCCGTAAGCCAGCCTTTATCGTCACCGACAAATTTAGTCGGGTTTGTAAGGAGTTTAAAGATGATACCCTCCTCCTCGGCATGGAATACCTCCTCCGCTCTTGCAGGAAGCTCTTCCTTGCCTCGACGGTATACTATATAGACATTTTCCGCTCCGAGTCGTTTTGCCGAACGTGCCGCGTCCATCGCAACGTTTCCGCCGCCCAATACCGCAACGTTCTTCCCGACATAAACCGGTGTATCGTATTCGGGGAACTTGTAACCCTTCATAAGATTTATTCTGGTCAAAAATTCATTTGCGGAATATACGCCGTTTAAGCTCTCGCCCTCAATTCCCATAAATGACGGCAAGCCTGCTCCCGATCCGATAAATACCGCATCAAACTTATATTCCGAAAACAGCTCGTCTATTGTAATCGTCTTTCCTATTATAACATTTGTTTCAAGCTTTACACCTATCTTTTTAAGGTTTTCGATTTCCTTTTGCACAATATTTTTCGGCAGACGGAATTCCGGTATACCGTACATCAAAACGCCGCCGGCAACATGGAACGCCTCAAAAATCGTGACCTCATATCCTTTTTTCGCCAAATCCCCGGCGGCGGTAAGTCCCGAAGGGCCGCTGCCGATTACGGCTATCTTTTTGCCGTTCGGTTCGGGTTTTTGGATTTTATCCTCCACATTTTTCATATGCCAATCGGCAACGAAACGCTCAAGACGTCCTATTCCGACGCTCTCGCCCTTAATTCCCCGTACGCACTTTGATTCGCACTGCGATTCCTGCGGACATACTCTGCCGCACACCGCCGGAAGTGCATTGGTTTCCTTTATCTTCTCATATGCCGCCTCAAAATTCCCCTCGGCAATATATGCGATAAATTCCGGAATCTTAACGCTTACCGGACACCCCTGCATACATGGCTTATTCTTACAGTTTAAACATCTTTTTGCTTCATCTATCGCCATTTCTTCGGTGTAACCCGTCGTTACCTCAAGAAAGTTCTTGTTTCTCTCGTTCGGGCATTGCTCCGGCATGGGATTTTTCTTTAAAGACATATTAGGCATTGTTATCCCTCCCTATTCTGCATCTTCCTTCTTCACAGGCACGTTTTTCATATGATTTGAACATCTGCTGTCTGTTCATCGCCGCCTGCCAGTCTATCAAATGACCGTCAAAGTCAGGGCCGTCAACACACGCAAACTTTGTCTTGCCGTCCACAATCACACGGCAGCCGCCGCACATTCCCGTCCCGTCAATCATTACGGGGTTCATGCTGACTATCGTCTTGATTCCGTACTCCTTTGTAAGATTACAGACCGCTCGCATCATAACAAGCGGACCTATCGCAATAACGGTATCGTATTTATTTCCCGCCTCGATAAGCTCTTTCAGGCGGTCGGTAACAAAGCCCTTTGTGCCGTTTGATCCGTCATCTGTCGTAACAACCAGCCTATCCGAAACCTTTTTAAGCTCGTCCTCCAATATAATCAGGCTCTTATCGCGAAAACCTGTTATAACATCAACCTCGGCACCCAAAGAGTGCAGCTTTTTCGCCTGCGGATATGCTATTGCCGTACCCAGACCGCCGCCGATTACCGCAACCTTTTTTAGTCCCTCAAGCTCCGTTGCAAGTCCCAGAGGACCTGCAAAATCCATAATCTCGTCGCCTTCTTCTATAGCCGACAGATCCTTAGTTGTCTTTCCGACGATCTGTACAATTATCGTAACCGTTCCCTTTTCTCTGTCAAAATCCGCAACGGTAAAGGGAACTCTCTCTCCGTATTCATCAATCTTCAAAATGATAAACTGCCCCGGTTCCGCTTTCTTTGCAACCAACGGTGCCTCGATTTCCATCAGGAAAATCTGAGGATTCAAAATTTTCTTAGTTACAACCCTGTATGCCATGATGCTCCTCCTGTAAATTCAGTATTTTAACAGGTCACTGCAAAAGTTTACAGTCCCCGTAATATTCCAATCTAAAAAATATGCTTTGCTCTTTTTTCAAGCACTTTTAAAAGCAGTGCGCCGAAAATGCCGCATGAAATAATCTCGCCCGCACCGACGGTCAGCGTCAGATACCACCATGCTCCGTCCGCCTTGTATACCCACTGCAAAACAAGCGGTACAACAATCGTATTGGCGATAATATTCGGCACCAACACTGCATATTTGTATTTTCTCAATTTGTACCCGAAAAACATTCCAATAAGTGTCGCAAGACTTCCGAACACTATGTCCAGAAACATTCCGCCCACTAATATATTTGATAAAAAACACCCCAGAAACATTCCGGGAATTGCTGCCGGTGTAAAATAAAGAAGCGCCGTCAAAGCCTCGGAAATCCTTATCTGCACAGCGCCGCTGTCCAACCCGAACAGATGGACAACATATGTCAGAACAACATACATTGCCGCAATTATTGCTCCCTGAGCCACATATTTGATTTTCATAAAAATCTCTCCTTTAGTTTTGTTTTAAGTGAGGAAGGTCTCGAACTCACTCGTTTATTCTTTTTGCAAAATCATGACCACCCGTCATGCGAGTGGTCATGATCCTGTTATCAGTCTTTTTTCAAAAATGACGGTACGTTTATGTTTTCAACGCCCGATTTCAAGGTTCTTGAGAATATTCCGTCATCAGAGTCGTCCGTTGCCGAAAATGTCGGGATTCTGCTTGTGAAATCATTTGTTCTGCCTTCCGTCTTTGTTGAAAAATCCGGTGCAGATGTACCCGTTGATGAGCCGGGCTGCTGAATATTTCTCTTTGAATTTGCATTCAAGCCCGTTGCGATCAATGTAACCTTGATTTCATCTTTTAACGATTCGTCCATCGCAGTACCCACGATAATCGTAGCGTCCTGTGATACCAGCTCTTTAACAACGCTTGAAACATTTTCCATATCAACAAGCGACAGCTCCGAACCGCCGGTAATATTAAGCAATACGTTTGACGCACCTGCGATACTTGTTTCCAAAAGCGGAGATTCGATAGCCGCACGTACCGCGTCCTGTGCAGCACTCTCGCCCTTGCCGACACCGATACCCATATGTGCAATACCCGAATCACGCATAATTGTACATACATCGGCAAAGTCACAGCTGATAAGACCGTTTTGAGCGATAACCTCGATTATACCCTCAACACCCTGACGCAAAACTTCGTCTGCCAGCTTGAATGAATCTTTAAGAGATATTTTCTTATCGGCAGTCTTTAAGAGCAGATCATTCGGGATTGTAACGATTGCATCAACATTATCGCTCAAATCCTCGATTCCCTCCAAAGCGTGCTTCATTCTCTGAGGTCCTTCAAAGAAGAACGGCTTTGTAACAACAGCAACGGTAAGTATACCCATACCCTTTGCAATCTTTGCAACGATCGGTGCGGCACCCGTTCCGGTTCCGCCGCCCATTCCGGCTGTTATAAATACCATCTCTGTATTGCCCAAAAGCTCTTTTATTTCATTTTCCTGTTCTTCGGCTGCTTTTTTGCCCACCTCCGGCTTTGCACCTGCACCCAGACCTGCCGTAAGCTTTGTTCCGATCTGGAGCTTTGTTTCAGCCTTGCCGTTTTTGAGCTGCTGCAAATCGGTATTTATCGAAATAAAGTCCGCATTTGAAACACCTGCCTCTATCATTCTGTCAACAGCATTGTTTCCGCCGCCGCCGACACCTATAACTTTAATTCTTGCGCCGTCTGTCGGCTGTGTTGTTTCAACATCTAACTGTATATTGCTCATTTGTATATCCTCCTTATTTTATCCTGATTAAGAATGTGAAATTATAAAATGCACATTTCACAATTCCGCACTGTCCTAATATCATTTTACTATGTTTTTTTAATTTATTCAATAGTTATTCTCAATTTAATTAATTTTTTTTCGGTTTTTCAAAAAAAACCGACTAAATTCGCTCTTTTTAATTCAATTTCACCAATCAGGGATCGTATACCGCCTGCCCCGGAACACTCAAATCAATGGTTCCTCTGGAATTTTCCGTCAGAGATTTGGAATTTATCGCCTGATAGAAGAATTTAATTTTCTTCTCAAAATCATCGGTGGTTCCGCAGATAACGTCAAGCCTGTTCTGATAATTAAATGTTACATTTTTGAGATCCTTAAAGGATATGTGCTTCACGCCCTCGATAATCCCCTCATTCACCAAAACGGGAATACACGTACTCACCGCATTTGCCGTATCGTTATCCTGCAAGGTTATTTTCTCTCCCGGCTTTATATCCACTGCCACAACATCTAAAATCTCCGGGATATTGTATTTCACCTCGTCCAAAACCTCCAGGACTTTCAGATTCGCGTCCAAAACAACGCTTTTCTCTCCCACCGCCAGATATGCCGCAGGAGTACATTCCTCAACCGTAACGGTAAGCTTACACGAAAAAACGTGCTTTTTTACATACGCCGCACTGACATAAGGAATACTCTTTATTTTTTTCACAGCCGAGCCGCTCCTGTAGCGGAAAATATTTTTCCCGAGAGCAAGCGTTAAATTTTCTTCTATCTGAGCCGTCTCGATTTTCGAGTTTCCCACAACCTCAATCTTTCTTATATTAAATAAAGGAGTGAAAAATATTATAATGAGAAAAACAATCGAAATAAGCAGTGACACTGTAATAATTCTGCGGCGCTTCATCTGCCGCATACGTCTTTTCTGACGTTCTATGTGACGCTTTCTTATATTTTCCGATGACGCGTCTGCCACATGATTCACTCCTCCCTTCTGATATTCGCTCCGCAAATATTCAGATATTTTTCTATTGTTTCATAACCTCTGTCTATATACTTCACATTGTCAATTTCAGTTATTCCCTCAGCTGCCAGACCGGCAAGCACCAAGGCCGCACCGCCGCGCAGTTCTTTTGCTACCACCTTTGCACCGCTTAAAAGCTCTACTCCCGATACAACCGCAATTCTTCCGTCAACCTGAATATCGGCGCCCATTCTTACCAGTTCTTCAACGTGCTGATACCGATTTTCAAAAATATTCTCAACAAAAATTGCAGTACCCTCCGAAACGGCAGAAAGCGCCATAAACGGCGACTGTATATCTGTCGGGAATCCCGGATACGGCATAGTAACAAGCTTTGCCGGAGCTTTTAATCTTCCCGGCGGCGCCGTTAAAACAACTCTGTTTTTCTCGGAATAAACCCGACACCCCATATCCTTAAGAGCGCTTATCATCGCGCCCATATACATGGGATCGGTATTTCTTAAAATTATTGTTCCTCCCGTTATCGCGCCCGAAAGCAAATATGTAGCGCCCGCGATTCTGTCAGATATGATGGAATGTTCCACGGCATAAAGCTTTTTTACACCCTCTATCCTGATAACATCACTCCCGGCACCGGAAATATCCGCGCCCATTCTGTTTAAGAAATTCTCAAGATCCACTATTTCAGGCTCTCTTGCCGCATTGGTTATAACGGTAGTCCCCTCCGCAAGGCACGCCGCAAGCATAATATTCTCGGTCGCACCGACGCTCGGGAAATCCAGGTGAATATTCTCTCCGCAAAGCTTATCGGCTCTACATTCGATATATCCGTGAACCTCTGTTATATCCGCACCAAGCATTTTAAGCGCTTTTATATGCAGATCAATTGGACGGTTTCCGATTTCGCATCCGCCCGGCAGAGAAACAACGGCTTTACCGAAGCGTGCCAAAATCGCCCCCAGAAAAATTATTGACGAGCGCATCTGGCGCATAAGATCGTCGGGTATGGTACATTCGGAAATATTTTCCGAATCCACTATCAAAACCTTCCCGATTCGTTTGACTTCACAGCCCAGCCGCTCCAAAATCTCGACAGTTATCCGCACGTCACTCAATTTCGGACAATTGTATATGACATTTTTTCCTCCGTTTAAAATAGTCGCGGCAAGAATCGGCAAAACGGAATTTTTCGCACCCTGCGACTCGATTTCGCCCTCCAGCTTATTGCCGCCGCTAATTATCAGCCTCGCCATACAGAGGACACCTCCAAATTTCATATTATTACTAACATAATATGAAATCCGCACCGTTTTTGTGAAACGCAGCGGAGCTGTCCCGTTCGGAAATTTTCCCCATTTCAAAAAACTTTACATACCACACATGGGTATTATACATTTCATTATAACACGCATATCCCGAAAAATCAATACCTTATTTCAAAAAATATTTCATTTTTTTTACATTCTTCACATTTTCGTCATATTTAGGTTTTATTTCCCGCAAATTGACTCTGATACAAGTTATAGTAACACCCTTTTTTCGCCAAAAGCTCCTCATGATTGCCGCGCTCTGCGATTTTGCCGTGTTCCAAAACAACAATTACGTCGGCATCGCGGATAGTCGAAAGCCTGTGTGCGATAATGATACTCGTTCTGTTCTTCATCAGCTCGATCATCGCCTGCTGAATATGCATCTCTGTTCTCGTGTCAACACTCGACGTTGCCTCATCGAGGATCAGTATCTTCGGATTTCGCAAAACTGCTCGCGCAATCGACAAAAGCTGTCTTTGCCCCTGACTCAAATTTGCGCCCGATTCTTTCAAAACCGTTTCATACCCTTGCGAAAGTCTTTCTATAAATATATCGGCATTTGCCGTCTTAGCCGCATCATATATATCCCCGATAGGTGCGTCCTTTCTTCCGTAGCTGATGTTATCGGCAACCGTATCCGAAAAAAGCACCGTATCCTGCAAAACTATCGCGATACTCTTTCTTAAATCCTCTTTCGGAATATCTCTTATATCCACGCCGTCAATTTCAATATTTCCGCCGTCCACATCATAAAATCTCGTTAAAAGATTAACCACTGTCGTCTTTCCCGAGCCTGTCGCGCCGACAAGCGCAATCTTTTGCCCTTTTTCAACGTGAAGATCAAAATTTTCCAGAACACGTTCTCCCGGGACATATGAAAAATCAACATTGTTGAAATCCACACGCCCTGCTATATCAAGCCGTTTTTGTCCCTCATCTGTCTCGTCCTCCTGCTGCATTATCTCAAAAATACGCTCGGCTCCCGCCATTGCCGTCTGAATCTGCGCATACTGGTTTGCAATCTCATTTACCGGCCGCGAGAACTGCTTGCTGTACATCAAAAATGCCTGAATCGTACCTATCGCAATAACGTTCTTCCACGCAAGATAACCGCCCGATGCCGCAATCATCAAAAAGCCGAAATTCGATATTACGTTCATCAAAGGTCCCATCGAGCCGCCCAGAATCTGCGCTTTTACCGAACAAGCCGTCAGCTCATCGCTTATCCGGTCAAATTCCTGCATCTCGGCTCTCTCTTTTCCGAATGCCGCAATTGTACGAAAGCCCGTAACCGTCTCCTCGATATGTCCGTTCATCTCACCCATCAGACGCTGCTGCTTTGTAAAAAAGCTGCGCATCTTCTTCGATAAAACAGCCGATGTTCCTGCCGTCAAAAAAATCGTTATCATGCTGATTGCAGTCAGAACAGGGCTGTATAAAAGCATAATGACAAATGTTCCGATAATGGTCAGAACGCCCGATATAAGCGACGCAATCGACTGCGAAATACTGTTGGATATATTTTCCACATCATTCGTCATACGGCTCATGATGTCGCCGTGTTGGTGGGTATCGAGATATTTTATCGGGAGCTTCACAATTTTTGCGAACAGATCACTTCGCATATTACGCACGGTAATTTGCGAAAGCTTTGCCGAAAGCAGTCCCTGCAAATACTGAAATAACGACGCCAAAACATACAAAACCGCAAGCAGCACCAGCATTTTTACAAAATTGTCCCAATCTATCAGGAATTTTCCGTCTTGCTCAAAAACAGAATCTATCGCCGCGCCCTGAATACTCGGTATCGCAAGATTTACAAGGGTAATAAGTATTGTAATCGCCATAAGCATATAGAAAATATGCTTGTTTCCCGATATGTATTTTACCAGCTTGAAAAAAACCTTTTTCCCGTCCTTTGGCTTTTCGGTCGGGCGCATCATCGGTCCGTGTCCGCCGCGCCTTCCCGGTCCCGGCGGCATTGCAGCGGGCGGTCTTTGATTTGAAATATTTGTTTTTTCACTCATTTCCTTTTGTCCTTTCAATGAATATCAGTGTACCTGCGAGCTGTATATATCTCTGTATATTCCGCTCGTTTCGATAAGCTCACCGTGTGTTCCCGAGGCTGCGACTTTTGCCGAATCAAGCACTATAATTTTATCCGCATTCTGCGCCGAGACCACTCTTTGAGCTATCATAATAACCGTGGTATTTTTAAGATTTTCTTTCAATGCCTCATGCAGTCTTTTTTCCGTCCCGAGATCCAGTGCCGATGTTGAATCGTCGAAAATAAGTATTTCGGGATTTTTTAAAATTGCTCTTGCAATCGATATTCTCTGCTTTTGTCCGCCCGAAAGAGATGATCCTTTCTCGCCGATTACGGTATCATATCCGTCTTTAAACCCTCTTATAAAATCGTCTGCCTGGGCAATTTTTGCCGCACGTATAACCTCATCGTCGCTTGCGTCCTCTTTGCCCCAACGGATATTGTCGGCAATCGTTCCCGAGTAAAGCTCGCTTTTTTGCATAACCATACCTATCTTTTGACGCAAAGCCTCAAGGTCGTAGTTTTTCACATCTTCCCCGTCAACCGTAACACTCCCCGAACAAGCGTCGTAAAAGCGTGCAATAAGATTTACCAAAGAAGTCTTTCCGGCACCCGTCGCACCGAGAATCGCAACAAATTCACCCTTTTTCGCCTTAAAGCTTATATCGTTTAAAACAGCTCTGCCCTTATATCCGGGATAATAAAAGCTCACGTTTTTAAATTCCACCTCGCCGCTTTTATCCGACTTCTTTTTGTCACCGCCCAGAATTGTCGGCTCGGTATCTAATACCTCGGCAATTCTTCCGGCAGACGCACGCGCGCGCGTCACGCTCTGAAACATCATACTTATCATCATCAGTGAATGTACGATCATGGTAGAATAATTTACGCCTGCCATAATCGAGCCGATTCCCATGCCGCCGACAACCGAAATACCGCCGACATAGATAATCCCGACAACCGCAAGATTCATCAGTATCATCATAACAGGTCCCATTACAGCCATCGCCTTTGCCACCTTCAGGTTGGTGTCCATAAGCTCATCATTTGCCGCCGAAAATCTCGCGGTTTCGTAGCTCTCGTTCACATATGCCTTAACCACTCTCGCACCGGTCACATTCTCCTGCACAACCGAATTTACACGGTCAAGCTTTTTCTGTACCTGAACAAAAACAGGGCTTACAATTTTTAAAACAACACATATAACTATGATTTCAAGCGGCAATATGCAGGCGATAACTATTCCGTATGTAAGGTTCAAAGACAGCATCATAAATATACCGCCGACAAACATAAAAAACGACCTGACAAACATACGCAGCGCCGCCGAAACAAAATTCTGCACCATCGTTATGTCGTTCGTAAGTCTTGTCACAAGCGATCCGACAGTGAATTTGTCGGTCTGCTCAAACGAGAGCCGCATAACCTGCTTATATACCTTTTTTCTCAAATCGTTTCCGAAGTTTTGCGCCGCAAGATTAGTAAATACTCCCGAGAGTACGCCTCCGATTCCGCCGAGCACGGCAAATATGAGCATCATTATTCCGGTTTTGAAAATAAACCCGACATCTTTTCCCACAACGCCCACATCTATAATTTTTGACATGAAATCCGGCTGCAATAAATCCATTGTCACCTCGCCTATCATGCATATAGGCGCCAAAATCGCAAAATACCAATATTTCATCAGATATTTGTAAACCTTCATATTTTTTCACTGTATCCTTTCAAAAAACTACCTATATGTTATCATTTTTTTTATCTTTTGTCAACAAACAAAAAATAATAGTTGAAAAATTCCGCAAAATGATATATACTATAGTTATTATCAAAAAAATAGGAGTTATACCGTGAAAAACACTACATTCAAATGGCTTGCCGCACATTCAAAGGCAAGTATTCCGTATATCATAGGATTGATTGCAACAAGCATTTTTCTCTCGCTTTTATCACTGAAATTTGTTTCGGTTTCAAGAGAGCTTATAAATATCGCAACAGGCATCTCGCAAGGGAGCCTAATTTCGGCATGTATTTTATTGGCAGCCATGCTTATTCTGCGCTTGGTTGTGCAAATTCTTACAAGCTACATAAATGTTCATGCATCGTCAAGGCTCGAAATCTCCTTAAAAAGAGATATTTTCCGAAATCTCATCAATAAAGACTTCCTTGCGCTTTCGGCGTATCACTCCGGCGAGCTTTTAAACCGCATAAATAACGACGTATCGGTAATTGTAAACGGAATCATCACGATTATCCCCTCCGCCGCGCTCTTTTTAACAAGTATCATCGGCGGATTTATATATCTTTTTACAATCGATCGCTTTCTTGCCATTCTCATTCTCGCGGTAGGGCCTTTCCTTTTAATAGGCGCGCGTGTATACAGTAAGCGTTTTAAGGTACTGCACAAGGAATGTCAGGAGGCAAACGGACGCACACAGTCTTTCATGCTCGAAATGCTGCAAAATCTCTTGGTCGTAAAATCCTTTAATAACGAAAATATTGTACTTGACCACAGCGAGGCGCTGCAAAAGGAAAGCTACAGACTCCGTGTAAAACGCACAACCGTATCGGTAGTGTCGAACATCGCCGTATTTCTCATATTTAACGCAGGCTATTATTTCGCGCTTGCATACGGTGCGTACAGGCTCCTGCACGGCTTTTTAACATACGGCGACGTAACCGCAATTCTTCAGCTGGTAAATCAGATACAATCGCCTTTTAAGAGCATATCGGGACTAATTCCGCAAGCCTTTTCGGTATTTGCCTCGGCTGAACGTATAATTGAGCTGGAATCCCTGAAAAAAGAGCCGCTGACCGGCTGCACACTTCCGGGTGATGTTTATGATAATGCCACCGAAATCGTGTTTGACAACGTTCATTTTTCCTATAATGAGGATTCAAAAATATCGGTAATGAACTTTAAAATACCTCTTCGTGAGTTTACCGCAATAGCAGGCGAATCGGGTGCCGGCAAGAGTACAGCAATAAAGCTTCTTTTAGGGATTCTAACCCCTAAATCCGGCAGAATATATCTCAAATGCAAAGACGGCACACAGTATGAATTGGGCAGCAACACACGGGAAATCTTCTCCTACGTTCCGCAGGGGAACCTCATTTTATCCGGCACAATACGTGAAAACATCGCATTTGCCAACCCCGGCGTTTCTGATGATGAAATAATAAAAAGTGCAAAAATCGCACGCATATGGGATTTCATCGCCACTCTCGACAATGGGCTTGATACTCATATCGGCGAAAAGGGGCTTGGCTTATCCGAGGGGCAAGCGCAGAGAATATCCATCGCTCGTGCGATTTTATACGATGCACCGATACTTCTTTTAGACGAATCCACATCGGCTCTTGACTCCGCAACCGAATCCGAGCTTTTAATCTCCCTAAAGCAGCTCACCGACAAAACCTGTATAATCATATCGCATAAAAAAGCCGCTTTGGAAATATGTGAGAATTGCGTGAAGATAGAGAGTAGAAAATAGAATACATAGACGTTAAAAAACTCCGGAACACAAAAAAAGCAAAGGCTGTAAAAAAATCAATTGATTTTTTTACAGCCTCATTTTAAATATCAACTTTTATCAGCCGCCGCACACCTTACAAGCCGTTCTTCCTTCTTTTATAGCTTCTTCGTACGTGATCGGATAACCTCCGCCTTTTAGGGTTTTACAATTTTTCTTATGATATTTCGTGCCTGTTTTCCCTTTGTACACTATTCCTGCCGTTTCCTCAACCTGCGTCGATGTACCTCCGTACCATCTGCCGCTCCATGTGCCTCCGCTGCCGTTTGAAGTTCCTCCGCTCGAATACGATGTATTCTTCGACTGCGCCTCCGCTGCCGTTGCATACCAGCCTACTTTGCTCCAGCTGTCCCAATCGCTTTTTGCAATCGACACAACTCTTCCGTCGGGCGCGTATACGTTCATAACCGGATATGAATACCAGCCGACACTCTGCCAATCCTGTAAATCACTTGTCGCTATCGGCACGATCCGTCCGTCGGGCGCATATACGTTCATAACCGGATATGAATACCAGCCGACACTCTGCCAATCCTGCAAATCACCTGTCGCAATCGGCACAATCCGCCCGTCAGGTGCATACACATTCATGACAGGATATGCATACCAACCGACACTTTCCCAATCCTGCAAATCACCTGTCGCAATCGGCACAATCCGCCCGTCGGGTGCGTATACATTCATTACAGGGTATGTATACCAGCCGACATTCTGCCATGCCTGCACATCACTCTCTGCCACCTCCGCAGTTCGTCCGTCAGGTGCATACATCGTCTGTGCAAATACACTCACGCTTAAAAATACCGCACACACTGCTGCGCATACCGCGCTTATTCTTTTTTTCATATAGATCCCCCGCTTTCTTTTATTTTAAATAATCACTCAGTTCTTCAACACTCTTTGCAATAAAGTCAGCTCCTGCCTGCTCCAGTTCCTCTTTTGTGCCGTATCCGTACAAAACACCGACCGCTGTAAGAGCGTTCTTTTTTGCACCCTCCATATCAAATCTGCGATCTCCGACCATAACCGCGTCTTTTATACCGTGCTTTTTCAAAACGCAGGCAATGATCTCATCTTTTTCGACACGTCTGCCGTCCAGCTCACTTCCGACAATATCGTCAAAATATTTTGCCAATCCGAAATGTTCAAGGATTTTCTTTGCATAAATTTGTGGCTTTGATGTTGCAAGATATAGCCTTGCGCCGCTCTCATGCAGCTTTTTAAGCATATCCTCCACACCGTCATAGACCTCGTTTTCAAATATGCCTTTTACGGTATAGTACTCGCGGTAAACCTCCACCGCCTTTTGTCCTTCTTCTTCGGAAAATCCGCAGTATTGAGAAAACATCCATGCAAGAGGCGGCCCTATAAATTTTTTAAGTTCGCCTCTGTCGCCGACCTCCCTGCCGTACTTTTTCAGTGCATAAATAACGGAATTTATTATCCCGTTCTGTGAATCGGTAATTGTGCCGTCCAAATCAAACAAAATACTTTTCATTTATCCTCACTTCTCAAG
This sequence comes from uncultured Clostridia bacterium, assembly GCA_934444735.1. Classification (GTDB taxonomy): domain Bacteria; phylum Bacillota; class Clostridia; order UBA1381; family UBA1381; genus CAKSFT01. The sequence continues at coordinate 165,523 of CAKSDE010000001.1, read as the reverse complement.
CGCATGAATCTTATCGATTCTCGCCTGATGTCTGCCTCCCTGAAATTCTGCACTAAGCCATGTATCAACAATCATAAACGCAAGCTCGCGCCCGATTACGCGCCCGCCCATGCAGATAATATTCGCATTATTATGCTCCTTTGTCATCTTTGCGCTGTATACATCGGAGCAAAGCGCTGCCCTTATGCCTTTTATTTTATTTGCCGCAATCGAGATACCTATTCCCGTTCCGCATATAAGTATTCCCCTATCGCATTCACCGCTCGCCACAGCCTCGCCGACCGCCTTTGCAATGTCCGGATAATCCACGCTGTTCTCATCATAGCAGCCGTAATCCTTATATTCGATTCCCAACTCGTCCAAATGCTTCATTACATGATTTTTAAGCTCAAATCCACCGTGATCGCTTCCAATTGCCAACATTATAATCTCTCCTTTTGCTTTTCTTCCAGTTCTCTTTCCGCCTGCGGCTTTCTTAAATAAAACGGAACAACCTCATAGCACGTCTTTTTCTCGTCAATACGCGACATTGCAGCAGCAGCTAAAGCCGCAGCTCTTTGTGCATTGCAGGAAAACGGTGCAAAAACCGCATTTTCTCCCATCTGCTCTGTAATGTACTCCCTGTGCACATCAACTCCGCCGCCTAAAAATACAACTCTTCTGCCGTATTTTTTTACATCTTCCACACATTCTTCAACAGAAAGTGCCCTCGGCGGCGTAAGGATATTCAGCTTGCCGTTATCCCATGAATATACAGCATTATATACCTGTGAGCGTCTTGCGTCCATTATCGGGCATACAATATCCGCGCACATATACAGATTATATGCCATACCCTCCAGTGTACTCACCTCAATTATCGGTTTATCAAGAGCATGAGCCATGCCCTTGACCGCCGAAACGCCGATCCTAAGTCCCGTAAAAGATCCCGGTCCGTTTGCAACCGCAAACAGATCGATTTGCGAAATATCCGTACCCGAATCATTCAGGCATTTATCTATCATCGGCATGAGAGTCTGCGAGTGAGTCTTTTTGTAGTTCACAACGCACTCCGCCAAAAGCTTGTTATCCTCCGCGACACACACCGTTGCCGTATTATCCGAAGTATCAACAGCTAATATTTTCATTTAATTCACCTTTACCTTCTATGGTAATTTTTCTGTAATTTTCACCCTTGTCGTAATCTTTTTCTATCGTAATATCGTAGCGATCCTCGGGGAGAATCTCCGCTATAAGCTCCGCCCATTCGATCACCGTCACACCGTCACCGTAAATATATTCCTCATACCCGATCTCGTACATCTCGTCAATATCCTGTATGCGATACACATCGAAATGATAAAACGGCATATTTTTGCCCTCATAGCAATTTACAATCGTAAAAGTCGGACTCGAAAGGTAGTCATCTACGCCCAGTTCCTTAGCCAAAGCCTGAACAAACGCGGTTTTTCCCGCGCCCAAATCACCGTTTAGCGATACAACATCTCCCGGGCGCAGAATTTTAGCAAATTCTTTTGCGGCAAAAGCCGTATCCAACGGGCTGTTTGAATGATAAACCATAAGAATCCTCCTCATATTTTAAAAAAGTCCCGTAATTACGCCGTCGGCATCAATATCAATATTCTCCGCGGCAGGCTTTTTCGGCAATCCCGGCATAACCAAAATATTTCCCGTTTCAACAACTATAAATCCCGCGCCGTTTGAAACACGAACCATCGATACCGTAATCTTAAACCCTTCGGGACGTCCCAAAAGCGACGGATCATCGGAGAGCGAATACTGCGTTTTTGCCATGCAGACAGGCTTTTTATCCAGCCCGAACTCCTCTAATTTTGCTATCTCTTTTTCCGCTTTTTTTGAATATATCACTCCGTCGCCGCCGTAAATCTTCTTAACGATTGTTTCTATCTTATCCTTTATCGGCATATCAATATCGTAAATCGGCGCATACTCTGATTTTTGGGTTTCGATTGCGTCTATAACCTTTTGCGCTAAATCGATGCCGCCGGCTCCGCCCTTTTCAAAGACCTCCGAAAGTGAACATTCCACACCGTATTCGGCGCACACGTCAATCACGAATTTCAGTTCTTCCTCACTGTCGCTTTCAAATCTGTTTACCGCTACAACTACCGGCACGCCGAATTTCTGCATATTCTCAATATGCTTTTTCAGGTTCACGATTCCCTTTGCCAACGCGTCAACATTCGGTGTCTTAAGCTCCGTTTTTGCCACGCCGCCGTTATATTTAAGCGCTCTTACCGTCGCGACAATAACAACCGCATCAGGTGCTAACCCTGCCAATCGGCATTTTATATCCATGAATTTTTCCGCGCCCAGATCAGCGCCGAAGCCTGCCTCGGTCACAGCATAATCACCCAGCTTTAATGCCAGCTTTGTCGCCGTAACGCTGTTGCAGCCGTGCGCGATATTCGCAAACGGCCCCCCGTGAATAAAGCAAGGTGTATTCTCTAATGTCTGCACAAGATTCGGCTTGATTGCATCCTTTAAAAGTGCGGTCATCGCGCCTTGCGCTTTAAGCTCCTTTGCATAGACCGGCTCACCTTTTCTGTTGTAGCCGATTATTATTTCGCCGAGTCTGTATTTTAAATCCTCCAAATCTTTCGCCAGACACAAAATCGCCATAATCTCGGACGCAACGGTGATCATAAATCCGTCCTCGCGCGGCACACCGTTCACCTTGCCGCCCAAAGATACCACAACATCACGCAGTGCACGGTCATTCATATCCAAAACGCGTTTCCACACGATATTTGTAACGTCAATATCAAGCGCATTGCCCTGATGAATATGGTTATCTATCATAGCGGAGAGCAGATTGTTCGCCGCCGTAATTGCGTGCATATCACCGGTAAAATGCAGATTTATATCCTCCATCGGCACAACCTGGCTGTATCCGCCGCCGGCAGCTCCGCCTTTTATACCCATAACCGGTCCCAAAGACGGCTCGCGAAGTGCCAGAACGCATTTTTTTCCGAGTCTTTGCATAGCGTCGCCCAAGCCGACCGTTGTTGTCGTCTTGCCCTCGCCTGCCGGCGTCGGATTTATTGCAGTCACCAATATAAGCTTTCCGTCAGGATTTTTTGCGGTACGCTTTATGCACTCTTTTGAGATTTTCGCTTTATATTTTCCGTAAAACTCCAGCTCGTCCTCCGGAATCCCTATGTTTTCGGCAACTTCTTTTATATGCTTCATCTTCGCCTCGCGTGCAATTTCAATATCGCTTAACATAAAAAACCTCCTCTACCGTTTTAATATTTTTTCATAACAAATAAAGGCTATACCTCAAAAAAAGAGACAAAACGCCCTCCCGTTTTCGGCACAGCCATTTAAATTTTACGCTTTTTATTTGTTATAGTGAATACGATCGTCATGAACCTTCTTCAAAAGCATTTCCAGACGGCGTTCCGCATCTCCCAAAAGATCGTCAACATACTGGTTGCAGTCGTTTTTAATCTCCAAAGCCTGGGTTTGTGCCGAATTAACAAGATTATTTGCATATTCCTTAGCCTGCTTTGAAATTTCGTTTTCCTCAACAAGCTGTCTTTGCTTTTCTTCCGCTGTCTTTACCAATATATCAGCTTTATTCTCAGCCTCGCTCAGGATTCTTTGTCTTTCGTCCTTTACCCACTTCGCCTCTTTGAGTTCATCGGGGTATGCAAGACGCATCTCCTGAACATAGTCCATTATGTCATCCTTATCAATAAGTACTTTCCCGCTCAAGGGAACCGTCGGTGCCTTATCAACCGTTTCCTCAATCATCTCAATTATTTCCATTATATCCATTTTTTAACGCTCCTTACTTATTTAAATATTTTAATTTTACTTTATCCGCAACATACGGCGGAACCAATCCGTCCAAAACGCCCTGATATTTCGCCACCTCTTTGACCATGCTCGAACTGATGTAGGAAAATTTTGTATTTGTCATCATAAACATTGTCTCGTACTCGGGATTAAGCGCCTTATTCAAAAGCGCCATCTGAAATTCATATTCAAAATCGGCAACGGTACGCAAGCCCTTTACAATAACCGTCGCGCCGTTCTGTTTTGCAAAATCTACCAGCAAGCCGTTAAATACGTCGCAGGTAACATTGTCCAATCCTTCCGTAACATGGCTTATCATATCCACTCTTTCCTCCGATGAAAAAAGCGGTATCTTGCCACCGTTATTAAGCACACCGACAATAAGTTTATCATAGAGTCTTGAAGCTCTCGAAATAATATCAAGATGTCCGTTTGTGATCGGATCAAAGCTGCCCGGATACACAGCTATCCTCACATCATATCACCTCTTTGATAAATTGTAACGAAAGTTCTGCCATATTTTCTTTGCTTTAAAATACAAAGCCCGTCCATCTCGCCGTGTTCATCGATACTGTCGCTCTCAAGAACAATAATCCCGTCCTCCGACAATAGATTATTCTTAACTATAGCTGATATAACAGGCTTTATGAAACCTTTGTTGTATGGCGGATCAAGAAATATTATATCGAAGCTTTTTGTTGACTTTTCCAGAAAATTCTCCGCCGAAGAATTTACCACGGAAATCTCATCGGTAAATCTCAGCCTTTTTGAATTTTCGTCTATAACCCCAACAGAGCGCTTATCAATATCTACGCATACGGCGCTTTCGGCACCTCTGCTCAACGCCTCAAAGCTCAAAGCTCCGCTCCCCGAAAAAAGATCCAAAACATCTGCTCCTCGCACATAATCCTGAATCAGATTAAAAAGCGACTCTCTTACCCTGTCGGTTGTCGGGCGTATATCCATGCCTTCAAATTCCGTCAACTTTTGCCCTCTCCTGGTACCCGATATAATTCTCAAAATTACACCCCTCCCACGTTACATGTATATATTTTAACTTAAAATCACCAAAAGGTCAACAGGAAATACTAAAATTTTTTATTTTTTTTTACAATTCTATTAAATTCATGTAAAAATACCCCTTATATTTCAAGAAAAGGTATTCAATTCATAATAATATTTTCCGAAAACATCGTATCGATTCTCTTTTTCAGTCCCGGATTTTTTTCCAAATTCGGATCCTCCTCCAAAATTATGCGAACCGCCTCCTGCGCACACTTTAATATATCCATATCCTCAAAAAGATTGGCAATCTTCAAATCCGGCAGACCGTGTTGACGTGTACCGAAGAAATCACCCGGACCGCGCAGCTTAAGATCCTGCTCCGAAATATAGAATCCGTCATTCGACATACACATCGTTTCCATTCTCTTTTTTGTGACCTCATTGACCGCGCGGCAGATCATTATGCAATACGCCTGATCGGCACCTCTGCCGACTCTGCCCCTTAGCTGGTGCAGCTGAGAAAGTCCGAACCGCTCGGCATTTTCAATTATCATCATATTTCCCGACGGAACGTTTACTCCGACCTCAATAACGGTTGTCGAAACCAAGACACGGATCTCACCGTCAACAAAGCGCCTCATTACTTCATCTTTTTCCTTTGCTTTCATCTTTCCGTGAATCAGACCGAATGTTATATCGGGAAATGCTTTTTGCAGATTATCCTTTAAATCCGACGCATTTTTCAAATCGACGCTCTCGGTTTCCTCAATCAGCGGACACACCACATAGCACTGCATTCCTGCCGCCACATTCTTCTGCATAAACGCATACGCGCGCTTTCTCATATTATCCCCCACCGCATATGTTGCGACAGGCTTTCTCCCCGGCGGCAGCTCGTCTATTACCGAAATATCCAAATCGCCGTAGAGAATGAACGCCAAAGTCCGCGGTATCGGCGTCGCACTCATTATAATCACGTGCGGATTTTCTCCCTTATCGGCAAGGCTCGCGCGCTGTTTAACTCCGAATCGGTGCTGCTCATCGGCAATCACCAAGCCGAGATTTTTATATTCCACGTCCTTTTGTATCAGCGCGTGCGTTCCGACAATTACGTCAAACTCACCTGCGGCAATTTTTTCATAAAGCTCCTTTTTCTTTTTTGTATTTCCCGTCAAAAGACAGACTCTTATGCCTGTCCCCTCGAAAAAATTGCCGAAGGTTTCAAAGTGCTGATTTGCCAGTATCTCGGTCGGTGCCATAATCGCCGACTGATACCCGTTTTTTGCGCTCACATACATAGCCGCCGCCGCAACGGCCGTCTTACCCGAGCCGACATCTCCCTGAATCAGTCGGTTCATGGCTGTATTTTTCAGAAAATCCGTACAGATTTCCGAGATAACCCGCCTTTGCGCGCCGGTTAGCTCAAACGGCAGACTGTCCTCAAATTCTTTCACGCACGACACATCGAAAAAAGGCTCTCTTATGCTTTTTTTATTGTTACCGCGGCGCAAAAGCAATGCAAGCTGCAATATAAAAAGCTCCTCAAACACAAACCGTCTGCGCGCAATCCTATAATTATCGAAATTTTCGGGAAAATGAATATTTCGCATCGAAAAATTAATCTCCGAAATATTGAACCGCTCGCGTATATCATGCGGAAGATATTCCCGCAGCTCGCCCATGCATTTTACGGCGGACTCCATAGCGGTCTGCACAATTTTTTGCGTAAGCGCACCGCTCAGCGGATATATCGGGACAATCCTCCCCGTATACTTATTCTTATCCGGCTTTTCAAACACCGGATTCTGCATCTCTTTTTTTCCGCCTTTTCCCGAAACCTTGCCGAAAAACATATACACATCATCGGTTTTAAACTGATTTTTCACAAATCGGTTATTATACCACATAACGCTCATAGCGCCGCTTTCATCGCAGACAATCATCGAATATATCGTCATATTCTTTCTTATGCGCACTTCGCGCACAGGTGCCATTACTGTCCCTTTTATGCATACAGTGTCACCGACCGCGCAGTCATCTATGTTTTTCACTTCATTTCTGTCCTCATAGCCGCGCGGAAAAAAGTATAGCAGTTCTTCAACCGTTCTTATGCCTTTTTTCTCAAAATCCTTGGCACGTTTCTCGCCGACTCCCGTCAGACTTTTTATGTCCCTCATATCTATCACCAATTTACAAAACAGCCGCAGCTATTATATTGTCCATAGCGCGCGTGTTTTGCTTTTTTCCTGCGTTTCGGAGTTTTTATGTCCCCTGTTTATTCAACGGATATAATGTAATAATACAAGCTCTGACCGCCTTTTTTTGCGACAAACTCAACATCGGGGTATTTTTCCTCCAACTCATCGCAAAGTGCCTGCGCCGCAGAGTCATCGACATCTTCACCGTAATAGAAAGTTACATACTCGCTGTCATCGTCAAGCATCTTATCCATTATCTCCATGCACGCGGCTTTTGCGTCATTTGCCACAGAGTCGATCTTTCCTTCGTTTATACCGAGTATGTCGCCCTCTTTTATTTTATGTCCCTCAATTTCGGTATCACGAACCGCATAAGTGATTTGCGCTGTCTTTACCTTTGAAAGAGCCGATGTCATTTTCTTTTCATTTTCCTCCGGCGTCTTTTCGGAGGAAAATGCCATAAGAGCGCTCACACACTGCGGAATACTCTTTGACGGGATAACAATAATGTTTTTATCCGATATTTTTGCCGCCTGCTCCGCCGCCATAATTATGTTTTTATTGTTCGGGAAAACAAATATCGTATCGGCATACACCTTTTTTGACGCGTCTAAAATATCGTCGGTGCTCGGGTTCATTGTCTGTCCCCCTTTGACGATAACGTCCGTGCCGAGATTCTTTAGTATCTCCTCCAGGCCGTCACCTGTACACACTCCTATAAACCCATACGGTTTATTTTCTTTCGGTTCTTCCTTTTCTTCTTTCTCGGGTTCTTCCGTTATCAGGCTTTGATGCTGATGCTTCATATTATCTATCTTGATATTGATTAGTGTCCCCAAAAGCAATGCTTTTTCAATCACAAAGCCGGGATGATTGGTGTGAATATGCACCTTTACAATTTCATCATCGTCAATAACGAGCATACAATCGCCCTTAGGGGTAATAGCCGACTTAAACATCGCTACATTCACGTTCGGATTTTTCTTCTCAACGATGAACTCCGTACAATACATGAATTTGATAGAAGAAGTATCGATTGCCATTTGCGCGGTATTATTCTTCTTTGCCGCCGACAAATCGCCTTTTATTACTTCTCCCGTCTTTAACACCTCAAAGCAGCCCTCGAGAAAATACATCCAGCCCTGACCGCCGGCATCAACCACGCCTGCCTGTTTTAAAGCCGGGAGCATCTCTGTTGTTTTGGATAAGGTTTTGTTTCCCTTATCGAGCAGATACTCAAAAACCTCCGAAATATCATCGCTCGCCTCGGCTTTTGCAACGGCGGCTTTTGCTGCCTCTTTTGCAACGGTCAGAATCGTACCCTCTGTCGGGTTCATAACCGCCTTATACGCTGCGTCCGCACCGTTTTTCAATGCAAATGCAAAATCCTTTGCGGAGCATACCTTCTTACTCTTTAATCCTTTTGATATTCCTCTGAAAAACTGTGAAAGTATAACACCCGAGTTTCCTCTTGCTCCGCGAAGTGTTGCAAAAGAGATCTTATCCGCCGCCTCGGTAACAGTCATACCTTCATATAAGCTTTCCGCCATAGCGGTAACTGTCATTGACATATTTGTGCCTGTGTCTCCGTCGGGTACAGGGAAAACATTAAGTTCATCTACAAGGGCACGTTTGTTATATAAGTTATTCGCCCCCGAAATCATCATATCGGCAAATAACTTTCCATCTATAATATTAATGGTAATCTCCTCCTAAATCTTAATCCTGCACTCTTACCGACTCAACCGTCACATGAACAGCCGCAACCTTAAGTCCCACATTTTTCTCCAGCTTGTATTCCACATTGTGAACGATGCTGTCGCATATAGCCTTTATATTTACGCCGTATTCCACGATAATATGCATCTCAACAACGATACCGCCGTTTTCTCCGGTAATCTTAATGCCCTTTGCCATATTATCCTGCTTTAGGAGGCTTACGATTCCGTCTTTTTTGCTCTTTGCAGCCATTCCGACCACGCCGTAGCACTTATTCGCCACCGCACCGGCAATAGACGCAATTACATTATTGTCTATCGACACACTGCCGAGTTCACTGTCTATTAAAATCGCCATTATTCCATACATCTCCTTTTTCTGATCTTGCACGGGAAAAGCTTTACAGCCGTCCCAAAATTTCTTACTCTTATATTTTACTATATTTTACTCGTTTAGTCTATAGTTATTTTAATTAATTTTAAAAAATTTAATAAATTTGATTTTTTTCCTGTTTTATGCTATAATATACGGGTGAAAGGTAAAATACGGATTTTGCTTTTTATCTGAGCGTTTTACCTATGCTGTAATTACGGCAGATATTTTGGAAAGAGGAATAAGCATGGCAAATAAAACACCGTTAAACAGAAAATATACATATCTTCGTGAGTACACCCGCGAAATGCCGCGGTTTGTGACCGAATATTTAATAGAATACTATGATGGCGAAAGCATAAACACACAAGTTGGCTACGCTATCGATATACGCATTTTTCTGAACTATCTGATTCAGACCGCATTTCCCGAATTAAAGGATATAAAGCACATCAGGGTATCACATATAAATAAGGTCAATGTAAGCGACCTTATAAGCTTCAGAAATTACTTAAAGGAATATGAGGCGGTAACTGTCTCCCCGTCCGGCAAGCCTATAACGCGGGTATACAGAAACTCCCCGTTTGGCATAAACCGCAAAATGTCAGCCGTACGCGGACTTTTTGTCTATCTTTACAAAACCGAGCAGATAGATCAGAATGTAACCGATAAAGTGGATTTTCTAAAGCTGCACCAAAAAATCAAAAAGCCGCTCACCGCGCAGGAAACGCTCGCGCTTATCGACGTAATCTACAACGGCGAAAAATATTACGAGGGAAGATTCTTAACCGAATATCAAAAGAGAAAGCTGCGCGATATAGCGATCTTTACCACCTATCTAGGCACGGGAATACGTGTTTCCGAGCTTGTAAACTTAAAGATAAATGATATCGATTTTGAAACGCAGTCCTTTATAGTAACGAGAAAGGGCGGAGATCAGCAGGAAATCTTCATGCCGGTTCAGGTGGAAAATCAGATATGCGAATATATCGAATCGACAAAGGATATCCGCCCGAGCGGCAACTCGCCGCTGTTTTTGAGCCGTACTCTCGGCGCAATGACCGCCGCCGGTATAGAAAAGCTGCTCAGAAACTACTGCCTTACCGCCGGCATCACTCACCCCGACAAAACACGCCCCCATGCCCTAAGACGTACCTTTGCCTGCCGTCTTTTGGAGGACGGGGTGGATATAAAAATGGTTGCCGAGCTTATGGGGCATAAAAATATAGAGGTAACTCACCGTTACTATGCTCAGTACAGCCAAAAGGCAAGAAAAGAGATAATGACAAACTTAAATGTATTTGACGAAGGGAGCATAACAAAATGAAATATACCACCTTGCTTTTCGATGCGGACGACACACTTCTCGATTTTTCAAAAGCCGAACGCTCCGCTTTAAAATCCACATTTTCAAAGCATGAAATTCCGGTATCGGACGAACTTTTAAAAAAGTTTTCCGAGGTAAATCTCGGTCTGTGGAAGCTTTTCGAGCAGGAAAAAATCGAAAAAGCCGACATAATAAAAAAACGTTTTGCCGATACCTTGGCTTTTTTCAATATTCCCTATTCTCCCGATATAGGACTTGAGGCGGATTATCAGGCATTGCTTTCACGGCAGTATTTTTTAGTCGATCATGCCGAGGAGGTTGCAAAGGAGCTTTCAAAAACGCATGATATGTACATAATCACAAACGGTCTTTTAAAAACACAGAAAAACAGATTCGAGAATTGCGGAATACTGCCGTATTTTAAAGGATATTTCGTCTCCGAGGCGGTCGGGCATCAAAAGCCCGCAAAAGAATATTTTGATTATGTTTTTAATGCGGCAGGCTGCAACAGCTCCAATACTCTCATAATAGGCGATTCCTGCTCGTCGGACATAAACGGGGCAATACTCTCCGGCACGGATTCATGCTGGTTCAATCCCAAAAATCTCCCCATGACGGCATTAAAAGAACCGACATATGAAATAAAGGATTTAAGAGAGCTTATAAAAATCGTCTGAATATCATAATGCAATGCACAAAGAATATTTTAAAAATATCGGCAAAAGCATTGCATTATTTTTTTATATGTGCTATAATATGGTTAGTTTAAACTAACGAAAGAGGGTATAAAAATGAGTTGGACAGATAATTTTAAAAAGCCCGAGGGGCTTATGGGCAAGCTCATCTTGATTGATATGAACATAGGACACACTCCTCTCTCAAAATGGGCGCTTTCGCATTACAATTGGCAAAAAGACACCAACGCACTCGACATCGGCTGCGGCGGCGGATTGAACTTAAAGCGTATGCTCAGATTATCTCCGCGCGGCAATATTTCAGGTATCGACATATCTCAGGAGAGCCTTAACAAAAGCCGAAAGGTCAATACCAAAGAGCTCGGCAAAAGATGCTCTGTTAAATACGGAAGTGCCGATGCCATTCCGTATGACAAAAACAGCTTTGACATCGTAACGGCATTTGAAACGATTTACTTTTGGAAAGACATTAAAAAATCATTTTGTGAGGTTTGGCGAGTATTAAAGCCGAACGGCACATTTCTGATCGCAGGCGAATTATTCGATCCCGACAGCGTTTGGAGTAAAATTGTTAAGGGAATAAATATATATACACCGCAGGAAGTCGAAACGCTTTTACGTGAAACGGGGTTTGATGATGTCCGAGTGGATTCCAAAGGCAAATTCCGTCTTTGCATATATGCCAGAAAAGAGGCAAAGAGATGAAATATGCTCTTTTACCCAAAGCAATGTGGGCAGTATTTGCACCGTCCTTTAAAAGAGAGCTGCACTTAATAACCGACGATGCTCCGCAAAAAATCATGACCGGCGCTCACAAAAAGTACAAGGAAATACTCTCCTCCATACCCGAGTTTGACAAAGACGACCGTTTTATCGTAAATATACTGAGCGCCGCGATGCTTGCATCGGTATATCTCGGATTGAGCAAAAAACCGACACTTGATGCAATGACCGAATATTACGAGCGCGCATCCGACAATTTTATTATGCGCAGACACTTAAAAAACAGCAATCAATTCACCGAGAAATATCAGCAAAAATTAAAAATGAGCGCTGAAAAAAGCCGCAGCAGAAATAATCCCTATTCGTGGATTTTCGATTATGTCCCGGGTAAGAACATAGAAAGTTTCACCGCAAATTTTTACACCTGCGGCATTTGTCAGCTTATGAATACGCTCGGAATCGGCGAGATTATCCCTGCCATGTGCAAATACGATTACACCATGGCAAAAATGTCGGGTACAATCTTCACACGCGAACAAACACTCGCCTCCGGCGGCTCATGCTGCGACTGTCACTACCAAAAGGGGGTATAATAAATGTCAAAAAAGGCAACCGAGTTTCAAAAAAAATCCATGAGCCTGATATATCGCGGCAAGGAAATATTCAAGCCTCTCAACACCGGTTGGATTGATGAGAATATTGCCTGTGTACGCGAATATGTTGCAAATATCTTTTTTTACAGAAAAAACGGCACAACAATAATGATTGACGCAGGCTACAACTATGAGCGTCTTGAAGAAAAAATGCGCTGGCTCGGTATTTCTCCCGCTGAAATATCACACATTCTTATAACTCACCAGGATACCGACCATGTCGGCGCGGTCGAATCGGACAGTCCCGGTTTGTTTCGCAATGCCAAGCTATACATAAGCGAAATTGAAAACCGCTATCTAACCGGTGAAGTACGGCGAAACGTAATGCACCATATGTATAAGCTGCCGCAGGTCACGATAAACAACGAAAAAGTTCTTTTAAAAGACGGTGATATTTTCTATATAGACGACATCAAAATAGAGGCGATTCTCGTCCCCGGACACACATGGGGGCATATGGTCTACCTGATTGACGACCGCTGCCTTTTCACAGGCGATACAATCTGGTTCGGCGCAGACGGCGGATACAGCTTTATAAGCGCACTTGCGGAAAGCAATGAGCTTGCGGTAAAATCGCTTGCAAAGCTTGAGGAAAATCTGCGAAAAAGAAAGCAGGCACCGATTATCATCACGGGGCATACAGGCTGGAGCGATAATCTTGACTTTGCTTTTCTGCACAAGGATAAGCTATGCTCACCGTTTTGCAAAAAAGTACACGATCCGTCCGCACCGTATGACGCATATGATGAGTCGGACGATACCGAAGAAAATGCAAAAACAAAGAAATTACTGCCTGTAGGGCAAAAAAATATGAAGAGGTGAGAAAAATGAGAATTTTAATTTACGGCGCCGGGGTTTTGGGTTGCAATCTTGCCAATGATTTATTCCGTTCGGGCAAGGACGTAACACTGCTCGCCCGCGGCAAATGGGCAGAGGAAATAAATAAAAACGGTCTATGCATAAAAAATACATTTTCTCTCATGCCGACAACTACGCACATTCCGGTTATTGATGAATTAAAAAAAGATGACATCTATGATGTTATATTTGTCGTTGTCCGCTATACTCAATTGGATTCGGTGATCAAACCCATTTCGGAAAACGGCTCGAAAAATATCGTTCTGGTCGGCAACAATGTGCGTGCAGACTATTACAGAAACCTTTTGGCGAGCAAAAATGTGATGTTTGCGTTTTATATGACAGCCGGCGAGCGCCGAAACGGACGAGTTGAATCGATAGATACCAAAAAAATCAAAATCGGTCAGCTTTGCGATTCTCACTCCAACGAAAAATTTATCCGCGAAATCTTTGATAAAACAAAGTGCAGGGTTGATTATGAACCGAACATGGGCGATTATCTTCTCTCCCATGCCGCATTTGTTATCCCTGCCGCATTTATCTGCTATTATTCGGGCGGTGATTTGCATAAGCTGAAAAACAACACCGAAATTCTTAACCGACTGATCGACGCCAACATTGAAGGATACCGTGCTGTTGAAAAATCCGGGCATGAAATTTTGCCGGTCTCCGATAAAAATTACGAAAGCGATAAATACCGCCGTTTTTGTATGCGCTTTTTCAAGTTCATGTTTGCCACCAACCTCGGCAAAATATGCGCATCAACCCATGCATTTAACGCAGCAGAGGAAATAAGTACGCTAAACCGCGACATCAAACAGCTTTTTGCCAAAACCGACGTTAAACTCGACGCATGGGAGTCACTCGAAAAGCAAGTACAAAAATATTTATAAAAAGTCGAATTAATGTATTGACAAAAACAAGTATTTATGGTATTATTAAGTTAGTCGGGACTAACTTAATAATACCATATTTTTTTTGAAATTAGGTTAGTTTTAACTAACTATAAAGGAGTATTTCAAATGCTGGAAAAAATAATTGCACGCTCATGCGCTCCGGCGCTTGCAGGGATAAAACCGTCAAATATCGTATCATGCAGAAAATCGGTCATTCCCGATGTATACTGCAAAATTGAAAGATTGAATAAAGAGCTTAATCCGCAGGACATTTATCTTGAAATAGTATGTGACTGTCCAAAATGCGCCCTTGTAATGGTCTATCGAAAGAATATCCTTAAAAGGCATTTAAACTCAAAATCAAACAGAAAATTTCTCATGTACTACGGTTATCACGACTCGGACAATACCGACGAATATATAGCCATCTTGAAAAACAGGCTTAAAAACAATGCATTTCCGCATGAAATCGGAGTTTTTCTCGGCTATCCTCTGAGCGATATATATTCCTTTATCAATCACCGTAACGAAGGCTGTCTTTTGGTCGGCGAATGGAAGGTCTACCATAACCCCGAGGCGGCGGCAAAGCTTTTTCACAGATTTAAAGCCTGCCGAAAAGCACTCGCAAAGAGAGTTTACGGCGGTCAGACACTTGCACAGGTATTTTGTGCGGTATAATTTCGGTTTACAGCTTCATCTATATGATGAGTTCTGTATATAAATCAACAAGCCGCAAAATTTAAGCGGCAGAATGGAGGCAAAAATATGAGTAAAACAGCAATAATTTATTGGAGCGGCACAGGCAATACCGAGGCAATGGCAGAGGCTATCTTAAAAGGTGCAAAAGAGGTAAATCCCGACACTGCATATTTTACGGTATCGGAGATTTCGGCAAACGATGCAAAAGAGTATGACACTCTGATTCTCGGCTGCCCGGCAATGGGAGCCGAAGTTCTGGAGGAGGACGAATTTGAGCCATTCTTTACAGAGCTTGAACCCCACCTCTCCGGTAAGAACATAGCATTGTTCGGCTCCTACGGTTGGGGAGACGGCGAATGGATGCGCAATTGGGAGGAACGCGTTGTCGCATCAGGCGCAAAGCCTATTGCAGGCGAAGGTCTGATAATTAACGATTCCCCCGACGATGCAGGACTTACCCAATGCCAAGAGCTTGGAAAAACTGCGGCAGAAGCTTAAAAAAATTCCTTTCCTTTCTTAAAAATATTAAATGAGCCGACTTCCTGAAAATTCAGGAAGTCGGCTCATTTGCTTTTACAGTCTTTCTGCGCTATTTTTTTCTGAAAGTGCTTAAAAGTCCTTAAGGGATAGGAAAAAGCTTTGGAATTGACAAACCGAGCCAAAGCTTTAGCTTTGGGATACCCGACAGCGTACATGGGTACGTTTAGGGCGAAGTTTGTTGATAGCAAGAAAAAAGAATACTTCTACGAAAAATCATTTTTTTGATTTTCTGCCTTAGCAAAAATTAAACCTCAACAATTATATTTCTTATGGTATGTATTTTTCTTGCGCTCCGGAGTTTTCTAACATTCCCTACTACTTTATTGCCCAGCTCTGCCCTTCAGTCTGAAGCTTAACCATACGTGTAAATATTCCGTTTTTCTCAATCAGTTCACTCGGACTTCCCTCTTCTTTCACTTTACCGTCCTTTAAAACAACAATTTTATCCGCTCCCGAAACGGTTCTCATTCTGTGTGCAATTATAAGAACTGTCTTTTTATCAATCAGTCTTGAAAGCGCAGTCTGAATTGCCGTTTCATTTTCAACATCGAGGCTCGCCGTTGCCTCGTCTAACAGGATTATCGGCGCGTCTTTCAAAAACACACGTGCAATCGAAATACGCTGACGCTCGCCTCCCGACAATTCACAGCCGTTCTCACCGATATTCGTATTCCAGCCCTGCGGCAATTTCCGCACAATTTCATCGACATTGGCAAGCTTTGCCGCCGCAATTACTTCCTCATCACTTGCGTCCTTTCTTCCGATACGGATATTTTCCATAACCGTATTATCAAAAAGCGTTACATCCTGAAAAACAATCGAATACAAAGACATCAGCTTTTCCGGATCAATTTTCGATATATCCATACCGCCTACGGTTATTTTTCCGCGGTTTATATCCCAAAATCTTGCCGCCAAGCGCGATACTGTCGTTTTGCCGCCCCCGGACGGGCCGACAAGAGCTGTCACCTCGCCCTGTTTTGCTATAAACGATACATCCTCCAGAACTTTCTCCGCACCGTCATAAGAAAATCCGACATGGTCAAAGACAATATCAAAGCCTTGGTTATTGAGAGTCTCGCTCCCCTCCTGCGTTGGGCAGTCCATAATCTCGTTCATTCTTTCTATATTGCTGTTCGTCGCGATAATCGCCGCGAGATTCTGTAAAGAGCTTTCAAGCGGATCGTACAAGCGCGAAACCACAGTGCTTTACCGTTATTTACTTTTACAGGTAGTTAGTTAGCATGAACTAACTTATATTTAAAAATTATAGAGCAACATAGCTGCTCCTGTAATTTTTATCCCATAAGTTTCAGCCAACCGGCAGTGTAAAAGTCGTTAAGTTCACGAAGATATATTTTAGCATCATCAAACGGCATTTCATGAATAATAATCTCAAAATATGCATTCATCATGCCCGTTACCAGGATATGTTCAAGCCTTTCGTCCACCTTTGGCATATTGCCTCCGAGCTCCTTTAAAACATTATAATATCGGTGCGTTGCCTCAACCTCCAGTTCCACAATCTCATCAATCATAAAAGCATATCGAGTCCCCTCGGAACATTCCAAAAGAAGGTGAAATACATCTTTATTTTCAAGCATATACGAGAGCATCTCCAACATACATTCCTGCGATATTTTCCCCATATTCTCCGGCTGCTTTTCTGCCGGGAGTTCGGAAAACGCATTCAGCGCCGATTTGTACATATCCATCAAGTGCTTGTACGCATCGTCCACCAATGCCGCAAACAGCTCCTCCTTACTGCGGTAATAACCGTAAAAGGCACCTGTCGTGACGCCGGCTGTCTTTACAATATTGCGCAAAGACGCAGACAAAAAACCCTTATTCATAAATTCTTCCTTTGCGGCATTATGTATCTGCAAAAGAGTTGTATTTTCCGATTCCATATGCAATATCCTTATATAACACCGTTATATATCACTGTTATATTATATCTCTTTCTTTTAAATTTGTCAATACATTTTTTTATTTTTTTAATTTCCTCTTGCGTCCATATAAATAAAATCATCTTTCCCAAAGCTGATCTTCCATACCGGCATCGGCATAATAGATTTATGATAGCTCTCGGTATCATAAACCATATATCCCAAAGTCAGATCTGTTATTTTGGCATTCTCTTTCGGACATTCCGGCGAAGAGAGAATATCTATCAAAACCGAGGTAATCGGCTTCATTTCGGACGAGTCGGCAATATCGGAGGATTTTTCAAACCAGACGCCCGATATTTCTCCGAGCTTATCGCCCGAAAACTTCACCCAAAGCTCTGAATTAAATACCTGCATACCGTCAATCTCCTGTTTGAAACATACACCGTCATCAGTTTCTTCAGCTACATAGTCCGATATATCGATTTTAAACGCTTTAAGACAATTCTTTGCCGTGTCAGTATTGTTTTTCGACGGCTTGCCGATCTTATATGAGTTTAATTTCAATAAAAATCTGTCACCTGAAAAGGAAAGCTCTCCCACATCGCTCTTATATTCATTCTCACCCGTTTGACTGAAAGACTCTCCCAACACTCTCTTTGCAAATTCGCCGTAATCGGTCACAATATTGTTTGCATTAAACTGTCTTATCGATTTTTTCTTTTTTGGAATGTCAGTGCCCATTTCTATTCCGTTTTTCTTTAAAATATCGGTAGTATAAAGTATAATTTCATCTTTTATGTATGTATCGCCTCTTCCCGTAAAGATAATATTATACAAAAGGAAGATATTCGTTATCACAAAAAAGACTATAAGTATTGTTTTCGCTCTGTACCAGTTCAATCAAATCTCCCCCTATTCTTCTAATATTACCGCATGGACTTCCGTTTTCCAGTCCGGCGTTATTGTTATATTTTCCCCTGTATCCTTATATGCAAGATACAGTTTATTTATTGTAATTTCGCCGGTCACTCCCGAATACTGCTGAATCGTATCGTCCACGGCATTTATATACTCCGGCGTCATTACATACTCGCCGTTCTTTTCGTAATTTCTTAAAATTTGTCTGTATTCCTTGATATGTCCGCCGGAAATTTCACAAAATACCGCATTTTTCGCATCTCCCCATGAAATATCCACCGGCATACCCTCGCAGATATAATCAAACGTAACCTCCGACATATCATCACTCAGCTCTGACGAAAGATACA
Source organism: uncultured Clostridia bacterium (assembly GCA_934444735.1). Classification (GTDB taxonomy): domain Bacteria; phylum Bacillota; class Clostridia; order UBA1381; family UBA1381; genus CAKSFT01. Next base: position 146,853 of record CAKSDE010000001.1, on the reverse strand, counting down.
TATTGTCATTCACTCCTGCCGCGGTATTGACCTTGCTGATAAATTCATTAAGCTTTAATACCGTATTGTAGCTCTCATCGGATTCCGACAGCAATATTCCGTCATCACGCGCCCTATATTCCACCATACCGTTCGTATGTATTTTCAGAGTAGCGTTATTTTCGACATATACCACAGTCGCGTCCGCCTCGGTGTATCTTTTTGCAGCATTCGCATTTACATTAAAAGCGCGCACAATTTTGTTTATTACCGCGCCGTCCGCGTCCGCATTCTCAAGCGGTGATGAAATGTTTACCGCAGGGGCATTCTGTGTATTTGAATAGATCGGGACAAGCGAGGAAATTATCGTTTTCTGCTCACCGAATGCCTTATCAAAATTCAGGTCAAACGAATAATTTATCGCATTGCCGCCCTCATCGTTCACATCACGGTTTGCGGTCAGTTCTTCAACATATGCCTTAAAATCCTCGAATTTCCTGCCCGTTTTTACTCTGTAATATCTGTCCGTCGTTAAATCCTCAATGTACACCGAAACATTATCCGAGAGTGTAATAACCACATTTGAGAATTCGCTCACATGATCCGAAAGAGCGCTCTCATGCACGCCGAAAAATTTTGCAAACAGCGGCAACTTATATTCGGTAAAGTAGCTTAAATACAGGGATTTCGTCATAAGCGCCGAAAACCATTCGTCTTTTTCCACCTCCGATATACTGCTCTCGGTATTTGACAAAGCAGTCACAATTATTTCATCGCAGTTCTCCGAAACATCATAGTAGCTTTGCGTATTTGAAGTAAGAGAAAATCTTGTTGTCTGATCGCCCGTGTTGAAAATTATCTTTTCCGGTCTTGTCAATCGGTGCGCACCCTCAAACGTTCCCTTTTCCTCACCCGAATCCTTAACGAAAAAATTTATAACAGGGAAATTTTCTCCACTAAAAAAATTATAGCCGGAAGGCCATAATTTTTTATCATTCAATATTTTAGAGCCCAAAACGATATTCATAATAACCAATACGGTCAATGCTATGTTTTTTATACGCTCTTTTTTCATACTATCTCCATTCTGCCGCAAAAAAACGACAAAGCTTATCAGTTAAAGAAGTTTCTTACGGTAACAGTTACGTTATTCAATCTGTCAACCGTACTTTTTCTGATCTTGTTTATATCAATTCTCACAACCTGATTGCTTGAACCGTTTTCCGCCGTAACCAAGAATACGTTTGAATCCGATGTCAAGTCAACAACTGTGCTGTAGAGTCCGCTTGCGCCTATCTGCGCCTCGTTTTTGATAAGATAACAGGTGCCTGCTCCCAGATTGTATCTGTAAACTCTCACTTTTGTTCCTCTTGCTCCGACAGCCGAAATTGTATATGTACGGTCCGATGTTGACGCAGAATGTGATTCCGGTCTTTTTATATATATCAAAGAACCCGTGTTGCCCGTAGCATATAAAGACAGCGAACCGCCGAAAGCCGCATGGCTCACAACCGGCACAGCCGTAAATAATGATAATGTCACAAGCAAGACAGATATAAACTTTTTCATTATTTTCACTCCTTAAAAAACTATAACCAAAAACCTTTATTTTCTATATTATAGCATATATTATGTTACAAGTCAATTACATGTCATTTAAAAAGGGGTAACATTATTTGATCGGAATGGAAATTATAACCTCCGTCCCCTTGCCGTACTCGGAATTTATCGTAATTGCGCCGCCCAGATTTTCGATAATCTGCTTTGCAATCGCAAGCCCCAGTCCGGTTCCGCCGGTTTCACGGCTTCTCGCCTTATCCACTCTGTAAAAACGCTCAAATATTCTCGAAAGATTTTCTTTCGGGATACCGATACCGTCATCGATAATCTTTATAAATATCTCACTGTACAAAGCGCCCGAAATAACCTTTATATGCCCGCCCTCCGGCGTGTATTTTATGGCATTTGAAAGAATATTTACTATAACCTGCTCTAATTTATCACTTTCGGTGGTTATCATTGGAACGTTATTTTCGATCTTGTATGTAATTGTCTGATTTTTCTTTTTCGCATTTATGAACATACTCTCCACAATATTGTTCAAAAACGCTTTAACGTCAATAGTTTCAAGATTTTTCGCACCCTCTGCGCCCTCATCAAGCCTTGAAAGTGTAAGCAAATCTTTTACTATCCTCGTCATTCTGTCGGTTTCGCGAACTATTACCGAGAGGAATTTATGTTTTAGCTCTGCATCCTCAACGCCTGAATCCATCAGCGTTTCGGCATATGATTTTACCGTTGCCAAAGGCGTTCTCAGCTCATGTGATACGTCGGCGACAAACTCGCGCCGTGACAATTCGAGCTTTTCCTGCTTTGTAATATCATGCAGAACTACCAGAACGCCGCCGATTTTATTATCAATGCTAAACGGCGCAAAGGTAAGCTTTATGTACCTGTTGTTATATTGAATCTGTCTTTCTATCGGCTTATCGTGCTTTATATAAAGCAGATCTCCCATTGTAATATCTGCCTGTAAATTCTTAAAAAGCGAATTAAAGTCGGTATCCCCCGAACCTTTAATTAAATTTTCCGCCTCCGGATTTATATGTATCAGACTTCCGTCCAGATTAAACGCCAATATACCGTCCGTCATGTTTTCAAGAAGCGTTTCTATCTTGGTCTTTTCCGAATTTACCTCATCAATAGTCTCATTTAAAGTATATGCCATTGAGCGGAATGTATTCGTAAGCTTACCGATTTCATCGTCAGCCTCCGATTCCTCCATCGAATCGAAATTACCCTCGGCAAGCCTCTCCGCCTTTTGTGTCAGCTTAATTATAGGCGCTGTTATCGTACGGCTTAAAAGATAACCGATAATTATAGCGGTTATTACCGACACCAGCACCGCCTGCAATACAATTGCAAGTACATTCTGAGTAACGCTTTGCAGTTCCTCTTTCGTATCGCGTATATACACGATATACTTGCAGACGTCCTCCTCCATTATCGGCACAGCATAGTCCATGTATGCCTTATTCGGGCTTGTTTCATTGCCGATTCTTCCCGACATTGCGGTAATAACGTTATCGGTAATGTCCATATTCCTGCTTTTTGCCTCGTCCGAGGTGTATATAACATTTCCCGTCGCGCCGTCAAGTATACAGTAGAATCTGTAGGTATCTATCCCCAGCGGTCCGATATAGGTCCTTATCGTATCCTCTATTCCCTCGGGGTTTCCGTCCGCCTGTGCGGTTTTTTTGAGCTGATATATCAGATCATCGTCAAACACCTGCTCCATCATCACCGAAAACTCATCGTTATAAAAGCTCACAATATTTATTATCGTAAATGAACCTATAACGGTTGTGATCGACAGAGTAAGCAGGACAAAAATAAGAACTATCTTATATTGAATACTTTTAAACATCTGCTCACGCCTTATTAAAATAATATCCCACTCCGCGTTTGGTTACGATATATCGCGGCATTCCGGGATCGTCCTCGATTTTCTCCCTGAGCCTTCTTACCGTAACGTCAACCGTTCTGACATCGCCGTAGTATTCATATCCCCATACCTTTTCCAAAAGCTTTTCTCTTGTAAAGATTTTCTCGGGCTGTGTTGCCAAAAATTTCAAAAGCTCAAATTCCCTTAATGTTATCTCTATAACCTTTCCGCGCTTTTGAACCTCGTATCTTTCGGTATTGATCGTCAGCTCTCCCGACACTATCACATTTGAATCCTCTTTAAGACTCTGCGCCGCGCTCGGATCTCCGGCAATTCTGCGCAGGTTTGCCTTGACTCTTGCCGTAAGCTCTCTTATCGAAAACGGCTTTGTCATGTAATCGTCCGCGCCCAGCTCCAGTCCTAAAACCTTGTCCACTTCTTCTTCTCTTGCCGTAAGCATAATTATCGGCACATTTGATTTTTCGCGCACTCTCCTGCATACTTCAAATCCGTCCATTCCCGGGAGCATTACGTCAAGCAAAATCAAATCGCACCCTTCGTTTAGCGCCTTATTAAATCCGCTTACTCCGTCAAGTGCAAAATCAACCTCATAGCCTTCCTTTTCAAGATTAAACTTCAAAATTTCAACTATCGGCTGTTCATCTTCTATTATAAGAACTTTTCTTTTATCCATCTTTCTTCTTCCTTTCCGCCGTTTTGCGGCACAAAAAGTACAACTATCTCTATTATACCTCAAAAAGCGTTTTAAGTCAATGAAAAGATTTCTTCAGTTTTCCTGTTTTATCAAAATATTTAATCCAAATAGCAAAGATGCTTCAGACTCTCTTTTTCAAACGTATATTCCGGCGTTTTTAAAGGGTATGTAATTTCATCTTCATAGTACCACGGATCATCTCCGTGTTCCGGGTTTTTCAATATATGAAATTCCTGTGCCGGCATATACCCCTGTGCGAGCAGAATTGCCTTTTTGCCATTTTCATTCTCACAAATATCAAGCACCATAACCACGTGTCCCGGGCTTCCTCCTTGCAGGAAAACATCCCCCGGTGCAATCTGTGAAAATTCGATTTTTTGAGCCTCATTTTCCATCGAAAGAGTCCCGGCATAGGAAAATACCAAACGCATAAATGACTGAAAACATTCATAAGACGAATCCGGCTCTTTTGATTTAATCCAGCTTTCTTTATTACCTTCTATCTTTATTCTGAATCCATCTCTCCATTTTGAATATTCGGCTAAAAAGCCGTCTGTAAAGTGAAACGCAATCTTTTCATATTCTCCCCTCTGCCAAAAATATTCAGCATATATCCGCATGACCGAATCTGCACATTGCTGTAAATTTTCGGGTTCTATCGGAAGATTTAAAACCGCTGCGTGCGCCTTCTGATTTCTCTTTTTTTCACCGTTATATAGTAAAACCGGACCTTTATCTTCTTTTACCGGATATTCGCGCAAAAATCTGCCGAAATCTCCCGTATCCATACGTTTAAACCCCAGAGGAACAACTATTCTTGTTTCAACCGTATTTCCCTCAGGATTAATAATCTCATATTTTTCCTCATTCTTCAATAAATTATTATCCTGCTCTTTTTTATCTGTTTTAAAATATAAAACACCAAATAATATAAGAATCAAAAATATAAAAATAACACTTCGCTTTTTCATTTTAATCTTCCCTTCGGCGCATCAACGGTAAAAACAAAAATTTTCCGTTTTGTATAAGCATATTATACACTTACAGCAAAAATTTGTCAATATAAAAATGCCGTTTTTGCATTTTTCTGAATAACATTGTTTCTTTTTCCGCAAAATAACAATATTCAAAAATGCTTGCAGTCAAAGGAGATAATTTTATGTTTGTAATAAAGGGTAAGAGTGTGTACGGCGGTGTTGCAATAGGCAATATCGACGTATATAACAAAAAGCCGAGGCAGGTGGTACGCTATAAAGTATCGGACACCGCTGCCGAAATAAAGCGCTTTTTCAACGCGCGTGAATCAGCCGAGGCAGAGCTTGATAAATTATACAAAGACGCCTGCCGCAATGTCGGCGAAAGCAACGCCGCAATCTTTTCAATACATCACATGATGCTCGAAGATGAGGACTTTTCCGAATCCATCGAAAACATCATCAAAAATGAGGAGGTCAACGCAGAATACGCAATCGGCGTAACCTGCGATAACTTTTCCGAAATGTTCCGCTCAATGGACGACAGCTATATGCGCGAGCGTGCCTCCGATGTCCGCGATATATCCGACCGTCTGCTGGATATTTTGGGCGGCAAGAGCAATGACGCCAAAAGCGACACGGCAAAGATAATTGCCGCCGACGATCTTTTGCCGAGCGAAACAGTTCAGATGGATAAAAGCAAGGTTCTTGCCTTTATCACAAAAAAAGGCTCGATAAATTCACATACCGCAATACTTGCACGTACCATGAATATTCCGGCAATAGTCGGCATCGGCAGGGATCTTACCGAATTTGACGGAAAATTTGCGATAGTTGACGGATTTAACGGAATAATCTATATTGAACCCGACGCGGCAACAACCGAACAGATGCAAATGAAAAAAAGAGAGGACGAAGAGCAAAAGCGTCTTTTGCAGCTCTTAAAAGGGCAGGAAAGCAAAACCGTTGACGGCAAAAGAGTGAATGTCTATGCCAACATAGGCGGTCTTGGCGATGTCGGTGACGTTTTAAAAAATGATGCCGACGGAATAGGCTTATTCCGAAGTGAATTTTTATACCTGAAAAACAAGGATTACCCCGATGAGAACGAGCAGTTCGCCGTATACAAAAACGTCGTACAGAATATGGCAGGCAAAAAGGTTGTAATCCGTACAATGGATATAGGCGCGGACAAACAGATAGATTATTTCAATCTCGAACACGAGGAAAACCCGGCATTGGGGTACCGCGCCGTAAGAATATGCCTGGAGCGTGAAGAAATATTTAAAACTCAGCTGCGTGCACTGTACCGCGCCTCCGCTTTCGGCGATGTCGCTGTTATGGTACCGATGATTGTATCTAAAGATGAAGTTTTGCGCGTCAAAAAAATCATAAACGATATAAAAACAGAGCTTACCAAAAGCAATACGCCCTTTAATCCCAAAACAGAGTTTGGCATAATGATAGAAACCCCCGCCGCGGCGCTTATAAGCGATATTTTAGCAAAAGAGGTGGATTTTTTCAGCATCGGCACAAATGATCTCGTGCAATACACCTTGGCCGCCGACAGGCAAAACCCCAAGCTTGAGAATATATGCACACCGTATCACAAATCGGTGCTTGATTTAATAGCCAAAACCGTATCCAATGCGCACGCAAACGGAATATGGGCGGGAATATGCGGCGAGGCGGCATCGGACACAAGCTTAACCGAGTTTTTCATAAAATGCGGTATTGACGAGCTGTCGGTTGCACCGTCAAAGGTTTTGGCACTGCGAAAAAAGATACGCGATACCGACACCCGAAAAATCACAGAAACATATCCCTCCGTTATGACAGAATAAAAAAGGGGCTGTTTAAAAAATCAATTGATTTTTTAAACAGCCTTTGATTTTTGCCTTAAAAAACAAACCGCAACAATTATTTGCTATAATTCTTTTCCTGCGCTCCGTTTTTTTACAGCCCCTTTTACTTTACTTTACTTTACATACGGTACCATAGATGTATCATTATCAGGCTCTGCATCTCCGCCCCACAAGAACACTTTATATGTCTTTCCCGTCAGGTCGATTCCGCTTTCTGCCAGGTTGAATCTTGCCTCCATTGTCGTATCACCGTCATACAGCATAATATTATCTTTTCTTATGCAATCGGTCAATCTGCCGTCCGCATCATAAACTGCAAGTATTGCGGTATATCCGTATTTATGCATCGCATACTTCGATGTAAACGGCTGATAAACCACGTTATCCTTAACGCTTGACTCTCCCTTTTGGATCACACCGTCACCGTAGAAATCATTATAGATGCTGTCCATATCATACCACGGTGTAAGACGAACAGAATCGATCATGAGATAACGTCCGCCGTGAATTGCCCAATCATCGTCCGGCATAATCTTTATATATTCGCTGCCATTACCTGTAAAGTGAATTTTTGCACCGTTACCCAGATAAAATTCCGTGTGCATATCTACAGTTTCTGCAAGATTATTTGCATGCAGGCTGTGATAAACCGTTTCTTTCGCACCGCCGTCGGATACAACCAATACCTTGCACTCGGTTCCGAGCCAGCCTGACGGGAGCCATGTATCAACAAGGTAATCACCCTCTGCAATATTGCCGATTTCCCATTTTACATACATATAATCGTCAAGGCTTGTGCCCTCGGGAGCAACTATATTTTCAGGTGTAACCTTTGTTGTACCCTCTTTGCCGTATCTGCTGTGACCTGCACCCGCTCTTACTGTGCCTATACCCTCGGAAAGCTCTGCCGCGCTCAGCGGATAATCTATCTTTTCGGGTGCTGTCAGAGTAAATGTAACGGTATTTGACTTTGTACCGTTTATAAGTTCAAGATAAACACTGTGTTCACCCTCTTCGGAAAGCACATTTTCCGGTATAAGAATTTTATTACCCTTTATTTCAAAATCAACCTGACTTCCGTCAACATTCAATCCCAAAATAAACTTCTCATCAATTGCCTCCGAAAGAGTTACAACCTTTGCTATTCCGGTATATCCGTCTGCCGCGGTTTCAATTGTTATCTCCTGCGGCAACGATGCAAATTCTGAGAGCAATACGTTATCGTCATAGGTTTCGCTCAGACGGATAACTTCTGCAAAGAATCTTGTTCCCATTCCGACAGTGCTTCCCGGCGAAACCTTTATATATTCATCTTCAGTTCCGTTAAATGTATATGTCCCGATATTATGCCACGAATCATCACGCGTAGTATCAAAGCTAAAAGATTTTATACCCGTTTTTGATTTAATCTCGGCATTTAATTTCGGCTGTGCATATTGTCTTCCTTTTATTGTTGCATTAATATCAAACCAATCGACACTGTATGTTCCGGTAATATTTTCTCCTCCGAGCCACTTGACATATGGCGATACACTGCCGTCATACACCTGGAATATATTATTGCTGTTTCCGCTGTAACCCTTGATTGCCGAATTTGTCTGCTGTGTATTTCCGGCTTTTTCTGTATTGTCGCGGTGTGTCAGAATCATTATCTTTTCGGGATTTCTGATTGTTATTCTGTTCAGATATTCTGCCCCGTCCGAAGCAGTCACTTTAAAAATCTTTGTTCCTGCATTTGCAAAAAGCTGTCCGTCAAAAAGGTATTTTGCACCGTTTACTTCATAGTCCGTACCCTCGGTAAGTTCCTTTTCGTCCAAAGTAATCGAGCTTACTTCGATGCCGTCTTTTAATGTAAACAATTCCTTTACACCGACAAGGTTTGAATTAAGGTCTGATGCATCAAATGCCGGTGTCATAGCGTTTATCTTCTCAATCTCCGTTCTTGCCGTGTCGAGTTTTTCCTGTGCCGCAGCTGTGATCTTTTTGCCGTTTTGCGAAAGATATGCCACGTCTTTCTCCAGCTTATCCACTGTTTCAAGCGCGTTGTCCGAATAGAAATTCAATGCCATAATCTGTGCCGATACATAATCGGAATAGCTCTTTACCGTAAAGTTGTCAAGATAGATCGGGCTTGAGCCGGGAGTGCTCTCTCCTATAAACAGGTATATACCGGCAAGCGATGTACCTTTTAAGGTCACTCCGCCCCCCGCTGTCTTTTGTCCGTTTTTGTATGTTGCCTCGGTTCCGTCAATAAAAAGCTTCTGCTCATTATTTTTGAAGTTAAATATAATTTCATATTTGTGCATAATCCCCGCTTCGGGCCAATATGCATCTGTATCGGAAAATCTTGCCGCCGTTCCGTTTCCTCCCGAGCCGTCTCTGAGCCATACGCCTGCCGCATTTCCCTTTAACATACCTAATCTTTCAGTGGTATTGATATCCTTGCCGTCGGCGAGTCTCAAGCCCGAATTCACGGTATTTGCCATCTCATACGATAAATAGATAATATCCGACTCGTTATCGTCAAGCTTATGTGTTACTGCGGTACCTTTTCCGCCATACATAACCAATCTGCCGTCTTTTACATTAACTGTTATGTCATCTCCGCTCTGCTTTGCATTATTGAACACCGACCAGCCGGCATCTACAAATGACGATTTCAGATCACCGTCAAAATCGCTCTCGAATCCGCCGATTGTTTTTGCAAATTCAGGGTGTTCATCTCTGAAATCGGCAAGCGACTTAAATCCGCCCTCGGGTATCGCTCCGTTTACAGCAATACCGCAAATTGCCAAATCCCCTGCATCAGCGCTCGGATAATCAAGGCGTGTTATTGTGATTTTGTGTTCACCGTCTTTTAAATCCGCTTTCTTCCACAAAATGTCGTACTGTGTATCGGCGTTCTTATAGCCTGCCACGTCCTCTATATAATCACTGCCGTCCTCATTTGCATTTGTGATTGTAATATTGAATCTGTTTCCGATCTGCGCACCTCTTACAAATACAACCTTGCCCGAGAAATCAAAGCTTATAGTATCTCCCGTATCCGAGGTTTTAAGATGCTGCTTTCCGTTATATGACGCCTCTTTCCAGCCTGAACCCGAAAATTCCGCTTCCGTAAAAGGAACGGTATGGAAAGTATCATCATAAATATTGTTTGATTCCTTTTCTTTTGTATTAACATCTGCCGCCGATACCGTCAGATACTTCTCTGGATTCTCGGAAATAACCTTTTCCATATATTCGGCATAAAGCGTTGTACCTACCGTTGTATTCGGGTGAATACAGTCGGTTGACGAATATATTTCGTTTTGCGTATATGTATTTGCGTCCAAGGCAGCCGCACCGTTTACCATGATGTTTTGTATGTAACTGTCAATATTTATAGACGGAATACCGTATTTCTCCGCTATTTCTTCATGCACATCAATGCAGGCTCTCGGCATAACCAATCTGCCGATTCTGTTATCGTCCGAGCTTGTATTTGCGATATGGTTCTCTCCGAAACCGACATAATTATAGATTATAACCGGTCTTTTCGGGAGCGCCAGGAGCTGTCTTGTTATCGCCTCCATGTCGCGCTTTACCACAGCTCTTTTGCCCTCATTCAGCGTATATGTATACTTTTTGCCGTTGTAAATCAAATACTCGTTTCCGTCCGCGTCTGTCGGGAGAACGTATTTACCCAAATCTGCATTAAATACAATTTCGGTATCTGCCTCACCCGAAGCGTCCGTTGCGGATTCGTTATAGATCGCGCGGTCATTTACCGAAAATTCAACAAATACAATATCCGGATCGCGTGACACAACATCGTCGTAAAGTCTTGTAATACCGAAATCCGAGCCTGTTCCTCCGATACCCGCATTATAAAAGTTCACCTTTTTCCCTGTCTTTTCTCCAAGCCATGTGCTGACTTTACTTCCCCAAGAGGCGGATATGCCTCCTGCCGCCGTAATCGATCCTCCGATTGCGACACAATTGATTTCGCTTTTGTCCGCAAAATACGCAGAATAATCATCTTCCTGCGCACTTGCAATGCTCGGGCACTGCAAAGCACATATTGCAAGCGCCGTAACCAAACTCATTGTCCTTTTCATCTTTTTTCCTCCTTTAAATTTTATTTATTAGGTAATTGTAAAATGTTAATTTTACAATTACTTACAATTCTTATGGGAGGTATCGGGGGTGCCAACCCCTGATTTATAATCAAAAATGACGACATGTGCGTCATTTTTGGCTGAAATAAAAAGTTTCAACCTGTCGTAAAATTAAAATCAGCCGGAACTTTTTATTTCTACCCAAGAATTTTAATTGGAAAACGTTAGTTTTACAATTACCTAATTTTATCTATTATACACCCTTTTTAAAAGAGCAGTATACTTATTTTATAACATACGTTTTCACACTGTCAAAATCACCCGAGATAACCGAAATATACACTTTATCTCCCTCTTTTGTCATTCTTGATTTTGCATTTTCACCGACAGTATATGTGATTTTATCAGTATTTTTTAAACCCGCATCAATAACGCTTTTTTCGGTCCGCAGCTTTTCATTGTTTATGAAAACCCCGGTAAGACTCGAGTTTTTGCCGTATTTTCTCGGAGTTCTGACGATTGTATTATCAATATAGAAAACCCCGGTTTCGGAAACACTTGCACTGTTTGCATCGCTTGTGGCATACATCACCGAGCCAACCTCGCAGGCATCTTCACAGCCTATCGGAATATCGGCTTTTTTAAGCTCGTTATCCAGATATACGCTATAGACCTTATTTTTCAGATCAAGCGCGATTTTTACATCATAACTTCTGCCGGCAAGATATTCTCCGATCGGATATTCTTTTTTCGCGTCCGCATAAATCACACCGTCCGAGCCGAATATGACTCTCGCCGCATTTCCGGTAGATATTCCGTCACGTGTGCCGTGGCACCTTGCCTTTACAATACTCATTGAAAAAATTCCGCTCTCCGTTTCGGGTATAACCCTTGTCGCAAATTCAACATAGTCCTTCTCGGGGTAGAAATATCTTGCGGCATAATGCGAAAACTCATCTGTATCGTTAAATTTTACGCCTATATTTTGCGTTCCCGGCAAAAGTGCTGCTTTTATATCCAGATTCCCTGTACTTCTTTGAAAAAGCCCGAACGGCTTTTCTCCGACCGTATCAAGCGAATAATCGTCAAATATTGCGGTATCAAGCTCATAATTCCGCTTTTTCTTTTGCAGAACTTCATCAATTGCAGCTTCTGCAAATTCCACCGCCTCAAGCGTTTCTCCCATTTCGGAAAAAGCTGCAAGCTTTTCTTTTAATAAATCCGTATCTTCTTTTTCAAATTGCGTCCCGTCTGCCGAATCAATCAAAAAATCCATACTTTTTTCAAGTGCGGCACACTTATCGGAATAGCCGACGGTAGTAAAGGAAAATATTTCGTTCTCATTCATTCGTGATGAATAATCCAGAAACGGCTCATTTGCCACACGCCAATAATATGTTTTTCCGTATTCCAACGATAGCTCTATAGAATTTTCCGCCGTTTCATAAAGCGCAGCAAAGCTCATGTCGGGCTTTTCCGAAATATACACAATGCTCTTTTTTATTCCGCCGTTATTTTCCCATTTTAATCGCACATTCTCGCTTACATCTTTCTCCCCGTTTTCGGGATACGTAAGAGAGAACGGCTCACAGCTGTTATCAAATATAATCTCTTCGCTGTTTTTCCGAGCGCCTCCCGAATATGTACCGATTTCTGAAATATCTATCGGAACAAAATCGGGGTTTTCCAAGACTATCTCGGAAAAATCCAGATCATAAAAATCGGTGCAGGCGGTTGCCGGCATATTTTTATACTCTAAATTTCCCGATACCGTTCCCAAATATTGCCCGACAGATTTTATCTCAACCGGATCGGAATTGTAAACCACATTATTTGTTACCGTGTTATACTTCGGATCTCCGAAATCATCTTCAAGAGCCGCTATCGCCTCGGGATATTTTTCACGAACCGTATCGTTATCGTACTTTCTTATATTTTGCGCAGAAACGCCGGAATTTATATCAAGGTTCTTGGCAATGCCTGTTTTTGTAAGACGTATCGACTCATCGCAGTTTATAATAACATTGTTGTTAAAAGTAAGATACCTGCCTCCGTGACCGAAAATTGCGGGTTCGCGCACATTATAGATGATATTTCCCATAACCTCAACACCGCTCGACATATCATCGATATATATCCCCAACGCGCCCTCGGCGGTAAATCCCTTTTCATAGCCGATCCCGACCGAGTCTTTTACGATATTATACCTGATCTTCGTACCGTATCCCATGCCGTAGTTGAGAAAATATATTCCGCCGGTATCGCCCATCTCAAGGTTTGTGCGCTCGACTATATTCTTCTCGATTATATTCTCCATGCCGCCGCACGAAATCCCCTGTGTCGGAACATCGTAAATATGATTATTTGAAATACGGTTTGCACAGCCCGATACCACAACCGCGCTCTTGCGGTTCATGCTTCTGCCGGTTTTGGTAACGGTATTATTCTCGGCATAGTTTCCGGCAGGAATCAGTCTGTATTCATTGCCTCCCACAACCTCTATTCCGACGCCGCCCGTATATGAAATATCCGAATCACGCACAAAGCACTCTTCACCGTTTACATAAACGCCTGTTCCCGATGTATTTTTCACTTCCGAGCCGATAACGGCACATCTTTTTGAATTTGACGCAACCGTCACCGCCGTACCCATGCAGTCTTTAAAACCGATATTCTTAAATATAATATCATGACTGCCGCTTATTCTCAAAATCCCGTTTCCTTTATACGAAATATATACATTTTCGCAAAGCTCCGGCATAACGGCATAAAATATACCGTCCTCGATATACCACTCGCCGCCGCTGTCCAGCTCACACATCATATTTACCGCGCGGTACCTTGCATTTTCATATGCTCCCAAAGCCGTACCGTTTGCGCCGGTAATCTTCATATCTTTTGTGTCAACCTCGGCAATCCTGACAAAATCCATTGTATACGGAGTCATCCAGTATCCGCACAGATACCCCTGCGGCTCGTTCTTCCATAAAAATGTATGTTCATCGTTTATTCTGTAGCCGAATCCGCGCTGTCTTGTGCCGCCGTCAGCTCTTGTGCCTATATCGGTCAGATCAGCCGATCTCTCAAAACCCGAATTCGGCCAATGCGAAAGTTCTCCCGGCGTACCGTCAAAGCTCACGACATACGGTGACGAAATATTCATCTTCGCCATATCTTTTTGAGATAGCGCAGCTTTATATACACTATCTCTTGCCGCTGCCGGTATTCTATCTAAAACCGCCTTATCCGTAACCTTTGAAAAACTGCTTTTCGGTATCTTCTCCGCGGTTGTAATAACCGCACCTTCTTCTCCTATCCAGTATATCGGCGCCTCCTCGGTTCCCGAATCCTCTGCCGAAAAATTCAGAGTATCTGTTACATATGTCCCCGATAAAAGCTTTACGCACACGCCGTCTTTAGGATAACCCGCATTTTTAATCGCCCTTACCGCCTCCTGCGCCTCTTTTACCGTGCCGTACGGCTTTTCCCTGCTGCCGTCTCCACCCGAGGCATTCGGCTTAACATAAATCACTTCGGCATTTTCCGACGGCTCATATTCCTGCACTTCTTTTTTGGAAAGCTTTCTTTTTTTATACTCCGTTTCTTCCGTCTCAGGAAAGCTTGCACTGTAAAACTGCACCAAAAGCATGTTTATCCTCATATAACCGCCGCCCGAAGAATATACCTCCACATATTCCGTACCCGAATTTTCAAAATCATAGCACCCGAGATGAATAAGCTCGCTGCTGCTCCGCTCACCCTTGTGTGCTATGTTAAATTCGTGTTTTTCTCCGTCCGAATCGTTATATACCACATTCATTTCGGCGGTATTGCCGCTATCCGTAAGATTGTATATGTACAAATCCGCAAGTCCCGTTTTATTTATTTTCAGATTCCACCGTCCTCGCGGATTATTCATGCCATACTTCGACTGTGTTCCTCTATATCCTAAAAGTGACGATGTATTCCATGTCCCGGCGTTCTCGGAAAAATCATTTTTTCCAAAAATACGCTCTTCTTTGTACGGGAAGCACTCCAGCTTAACAGAATCGGCACGCAAAAATCCGTTTCCGTCCTTTAGTTTCAGTTGTACTTTCATAACCGCCCCTGCCGATAGTTCATAGAGTCCCAGATTTTCAAATCCGCTTTTTGAATTATCGCCTCTGTGCGTAAATGTCAGACTTTTTTCCTCGCCGTTTGCCTCTGTTATGCAGACTACTTCTTTGCCGTTTGACGAGTGCAGTATATTATAGAAAGAAACGCGGTAATATCCGCCCTTTTCTATTTTTATATTCCACTCGGCAAAGGCGTCTGCACCCGACGCATACCTTGACTTTACCGCGGTATATCCGCTCAAACCCGGGCTTTCGTACCATGTTCCGCTCTCGCTGTAATATTCGCTTTTGGTCGTATACACAGCCGCGGTATCCTCCGCCATCACCGGCGGCACAATAAACGATACCAAAAACATACATACCCACGCTATACAAATCTTCTTTTTCAAAGCACCGCCTCCTAACGTATCGGTTTATATCAGGTATTTGTAAAACTTACATTTTACCTATATCAGTTTGTATTCATAAATCGGCTTTAAGCCCTGCAAACTGTCAAGCATAAAAGCCTTTACCCTATATTCACCGTCTTTTTGCGGCACTAAAACGCTTGCATGCAGAATACTGAACTCATTTTCACAAAG
The DNA here is from genome assembly GCA_934444735.1 of uncultured Clostridia bacterium. Taxonomy (GTDB): domain Bacteria; phylum Bacillota; class Clostridia; order UBA1381; family UBA1381; genus CAKSFT01. The sequence continues at coordinate 131,079 of CAKSDE010000001.1, read as the reverse complement.
TCCCGTATAATTTTTGCACGAAACATCTACAAGCCTTGCGCCGTCATAGAGTGCAACCACCAAGCTCGCCTTATCGAACTCCGGCGGCTTATTATAGGTTTTATAAAAGTAAATCCTGCCGCTCTCCGCACTGCCCACAATTTTGCAGTCGTTTCTAAAAGACGCCGCCTCATCGCCCATGCCGTACGATTTCATTATTTCGGCATTTGCAATCAGTTTTTCTCCAAAATCTTCCGCATTTTCCTTTGATATTGCCGAATCCTTTGAAAACTTTGTGCCGTTTTTTACAATACCGAGCATTACCGCCTTATCAAGTATGCCTTTTTCATATTCACTCATATCGGAATAATCCGAAAAGCTTGCTCCCATGCCTGCGCCGTCTATTCCTCCGAAGCGTATCTCCCATGCCGCCACCATGCATTTTGTAAACTCCATGTTGGTGACGTTTTTTTCGGTATAAAAGCCCTCATCGGAAGAATTTTCAATGAGTCCGCATGAAAGTGCGGCACAAAGTGCATCGGTTTTATCCGTACCGCTCGGCAAATCCTCCCAATTGCAATATTTGATTACGGAAAACACTGTTTCCGCCAGCTCCTGTCTGTTCAGATTCTCGGCATACGCGGGCGCGGCAAAGAGCGTCAGCGCCAAAATTATCATAATTATCTTTTTCATAGTCTTAGTTTAAGTACAGTAATCTGTAGAATATCGTTGCCGCCTCTGCTCTTGTTGTGCTCTTTTTAGGGTTAAAGTTATTATTGTTGTCTCCCTTGATAAGCCCCAGTGTAACGGCACAATCCAGATAATCGAGCGCCCATTGGCTGATTTCTGCCTTATCGTTAAATTGCGACATATTTATCCACTCCGGCTTTTCATTATTCATGAGCCAGCCGCCGATAATAACCTTTACCATTTCCTCACGCTTTATCGGATCATTCGGTCTGAACTTCGTGTCCTTCGAGATAAGTCCTGCCGAAAGAGCCTTTCCGACATTTCCTGCATACCACGCATCAGCCGCGACATCTTCAAAGTCGTTATTATAACGCCCGTCCGTTATCTTGAATGCCTTAACCGCTAAAGTTATAAACTCTGCGCGGCTTATGCTCCTGTTCGGTACAAACAAGCCATTGCCGACACCCGATATATAACCGTCTCCCGCAAGCTTCAATATCTCATTTTCCGCCCAGTGTCCCGAAACATCGTCAAACGACACTTTCTTTTCCGGAACTGTCGGTGTCAGATCAACCGTTGTCTTTCCGCCGCCGGTATATCCGCCGCCCGAGCCGGAACCTCCACCCGAACCCGAGCCTGAGTTGCCTGAATTGCCCGAGCCGCTCGCTTTTTTAAGAGTAACCGTTATCGGATCACTGTCACTTTCAGCGCCCTCAACCGCAGCGCTTTTTAACACAAGCTTAAAGCTCTCATCATTTGAAAGTGCAGCATCCGGCTTGCCGCTGAATTTTATACGAATCTTATTTTCGGCTTTATTTGCCGCCATCTCGCATTTTAATCCCGAAAGCGCAGACGGGAGCGATAAATCATAATCCGTCCCCTGCACCAGCAATCCGTCTGTTTTGAGCTTTCGCATGGTAAGCGATATTTCCGACGTACTTCTGTCGGCATCGATATTTCTCGAATCCTTCATGTATGCCGTAAGCGCATATTTATCTACATTTACTTTTTTTCCGATTTCCTCGGGGTATATCACCGCCTCAACCGTGTCCGAGCCTGTATTTGCCGCACCTCCGGCGATCACCGTGCTTTTTACTTTAATTTTCACATTATGCGTTTTTTCCACAGTGCCCGAGCCTTTAAGCGTAAAAGCAATTGTATCCTTATCAACGGCTTTAGCCTCTATGGTATACCCCTCCGGCAATCCTTCTGCGTCAAAATCACTGCTGTTTAACGTTCCGATTACCAATTCGGCATTTTCGGCTTTAACGCGTATTTCGGAATAATCCTCATCGGGCATATTGTCTTTTATAAGGAAAATATCATTTTGCGCCTTTAATTTGAGTTTTACCGCATTATCCGCTTTCGGCGGAACCGAAAAGCTCAATTCGGAGCCTTGCGAATCGTCCGACTTGAATTTTGCCGAGTATTCGCCGTCGGCAAATGCTCCTACGTTAAAGGAGGTTTTAAATGCCCCGTCTACACCCGAGATAAGCTCATCGGCAAACACTATATTTCCTGCCGAATCATAAACGCAAACCGAGATTTTGCCGTCAGGACCGGAACTCAGGCTGCCGTTTACCATAATGGTTTTTTCAATAGGATCAATAAGGCATTTTGTGTTCATTTGCGCCGCATCTGCCGCTGCCGCACCCGAAAGCAAGCCCAATGCCAGAATAATACTTACAGTCTTTTTCATTGATTCAAAGTCCTTTCTTATTTTTCAAAATATATCCCTCTTACGATGTCACCTATCGATACTACCCAAAGATCCTTTCCGACCAGATCACTCAAAGACGCGCTCTTGAACTTTGAATGTTCGGAATCGGTTGAATATATCGAATATCCCGCGCTGTCCAAAAGCATATATTTATACTCGCCGCCCAAGGTAGTCTTTAAATATCCGTTTGTCGTTCCGCAGTAGGTTCCCATATGCGTAAATTTAAGCGTTGATGTGCTAACCTCGCTCCATACTCCCGAAAGGCTCACCACGCCCTTTATAACAAAGCCCGCCGAATATTTATTGAGCGATCCCGGTGCATACGTTATATAATCGTATTTTTTCAGCTCTTTTCCGCCGTATTTCAGCAAATCATCGGCATAGGCGTCAACCGAGCTTACCGCACCGCGCTTTTCTATATCATAGCTGATATGCACTTCCTCGTCATCGCCGTAATACTCTTTCATATCCTGCACAAAACCGAACTGTGTTTCGTCCTTATATACCGCCGTTTCATAGTCGGTTAAAACGGTAATCTTTGCAATAGGCTCGGAGCTTTCAACCAAGGCTTTCGCACCGCTCGCCCACTTATTCACAAGCTCCGACCATTTTACAACCTGTACTTCAAACTCGCCTCTGCCGTTCTTCAAAAGAAGGATTCTGTTCTGATTTATCCCTTTCCATTTGCCGTCAAAATATATTCTGACGGCGCGGTAATCGAACTTATCTCCCAACGTCACCGCCGAGTTATTATACCAGTCTACCTTTTCAATCTTGGTTATGGTGTTATTTTTTGCACTGAACTTGTATACGCCGCTGCCGTCGGTCTTTCGCGCATTTGCCGCCGCGTCATAAAAGCTCACTTCGGGATAAAAGATCGTCTTGCTCTTTAAATCCACCTCATACACATTTTCAATAACTTCTCCATTTTCGATTTTTGCAACGGTAAGAGTGGGGTTATCACTCTCTATACACTCATCGTCAAATCTCACAACAACGCCGTAAAATTCTTTTTTCTCACCGGCTCTCATGTAATGCGCATATCCGTTCGAGTCGGCATATACCGTAACACTTGAATTCATAAACTCCGAAGCATTGTATTCCGAGCTGTAATCCTCCTCGCCCGATGCGATGTAAAAATTGCTGCGCTCCACGTCATAGGAGATATTTCCCTTTTCGGTTTCTATCATAACCATATCCGATGATGCCGATTTCAGCGTTCCCTCTGCCTTATTTGATGACGCCACCACCGTAAGCGCGCCGTCTGCCCACATATAATCAAAATACGTGTTCTGTTTAAGGCTCTTTACTGTTCCGAGCGCATTATCCGCAATTATCTTCATCGGCGCTACGTCATCAATATCCTCCAAAATAGAATATCCGCTCACGCCGTTTACATATACTATACGGTCTGCGCCGGCGCTCTCTATCATACCGCCATGCTCCAGCTCGTAAAAATCAATCTTTACAATCTCGCCCTTTGCCACAACGATTCTTGCGTACATTCCCACAGGCTTTATCTCCTGCGTGAGTGCTTTGCCATTTAGAGTTATCTTTGCCGAATCGGCAAGGCGCGTTGAAACGCAGGTGGTTGCCGCAATGCGTTTTATGTCTTTTGCGGCATATAATTTTCCCGAATCGGTTCCGTTTACTTCATTTATATATCCGTAAACCACCGCGCTGTCCCTTACCGGATAAAGATACTCCACCCTTTCATAGTCTTTATCCACCCATGCATACTGCATTGTATCTTCAACATCGGTATTCTCTGCATCATATGCTGCCGTATATTCATCTCCGTTATTTTCGGTAAATGTTATATTTCTGCTTTTCTCGTCATATTTATCAATCGAACATTTTATCTCTTTTAACCCATGATACTTATAAAGTATCGTCATATCCTCGTCCTCTTCGATTTTCACATCTTCGGAGGAGGAAAGCTTTCTTACCATCATCGGTGCGGTGAGCATATTCTCCAAAAGCAGGAATCCGTCTTTCATGTTCACATACTGGCTCTGATCCAAAACTTTGATGTTTTCCAAAAGCTTATAATCGTACGCCATATTCATATATCCCGATGGCCAGCCGCCCGAAATATCTGCCATACGGTCATAGCCGTTTATATTGCAGATTATCGTAACAGCCTCGGAAAGCTTTATGTAATCATTCGGGCGAAACCACTCCGCTTTTGCGATAAATCCCAGCTTTTCCGCCATATTCACTGCCGCAGCACAGCTCATATCCTCCGTCACATCCGAAAAATCACTGCTTGCTTTTCCTGAAATGTTCAAGCCCAGCGTCTGCATAATCAGCTCGCAAAATTCGCCCCTTGTCAGATTCTGCTCTATCGGGTAGGACGAAACCGTATCGGTAACACCGCCGAGCTTTTCTATCTTAAGATATGCCTCTTTATACAGATCATCATTAAACTCCTGCCCGGACGAGCCGTTTCCCGAATATATGCGGATATTGTCATAGCAAGCGCTGCCGCCCTTTGTCGGGTCCATGAAGAGCCTTAAAGATTCAAGCTTTGCCCCGGGGAAGGTCGGTAAAGACTCCGAATAGCTCCTGTCGTAAAACTTCTCTATAGGTGTGCCGTCAACATTCACCTTAATGCTTTTATCCTCATAGCTGAAACTGATCTGAAAATTATGCCATTTTTGTATATCGGGCTTTTCGTCCGCAGTATTATACATAAAATACGGTGAATTGTCGCTTGTTCTCAATATCGGGCCTCTCCCGTCCGACAAAAACTGGAACAGTGTATAGTAGCTTACCCCGGTAAACTTCGCCTCAATTATCGGCTGCTGATTCCCCATTGCTTTTGTATCAAATTCGAGTGTAAAATCCTGATTGAAATCCACATTGATAACCGGTGCATTTCCCTGAGTCGTACTTGCCGGCACAATCAGGTAATTCGTATTATCACTGCCCATCGAATACCCGCCGCTTTGAAAAACAAACGTCTTATCGGGAGCAAAATCCTCAAAATCCTGCTCAATATTAAGCTTTGCGGCAAATGCCATAGGCATAAGATTTATAAAAACCGCACCCACGGCAAGTAATGCTGTTATTTTTTTCATCTTTATAACCATTCCTTTCCGTGCCGTAAGGCACAAAACTTAAGTCTGAAAGAAAATCGTTCAGAGTGCTGCTTTGCAGCGAGTGGTTGAGCCCGAGTCCAAATTTTTAATTTGGAAACGAGAGCCATGCAACAGCGTTCTAAATCATTGATTTAGGTAACGCCACTGCTCTGTACAGCGGTACCGCCCCGAGCAAAAAGCAGTGCTATGGGCGTTTTTATTCAGACTTTCATTCTCCATTCTTACCTGTAGTATACTCTCGTTACGGGATTAAGCTCCCCATCCCATATAAACACGCGCACATTTTTGGCGCTTGTATTTATCCTTGATACAAGCTTTGCTTTTTCTCCCGCACTTACCGTAATCTTTTCTTCCTTGCACGATTCCATATTAAACGCATCGGAATATGCGCAAATCAAGATTTTCACTTCTCTATCCTCGGCGCTGTTATTCTTAAGCTCCATGCTGATTTTTGCACTGCCGTCACTCTCACCCAAGCTGATTTGTGCCGTTGCCTCAACCGCGTCCCGTGCGCCCTCCAAAACGTATGTATACGCTTTTGAAAGCTTATCCGAGCTAACCGTCAGATAATATGTAACTTCTTTTCTCAAATTATATTTCGGGCTTATCACAAAATAACCGTTTTCTTCGGCAATTTCAAAATCCATCGCATTGCCGTATTCACTCATTATTTTTATGTCCCCCTTAGCAAGAGCCGTATCGGAATTTATCTTTATTTTTGTATTCTCACCGACAGCTCCGCTGTTTACGCCCTCATGCAGTTCGGCTGATAAATCCTCCGCTACCGCGCTCACCTCGGAAATAAGCTTATAGCTTCCCGTGTTCTCAAGCTTTACGGCAGAAAGTCTGGCAAATCCGCCGCCGTCAACATTTTTACATTCTACATATCCGCTGTTGCCTGCCGCAAATTTATATGTCCCTATTTTCTTCCAACCTGTCGGCTCATTCTGCTTGATCTCTACATCTTCCGTTCCGCCGTCATGATATACGGTTGCGATATACGGCTTATTTGAGCTGTGATATGAGGTGTAAATATATACGTCATATTCACCCGCTTTTTCAATATTCGGCGTAAATATTCCGTTTCCCTTATCGATATATACGGTCGTGATTCCGTTATATCCCGGCTCTACCGCAGGACCGCTCACATTTCTTTCACCCGTGTATGTAAAGCCGTCACCTTCAACCGTAACGATAATATCCCCCTCTTTTACAAGCTCCGCATCGCAGGAGAGCGTGTAAATATCAAATTCATGCCCCGGATCGGGATATTCAAAAAATACTCTTACGGTTTCATTACCTTTTATTGTCCCCGATGTCAGCGGTTCCGCATTTTCCGAATATATCGCAAATGTTGCTCCGTTACTTGCCGAAAGAGCATTTTTTAAATCCTCAACGCTCATTCCTGCCGTCACGCCCGAGATCACATGATTTACAGAATCCACCGCAATCTTCGCGTTCCCCGAAAGCTCCGCCGTATTTCTTCCGTTTAAAACCTCTAATGTATAAATACGCTCATCTCCGTTTTGAGCAGTAACGGTTATTTCATCACCGTCTGCCACATATCCGGTATAGTCCTCTTTATACGGATAAGAGATGCTTGCAAAATCCGATACCTTTATCTGTCCCTTAAAGTGTTGGAATGTGGTATTATACGGTATACCCGAAATAACATTTCCCGAAACGGTGTATTCTCCCGCATCGGTAATATAATTTTCACCCGATGCCGGAATAACCGAAATTTCATAGTCTTTCTGTTCATTGTTTACGGTAATTCTTAATATGTCCCCGTTTTTCACGGTATCCGTATTTAATTCCGAGCCTGTGTAAATCTCTGCTTTTGCAGCTTTTGCGGTAACTATATTTTCCAAAAATCCGTCAACCTTTTCCGCATACGGTACATTCGAGATTATATCATCTGCAAAAGCATAATTTAAAACGATAATATCGCGGTCGGCGGTCAAGGTAAAGTCCGCTTTGTTTGAGAAGAGATTCTCAACTCTCAATATATCGCCGCTTACAACAATATCATCAGCACTCTTGCCGACAACCTCTGCCGAATATCCTTTTGTGATGCTCATTTTTTCCAAAAATTCGCTCACCGTCATATTTTTTAAGATGCCGCCTACGGTATGTTTGTCATTATCAACATCAAAATACTCCGAATCTATCTTAACAGACGCCGTCTGACTCTCCCAATACTCCAGCAAATCCATATTGGAAATCTCGTCCTCACCGATACCGTACTCTTTCATCTCTTCAACCACCGATCTTGCCTTAGCAATCCTCTCGGCAATATCCTCTTTCGGTGTTTCGTCTTTTTCGGGCAGCAAATTTATAAAATGTGCCGCATATTTTGCCGGCTCATATACCTTCACCTTATCCCACATCACGGCAAAGTTTCCGTCGGTGCCGCTCCAATCGCCCGATGCCTCGAGATAAACTCCCAGTCCAAGTCCCTTGATACCTCCAAAGCCTTTCATACTCTTTGACTTTTCCGTTGTAAGATTTTCATCGGTAACTGCCGCTTTTACACCGTTTATGTAAGTTTCTATGTCCCCGTCAAAGTCGATAATCTGTCTTACATGGTAAACTCTTCCCGATTCCATTATAAGCTGCTTTCCCTCAAATGAAATCCATCTTGCCGCATGAGCCAGATCTCTCATCAGTGTGCCGCGCGCAGCAAGATTCGAGCCCCAAAGCGCATATTTATCAATAAGGCTCTGATCGCCGTTTGTATAGTCACCGACAACATATACCCAAAGTCCTCTTTCGTCCAGATTCCTCTGCATAACATCGTACTCAACTATAACCTTATCAGAAATATCGTCAAATCCGATAAGATTAAATCTGTAGTATTGCGTTCCCTGTTTTTTGCTCTTATTAGGCGCCATAGAAAGGACTTTTTCGCCGTTATACTCGGTAATCTCCGAAGTTACAACATCTTCTGCGGAGTACGTATTCTTATTTTCGGATTTATTCACCGCAGACTGAATCGACATATATTCTTCATAATCTTTATAGTTGAAATCGTCGCTGTAACTCACACCGTCTATGTAAGTTTTTAAGTAAAACTCAAACGTTTCTCCGTCAGCTTCTATCCGCAGCCTGTCGCCGTCCTCAACAATTCCGATTTTTACTGTCCCCGATACATCATAAACGTCGGCATTCTGCATTTCTTTACAGATGATATTATCCAAAAGCTCATCGGCTGTCGTTCCGTATGCAATCCCTGAAATGCACATTGCGGAATTGTCCACCGTATACACTTTAGATGAAATATCAATATTTTTCCCTTTATATACGAACTTTAAGCCCGAAAATCTCGACTGATTTGAGCAGCTTAATGTAACTGCGCCCTCACCTGCCGCAAGATTATATCTTCCGATACTCTTCCAGCCCTTTGCCGTATTTACGGTAAATTTTGCTGTTTTCTCACCGTCTGCGTCAGGTATTAAAAGCTCACATTCTCCGCTATCTGCCGTATGACCGCTGAAAAACCAGAACAGCTCATAGCTTCCGTCCGCATCTAAATTATATGTAATCTTTCCGCTCGCTTTATCCGAACCCGAGCAATAAATGCCCTTATCCTGATAGTGTATTCCGCTTGCATTCTCCGATGTATACCATGATCCGCTTATCTTCTGAAAATTATCTCTTCCAACAATCACTTCATCGCCCGGCACGGCGGCTAAAGTCACCCCTGCCGAGGCGAAAATCATGCAAAGAGTTAAAATCCATGCAGAAAATCTTTTCATATAGTTTCTTTCCTTTCTTTTTAATACGCCCCGAGGCAATGAGCCGATTGCCCCTTGCCCCATCTTTCGCGTTTATATATTTTGAAAATGTTTCTTTATTTAATCGGTCTCAAATAATATGTATATGTCGATTTTCTGTCCCCCGACACAATTGTAATATACACACCGTTTTCGCCCTTCCACAAATTCACATTTGCGCCTTTGCCGCAGGTATAGCTGATTTCGGCATTTTTCAAATCATCTTTTGAAAGTGAAATATCGTAAACATTCTTTTCCGGCTCAAATCCGCCGACATCCTCCCCATTAACCGAAAGGCTCATCAGGTATGGGTTTGCACCTTCATTTTCCGGCGCGCGGACTATGATATTATCCAGATAAAATCCGCCGCGGTTTGCGCTTGTTGAGGACGTTCCCTCGGTTGTGTCGAATATAAACTGGTTCACGCTCGTAACATCTGCCGAATCAAGCTCTGCCTTTTCCTTTACAAGCTCCCCGTTTATATAAATATCATAATATTTCTCTTTTAAGTTCAATTCAACTTTAATATCATACCACTGATCCGCCGAATACTTCATAAGCCTCGTCTTTTTAGCCGTACCGTCATAAATATAGCTGTCAGATGCAAAGACAATTCTTGCAGCGCAGCTGCCTGTTGTCCCCTGCTGGGTTGTGTAATAACCTGTTTTGTAGAGTCCTATTGAGGCAGATCCCGTTGTCTGTGCCGCCATAACCGAGGTGCAGAGTTCAACATATCCGTCCTGCGGATCAAAGAATCTGTTGCCGTACTGGTGCGTTGTCTCCTCATCTCTTACCAAAAACGCCTTATTCATCGCATTTGTCGGATCCTTCGCCACCTTTACGTTAAGCGGCGAATAACTTCTGAAGAAGAGTCCCGCCGGGCGTTCGCCTATCGTATCATTCTCAAAATCATCATAGATAAGCACCTGCAAATTATCCTTTTTGCTGTTGCGTTTTGAGATAAATTCACTTTTTGCAGCCAGGATCTTATCCTTCATCTCACTCATTTTCTCGCTGTCCTTTGAATTTATCGCCTCAAGCGTTTCACTTGTCACCGCACTCAAAGCCTCTTTTGCGCCTTTTTCGTACTGTCCGCCTGCCTCGCCCTCATCGGATATATTCATCAGCGCCCTTGCCGACAGATACTCGCCGTAGAGCATATCTTCAGCTCCGACCGTCGTAAAGCTCATTACACCGTTTGAGTTCCAGCGCTTATCGTAGTTTAGCATCGGAGACGCCGAAACTCTCCAATAATACGTTTTTCCGTATTCTAAATTCATCGTTGTTTCTCCGTCTGTCGTTCCGGCAAACGCAATTATGTCTTTAAATTCCGGATCGCTTGCAACATACACGTCATACGAACGTATGCCGCCGCGCCCTTTTTCCCATTTGAGCGTAACATCAGGGTTTACGTCCTTTGCACCGTTTACAGGATATGTTGCCGAGAAATCGTCAGCGCGGTTATCGAATATTATCGATTCGGTATCGGTTCTTGCGCCCCCCTTATATGTCCCTATTTCTTTAAACGGAATTTCTTCAAATCCCGGGCATTGCTCTTTTATTTTTGTATAATCCAAATCATAAAAATCTGTCATGTTGCAATCGGGGAGTCCGTCAAAGCGTACATTTCCCGAATAATTTCCGCCCTCGTATGTATCAAGAGCATTTTCAAAATCCGAGTTTCCACCGTTAAAACTTATATTATTGGTAACTGTGTTGTTTATCGGATCGCCGAAGTTATCGGCAAAGGTTTCTTTCGCCTGCGGATACTTCTGCCCGATCGGACCGTTTTCCACGTCCTTTTCCACAAGATTTGTCCATATTGTTCCGCCGACCGCAATCGATTTTGCGATGCCCGTCTTTGTAATCCTTATCGGTATATCGCAGTTTATATACATATTATTGTAGATCTTGTTGTATCTTCCGCCGTGTATAAATGTTCCCGGCTCTTTCGCGTTATAGACAACATTTCCGTAAATTTCAAGCCCCGACGTAACATCATCTATATAAATACCCAGCGCGCCCTCGCCCGAGAATCCGGCAATCGGCATAAGTCCCACCGAATCCTTTACGATATTGTATCTGATCTTTGTTCCGTAGCCCAAGCCATAGTTTAAAAAATACAATCCACCGGTATCTCCCATTTCAAGATTTGTTCTCTCAATAATGTTATTCTCGATTATCTGTTCCATTCCGCCGCCTATTATACCGTGAGTCGGAATGTCATAGACATGGTTATTTGAAACGCGGTTTGCGCATCCCGATACAGTTATTCCCTGTTTGTTTCCTCCGCCTGTTCCGGTATTATGTATTTCATTGTTCTCCACAACATTTCCGCCCGGGACAAGAGTTTTATCGTTTCCGCCGTTTACCACAATTCCGCGCGAGCCGACATAAGATATATCGCAGTCCCTGACTGTATTGTTTGTACCGTTTATTACCGCACCGTTTCCCGAAACGTACTTTATCTCGCCGCCGATAAGCATACAATCTGCGGTATTCTCATCAAAAACAACCCCGTCATTTCCGCCGACTTCAATGTTTATTCCGCGCACAACCGCGTTTGTTGCGCCCGTAAACTTAACTACCGGGTAGTTTGACGCCGCAAATTTAACATCGCTTTCAAGCTTTTTGCCGTATGGGTAAATATAGAGTCTGTTAGTCTCAGTATCCAGATACCATTCGCCCTCTTTATCAATTTCCTCCAAGAGATTTTCGGCAAAATATCTCGCATATCCGTAATTTCCCAAACCGTTCCAGTCCTTGCCGACAATTCTCATCTTATCGACATCAATTTTTGCAATACTGGCATAATCTATTGTATACGGAGTCATCCAATATCCGTTAAGCCAGCCGTTTTTAGCGTCTTTCCAACGTAAAAGTCTCGCATCTGAAATTTCATATGTAAAGCCTTTTTTTCTCGGGCCTGAGTCCCCTCTTGCGCCGGTATCTATAACCTCGCCCGTTTCACCGTATCCCTCATTCGGCCAGCGTGCAAGCGTTCCCTTTTCTTCGCCCATAACCAAAGTATAGGGAGTGCTTTTTCTCAAATTCATATTCGGTATATTCTGCAAACCGACTTTCGATAAATCTGCCGAATATATATAATCCTTAGCCTCGGACGGGATTTTTCCCAAAACATCTTTATCTGTAACCCTCTCAAAATAGTCGGACGGAATATTCTTTCCTGCCGTAAGCGTTACGTCCTCTCCCTCATATGCCATATATGTAATAGGTGCACCGCCCATATTCTCTATTGTCAAGGTATCGTCCAAAGAATAGATTCCGCCGCGTATTACAACCGTTGCACCGTTTGTAAGTCCTCCATTTTGGCTCAGCTCCTTTAATTTTGCCTGCGCCTCGGCTATTGTCGCAAACGGAGCCGCCTCCGTACCGTCCCCCGACTGAGCACCCGAGCAAACGTAAATTTTGTTCTCGCTTATTTCGGGAAGCTCTACCTGCTTTTCGCCCAAGGTTCTTTTAACATATTCGCCGTACGGCTGTTCGTTTATCTCAACAATGCTTTCTGCGTTTTCGTCCTTTTCAGTCAGTGTAAATTTCACGGCATTCGGTCTTATAAAGCCGTCCCCGTTTACCTTTCTCATCACCACATATGCGCCGTCTCCCGGTGATAGCTGATATTCTCCCAAATCTATCATTCCCGACTCGGTATTTCTGTGGTCAAATTCGACGGTATTTGCAAGAGCGTTTTCAATATAAATATCAGCCGCCGCTTTTGTTGTATTTGTTGTATGTGCAAGGTTATAAATTTCAATCTTATACTTTCCGCCGTTTAAGAGCATCGGCTTAAAAATTGCCTCCGCATTGTCCGCATTTGCGTCATACATTGAAGATGAGCCGTTATAACCCTTAAGAGATGAACCGCCGAAAGCTCCGGTAGTCGTAAACTGTCCCGAATCAACGGTTATAAGCACCTCACTCAATCCGGCTGCAAATGTCGGCATAACGCCCGAAAAAATCGCAGCAATAAGCATAATCGCCATAAATCTCATTTTTTTCATCATTGACCTCCTTATGTATCAGTACATAACGTTTACTTTTCCCGTAATTTCCAAAGAATGGATAAGTGCATACAGCATATCTGCCGCCTGCGAACGGTTTACCAGCATCTTCGGCGAAAAGTTATTTTCATCGCCGCCATTTCCGGTGCTCACACCGAAAAGCGTGCTGCCGTCGTTATTTTTGACCGTCATTTTATCATATCCTCTTGCGATACTGAGCATTGTTCCTTTAGAAACACTCTCGCGCGCCCAATCGGATATATCGTAGTAATCATCAAACATCGTCGCCATATCGCCTGCCGGGTCTGTCGCATAATTTTTTTCGTATATGTTTACCAGAAGCTTAACTGCCTGCTCATGTGTTATATTTTCATAAGGCTTAAAAGTTCCGTCGGGAAATCCCGAAATAACTCCGGCATTTTCCGCCGCAATAACATCTTTATAAAACCAATCGGTTTCGGATATGTCGGAAAATTTGTTCTCTCCCGTGCCTCTATACCCCATCGCTCTTACCGCCATTGCCGCAAATTCCGCTCTTGTGACGAGTCTTTCGGGAGTATACATATTATCCCCCGTCCCGTTTATTATGCCTTTTTCGGCAAGGTACTCAATTTTATCCTTTGATTCATCTTCCGAAATATCATAAAATTGAGCGCTCACCGTTTGAGCCGCAAGCATTAACGCTGCCAAAACAAGCAAAAACTTTTTCATACGTATCTTCCTTTCGCATTTTTAAATATGTGTTTTTGAACATCTCTCCAATTTATACTCATTTTAATCAAAACACATTATTTTTCTGTCAAGCACACCTGCTTTTTTATGCACTTTTCTGATTTAATTTAACTATACCATAATTTCATCAAAAAAACCATTGTAAAATGTCTCTAAAATATGTTATAATGACACCATAAGATTTTCACAGTGCAAATACCGACAAAACCGAAAGATTTTAAAGAAGGAGTGATTAGTTTGAACCCGTTTAATTTTTATTTTGTCTCGCTCTCCGACGGCGACGGATCTGTTAGGGTAAGATTTCTCCAATCCACAAAAAATTGCCCTTTCAACACAGACCCCGCATCACAAAAAAACACCTCTCGCGATGCCATATTCGACTCTTTGAATTTCGTAATGGAGGATGCATATACCCCCAACGGCGAATATATCCCCAAAGGCAGAGCTTATGTCAACACATTCCCTCTCCTTTACAACATTACGATATTCACCATTGCCTTTGACGGTATACATTGCAAAAAATTGCTTAACGATATAGGTTTAAATATCGACAAAGATGACAATTCTGCATCGGTGTACGATTTTGAGTCTTTAAGCCGAATACACAACGAATTATGTGAAATATACCCCGAAGATGCCGACCTGCAAACACCCGAAATACTTTCGCAGATAACCGCAAAAAGTTATTTTTACCGCACACTTCACTGTCTTGAAAACGAATCGGTAACACACCTTGAAACAGCTAAACGAAAGCTTTTGGTTGCGGCGGAGGAGTATATGCGAAATAACTTCTCAAAAGGCATCACCGTGGAGGACACCTCCGAATATCTGTCGATTGACCGCCGCTATCTTTATAAGCTTTTTAAAAAATATTCGGGAATATCTCCCAAGCAGTATTTAAGCAATATAAAGATTGCACGCGCCTGTGATCTGCTGCTCAATTCCGATATGTCGATAACCGATGTTGCGGAAAAAATCGGCTATACCGACTCACTGCAATTTTCCGCGTTTTTCAAAAAGCAAACCGGCATATCGCCGCGAAAGTACAGGAATACAAGTCAGATAAATTCATAAAAGGGCCTAAAAAAACAACGGGACTGTAAAAAATCAATCGATTTTTTTACAGTCCCTTTTGTTCTACTTAGGCATGGTGAATATAAATTCACTCCCCCTGCCGTATTCACTTTCTGCGCGGACATTGCCGTTATGACACTCGGCAATCCATTTTACCATCGAAAGCCCCAGTCCCATACTGTTGTTGTCACTTCTCGATGAATCCGCCTGATAGAACCTTTCCCAAATTTTATCTATATCTTCCTTTGCAATTCCGATTCCCTCGTCCTTTACCGAAAAAACAATATTCTTTTCTTCGCTTTTTAAGCTGACTAGGATAGTTTTGCCGTCTTTGCCGTATTGGTACGCGTTGGATATCAGGTTAATAAAAAGCCTTGCAAGCAGGAACCTGTCGGCTCTTGCCCGTATATTCGGAGCAATATCGCGTATCATCTTAGGCGATTCGGAATGTATCTCCTCCTGTTCGTCGCATACAAAAGAGAGCAGCTCACTCAAATCCACCTCTTCAAAATTAACCTGTAATGTATTTTTATCCATTCTCGAAATCGTCAGAAGCTCGGATATCAGCTTTGACATTCTCTCCGCCTGTCTTTTCACCGAAACGGCAGATTCTTTAAATTCATCGGGTGTTTTGGCGCAGTCCAGCATATATTCACACTCCGAAAGCACTACAGCAACAGGAGTTCTCAGTTCATGCGATGCGTCCGATGTAAATTGTTTTTCTTTTTCAAATGTATCTTCAAGCTGTTCGAGCATATCATCAAAAGTATTTGCAAGCTCCGTAATCTCATCTTTGCTCTCGCCTATCCCGATCCTCTGCGAAAGATTTCCGCTCGTGCTTATCCGCTTTGCCGTTTCGCTTATCTTTTTAACGGGCTTAAATGCATAGTTCAATATAAAATATCCGCCCAAAGACGCCACCGCAATCAAAATCAGCGCCAGCAGCAGGTTCGTTTTAACTACGGTATTGACCGAATAGCTCTCGTCTTTTATCGATACCACTCCGCGAAGCCAGAAATAGTTATCCGACGAAACAATTTTTTTGTCATATATGCAATAATTGTTACCCTCCCACGAAACCTCGCGGAGTCTGTCGTCCTCGAATCCGAAATCCGTGTCGATTCCGAAAGGCAGCTGACCGCCCACCACTTCGCCGTTTCGCGAAAATAATACCATATGCACACCCTGTTCGTAAAACCTGAATTTTGTCGGTAATTTAAGCTCCCGCTCGGGACCCATAAGTATTCTTGAGCTGTCGTTTACGGTTCTTACAACCCTGCCGGCAATGTCACGCTTTACAATGTCGCTGCTCACCGATGTCATCGCCGCAAGCACTACTCCCGACATAACCACCATTATCAGGGTATACCATAGTGTAACCTTTAATTTTACAGACATTTTTTTCATATCATTTTCCTCTACCGTACCGGAAGTACTTATCTATTCCGCCTTTTCACGCAGGACATATCCGCAGCCGCGTATTGTCTGAATCAGCTTAACATCATAATCATCATCGATTTTCTTACGCAGATAACGTATATAAACGTCCACAACATTCGTACCCCCCGAATAATCGAAGTTCCACACATGGTTCTCAATCTTTTCGCGTGAAAGAACGATTCCCTTGTTTCGGAGCATGTATTCCAGTATATCAAACTCTTTTGCCGAAAGCGGTATTTCCGTACCGCCCCTTTTTACAACTCTCGTTTTGGTATCGAGCGACAGATCCGCAATCTCATAAACATTGCTGTTGTTTCCTGCCGATTTTCTTATCATCGCGCGGATTCTTGCCGAAAGCTCCTCAAATGCAAAAGGCTTTATAAGATAATCGTCCGCGCCGGTATCAAGTCCCTTTACTCTATCGCTTATACTGTCCTTTGCCGTCAAAAGAAGTACCGGTGTTTTGTCTTTTCGGGCGCGGACCTTTTCCAACACCTCAAGCCCGTTTAATTTCGGCATCATAATATCCATTATAATCGCGTCAAACTCGCCTGCGTCAATATAGTCCATCGCCTCTTCGCCGTCAAAACATCTGTCCACACTGTAGCCTTCCTTTTCCAGGCGCTTTGATATAACTCTGTTTAAATCCTTTTCGTCCTCAACTACCAACAATCGCATACTTCACACTCCCTTTTTAAGCATTGTATCATATTTAATGTGTAATGTAAAGAGGCAAATTAAGTTCTAAAAGCGCGGCAAACCGCGCTTTTAAATTTACTTTTCTTTTTTTGTCACCGTAACAAGCTTAGTGCTATCCGTCCATTCAACTTTCATCTTCAATTCCTCTGCCACAAATCTCAAGGGTATCATAAAACTTTCGCCGTCATATTCCGGAGCTTTTGCAAGCGTTTTTTCCTCACCGTCAACATATGCCGTATCCGAACCGTTTGTAAATACTATCGTTTTTCCGCCGCTTGTCAAAGTAAGTGTATCGCCGTTTATTTCAACAGCCGCGCCGATTGAATCGGCAAATGCTTTAGCATCGGTTAAGGTTGTGCCGTCCTTTATATAGGACTCTTTTCCCGATTTTAAGATATGTCCGTTTACATTAATACGCAATGTCAGATCGGTTTTGCCGGCACCTCCGGGGAATCCCGGTCTGTCACCTTTGTTCCACTTATCATCGGGCGGTGCCATATTGCCGAAATCGGGGCGGTTTTCATCATTAAAGTCGGGCGGTGTCATGTTGCCGAAATCAGGCATATTCCCGTCAAAGTCCGGCGGTGTCATTTGATCCTGTCCCTGATTTTCGTCCTTATTCGGGCGGTCGCCTCTGCCGCCGAATCCTTTCTGCTCGGTAGTCTTAACCGCCGTCCCTGCAAATTGCTCTTTTAAGTTTGCCAATCTGTCCGATACGCAGTTTATTATGGAATTTTTGCTCCCGAACGGCATACCTCCACCGCCCGGTCCTCTGTTATTTTTATCATTTTCGCCTTGATTCTGATCTTCGGGCTTTTGCATATCCTGCTGTGTTTCGTCCGACTTTGTTGTTGCCGTCTCAAACTCTTCTAACGTATAGAATCCGCCTGCCGCTACATCTTTTTCCACATACGGTTTTATTACGCTCTTAATTTCGTTTACTCTTTCCTCAAAATTTTCAAGCATATCCATCATTTCTTGGATATATCCGTAATATTTTTCTTTATACTCATCAACCGACAAAAGCTTATTTATAAGCGGTAAATCTTCAATATTTCCCGATGCGATCGGCTCATCTATGCCGATTGTCGCATCGTTTCCGCCGCCTCCGAATCCGCCGAACGACATATTAAAATCCCACGGAACAACCGTAAATACGCCGTTTTCGTCCTCATACAGATAATAGTTGTGGTGCATATTGCCGTTGTAGCTGTCGTAGTTGCAAAGTACCGTATTCGACGCAATATATTTAAGCGCGCTGTCCACATTCAAAAAGCTTTCAATATCGCCTTTTTCGCCTGTTGTAACATCATTCAGCTTTTTCACAAACTCCTTAAAGCTCGAAAGATCTGTATCGTTTCCCACCTTAAGATCGGCATACGAATAATTTTCATTTTCCTTATATGCAAGGCTTGCGCCCTCGTCCATCTTGTAGAAATTACCGTTTTTGTAGTTCTCGCCGAAATTTTCTTCTAAGAATGTATCATCCAAGCCCTCAACCGCAAGATAAAGTCCTGCCGCCTCACCGTTTATCGACACATTGCAAAATACCGTTTCGGGAACGTTCATTCCCAACGCCCTTAAAATTTCATAATGCAGATATTCTCTCATATACGACGCGTCACTGTACCCGTCATTCAAGCACAGCTCATCAAGTCCCAAAAGAGTCTGATTTTTCACATACTTGTCAAACTTGACTCTGTAGCTGTATTTATCCGAATCCGAACTCGTCACCGAATTAAGCGTCATATTTCCCTTTGTTCTTATGCCGACATTCTCAACCTTAACGCCGTCCACGGTAATATCTGCCGCATGATATTCTTCGTTTCGCGCATAATCACGCATATCCGCAAGATCGGCTTCGTCAATATCAATCTCCACATCTATAACCTTGTCTTTTTCAAAAATTTCCTTATAATCGCTTTTTTCCTCAGCTATTACCGGTGCGCACTGTATCGCCAAAGCCGCCGATAAAAGCAGTGTCATAATCTTTTTCATAATTCTCTTCCTTTCTTATTTTTTAATTGTCGGTGCAACGGCAAGTATAATATTCAAATTACCGTTTCTGCATCTCAACTCATTCAAAAATTCCTGTTCATTTTGGTTCTGATCCATCGATACGCTGTAGCAAAGCTCAAACAAAGATCCCAAATCGGTCGTCTTGATTTTTGTAAGTGTATGCTTTTTTGTGTATTTATCTAAAATGTCGTCAAACACTCCCTGATAGTTCAGATCCTCCGGGATTGTGATTTTGAGTGTTTTCTGAACATTTTTCGTTTTAAACAGATTGCCTTTTTTCACAACAAACAATGCCGCGCATAAAATTATGATAAAGAGCGCGCCGTAAGCATAAAGTCCCACGCCACAGGCAAGCCCTGCCGCAATATCAAAGAATATGAACCCTATATCCTTTGCATCACCCGGCGCACTCCTAAAGCGGATAATTGATAATGTCCCCGCAAGGCTGAATGCTCTTGCAATATTGCTGCCTACAAATAAAATTATCACCGACAGTATAACCGGGAGCATAAAAAGCGTTATGCCCATGCTTTCCTGATAGAGGTTTTCTTCCTGCGTTTTATAGTATGTAAACGCAACCGCCGCGCCGAAAATCAGCGCCATAACCATTGTAATAACTGCGGATTTTACCGTTATATCTGCCGCTGTATTTGCTAAAATCGTATTAAATATCTCATTCATGTTTCTGTTTCCTTTCATTTCAGTTTATGCAAAGCTTTTCATTTGCGGTGAGTTTACCATTTCTTTAAATTCCGTACCGTATTTTGAAAAACTCGTTCTTTTTATATCCAGATCCGTCATCATATGCACAAGCCACAAAGGCTTTGCCAACGATGTTTTTACCTCCATCAGATAAACGTCACCGTCTAAAAGCAATTCTCCGTAATCTCCGGCTTCAAGCCGCACATCATACCGTCTTGAGCGGATATTGGTATCGAATGATATTCGCAAATCCGGATTACCCTTTTCAAAATACGCTATTCTGTCATATGCAAGATAGAGCTTTGGGGTTAAATCATACACCTTCAAAAAATAATTTATCTCTTCCAAAACCTGAGCGTTCATGTAATCCTTTAGATTCGGTTTCTTTCCCGAACTCACAAATTCGTAAGCCTCTTTTAATTTAAGTGTCGTTCTTCTTTTATTAACTATGCCGTTATATTTTTTCTTAATTTCCAAAAACACCTTAGAATCCTTTTTAGGCACTCCGTATGCACGCAATCGCAATTTTTCTTTGTATTTCGGCTTTTGCAGCGATGCTCTTATCAAATGATCGTCTGCGGTATCGTAATAAATATTGGCTATGGTATACGGCTTATGATTCTCATTGTGCGAATCAAGTTCCATATGCTGATCCATCACCTCAATAACTTTTTCATATGTTTTCCGATCGAGCATATATTTGTGTTCATATCGGTTAAATACTTCGATAGCCATTTTTTGAAATCACTCCTTTTTAATTATCTGTTATAAATTATACCTTGTAATTATTAAAATAACATTAGAATTATTGATTTATTTGAATATTTTTTCCGTCGCTTATAACTTCAATATTTCCGTTCTCACTCAAATAGACGTTAGTCTTTAAATGATTCAGAATTTCAAGCACCTTATCCTCCGGCGGATTCTTCTCGCTGCACGTTATAACCGCATATTCTGGATTTACGCTTTTTAAAAACTTTTTTGTGTTGTCATTGTATCGCCCGTGGTGCGGAACCTTCAGGAAGTCATGTGCCAAATCAAACTGTTTAAAAAATTCCGAAAGCCGTTCTTCCTCGGCGTCCCCGGCAAATAAGAAGCTGTTCTCTCCGTGTATTACGCTTATTGCCAGTGAATAATCATTATCCGACTCCTCATAGCTTGCCTTTTCGGGCGGATACACTCTAAATAAGCAATCATCCAGCATAAAGCTCATATTTTCTCTCAGCAAAACCAGCTCGATTCCTTTATCCTGCGCCGCCAAAACAAATGAGCTATATTCATCGTTTGTACCTGCATAATCCGGAGTCACTATCTCGCCTATTTCAATGCTGTTTATAATTTTTGCCGCACCTCCGACATGATCCCGATCAAAGTGAGTTATAAAAAAATAGTCCACTGATGAAATACCGTTCTCGGATAAATACTCCAGCACCTTTTTACCGTCACCTTTTTCACCGCTGTCAATCAAAACGGTATGATTTTGACTCCTTAAAATTATTGCGTCCGCTTTTCCGACATCAAGTATCTCACACACAAATTCACCCGTCGCATCTGTCGTTATCTTTTCGCTTTTTTGGGTACATGACGCAGTTCCCAATACAAGTGATGCAGTTACAATTCCGGCTATCGCTCTTTTCATATCAAACACTTCTCCTTTTCCATGCCAAATACACTTTTTTAATTGTTATACCGATTATACATCTCAAAGATTAAAGTTAAATTAAAAAAGAAAAAAATCTTATCAGATTTTTTTCTTTTTTTCCTCTCTTAACTTTTTAAAAAAGCTCTGCAAAATACCGACACATTCCTCCTGCATATATCCGCCCTCGGCATTGACGTCGTGATTAAACATTCCCGGTTTAAAAAGATCCGTTTTTGTGCCGGCGCACCCTGCCTTATAATCATATGCCCCAAAGTATACATTTTTTATCCGAGCCTGGATAATTGCTCCGGCACACATCGGACAAGGCTCTAAGGTGACATACAAATCGCAGTCGGACAATCTCCACGCACCCCTTTTTCCGCACGCTTTTCTTATAGCCTCAATCTCTGCATGACAAAGACAGTTCTTCTTTTCCTCACGCTTATTCCTTCCGCGTGCTATAATCTGCCCGTCATATACTATAACCGCACCTATCGGGGTTTCATCATATTTTTGCGCAAGCTCTGCCTGCTTTATTGCCGCCCTCATAAATTTTTCACAATACATAAAATCACCTTCAACATCATATCATACCGGGCATTTAAAGTCAAGACGCTTTTAAAATATTTTATCAAATATTACAATTGTGTGAATTTTTATTTTTTTTAATAAAACTCATTGCATTTTGTTTTATTCTGTGCTATAATAAAATAGATAACAGAAGTGAACAAAATAACAGAGGTGTTCGTAAATGAATTTTTCTAAAAAGCAATTGAAAATCATCTGCATAGTATTAGCTTGTGCAATGGTTGTCCCAATTGCAATCGGTTCTATATATATGCTATTTTCTTAATTTTCTTTTCCCCTTTGGGCAGAGTGTCTTTGGCATTCTGTCTTTTTTTGTGTAAAAAAAGCAAAGGCAGTAAAAAATCAATTGATTTTTTACTGCCCCTCTCTACGAGCGCAGAAAGTACGCCCGCAGGAATTTTATTTTTTACGCTTTATAATCTTCATTCTCGTATGCTCTTCTCTTTCCTTTTCCTCAAGAGCATTGCTGATTTCCTTTGTAATCGATTCATACAAAGGTATGGTAATGTTTTTTAACGCATTGGCTCTTTTCTGCGTCTTTTTTATACCCATCGCTAAGCGGTATACGGAATTTTCAATCTCCGCCAAGCGTACCGTAAGCCTTTTTACGTCGGAAAACTTGACGAAAGTTTCATCAAATGCAGACGTTGTTTCATAAAAGCTGTATGACGGTTTATCGTGTTTTTGCGAAAGCTTTGTCATCGGTAGCTCTACTCCCATAACGCTGCGCAAATTGATTTGTACCTTTTCCTCAACCGCCGCAGAGTGTGCCAAATCCATAACGGTATCGCACCCCATCATTATATTTGCGCTCTCCAAAGCATGATACGCGTCCGAAAATGTCGTTTCGATCTTTTCCTCGATAGTCTTTGCTTCATCTATAAGAGCCATCATCTCTCTTATGAGGATATTTCTTTTTTTATCAAGCATTTCATAGCCCTGATGCGAAAGGCGCAACGTATTTTTTGCCGCCATAAGATTACCCTTTGTAGGCGCTATCTGTGCCATATATCCTCACCTCTTTATTGATTATCCTTCGGCTTATAGTACTTATCCAGAATTTCGTCCGATACACGGTCAAGCTCACTTCTCGGGAGTATTCCCAAAAGATCCCAGCCCAAATCCAACGTTTGGGTTATACTTCTGTTTTCATACTGTCCCTGACACAAAAACTTACTGTCAAATGCCTTACCGAACTCGATATATTTCTTATCAATCGGTGAAAGCTCATCTTCACCGATTACAGATGCCAGACTCTTCGCGTCATTAACCTTTGAGTACGCCGAGAAAAGCTGATTCGCCAAAGCCGGGTGATCCTCCCTTGTAAATCCCTCGCCGATACCGTCCTTCATCAAACGCGAAAGCGACGGCAGAATCGAAACAGGCGGGTAAACGCCCGATATATTAAGATCTCTGCCCAAAACAATCTGTCCTTCTGTGATATACCCTGTCAAATCAGGGATCGGGTGAGTAATATCATCGTTAGGCATTGAAAGAATCGGCACCTGTGTAACCGAGCCTTTTGCGTCCTTTATTATTCCGGCGCGTTCATACAGTGACGCCAAATCCGAGTAGAGATATCCCGGATAACCCTTTCTCGACGGCACCTCGCCCTTTGATGAGGAAATCTCACGCAGAGCCTCGGCATAAGATGTCATGTCGGTCAGTATAACCAAAACGTGCATATCATGCTTGAATGCCAGATATTCCGCAGCGGTAAGCGCACATCTCGGCGTTATAATTCTCTCAACAACCGGATCGTTTGAAAGGTTCAAAAACATTACAACCTTTCCCAGAACACCGCTTTCCTCAAATGATTTCTTAAAGTAGTTCGCAACATCGTGCTTAACACCCATTGCCGCAAATACGATAGCAAATTTATCGTCGGAATCGCCCTCATCAACAACCTTTGCCTGACGTGCAATCTGTACCGCCAGATTATCGTGCGGCAGACCGTCGCCCGAGAATATCGGCAGCTTTTGCCCTCTTATCAGCGTTGTCAGGCAGTCGATAGACGAAATGCCCGTCTGAATAAAGTTGTTCGGATATTCTCTCGATACAGGGTTTATCGGTTCGCCGTTTACGTTTCTTACCTCATCGGCATAAAAATCGCCCAGTCCGTCAATCGGTCTGCCGATACCGTCCAGGGTTCTTCCGAGCATCTCTTTTGAAAGCGGCATCATCATCGGTTTACCCATCAATTTAGTTTTTGTGTTCTCCAAAGAAAGTCCCGATGTACCCTCAAACACCTGCACAACAGCCTTTTCGCCCGCCATCTCTATTATACGTCCTATTCTTTTTGAACCGTCGTCCAAAGTGATCGTCACCATTTCTTCATTGGACGCACCTTTTATTCCGTCTATAACAACCAAAGGTCCTTCAATATTTTTCAGTCCTATATATTCAATTGCCATATCAATCGTTCCTTTCAAGTATCAATATAACCGTTAATTCTCCACGTCATACTCAGATAAAATCTTCTTGACAGCCATATCGATTTTGTTTTTCAATACAACAAACGGACTTAAATCGTCATTTTTTACAGTATATTTTATTCTTATGATTTCATCACTTACGCCTGTTTGTGCAAACTTTGATACAGGGATCGATCTTTCTACCAGCTCATGCAGCTTATCATTTAAGTAAAGGATAATATCCATCATTCGCTCCTGTTTCTCCAACGGAACATATGTATCCTCTTTATGGAAAGCATTTTGCTGCAAAAATCCCTGCCGTATCACCTTTGCCACCTCTAACGTAGCTTTTTGGGAATCGGGCAGAACATCTGAACCGATAAGCTTTACTATCTCCATCAGACTTGCCTCTTCTCCCAATATCGCCATAATCTCGCTGCGCTTTTTCATAAAGTCGGGCGATACGTTCTTGCTGTACCAATCCTCAAGATCCTCCGTATATGCCGAATAGCTGTTCAGCCAGTTTATTGCCGGATAATGTCTTGCATAAGCCAAAGCCTTATCCAATGCCCAGAAACATCTTGTAAATCTCTTCGTATTCTGCGTTACAGGCTCCGAAAAGTCACCCCCCTGCGGAGATACCGCACCGATCAAAGTAACCGAGCCTTCGCTGCCGTTTAAGTTTGTGACATACCCTGCGCGCTCATAAAATGCCGAAAGCCTAGATGCCAGATATGCCGGGAAACCTTCCTCCGCCGGCATTTCCTCCAGACGTCCCGAGATTTCTCTTAAAGCCTCCGCCCAACGTGATGTCGAATCTGCCATAAGCGCAACGTGATAACCCATATCGCGATAATACTCTGCAAGAGTTACACCGGTATAGATACTCGCCTCACGTGCCGCAACCGGCATATTTGACGTATTTGCGATAAGTACGGTTCTGTCCAAAAGCGGCTTATTCGATTTCGGATCGATAAGCTCCGAAAATTCCTCCAAAACCTGCGTCATCTCATTTCCGCGCTCGCCGCAGCCGATATATACTATAATATCCGCATCGCACCACTTTGCAATCTGGTGCTGGTTCATTGTTTTTCCGGTTCCGAATCCGCCCGGGATTGCTGCAGCTCCGCCCTTTGCCAGCGGGAATATGGAGTCTATTATTCTCTGTCCCGTAACAAGCGGACGCGAAATAGGCTGTCTTACCTCATACGGACGCTCGGTCTTTATCGGCCATTTCTGAGTCATGGTGATTTCCTTTTCGCCGTCCTCGGTTTTAACCTTTGCCAAACAGTCGCTTATTGTATATTCACCGCTTTTTGCAACCCATGTTATTTCTCCGCTTATTCCATGCGGAATCATAATCTTGTGCATAATAAGCGATGTTTCGGGAACTTCAGCGATAATATCGCCTGCCTTAACACTGTCCCCAACTTTTGCGGTTATCTCGGTTTTCCATTTTTTCTCGGTATCCAGCGCATTAAAGCTTACACCACGCCCGATAAACGAACCGAAACGGTCTCTTATATCTTTTAAAGGACGCTGTATACCGTCAAAAATATTCGATAATATGCCCGGTGCCAAAGTAACGCACAGCGGGCTTCCCGTATTTTTAACAACTTCGCCGATTTTCAAGCCCTCGGTATCTTCATACACCTGAACGATTGCCGCCTCATCGGTAACGCCTATAACTTCTCCGATAAGCTCCGATTCTCCGACATATACCATTTCCTGCATACAAAAATCCGAAGCGCCGCTTACCTTTATAACCGGGCCGTTAATGCCCTGTATTCTGCCATATGCCATAATCTATCAAATCCCTTCTTTAGTCGATCACCAATCCGCTTTTAGAGAGGAAATCCCCTCTTTGATCTTCAAGCAGATTATAGAAAGAATAATCAACCAAAATTCCTTTTTCAAGATTCTCTACACGAACGCCGCCCCAAAAATCTTTTTCCGAAACGGGTACAACATCTTCCGTAACCCCGATTAGATTCTTGTCGCGCTCGGTCATATATATTTCCTTTTTGCCCTCTCCCGATTCCGCAAGAGCTTTTTTAAGCTTTTCTTCAAGCCATGTCTTATATTCATCGCTTTTCGCAAAATCTTCGAGCTTTGTCTTTGCCGTTTCAAACACATCTTCAATAATGCCCTCTCTTTTTTTGAGAAGTGCTTTTTTGGCATCAAATTCCGCATTTCTTACCTTGTCGTTATCCTCTTTTTGTATTGCGGAAATATACCCTTGAATTTTCTCATATGCTTCACCCAAAAATTCATCGTTTTTGCTGTCCAAAACCTCGGACTTCTTCTCTTGAATTTCCTTTTTGAGTTCATCAAGCTTTTTTTGAGCCTCATTCATAACGCTGCTCGAAAATTTGTTTATTTTTGCTTCAATTGAAGAATCCATAAATTTCATCGCCTTTCTTAAAGTTTCAGACCGATAGATTCTGAAACCATACTGTTTATAGAATCCCCGATATCACGGCTGCCGTGTCTGTCCGGGATCTCTATAATAAGCGGAGTATGCAGCGTGATTTTTAAATCCCTGATATATGCATGATCCAGCTCCGCCGCTTTTTCGGTCAGCAGCAATACGCCGACCGATTTATCCGCGATAACATCTTTTACCGCGTTTTTCATATCCTCCGCCGTATGTATCACAATGCCCTCCACCCCGGCAATTCTCATGCCGATTTGTGTATCTATATTATCGCTTATAAGAAACATCTTCATAATCTGTAACCATTCCTTTTTGTCACGGTTAAAAAATTATCATTAACCGTTTATAATCATGATAGAGATAACCAGACCGTAAAGTGCGATACCTTCTGCCAAAGCAACGAAGATAAGTGTCTTACCCATAATACCCTCATTTTCGCTCATAGCGCCGATTGCGGCAGATGCGGCAGATGCAACGGCGATACCGCCGCCAAGACCCGATATACCGGTTGATAAAGCTGCACCGATATATTTTAAACCGTCGCCGACAGATAATCCGGCAGCAGCCTCAGCGCCCTCTGCAAATGCAGGCAGCGCACATCCCAAAGAATAAGCAGTTCCCGCAAGCATGAGTCCGAAAAATGTAATCATGTTGATTACCAGACACTCTTTACCGTTTTTGTTACCCGAAATTTTATATATGGCTAAAGGAGCCATAACAGAAACCAATACCAATACAAATAATACATTCATTAACATTTTTAATTCCTCCGTTTTTCTATTTATTATTTTTTAATGATTTAAAGGGTTTACCGTTTCCGGTAAAGTACCTTGAGAACATTTCATAATATTCAAGTCTTAATACCTGAATACCTACAACCAAGCCTTCCAAAACCATAACGAGTATATTTCCGAGTATCGATACTATTATAGTCTTTACAGGGCCGCCCGTCGCCAGCACCTTTACCGCCATCATCATACCGACATGGACAATGGCAAACGCGCCGATTCTCAAGAATGATATTGTATTTGAGAAGTAGCTCAAAATCACCTCGACAAGCTCGAATATGCTCTGCACATAGAATATGCCGTCTTTCGGGAGCCAGTCTTTTTTACCCTCAACAAGGTTTGACAGCGGCTCGCACAGGTAAATTGCAATAAATGAAATCACCAGCAGTGTCACCAAAAGTGCAACCGGGATTTTAATCGCGTCAACAACCATGGTAAGTACCGTTAAAAGGAGCGACGTATAGAAAATCAGTCCCGCAATTCCGTTATGCCCGAAAATCATCTCGCCGTACCGTCGGTTATCGAAAGCATTTATGATATTTAATATCATGCCGAGAATTATGATAAATCCGCCGATTGAAACAGTTCCCAAAAGCAGGAATGTTATATTTTCCATAGGCGGCAGTATGCCATGGATTATCTCCTCGTTTCCGAACACCGAACCGTACAGATAACCGAATACTGTTCCCGATATTCCGACTATCCCGACAATCCTCGCAAGCTCGAATTTAGTGAACTTATAAACCAAAAATCCTCCGATTACGAATACCAGGCTCTGTCCGACATCACCGAACATCATTCCGAAAAACAGTATATACGTTATCGCCAAAAGCGGTGTCGGGTCAATCTCTTTATATCCCGGATAGCCGTACATCTTTACGAAAAACTCAAACGGCTTGAAAATCGGATTATTTTTAAGCTTTGTCGGCGGTTTTACAATATCCTTTAAGTTATCCGGATCCTCCGAATAGAAAAGCATGACATCTTTATCGTTTTCGATTGTATCCTCCATATTTTGGGCGTCTTTTTTAGACATCCATCCGACAATGTAGAAATAATCGATCGAGTGCGCCGCATTGCTCCTGACATCTGCAAACTTCTGCCGCTTTTTCGCCGTACGGTAAACCTCAAACAGCTCCTTTTCATAGCCTACATCTACCGAAAGACTGTCCAGTTCCTTTTGTATCTCGTCATTGCGCTTTGAAAGCTTTTGGCTTATCTCGGCAGGGCTTCCCGCAATACCTCTCGGGAAGATTATTCTCTCAAAATACATAGATGTAAACAAATCGTCTATCCTGTGTACATCTTCCTGCGGCGCAAAGTAAAATCCCCAGACATTATTCTCGTCCTCACTGGTCTTTAAGAAAATAATGTCCATATCCGCAAGATAGGTATTAAGCATTTTGTAGCCGCCTTTCGGAATTTTTCCGAATCGGCAGTAGACAAATTCCATATTGCCGAGCCTTGATATATCGCCTGTTATATTCTTCATATTCTCAAGACTCTTTATGCCTTTTTTATTACTCGCAAGCTCCGATAAAAGATCTTCGCGCCGTCCGTTCTGCTCGTTTATTTTAGCATTTAAGCCGTCCAAAAATCCGCTCATTTCCTCATATGTCATTGAATCGCGGAAGATTTCGGACTTATCGTCCTTAAAGCCTGCAATCTTTATGATATTCTCCGCATTTTTTACAAGCGAATCATATCTCACACTGTCATCAAACGCGCTGAGTCTTTTTTTATTGCCGAGTACCGAAATTGCGTTTTCCAAATGAATGTCTTGGTTATAGACATACTTTTCCACAACTCTGTCAAACTTTTCAATTTTTCCCGCAATGGTCACGGCAACCATCTTTACTATAGCCATCAGCAACACCTCCTAAACAATCCCCAAATGCTTTTTGATAAGCTCGGGATTGATATCATATCTGATACCCTCAATAATACGGGTTATATTTAAAATTTCCAGCTCTTTCAAGCCGAGATATGCGAACAAGCCTGCGATCGTCTCCGGATTTGTTCGGAATATCTTCTTATTTATTTTGTATCTTTTCCTACGGTAATTCTCCTCAATGAAATAACCGTCCTCTACTCCGTCGAACAAATCCTTATATTTTGTATTCTCCAAAAGCTTCGGTATGTTCTCCGGGTCCTGCGCCTCGACCATAGATGTCAAAAGCGCGTCGTTTAGCTTATACTTCACCGGCAAAAGATATGTGTATATAATCTTATTGTCAAATTTGAAATATTTCTTGCTCCGGTATATCCACATGATATTTAACATATCAACATCTGTTCCGACAAAATCCTCAAAAAGCTTTTTCTCGTTTCCAGACAGATACTTATCCGCCGAACCCCACAAAAGCTTATAGAATAAACCGTCCAGGCTCATCGCAATCGAGAAATAGTCCGCATTTACCGACTCTGCACGGTTCAGCGCCTCAGCGTAAACCGTCCTCTCACACGCCTTTGCAAAATCCGACAGGCAGGTCGCATTTTTACACATTTCCACATCAATCATTGTGTGCTTTTTGAAAAACTCGTCAAATTCATCGTTGCCGCCGAACCGATACATTGCATTTTCGTGGTTATAAATATTTCTTATACTGTGTTTTAAGAAATCCACCTCATGCCGCGCAAACCAAAACTGCAAAACCTGAGATTTTGAAGCGTCCACAAAATTCTGGATTCTTTTATATTCGTCCGAAATTTCTTTCCACAAAAGCTTTTCAATCTCGCCTCTGTGCACATCGGTTTCGCTCAAATCTTTAAAAAACCGTTTATATGAGCTGTTCGCCTTTAAATATGCAAATATTTCGGCAACGGTCTTTTTATTCATAAGATTTGCAAAATCCTCGTTTGTAAGACATTCCCCATACATGGCTCTTGCTTTTGTCGCAACCGCAATATATGTATTCATAAAAAAGTCCCCTTTTCCGCCTTATCCGATAACGTTATTAACTAAATCTTCAATCCAGCTTTCCTTTTTCTCTGCCGCTTTTTTATCGATTTTCTCCATATTCTCGGAAAGCTTTTTGTTTATCGCGGAAATTTTCTTTTCAACTTCCTCGTCCTCGTAATCCTTTAAGGTTTCCTGTTTCTTTTTTATTCTTTCCTCCATGTCCTTATGCATGGATTCAACTTCGCCCTCTATAACCTGACCGAGATTCGCCTTTTCTTCTTTGGCGTCCTTTATCAGGCGCTGGGCTTCGTCCTCTATAGCAATTATTCTGTCTATTATCTCATCCATAATTACATCTCCGTTTCCAAAGTTTCAAAATTCGCCGTAAATCAGTTTTTAAGCGATTGCAGCGGTGCAGGGATTCTGCCGCCTCGTTTTATAAATTCATCGCTCTTATATTCCTTGACCGGCATAACCGGGCCACTTCCCAAAAGTCCGCCGAACTCAACGGTATCGCCGACCGTTTTTCCCGGTGCCGGGATAAGTCTTACCGCCGTAGTCTTGCTGTTTACCATGCCGATTGCCGCCTCATCGGCGATAATCGCCGAGATTGTTTCGGCACTCGTATCTCCCGGGACAACGATCATGTCAAGTCCCACAGAGCATACACAGGTCATCGCCTCGAGCTTTTCCAGTGTCAGAACACCTGCCTCTGCCGCCGCGATCATTCCCGCGTCCTCGCTTACCGGAATAAACGCGCCCGAAAGCCCTCCGACAGACGATGATGCCATAATGCCGCCCTTTTTAACGGCGTCGTTCAAAAGTGCCAAAGCCGCGGTCGTACCGTGAGTTCCGCACTTTTCCAAACCCATCTCTTCCAATATATATGCAACGCTGTCGCCCACAGCCGGTGTCGGTGCAAGCGATAAATCTACGATTCCGAACGGTACATTAAGCCTTCTTGACGCCTCCTGCGCCACAAGCTGTCCCATACGCGTTATCTTAAACGCTGTCTTTTTGATTGTCTCCGCAACCACTCCGAACGGCTCGCCTTTAACCTTTTCCAGTGCACACTTTACAACGCCCGGGCCGCTCACTCCGACATTTATAACGCACTCGCCTTCGCCCTCGCCGTGGAATGCGCCCGCCATAAACGGATTATCCTCAACGGCATTGGCAAACACCACAAGCTTTGCGCACCCTAAAGCGCCGTTATCCTTTGTAAGCTCCGCCGTCTTTTTTACTATTCTTCCCATCTCGGCAACCGCGTCCATATTAATTCCGGCTCTTGTTGTCGCCACATTAACGCTCGAACATACAAGCTCGGTTTCGGAAAGCGCATAAGGAATCGACTCAATCAAGAGCTTTTCGCCTTTTGTATAGCCCTTATGAACCAAGGCGCTGTAACCGCCGATAAAATTTACGCCGACTGTATGCGCCGCCCTGTCGAGAGTTTTTGCAATTTTTACGCAAGCCTCAATGCTCGGGTTTTCCAGACAATCCACAAGCGTTGCAATCGGTGTTACCGAAATACGCTTATTTATAATCGGAATATCGTACTGCTCCTCAATATCCTCACCGACCTTTACCAAATTCTTCGCAAGGGTGGTGATCTTTTCATATATCTTAGCACACATACGGTCAACATCGGGATCGGCGCAGCTTTTTAAGCTTATCCCCATCGTAATGGTTCTTATGTCCAGATTTTCCTTGTCGATCATATGTATCGTTTCTGTTATTTCAAACGGATTCAGCATAAATACATACCCTCCTTATATACGGTGCATTGATCGGAATATTTCCTCATTCTGCACGTGTATGGAAAGTCCCATGTTATCCGCCACCTTCTGCAGTTCCTCCGAAACCGTTTTATTATTGGCACTTCTCATGTCCACCATCATAATCATCGTAAACATATCTTCCATTATTGTCTGCGATATATCGAGGACATTTATGTCATTTTTGTAAAGAACATCACTGACCTTTGCAATAATTCCCGGTTTGTCCACTCCCACAACAGTTATTACAGCTTTCATACCAAACTTCCTTTCCGTGCAAAACGCACCTTGCTATCAGGAAAAAACTAAAGCACAATCCGTTTTTAAAGACTGCACTATATTTTCACCTTATTGCTACGCTCATTATAATACTATCATTTCAAAAAATCCAACACTAAAAGCGGCTTTTTTTAGGTATACAGCCGCTTTTGAAAATATTATCTTTTATTTGCTTCGATTTTTTAGTTATTCCTTTAAAATTCTCGTTTTTTCGTGTAATTTTTCCTTTTTGGGAGCTATAAGCCCATTTTTTCTTTACTTATGTCTAAATAAACATACTTTAGGGGAAAATTTTTGTTAATCTTTTTTATTCTTAACCCCTTTGACGTGCGATTTCATACATCAAAACAGCCGCCGCAACAGACGCATTTAAGGA
Source organism: uncultured Clostridia bacterium (assembly GCA_934444735.1). GTDB lineage: Bacteria > Bacillota > Clostridia > UBA1381 > UBA1381 > CAKSFT01. Next base: position 97,918 of record CAKSDE010000001.1, on the reverse strand, counting down.
GTTTATCTCCCCCGACATCGGGATACTTACCAAAAAATCGCACTTTTCTCTCACGAGCCTGCTTATTCCCTCACCTTCGCTGCCGATAACCAAGCCTATCGCCCCGGTAAGATCCGCATCATACATAGCTTGCTCTCCCATATCCGCACCGGCAATCCAAAGTCCTTTTTCTTTAAGCTCGTCAAGCGTCCTTGCAATATTTGTGACCTTAGCAACAGGCGTATATTCAAGCGCGCCTGCCGATGTTTTATCCACAACCGAATTTAATCCTACGCTGTTTCTTTTAGGTACAATTACCCCGTCCGCACCGACGCAGTTCGCCGTTCTTATAATCGAGCCTAAATTATGCGGATCGGTAATTTTATCACATATTATTATAAAGGGCGGCTTTCCCTTTTCTTCGGCTCTTTTTAATATATCTCCCACAGTTGCATATTCGCACACAGCGGCAATCGCCACAATCCCCTGGTGATTTCCGCCCTCCGAGAGCGAATCAAGCTTTTGCTTATCCACCTCGGTCACTATTATTCCGTTATCGCGCGCTTTTTTTATAATAGAAACTATCGAACCCTCGGCGCCGCCTTTTTTTATAAATATCTTCTCAATCTCACGCCCGGATCTGATAGCCTCCATAACAGGGTTTCTTCCTATTATCTTATCCTGCATTTTCATTTTCCTTTCCGTGCCGAAACACAAAATAAAGGCTGAAAGAGTATTTTTTATCGGCATCACCGTAAATTCCAAGATTTTCAGCCTTTTTTTATTCAGATCATAAATTTGTCATGTATTGCAACAACGGCTCTTTCCGCATCTTTTTGATCCACCAGAACCGATACCTTTATCTCGGAGGTTGAAATCATATTGATGTTTATATTTTCATCATAGAGAGCCTCGAACATCTTCGATGCAACTCCAACACTGCTCATCATTCCGGTACCCACGATAGATACCTTAGATACGTCCTTTGACCATTTTATATCATCATAGTGAAGTGTGTTGTTTTCTCCCTGCAAAAGCTTTAAAGCCGACTCGCAGTCACCCTCGGTAACGGTAAAGCTTATATCCTTCTTTTGTCCGTTTCCGATAGACTGGATTATCAAATCAACGCTTATTCCGTGCTTTGAGAGAAGTGAGAACACTTCAAATGCCTTTCCCGGAGTATCCTCTATACCGCAAAGCGCGATTCTTGCGCAGTCATTATCTCTTGTTACGCCTCTTACCAACATCTTTTCCACTTGTTTTACCTCCTTAACATATGTACCTTCGTTATCATTCAGACTTGATCTTACCGATAATTTAACCTTGTATTTCTTCGCCATTTCAACCGAGCGGTTATGCAAAACGTTCGCGCCTAAAGATGCCAGCTCCAGCATCTCATCATATGAGATGTCATCAAGCTTTTTAGCATTTTTAACGATTCTCGGATCTGCCGTATAAACGCCGTCCACATCTGTATAGATCTCGCACACATCTGCTCCCATTGCCGCCGCAAGCGCCACTGCCGACGTATCCGAGCCGCCTCTTCCGAGGGTTGTAATATCGTCAAATTTATTTATTCCCTGAAAACCTGCTACAACCACGATTCTGCGCTTATCTATCTCATTTTTCAGGCGCTCTGTATCGATAGTTTTTATTCTCGCCGCACTGTACTTGCTGTCGGTGGTCATTCCCGCCTGCCAGCCGGTAAGAGATATAACCGGCCGTCCCAGGCGCTCTATCGCCATAGCCAAAAGGGATATGGAAATCTGCTCGCCTGTCGATAAAAGCATATCCATCTCACGCTTTGACGGTGCGCTGTTGATTTCTCTTGCTTTTTCTATCAAATCGTCGGTCGTGTCGCCCTGTGCCGATACTACAACAATGACATCATTGCCCTCATCGTATGCCTTGCACACTCTTCTCGCCACATTCATCACACGCTCGGCGTCTTTAACCGACGTACCGCCGTACTTTTGCACTATCAAACTCATTTTTAACCATTCCTTTCTGCTTACCAATATCTGTCATTTCGGATATTTTATATATCGAATATCTTTATATATGATACAATTTCAATCTCATTTTTTAATTCCGCAATTTCTTTTGCGCTCATAGGCTTTGTAATATATGCATTCTCGCCGTCAACCACACCGCACGCCTTATCCATGCCGTCAAAATCCGCATTTTTCGTGCGTATCATGTAGCGGAACTTCTTATCCGCATACATTTCGGCTTTTTCTTCGCCCCATAATATATTATGCATCTTCGGGGCATTTTGGCAGTCTATAATATCGGCAACAACCGCGCTTGCAGTCGGGAGCTTTCCGGCACCTTTGCCGTAAAACATCGCCTCACCAAGCATATCGCACGATACCTCAACCGCGTTAAATACATCTCTTACGCTCGCAATCGGCTCGCCTTTTTTTATCATCATCGGGCTGACGCTCGCATAAACCCTGCCGCAACCGTCCTTTTCGGCATATCCGATAAGCTTTATAACCGAATCAAGCTTTTCTGCATACTTCACATCATCCAAGGTTATCTTTGTAATACCTTCAGTCGGTATATCGTTGTAATCAACGAACTCTCCCCATGCAAGAGATGAGAGTATCGCAATCTTTCGGCAGGCATCAAACCCCTCAACATCCGCTGCCGGATTTTTCTCGGCATATCCAAGCTCCTGCGCTTTTTTTAAAACCTCATCAAAATCCTTGCCTTTTTCAAACATTTCCGTCAGAATATAGTTTGTAGTTCCGTTTAATATACCGGCTATGGCTTTTATCGAATTTGCGCCGAGATCGTTTTTCATCACCGAGATAATCGGTATACCGCCGCCGACGCTCGCCTCAAAGTTATATTTAACCCCGTGCTCTTTTGCTGTCTTTAAAAGCTCTGTTCCGTAAGTCGCCACAAGCTCTTTATTCGAGGTCACAACACTCTTTCCGCTCTCTAAAAGCGCCTTTGTATATTCATAAGCCGGGTGAAGTCCGCCCATCATCTCGGCAACCGCATCAACCTCTTTATCGTTTACCACATCGTCAAAACTGTCGGTTAAGAACTCCGCCGCTTTCCCTTCAAGCTTTTTTATATCAAGAATATACTTTACTTCTATATCCTTATGTTTAAAATTCTCCGAATTGATTATCTCGAAAACGCCGCTCCCGACCGTTCCGAATCCCATTATCGCAATTTTCATTATGTTACCATTCCTTTCTGTGCTGCCGCACAAACCTTTTTTCAGCTCATTGCCGTTACTCTGATTTTGTTGACTCCCTTGATTTTTTTCAGCAAATCCACAAGCTCGTCAAGCTCCGCATTTCCCTGTTTAAATGTAATATTTACATTTGCCGAATCATTTATCGGTATATTTTGATTTATTGTAAGAATGCTTGCCTTTTCCTTATTCAGAACATTCAGTATTGCCGATAAAACTCCCTGAATATCATCTACGGTAAATTCAAGCGAAATAAGCCGTTCCTTTTCCAGTTCACTGCACGCAAATATCGAATCCTTATACTTATAAAATGTACTTCTGCTTATTCCAGATGATTTTATAGCATCATTTACCGATCCGACCTTTCCCGACGCAATTTTTGCTTTTGCTTCGAGCACCTTTAAATATGCCTCCGGGACAATTTTTGAATCCACCATCAAAAATCTTGAACTCATCTTCATACCTCCGATCAGTCTTTTTCCTGCGTACACTTGTACCGTATAGGCAATATAATAACACAATTCCGGCAAAAAGTCAATAGCGTCCCAGGTAAAATAACAAACGTTTTTTCTCCTGTTTTTGCAAAAAATATGTCTATTTTGCCAAAACAAAAAAAATATGCGCCCCGGAAAGTATATGTTTTTCGGAGCGCATACTCTATATTTTATTTATAATTCAAGTAATCCTTGTTTTTTTCAAAAATCTCATCGCACATCTGCCGGATTTCCTCTAACGAGCATACTGCCGATGTTAAAGGATCCATATACGCCGCCTGATATACCATTTCTTTGCTCTTCTTCATTGCCGCCTCTACCACCAGGCTCTCCATACGTGCGGTCGTATTTACCAATATCGCCAAATGCGGCGGCAGCTCTCCGGCAATAGTAGTTTTAAAGCCCATTCTGTCCGCAACCACCGGCACCTCCACGCACGCGTCATACGGCAAATTCGGGATAGAACCGTGATTTATAACATTTCCGTTAAATATGAACGGTTTTCCGTCACCCAAGCGTGCGTTAAATATATCCGCCGCATATTCGGGCGATTTCTCATGCGAGATCGGATTATTGAAAAATTCATCGTATTGCTTTTTCGGATCTTTTTTTCTGTCCCGCCGCAAATTCAGTGAAAACGCATATTCTCCCGGGTTCCAGTTTGTCGAATGAGTACAGTACTTCTCTATGAGATCCGGTCTTTTTCTGAACCACTGGTTATATTCCGAATTATGTCCGCTTGACTCTGTTACATAATACCCTAAATGCAGGAGCATTTCATTTCTGACCATTTCTTTATTATAAAATTCTTTATTCTCACGTATGAGCTTTTTCAATCTCGGATAAAGATCCTCCCCGTTATGCTCCAAAACGGTATAAAATGCCTGATGATTAACGCCCATGCATTTATATGTAATTTCCCCGACCGGAATATTCAGCCATTCGGCAAGCATCGCAATCGTCCCCTGGACACTGTGACAAAGTCCGGTAACTTCAACATTTGCATATTTTTGCATAGCTCCGCATAACATTGACATCGGGTTTGTATAGTTAAGAAACACTGCATTCGGCGCATATTTTTCTATATCGGCACAGATGTCGAGCATCAGCGGAATATTCCTGAGCGCTCTGAATATCCCGGAAATACTTCTCGTATCCCCGACATTAATATCCACTCCGTATTTTTTCGGTATCTCGATTTCATGCTGCCATATATCCACATCACCGTTAAAGACGGTGCAAAGCACGCCGTCCGCATCTTTTAGCGCCTCTTTTCTGTCCATTGTCGCTGTAATTTTGCACTTCGGTCTGTTAAACTCCGCCAGAATCTTCTCACATATCTCGGATATGCACTTTAGATTTTGTGCATCATTGTCCATAAGCGCAAACTCACATTCTTCAAAAGCCGGGAAGGTCATCAAATCACATATTGTCTTTGTCGTAAATTGCAGACTCCCCGCACCGATAAAAGCAAATTTTTTCATATAAATTTCTCCTTTTCCGAAATTTTTCATTATATCTCATATTATAAAATCAACTCACAAAAAAGTAAATATATATTCCTGTCATTTTTATGGATTTTTTTGCTGTTTTTATTGCATAAAAATCAAAAGCGTGATAAAATAAACTACAGAGATATATTGTCATAAAAAGGAGTTTTTTATATGCATTATTTTGTCGGGGAATATGAGGATTCCACAAATTTCACATCAAACAGATTTTTGCAGATAAACAGCTGCGGTATGCAGCATCACAGCAAAGAAAGCTGTACAATATTGCGCAGCGGCGGAAGAGTTGATTTTCATTTTCTGTATGTATGTGAAGGGCAGTGTACCGTATTTTTAAATGAAGAAAGCCTGCCTTTAAACCGCGGCGAAATGCTGATTTATTATCCGCATATAAAGCAAAAATATATTTTCAGCGAAAACACCGCCTGCAAATCCATGTGGGTACATTTTACGGGATATGCCGCAGAAACCGTACTCAAGGAAGCCGGCATCACCTCCTCCGGCATTGTAAAAATACACCGTGAAGACCGCATGAGCAACATTTTGTCGCGAATGACAACCGACTTCACTCTGAACAAGCGCTCCTTTTTGTGCGTATCGTGGCTTTTGCAATGCATGGAGCTTATAAAAGAGTCGGTATCACCCGCGTCTGCCGCATTTTTCGATGAACGTATAAACACCGTGGTAAAGCTGATGCTCGATAACTACAGCAAAAACCGCAGTATTGATTTTTATGCCGAAAGCTGTCATTTAAGCCGCGACCGTTTCTCGCATCTTTTTAAGGACATAACAGGCATCTCACCGCGCCGATATATTATGAATATCCGACTGAATCAAGCGGCGTACCTTTTAACATATTCAAAATTATCGGTAAAACAAATATCCGAATACTGCGGTTTTAACGATCAGCTTTACTTTTCGAGGGTTTTCAAGCAATTTCACGGTTTATCTCCGAGAGAATATGCGAAAATAAACAGGGTATAAAAAAACGGGCTGTTTAAAAAATCAATTGATTTTTTAAACAGCCTCTTTCACACCATTTTACTCCATCGGCTCAATAACCGACAGAACAGCATATTTTTCATCGAAATGCTCGCAAAATCTCTTTTTGACATCATCAAAGGTGACATCTTTATAAACCTTATAATAATCGGTATAGTCAATATCCATGAAAATCATAGAAATGAATCTGTGCGCAAAACCCTCAATATCATTGTATGAGCAGATGTATCTGCCCCAGATAACTTTCTTGATTCTCTCAAAATCCGCCTCATCAAGCTCCAGTCCCGAAATGTATTCCATAACCGTATCATATACCTTCTGCGGATCGTCGGATTCACCCTCCGCCGCGGTAAATCCGTAGTCAATCTGCGGCTCAAACTCCGCGCCGAACTTCTGATTTATCAGTCCGTCGTTATAGAGTTTTTCATATAAAGGCGAGCTTTTTCCGAATATCATTTCATTTAATATGTCGGTTTCGATTATCTTTTTCAAAAGCTTTTCACCGCCGTAGCCGATATCGTTATCTTTAAAGCCCAGCATAAATATCGGCATCGAAACCTTCATTTTCTTATGCGCCTGCTTGTTTAATATCTCTTTCGGCTCTTGGGGGTAAATACGCTTTATTTCCTCGTCAAAAGGCTCTTCTTTTAATATATTTTTATCAATAACCGCCATCGCCTTATCGGGATCAATGTCTCCCACGATTACCAGCGCCATGTTTGATAAATTGTAAAATGTATTGTAGCACTTATATAAAACATCGGCATCGATTTCGGCAATGCTCTCGATACTGCCGGCAATCTCAAGGCGTACCGGATTATCATGATACATTGCCTTTAAGAAATTAAAGAGCAGCGACCAGTCGGGCATATCATCGCCCATATTTATCTCCTGCCCGATTATCCCCTGTTCTTTTTCCACATTTTCTTCGGTAAAATACGGCTTCTGAACATAGTCCAAAAGTATCTCCATGCATTTATACGGATCATTAGACGTTTTAAAAAGATAGCCTGTCATATTAAAGCTTGTGTACGCATTGCACATAGCGCCCGCCTTTGAAAAACTCTCAAACACATTGCTGCCGTCCTCCATCTCAAACATCTTATGTTCAAGAAAATGTGCAATGCCGTCGGGCACATGGGTAATATACTCCTCACCCGGTACGACAAAATCCGAGTCAACCGAGCCGTATTTAGTCCCGAAAACCGCATATGTGCTTGTATAATCTTTCTTAGGCATAATGTATATCTTAAGTCCGCTTTTATGGGTTGTGTAATATAAGTTCTCACCCGTTTTTTCATTTGTCTTTATCTGTAATTTCATTTTTTCGTTTCCTTTCCGCATCAAAGTCAATCTTTATTTTTCAAGAAAATATATTGTATCGGTTTCAAGCTTATTTATAATGTCAATTACCTCCTGCTTGGTAACTTTTTTGATATTCTCTTTATATTCCTCCAATGACACGTCCGTTCCCGATATAATATTGCCCATATAATAGCTTTGCAGCCGTTTCTGATCATCATAGCAGGAATTTAATGCATTTACAATCTCGCTTTTCGCGTTTGACATCTCGTCATCTGTTATATTTCCGTTCTTCATTTCATTTAGCTGAACAAAAATCTCTTTTTTCGCCTCGTCAAATTTATCAAAGGCAATCCCTGCATGAAGCAGCATAAATCCCTTGCTGCGGTCGATAGATGTCGATACATAGTAAGCCAGACTCAGCTTTTCGCGCACATTGTTAAAAAGCTTTGCTCCCATTCCGCCGCCGTAAATATTGTTTGCCACAATAAGCGCCCATATTTCGGGTGAATCTGCGCAAACGTTGGTGCGGAATCCTATCGAGAGCTTGCCCTGCGTAAGCTCTGTCTGTTCTTTTATCTCACGGCACTCTTTGTCGCTCTTTATTATTTTGTTTTCGGCAAGCTCCGCCTTTTTAAATGACATTCCCGAAACTGCCACCCTAACCTCTTTTTCCACCTCGGCAATATTCAGCTCGCCGCACAAAAATATATTTATCGCCGATTCCGTAATCATCTTTTTGTAATACTCGAAAAGACTTTTTGGGGTAATCTTTTCAATGTCATCGATGTATCCGTATTCCGACACACTGTACTCTTCACCTTTAAACATTTCCTCAATGCATTTTTTATCGGCATAACGCGTTTTATCGTTTATAATGCCTTTGATTCTGTTTATGCTGTTTTTCTTCTCTCTTTCGATAATATCCGCTTTAAATGCGCCGTTTTCGGTTATCGGCTCAAATACAACCGAGAGCATCAGATCAATAAGCCCTTTTAAAAGCTTTTCACCGTCCGGTGCATATCTGTCCGATATGACCTCTCCCTCAAAATTTATGAAACGGTTATCCCCTCTTTTGCTCACTCCGGTATAAAGCTTGGCACCGTACAGATTTTGCAGATATTTCGCCATTTCGGAGGCATTTTCAGCTTTTTTTGTTGCTTTCATCAAAACATACGGCAGCAAAGCACTGAGCGAAACCTCCTCTTTTTTTAAGTTTGTTCCTATATATATTCCTATGCTTGTTGTTTTTAATTTTGTCATCGGAATATAATGAAGATTGATATTTTCATTTATTTTTACAGTTTCCATAATTTATTATCATTCCTTTCCATGCCATAAGACACAAAATCAAGCTTTCATGTCTTATTTTACCTTAAAAAGATTAATTTGTCAACTATCCCACATAACTTTCAATATCCTCAAAGGTCAGATTTTCATGAAGTGCAAGATTTATACCGTTTGCAACCGTCTTCGATGTCTTTTCTATAACCAGATCAATATCCTTCGGTGTAACCATCAAAGAGCCTATATTCTCGCTCAAAAGCTTTCTTATCACATCTTTTTCAAATCCCGAGCTTACATCCTTTCCCGCGCGCTCCATAGCTATATCAATGCTGTCGCTTGCGACCGTTGCAGCATCAACCACCGTCGGCACACCTATCGCAATAACCTTCACCCCGAGACTTTCCTCATTCAATGCCTTTCTGTTATTATCCACCCCCGAGCCGGGATTTATCCCGGTATCTGATATTTGAAATGTTGTGCTGATTCTGTCAAGACTTCTTGAGGCAAGCGCGTCAACCGCAATTATGAGATTGGGGTGTACGCGCTCGGCAACACCTTTTATGATTTCCGCACTCTCGATTCCGGTAGTCCCCAGAACGCCCGGCGCTATAGCATAGACTGCCGAAATCTCATCGCTTAAAATGTCCGCTTTATATTCCTTTATATGTCCCGTAACCATAAGCTTTTTTATCACGTCCGGTCCGAGTGCGTCGGGGGTGATCTGCTTATTCCCCAAACCGACAACCAAAGTTTTTCCGTCCTTTTTAATATCCGCCATACCGCGTATTTCCTCTGCCAGCTTTTTGCACGCTCTTTCGTATACCTCAACGCTGTATTTTATATCGGGTGCCTCAATCGTCACATACCGCCCGATCGGCTTTGAAAGAGCCATTGCCCCATTTTCGTTTGTAACGTCAATCTCCGTCACCAAAACGCCCTCGTCCTCACGTATATCCACATTAACGCCGTCAATCTTTTCTTCCTTTTTTGCATTTTCGGCACACATTTCATGCGCTTCAAGCGCAAGATCGGTTCTTATTTCTTTCATACTCTCAAACCATCCTTTTTTTCCTTATTTTTCCCATAAAAGATCAAAAATTATACCTTGAGCAAAATAAAATCTCGCAAAATACTTTTTTTCATGGAGCTATAAAAAAACAAACGGACTTGCAGCAAAAATAATTCATTTTGCTGCAAGTCCGTTTTCGATTTATCTGTTATTTACAGAAAATCTCATAATCATTGCCGCTGCTTCGGCACGTGTTGCCGGATCCTTCGGATTTATTGTTCTTTCGCTTTTTCCTTTCATGATTCCTGCACCCGATGCATACTGAATTGCTCCGATTGCACATTCCGCAATCTTATCAAAATCATCATACGACAAAATATTGGTTTCTTCCGCTATACATCCACCCCGAAAGTTCTCCGCAATCAAATTCATACAGGTTTGCTATGCCTTCAACATATGCACTGTTATAAAGCGGTGTATTTTCAAATTCCATATGGATTTTATTTTTTTTCATCTCTCGCCCTCATAGAAAGTCACCGTTTTTTCGGCAAAAATCACACCGTCCGACCTTTGCCGGATCAAGCCATGCAATATTGGAAAGTATCGAATCGCATCTGACCGAAAGCGTGCAGGTATGCTCTTCCTCGCTTTGTACTTCTTCTTTGCACTCCTCTGAAACAGTCGGTGCCGTCTGTGCCTCATTATTCCCCTCACCGCTCATCTTCAAACCGTTTCGATCGGAGTAAGTAACGCTCCCTTCCTGATATACCTGTGTATTTGAGGCAGCAGTTGTGCCGCTCTCGGCAATTTTTTCCTCTGCCGTCATCGGAGTATTGTCGGGTTTTTGCGGCCTGTTTTCGGGAGTAGCGCCGTTTTCGGGTAAAACAGTTTTTTCCTGTTTTTTCTCCTCACCCTCAAACGTTTCCGTATTCTCCGCTTTATCTTCGTTTTTTTCAGTTTGTTTTATCTTGTTGTTTTGCGGCTTATCATTTTTAACGGTACTCTCAACACGATTTTCCTGTACCCGCCAACCGTGCAGAGCAGGTGAATTTCCGCCCCACCAATACACAAAAACCAATACAGCCGCAATCATTGCCGCCGCAATGATTCTTCCTCTGTATTTTTTCAAAAAAACTCCTCCTTTTTATAACAATCTTGCCTTATAGAGCATATTGTAGAGCATCTGTGCAATCTCCGCCCTTGTCACCTTTGCTTTAGGCTCGGTATTACTATCTCCATCGTTCAATATGCCGTTGTCATAGCAAAATGTCATAGATTGCTTTGCCCATTCACTCAAGCTTGTAATATACTGTGTACAGCCCGGCGATACGCTTTGGCAGATCGCAAAACGATATTCCGTTTCTGTTTCCGAGCTTGTTGAACAAAACAATATTCAAGACGAAAACAACCTCAATATCGGGCAAAAGCTTATCATCCCGTTTTGTTAAAAAAATACCGTCCGTCTTTTATGCGGGGTTGCTGTATAAATACAACAACCCCTTTTTTATGCAGTAATTCCGCAAACAGCAATATCTTTTATGCCTGAGGATAGTGCGGCATTAAGATAACAGTCATTTTTTGAAATATGAGAGCAATCGGATAATCCCCATTTTTGACCAAGCTTTTCGTATTTTGTACGGCACATATTATTAAAAGCACAAAGCTCCCAGCGCGATACACAACCGTTCAGATTATGCCGCATAAACAGTGCAATTTCTTTTATAATCGGCTCATATGCCGTATATCCCGGTATGACGGGAGTTCTTATCCAAAGCGTCGGTCTTTCCGGGAGTTTTACAATATGCAAAAGGTTTTCAAGGATCAATTTGTTTGATTTACCGGTGAATCGTTTGTGCAAATTATCATCTATACATTTTAAATCATACAGGATAATATCAGTGAATTCCAAAATTTTTTCAAGTTCTTTTGTGTTACAATATCCGCAGGTGTCAAGCGCAGTATTGATACCGTGCTTTTTTGCCGTCCGGAAAAATTCGCGCGAAAAATCCGGATATGCTGTTGCCTCGCCGCCCGAGAGAGTTACGCCTCCGCCAGAAGTGTCGAAATATTCCTTATCCTTTAAAATCACCGATAAAAGCTCATCGGGAGTGTATTCTTGTGCAATCTTGCTAATTGCCTCTGTCGGACATACATCGGCACAATAAAAGCAGTTCATACACGAATCATAATTGATCAATATTTTACCGTCTTTTTGAAAAATGGAATTATTATTGCAAGCTTTTATACACTCGCCGCACCCGATACACAACTTTTTTTCATACCAAACGCTGTTTTTAAAATCCATACCCTCGGGATTATGACACCACTCACACGAAAGCGGACAGCCTTTTAAAAAGACAGTATCACGCATTCCCGGTCCGTCCGTTGTTGTTCCCTTATATATATTAAAAACCGGCGCTGTCATAATTTTTCCTCCTTTTTCTGAATTCCGTAGGTGAAAATGTGTATTTTTTTAAAAACAGTTTATTAAACCAAGATGTACTGAAAAATCCGGCATCAAGGCATATATCTGTTATGCTTTTATCTGAATTGATAAGCATTGACGCAGCATAAGAAAGCTTCAAATCATTTATGTATTCTGTCGGCGTGGTGTTTATATATTTCCTCATGCACCGTGCAATGTATTCACGGCTGTAGCCGCAAATCTCGCACATACGGTTTATCCCCAAAGAAAAATTCATAGGCTTTTTCATTTCACGGCACATATTCTCAAACCATTCGGGGAAGCTGTATTCATAGTTTTCGGTGTAAAAAAATTTTATTAAAAGCTCAAATAAAACGGTTTTTACAAGAAACATATCGTTTGTATCATTTTGCACCAAATTTCTAAGCTTTTTCTCGCAGGCTACGGTCTCCGTCTCGTTTAATATAACTGTGTTGCATTTTAAGTTTTCGCACAAATAATATGATATTCCCAAAAAATCCGCAAATCCTTTTAAAACCTCTTTTTTAAAGCTCAGATTTATTATGCTGCTTTGGGGATCTTTATCAAATCCGATTGCATGAATATCCGATGGCTTTATAAATACAAGAGTACCGCGGCAAAGCTCAAACGACTGACCGTTAATGTAGTGAACAATATCTCCCAAAGATAAGAACACCTCAAAAAACTCATGGTCGTGTAATCTTGCTTTGCGGTTTTTTCCTTCCGTAAAAAGACAAAGACAGCCTGTTTTGTCATTTATATTTCCTTCTTCAAATCGCCGTTCGGCTTTGGTATAAAAATTCGACTCAAATGGATTCATAATTAACCCTTCCTACAAATTCTCTTTGGAAAGCTTTTGATAGCGTTATAAACCTTGCAGTATATCCTGTAACCTTGACAATTATATTTTGATATTCGGGATTTTCGGGATGCTCTATTGCATCGCAAAGCTTTTTGAGGTCTATAATATTTAAGTTTATCTGAACGCCGTTTTTCTTAAAAAATGCAGTTGAAAATTCCTCTATATATTTATAAATTTCATTTTTTCCGTCAAAAAAATCAGGCTGTAATTCTACTTGCAGGGAACCTCCCAAAAACTTTTTGTTATCAACCTTTGCACAGGAATTTGCAGTTGCCAAAAGCCCGTTTGTATTTCTTCCGGCAGTAGGATTACAACCGTGCGCAAGGGGCTCTGATGCCTTTCGTCCGTCGGGGGTTGCCCCGATAATTTCGGAAGCGGTGTGCCCCTGAAATTGGAAAAGGCTCGCTCTGTACATTTGCCCGCGCTTATTTGTCATATTATCCATGATTTTTGCAATATCCTCAGTGAGCCTTACATACATCTCATCAACATCATCATAATCATTTCCGTATTTATGCTCATGCAAAAATCTTTGGCGCATCACCTCATTGTCCTTCCAATCAGCTCTGACGGCATTAATAAGTTCCCCGAGCGTATATTGTTTTTTAAAAAAAACAAGCTGTTTTATTGCAAAAAACGAATCACACACATTCGGCAACCCCAAAATATTTGTTGACGTGAACTGATAATCAACCCCTCTATGGTCTGTTATATCGAGTCCGCGCTCGATTGTTGTGTGACAGTTTAGAGAGGTTACAATTTCAGGCCATACCGATGATATACAGTCATACTGCGCGTCCTTAAACACTCTCAAAGCATCGCAGGTTCTTTTCAATTCAAAGATGAATTCGGCGTAGAGTTCATCAAACGAGGAGTAATTTTTTTCAACAGCCGTGTCAATCGCGCGAAACATCGGGTCAGTTAAAACTATTGCATTGGTATCTTGGTCACAGTATTCACGCCCGGGTATACAATACCACTGACAGCCGCTATAGCATACATCTCTTGCGTCTTTTTCCGAAACTCCCGAGCGAAGTTCTGTTTTATATATAATATCGTAATTTACAAGCGATGGTATTCCTGCACCGTGACGAGATAAAACATCGCACACATAGCGGTAAAATTCCTTATTCATATCGGGATGCCACATTACGCCGAGGTTGTTATAATCATCAATCATATCATACGCTTCCATAACAACAAAGCTTACCTCATTTGTTGCGTCGTTTCCGTTTTCGTCGCGTCCGCCGAGACTGAAGAACTGTCCTCGAAGTTTTAAAAACATTTCAGCAAGATATTCGCGCGCTTCGTCTCTTGTAAGCGTTCCGTTTTGAATGTCGTTTTCGTATAAGTCAATTAAATATTTGTCAAGCCGTCCGTAGCCGTTCCCGTGGCCTACCATTCTATCGCATATTATGGCAAAGGTAATCCACAAAACTCCTTCGTAAAAGCTTTTCGGAGGTTTTTTTGAAATATTTTCACATGCGTCGGATATTTTTTTATATCTCTTCTTTTGTTCGGAGTCCGTTTCCGATTCATACAGTGTATATGCACGATGTGAATATTTATCAATATATTCGATTATTCCTTCGCAAGTATATTTCGCACCCAGAAGAAAACTCGCTTTTTTTTCATTTTCAAGAGACGTGTATTTTAAAAGATTTTTTTCTATTTTGTCTAAAATTCCGCCCCAGCCTACGGATAGACCGATCGAAAAATCGGGGCAGGTATGACCGTGACTGTTACCGCCCGCACCGAGACTTCTTGCGATTTTACCGAGTTCTGTAACCCTGTCGCTGAATTTGTATTTTCTAACCTCATTCATTTCCCAGTGAAATTCGCCGACAACGGTTTCATATTTATAAATTTCGGCAGGGCTGTGCTTTAATAAAAATTTAAAGTCTTTTCCCCAGCTTTCAGGTGTTTCGGAATATCCCTCCTTCACAGACGGCATTTCATCAAGAAATTCAAAATCCTTTCCTATATCAACACGGCAGCCGTGATCTCCCAAACTCAACCCCTTAAATTGCTGTTTTCCGCTTTGCGGTGCAATTGCGTTTTGGGCATCTGACCAATGGTATACAAGCTGTGTTTCATTTGCTGTGTAAAGATTTCTTTTACCCGAAATTGCAAGTCTGCGGCTTCTGTCAATAAGCTTTTGTAATCTTTCGGAAATTTCAAAATTTGTTTTTAATGCTCTTTTTGGGCTGTTCATGACGATTACCTCCTCGTTAAAATTCAGTTAAACAATATGTATTTGTTTTGTATTCCGTTTTGCGGATGACATTTAAACACTCTTTCTTCTTTCTTTATTTTCGGGTCAATATTTAAAATACCGTATTTGCCGCAGTCAATTTCATCATAACAAATTATTTTGCCGTTTTTTGAAAACAGTATATCATTTGAAAAACAAATACTATCTTCTAAGGTGTTCGAATATCCCCGATATCCTTTACAGTCAATTTCTATATCGCCGTTTGAAAAAACAATATTGTTTTCCCATGAATATCCGGTGCTCCTGGACATTGTTATAATCGTATTCTTGTCATTTATAATTAGATTGTTTTTGACTTTAGTGTTTTTTGCCAAATGATTTTGAAATGCTTTTATCACGTTTACAATAACATTTGATTCTATAAGACAATTTTGGCTCAGTTCATCAAGATATATGCCCTGTGCCTGCTCCGACGTCATGCCACACATATAATTGTCTGAGATTTTTGTATTGTTTGCCCGCGAGCAGTATATTGCAGCGCCGTCCGAAAGCTTTTGCATACACCCGCAAAGATAATTGTTTTTTATTATGTGATCGTTGCCCGAACAAACAATTCCACAATACGGAGAGTTTTCGATTGTATTTGAAAAAATGACAGCACTGCCTTTTTCTTCTTTTTTCCCGTCCAGTACATATGGAAGCATAGATTTCCCGCCGGCATGAATTGACACTGCCGAAAAATCACATAGTCCTACATTTCTTATCCGGTTAAAATTTATATTCTCATTTTCACATTCATGGCACACAATTCCGCAGGAAGCGCATTTTTCAATCAGGCAGTCCGAAACATTTAAATTTTTACATTTCAAAAATTTAACTCCCTGACCGCCGGAATACGACACTGTGCAGTTTTTTACAAGAATATTTTCACATTTGTCAAAACACAGAGCACCGATAGGATTTATTGCACGAAGTCCCGAAATCTTCCCCGATTCCGAATTTGAAAGAGAAAAGCATAGATTCTTAATTGTTATATTTTTGCAGTTTTCCAGCCTTAAGATACCGTTGCTTTGAGGAATAAAGCTGGTGATATTTTCGGCGGTTTCATTTTTTTGGGGATGATAATAAAGGATTTTTTCGTTTTTATCATAGTACCATGTTCCCGGCTCCGAAATACCGAGACGGGTATTTAAAAAAAGGAACTCATTTCTTTCAAATGCACCCGACGGATGTGCCGCCTCGTGTTTTAAAAATATTGTACCTGTGGCACTATCATAATACTTTACCGAAACAATAGATTCGTCCCATGTATGCAGCATACGAATGTCGCAGTTTTCTATATCAAGATTTTTCGGAATATCTTTTGTATCAACAGTAATTTTGGTAAGTTCGTCATGCGTCGGCTTCTTATCCCAGCCGCCGTTTAAAGAATTCTGCCATTCCAGCGTGCATTTATCCTTGCTTTTCAAATATCCGTTTTGAGGATATTGAGCTGTTTTTCTAACCTTGTCATTTATTATAAGCATACGCGGCATGGTGTCAAGCCTTGCGGATAAAAGATTTCCTGATTTGTTCCATTTGACATTTTGATATCCGCCGAAAATCTGCGTATTTGTATCTGCTGCAATGGTTAAATCGGAACAGTTTTTTATTATGATAGGTTTATCAACAAATATATTGCCGACTATATTTATTGAGATATCGGACATGGGTGCTTCTTCATTTGAAAACAATTCATGCATTGCCCTGCCGTTATTTACGGAAAATGATTTCATGCGCACAACCCCTATAATTAAAATATAGCTATATTATATTATACTGCCATAAACATTTCAAGCTTTACTTTGACTTTTATGCGCTTTATTGTGACATATTCGGACTATCAATAAACAATTCGGTGTAAATTCAAGAAAACACAAAAAATCTGATATGGTAATATTTTCGCCTTGTCTCAAAGATGATATTTTTATCGGGATGCTGCTCGGATTTGCAACGTGCTTTGTTCGGAGCATAAGCCGCAAGCTTAAAGATCTCTTTATTTTCACTTTTAAAAAAACATAACTATATATAACATAAAACTATTGTCAAAATCGGAATGTATGTGATAAAAAACGAGGGGCGTACAAAAAAAAACAGTACGCTCCCTCGTTTACTTATTTTGCCCGTCTGATACATCATCAATAAACCGGCTGTATTTCATATGTCAAAAATTTCTAAAATCATCTTTTAAAGATACTCCCAAAGGCAATGTTCCGTATTCCTCAAAAATTACAAGTTCATTTTCATCCTTCATATATGCTTTTGGAAGATAATAATATTTTTGTGTTAGCTTTGTGTTAAATTTGCCCACATTTATTCCATTCAAAAATATCTGTCCCTTTTTCATATTGCCCATTTCCAAAAACACCTTCTCACTCTCGGGCATATTAAACTTACAAACAAAATATTTCGGCATAAACCCTCTTGCCACAGACGATACTTCCCCTCCGGGCACAAGCAGTGTGGAATCATTCTGAGCAATATTCTTAAAATCACATACGCCATTAACCTCTACCTTTTCCGCAAACCGACTGTATTCCCAATCGAAAAGCTTTGAGCCTTTTTTCGCAATATACATCTGTGTGGCAGACAAAATTTCATCTGTAGAGCAATAGTACTGTATCTTTACGGTATTTTTGGCTTTAATGTTATTTGAAAGATAAGTCGCCCATATACTTGTGTGTGCAAATGATTGCCACGGATGCTTTATCGGCTTCACCGGCTTTGCATCCTCTCCGTTTATATAAATATAGCACGGTTTTGCGTGTACAACAAAAAATACATCCTCATCCTCACCAAGCTCAACTTCAAATGTCAATGTGTTTAACATCTTCATGTCTTTAACGGTTTTTGAGTACATATAATCAAAAGCCGAATCGGTTATGGGAGTCTTGCCCATGAATTTTGCATTCTTTATTTCGCTAAGACTTACATCAAAATAAACCTCCGACATTATTCCCATCGGTTTTATATCATCAAATGCATAACCTGTATCCTCCGATAAAAATAAAACCTCATTTTCTCCCTTTTCCATATAAACAGGTATTGCCTCTCTCACGGCATCGGTAGGATTTTGATAGTCCCACCTTGTTCGTGAATTTCTCTTGTCACCAAAAATACCGTAAAATCTTTTATTAACATATACAAATATACGGTTTGAAAATGCCGGTATCATCATCTGAAAATATCCCGCATGATCACTATTTGCCTTAGCCTTATACCAAACATATCCGTGGTTAATATTTAATTTATTGTGCGCTGCGGGTTTTTCTAAGCTTTTAAAGCTCAAAGTATCAATCGCATCTGTTATGTCCCAATTTTCAAGCACCGGCATTTGTATATTCTTAATATCTTTCTCTACCCATTTTTTCAGCATCTGCCCGTCTTTAATAACTACAATATTCCTATCACTGCATAATTCTTTATATACACCCTCCTCGGTATCATATGCCATATCATAACCGATAAATACTCCATCTTTAACTATCCAAGTCCTTTTTGCCATAAACTCATCAGCTATCACTAATTTAATATCGTCGGCATCAATAACGTCAACATCGTGATATTTTACAAACACATTATATTCATTACCGTTTACGATAATTTTCTTTTCCTCTCCTGCATTACCCACAAAAAACATCATATTATCAATACGTCCGTAAACCGAAAGCTGCGTTTCATTAATAACACTGTTATGAAATTGAAAATCATGCAAAAGCATTGCATATCCTCTTTGTCCTGTTGTTACATAATATTCCTTATCGTTAAAGCTGTATTTACAATTAGGTTTTTCCGGTATTACATATACAATTTCTCCCTCTTTTCCCTTTTGGCAATAAACCTCTTTGGGCTTTATTTGAGTATAATCACACTCTGCAATAAACTCTCCAAAGGTTTTCATAAACATTCCCATGATTTTGGAATCATAATACTGTTCCTTCGGCGTATTCCCCTCACCTATCGGATACGAGGATGCGTATGATGTTGCAATATTGTTGCCTGCATAATAAGCATAGTTATTGCCACCGGCAAACATATAAAGATTTACTTGGGATTGCATAGCACAAAATCGGCATACATTTGCTTTTTGTACCATACTGTTGCTTACGGTTTCACCCCAATAGAGCTGAGGTCCTGTCCAAAGCTCGGTAATCACGGTAGGCTTTTGAGGCTGAAATGCCTTTAGCTCCGGGATAACGCTTGCCTCTCCGGCGGTATTATAAGTGACAATTATATCCTCATAAATTTGCTTCCAATTTCCCTTTGCGTCATAATTTACCGAAAGCTTTCCTCCCACGCAATGAGCATTGCACGCAGTTATAGGCACATCAATACCATACTTTCTCAACAAATTATATATCTTTTTTATGTATGACGCTCCTTTTTCGTCCCAACCCCCCGGATATTCATTATCATTTTGAACTGCAATGATATTTCCTCCGTTGGTGATAAGTCTGGGAACAACAAACTTCATAGCCGCCTTGTACCAATTTTCACTACACCTCATAAATGTTTCTTCATCAACACGTATTTCAAGATTCTCATAATTTAAAATCCACGGAGGTATTCCTCCTCCGCACCATTCGGCGCATATATAAGGTCCCGGTCTCAGAAACACATACATTCCCTCATCCTTTGCAATGTCGATAAATTCCGCAAAATTCCTATCACCGGAAAAATCAAACACTCCCTCCCGGTTTTCATGGTAATTCCATGCAAGATAGGTCGTAATTGCATTTATGCCTGCCGCTTTTGCCATACGGATAACTTTTCTCCACTCCTCTTTGGGAAATCTGAAGTAATGTATTTCTCCCAAAAACAACCATTCTCTTTTTCCATTAATAAAAAACGATTTGGCATCATACGTAATATTCATACGTCCTCTCCTTAAATTCAATTATTCTATAATTTTCAAAAATAGCGTAAAAGCCGGCAAAGTACACATTGCCGGCTTTTACAAATCATTTAATCAGTTCAAAACTGCAGCTTCTGTTATAGGTTTTGCATTTTTCAAGCTGTCCCAAATGAATGCTTTCGCTTTAGCATCTCCTGCTTTTGGAGTAATTGTTACAGAAATCTCCTGCTCTGTTTCGGAATCATCTGTTATTGATTCAACTCTTACGATTTTTGTAAGTCTGCCTGCGTTATCGTAAAGAGCAATCGCCATTGAATATGCAGTCTCTCTGTTTGAAACATATGAAGCTGTCGCCTTCAATTCAGTGCCTTCGGTTACGGCATTTGAATTAAAAACAGGTTTTGTAAATTCTATATGTTCGGCAGCTGCTTTCCAGAATATGCTCGTAATTGTAACATTATATCCCGTTGCATCTGTATTTTTGCCCGAAACCGTTACCGTAGCGGTATGTGTACCTTCGCCCAAACCTGTGTACAATATATGTACATTCGGATAGTTACCGTTAATATACAGTTTGTCATACGTTGAAATCGTCTTGCCGTCAACCGTAAGGGTGAAATTACCTGCATCTGCACCTCTCTTAGCCTCCAAAACAAGTTCGTCACCGCTGAAAGCAAACGTTGTTGACTGTCCGTCTTCTGTTAATGCTCTGATCTCATCATTATAGCTGTAGGTATAGTTCTTATATTCCGTTACAGCCTCTACAGAAGCGTTATCTTTCGGTTTTACAAAATATTTTGCACTGTCGCTCGTCAATAAACTGTTTACATATCCGCCATATATGCTCGAACAGCCGGCTGACGGATGTGTGCCGTCAGGCAAGTATACCTTTGCCGCCCAATCCTTTGCAAAGTCAGGATCTGTATTATAAAGAGTCTTAATATAATCATGAATGTTGATCGAAGGAATACCGTATGCCTTTGCAATCTTTTCATGCTCGTTAATAGCATATGTATTTGTGTTAAAATCAAGTACTGTCGTATATACGAATATTATTACAGGCTTTTTGTCCTGTGAATTAAGATTTCTTACAATAGATTCCATATATTTAGCTGTTTGTGAATCCGTTGAATCATTTACCGCATATTCAACAAATACAACGTCCGGGTTTTTGGAAATAACATCTCTTTCCAATCTTTCCCAACCGTATTTTGATCCTGTTCCTCCGACTGCAGCATTATAGCAATTGCTGTTCGGGAATTTTTCTTTAAACCAATCCGAAACATGAAC
This sequence comes from uncultured Clostridia bacterium, assembly GCA_934444735.1. Taxonomy (GTDB): domain Bacteria; phylum Bacillota; class Clostridia; order UBA1381; family UBA1381; genus CAKSFT01. The sequence goes on along the minus strand of CAKSDE010000001.1, from coordinate 76,416 downwards.
TCTCCAACCATCCATTTGCGTAATAGATCCGCCGAAGAATACAACATTAAGCGCATCGCTTGCACTGTACCCTGACGGATATACAAACTCAGCGTCGGGGTTCCACATTGTCGTAAACTTAATCTCCTGGTCATTTTCCGAACCGATTACCGTCTTCGGGATAATAAGTGTATACTTCTTGTTATAGCCTAAAGCCGTAGGTGTAATCGTAACTGTATTTGCATCAAGAGATACGCTGATGCTTGAAACATCTCCGTCCTCGTCCAAGAGTTTAATCCCTGCTGTTGTTGTAATGGCAGAAGATGTCGTAAATGTAAATACATCGCCGGGTGTAACCGTTGCCGCACCTTCCAGTTCAACTCCGTCACCGTAAGTTACGTTTACCTTGCCGTAATCTCTGTCAACAAGCCTTATATAATCAATTGAAACAGGGCAATAATTATCAGCTAAGTTTCTCTGGAAATATATACTGCTTATTTCGTACTTAGGAGCATTATAAATAAAGTTTAATGTCCCCGAGCTTGCAATATTACCTGCTCCGTCATCAACGGATACAGAATATCTTTGAGCTGTAAAATCAAAATTAGCCGTAATTGTATACCATTTATTTGCTTCCATTTTAAACGGCTGCTCATTTACCATAAATGCTTTTCCTTTGCTGTTTTCAGACGATCCTCCGTCACCGTCATAACGAAGAATACGGTTTTCGTCTGTTTTCAGCATTGCAATGTTATTGCCGAAGACAAGTGCCTGTGCGTCGATTTGACCCTCACCAAACATTATTTTTGTTTCAAATGATATATTCTTTTTGCCTGTGCAGTCAAGTGAATATCCTTGAGGAATCGGTTTTGACCATGTTGCATCTGCATCAGTTCCCTTATCTGAGAAATTCAAACGGAAGCCTCTGTATGGATTTTGATTGAAGTTATAGCTGAGCTTACCGTCATTTATATATGAAGAAGCAACGTCTTCAAACTGACTGTTATTGATCGCAAAGAACATCGGCGTTTTGTCATCATTGCCGTCAAATTCAGCTCTGTAGAGATATTTGCCCTCATCGGCACTTCTGAATGTGAAATCCTTTGCTCCGTTATCTCCCAAAACAGGAATTGACAAAGTGTGCATCGTACGGTTTCCTATATTGTTTAATGTCACTTCAACCGCACTACCGTTATTTACAAGTGCTGAATCAATGTCATTACCGTCAAGCTGAATACCGCTCAATTGTTCTTTTGTAATCGGGCTTGCCAGATTAACTGTTACAGTTTCGCCGTCACGTACATTAGCGGCATTTGCAAGAGAGGTGCCGTTTGCACGTGTCGCTGTGATTTGAGGAATCATTGAATTATCCCAGATTCTTACATAATCAACCACCTGCGGATTATAATATGTATAGCCGAATAAAATGTTATTGAGCTTTTTAACATCAAAGGTTCCCGGATAGAAAACAGCCTTCACTGTCTCCGAGGCAACCATTGTTGTGCCCGCATCATCTTTAACGGTTAATGAATACATTTGCGTTTTTGCATTAAAGTTCATTCTGTATGTGTAGAACGTGTTCACTTCAGGAGCAAAATCCAAAACATTATTCGCATTATTTGCGTTTGAACCCGATAATGCAAGTTTTCCGTCATTCTTTAAGTAAATACCTGCTTTACACCATGTGTCGTTTGTATCATCTTCCAAAGCGAAAATCGGTGCATCAGCGCCGTTATCTCTCTTGATAAACTTAAATCTCGTTTCGACAACTATGTCCTCTTTATCAGTAAGGTCAATAGCATCAGCAAAAGATATTGCCGGTTTTTCCGATTCAAACTTTATAGCAGTAAGCTCAACCGTGCCGTCTGCTTCATTGGTAATTATAAATTCTTTTCCGTTTGTTTCGTTCTTTCTCCAGCTCCAGCCTACAGGATTTTCACCCGGATTAAATTCAGCTTTAAATATCCACCACGGATCATCCGCAGTTTCAAATGCAAAACTGTTTCCAAGATTCATTCCGCAATCACCGACTGTGATTGTATATTGTGTTTTCTTCATCAAATCCGAGACTGAAACAATAACTGTTTTCCCGTCGGCCTGCAATTCTTTTGTAAGTGCTGCGCCCTTATCGATCGTAATTTTTTCCAAATCTGCCTCTGTAACGGCTGAACCAAATACAATAGTTGCGTCAAAGCCTGTAACGGGAAGACCTGACTGACCGTTCAAAGGTTTATTATTATAGCTTGCTGCAGCTGTTGGGAAATCCGGATAATCTGCATTATATACTCTTAAATAATCCACGTCATATGTCGGGTTATTAAGATCTGTTCTCATCAAGACTATTTCCGTCAGATTTTCCTGATCCATACCCCAGATAAATCCTTTGGTTGTTTTTGTGCTGTTACCGTTATCGTCCGATATTTCAACAACATAATTCTTTTGATTATAGTTCAGTTTAATCTTAACATTATACCACGTATCCGTTTTCATCTCCATACCGGTATCAATACAACCGCTCAGCTGTTCTCTGAATTCAGAACCGATATAGAATTTGCCGTTTCTTTCGTTGATTTCTGCCATTTCAAAGCTGTCATCCGTATTTTGTGACAATCTTCTGCCGCGAATAGTCATAAGCTCATTTCCTGAAAGGACATTTGCCTTAAAACGAGTAGAGACAACTATATTTTCAGCAGTTTGAGAAACCTGATATGCGCCGTTGCCCACACCGAATCTCACACCGAATGCACCATACCCCGCATCTTCTCTTTTATATGTCAGCGCACCGTTTTGCGGCATCTTTTCCCATGCGGCATTTTGATAAGTAGCGCTTGAATTGTATTTTGCCCATTTTGTCGTATCATCATTGCCGTCAAATTCGGCATTAAAAATCACCCACGGAGCTGATTCGGTTGAAAAAGTAATAACAGAATCTTTGTTCATTCCGATTGAAGGAACATTGATTGTGTATCCCGAATTATACTTCAAATCAGCAAAATCAAGCTGCACACTATGGCCTTCGTCCATTAACGTTTTTGTAACATTGGCATCCCCCGAGACCGTTATCTTATTCATTTCTTCCGCGGTTATCGGATTTTCAAAGTTCATGATCGCGGTAAATTCCCTTGGCATATTTGTGCTGCCGTTTAATTCTTCACCGTCCGTACTCTTAATCGTTGTAACCCCGGGAAGAAGCGAATTGTCATAAATTCTCGAATAATCCATCTGCCATTCCATTTCGGTATTTATCTGCCTTGTAAATACAACCTGGTAAATATCTTTCATTTCCAATCCATGTGACAATTTTTCATATGCGCCGATATATGATCCACCCTCATCATCGGTTACAGTCAATTTCATCTTCTTATTCGGTCCGTCCAGATAAACCTTAAAAGTTGTCCAGACATTATCCTTTAATACATATGGAGTTATAATTGCATTTTCTACCTCTGTTCCGCCGTAAGCGACTTTTCCGTCCCTCAGAGCAATATGAGCGGAAAAATTGGGGTGATAATCCAATAAATACATAAACTGATTATCCGTGTAAGTCGGATTTGACACTTCACCCGCATAATCCACCTTTATTCTCGTTTCCCAAACAATGTCATTTTTACCTTCAAGGTTTATCATTGATCTTAAACCGTTTTCTTTGTCAATAACCGTTCCAATCGGAAGCTCGACGCCATTTTCATCTACACCTCCGCCGGTTGCGACAAATTTTCCGTAACTGATGTTTCCCGGCACCAAGCTGAGTACACCGTCTGAAATTAAATTTGAAAAGTCAAACTTACTGAAATTACTGCTCCCATCAACTTTTACCCAATACTTGGTATCATCGGTCCCGTCAAATTCAGCATGCCAAAGCATTGCTTTGTTTTCCTCAGCTCTTGCAGACACGGTAAACGATCCTGCATAAGTTGCAAACATTGCAACCGAAAGAGCCGTGCTAAGAATTTTTTTAAATCTCATTTTTCTTCCTCCAATTCTGTTATTTTTGGCAATTGAAAAATATAAATTATGCAATCGCCTGTTTTTTATTTATAAGCCGCCGCAAAATGCCGCTGCAGCAAAATAGGCATCTTGCCGGCCGCTTATTTTTTTATTTTGTTCTGTAGTTGTCTTTATACACACCCGAATTTGATACTACATCGTTATATAAATCAAGCTTTGAAACCGGAACGCTTGTTAAACCCTCTTCATTATCTTTGAGTATCAAATCGCTCATTGCGGTTGAGGCATACGGATAAATTGCCGTTGTAACATTGACAAACGAGTTGTTTTGGAATGTTGTTTCATTTGCCATGTCTGTATCTTTATGATCAACATATTTTAAAACTCTGCCGAAAGCCGCTTGCCAAACATCCCCTCTCCATGGTTTTGCCGTATATGTTTCAGGCGCATAGAAATTACCTACAAGATTTGACAAAAATACATTATAGTATGGGTTATATCCGCCGTCATTTTCAGAATATCCGATAGCCTGCGAATCCCAAACGTTGAATGTGACACCGTTTTCAGTCACATTTCTGCCTTTTCCTCTGACCGCCAATCCTCTGGTTACATTCTTAATTATATTTCCGCTGAATGTATTGCAGACACCGCCGTGAATCAAAAGTGTGTTATCCACATTTTCGATTACATTCTCCAAGGCAGTTTGCCCGCTCAGCCAATCATCCCAGTAAACTGCTCCCAAGCCGCTGTTTGAATCATGCAGATAGTTGTGCTTAATTACAGTACCCATATTAGAAAGATTGTTGCCCGTATAGATAATGCCGGCATCATCCGCTGCGTCCTTCAGGCAGTCATATAAATCATTATACTCGATAACGTGGTTATTTCCGCTGTAAGATAATGCCGAATGAGGTGTTTCGGTCAATGTATTCTTTTCAGCCGTAACTCCGCAGCCGCCCAATAACAGAGCAGGGCAGTTTGTTCTGTTAATCCGGCCTGTTCTTTTGAATAAACAATTTTGAATAATCGAATTTGAGCTTGTAAGGGTTATTTCATCTCCCCCCGAAACAGTTGCGCCAAAGCCCTCCAAATCCATAAAATCACATGATGTAACCAAATTGTTATTTCCCTTTATGTTTAATCCGTTCATGGCATTTGTAAATGTACATCCTGCAATTTTTACATTGTCGGATCCAACATTAACCAAATTATTCTTTGAATTTTTAAATGTAATTTTTTCAACCGCTACATTGGAAACATCTTTGATCTCCAGAATGCTGTTATCCGATATATTTAAAAATATATCGTTGTTATCAAAAGTACCGTTTTTGACATCTGCCGCAGGCGGACAGAAGTAAAGAATATTGCCGTTTATGACATACTCGCCCTCTGTATCAAGCACTTGAGGCATATTATAAATATACCATCTCTTATCGGTTTTTGTAACAGGCAGCTCATCATTTTTTATAGTTCCGCAAAAGAGCTTATCTGTTCTGAGATTTCCCGTTGTTATACTTCCCACATGAGCAGAATTCAAGTCCCAATCCCATGCAAACCAGCCTCTTATCCACGCTTCATCATAATCAACCCATTTTGATGAAATATCCGGAGAAGAAATGCTCAACGTGCGCAATTCGTCAACCGAAATATCAGAAGTGATAAATCCGTCAGCCGCATTTGGGTATCTTGCTATCTGACAAGCATTGTTGTTATAGTATATCGTATCAAATATTGGGTCATTTTTCATTGTATCAGGCTTGCTGTAATCTGTTTTGATACCGTATTTGTCGAGTTCAAGCTTATAGAGTCCGCCTGAAACACCAAACTTGGACAAAGTCAGCGTATCCTCTACCTTCGTAAAATCAGAGCCTTTAACCGCCAAGCCGCCATACAATACGGTATTCTCACCCTTTCCCTCCAGTGTAACCGAAGAAAAATTAGATATCTTGGCGTCATTTATCACGATCGGATTTGAAACGCTGTAGTTACCTTGCGCAAATTCAACAGTAATATCTCTGCCTTGATATTTTTCATCTTTATTTCTTGAATAAAGCATATTAACCGCCGCAGAAACCGTCTTTAACGGTGAAGTTTTTGTGCCGTCATTTTTATCATCACCGTTTGGTGAAACATATATACGGTCATAAATTCCGTTTCTCAGAACATCTACGAACAACGTAACGTTTTTTCCGCCGCAAACATCTGCCGCGCTGAACTTTACGGGAACATTTTGGTTTGCATTCAGCTTTCGTGTCAATATCGACCTTGCCAAAATATTACCTTTAGCGTCCTTGATATTAATTTTTACCTTAATATCCTCTTTTAATGCCGAATCATTTTTCAGATTCAATTCCGCACACAAGTAATCCTCGTCTGTGTATAATACATTTTCCGCACTTACCGTCACATCTTCAATTGAATCAATAACAATGTCACAATTACCTTCTGCATACCCTGCCGAAAACGTACTTGTCATCATCACCAAAGCAATCAAAGACGCAATTTTTTTCTTACTGCTCATTTCTCCTCCTTTTCCTTTTGTCCTCCTTGCGGGCGCTTTTTTTGACACCCTTCACCATTCTCTTTATTTTTTCAGACTGACTTTTATTTGATATCCAATACAAACAAAGTAGTCAATCGTGTATATTTGATCAGGAAATAGACATCATCTCCCACCTTAATATCCGAATAATTTATCTTTTCACAGGAAACCTTTGAGCCTCTGACCGTTATTCTGTAGTATTGCGAGTCACCCTCAATTCTTTGAATCGAATCCATTCCGTTTTTGTCACGATATCCCAAAAATCCTCCCGGCAGTTTTTCCGTTACATTTACATATGCCGCTCTTCTCTGAAGATGTGTCGGCTGTGACCAATTACCGTGTACCACGTCATAATCGTTCATTGTTCCCATTCCATAGACGCCAACCTTGTCAACATCAAATGATTTTGTGATGTTTTTAAGTTTACCGTTACCATCGTTTTCATAAAAGATAATATCACCCGGTTTAATGCTGTTGAAAACCTCTTTGAGCTCATCCGACAGATCATCATTCCAATTTATAGTAATCTTCCCGCTCAAATCATCGCAAACAATTGTCTTTATAGGCTCATCATCTTCATTCAAACCCTGCTGCACACTTTTTACAATCACAGGTTTTGCCTCGCCGTCAATTTTTTCTCTTCCCATCGCCTGGCTTGTATACATCAAACAAACTTCAACAGCATTTGTGTCCTTATTCACATTATACATTTCAATCTCATATCTGCCGGCGGAATTAATCATATCGGCAAACGGACCCGTAACATAGCTGTCATCAATATTTTCATTGTTGATTCTAAACACTGTTGTATTTGAATCCTGATAAAATGCATTCATGAAGTTATTAATGTAATACGAATATGCCCCGTAAGTGCTGCCGCCATATGAGTATTTTTTGCCGTTCTTCTCAACAACAATATCCCCCGACGTCGGCGATGTAACTTTACCTTCATACCTCAAGGTCTTTTCGCTGTCACCATCTACGGTGAACAGTTCTTTAATAAAACCTTTGTCGTTTAGCTTATACAATATGAGCTGCGGCTTCCAAACGAAGTTTGAAACGCTGTTTCCGCTCTCTGCAAATATCTTTGCGGCATTTTCAAGCGACTTATCTTTTTTACCGTTAAACTTGGTATCCGCATTACAAAGAATCCTTTCGAATTTGTTTTCTTCTGTAAGCAGCTTCAGCAAAAACACTTCTTCTCCCGTGTCTTCATAATCGTAAATTGCACCCGAAACAAAATATGCGTATTCGTAAGGATCGGGTGAAATCAACTCGCCGTCTACCGTAATGCTACCCTTCTTATATGCAAGCAAATATCCGTCATACACCCAAAACGTTCCGATATTTCCCGACAATAGCTTATCCCCCTCAACAAATGAACTAAGCTTATACTCCACATTGTCGATATATACATATTCATTTGTTGTTGAGGTAATTTTACCTTGTATTGCAGCATTTGAACCCAATGCTCTTGTTATACTGTGATTCTCATTTTTGCTGATAAGCGCTCCCGTATTTTTATCATATTCATTGTTATCGCCTATAAGCGCTAAAACATTTTCACTAAGACAGGCGGTATTATTGGTTACTCCGTCAAGCGTGATGTTATAGTGCTCATATTCACTGTCATAAAAGTAAGTATTGCTTGCTTTAAACTTATCAACAATGGTTACTCCCTTACTTTCATTAACGGCATTGTTTATTACAACTGCCTTATTAACCTTGAAAATTTTAATACAATCATAAATACCGTTTGAATCATTATCTATAAAGGTCACATCTCCTATTTCGGGGCATAAATCCGAAACACCGTATGCCGGCTTTGCAAGTCCGTTATAAATAACTTTTATATCCTTATTTATTTTGATGTTTTTTCTGATTCCGCTTTCTGTGCAATAAACAAAGTTATAACCGGAAAATCCTGCATCTTCATCCAGAATATCTTCGGATTTAACCGTTAAAACTTTATTTTTCTTTCCTTCGGTTATGTATTTTAGCGTTGGTTCATCATCGTCATCATAGTATACATATGCTTCAACCGAATATCCCAGATAATCCGCCGCATTTGTTGTTGCGTATTTTACAATTTCATCGCCTAACATTACATATCCGCTTTGTACGGCATCTTTCGCATCAGACAGCCCCGTAACATCATTTGCATATATTTTGTTTTTAACCTTAACTATCCTATGAAACTTCCACAACGCGTCGATATCGGTGTTTTCCTCCAGCTTTATTTGCGAACCGTCAAAGTTAATCTCACAGGGTGAACACTCTAAGGCATTTAACAATAGCTTTGTTAAATCCCCCGCCTTTAATCCGTCGTCATAAGTTTTGATTCCGTCTGTAATTCCAACATCTGCCGCAACGCTTAAGTATCCGTTCGGATATCCGCCCGAGTTTTGTGCCATACTCTCATACCCCAACGCATTTATCAGCACCTTTACTGCTTGGTTAAACGTAATCTGTGCCTCAGGATAATAATAACCGTTATTATACCCTACAATATACCCAAGCTCAGCACCTCTTGCAATATAAGGCGCATAAGTATAATACCTATCCACATCCGCAAAACCGGTTTCAACATCTCCGGTATTTTGTGGCGCAGAGTTTGAAAATTCCAAAACAGTTTTTATAAAATTGGCTCTTGTAACTTCGGAATCATTCTCATATTCATCATTTATTGTGATATTAAATGCCTTCAGCTTTTCCTTTTGTTGTTCAAAATCCTTATTTTGCTCGGCATTAGCCGCATTAAATATTGAAAATGCAGGAAGCATTGATAACACCAAAGCTGCCGATAATAATTTCTTCATACTCTTCACCACCCTTATCTTATCTTGATGATTTGATAAATCACCTTTACTGCTTCCGCTCTTGTTGCATACCCCTTAGGATTAAACTTACCGTTGCTTCCATTAATTGCGCCTTTTTCAATCAAAAATTCGACTGCGTCTTTTGCATAATCGCTAACCTCGTCAAGATCTGAAAGCTCAGGTCTTTCATAACCGTCAAGTATTATCTCGGTGTCGAATTTGGAACTTTTAACAGCTCTGTATATCATAGCAGCCATATCTTCTCTTGTAATAAATTTACCTACGCCGAAATGAGTGCTGTCTATGCCCGAAATCAAGCCTGCGGCAAAGGCGGCATTTATGTATTCTTCATACCAGCTGCCCTCCAAAACATCTTCAAATCCGGTTTTCTTCTGATCCGTGAACCCAAAACCGTTTACTGTTATTTTTGCAAATTCTTCTCTTTTTATTTTATCATTCGGATAAAATTCCGTTTCGGTTTTACCTGACACAATCTTATTTTTCACCATATGCTCAATTGCATTCTTCGCCCATGGAACGTTTTCGCAGTCAACAAAAGGAAAATCGGTATTCTGTTGTATTTCCGAATCGGGTTCTTTTTGCGGATTGGTAATCTGCGGAATAACACTTTGCGGAACTCTTGTTGAGCCCGTGGAAACATTAACGGATTTTGAACCGCTGTTTCCGTTATTTCCCGATGATCCTCCTTGCGAAACATTTACACTGTTTATCGTATCTTCTATTTCGGATACCTTCGTATATTTGCCGGCTTTTTCTGACAGTGCCGCCAAAACCTTGCTCTTATAATTATTATACTTTGTAACTGCGCCGTCGCTCAATTCCAAAATATCCGAATAATTTCTGATTGCATCATCAATAAGATCGGGTGCGGTTGCTTCATTTATCATTTCAAGAACAGTCGCACAATTAAATAATTTTTTAAATTCTTCAACGCTTTTCGCCTCTTTGCAGCTCTTTGAAACTATTGCTTTTTTAGATAATCTGCCATATTCCCTGATCATTTTCAAATTCAGGCTGTCTTTATAGCTTTCCACAACCTTTTCAATATCTTTACCGTCATTTGCATAAGCCGGTGCAACTGCATTTTTATATGCCTCATTTAGAGCTTTAACATCTGCATATCCTGTTTTGTTTGCCATATATTCGGCAACCTTTCTCTTACCAAAATCACTCAACTCCGAATAATACGTCGGATCCAAGTACAGATAGCCGCCCTTCTCATCAATCAGCTCAACAATTTTAGCTGAATTATCGTCGCTTACATCATTTTTACATAGTGCGTTGATTTTTTCCAAAGCATCATCAACATCGGACTGTGCGGCATAAAACACATCTTCACAGAACACCGCACCATCCATATCCTCACTGACAATATACAGACTGTAAGCACCGCTCTTTGCCTGATTTGCAAAAGAATATACCAGTATGTCATCATTTGCAATGTCACTCGGTGCAACCTCTATTATATCCAGTATATACTTTTGGCTGTCGTTTGCAGTAACATCGGTCCATCTGTACGATACATTCTTATCCTCCGGTGTAGGCTTTAAGATGAATATTTTTATCGGATGTTCACTGTCAGCTTTACCCTTAACCGTCATTTTTCCATCGGGCGAAATATTGACTTCTTCAATAGTTATCTTTGCCTCATCATGCGTAAATGCAAATCTGTATTTTTTCCCCGTAGCATTGTTTTCCAATATGGTTACGTTAGACTTTAACAGGGCTGCGCCGTCTTTATAAATCTTTTCGGCTTTAGAAAGAGTGGTATAACCATCTATCGAAATATCCGGGATTTTATCCGAATCCAATTCAATATAATACATGGTTCTGTCCTCTGTAAAAGTTCTGTCAATCTTTCCGCCAAAGTCCGGCGCTGCCGATACCGTACCGCCAAAAACAGCAGCCAAAGCCAACGAAATTGAAATAATCTTTTTATTCATGCTCATTTCTACCTCTTTCTTATTTATTCATTGGGTTCTGCCGACAATTCAATATAAGTGTTCTTATCTGTACCGTATACTTCGAAAAATCCTGCCGACGTAATCGCATCACTCTGATTATCAAGATAATCAACCAACGTATTACCGTCTATCTTAATAACCGCCCTGACAGAACCATCGTCTTGATTTTGGAAGTCAAATTCATATTCATGAGTTTCTCCTGCTTTTACGATATTGTTAGGATAATCGTATTGGAAATTATTTTCCGGCCCCCATTTTTGGAATTCGAATGTGTCTTCCTTAATAATAAACAAGTATTGATAATTCTGTGACCATGCAACCGCATTTGGACTTGCCTGTGCTCTTATACCAAAACCTATCCATGAAGAAAGTGTTTGCGGATTCGCCTTAAATTTAATAATATTATGCGGTTCTATTTTATTAGCTGTTCCGAATCTCTCCTCTGATATTGTCGTATGTTTCAGTATACCGTTTGCAGCGGTAAACTGATTGGGTGTAATACTCCACTTACTGCCCGACGAAAGCATCTCATACATATTCAGATACTGCGGATTCTTTCTGACTGCAAGCTTATTAAACTCGTTCGAAAGTTCATTAGACATCTTGTTAATAATCCGTTGCGTCAATATGGAACTGTTTTTAATTCTGTCATATTTTTCCAGAATTTCTTTCATCAATTCAACAGTTCCGACTTTATACGCTCCGGGTTCACTCCCCTCGATCACGCTTTCTGAAAGATTCTTGCACTTATCATAAATATCGTTAAACTTAGTCATGTCAAGAACCTCTTCCTTCTTGGTTGTAAAGCTGTAAAAGCCTGCTTTTGTATTTCCCGAAGAAATAACAGCGTTGGTCTTTTTGGCAATTGCCTCAACCTTCCAGTAATATCGCGTCTTACCGTAATTAAGCTTATTTATTGTCACGCTGTTGCTTTTTACCTGTTTATTTGAAATAATGTTATTAAAATCCTTATCTGTTGCGAGCGTGAATAAATATCTGCTTGCATTTTCGGCAGGAGTCCACTCAAACACCACCTCCGACGCTTCAACATTTTCGCTCATATTATATGGCCGCAAAAGCTCAAATTCGTCCAATTTATCTAAGCTCTTTCTGTCTTTATCAATATATATTCCTGCCTCATCTATTATCTTTTGGTACTTTTCAGGGATTACAAACGAATCGACATCATCACCCGAAATAACGGTATTATCCTTAATTTTGACATAAGGTGCAACCTGATTACCCTTTGCCTCTACGCCCTCTGTCAGATCGTTTAACGGATTTCTTATTACAAACGTATTTCCGACAAATTCCGTATCATAAGGCGGAAAAAATGAAACACCCACCGTAGAATCCATATATTTTAACGTATCCTTATATCTTTGCCAGCCCTTTGATTTATAATTCAATTGCAATAAATGCCACATAAAATTGTTTGACGCAAGGGTTTGTGCGTTTGACGTCAGCCAATACTGCGGCGAGCTTCCGCAAATTCTTACCGCACCGCCGTCGCCCGATTCATTAATAACAAGGTTACTGTTTATTGAGTTATTAACGCCGCCGTGTACAAACACACTTCTTGCAGTGTTTATGAACACATTGTCCTCTGCGTGCATATTTGACAAGGTATCATCATAATATATCGCCGCCATCGATTTATTGTATATATCGTGAAAATAGTTATACCTGATATGCGCATTCTGGTCCGATAAATTTCTGCCTCCGTAAATCGTCCCGGCATCCTCTGCATTATCCTGCAAACAATCGTAAAACTCGTTATATTCAATCACATTTTCATCACCTGCCAATGCAATAACCGTATGCGGTCCGCCGACAAATTCATTATGTGATACCGTGTTTCCGCAGCCTCGTGCCTGTATAGCGCCCGTATTCGTTCTCAAAACGGTATTAAAGTTCCAGAACCGGCAGTTATTAACCACATTCCCCGACGGAATGATGTCGTTTCGGTCACCGCCGCTCATATATATTCCGTTTCCCGTTATATTATAAAAATCACATCCGTTAATCAAATGGTCATAACCCTCTTGCATAATACCTGCGCTTATATTTCTGAATGTACACCCCAAAAAATTAATTGACGTAGTATTTGCTGCCGTAGTAGCAACTCTTCCTTGTGAATTTTCAAATATAATATCATCAAAAGTCACATATTCACATTCGTTAAAACTGAGCATATCTTGTGACAAGAGCGCAAACTGAACATTATTATTTTTAAATTCAGCGCTGTTCTTATCTCCCTCTACCGGATACAAATACAGTAAATCATGCTTGGTATCATAATAAAACTCACCCGGAGCGTCAAGTTCGCTTACCAAGTTATATACATAATACTCTTTTCCCGAAAGAACGTCAAATTCAGAGCCTTGATCTGATTTTATTGATAAATCCGACACTCTGACATCTTTAATCTTCCTATATTCGCCTGCCCAACGATAGCAAAAATATCCAAATATTCTCTGATCCTCTTCGCCTACCCATTTCTTTACTCTTGCATTATCAACAACAAACCTGAAGCCATCCGTTCTCCAATTCTTAGACGTTTCAAGGACTTCACCCGTCAGGGCAAATTCCCTGTTTGGCCAGCGACATAGCTGTAAGCTTTCTCCGTTATAGGTTAAAACCCATTGAGCCGGATCTACGCTTTTAAATCCGTTGGAAAAATTGCCAAGTCTTTTTGAAACATCAACACATACCACTTGATCAGGGTACGGCAATCTTTTTAGCATATTAACATCTACTATTTCTCCAAATTCCGAGCCCTTAATGTTAATACCGCCGTTGAAAGAAACTTTTTCACCGTGATATGCCTTGTATGTTATCGGCGAGCCTTCTTTGCCGCTGTCTTTTTTCGTAAATATTTCCGTTTCATAAACAGGGTATGACCCCTCTCTGAAATAGACCGTCAGCCCTCCGTCCGGAAGCCCTATTGAAGATTTCACAGCTTCAACCATGCCCTTTGCCTTATCTATACCGGAAAGCGGGCTTTCTATCGTCCCTAAGCCTTTACCTTTCGCAGAAACATAAATCCCAAAAAACGTATTAACCTTACTGTGGACATTTAGCGGCACTTCCTTTTCCGATAAATAGACAATGTTATTTACAACCGAACATTTCAGCCCGTTTTCAGCCGCAAAATTTTTCGCACTTTCATATTCACCGCCGCTCATCTTTGATCCCGGGAAATTTTCTTTTAAAAAATCTGCCGGAATAAAAATTTCATCCGCTTTTTCATAAGCAAATTTTCCGTCCTTGGATATATCTGCTCTTTTTCCGTAAACAAATGCATATTCCGCTTCAGGGCTTACCATAACAGTATTTTTCATTATCTTTTTAACCACACTGTCGGTTATATTTGCCAACGGATCATCATCTATAACCTTATGAACTCTTTTTATTACAACATCGGAATCATAATCAATCACAACTTCCGTTTTTGCAAAACCGGCACAGGCTGATGACAACACGGCAAACACTGTAATAAAACTGATAGCTCTTTTTTTCATATCAATACTTTCCTCTCGACAAATATTTTAATCTGCAGATAGTAACTTGTTTCCGCACCACAAATATGCTTTGATTTTTGAGGCGTTCAAACCGGAAACGTCAAACGATGCCGAAATTACCTCGTTGTCTGTTTGCGGGATCGTTTTTTCGATATTCTGCATCTTAACCAGATTTCCGTCATCATCATATACAGCAATTATCAGACATACATTTCTCGGTTCGGACGGGTTTTTCACCTCCGCTGAAGCATAAGCAACATCTTTATTAATCTCAGCTTTTAAACTTTCGAATCTGAACGCTTTCTTTTCGGTAACAAATACAATCTTCTTCTCTACAGCCGATCTACCCTTTATGTCCTTTACGCTTACCGGGACTGTCAACATATATGCCTCATCATTTTTCAAGCCCGCAACACAATATATATTAACCTTTCTGCCGTCTACGCTGATCTCCGTTTCTGCCAAATTATCCGAATTATCCGTAAGCTTAATATATTTTGCGGTTTCTTCATCAACATCCGCCGAAAAACTCAAAGTAAATTCCGCATCATTTCTTACGTCAATTTCATTGTTCCTTACACTCGATTTTAACACCTCAAAATCAGTACTCCAGATTCTCAGATAATCCAGGGTTGTAGCAGTGTAATATGTATTGGCAAATTTAAGATACAACACATTATCAATCGGGAACGAAGTCGGATATGTAATACTCGTTTCACTTGTCTGAACAACCTTTTCTCCCAAATCGTCACTTACAAAAAGAGTATATTTTTGAGTTTTCTGATTATAGCGGATTCTGAATGTATACCATGTATCAAAATCAACCGTATAATCTATTGCTGTTGAATTATCTCCGTTATTTCCGCTTATACCCAAGATGCCGTTCTCTTTAACAAAAACACCTGCCATCGCCCACGTTTCATTAGAACTGCCCACCAAAGAAAAGAGCGGATTTGCCATTTTTACGGGGTTTGCAGCCTCCTTGGTTCCGTTTGTCCGCGAAAACTTTATTCTTGTTTCTGCAAAGAAATTTTCTTTTCCCGAAAGGTCTATCGCTTCATCAAACGCAAAAATCGGATTTAGTCCGCCGCCTATTGTATTCGACGACAGTTCCTGATTCCCCTCCGCATCGGGAGTTATCTCCGCTGTCGCTCCTGTCAATTCATCTTTTTTCCAGCTCCAGCCTTCTTTTGAATCTGTTCCGTCAAAATTTATTTCATATAAATACGATAAATCATTTATTGTAGTAAATGATACTTCCTTTTGCGCGTTTCCCGCAAGCGCCGGAATCGTAACCGTATATCTTGTATATGACGCCAGATTTGACAGTGTAAGCTTTAGAGTTTTTCCATCGCCTGAAAGCTCATGTGCGTCAAAGCCCGTATCATTATTTATTGTTATTCCCAAAACATCGCTTTCTTCTATCGGGCACTCAAACAGAACCTTAAAATCAAAACTATAGCTTACCTCTTTTGCTCCGTCAAGCTGTTCGTCATTTGACCCATAAACCACTTTTACTTCGGGAGGAATATATTTTTGTGTAGTAAACTTAACCGTCTTTTTCGGGTTGTTTCCGATTTCGGGAACGAAAATTTCATACTCTGTTTCATATTCCAAATCTGACACCGAAAAAGTTACTCTTTTCTTATCTTCCGAAAGTTTTGGGTCTTTCAGGCTTGCGCCGTTATTTATTGTTATCTTTGAAATATCGTTTTGTGTTATTTTCTCTGTGAAACTGACGTCAGCATCAAAACCCAAAGGCATATCCGTTTTTGAATCAAGTTTTTCACCATTATAAAGCACATCAACCCTCATTGACTCGGAATCGTCCCATAAACGAATATAGTCAATATTAACGGTCATACCGGTTGTAAATGCTCTCGGCATTCTTAACGATTCAATCTCTGTTACCGGTTCATCATCCGAAAACGCTGTTTTTGTGCCATCATATGATGTATTATCATCGCCTGTTGCGCTGACACTGTATTCTCCTTTTCCAAAATCCATCTTAACCAAAACCGTATACCATGTGTCGGACTTCATTTTAAAATCCGAAACCACTTTATCGGCATCATCGGCATTTTTGCCGCCGTAAGCAAGCACTCCCGGCTCAAGCAAATATATTTGAACGGTCTTATCATTTAAAAAGAAAAGCTTTTTATCCGACGATGGTATCTTTCCTTCAAATTTAAAACGTGTTTCCCAGTATACATTCTCCATATTTTCCACATCAAGCGCCGGAGAAAAAACCGCACCCATTCTTCCGTATGCAATCTGAGACGGATTGTATTTTAAAACTCCGTCTGATATTTTTGAAGAAAAGTCATACTCTGCGGCTTTTTCAGCGCTCGTATATTTTCTCCACGCATCGGCATTGTCATTGCCGTCAAATTCCGCATTCCAGATAATTGCTTTTTCCGATGGCATTTCGGAGGCAATCCCCGCAACACTTATTGAAGATACCGAAATTACTGTTGCTGACACGATCGAAATAAATTTTTTGAATTTCATTTTTTTCACCTTTCCTTTTAATTCTCTAATCTTCTAAATGAAAAATTGTACTTGAATTCTTTACTTCACTCCACATATCAGGATATTTTTTTAAAAGAAACTCGCTCAATTGTTTTTTCAGTTCAGCATAAACGTCGTCATACCCTGCCTCTAAAAGATTGGACATATATTCATCCCAATATTCATCTGTACTTATTGCCGCCGATTGAGTTAATTTTTTGTATTTTGCACTGACACGCCTTACCTCATCAACTTTTTTCTCAACATCGGAAATATCAAAGTTGAATCCGAAAAGCTTGGATTTTGCGGCAGTATCATTTAACTGTATTGTTTTTTTCCAATCTTCTTCATTCTGATCGCCGACATAATATGCATTAAACTGGCAGCCCAATGCCCATGATCTTACCAAATAACCGCTGTTCGGTTTTAGCGATATTCTGTTATCCGAAACCTTATCATAATGCACACCCTCTACTCCAAAAACCGCCAAATTATATAACTCTTTATCGGTATTCATGAGTTCTATCACCTTAAAAGCTTCTTTGGGATGCTTTGATTTTGCATTTATTCCTGTCATCGTCATTTTTTCACTACCGGCTACAATGGTCGGTTTTTCTTGAATAATCTTTTCTATGTATGCAATGTCTTTACTTGCATTTGTTTCATCAACACCACCCGGTTTATAGTTATTTACAAAGACCGCATACTTGCTTTTTTGACGATCATAGTCTTCATTTGATACCGAAAGAATATCCTTTCTTATATACCCTTTTTCGTACCAACTGTGCAGCTTTTCGGCTGTTTCTTTTGTTTTCGAGGCATAGATGGGAACTATTTTCAGTGTCCCGTCAAAGCAATCCAGCACCGATATATTTGAAAAAATATCACAAATCTGATAATCCTCATTTGATACGAATGTCGTTAAATCCGAGTTCGTATCAAACGGGTACACATCGGGTTCATTATCTCTTACAGCGTCCAGAAACGGTATTAAATCCTCTGTTTTTTCAACCTTATCCAGATCCAAATTATACTTTTTTGCCAGATCCGATCTGACGAACACGTTTCTTTGTGTAATTAAGGTCTGCATATTCGGAACTGCATATATTTCACCGTTTATTTTTACATCTTCCCAGATATAATCCGGAATTTCATTCTTCAATTCGGAATCATCCAGAAAATCATTCATCGGGTACAATAATTTTTTCGGCACCAGTTCTTCATACCTGTTTATATATCCGACATAACACAGATCAAATTCATTATTCGATGAAAAATTAAAACGCATTTTTTCAGCATATTCATTAGCATCTATCATTCTCAAATCCAATCTTACGCCTATTTCTTTCTCAAGTCTTTTATTTATTTCATCCTCAACGATTTTCTCATCTTTTTGTTCGCTTCCCAATACATACCACACAATATCAACCACATCGTCTTCCTTGCTGATTTTTTCTTGCGTACATGATGACAATACAATTGCCAGAAGCAATATAGAAATAATTTTTTTTCTCACTGCCGCCTGCCTTTCCCGATAAACACCTAATCGCTATATGTAATAATATAAATTTCTGCATCTTACACTAAAAATTATATTCCAAGCCTTTTATTTTTGCAATAGACTTTTTTTAGATTTCACTGTAATTTAATTTGATTTTTTAATTAGTACTTGAAATTTTACAGTTATTATGTTAAATTAATAATTGAGATATAGTATACTAATGCGGTATTTCTATAAAAACAAAACAGAAGGGAAACATTTCAAATATGTATAAGCTTATTTTGATTGAAGATGATTTGCCTGTTCTTCGTTCTCTTGAAAAGACCATTCGCGAGCACAGCACAACCTTTGAGGTGTGTAAAGCATTTTCAAACCCACAAGATGCCATTGATTATATCGATAATAATCACGTTGACGCAATAATAACCGATATAAAATTGCCGCAAATGTCCGGAATTGAAGTTTGCGAATATTGTTATAATCATCACCCCAAAATCGTATTTGCCATTTTTTCTGCATACGACTATTTTGAATATACCAAAAAAGCAATCGAATTTGAGGTTGCACAATATATTTTAAAACCGATCACACTTCCAAAAATAGAAAACGCGCTTTCGAGACTAAGCCAAAAATTATCTAAACTCAACGTTACCGAAGGATTTATGGATATTCAGGATTCTCTTTCAAGGCAAAGTACGATTTCAAATCTGCTTAGCGGGCTCTACGATTCTTATGATGACTTTTTCGCCACACTTTCGGAGTATGGCGTTGTTACCGACTATGACTCATGCAGATGCGCCACAATCGAGCTTAACTTTGATAAAGCAGACAATCATTCGGCAGCTCAGACTCATCACAGCAAAGAACAGTTGCTGCAGGTTACAAACACTGTAATCAACAGAAATAACAAAAAGTACTTTTCCATATTATTCAGCTCATCTGCCGAACAATTTTGTATATATGTTTTCAGCAAACAGCCCTTTAGTGAGCAGGAATATAAATCCGTCATAAAAACATATATGCATGAGCTGATATCTGATCTGGGATCTATACTTAAAATAAATATCACCTCCCATCACGTCGAGCTTTACAAAACAATTGAAGACTTTACAAACAGAAGAAAAAAATATATCAGCTGCCAGGAGCAGGCAATCAATATAATGTCTTATGTATATTCGGGAGAACTGCAAAGAGCAAAACACTGCATCGAAACCCTGCCGATTATTTACAAAAATGACACTCAAATCGTGCTTACGATTTACCGGCACCTATATGAACACCTGAAAAAGCTTTTAAAGTGCAATATTGATTTTGACGGAGATATTGCAAGCCAAAAACAAACCCTCATCCTTTTGTTGAATGATATCGGAAAAAACAACCGGCGTCAGGCATACGATGATGATGTCATGACCAATGCTTTGGACTTTATACACGAAAATTTTTCCAAAGATATTACATTAAACGATGTGGCGAATCATGTATTTTTAAATCAATTTTATTTCAGCACCTATTTCAAGAAAAAAACAGGTGAAAAATATATTGATTATATTAGTAATTTAAAAATAAAAAAAGCAAAAGAATTATTGGAAAATACCGACACCAAGCTTCATTATGTGGCTGAAGAATCCGGCTTTAGAGATACAAACTATTTTCACAAGGCGTTTCGTGCGGCAACAGGACTAACGCCTTTGGAATATCGAAACAAATATAGGAGTAAATAAAATTCATGAAAATAAAAAAACGCCGTTTCTTGGATAAATATACAACAAATACGCTTTTCAAAAAGTATCTGAAAAGCCTTTTTTGCATTCTTTTAATTCCGTTTATATTATTTAATATTGTAACATTTTTCATGAATTATCATTCTGTTGTAGCGTCTTTCGAAAACAGCGCTTCTCAAATATTAATGCGAAATATTCCGGCGCTCGACAATCTGCTTGAGTATACCTATCAAGGCTATCAGGCACTTATACAGAACGATTGCGTTAACGATTTTTTCTCGAATGACTATTTTACAGGACAACGAAAAGCATCCGTTTTTGATACGAGTATTGACATATCGGACTTAATAAACAACTTAACCTCATCAACAAAGTATGTCAATTCGGTTCACATATATTCTCGGCATAACGATTACTTTTTTTCTTCGGTGTCAAGCAATTTCAGAAAACAATTTTATGATTCTGATTGCTATGCTTTATACCAAAAGCACAATTTTGCCGATTTCATTGATACACATTCAATAGACGGCGTTCCCGCAATTACCGTCTGCTACACTGCCAACACAGGGAGCAAAAATGAAGGAGCTGTATTTTTCAATCTTGATTCAAACGTACTTTCGAATTTATTTCTAGGCGAACAAAGCCACAACAACGGCACAATATTGCTTGCCATGAATAATCAGATTTTACTTTCAACAGACAACTGCCGTGACTATGACATTTCATCGTGTGAAAACGCATTTGAATCAAGAGTGCAATTCACAAAATCATCTGAATATATCTATGCATATACCGCTCTTGCTCACAACAGTTTCAAATTGATATACTTGTTAAAAAAGCCGCAATATCTGTCTTTATTTAATAACTTTATGCAGAACACCGCATTGTTTTTGCTGTTTTCGTTAATTGCAATTACAATGATTTCTTTTTTCGGAGCAATTATTCAGTGTCAATCAATTTCTGAAGCCATCGCATCAATTGAAGTGTCTGCCAACGACAGTCTTGGACTTGATGAATTTGCTTTCATGACCGACTCCATTTTAGTAAATATGGGAAATTCAAAAAATATAGAATCAAGTCTGAGCGAAAAAATAAACACTCTGAGAAAGCATCAGACACTTGCGCTGCAATCACAAATCAACCCCCATTTTTTGTTTAATTCATTAAACCTCATTTCCAGCTATGCGCTTTCATCCTGCAGTGATGACAGTCCGTTATTGGATATAGTAGATAAACTTTCAGATATTTTGCGCTTTTCACTTCGTACAAACAGCTTTATCATAACAATAAAAGACGAATTGGAAAACACGAAAAAATATATAGAGATAGAAAATATCAAGCACGACAATTCTATAGAATTCATTTATGATATTGATACAAAAACTTTGGATTATTACTGCGTTAAAATGATTTTACAGCCTCTTATCGAAAATGCTATCACGCATGGCGTTCATTCTTTAAAAAACGAAAAGGGCATAATTGAATTGTCAATTAAAGAAAACGGCAAAAAAATCAATTTCATTATAAAAAATAACGGGGCACCGATACCCAAAGAAAAAGTCGCCGAACTGCAAAGCAAACTTACAAAAAAGAATGATTTGCCAATTTCCGACCACATAGGTCTTAATAATGTTAATCAAAGAATTAAGCTCATTTTCGGGAATGATTTTGGCTGCACGTTTTCTTCGGAAAACGGCTTCACAGCAGTATCGGTTACAATCCCGAAAATCGTACGTAAGTCAAACGGGCAATAACTCATTCCTCGCATCAAAAAGCACCACCGACATAGTTCCGGTATCGGCGGGTACTATTGATTAGCGCCGCATAAGATACAAGTAAAAAAGTACTGCGTTTTGAACCTATCATTTTTTATCACATACACTCCGATTTTGACAACTTCAAAACTTTTTATTTGATAAGCTTTCGATTAAACAAAAACCGCATAAATACTTTTAATTAAAGCATTTATGCGGTTTTTTTGTATCTGGAGCTAGTGACGGGAATACCTTTTGCGCTTCTTTCAAAAATTTTTATGCCTATTGAGGTTTCAAGCTCCTTTACGGCTCTGCTTAGGTTGGGTTGGTTCATCATAAGTCTTTCCGCTGCCTTGTTAATCGAACCGCATTTAGCTATCTCCACGGCATATTTCATATGAAGTATATTCATATGACAAAACCACCCTCTTATTACATAATTTTTCAGTTCAATTATATCACTTTTCTTCCGATAAAGCAACATACTTTTTATATATTTGCCACAATTTAATGAAAATTGATATTGTCGGCTATTTTTTGCGTAATATAAAGAATAATATACCTTAAATATCTTGTCCTTTTTAAGTATTAAAATTTTTATAAAGTTTTTATGCGTATATATTAACTTATTCCACCGTCACTTTATTTGACGAATTTATAATATTTACAAAGGTTTTTCCCTGATTAAGAACGATTTCCTCGCCGTCCTCACCGATATATTTCGTCTTTTCGGCTCTTGCCGGTTTTTCCCATGTTATCTTTTCACATTTGCCGTTGGTTATGTAATATCCCGAGCCGCTGCCTACCGTTTCAACCTCCTGCCTTGCCGATCCGTCGCCAAGACTGTAGTTTGCAGCAAACTGAATAATTATATTTTTTGCCGTAACCGGGCTTTTGTTCTGCATATAATAGTCGCTGCCGTTAATTATCTTTTCTTCCTTTTTTGCATTTTCGGCACACATTTCATGCGCTTCAAGCGCAAGGTCGGTTCTTATCTCACTCATAATTAACTTTGACTCCTTTCGGGCTTAATTCTTTTTCTCATTATTTTTCCGTAAAGAAAGAAAAATTATACTGTAAAAACAAAAATGAGAACACAAAAAAGGGGATATAAAAAAATCAATTGATTTTTTTATATCCTCTGCTTTTTAGAGGGGATAGGAAAAAAGCTTTGGAATCAACAAACTGAGTCAAAGCTTTAGCTTTGGCTTGCCCGACGGCGTACATGAGTACTCCGAGTGGCTCAGTTTGTTGATAGCAAGAAAAGGAATAATTTTTCTTTTCTTGCGCTCCGGAGCTTTTTAACATCCCCTTGCTCAATTTTTTTACATTTCCCTAAATTTAAGCCATACTCTCATATCGCTCTTACCGCGGTTTGCAAAGCAGTGATACGGAATCAGCATAATCTCACACGGCTCATATTCATCATTTAACTCCGAATAAAGTTCCTCCGCTGCTTTTTTTGCATGCCCTTTTGCCGCAAGCATCGGCAATCCGAAAATTTTATCCTTTAAAATCTTCGGAGTATTTTTCACATCTATATATAAATTATGCAGTTCCTCTTCGTTGTCTACCCTTTCCGCACAGTATACCAACGGTCCCATTGTAACCGCAATTTTTCCCGCGTCATGCCGCACACGCGGATTTGCCGCAATAAACTTCGGCGCAATTTCAAATTCTATCCAAAAGCTCTTATCGCATATTTTGGCATATCCGTTTTCTACAGTATATTCGCACGATACCGTGTAGTTTTTGCACCAGTCGGGGATTCTGACCATAATGCAGTCCGTCCCCTCTGCCGTCACGGCGATTCTTCCCGAATGAGGATAGTCCGTTTTCTGCACTACCGAGATTCCATCATGTTTAAATTTGCTCTCGGCGAACTGATTTATATAAACGCATTTTCCGTCTGCCTCATAGATATATTCCGCAATATCTGCCAAAAGCCTGTTTATGTTCGGTGGACAGCAGGAGCAGGAAAATACCTTTTGCCGTTCGGTTATGGGAAGTCTGTTTTTAATATTCCAGCTTTCTTCAACCTCTTTATCAATCCTTTTGCGATCTGCCATATTTATCTCAAGCGGATTTTCGTAAAAGAATGCGTCTCCGCTTTCCGAAATACCCGAAAGCATACCGTTATAAAGCTCTCTTTCTATATAATCATGATATTTTGCCAGATGCCGAATCTTCCACATTCTTTTGCAGAACAGAATCATAGCGATTGACGCGCAGGTTTCGGCATATGCCGTATCGTTCGGCAGATCATATCCGACCGTAAACGCCTCGCCGATATATGTCGAACCCAATCCGCCGGTGATGTACATTTTATGCTTTGTTATATCCTCAAAAAGAGCGTCACAGGCGGCGAGCATCTTTTCGTCCCCTGTTTCCAGCACCCCGTCTGCCATGGCGGAATAAAGATACAAGGCACGAACGCTGTGTCCCTCCGCCGTAAGTTGCTCGCGTACAGGCAGATGATCCTGTCTTTCTTTATCTGTCACACCGTCACATCCGCGCATATCAAGAAAATACATTGCCAAATCAAGATAGCGTTTTTCCTTTGTTGCATGATAGAGTCTGAACAGTGCAAGCTCAATCTCCTCATGACCGGGTGTGCTGAACTTTGCCGACTTTTCCACATAAAACACACGGTAAATATAGTCGGCATACTTTTTCATCAGATTCAAAAAGCGCTCATCGCCGCAAGCCTCATGATATGCAACCGCCGCCTCTATCAGGTGACCTGCACAGTAAAGCTCATGACATTCCCTGTCACACCAACGCTTTTTCGGCTCTACAACGGTAAAATAAGTGTTAAAATAACCGCACTCAAACTGATTTTCTTCGATTCGGTCTATAAGCATCTCAACTTTCTCTTTCAAATCCGCATCGTCCCGGCAGGCTAATATGTACGCTGCGCCCTCTATCCATTTCGCCACATCGGAATCCCAGAAAAAATGGGGTTTATTTTCCATTTCCTCCACCCAATCGCACTTAAACGCGTCGATTCTGCCGGTGTCACAGAATCTGTTCCAAACCGAATTCATTGTGATTTTCAGATTCATATCATACTTCTCTTTCCAGAATCCGCCGCGGAGTTCGACCTCTTTTAATTTTGCCATTTTCATCAACCTTTCTCTTGACTTTTCATGAAAATATTATATAATACAATTAAAGATGTTTCAATACATAAAATCAGAGATAAAGTGAGAAAAACAGACTTATGGAAATAAAATTTAACGGCATGGGACTTTTTACAACCGACAAAACATGGATTCACCCCGATCGATGCGAAAAAACATATGAAATAATATACGTCACAAAGGGAACGGTGCATCTTTTTGAAGAAAACACCCAATACTCTTTAAAAAAAGGGGATCTGATCCTTTTAAAACCGCACGTTTTTCACGGAGGATTCCAAAAAAGCACGGGCGATACTTCATTTTACTGGGTGCATATCTTCGGGGATCTCCCCGAGGATATGTGCGGTGCCTGCGAACAATTCCAAAGCGGCTGGCTCTTTCGCGAGCTTATGGACTATGCAAACACGCTTTTGCCGAATGATGAGGCGCTTAGGATTGTATGTGAGCATATCCTGTTAAATATCCGTATGCACAATGAAAAAGACGGTCACTTAAAGCTTGCAAAGGATATTTACGAATGGGTCAGAATCAACACAAACGCAAAACTTACGATTCGGAAAACCGCACTGCATTTCGGATATAACGCCGAACATATTTCGAGAATCACCAAGCGTGAATACGGCGTGCGCCTAAAAAAGATAATAGATGCATTTTTAATCGACAAAATCAAGGATTCACTCGTAAACACCGATTATTCCGTAAAGGAGATTGCTGCAATAACCGAGTTTTCCGACTCGTCCGCAATGATAAACTTCTTTAAATATCACGAAAAAATTTCGCCCACCACATTCCGCAATCTCCATACGGGCGTGCATATGAACCTGAAGTAATTTTTTCCTTGATATATCGTCCGATTTGTTGTATAATATAAGTAGTTTTTTAGAAATGGGGTACAATACATGAACAATATAGAAAAAATTCTCCTGGAGGAATTTTCGCTGAAAGAATTTCAGGTACAAAACACAGTAAAGCTTATTGATGAGGGCAATACCATTCCTTTTATCGCACGTTACAGAAAGGAAGCGACAGGCGAGCTTTCGGACGAAGTTTTGCGTGATTTTTATGACCGCCTTGTATATCTTCGCAATATTGATGAAAAAAGAGCCGAAATCAAGCGACTTATCGACGAACAGGGAAAGCTCACTCCCGAGCTTTGCCAAGCAATCGACAATGCCGTAACGATAACCGAGCTTGACGACATATACCGTCCCTACCGTCCAAAGCGCCGCACACGTGCGACAATCGCCAAGGAAAAGGGGCTCGAGCCTTTGGCAGAGCTTATCCTCGAACAAGGCAACACCGACATAGTTCAAGCGGCTCTCGATTTTATAGATGCCGAAAAAGATGTCCCCGATACAGAATCCGCCATTGCCGGCGCATTGGATATTATCGCGGAAATCATATCGGACAATGCCGACTACAGAAAATCCATACGCGAGCTTACTTTGAGAAACGGTATTCTGGTTTCCTCCGGTACAAAGGAGGAGGACAGCGTCTACAGTATGTATTATGAATTTTCCGAAAGCCTTTTAAAAATAGCAAATCACAGAATCCTCGCGATAAACCGCGGCGAAAAGGAAGGATACTTAAGCGTAAAAATCGACATCGACGAGGCAATTATAATAAACTTTTTGACTCGCCAAATCATCACACGAAAAAAAAGTCCGTCCGCGCAATATCTGCAAGCCGCGTGCGAGGATTCATATAAGCGCCTTATTGCGCCGTCAATCGAAAATGAGATAAGAAATCTCTTGACCGAGCGCGCGCAGGAATCCGCAATAAAGATTTTTGCAAAAAATCTGAACAGCCTGCTTTTGCAGCCGCCGATCAAAGGCCGTACCGTTTTGGGGCTTGATCCCGGCTACAGAACCGGCTGCAAAGTTGCCGTAGTTGACGATACCGGAAAAGTGCTCGACACCAATGTCGTTTACTGCACGCTCCCCAATCACGATAAGGAAAAAGCGAAGAAAATCTTAAAAAATCTTATTAAAAAGCATAATGTGAACCTGATCTCTATCGGGAACGGAACCGCATCAAAGGAAACGGAAATTCTCGTTGCCGATATGTTAAAGGAAATCGACGAAAAGGTATATTATATGATAGTGAGCGAAGCCGGTGCATCGGTTTATTCCGCATCAAAGCTTGCAACAGAGGAATTTCCCGAATTTGACGTATCTTTAAGGAGCGCAGTATCAATCGCAAGGCGCTTGCAGGATCCCTTGGCGGAGCTTGTAAAAATCGATCCGAAAGCAATCGGAGTCGGTCAGTATCAGCACGACATGAACCAAAAGCGCCTGGGCGAGGCACTCGGCGGAGTCGTTGAGGACTGCGTAAACAGTGTCGGAATCGATCTGAACACCGCCTCCCCGTCACTGCTTTCGTATGTTTCGGGTATAAACTCAACCGTTGCGAAAAATGTAACGCTCTACCGTGAGGAAAACGGTAAATTCACAAACAGAAAAGAGCTTTTAAAAGTTCCTAAACTCGGCAAAAAGGCATTTGAACAGTGCGCGGGATTTTTACGCATAACCGACGGCGATAATATTTTCGACAACACCTCAGTCCACCCCGAAAGCTATGACGCCGCGATAAAGCTTTTGGATATTTTGGGATATACCAAAGAAGATGTGGTAAATTCCAACATCTCCGATATAAAGACCAAGCTTTCAAAGCTTGATATAAATAAGCTCTCAGGCGAGCTTGGTATCGGTGTGCCGACAATCCGCGATATTGCAGACAGTCTTTTAAAGAAAGGACGCGATCCGCGCGATGAGTTGCCAAAGCCTGTTCTTTTGAGCGATGTTATGGATATAAACGACTTAAAACCCGATATGGTGATGACCGGAACCGTACGAAACGTTATCGACTTCGGCGCATTTATCGACATTGGTGTGCATCAGGACGGCTTGGTGCATATTTCACAGATTTGCGACCGATACATCAAGCACCCGACAGATGTTCTTTCTGTAGGTGATATTGTAAAGGTGCGTATCCTTGACGTTGACACGAAAAAGAACCGTATTTCGCTTACAATGAGAGGAGTGGAATAATTATGATAAATACAATCGGCTTTCCGGGGTTGGGACTTGAATTTACAATAAACCGTGTTGCGTTTACGGTTTTCGGCAAGGAGATTTTCTGGTATGCGCTTATTATACTGACCGGCTTTATCATCGCCCTTATCTATGTTTCGCATGATGCAAAAAAACAGGGAATCAGCACCGATAATGTTTTTGACATTGCCCTTTGGGGGCTTATCGTAAGCATCATTACCGCGAGAATTTACTATGTCATATTCGATCCCGGCTGTCTTGACGGAAACCTTTTAAACATCGTAAAAATATGGGAGGGCGGACTTGCGATATACGGCGGCTTGATTGGCGCTGTCGGGTTGGCGATTGTCTACTGCAAAAGAAAAAAGTTCCCGATTTTAAAAATATTCGACCTGTTTGCTCCGGGGCTTTTGATCGGGCAGATAATCGGCAGATGGGGAAATTTCGTAAATGCAGAGGTTTACGGCAGAGAAACGGACGTTTTATGGCGCATGACGATAAATTCCTCAAAAGGTGTACACCCCTTGTTTTTGTATGAATCGCTCTGGAATCTTTTGGGGCTTATCATAATACTTATCTTCAAGAAAAAGAAAAAATTTGACGGCGAAATTTTCTTTTTCTATTCGCTTTGGTACGGAGCAGGGAGATTATTTTTGGAGGGTATGCGCCAGCCGCAGTATATTCTGTATGTAATTCCGAATATACTCGGAATTTCGCAGCTTGTGGCATTTTGTGTCATAATCGCATCGATATTTGCGCTGATTTTTCTGCGGAAACGACAAAATTCCCCACAGTGAAATTTATCGTAAAACGTCGTAAAAAATGAAAATAACCGTGAAAGACTTTATCTTTTCTTTCTTTTTCGATTATTTTATATCTTCATGTCGATTTGTGGCATACGATTTGACACAAAATGTATGAAAATATTGTTGACATTTAGCAAAAGTTATTGTAGAATTAATGTATAAAATGATATATAGGAAATAAAATTAGAAAGGGTGGATTTTAATGTTATCAAAAAAAGCAAGAAAATTACACAAACAACTGGAAAAGCTGATACTCGCAGGAAACAGTCTCAGTTCGCAGATTGTTGTCAGAAAAGCACTGGAGCTTGAAGATGAACTTGATAAAAAAGATGAGTTAAGCGCTACGGCTTAAATGAACAAAAGAGGCTGTAAAAAAATCAATTGATTTTTTTACAGCCTTTACCTTTTTAGCAGATAGGAAAAAGCTTTGGAATCAACACTATATTGCAAAATACAATAAAACAAATATTTTTCCACTATCTCAACAAATTGGAATTTATCATTCCATTCTCGACAGCAAAAAATCAGGACGCTCGCCTATTAAAACAGAGTCAGTAACATCTATTACTTCACGATTATCCTTCGCGTATTCATCCACAAAACTCTCCTCACTGTCAAAAACAATCTCTTCTCCATAACACAATTTTCCGGATTGAGGAGTCAGCTCCAAATATACGGTTTTACCTTCAAGATAAAATGTTAAAACAGTATGGTACTTCCGTTTTTGCCTATCATGCAAGAGCCAAATCTTACTCGGAATACTATGCTGATCAAGAATGGATCTCATCAAAATAACAGCATCATTGCATGTGCCCACCTTTGCTTTCATGGTATCTTTAGGATCCTGAATGCAGTATTCGGTCAATAAACGCTCAAAGAATGCTTTATCAACACCTTTCGTCATATCAGGTTTATATATTTTCCCATTCAAATAAAATCCGTATTCGTAACCATTATTCAAAAGTTCCCGTTTCAACAGCTTACACGCTTCCTGTATCAACATCACTATTCCTCCGTTAAATTCCGATTTGTCTCTTTCTTCTCAATTATACATCAACAATAATTATATTCTCAATAATGTGTATGCTTTGCTTCTTTTCTTACGTTCCGGAGTTTTTTTTACTCAACCACCAAAGCCTGCCGTCTTACATTGTAAATCGGCTCCAATACCGAGCCTGAAATCCAGTATCTGTATTCCTTGCTTGTATCGTTTACATTGTACGGATCGGCTATGTAATATTCATTTGTATTCGCATTATATCCGCAGATGAGCACCGCATGATTATTGCTCAAAAGCGTCTGTGTTTCTCCCTCAATCGAATACTCTCTGTAATACGGTGTCTCCCAGCGCATTGTAGCGTAAATCACAACGGGATTACCGTGCAGAACCTCTGCCTGAATACTAAGCGGCGAGCTTCCCGAAAAATCCAACACTCTGCCGTATCGAGATGCATATGCCGTCAATGGCGCAGGATATATAGTTGTTCTGGTCTTTTTCGTTTTATCCGCTTTATACGGCGATCCTACAAAGCCTTTCGCCGGATTCGACGAATGTTTCGGCATATTATCAAGAAAAGTTCTAAGATCAATATTTGTGGCATATCCTTTCGCGTGCATTCCCATCAGAAGTGATGTTGCCTCGCACCCGACAACCGCATAAACCGGCGAAAGCTGACTTATATACGGCACATTTATCACATTATAGCTCGGCAGCTCACACACTATCGGCACTATCGAAAGTCCCGAAAGACCGTAAAGCATTGCTGCCTCCTCTGCCCTTGTAAGAGCGTTATACGGCCGGAATGTTCCGTCCTCAAATCCGTAGCAATATCCAACGCTGCAAAGTATGCGTATCGCATCACGCGCAAAGCTCCAGTCAATATCCGAAAAATTCACATACGGCGCTATGCTTACCGGGCAGAACCTTTTGGTATACTCATAAATAATACCGGCATATTCTTCTCTTGTGATAACATTTTTCGGTCTGAACGAACCGTCCGCATAGCCGTACAGTGCATTTTGCGATGCGAGATAATTTATCGCCTCTGCCGACGCGCTGTTCGGATCTACGTCCCAAAAATAATTTATTCCGTTCGGTGCAGCCTCCGGGTTATGAACTCTTTTCATCAATCTGTAAAGATCCGACACCAAATCCTCGCGCGTTACATATCCGTCCGGTCTGAATTTCCCGTCGGAATACGTGTTCATAATGCCGTTTACCAGCAAGGTATTTGCGGCAGAGCCTACCCAGTGTCTTTGTATATCGTACGGAGCGGCAGCCGCACTTGCCGTAGCAAAAGTCACCGCCGCTAAAATACCACATAACATTTTTCTTAATTTTTTCATTTTTATACCCTCCCGTATTTTTAAAGTCGTCTGTATAATCTGTTTAATTCTCTGAATTTATTTTTATCAATACTGTCAAGCTGCTCTTTCGTCACACGGTACTGCCAGTTGCCGTCTGCCTTTCCCGGGATATTCAATCTCGTATCTGAGCCGTAGCCCAAAAGATCCTGAATCGGCAGAATAACCAATCCCGCATGACTTTCAAACATCGTTCTTAAAATGGAAAAGAATCCGCCCTCCCAGTTTTCATCATAATATCCGCAATATGCGAGCATATCCCTCTTCAAATCGGAATCAAGCTCCCACAAATATCCCAAAAGCGTATTATTATCATGCGTTCCTGTATAGGCAACGGTATTTTGCGAGTAATTGTGCGGCATATGCGGATTATCATAATCGCCCGAAAAACCGAACTGGAATACCTTCATGCCGGGAAATCCGCTCTTTTTAACCAGTTCGATAACATCATCGGTTATCTCCCCGAGATCTTC
This sequence comes from uncultured Clostridia bacterium, assembly GCA_934444735.1. Taxonomy (GTDB): domain Bacteria; phylum Bacillota; class Clostridia; order UBA1381; family UBA1381; genus CAKSFT01. Next base: position 44,293 of record CAKSDE010000001.1, on the reverse strand, counting down.
TGCGATTATGAGCTTATCCCCTGCCGTTTCTTTAAGCTTATTAATCAGCTTCATGCCGGGACCTTTTACCCATTTTCCCTCTTTTGCGGTTTTCGCACCGTACGGTATGCTCCAGTACGATTCGATTCCGCGGAAATGGTCAATTCTGACTCCGTCAAACATATTAAGCATATGCGAAAGCCTGTCGCGCCACCAGGAATAACCGTCTTTTTCCATTGCGTCCCAATTATAGAGAGGATTCCCCCAAAGCTGACCGTCCGCCGCGAAATAATCGGGCGGCACACCCGCAACGGATAACGGTACATTTTTCTCATCGAGCATAAAAAGCTCACGCCCGCTCCATACGTCCGCGCTGTCCAAAGATACATAAATCGGTATATCTCCGATAATCTTTACACCTTTTTCGTCGGCATACTCTTTTATCTCTTTCCACTGTGAGAAAAATTCATACTGTATGAATTTCCACATAAAAAGATAGTTGCTGTCCATCTCATCGGCAGTCCATTCATACCACGGCAGCTCATGATTTGCCTTTTTTAATGCCATAAATTCACAAAAAGCCTTTAAATATTTATCATTATCGATAAATTCTTCTATTTCAGCCTTCTGTGTTGTTCTTTTTGCCGCTTTTTCCAAAATATTCAGCCGATTGTGGTAAAGGCGCACAAATTCAGCGCTGTATGGAGTCTGCTGTCTTTCGGCGTCAAGCTCCTCTTTTGTTACAAGTCCCTTATCATGCAATTTATTCAAATCGACAAAGTACGGATTTCCGCCGAAAGATGAATACGACTTATACGGTGAATTGCACTCGTCAATTGTACAAAAGGGCAGAACCTGCCAATAAGAGAATCCCATGTCCTTTATCAAATCTATAAAATATTTCGCCTCATCGCCGAAGCTGCCGACCGAATAATCCCCAAAAAGAGAGGATATATGCATCAATACTCCGCTTTTTCTTTCCATAATACCAATCCTTTTTTACTCAACAGTAACCGATTTTGCAAGGTTTCTCGGCTTATCGATGTCGCAGCCTTTTAAGCTTGCAACGTAGTAGCCGAAAAGCTGCAGCGGAATAACCGTCAGTGACGGCAGCAGAATCTCATGTGTTTTCGGGATCTTTATTACATAATCGCACACATCTTCAACGTGCTCATGCTCATCTGTAACAACGCCCAAAACCACAGCGCCTCTCGCCTTTACTTCCTTAACGTTACTGATTGTTTTTTCGTAAAGCGCACTTCCCGTTGCAAGCGCAACAACAAGCGTACCTTCTTCTATCAGTGATATTGTTCCGTGTTTCAGCTCGCCGGCAGCGTATGCCTCCGAGTGAATATACGATATTTCCTTGAGCTTCAAAGATCCCTCAAGCGCTACCGCATAATCTAAGTTTCTTCCTATAAAGAATATGCTCTTTGAGTTAAAGAACAGTGATGCCAGATACTGTATATTGTCCTTGTTCTTTAAAATATCCGCAACCATATCCGGGAGCTTTTGGATTTCTTCTATAATCTGCGCATACTCGCTTTTTGAAATCATATTTTTCTTGTCGGCAAGGTAGAGTGCTATCAGGTATATAACGCTTAACTGTGTGCTGTATGCCTTTGTTGTCGCAACGGCAATTTCGGGGCCTGCCCATGTATACAAAACATCGTCCGATGCGTTTGCGATTGTACTTCCAACAACGTTTACAATAGAGAGTATCTTTGAATTTTTATTTTTTGCCTCTTTTAAAGCCGCAAACGTATCTGCCGTTTCACCCGACTGGCTGATTACGATTGTCAAATCATCGCTGCCGACAATCGGATCATGGTATCTGAACTCGGATGCCACCTCAACCTCAACAGGTATCCTCGTCAGCTTTTCTATAACATATTTGCCGACCACGCCCACATGATACGCACTTCCGCACGCAACAATATGAATCTTTTTGAGCTTTTTAATCTGATCTTCATCTAAAGAGAAATTGTCTAAAACAACTTTCCCGTCCTTGATTCTCGGGCTTATGGTATCTTTCAATGCCTTTGGCTGATCTTCTATTTCTTTCATCATGAAATGCTCATATCCGCCCTTTTCAGCTGTTGAAATATCCCAGTCAACGGTAAACATTTCCTTTTTTATTTCCTCTTTATCAAACGGATTGTAAACCTTTACTCCGTCCTTTGAAAGCATAACTATTTCGTCATCTTCAAGATAGTATACGTTTTTGGTATACTTTAAAATTGCCGTAACGTCCGAGGCGATAAAGTTCTCACCGTCACCCAGGCCTACGATCATCGGGCTTGCTTTTTTTACCGCAACAAAGCGATCGGGATAATCGTCGCAGATTATTCCCAAAGCATACGAACCCTCAACATGGTTTATAACCTGGCTCATAGCGTCAATCAAATCGCCCTTGTAGTAATACTCAAACAGGTGCGCCACAACCTCGGTATCCGTTTCGGACACAAATTCAAAACCTTTTTCCGCAAGCTTCTTTTTGAGCGGAATATAGTTTTCGATTATACCGTTATGCACAACCGCAAATTTACCCGATTTTGAAAGGTGCGGATGAGCGTTTACATCGGACGGCTCACCGTGAGTCGCCCATCTTGTATGACCGATACCGAGCGTTCCCGAAACGGCATTTCCTCCGTCGATCATATCGTAAAGATTTTTCAATCTTCCTCTTGTTTTTGAAACCGAAATTTTGCCGTCTGCCAAAACCGCGATTCCCGCAGAATCGTAACCTCTGTATTCAAGCTTTGAAAGTCCCTCCAAAAGGATAGGAGCTGCCTGCTGCTTGCCTACATATCCAACAATACCACACATTTTGAATTCCTCCTCATTTTCTTTTTTTAAAATAAAACAACTACCTACCTATTATACAATATTTTTTTTACATTTTCAAGTAATTTATAAAGAATTATTGTTTTTTGAGAAAATATTTGTTATAATAAGGATATACTTTAAATTTTCCGACATAAGCAAGGTGAGAATAATGAATAAATCCTATAAAACACTTGAATTTGATAAAATTTTAAATAAGCTCGCGGATTATACCGAATCGGAGAGCGTACGCGACAAAATCCTGCACTTAGAGCCTCTCGGCGATATTGACAAGGCGAAAAATGCGCAGAAAGAAACTTCGGAGGCGGTATCCGCACTTTTGCGCCGCGGTACACCTCCCGTCACGCTTTCTTTAAAAAACATTCTCGGTGCGGTAAAGCGTGCCGATATAGGCGGTGTGTTATCTCCCAAAGATCTTTTGGAAATTTCGCGGGTTTTGTACGTTTCGGGCAGAATGAGAACATATCTGGACGATTGCGGCGAGGATCTTTCGATTATATCGGCAATAGGCAAAGCGCTCATTTCGCATAAGCGCGAGGAGGACAAAATAAATTCGGCAATACTTTCCGAAAACGAAATTGCCGACTCCGCATCTGCGGCTCTTTCCTCAATCAGGCGCAAAACCAAAGCATTAAATGCCAATATCCGCGAAACCCTAAACAAAATGATTCGCTCCGAACACTACAAAAAATACTTGCAGGATGCAATCGTGACCGTCCGCGCCGACCGTTTTGTAATACCCGTAAAGGCTGAATACCGTTCCGAGGTGGGAGGAATTGTTCACGATACATCATCAAGCGGCTCAACACTTTTTATCGAACCAATGAGCATTGTGAATATGAATAATGAAATACGCGACCTGCAAAATAAAGAGGAGCAGGAGATACAGCGTATCTTAGCCGAGCTTTCGGCAGACGTTGCACTGATCGGCAGCGACATAAAAACAGACTACGAACTGATAAACGAGCTGGATTTCATATTCTGCAAGGGTAAGCTCTCACTCGATTATGACGGAACAGAGCCAACCTTAAACACGGACGGAATAATAGAATTTAAGCACGCGCGCCACCCTCTTATCCCCAAAGATCAGGTTGTCGCAAATGACATATATCTCGGCGAGAAATTCGACACACTCGTAATAACCGGTCCTAACACCGGCGGAAAAACCGTAACGCTAAAGACAATCGGACTCTTTTCGATAATGGCGGCGGCAGGACTTCATCTTCCTGTCCGCGACGGCAGCCGTGCCGCGGTATTCTCAGACTTTTTCGCCGATATAGGCGACGAGCAGAGTATTGAACAGAGCTTGAGTACATTTTCATCGCACATGGTGAACATTGTAAATATATTAAAAAACATAAACGAAAATTCCCTTGCGCTTTTCGATGAGCTCGGTGCCGGAACAGATCCGACAGAGGGCGCGGCGCTTGCAATATCGGTTCTCGAACATCTGCGCACAATCGGCGCAAAAACCGTCGCGACAACGCACTACAGTGAATTAAAGCTTTTCGCACTTTCAACCGACGGCGTGGAAAATGCATCGTGCGAATTTAATGTTGAATCGCTAAAGCCGACATATAAGCTCTTAATAGGTATCCCGGGAAAATCCAATGCATTTGCCATTTCCCGCCGCTTAGGGCTTGGCGAAGATATAATCGGCCGTGCAAATGAGCTTTTGTCGGACGAAAATATCCGATTCGAGGACGTCATCTCCGATCTGGAGCAGAACCGAATCGCCGCACAGTACGATAAAGAATATGCACTAAGACTAAAGCGCGAGATTACAGAGCTAAAAAAAGAAGTGGATTCCGAGCGGCGCAGGCTTAAAGAAAATAAGAGCAAAATCTTGGAAGATGCACGCCGCGAGGCAAAAATCATTGTAATGGAGGCGCGCGACGAGGCGAACGATGTTATAAAAGAGCTGGAGCGTATGCGCCAAAAGGGAGCTGTAAAAAATCTTGACGATAAAGCCTCAAAGGTACGTGAAAAGCTCAAGAAAAAGGAGGATACTCTCGATTCGCAGATGGCAAAAGCCGCAAAACCGAGAAAAATCTACCGCAAAGAAATAAAGGACTTGAAAATAGGCGATACGGTGCGAATCGTGGATATGGATCAAGAGGCAAGCGTTATGCGCCTGCCCGATAAAAACGGCATGGTACGCGTACAGGCAGGGATAATAAACATGGACGTGCATATAACAGGGCTTGCGCGCGTAGAGGACAAAACCTCCAAAGAGCTTGCCGACAAATATGTAAAATCGCGCTCAAGCTATATATCAAAAACAAAAAATGTATCTACCGAGATAGATCTTCGCGGTCAGACGCTTGACGAGGCAGTAATGAATACCGAAAAATTCCTGGACGACTGCTATCTTGCAGGCATCTCGCCCGTAACCATAATCCACGGCAAGGGTACGGGAATTTTGAGAAAGGGTATTCATGAAATGCTCAAAAAACACAAATACGTAAAATCGTTCCGGCTCGGCACCTTCGGCGAGGGTGAGGACGGAATCACGATTGCAGAATTGAAGTAGGAGGAATTAACATGGCAAAGAAAAAAGCGATAATGACGAATGCAATGCGAATGTTAAATGCCGAAAAAATCGAATATGAGGCGGTGGAATATGAAACCGACGGCAAGGTCGAGGAAAATTTCGGTATGCTCATTTCCGAAAAAACAGGGATTGCACCCGAAAAATCATTTAAAACGCTCGTACTGCACGGCGAAAAAAACGGCATCACAGTAGCCTGCATACCGGTAAACCGTGAGCTGGATTTGAAAAAGTTTGCTGCTGCTGCCGGTGAGAAAAAATTCGAGATGATTCATGTAAAAGACCTTTTGGGGCTTACAGGATATATCCGCGGCGGAGTATCGCCGATCGGCATGAAGAAAAAATACCCGACATTTATAGACGAATCCTGTAAAAATTTCGATAAAATCGCAATAAGCGCAGGCATCTGCGGCTGTACTTTAATTATAAAAACAACAGACATTTTAAAAATAACCGATGCACAAACGGCAGATATAACAAGAAAGGACGGATAACAAATGACAGCATTTAAAAAAGCAAATATTCTCATTCCCGATGGAGTGGATCTGACAAAATGGAGCGTTGTTGCGTGCGATCAGTACACATCACAGCCCGAATACTGGAAAGAGGTCGAAAACACCGTCGGTGACGCACCGTCGGCTTTGAATATCACCTTTCCGGAAGTATACCTATCCGAAGGCGATGCACGGATTGCAAAAATCAACCAATGCATGGATGAATACATAAAAGAAGGCATATTCAAAGAATATAAAAACAGCCTTATCTACCTAGAGCGCACCATTGACGGCAAAAAAGTGCGAAAGGGTATTGTCGGCGCAATCGATCTGGAGGAATATGATTTCAAAAAAGGCGCGTCCTCTCAGGTGCGCGCTACCGAAGGGACTGTTTTAGAGCGTATTCCGCCGAGAGTAAAGATACGCGAAAACGCGCCTTTGGAACTTCCGCACGTAATGATCTTAATCGACGACGCAAAGCGCGACATTATAGAATCGCTCTCTCAAAAAAAGCAAGATATGCAAAAGCTCTATGATTTTGATCTTATGCTAAACGGCGGTCATTTGGCAGGGTATCTTATTCCGGACGATTTGGCAGACGAGGTATTAAAAAAGCTGGATAAGCTCTCAGAAAAAGAAGAATTTGCCAAAAGATACAACAGTGACAAAGCACCTCTTACATATGCTGTCGGCGACGGGAACCATTCGCTTGCAACCGCAAAAACCTGTTGGGAAAACCTCAAAAAAACTCTCTCTGATGAAGAATGTAAAAATCACCCGGCGCGTTTTGCGCTCTGCGAGCTTGAAAACATTCATGATGACGCACTCGAATTTGAACCGATCCACCGCGTTATTTTCGACACCGATGTTGATGCGCTTTTAAAGGGAATTGCCGCATATTATGAGGTAAGCGAAAACGGCGAGGGGCAGTGTATCGAATATATCAGCGAAAAGCAAAGCGGCAAACTCTATATAAAGAATCCGAAAAGCGAGCTTACTGTCGGGACACTGCAAATCTTTTTAGATGATTACCTAAAGGATCATGCCGGCACCGTCGACTATATCCACGGCGACGACGTTTGCCGTACCCTTGGCAAAAAGCCCGGAAATATCGGCTTTATCCTGCCGCCGATGGAAAAATCGCAGCTCTTTTTAGGCGTTATAAATGACGGCGTTTTGCCGAGAAAAACATTCTCTATGGGTGAGGCATACGAAAAGAGATTTTATTTAGAAGCAAAAATGATAAAATAAAAAAAACGGTGCAGAAAATACACAAAAGGAGTTGCAGCAAATGATTTTGCTGCAACTCCTTATTTTTCAACAGATAGGAATAAGATTCGGAATAGAATTTTTATACAGTTAAATTCATTATCAACGGAATCATTATTATGGTTGCGATATAGCCGAGCGCGTCGATCCATACGCCATACTTGAAATAGTCCTTAAACTGATATCCTGCCGCCATTGAAATACCCCATGTCGAGCCGCTCAAAGGACAGCAGCAGCCCATACTTGCGCCGAAAATAATTCCCATCGCAAAAGCCGGAACATTCAGGCTCATTTCATTTGCAATCGCCATTACAACCAACAGCGCAACCGATATTGCAGTTGAATTTGAGATGAAAAGGCTTGTAATCTGTGCAAAGAGTACAAGTATTGCAAAAATCGCAAACGGTGACATATTCGCACCTGCCAGTTTCATAAAAACGTCGGCAACAATCTGTATTCCTCCTGCCTCCTGCAATACCTTTGCCAGTCCCAAGCACGCCGCCAGACGTCCGATAATATTCCAGTTAAGATTTGTAACTGCCTTTTTCTGTGAAATACATCCGCAGATTATGCATGCTAATGCCGCAAATGTAGAAGTTACGTGCGGTTTTACAACAATATCGGTAAACGGCACCTTCTGAACTATATAGAAAAATACCATCAGCACAAAAATTACCGTAATCGCTATCGTTTTACCCTTGCTCGGCTCTGCATTATGAGTACCGACCTTATCTTTTTCAAAGGTATCTTCGCGGTTTCCCCATATCTTCTTTCCCAAAGGATAACCTATGAACAGACAGTACAAAAGACACAGTATACCGAGAATAACACCGAATACCGTAAAATCAAACACGCCGAAAGTCTTGTAGCCGTATTCCTCCAAAAGTCCCTGTGCCGTCATCTGCTGAGATGATCCCACGAGTGTTGTGATACCGCCGGCATTAACCGCCAATGTGATAGGGATAATATGGTTCATCGGCTTTATGTTGCTCTCCGATTTTCCCAATGCGAAAATTATCGGGATAAAGATCGCCAAAACCGTAACATTTGTCATAAATGTTGACAGCAGGAAGGCTACAATATAAGAAACCGCCATCAGCTTGCGCTCACTTCCGCCTGCCGCTTTGGTTATAACCGCGCCCACCTTTGCCGCAACTCCCGTTTCATCAATCGCCATTCCGACAATCAGCACACCGACCAGCATTATTACAGTCGAGCTTGCAAATGATCCGAAAGCTGTATCAAAATCACTTATTCCGAGTATCACCATCACCGCACAGCCTAAAATTGCGGAGGTTGCCATAGGGAGCTTGTCCCATATAAAAATTATAATGCATAAAGCAAATACTACCAAAGATGCCACCGCCTGGTGGGAGGATATAAAATCAATTACATTTATCATAATACCGTAATCCTTTCATATTTTTTATTTGTCTTGCCGAAATCACGTATCTTCTCAAAAATAACACTCTGCTTTGCAGAATCGATAACTCCTTCGGCGCATTGCTCAAGCTTCCCCTTTATATCTTCAAATGTATACGGATTCTGCGGATCGCCTTTCGGTATCAGCACAGTCTTTTTGTACTCATTTCCGTCCTTCGTGCAAATCTGTGCCGTGCATCCTCTTATTCCGGCATCGCGGTTTTCCATGCTCTCGTCGGGTATCAGCTCAATTTTATCAATCAGGTCAAATACCTTTGAAGGAACCTTTTTAAAGTCCAGATCCTGCAGCGAAAATCTGTCCATACAAAGTGCGCAGGCTATTGCATAATGTATCGAGAATTTCGTTTCGTCCTGCGTCCTTGGCACCTTTATCATACCTGCAATTTTTATCGCATTGGAGTATATGTATATATTCACCTTTTCAATATCATCAACCGATATTCCGTTTTCGCACTTTATCTCCATTGCCGCCTGTATTCCGCAGTGAGTATGTCTGCATGATGGATAGGGTTTTATATAACATTCGTCTATGCAAAATACTTTCCCGAGATCCTTTGTTATCATTTCGGCATCAACCGAATCGGTCATCGCATGAAACCAGCCTTTTTGGCTGTCCAGCGGATATCTTCCGCCCAAGACACCGTCTCTTGCAAGGCTTGCGGCAAGTATTCCCGATTCTGCCGCCTTTGCCGGATTAAGCGGCTTTATGCTCTGTCCGCTCTCTGCAATAATCATAAGTCCGCTCGCCATTGTAACGGATATTGCCATCGCATTATATATGCCCTCCGCATCAAGTCCGAAAAGCTTTGCGACCGCCGCCGCACATGCAACCGCACCTGCTGTTCCTGTCGAATGAAAACCTCTGTGCACCAGTCCCGGCTGTGCTGCCGCCGCGACTCTGCAATATACCTCATATCCTGCAATTACCGCCGTAATAACGTCCTGTTCACCACAATCGAGCATTGCCGCAGCGGCGGTTACGCTCGCAAATACATGCGCACCGACGTGTCCCATAGCCTTGCGGTTCCCATCGTCCATATCCGCACCGTGTGCATAGCACGCGTCCAGAAATGCCGCTTTTGAAAACGGAATTTTCTTATCCGAGAAAAACGGGCTGCAATCCTCCGCTCCGCCCTGCGAAAACACATATTTTTCAATTGCTCCGTTAAAGTTCGTATTTATGCGATACCCTGCCATAGCCGCGGCAAAATAGTCTATCATAAAGATACGGACATTCTCTATTGTCTTTTCCGGAATATCGGAAAACTTCAGCTTGTATAAAAACTCGCTGAGAATCTTTGCATTATCAGTCATTTTTTATATTTCCTTTCCGGGGAGCTTTCTCTCACTCGTTCTGTACGTCAGGTCATGGCGCATCATGTCCTCTCCGTCCGTATTCAAAACGCGTACTCCCTTAATTGTTTTTTCATAGCGTTCAATCAGTTCCTCATACGAATCCGCAACAATATTAAATCCTGCAATACGGTCTCCGCTACTCCGTATTTCGGGCGAGAACTCCGTTCCGCTTTCTTTAAAAGCATAATACACATCAATCACGCCGTCTTTTTGCAGCTCATCAAATCCGTCAAGTCTGTCGTATATTCCGCCTTTTGTGTAAATAAACTCATTTATTATGAATTTATGCGTATATTTCGGCTCCGCCGCTTTTGCCTGTCCCAATGATGCGTCTATCGCAAGATCTATAATATCTACACCGGCATTTTCTTTAACAAGCTGAAATTTCAAGCCTCCGCCCGTTCTTGCGCTAAACTCAATAACATAAATCTTGCCTTCGCGATAAAGCATCTGCATAAGCATCGGGCATGATTTTAAGGAAAATGCGTCAACTATTTTCTGCGCTGCATCTTTAATATCATCATACACATTATCCTCAATTCCTGCCGGCACCGTCGAACGAAAGATTATAAATTTCTCATCATCAAGAGTTTTCTCGCTCTCGGAAACACACAGCAAGTGAGCTTTTCCGTTATATACATAAATATCTGCCGATATTTCCTTGCCCTCTATAAATTCTTCCGCAATCGCGCTTTTGGTTCTGCTAAAGGAGTATGCATCGTCCAGAGCGTTCTTTAGCTCCTGTTCGTTCTGCACCTTAATAACGCCTTTTGAACTGTTGCAATCCGCCGGTTTTACGATAATCGGATATTGAAAATCCGCCGGGATCTCATACTCTCCGTTTTTCAGGGACACATATTTTGCCGTCGGTATATTATTTTCATAAAACACACGTTTCATGTACTGCTTATTCGTAACATTCAAAGCAGTCTCGGTATCAATATAACACGGCAGTCCCAACTCCTCACTGAGCCGAGCCACCGTGTTTAATGCCTGATCGGTGCACACGGTGAAAATAAACTCCACCTTTTCATTTACGGCAATTTCCCGCATCGCCTCAACGTCCATTGTACTCTTGCAGTAGAACTTATCCGCATACGGCTCTGCTGTCGGGTGCGGTGTATAATCTGCCAGTATTACATAAAATCCGCGCCGCTTTAAGTTTTTTATCAGTTCAACCTGCGGAACACCGCCTGCCAAAACCAATGCCTTCATAAAAAAACCTCCTTAAATATAATTACATCAGTTAATTGTAAAACTTTAGTTTTACAATTAAAACGATCGTTTTAATTTTGTGCGATTTTTAATCGCGAAACGACCGGTTTCACGATTTATCTGCACATCATATTAAATTTTTCATATATCCCCATTAGAAGTCATTGTATTAAGTATATCACACTTTTCTTGCGTTTTCAACATATTTTTCCTGTTATTGAATTATTTTTGCAAAATAAAAGAGCTTTCGGTTAAAGCTCTCTTATTCTTGTTCTCTTATACTGTCTAAAAATTTTATATCTTCCTCTGAAAGTTCTGCTTTTTCCAGAAGATCCGGGCGCTTTTTCAAGGTATTCCTCAAAGCCTCTTGCTTCTTCCACTTATTTATATTCGCATGATGCCCCGAGATCAGCACCTCCGGAATCTTTACGCCCATAAATTCTTCGGGGCGCGTATACTGCGGATACTCCAAAAGCCCCGAAAAATGGCTCTCGTCCGAATATGAATTTTCATTTGCAAGCACGCCCGGTATCATGCGGCTTACCGCGTCGATAACCGCCATTGCAGGGATTTCTCCGCCTGTCAGGACAAAATCGCCAAGGGATATTTCCGCATCTGCAATCATATCCAGCACACGCTGATCCACACCTTCGTAATGACCGCAAAGTATCACAATATGCTTATACTCCGAAAGCTCCACCGCCATTTTTTGATTGAACACCTTTCCCTGCGGCGACATATACACCGTAAACGGCTTATAATCCAAATTTTTTGCAATCGATTGGTATGCGTCATATATAGGCTGTGCCGCCATTAACATTCCGCCTCCGCCGCTGTACGGATAATCGTCCACCTTGCGGTGCTTATTTTCGGTGAAATCACGTATATCTATAAAATTAAGCTCGATAATCCCTTTTTCCACGGCACGGTTGATTATACTGTCTCCCAAAACCGCACGAAACATATCGGGAAAAAGTGTCAGCACATCAAAGCGTATCATAGTTCGTCCAATCCTTCCATAACGTGCGCAATAATGCGCTTATTCCCGATGTCCACCTGCAAAATAACATCATCTATAACCGGCAGCAAGAGATCTTTTTTCCCCTCTCTCTTGACTGCATACACATCGTTTGCACCTGTCGAAAAAACATCTGAAACGGTGCCGATAAATTCGCCGTTTTCGTCTATAACGTCAAGTCCGATCAGATCGGCAATATAATAAACCCCTTCCGGCAGTTCGCCCAAAGCCTCTCTCGGCGCAAGTACAACCGAATTTTTCAGTGCTTCCGCCTCCTCAATGCGCTCCAGTTCCTTAAATTTTACTATAATATTATTCTTCTGATATTTTATATGACTGATATTTAAGGTTATATCTTCCTTTTTTGACTTGATAATAACATAGTCCAAATCTTCAAAAACGTCCGGGGTATCGGTCCACGGCACAATCTTAACCTCACCGCGCAAACCGTGAGTATTAACAATCTTTCCCACTTCAAGTAAATCCATATTTTTTTCTCCCATACAAAACGGGGCTGTAGCAAAATGATTTCATTTTACTATAGCCCTTTCTCATAAGTTACAGTATTTCAACCGAAACACGTTTGTCCTCATGACTTGCAGCGGCTTTAACCACAGTGCGTATAGCCTTTGCGATTCTGCCCTGCTTGCCTATAACCTTGCCCATGTCACCGTCTGCCACTCTGAGCTCTAAGGTGACCGAGTCGTCATTATCAACCTCGGTTATATTAACCTCATCGGGGTTATCAACCAAAGCCTTTGCAATGACCTCCAAAACTTCTTTCATTGTTCGGTAACCTCCTTAGATGATACCTGATTTCTTAAGAAGATCCTTAACCGTATCAGTAGGCTGAGCGCCGTTTCCGATCCACTTCTTTGCCAAGTCTGCATCAATGTTGATCGTTCCCGGATCTGTCAGCGGATTGTATGTTCCGATATCCTCAATAAATCTTCCGTCTCTTGGGTATCTTGAATCTGCAACAACAACTCTATAAAAAGGAGCCTTCTTTGCACCCATTCTCTTCAATCTGATTTTTACTGCCATTTTCTATTACCTCCATAAAATTTGTTTATATTGTAAAGCCTTTTTAAGACTTCAATATCTTTTTTAACCTCTGCCGCTTAATTTTTTCATTCTCTTAAGCATTTTCTGTTGTCTCGGGCTTGTAAACTGTTTCATCATCTGTTTCATCTGATCAAACTGTTTTAGGAGCGAATTTACGTCCTGAACTCTCGTTCCGCTGCCCTTTGCAATACGTATTTTTCTGTTTGCGCCGATTATCTGCGGCTTTTGTCTTTCCTCCGGCGTCATTGAGCGGATAATCGCCTCAATCTGTTTCATACGCTTTTCTCCGCTTTCCATATCAACCGAATCAAGCGCTTTCTTATCCACGCCCGGAATCATTCCCACAAGCTGTGAGAGCGGTCCCATCTTCTTTATCTGCTGCAGCTGCGCCAAAAAGTCCTCCAAATCGAACGACTGTTTTTTGATCTTATCCTCCAAAGCCGCCGCCTCTTTTTCATCAAAAGCCTCCTGCGCTTTGTCGATAAGCGTCATCACATCGCCCATGCCGAGTATTCGGCTTGCCATACGCTCGGGGTGGAAAACCTCCCAATCCGAAAGCTTTTCACCGATAGACGAGAATTTAATCGGCTTTCCGGTAACCGCTTTTACCGAAATTGCCGCACCTCCTCTTGTGTCGCCGTCAAGCTTTGACAGTATAACGCCGGTCACATCAAGCTGTGAATTGAAATGCTCCGCAACATTTACCGCGTCCTGACCTGTCATCGCGTCAACCACAAGAAGTATCTCATCGGGGTGGGTTTCCTCTTTTATCTTTTGCAGCTCCTCCATCAGCACTTCATCTATGTGAAGACGTCCGGCGGTATCTATAATAACCGGGTCGTTTCCATGCTGCTTTGCGTGTTCAATAGCCGCTTTTGCAATCTTGACCGGATCATTCTCTCCCTCTATTGAAAACACGGGAACATTTATCTGATTTCCCAACACCTGCAATTGCTTTATTGCCGCCGGACGGTATACGTCACACGCAGCCATAAGCGGACGTTTGCCCTGAGTCTTTCTCAAAGAGAGCGCAAGCTTTCCCGATGCCGTTGTCTTACCTGCACCCTGCAAACCGCACATCATATACACGCTCGGCGGATTTTTTGAATACACAAGCCGCTCGTTTTCAGTACCCATAAGTTCGATAAGCTCATCGCGCACTATCTTTATAAGCTGCTGCGAGGGAGTCAGGGATTCTAAGATTTCCTGACCGAGAGCCTTTTCCGAAACCGATGCAACAAAGTTTTTAACGGCCTTAAAGTTAACGTCTGCCTCCAAAAGAGCCAGCTTTACCTCACGCATCGCCTCTTTGATGTCTTTTTCACTCAGCTTGCCTTTTCCTCTTAACTTTTTAAAAACACCTTGTAATTTATCTCCCAAATTTTCAAATGCCATCGGTTCACCCCTCTTTTAAAGATATTCTTTTATTTTCTCAAGCTGCTCTGTAAGCACGCCGCGTTCCTTTTCCGGCAGGTTTGATATGATTTTCTCCATCTCCGAAACCTCTTTTGTAATATTATCAAAGCGCTCGGTAAGCTTTAAGCACTCCTCAAATTCATGCAGCTGTTTTTCTCCGCGCTTGATAAAATCCCGCACGCCTTGGCGAGATATATCCATATTCTGTGCAATTTCCGCCAAAGAGAAATCATCGTTATAGTAATACTCCAGAGCCTCACGCTGTTTATCCGTCAAAAGCTCGGAATAAAAATCCATAAGCATATTTACCGATAAATCCTTACTCAAAATCATATCACCGTCCATTCATGTAAAGTTCTTTCGCTTTACAACGTTTATTATTGTACCAAAAAAAACTCTTTTTGTCAAGAGTTTTTTACAAAAAATTTCAAAAATATAACTTCATAAAAAAATAACATTAAAATATCCACTCGCATAAGCGAGTGGATATTTATTATTTCTTGTCACTTTCAACCAGTTCTTTTATCGTCGTCGCCAGTCCTGCCACGCCTTGAATATTTGAAGGAATGATAATTTTGGTTGCTTTTCCGTCTGCCGCTTTCTCAAAGCTCTCAAGCGATTTCATCGCTATATATGCATCGGACGGTTTAGCGTCATTTATGCGCTTAATACCCTCTGCGACAGCCGTCTGTACCGCTAAGATTGCCTCTGCTTCACCCTCTGCCTCTATTATGGCAGCCTGTTTTTTTGCCTCAGCACGAAGAATTGAGGATTCTTTTTCTCCCTCCGCCATAAGGATCGCGGATTTTTTCTCACCCTCTGCTTTTAATATCGATTCTCTTCTTTCGCGTTCCGCCTTCATCTGCTTTTCCATCGCATTCTGAATTTCTTTCGGCGGTATAATGTTTTTAAGCTCGACACGGTTTATCTTGATTCCCCATGGGTCTGTTGCTTCATCAAGTATCGCTCTCATCTTTGTATTTACCACATCGCGCGATGTAAGCGTTGCATCAAGTTCAAGCTCACCGATAATATTACGCAAAGTTGTCGCGGTAAGATTTTCTATCGCCATCATCGGTCTTTCTACGCCGTATGAAAACAGCTTAGGATCTGTAATCTGAAAATACACTACAGTATCGATCTGCATTGTAACGTTATCTTTTGTTATAACCGGCTGCGGCGGAAAGTCCACAACCTGCTCTTTTAAATTTACTTTTTTTGCAATTCTGTCTATAAAAGGCACCTTTACGTGCAGTCCCACGCCCCATGTCGTATAATATCCGCCGAGTCTTTCCACGATATACGAATAAGCCTGCGGAACAATTTTAATATTGCATATAACCACAATCAAAATCAGAAAAATCAACGCGCTTATAATTATTTCCATACTCTTACTTCCTTTCTTTTTTCAGCCCACAATAAGCTTTACGCCCTCAATCTTTTTTACTACCGCTATACTTCCCTCTTCAAGCTCTCTTCCGTCATCGCTCCTTGCAGTCCACTCAACCCCGTTTATCACAGTTTTCCCTGTTGAGGCGATGTTATCCACTTTTTCGGTTATAACCACCTTTTGTCCGATGATTCTGTCCGAATTTGTCTTTTCCTTTGCGGTATTGGTAAATTTCTTTACAAACGGCCGTGTTGCAATCAGCAAAATCGCCGACACTGCAAGAAATATTCCTATCTGTGCACCCATACCGAATCCGCACGCGGCAACCACCGTCGCAGCCACTGCACCGCCCGCAATCCATATGCTCACCAACTGCACCGTACAAGCTTCAATGATTCCCAGAAACACCGCAAGTGCAAGCCACAAAAATGCCATTCTCACAAAAAATCACCCTCTTTTCGCCTCCCCTATGATTCATTCTATCATATCGCAGGCTCAAAGTCAATCTTTTATTTGTAACAAATCCGAAGATAATTCATATAATAATATTACACAATGACCTTACCGTAAAACACGGTAAATCTGCGGTCGGAAAGGTAGTCGTCACCATGTTGTGCTCACTTGGCTGCAAAGCAGTCGGCTTAGCCGCGCTGACCTTTTGCATCGGAATGATTGCCGGTTTGATATTCCCCATATACATAGTCGCTATCTCCGAAGCGGTGCTGATTGTTTTTATGGCTTATCTGTGTTTATTCAAGTGGTAATTTCAGGAGGTAAAAATCATGAAAATCGTTGTCTTTAAAATGCCGAAAATTTTATCCGGTATCACTCGCATGATATTTAAAATGAACTGACACATAAAAATGCTCTGCTTTTTAGCAGAGCATTTTTATGTATTATCTTTTCATAAGATGTATTTTCCAAAAAAACATACGACAGCTATTAAATCATATATAACTTTATCGATCTTAGTTTATATTCCCCGTCGCTGTCTGTAATCTTCAGCTTAAAGCGTTCTCCCGTCCAGCTTCTGAACTCACATATCCGCTTATGCCCGATCATTTTGCCCGAATAAATACCTACATCGCCGCATGGTGTTACCGTGCTGATCTCAAATTCACGAACGGACTCTCCGTCAGTCAAATCTTCTTCGATAACCATATGGTTAATCTTTTTTTCTTCCGGCAATATCAGAATATACTCATCATTTTCTTTTGTTATTTCACACTCAATAGGCTCGGCAAAACGCTCTTTGATTTTTTTGCCGAACTCTAAAAAGTTTTTACTATCCCTTTTCGGGAGCAGACCTTTATCATCGGGAGCAATGTTTAACAAAAGATTTCCTCCGCGCCCGACAGAATAATAATAAAGATCAATCAACTCGTTTGGACTTCTTAAGTATTTTTCATCACTTTTTTTATAAAACCAGCTTTTTCTCCTGATTTTGCAATCACATTCATATGGCAAAAACCGAGGTTCCGACAGCCATTGAGCCTCCTGCTCCATAACCGAGATATTCGCAGACTGTACAACATTTTTACACCCGAGAGGAACTATTCCTTCTTCATTCCCCACCCATCTCACATCGGGATCCCACATGGAGAATATACAGATTTCAGGCTGCAATTCTCTTATTACTTTTACAATCCGATCCCTGTCATATTCATGATTTTCCGAGCCACAGCCATCAAACCACAAATAATCTATCTTTCCGTAATTTTTAAGAAGCTCCGATATCTGGTTTATGAAATAATCGTCATATTCCCTGCCCTGCATCTTAACAGATCCGAACTGTGCCGGACTGTAATACAGTCCGACTTTTACGTTATATTTTCTGCACGCATCAACAAACTCTTTTACAACATCGCCTCTGCCGTCTTTCCACGGCGTGTTTTTCACCGAATATTCGGTATAGCGCGACGGCCAGTTTGCAAATCCGTCATGATGCTTGCAGGTTAAAATCGCATATGTCGCACCGGCGTCCTTAACAGTCTTTATCCACTGCTCACAGTCCAAATCCATCGGATTAAACTCCGACAACTCCATTTCCTTACCGTCCCAATCGTTATTCTCAGGATAAAATGTCCTTATTCCAAAGTGAAAAAACACACCCATCTCCCAATCCATAAAATCCAGTTGCTTTTGTGTAGGCTTTATTCGCTCCATTTTTGTTGTCCTTTCTTTAGCTAAAACAATACATTATATATTATCTGCGCTGCCTGCGCTCTTGTTGCATTCCCCTTCGGCTCAAATTTTCCGTCTCCGGTACCGTTTATTATCTTCGCCTTTGCCATCTTTTCCACCGCCGTTTTCGCATAATCGCTTACGTTTTCCATATCATTAAAGCTTGCGTCCATATCAACCGTATATACTCCGACTCCCGCATATTCGCACGCTCTTAAAATGATGACCGCCATATCCTGACGGGTAATATTCTCTCCCGTTCCGAACACCGTCTTACTCTTACCGTTTATAATACCGCAGCTCGCCGCAGTCATAACCGCATCGTAATACCATGCGTCTTTTGGCACGTCCTCGAACTCATCATGCTCACCGTTCATCTTCAGCTCAAAAGCATTTACGATTATCCGAACAAATGCCTCTCTTGTAATCGGTTTATCCGGAGCGAACTTACTCTCACCGATACCGTTTATTATCTTCTTTTCGGCTAAAGTATTAATCGCTTTTTCTGCCCATTGGCTTTTCTCCAAATCATCAAAGTATACCGTTTTTTCATCAGCCTTTATTTCGGTATTGTTATGAGTCGGGTTAAAACCGCCCGCCGAACCCGAGCTGCCGCCTTTACTGCCGCCCGTCGTTGATCCTTTAGACGTATCATTTTCATTTTTAACCTCTTCTACAATTTCCTCAAATGCCGTGCACAGTTCTTTCGGAGTTGATAATGATTTGGTTTTCTCCATAAGCCTTACATAAACTTTTTCCTTTTTACTGTCGGACATATTCTTATAATCGGAATAATTTTTGGTTTTATCAATACCCAACCGCTCGATATTTTGCTCAAAACATTCTTTATATTCGGTCTTTGACGCGGTTTTAAGCTTTGCCAAAATTTCAATATTTCCCACCGCCATGCATACCGATTCTTTCAGTTTTTCGGCAGTATCGGGTTTCGGATCACTCACAAAATCAACAACATATTGCTTTTCTTTTTCTGAATACCCCGAATATTTTTCTCCGGCATCATAATCAATATCCTTTATGTATCTGTCCAGTACATCTTTAACATCTGCGCCGTCTTTTAACTCATCTATCGCCTTTTGAAGTGCCTTTTTATCTGTATAATAAACCGCGCACTCTCTTACTTCGCTCTCACCGTGAATCTTTAACCGCACAATATATTTGCCCGACTTTGAATCCTCGGTAAAATGATACGTAAATCCGACAGTCTTTTCGTCGGAAACCTCCGTTGTATTCATGTAATGAATAATATTTTCCGCTTTATCCTCCTCCGATGCAATACTGTCTTTCTTCACACCGTCTATATCCTTATCCGGCTTAATAATCATCCACGATACCTTTGTCCCGGGAAGCTCTTCTGTCTTTGCTGTCACTGTGAGCAATCCGTTTTCATCAAGTTCAGCCGTAATATCGCTGTTCTGTGCAAAAACAGTCCCACAGGCAACAGACATTAAAACAAACAAAAGACATACCTTTAAAAAAATCTTTGTCATAAATAACCGTTCCTTTCTGCGTCACGTCCAATCAATATATCTTAAATAAATCGGCCAGCGGTATAATTGTTTTATCCTTAAATACCATAATTTTTGCATACATCTCGTTATCCGCCTTTTCTCCGAGATTCAGCTTTAACTGCTCCGAGCCGTATGCGCAAAACACCTTTGGCTCGCTTTTTACACTGACCAATCTCATATTCTCATCATAAAGCGCGGCAATACAGCTTGCCGAAATTTCCGCACCCGAGAGATTCATAACATTTAGCGTAAGAATATTCGGCATATTTGCCTCTATTTTTTGAGTACCCATATCATTGCTTATCCATGCACTCTCTATGCGCAAATCTTTGTCCGTTACGGCATTTTTGTTAAATAGCGTAACAGGTGTTATTTCATAGGCTGCCAAAACACTATCGTTTTTCAGTATCCTTATCTTTGCATACGCGCCGTCACCCGATGAAAAGGTTCCGAGTCCGACGGTTTTGTGTCCCTTTGCGGTCATCTCACATATTGCCTCTACCTTTGAAAAAATACT
The DNA here is from genome assembly GCA_934444735.1 of uncultured Clostridia bacterium. Classification (GTDB taxonomy): domain Bacteria; phylum Bacillota; class Clostridia; order UBA1381; family UBA1381; genus CAKSFT01. The sequence continues at coordinate 24,020 of CAKSDE010000001.1, read as the reverse complement.
GTTGTCCTTATTATAACATATATATTCAACATTGTAAACCACATCATGCTTTAGCGGATTTACCAGCTCTGTTTCAAATATATTCAGCTCGTTTTTGCCCCACTCGGACAACGGACTGTTTTGCATATTTTTCAGTCTGACGTTATCAATATAAACCTCGGGTGTGCTTACGTTATCCGTCACCTTCTGTGCCAGACCTAAACAATCGAAATATACACTGTTTGCACCCTTTGTTTTTTGCAAATATATTGTTATCTCGCCCACACTTCCGGTCGTAATCTCCTTTTTTTGAGGAGCTGTTCCCCAAGTGTTTCCCTCAGCTAAAGCTTCTTTTCGTTCTCCCGAATCCGATATTGCGATAATTTTAGTTTCGTCATCGGCAGTACTGTCATAAAGAGCAAATCCTGCGAAAAGCACGTCACTTGCCGACACATCGGAAAATTTAATATATACATCATGAACTCCGGTTACCTTTCGCATCAGCTTATGCATATCCTCGTACCACGATGCTATTGCATATACCTTTGCCGAAGAGATAAGATCTTCAAATCCGTCGATATACATCTCCATATTGTTATACACATACGAGCCGTGGTAATTTGTATACACCACCGAATCATATTCGCCGTCGCCGAAATCCACATTGCTGTATTTAACCCACTGCCCTGTTTTCATATTGGTAAGAATCTCATCAGAACTTGCAACCGCCGTTACAAATGGCTCGCTCACCTCCGCATAATCCGTTGCCTTTATAAATGAACCGGCGGTTTTTGCATACCATTGCAGCTCATATGTCTCATTCGGCACAAGTCCCGTAACTGTTTTTTTAACGAAATCTCCCCTTTTCAGTTCAAGAGAACTTTCTCCCAACCGCACATACTGCGGATTTGACCATGCGTCCTGCATTATTATTTTCAGCGCACCGCCCTGCACCGTCCAGCCGTTCATTGCCTTTTCAAAGCTGCCGTTATCCAATACATTCTCAAACGGAATAACCTCCGACAAATCTATCTCGGCGCTCACGTCTTTCGCCTTATCATATCCGGCAGTCCATTTTACCGCGCCGTTCTCATATGCGCCGCAATCAGGCGCCGACGCAGAATAGTTCTCGCCTATACCGGGCAGATAAATTCCCGAATCAATTGCCGCACTTCCGTTTTTAAGGGTTGCGTCGGCATTTAATTCCGACCTTTCAACAACCGCATTATTCATATCCGAAAAACCGTAATCTTCTGCCGCATTTTCGTCAAACGGCTCTGCCGTAAAGACATTATTTGCATATACCGAGCCTGCCATGCCCTTTGTCTTTCCCACAAAATGAACCGGCTGCTCACCGATAAAGGTATTATTGAAAAACAGATTATACTCACTCGGATTATTTACGCACAGCGGCAAAGTATAATATGAATTATCATCGCATATAACGGCATTATTGTAGGTGACAAGCCTTGAGCAGCCGCTGTCGTAATAGATTGCCGCCCCAAAACCGTCGTTTTGCTGATCCGAGAACACATTATGGTGAATTTCGGAATTTTCAAAATCATGATTTACAAGATAGAGCGCTCCGCCATCCTTTGAAATCTTCATCGTATCGTATATGTTGTTATAGCTTATCTCCGACGCCTCAAACTCACCGCCTATTGCAGATCTCCCCGTACGGTATATGGAATTGTTCTTAACCAGCTGATGATCTCCCGAAATATTCACGCCGTATGAATATGTATTCTCATAATTAAAATCATGAATATCACAATTTACCACCGCGTTGTATGAGCCGCTCATCTCGATCGCATCGCCGAAAGTCGATGCGATCTGTGAATTTTTGATTGTATTGTGCCTGCCTCTTAACTGTATGCCCCTTGAATTGCACGATCCCGAACCGTTTTTCGGCAAAGCGACATCATATGACAGGTACTTCGCCGATATATTGTTTAAGGTGCAATTTTCGGTATTGTCCGACATTTCGATATTTGCGCCCATAATCTCAATTCCGTCAAGCGTTACATATCTTGCGTCCGAAAATTCAACCGCATTCTTTCTCTTTTTCGCGGATATTTCCAGTTTCTCCGGATTCACATCTCCCGGCGCCCAGAAATAGAGTCTGTCCGCCTCCTCATCAAGATACCATTCACCGGCAGAATCCAGCAGGTTAAGATTTCTTGCCACATAATATATGCTTGTATTATCCGGCGGATATGCCGCGTCATATGTAATGTTCATTTTCCCTGCCGAATTGGATATAACCCTGCCTGTAAAAGACCAATATCCGCTGTTCGTTCTGAACCATATCAGAGAATTGCTCATATCGACATTCGGTATATCCGCATCGGTTATAACGCCGTTTGAAAATGCGTCCGGCTTGGCATATTGACTTGAATCAAGTCCGTCTCCGATATTCGGCCATCTTGCCTCCTGCTGCATAACTCCGTCGGCAAAAATCATATTGGCATTATCAAGCGACCAATCCATCTTTGTGTAATATATGCTGCCCTTATATTTCTGCCAGCTCCCGTTCAGTACATCGGCGCCGCTTATTGTGACCGTCTCATCATTATACGGTTTAAATGCAATCGGTTTTTCTTTTGTTCCTTTATTTTTAACCGAAACCGTCTCCCGATAAACTCCGCCGCGTATATAGCACGTATCGCCTGCCTGCATAACTCCTGCCGCATAAGAAATCGTGCGAAACGGCATATCTATGCTGCCGTCATTTGCATCATCTCCCTCAGGCGATACATAATATATTTCTCCCATACTCTCTGCTATAATCCTTTGCGGAAAGAATGACGCAGTTAATGCCACTATGCATATTAAACTTATTTTTTTCATTATTCTACCTCCCGGCCGTGATCTGTTTTTTAGCCGATCAGCCGTAAATTCTCTACTCGCTTTTGGATACGGTAACATTAGCCTTGCCCGATATATATACTCCGAAATATCCTTCCTCCTCGATCGGAGCATGATCGTCAAGGTAGTTAAATATCTCATTGCCGTCAATTGAAACGGTAACTCTTACACCCGACTTTTCCTTTACCGTTCCGAATACAACCTCATGCGTTTTACCATCGCTTAAAATATTATTCTCCGCGGTATAGTAAAACGTTTCCGAACCGTTAAACTTCTGGAGTTCCAGCACATCGGGCTTTACGAGGAAAATATAGCACTGTGTGCTCCACGGCTGAACCGACAGGCTCTGCGATTTAAGCTCAAAGCAGAACCACGCATTTTCATTCAAAAATTCGTATGAAAGGTTAAATTTCAGTTTTTTGTACGATTCAAGCTTACTTCCCGTATATCCGTAATTTCCGTTTCCCGAAAAAGTCACTCTGCTCCCCTCGGGCTTACTTCTGTACCAGCCGCTGCCGTCTGCCAAAAGATCCGCTATATTGACCGTCATGATGTTTCTTGAAACCTTAAAATTCTCCGTCTGCCGCTGCAATCCGTTTTTCGCCGCGTCAATACTTCCCTGACGGCTTATATACGGCGAAAGGCTTTCTTTATATAAAAGTGCATCTTCCGACGAGTCGATAACATTCTTAAATGCAGCCTTTGAACCTATAAAGTATTCTCCCGGCTCTGTCCCCTCGACCGCTTTATCATAAATGTTTTTTGCCGCCGCGATCGCCTTTTTCAGATCATTTACAAACAGCGTTTCGCTTGCCGCCGTACGAAACGACATAACACCGTCTTTATTGTACTTCAATTCCCTTTTATATCCCACTGCCGTAGAATATGCTCCGACCTTCCAATAATACTTTTGACACCCGAATTTCAATCTCGGCAAAACCGCAAAATTTTTGTCCGTTTCATCATCAAAAATAATTTTTGAAAAGTTCTTATCCTCGGCAATCGTAAGTCTGTACACATTCGCTCCGGCAGCGTTTTCCCACATCATTATCAGATTATCGGCATTCACGTTTATTTCACCGTTTGACGGATAAACTCCTCCGAAATTGCCCACAATACCATTCTCTTTTTCCGTACCGCAAAGATTTATATCAATCTTTTCAAAGCCGCTGATATTTCCGCTCGATAAAAGATAATCGGACGGTTTTGTTACATCATCTATAAAATTATTTTCCGAAACGGTAATATCCGCTATGTTTTCGGGAATCAGGACAGAATCCTCCTTGCTGCCATAGATCAAGTTCGATTTTATCACATTATTCTCCGGCACCATCCAGTCCGAATCAAGCATATTTGCAAGATACGGATAATTCTCATTCCATACATTATTTTCCGGATTGTACATTTTTTGGTATGTGCTGTAAAGAGTTGCAAAATTTATCTCACTGTATTCAGCCAACCGCCCCTCTTCTTTATACTTTTTATAGTTCGTTTTATAATTCTCCATTTTTGCCCAATCGGTCGTACCGCCCGGATTTCTTATCACAATGCTGTTCTTGCAGTCGTTAAAGATGTTGTTTTCCATCGTGATATTTCTCGCATAATGCAGAAATATACCGTTATTAAGCCCGTCAAATACGTTACCGTAAATTTTAACATCGGCAAAGCCGTCATCAAGGTAAATCCCCTGCGTAAACCAAATTGCATCCTGGAATCCTTCACCGCGGCAGTCGTGGATATAGTTGTATCTGATAACCGTACCTCCGTTTACCCAGCTTCTTCCGGCATAGATAGCGCCCATATCATTCGTGTACTTTAATACATCGTAAATCTCGTTATATTCGATAATGTTATTGTTTCCTTTAAAATACACCGCCATATGCGACGCATTGTTTATTTCGTTATGCGAGGCAATATCACCCACTCCGAAAAGTGCCACTGCCGCGGAATATGTGCGTCCGTTTATGGCATATCTTTCTATGTGGCAGTTTTTTACAACATTTTCGCTCGGCGTAAGATTTACAAAATCTCCGCCGCTTATAAATACGCCGCCGCGCCCGATATCATGAATATATGTATCCTCAACCTTGTTATGCGTACCGCCGACAATATCCACCGCATGATGCCCGATATTTCTTATTGTACAATTTTTTATCTCATTGTAATTGCCCTTTTCTATCATAAAAGCATTGGCGCACGCACCGTCAAATATAATATTGTTAAATGTAATATACGACGCATTTTTCAGCGTCACCAAAGCGTCGGATTTTCCGGCAAAGTAAAATTCACATTCCTCAATATCCTTTTTGGGATATACGTAAAGAATTTTTTTATTTGCATCCGCAAACCATTCTCCCGGAATATCCAGCTCCTCCAAGAGATTATATACAAAATACGGTTTATCTGCCGTCATTCCGTAATAATCCGCCTGCGCCGTAGAGATAGTCTTATTGTCGCAGTCAAATTCAGAAACCGCCATGGCACGGTCTGCCCAGAGCCACATAAAATATCCGTAAATCCACGCTTGGTCTGCCGTTTTCCATGTATCTCCCTTGTTTTCGGAATAGTGGAATTTATGTCCCGACGATGTCTGTATAACCGACTCTATGTTTGCAAAGCCCTCGTTCGGCCACCTTGCGATTGTGTAGAGATCGTCTTTTTCGGTAAGCATTCTTCTGCCGACAGATCCTGTTGTCGATAATGAAATACCCATATTTTCATCTGTCATCATACCCGAATCCTTTATTCCGGCATCGGCAAATGAAACCTGATACACTTTTTCGCGTGCGCTTTCGGGTATTCTTTTTAATATTTTCTCATCACTTACCAAGGAAAATTTATCAGAGGGTATTTTCCCGGCATTTGAAAATATTACTTCTTCGCCCTCATATGCCGAAAAGTTAATTTTTGCATTTTCCTTTCCGCACGAGTTCATGTCGAAATTCAAGCCCTCACCCAAATCGTATCTTCCGCCGCGAAGGATAATATTAACGTCACCGCTTGCCGACTTCACCTTTTGCGCGGCAATATTTTTCGCCCTTTTTATGCTTTTTATCGGTTTTTCCACTGTTGCCGGATTGTTGTCATCTCCGTCGGGTGAAACATATATATTTTTCCCGTATTTTCCGATATCTTCTGCCTCATCCGCAGAATCTGTACCTTTTTCATATCCGTCAACCAAAAATCCGCAGATCCCTAAGCCGATATTGCCCGAAGAATCAGCCTTCACCTTAATCTCTGCCGTATGCTCCGTATCCTTTAAGCCGTCACGGTAGAAATTGAGGTTCATCATAGCACCGTACGGCGTAACATCGCCTATCTTTTTGCCGTCTATGAAAACCTCGGCGCTCCCTTTTGCTGAGCACGCAATCAACAGACCGAATTTTGTACCGTAAAAGCTGAATTTAAGAGTCGCACCCAAAGCTCCGGTCGTTATATATGTATCTCTGCCGTTGGTATTTCCAATATACCAATTACCGTCATTCTCGGCGCCCTTAGCATTTTCAATGCGCGGAAAATCAAAGCTCTCACGGCTCAGTTTATCCTCCTTTTTTTCGCATTTCTTATAAAAATTCCCCGTTTCGAGATTTTTTATAATACTGTCGGCATAAAGCTTATGTCCTGCGTCTGTCGGGTGAGTACCGTCGCCCAAAAGCTCTCTTATTTTATATTTACCGCTTGCAACCTCTGCCTCAACCACACTTTGCAGGTCATGCTCCGGTATTCCGTAATAATCGGCAACCTTATGATGCTCACTTCGCGCTGTTTTAAAAGATTCGTCCGTAGTATATATAAAATTGATGATCGGCGGATTCTCAAGCTTTAAAAGCTCTCTGACAATCGCCTCCATATATATTGCGCCCTGCGCCGGTGCATTTTGGTCATTTACCGCAAATTCCACAAAAACCATATCCGGATCATAGCATATAACCTCATCTCTGAGCCTATAAAGCCCAAGCATTGAATTTGTTCCGCCTATACCCGAATTATATATATTAACGGTTTTATTTTTGTACTTCTCTTTAAAATAGCTGCCGACCTCTCCTGCGTAACAATTCGGAAAAACTATGCTTCCGTCTTTATTTACATAGTCCACTTCGCTTGATTTATATGAGGACGATCCCACACCCTCGGTAATAGATCCGCCGAGAAAGACAATATTGAGCGTATCTTTCCCCTCAAAAGGATCCGAACCTTGCGCAAACACTGCATAAGACGAAAGAATCATAAAGCACATTAAAAATGACAGTATTCTTTTCATATTCATAACAAATCCTTTCCGCCATTATTCATATACAACAATTGTTTTGAGTCTTGCATAATCCTGGAATGAGAAAACAATACTCGCCTCCGTCCCGAAATGTTTCTCTGTTTTTATCGCATTTATACTCGATTTTACAACCTTCTCCTTTGCGTTTTCATCGTAAACAAAAACATTCGTTATATTTCTCAGCGCATATGTTTCCTTTTTTAAGACACCATCGGTATCATAGCCTATCATAATATAGTCATTGTCCATATTAAGCGCTTTTCCGGCGGCGATTCTAAAATCCGAATAGTAGCTGGTAGTCGGAGTCACATTATTCAGAACCGTTCCGCTGTTATCCCGTGAATATGCAATTTCCACCGTCTTTGCGCGATCCCTGCTGTCAGCATTCCATCTTATAATCATACCCGGTTTTATTTTGTCTTTATTGACAACCGTATCCAAAACCTCCAGCTCATATTCCAATCCCGTCTTGATCTTCACTCCGCTCACAGCCATAACAGGCATATCATCAGAATCAATTCCCGATGTCACCTTTGTGACGATCATCATATTATTCGATTCTTTCACTTCAATATTATCTCCTGCCGAGGCATTCATAATGCAGACTTTTGCCACATTCAGCTCGCTTAAGTCGTACGCATACACATCTGTCTTTATCAAATCCGAATATACCGCACCGTTCGATAAAACACCGTAGCCGTCCTCATCAGCCGCATCGGACGGCAGCATAAATGTAACCATTTCGGGATCTATTCCTACACCGCTTTCAAAGTTCTGCGAATGTCCAAACGCGTGAAGAACATTTGAAGAGCTGCCCTCCATTTTTATCCCGAACGAAAACCCTTCGTCACCGCCGCGATTCTTTTTCACGGTATCGATAACGCTTAAATTATCCTCTGAGTTTACTCTGTATTTTACCAGCTGCTCACAGCCGTTTCGGTTTGTCATACCAAACGATAAATCCTTGAAAAACGCAGCTGAAGCCGATGACAGCTCATCGATAATCTCCTGTGCATTCTTAAATCCCGTTCCGTCTATCTTAACTCCCTTTGCAAGCTGTGCTGTTACAAATTCGCCGTCCTGAGTGTACAATTTTGCATATACTGCGTCCTCATCTATATCATCTGCAAATACCTTTGTTATAAATCCGTATTTATCGGACGGCTTTTCCTTTACGGCGCTTATCTTATTATCATAGTTAAAATAAGCCGTATATTCTCTGCCCAAAACAAGTGTAAATCTTGAAAAATCAAAAGTATTCGCCAGATCAAATTCTTCGTTTCCCACCGTGATCTTTTTATCCTCTTTATCAATTCCGTTTAATACTCCGTCTGCCGTTTTATCCGATATAATCATATCAAATGCACGGGCATCGGACGAGATTTTAAGCGGACTCCCCGACATCTTATCCGCAGCAACAGATACGATATTTTTCTTTAAAATATCCGCAAACACTGCCGCCGAGCCGTTTTTTGAAAGTGAAACATCATAATTGCTATCTTGCATATCAATTTCTATTGCGTTTTTGCCCAGCTCATCGGACAATACGATCTTTTCGTCTTTCTCATAAACACCAGCAACCCAAAAATCAACATAGCTTTTGACAATCACCGTTTCGTAAGCCGAATCGCCGTCCGAGTCTATCAGACGAACAGAACCGTTTTGCGTCTTTATATGCTCATCGGTGTAAAATGTCAGCTTTCTGCCGTTAAATATGAAAGTCACATCATCGCCTAATGTAACCTTTTTCTCTTTTCCTTTCCCGTTTTCATATATAAACTGCGATATTGTTGACCTTTCCGAGATCTTTTCTGCCGGGACTTCTTCAATCTTGGTTTTATTTTCATTTATTTCAATATAAACCAATTCTCCGAAATCCATATCTTTATCCTGCTTACAGTACGCAGTTACATATGCGCCGATATATTCGTCAAAATTGCCGCTGCATTCGATTAAAGTATCATCAATTATTATTTTGCCTTTTCCTGCCGTATCCTTTCCGAAAAGGCTTACATTTTCCGTTGCCGAAACAATACCGCGGATTTTTTCATATCCCAGTCTGTTCAAAAGAATTTCGTCTTCGGTATATTCCGCGCTGCCGTCTGCCCCTGCCTTTATCTTAACGGTTTCTGTTTCAAGCGCATTCATCAAAAGTTTTGTGAAATCACCGCGCGTTATAAATTCATTCGGGGCGGAATTAACTCCTTTTAAGAGTCCGAGCTCCTCGGCTTTTTTCATATACCCCGAAAACCAGCCTCCATCATATTCCGCCATCGGAGCATATCCCAAAATCGTAACAAGTGCTTTTGCAGCCTGCGAACAGGTGACATTGTTTTCAGGCTTAAATGTCCCGTCCGTAAACCCCGACATACAGCCATTTCTTTCCAAAAGCATTATCTCATATGCCAGATAGTAGTCCGAATCAACATCGCTGTATACGCTCTCGCCCGAAAATTCATGGATATTTCCGTCACGCTCCACTCCGTAAAATACGCAAAGCTGAACCGTCATTTTCTCACGCGTCAGCAATTCTTCGCTCTCGCTCATATTGTCCTGAGGCTTATAAATACCGATCTCTTCAAGCAGACTGATATCACTCCCCGTATCAGCTGACGCATCGGCTTTTGCAAAAACGAATGAGCTTTGCAATAATACCGCAAGTATCAATACACATAACAATATTTTTTTCATTGTCTTTCTCCTTGCCAATAATTTTATAATAGGTAAAAAGTAAAATTCAAATCAACCGGAACTTTTTATTTCAACCTAAAAATTTTAATTGAAAAATGTTAGTTTTACAATTTTTAAATAGTTTTATTATAGGTAAGAGGCTGTTTAAAAAGTCAATTGATTTTTTAAACAGCCCTTGTTTTTTTAGGGGATAGGAAAAAAGCTTTGGAATTAACAAACATCCCCAATTTTTACTTCGATACTATGACTGCCTCTCCTATCGGCGTCATATCTTTTAAAGTATCCCAGCAGAACACCTTTACATATGCTCCTTTTTTCACATTCTTTGGTACTGTAAAGGTCGCCTTTAACGTTTTTGTGCTTCCTTTTAAAATTGTTTCGGTAGTATAGCATACCGCAATCATCTCATCGTTCGGGTTATAAATCCCGGCGAGCAGTACCGCATCCTGGCTCTCTACGCCTGCAACCGCTCTGTTGGTAAAGTCCGCAGATACTTTTACCGTACTTCCCTCTGTAAGAATTACGTCATATCCGTCATTAACCTCTATATTGGCTACCGCCAGCACATCGGGAACAGCCTCTGTCGTAAATGTAATAACCGTTTTTTTCGCTCCGATTCCGTCAAGGTTTGTAACCGTTGTCGGCACTGTCAGCCTGTAGAGTCTGTTAAAGGCAAGATTTTCCGCAGGTGTTACCGTAACAGTCTTGGATTTCCCCGTATACGGTGAAACCGATACAGGTATATTTTCTCCCGCTTCATTTTGCAGTGTTATATTTGTAAATGTATCTGCTCTCATCAACTGATCAAACTTCAATCGGATTGAGCCGTCAACCGCAACATCGCTCTCGCCGTCCGAAATGCTCGACTCAAAGAGTGCCGACGGGATACTTGCCGCCTTAACATTTGCCAGCTCCCACGGATAGTCCGCTGCATATGTATACCCGAATCCTATAGAATCTATCTTGGTAAACGCCCAATCCGGCCAATTGTCGTTTGTTGCATATGATGTACCGAAAACATACGGCCCGCCGGAATAAGTGTTTGTACCGTCCGAAACAATTACAGAATACGTATCAAATGTTGAAGCGTCACCGTCGCAGTTTACTATAACCTTTATATCATACCATTTATTTGCCTCATACGCACCGAGAATATCATATTTTTTGTTAAACTTCTCTTTTGATGTCACATCGGTTACACCGTCCGGATATACCGCCTTTATTGTACCGTCCGCGTCAAATATCAAAGTTTCAATATATCCGTATGGACTCGGCTGTGCTCCGCCGTCCGTATCGAATACTATCGCCTTTACTTCCTTGTTCGCCGCGCTCAGCTTAATCTTTGCGGATACTGCGATATTTCCGACCGCATTCAAAGCCGTGCCTTTATTTTTATAATTCAATCCCGAAACAGGGTTCGGATTTGCATTACTTTTCAATTCCGCCTTATACATACCCAACTCATCATCATACGCTGCCATTGCTTTTGACAAATTGGTTGTTCCCCAGAAATTACCATAACCAAGGAAATAGTTATATGCTGCAGCCCAACCATATATTTTATCAAAATCGTCGGTAAATAAAGTTGTCGGCTTTGCTGCTTCGGCTACAGTCGCAAAGTTAATCGTTTTGCCGCCGAACTTACTTGCCGTTGTACTTAAAACCGTACTTGGGATTGTAAGCACGTAATCCGTATTATATTCAAGATCTTCAACAAGTGTAATCACACATTGTCTTGATCTGCCCGTTTCGGGTGCAACGGTTATTGGTGCCGTCTTTTTACCGTTTTTCATAAGTGTAATATTTTTAAATGTCGATGCGTCCATGGTCTGGTCAAAGGTAACTGTTATCGGCTCGTCAACCGCAGCTTTCTGTTCCCCGTTTGCTATAGACGTTTCGCAAAGCGCAGGATTTTGCAATACTTTTATATTTTTAATGTACGATGTAACATTCGCACCTCTTATTTCGTTAAACCATACTCCCGTCACCTTTTCAAAGTTCCACTTCGGGTGACCGCTGTTATTTGCCATTACCGCTCCAAAAATATAGTCTTTGCCGGTATATGTCTTTTTACCCGTGCTGACCTCATAAGAGAATCGGTCAAATGTAGACGAATCACCGTCTATGTCAAGTATAAGCTTGATATCATACCATTTTCCCGCCTCCGCTTCACATATCGTATCATATGATGCGGTATAATTTTCCGTACTGTCAACCGATTCCGGCTCATTCACATTCAAAACGGTAAAATTACCGTCCCTTACCATTATAGTCTGAACCTCTTGATACTGGTTATTTCTTCCGTCAACTATAATCGGAATCGGAACAAATACCGCAGACGTTGTATCATCATACTTAACCGATGCCGTAAGCTCTATTTTGCCCGAAAGATCAAGTACTTCTGTTCTCTTGAGCGACAGGCTGTTCCCCGAGGTATCACATTTATCGTTTGAAGAAAACTTCAGATAATAGTTTTCCCCGTCTTTTGCAAGCTCACTCGAACCCAAACTGCCGTTATATGTATATTTATTTCCATAGAGAACCGAACCGTCATTATAAAGTGTTTCAAATTCATCGCTCATAATAACCGACGGATCAACAGGTTTCTTCGTTGTGAAATTTACTGTCCCCGATTTTACTGCCGCACCGGTTGTATTTTTTACTGTCCCCGGAACGGTTATCGTATATTTTGTTCCCGTCTGCAATTCACCGTCTACGGTTATCTTCGCAGTCTTTGACATACCGCTCGCCGGCGTAATACTGTAATTCTCGGTTCCGCCTTCAAATGTAATTGCGGAAAAGGTAGATGCGTCCATCATCTGATCAAATGTAATTGTGTATTCCGCATTATCGGTTTCTACTCCCGTTGCCCCGTCCTTTATAGATGACGTAAATTCCGGTGCATACTGATATACCTTTATGTCGGCTATTTCGCATTGTGTGTCCTGGCAATAGGTATATCCGAAGCATATTCTCGACAAAGCCGTAAAGTCATAACACGGATTTGTCCCGTTGTTGCCCACTACCAATCCGAGATAGTACGGGCCGCCGGTATATGTATTCTCGCCGTCCGAAACAGAATAATAATAGTAATCGTCCGCCGTTGTTGTACTGTCTCCGCCGACATACATATCCACAGTCACGTCATACCATGTATCAACCGTATAGTCGGCTATATTATTCCATATAACCGCACAGCTGTCTTTTGACGATGTGTCGGTTATCATAGATACATCAGGCACGGCAGCTCTGATTTTTCCTTCATTAAACTGCAGCGTTGCCATTGTTGTATACTGATTATTACCGCTCGTATTTCCCGTTGCGGCAATCGGAAGATATGCCACATCCTGTGCATTTTTTGGTTTAAATTTCGTTGAAAGCCGGATATGTCCCGTTACATCTTTATAAACCAGTTCTCCGTTCTTTTTTCCGTATGCCTTTATAATACCCATTGTATACCCATTGTTGGCTGTTTCAAGAACTTTGTATCTTCCCAATTCTTCATCGTATGAAAGAACGGTACCTACACCGTTAGGCTCCCATTTGTTGCCGTAATTTATAGGACTGCCGTATGCCGTCCCTCCCGTGAATATGCTTTCAAAATCATCGGAAAATATCAAAGATGCCGAATCCTCCGCAAAGCCTTTTTGCGGCAGTGCAGTAAATACAGACGCAAACATAGCCAAAGATAATCCTGCGCTTATAATTTTACTTTTCATAAAAAATCTCCCTTCCAACCGCCCTATGCCGGCGGCACGAATCCGACATGAAAAAGAATTATATGCCTTTTTCATATCATTTCTTACTATTGTTTTTTTCTGCCATATAAACTCAGAATAATTTTATGCATGCTTTAAAACTATCCGAGTTTTTGTTGAATTTCAACAATAGGCAACTTGTTTATCCTTATGATACAATAATAACATTCCAAAATATATATTTCAAGAGATTAGATATGTAAAGTTAATTTTGAACAAATACATGGTTATTTTTATCAAAATTTTAAAGTTTACGCAGGCTTCTGTTCACCTCTTTGCAAGCCTCTCTGTATTTTTTCGGAGAGTATCCGCTGTATTTTTTAAAGAAATGTGAGAAATATCCCAAATCATCAAAACCGGTTTTTCGCATTATCTCTTTAATCGGTGTATCGTTATTGGTAAGCAGTCCCTCTATCAGCTCATATTTTTTCCAGTTGATAAATTTGGTCGGTGACATGCCCACCTCCTGCTTAAATTTTTTTATAAAATAATTCGGCTGAAGATGCGCAATTTTGGCAAGCTCATCAACACTTATATGATCGTACTGGTGATCCAAAATATACTTCACAACATTCCCCATATCGCTCTTATACTCATTTCCGCGCACACTCCCCGCACTTTCATAATATAAATTCAGAACCTCCAACAATGCATTACTCCACTGAATTTGCCCTAAAATGCTTTTTGTTTTTGACAGTTCAGCTATCCTTGAAAATTTTTCGTCCGCTTTCTCAAAATCATTAAAATGATGATAATACGGCAATGACAGCTCTTCAAAAAGCGGTTTATCCTTATAATTCACATTGACATGAAACCAATATTTTTTCATGTAGTTCAATTCGGTAAGTCTGTATTTATGCGCTGTCTGCCTTTTTATAAAAAATGCGTCACCCTTTCTGCCCTTATAGATTGTCCCTTCTATCTCGATCTCACATTCTCCGTCTGTAATAAAATAAATTTTATCGCACTCGGTTACATTCTCTCTGTTTTCACCCGTCCAATCATCTTTTAAAGTTATTTCTCCGCCGTAAATATACTCAACCGAAATACTGAAATTATTCATATCACACCTCGAAAATCTTAATATTACTCAAAGTATATCACTCCGCCAAACCGTTGTCAATACTTGTTTTTTTATTTTTATCTTTTGGCAAAGCTTAAATAAAGTTAATTTTTTACAAGTCATTGCATAATATTTTCTCTTTATATTTGTTTTGGATTTTGATATAATGAATTAAAATAGATAAAAGAACAAACGAGGTGGAATTTTCGTGAATAATATAATCATCAACCGTGCCGAAAGTATTTTTGAACCGTTCTGGGACAGCGGCGAGTCATACCCGACTCACCGCAAATTTTCGCGTCTTTCAAACTATACCGTAACATTGGGAAAAGGCGCACAAGCCGCTGCAAAAACCGACTGGGCAAGCGTTGTTCTGACGGTTGAAAAACCGTCTTTGGAAAATTTCGATATAAAAATAGAGCGCAAATGCTCTCTCGACATAAAAAATTACGATACCTTTATCCTGTTCGGCAAAGCGGACAAAAATTCCGTCATAACGGTAAACTGCACTGTAGACGGAAAAAATACCGAAGTCATCTCCACTCACGGAGCAAACTCGGTTATAAAACATACCGGAAAAATTTCCGGAAAGACTATAAGCCAAATATCGATTTCTCTAAAATCCGAAATCCCCGACAGAGCCACAAGTGCGGCTCTTTATTGGCTTGGGCTGGGAAAATCTGATGTAATTGCGGAGGAAAAAAGCGTCTACTCACCCGACTGGGAGGGGTGTTTTAACGATAGCTTTGATATAAAACCGTCCTGCAATATTTTCTTTGATGAAAATGAGCTTGTGCTTTTAAGAAAAAAATTAACAAAAGAGCCGTTTAAAAGTATTTATAAAAAAATATACTCTCTTGCACTTCAATTCATGGATACAGAACCCGAAAAGAAAATAGGCAGATTTTTCCCGTGTGCAAACAATCAGTTCGGCGTAGAGTCGGATATAGATTTCATAAGTGCAATGGAGCTGCTCGCTTTCTGCGGTATTATAGAAAATAATCCCGAAATGCTCAAGATGGCTTGCAGATTTGCCTTAAGCGCGGCACACTGCGAATATTGGTGCGAGCACGTCATGGGAGTTTTTCCCGGCGCAACCTGGCATCACCGCTCATTTACCGAATACAAAGTCTGCCACGCCGCGGCGCTTGTGCTTGATTGGGCAGGCACACTTTTAACCTGGCACGGAAAAAATATAATCTATGACGCAATAATAATGAAAGGTCTGCCGCGGATAGAGGCGGACTTTAAAACAATGGATTATATCTATGAGTGTAATCAAGGCTTTATGTTTAACCGCGGCAGAGTTGCGGCTCTTTTGGCATTGATTGAACGCTATCCGCGCTATAAATCCGATTTAACCGAATCGGAAAATTTCATGAATGAGATGATTGAAAAATCAATCGGCTCGGATGGCGGCACTCTGGAGGGACCGAGCTACTGGGCAGCTGTGATTCAATGCGTTTCACCGACGCTTTTTATGCTTGCACGTTACAAAAAGGTGCCTCTTTGCGAATATACGCCGCAAAAGCTGCACAAAGCATTTGATTACGGGCTTGCCGTCAGGAGCGATTGGGGAAAACATATGCGATTTATACCGATAAGTGATACCCCGGCAGGCAGCGAAAACTTCACTCATGCCAACGCGCTCACCTTTGCTTTTGCAGCAATTTTCAGCAATAACCCGACATGGCAGGAAATATACAACCGTGATCCGAACCCATTTTTAGACTATTCTTTTATAGAGTATCTCGTTATGGCACCCGAGCTAAAACCTCTTGATCATAATTTCAGTCTTGACGGATTTCTCAGTTTAAATAAGACCGGTATAACAACGGTGCGAAAAAACCTGCCCGATTTAGGTGCGGTGCATTTCACCGTGCTCGGCGGCGAGATTTGTTTTTCGCACAATCACGAAGATAAAGGATCGTTCATTCTGGAGGTAAACGGTCAGCCGATCTTCATTGACGGCGGTACATGCGGTTACGGCGACCCCCAATCGGATTTTCTGCACAGCGCCGCCGCACATAATCTTTTTCTGCCGCAGCTGCCGAACGGTGTATATATTAAGCAAAAATCCGAGAACCATACCGGCGCAGTTGTTCTTGAATCAAGCTATAAAAACGGGAATTTCAAATACTCGACAGACATCTTGGGCGCATGGGACAGTAATGTTATCACCAAAAACATACGCAGCGTCACCTCAAATGATATTCGCACGTTTATTATTGAAGATATTTTGGAAAGTACAACCCCTCTGTCTGCCCATTTTCTGCTGAATACATATGCGCACTTTGAGCAATCGGGAAATTCATTCACAGTTGCCACCGATAATGTGCTTATAACGGTAACGCCGCTTAATTACACCCCAAAAGCGCTTATTCACAATATCGGTTACGGCAGCTCTCAAAATGACGATATGTCGTTTAAGAGTTTGGAACAATTGCGGCTATCTGTAGATGAAAGCAAGTCACATCACATAAAAACCCGAATAATAATCTCTGCTTTGCCCGAGTAAGACAGATAAAGAGAAGAATAAAATCATATTGGGGCTTGCTTTTTTCTTGCAATTTCTTCAAGCAAACAGCTTTGCAGAATGTAAAGCCGCCGCAAAGGAAGTTGCGGGAAAATCTTTTGAACTACTCGGAAATAACCCAAATTATTTATGTCTTGCAGATAGTTTTTCATGCACTATTTATCTATCTGCATGAATGAATTTGTAGACAATTCATAAAAAGAAATCGCCAATAATTGGTGGTTTGCACCGCCTCTATAAGGAGAACCTCTAAAAGAAACATTGAAAGTCTGACACCATATTACTATCACAGACAGCCGCTCACGTGCAGCTGTCTTTTTTGCCTACTTCTTCTTGCACCCGTAAGGCGGGGCGATAAATTCCTTTATGCTTATTTGATCTGATGCATAATCTTCTTCTAATTGATTTCTGATATGATCTTTTTGCTTTTTCCTACTATGTCTACATAATATCCTCTACAACAAAAATTCCTTGAAGCATATTTATACTATTTGTTCTCCTGAAAGTAACGCTGTTCTTAAATCACTCATGAAAATAATCCCCCCTTTTTCTTTTTATGCTGTTATATCCAGTATTAAATTACTTTTTATAGAAAAAGTATATCTTAAAAAATCTGGATTAAACGCTGTTTTTTATCATTCGCCTGATAGTTTTTTCGCTATAGCCGTATTTCTTGGCTAACTGCTTTACGTTAGTTCCGTTGTATTCAGCTGGTATTTGTTTTTTTACATATTCGGGATTGAAAAGCCTTGTAGGAAAAGATATCTGTGTTCCCTTATACATCTGATATATTTGTATTGCAATGTCGATTCCGAAAGCCTCTGCAATATCCTTATACACGGAATTAAACAACTGTTTATCAGATTCACCTCCCATATTTACCACCTCATGCGTATATTTTACCAAATCTGAATTCACAAGTAAAATCCCATTGTCCTTATAAATGTCCATGTTTTTATCTTTATCCATAATTATCCAAACTCCGCTCTATACCTACATTCTTAAATGTTTTCTGTCAGGGACAAACCCATTATTTGTCTAAAAAGGTCGAAAATTTATTTTACAACATTCATATAGAACCACACTCCGATTATAAAAATAAAATAGCTATATGTATATTTAATCCATATAACTATCTCAAAATAATAATATATATCTGAATATGCAATATCTACGAAAAAAAGTTTTCCCCAAAAATGCCGCCTACCACCTACGTCAACAAATCCACTTACAACGATACTTTGCGAGCATTTACAGGTGGTGGCATTATAAATGAGAGATAGGGGATAAGTCCAACAGAGAACAAAACAAAATTGCTTATTGTCGGCAATGCCGTCTGAATAGGTACAAGCAACTGTTACATAATAGCAGAAAGTTTACATAAATGAAAAAGAATAAAAAAGCCCCCAAACAAAGCAAATACGCTAAGTCTGAGGACAATTAAAGTGGCAGGGGTACAAGGACTCGAACCTTGGGCACGCGGTTTTGGAGCACTCGTAAGGGATTTTTAGAGATGAGATAAACCAATGAATTACGGGCTATTTACTATGAAAATGCCGACCGTTCGCCGACGCCGAGCTTGGACTATGATACATAAATATTGCTGAAATTATGTAAACTAATGTTGTTATGACAGCGGTCCTGTATACCAATGGCAATTGGGCGTATAGGGGGCGAATATTGATAGGATATTATTATTGCTTTTTTATTAAAAAGGCATTGACAAAACGGTGAAACAGGGGTATAATGATAATAGAAAAAGGCAAGACCTCAAACGGTTATGCCACAAATTGACTAACTTTTATGATAGCCGACCTTGGCAGAGGGCGGTTATCTTGCGTTTATGGGGAATAGTATCATTAAAATGATAACTACAAAAAATGCTATAAGCAATTTTTTTACCATCAGCACAATGCTTACTTTTCATAAGCATACCCCCTTTCATAAACTCAGCACAAGTGCCTGTATGTAAAGGTGGGCATAACCGCCGGTGAATACACCGTTAAGAAGTCTTGCCTTATCGGATTGCTCCGACAAATCTTATTATACATCAAAATCAGACATTTTTCAAGAGATTTTATGAAGAATATGAATTACCCAATAAATTTTGTTGATAATGACTTATAGACGTCAAGAGTGTATGGGGGCGAATACCTGCTCGGATATTATTATTTAAAAAAATGTCTCCACCCACCACCCCTCACAAACCCAGTATATATCAGGGTTTTCGTAAGGTTATAGGTGGAGGCATAAAAATGCAGTACCTGGTTTTATATGAGGTACTGCATTTTGGTTGCTGAGGTATATAGTTTAATAAAGAGAACGATTATAGATTTGAAGGGCCAATTTTGAATGATCTGCAAGGTGAGGAAGAAAGCCTAAATAATGAGGTGAAGTAGGAGATTCTTTCCATACCAAGTTTCGAATGCCTCAAAGTCCGTCCCCACTGCAATTTTTGCAATGACAAAACATGGTTAGCTATTTTTAAGTTTAAAATAATCGGATGCAGTAGGACAAAATTTTATTTCATCACCTGCATTGCTTATCAAAACAGCTATATCTCCATCAAGGTAATCGTCTCCAATATATTTTATTACCGTAAAGCCATTTTCATATTTTTCGGCAATAGCATATTTTCTATCTTTCTCAGCATTCCATCCCAAATATCCTTTTAAAGCTATATCCGCAATTTTGACTGCATTATGCTCATTTAATCCCTCAAGTGAAATTTTATTTTTAATTATTATTTTAGCTAAATTATTTTCAAGAGGTGTCCCTACAGAAAAATCAATCACCATTCCTCTGCAATCGCTATAATCAGTAAGAACTGATCCACCTGCACAACCCGAGAACAAACTCGTCAAAATCATTAAGATTGTAAATATAATTATAGTTTTTTTCATTTTAAACCTCACAATCATTAAAACATAAATTATTTTACCATTCAAATCTTACATAATCACTTTTTCCAAACTATTGCAGCCTCTTGCTCTGTTTTGAAGTGATTATATGCATTTATTCCGAATTTATCCGTCCACATAACAGGATTATTCATACAATATGCATACAAATTTGTACTTTGCCTTTATTATTTAGATCATCACCATAAATCATATTTTGCGGAGTCCAATATGGATCCTCCGATATAAACCGTCCGAGTGTACTGCGAAAATAATCCGGTAGGGTTTGTTGATCCGTTGGGGTTGTTTATGACACTTGTGGGCACGGTAGAGGAAAAAAATCTTATATATAAAAAACTTAAAATGCTTACAAGGGATAATTTGGGTTATAATGAAACTGACGGTGGGAACTGGCTTGTTCATTATACTGCAAAATCAGGCTCAAACTACGATGTGGGGACACAATTGATGCGAAGAATAATTGATGATGCAAAGGGATGTAGTATTGAAATTACATCAGATGGACGGAATAGAATGCTTCCAATAGATGAGAATAACGCATGTATTAGAGGGAAAGGAAGTGGAGGTAGAATATTTTACGATCCTCATGCAGTTTTTAAAAGTGTACTCACTAAATATAAGTCAAAAAATGGCAATACTGTTGTTAAGTATCAGGAAGTCCCTTCGGAAATAATTCTCAAGTCCTGATTCGGGCGTCACTATCATTGCAGCATCGTCATCACTTGCACATCTCCACTTTCCGTATCTCATTCATTTCGGATATAATTCGTCTCACATGAATCTCAACGTATCAACTCAATTATTTTTCCGCTATGTGCCGAAACATTAATAGGATTGCAAACCACGCTATCGTCAAAAAAGTCACTCATTTCCGCACAATTTATGTTAAAACTTTTTTCATTTTCCGTACTATTTAAGAATACATAATACTTTTTGTTATGGCAAATTTCAAATTGATCGTTCTCAAAATATATATTATCATTATCTAAATCCTTTAATCTGTTAATTAGACCAATTTGTTTGTCCGTATACGTTGTCATATCATCACCCGAAAACAAAATCTTTGATCCACTTGCAAAGATATATGCCATACAATAACTGAATTCCGCTTCATTTAAATAATTATTTTCAGCCGCATTTCCGGCACCGTCAATTATGTCTTTTTTGTTATTTGATATAGTAAAACAATCCGGGTCGCAAAGCCAAAGCTTATTATTCTGCCAAGAACGGAATAAATTTTGTTTTGCCAAAAGTGCAAACACATCAACTTTTCTCAAAACATCTTCACTTGTTCTCATTCCGTTAACCAGTCCGAGGCTTGCCCACATCGGTGCATTACACCCCAGAATAAATCCATCATCTCCAACCGCATCACAAATCGCTTCCATTACAATCCGATATGCCTCTATCGGCGTTTTGGTATTGTCATATCTTTTCCCAAACGGCAATGCGCCCCACATATTGGCATCAAGCTTAAAATAATTGCATCCATATCTGTTTTTCATTTCAATAAATATATTTTTTATGTATTCCACAGCTGCCGGATTTGTCCCGTCAAGCATATACCATGGTGCGCATCGCCATCCGCCAAAGCTTACCTCGTCACTTGACAACGGATTTCCGCTTTCATCGCAGACAAAATATTCCGGGTGATTTTTCATAATATTTGAATCTCTTTCAGCAATAAACGGAGCAATCCATATTGCAGGCAACGCACCGGCAGATCTGATGTTATCACATACCGCACTCATACAGCCAAAATCTTTTTTTACCGTAAGCCAATCACCCATTTTATTTTGATAACCGTCATCTATGAGAACATACTTCATAAACGAAAATTTATTTTTCATTACAGCCATATTTTGTCTGATTTCTTCTTCTGTAACATCGGGCCCGAAACAATACCACGAGCACCACCCTGACGGAGTGACAGTGTTTTTTCTTGGAGGATGATTTTTTTGAATAATAGAAGCGTAACAATTTAAAAGCTCATTCTTTTCCCCCTTTAATATACTGAAGCTTTCAAGCTCTATGATTTCGCCGCTTCTTATCGGAATACTGTATAATTTCTCTACAATTTCGTAATTATCCGAATTAAAACGGATTTCTCCGCTAAATCTTCTGCAAGAGGTAAAACCCCATAATGTTGTCTGCTTTGAAAAAAACAGTGCATAGTTATACCCCGTAAAATATCCGTCCTTTGTCGGTAATTTATAATGTTTTTCATCGGAGTACATACTCATACATTCCATATTTTCAACAGTTCCCATGTACTGACTGAGCATATTAAATCCATCACAGTACACCCGAGTATCCTTTTGAAATGGCATACGTCCTTGCATCACAACCACTTCATCCGGATAAATTGTTTCACTCGAATTGTTTTTTAAGAAAAACTTGTATTCATTGTTTTCTGTTTTTGTTATAATTTCCATTATCTCACCTCATCTGAATAATCTTTCGCCCTTTGTATACTTTTCTTACATTTACAAGTGTAAGGTTTGCACACAAAAGTGAATATACCATTGATACCAAGTATGTAGCCATCTGCGGCTATAAGGTATCACATTAATAATACATCCTAAATTCTGCATATGTGTCCACTCCACATAAGGCAGCATTGTTAGAATTACTGTCACAATGCCCAACAACATAACCGAATTATCGAGCAATGTATGACTTGAACCCAGCTTTCTAAAGATGATATAGCATACAAACCATACAAAAGCAAAAACTCCCGCAAAAACCGAAAAATTCTTTCCTTCCATTGATTAAAAAAACGTTGACGTTTTTTTGTATGAATGTTTTCCCCAACTGACAAATGTCGCAATTTGCATAACAAACGATACGGTTATTGAATAAAGTGCGCTGCTATAAAGTTTATAGAAAAAGTATACGACAGCATAAAGCACAGAATTCAGACCGCCGAGTAAAAACGCATAGCGATTTACTCTGATTTGCAAAATCATAACTATCAACGAAACGTAAAGCGGCAAATATTAGGGCAATCCCTCATTTTGTGTAAACCTCAAAATTTACTCCAAAATGATAATATAATCTAAGTAGTTTTTTGTGGGCTGAAAGCAAAATTTGGCTTTCAGTCCATAATTACAGTATAGCATAAAATTGCCGGCATGTCAAGGGCGCCCTCGTAAGGGGGCGTGCATTTACCCTTGATTTGTCGGTGATTTTGTGCTACCCAGGCAATCTGTCGGCAAAGAATATTTCAAGCTGTGAGTGGATTTGTCCCCAGTCTTTGCGGCTTGCCTGTCCACTTTTTCGTAATGTCTATCATTGCAAGATAAAGCATTTTTAAAAGACTGTCAGACGAGAACGGTTGTGGCAAATACTGCGAGCAATTCGGTTATAATGCAGATAAACAATGCAGCAATAACGGTAAACGGTGAGGTAAAAGGGTTAGATGTTGCTCCGGAAATACTAATGAACAGGGCATTGGTGCCGGCAAGGGCGGTAAGTGAAAGTCTGGGCGCAAAAGTTAGTTGGGACGAGGAAAGGCAGACGGTAGTGATTAGTTATTAAAGATAATTGAAAATGCATATGTGGAAATGAAAAAATGCAGTACCTGGTTTTATATGAGGTACTGCATTTATATTATCAGCCGTGTAAGGGAAAGAGGGTATCTTCGATTGCTTTTGCCGCCGAAACTTCCATAGTCTCCAGTACATGTGAGTAAATATTCATGGTAGTGGAAAAATCAGAGTGTCCTAATCTCATCTGTGCTACTTTAGGCGATACTCCATGGCTTAACATCAAGGTCGCGTTTGTGTGCCCCTATGGTATAATAAAGACAAACGGTTAAAGCCGCATAAAATCAAGGGTTTAGCCATTTGTCTTGTTATATTTCAGTTCTTTTTCCAACCCGAAATTTACAAGATTTTCGTCTTTAATAACGGTAATGTTAAGTTAAAGACAA